>NZ_WKEQ01000015.1 GCF_021605415.1 Pseudomonas syringae
GGGATGGAGCACCATCTACATTGCAGGCAAAAAGCCTAAGGAGCTGCGCGGCTTCCAGATCCCTCCCTCGATGATCAGTCGAGAACTATCGCTCCGTCAGGGGCGATAGTCGAGATACAAGGAGCTGTCGCAGGCTGCGATCTTTTAATGGCCGGTCGCGACAAATTCTGACCAAGCCAACAGCTCTAGCGCGTGTCTCTTGTCTGGAACGCCCGTTCTAGAGGCCTCAAAGTAAAATTTTCAATGGTGCTCAATGGCCACCAACGGCTATGCTAGTCTGGATCCAAACCAATAACGGGTAATACCGGTTTTATGTCTACTCAAGGGAAATGGGGGGCTTCCTGACACAACCGGACAGGCCACGCTGGGGCTTCAATGCGCTATTTGTTGATGTTGTTGTTCTGCTTGCCCCTGTTTGCAAGCGCCGTCGAGTTTGACGAATTCACTCAGAGCCTGCCCTTGGGTCGTTCCCTGCAAGTGTTCGAAGACACGAGCGGTGAGGCGACCATTGGCGACGTCCTCGCGCAAGCGGCGGCCGGTAATTTCAAAACCAATCCCAACGCCACGTTGAATGCCGGCTATTCGCGATCGGCGTTCTGGCTGAAGATCGATCTTCATTATCGCCCGAGCAATCCGTCGGCCCAGCGCACCTGGTTGCTGGAGCTGGCCTATCCGCCGCTCGATCACCTTGACCTTTACCTGCCCGACGCCAGTGGCGCTTATCGACTGGTGCGCCAGACCGGCGATGCCTTGCCGTTCGCCAGTCGCGAGATTCGTCAGAACAACTATCTGTTTGACCTGGCCTTCAAGCCCGATCAGCAGCAGACCGCTTTTCTGCGACTGTCCAGCGAAGGGTCGATTCAGGCGCCGGTGACGCTCTGGTCGAGCACTGCGTATCTGGAAGACCAACCCGTACGCCTTTATGTACTGGGGATCATTTATGGCGTGCTGCTGGGGATGCTGGTCTACAACCTGTTCATCTACCTCAGCGTGCGCGACACCAGTTATCTCTATTACATCTTTTACATTGCCTCGTTCGGCCTCTATCAATTGTCGGTGAACGGTGCGGCGGTGGAATACTTCTGGCCGAATAACCCGTGGTGGGCGAACGCTTCCACGCCGTTTTTCATTGGCTGCGCCGGCCTGTTCGGCAGCCAGTTTGCCCGCAGCTTTCTGCAGACCAAAAACCACAGCCGTTGGCTCGACCGGTTGTTGATCGCGTTGATTGCCTTCGGGGCATTGGTGGCAGGTCTTTCATTGATGGCCAGTTATGCGCTGGCCTTGCGCCTGGCAACGACGCTGGCGCTGACATTCACGGTCGTGATTTACGCGGCCGGCATTCTGGCCTGGTGGCGTGGCTTGCGCGTGGCGCGGTACTTCATTATTGCCTGGTCGGCGTTTTTGCTCGGCGGCATCGTCAACACGCTGATGGTGCTGGGTTTGCTGCCGAACGTCTTCCTGACGATGTACGCCAGCCAGATCGGCTCGGCCATCGAAGTGGCGCTGTTGTCCCTGGCGTTGGCCGATCGCATCAATGCCATGCGCGAGCAGCAGGCGAAAATCCTCTATGACGCGGGCCAGAAACTCGAAGTGCTCAACCAGCAACTGGCCCACGGCAACAAGCTCAAGGATGAATTTCTCGCGACCCTGACCCACGAATTGCGCACGCCGATGAATGGTGTGATCGGCTCGCTGGAGTTGATGCAAACCGTGGACATGGATCCGGAACTGGAGCAATACCAGCAGACCGCCGCCGGATCCGCGCGGGACATGATGCGCATGGTTAACGGCATTCTTACCCTCACCGAATTGCAGGCCGGCAAGCTAACAGCGACACCGGGACCGTTCAGCCTGCGCGCAGTGGTCGAAGCCTTGCGCGTGCAGTTCGACGGCAACGCCGCCGGCAAGTCGCTGGATTTCAAAGTCGACGTGCTCCCGACCCTGCCGGATCGCTTGTACGGTGACAGCGCGAAGCTTGCGCAATGCCTGGAGTGCCTGCTGGATAACGCGATCAAGTTCACCCGCGTCGGAGGCCTCGCCTTGCGCGTGACCGGCAGACCGGCCGGGGACAATCGCATGGCGCTGTCATTTGCGGTGATCGACACCGGCATTGGTTTCACCGACCTCGGGGAGGCGACGATGTATCAGCGTTTCTTCCAGCTCGACGGTTCGATGACCCGTGAATACGGCGGCCTGGGCGTGGGTCTGGCGATCTGTCGCCAATTGGTCGAACTGCTCGGCGGCAAACTCACGCATCGCTCCGAGCCGGCCCGTGGCAGTCGTTTTCAGCTGGATGTCGAATTTGAATTGCCAGTGGTTGAACCTGCGCCGACGGCGGCGAATGCCCGCACAAGTATGCGCGAGCCGCAGGATTGCACCGTCCTGTTGGTCGATGACAATAGCGTCAACCAACTGGTGCTGCGCGGCATGTTGCTCAAGCTCGGCTTCCGCGTGCGCAGCGTCGACAGTGGTGCGGCGGCCATCGGTTGCTTGCAGCGCGAAACCTACGACGCCGTTCTGATCGATTGCCACTTGCCTGGACTGGACGGCGCATCGCTGGGCTGCCAGATTCGTGATCTCCCGGGCTGCGCTGATTTGCCGGTGCTCATGCTTGTGCCGAGTGCGGAGCGGGAGTACGGCGCGACCGGTGCATTAATCGATTATTTGAATAAACCGGTGAAGTTCGAAGATTTGCAGACGATGCTGCTGCGACGGGTTCTTGGATTTACACAGGGCGAAAGCGCCGCCAATTAGGCGCATATGACACTTTGATTGGCCTGGGCGGCGGTGCTTAACTGACTCCCTGGCCGATCGAGGAGCCCTGTCATGAACCTGCATCAATTTGCCGAAACCCACGAAGTCACCAATCAGCCGCCGTCGCTGGACGGCACCAACCTGTATCGCATCGATGTGCCGCTGCAGGAATGGTCGCGGCGATTCGGCGCCGGGTGGGCCGAGTCGCGGATCGATGCTTACGGCGCGCTGGCCGGCGGACCGCTGATGGAAGCCGGGTTTCTCGCCAATCAAAACAAACCGGTGTTCGCCAGTCACGACCGTTACGGCCATCGCATCGATCTGGTGGAGTTTCACCCGGCGTATCACGAGCTGATGCGCACCGCCGTCGAACACGGCTTGACGTCGCTGCCGTGGGCTCATCCGCAGGACGGCGCCCATGTCGCTCGCGCCTCGATGACTTATTTGCACAGCCAGGCCGAGGCGGGTAGCGGGTGTCCATTGACCATGACCTTCGCCAGCGTGCCGGCCCTGCGCCTGCAACCGAACCTGGCCGAAGCGTGGCTGCCGAAAATCCTTGCCACCGAATACGACCCGCGCAATGTCGGCATGGCGCACAAGGCCGGCGTGACCATCGGCATGGCGATGACCGAAAAACAGGGCGGCACGGACGTGCGCGCCAATACCACCAAGGCGTATCCGGTCGGCGCCGGCGGCCCGGGCCAGGCCTATGAACTGGTCGGGCATAAATGGTTTTGCTCGGCGCCGATGTGCGATGCCTTTCTCACCCTGGCGCAGACCGACAAGGGTTTGACCTGCTTCCTGTTGCCGCGCCATCGCCCGGACGACACGCGCAATCAGTTCTACATCCAGCGTCTGAAAAACAAACTCGGCAATCAATCCAATGCGTCCAGCGAAGTGGAATTTCGCGGTGCGCTGGCGTGGATGGTCGGCGAAGAAGGGCGCGGCGTGCCGACTATCATCGAAATGGTCGCCATGACCCGCTTCGATTGCATGGTCGGTTCCAGTTCGCTGATGCGCCAGGCGCTGACTCAGGCCAGCCATCACTGCGCCCATCGCAAGGTCGGCGGCAAGCTGCTTGGCGAGCAGCCGCTGATGCAAAACGTACTGGCGGATCTGGCGTTGGAGAGCGAAGCAGCGCTGGCCTTGAGTTTGCGCATGGGCAAGGCGCTGGATCATCTGAATGATCGCCACGAAGCGCAGTTCGCGAGGCTGGTGACGGCGGTGGGCAAATACTGGATCTGCAAGCGCGCACCGGGAATGATCAACGAAGCGGCTGAATGCATGGGGGGCGCCGGTTATGTCGAAGACAGCATCCTGCCGCGTCTTTATCGTGAGGCGCCGGTGAATTCGACATGGGAAGGTTCCGGTAATGTGCAATGCCTCGACGTGTTGCGCGCCTTGTCGAAAGAGCCGGGCGTGCTCGATGTGTTGTTCGCCGAACTGGGCGATGGCCATGGCGACAAACGACTGGCCGCGCACATTCAGCAATTGCAGGCGGCCTTCAAGGACACGAGCGACATTCAATACCGCGCGCGGCAACTGACTGAAGACATTGCTCTGGGCTTGCAGGCCAAGCTGTTGCTGGAGGCAGGTAACTCGGCGGTCAGCGACGGGTTTATTGCCAGTCGTCTGGCCGGTAACGGTCGAGTCTACGGCGCATTGCCGCGTGGGCTGGACATCGAAGCCATCGTCGCCCGCTCAACCCCACAGGGTTTTTGACCCCAGCCCACGGGGATTCGAGTTGTCTGAAAGATTTGTGTGCACCCACAACGCCACTGTTCCCGTCACGCCACGATGCAGGCAAGATGAAGCCCTGCAAGTCAGAACACAGGAAGCTGATCGTGACCGAAGCGTTTATCGTTGTTCAAACCGCCGAACAAGCTGTGGATCGTCTGGCCGAGCTGCATGAACAGGCCACCACGGCGCTGAACCAGGCGCTCAAGCGCTACCTCAAGGATCGCGTCGAGCCGGACGCGGAGCAGCGTGCCCAGTTTCGTTATCCCGAGTTGCGTCTGACCTACCATTGCCAGGGCGAAGTCCCGCAGACCACCCGCGCTTACGCCAAGGTGCAACTGCCAGGCACGTACAGCGTCACCGTCACTCACCCGAAAGCCTTCCGCAAATATTTGCTCGAACAGCTGACGCCGTTGATGCACGACTTCACTGTCACGGTGGAAGTCGGCGTCAGCCAGCAGAACATTCCGTATCCATATGTGGTCGAGCAGGGCGATGAACTGGCCGGCTCCGGCGTGACCGCCGCCGTGCTGGCGCGGGTGTTCCCAAGCACCGACCTGTCCGCCGCCACCGATGGCATCGCCGATGGTCTCTACGACTGGGAAAACACCGATCCACTTCCGCTGGCGTTGTTCGATGCCGCGCGGGTCGATTTCTCCCTGCGGCGACTGGTGCATTACACCGGCAGCGACTGGCGCCATGTGCAGCCGTGGATTCTGCTGACCAACTACCACCGTTATGTCGACCAGTTCATCGTCCATGGGCTGGAGCAGTTGCGCAGCGATCCGCGTTTCGTGCGCATGGTGTTGCCGGGCAATGTAATCATCGAAAAGAGCATGGATCACGGCGAAGCCTCGGCGATTGCCGCTGGCGTGGTCTGGCACCGTTATCAAATGCCGGCCTATCACCTGATCGCCAGCGATGGTCACGGCGTGACGCTGGTCAATATTGGTGTAGGCCCATCCAACGCCAAGAACATCACCGACCACCTGGCTGTGCTGCGTCCGCATTGCTGGCTGATGATCGGCCACTGCGGTGGCTTGCGTCAGTCGCAGACCATCGGCGACTACGTGCTGGCTCACGCGTACATGCGACGCGACGGGATTCTCGATCGCGTCGTGCCGCCGAACATTCCGATCCCGGCGCTGGCCGAAGTGCAGCTTGCGCTTCAGCAAGCGGCGGCGAACGTCACCGGCGATCAGGGCGATGACCTGAAGAAACGCCTGCGCACCGGCACCGTGTTGACCTACGACGACCGTAACTGGGAACTGCGCTGGGCGCAGGAACGACCGCTGATCAACCTGTCCCGCGCGGTGGCGGTAGACATGGAAAGCGGCACCATCGCCGCCCAGGGTTATCGCTTGCGGGTGCCGTATGGCACGTTGCTCTGCGTCTCGGACAAACCCCTGCACAGCGAAATCAAGCTGCCGGGCTCGGCCAACGCCTTCTATGAGCGTGCAGTCAGCCAACATCTGAAGATCGGCATCGAAGCGGTGGATCTGCTGCGCACCGAACTCAACTCGCTGCACTCGCGCAAACTGCGCAGCTTCGACGAACCGCCGTTCCGCTAACGGTTTGTCGTGGTCATTTGGCGGTCGGGGCACTAGCATTGTCAGCCCTGACCGTTAGATGTTCTCTTGCTTATGTCCCGTCCCTCGCGTCCAGCTTCCCGCCGCCCCGCCACGAAACCTCCGTCCGCTGCCCCGCGCCGTGTCGCCAAGGCGCCGCCGGCGGAGCCAAAACTGATCCTGTTCAACAAGCCGTTCGATGTGCTGACGCAATTCAGCGACGGTGAAGGGCGGGCGACGCTCAAGGACTATATCGACATCCCCGGGATTTACCCGGCCGGCCGACTGGATCGCGACAGCGAAGGTTTGCTGCTGCTGACCAACGATGGCCAGTTACAGGCAAGGATCGCTGATCCGAAGCACAAACTGGCCAAGACCTATTGGGTGCAGGTCGAAGGCGAGCCGAGCGCGGAGCAATTGCAGCGCTTGCGCGATGGCGTCGAACTGAATGACGGCATGACCTTGCCCGCCGAGGCCCGGCAACTGGACGAACCGGAACTCTGGCCGCGTACCCCGCCGGTTCGCTTTCGCAAAAGCGTGCCGACGAGTTGGCTGGAGTTGGTGATTCGCGAAGGGCGCAATCGTCAGGTACGACGCATGACCGCTGCGGTCGGGCTGCCGACGTTGCGGCTAGTGCGGGTCAGGATTGGCGAATGGACCATCGAAGGGCTGGATCAGGGCCAGTGGAAGGAAGTGCCGGCGCGCTTATAAAGCACCGGATTCGATCAGGCCGATCACCACGCTTTTGATGATGAACGCCGCGATCCCCAGACCCAGTACGAAGAACAGAATGAACGAGCCGAAACGCCCGGCCTTGGACTTCTTCGCCAGATCCCAGACGATGAAACCCATGAAAATGATCAGGATGCTGACCAGGCCAGTCATCATCCACTCTTCAAATACAGCAGGATCCATCGGGTATCTCCGGCTCGGTCGGGACTGAATAGAAGGCCGGCGAGTATACGCCAGCGGCTGGCGGCGGCACATTGACCTGCGTCGCTCTATGCTCGGCACGGCCCCCTTCGGCAGTGCCTACAGAAACAGTGCTGTAAATCGTGACGCAGAGCGTCACAGGATGCATTCCCACGCGGAGCGTGGGAACGATCAGTCATCAAGGATTTAGCTGGTCAGCTGCGCAAATGAGTCAGCGGCAATTCAGTACTGTTGAGCACCTGATTCAACACAAAACTCGAGCGCACGCTGGTGACGCCTTCAATCCGGGTCAAATGCCCGAGCAGCAATTTCTGGTAGTGATCCATGTCCGGCACCACCACTTTCAACTGGTAATCAGCATCCACGCCCGTCACCAGGCTGCACTCCAACACCTGCGGCAGCGTCCGAATCGCCGCCTCAAAGTTCTCGAAACGCTCCGGGGTATGCCGATCCATGCCGATCAACACATAAGCCGTGAGACTCAAACCGAGCATCTTGCGATCCAGCAGCGCAACCTGCCGCGAAATGTAGCCGTCATCTTCAAGTTGCTTGACCCGGCGCGAACAGGGGGAGGGCGACAGGCCGATGCGTTCGGCCAGTTCCTGGTTGGAGATGCGGGCGTCGCGTTGCAATTCCGCCAAAATGCTCAGGTCATAACGGTCAAGCTTGCTCATGAATCAGGCCTTTGTTGTATCTATTGCGGCGGATTATCTATCCAGGGTTAAAAATTGCGCAAGTGGTGTTTATTTCAGCAATCTTCGCAATCCTCTGTCGCAGCCACGGGCCTATTATCATCACCAGAATCACTGCTCGGTAACACAGTCCACTGCGGCCCGCCCAATCAGGCCCGCCGCGGCCGCCGCCCCCACCGGGGACGTGCCGGCCCCCGAGCTGCACACTGTCCACAAGACGGCGTGAGGTGAGCCGACGTCAAAAGCGTCGAGCCAGGACGCAGTTTTCTAGAAGGGAGGCCGACGGGTCTCCCTTTTTTCTTGCGCGCGTTTTTTATACCGGGAACAAAAGCGCCCTCAATAAATAGGTGGCGCGACTGATAACCTGTGCAGAACCCGGTGAGCAGATTTCCGGTCTTAGCTACAAGCCTAATCCGCAGTGAGGAAGAGCATGAAGTCGCGCATCTGGCGTCTGGCCGGTGTTGGTTTGCTGTGTGTGGGCATCAGTGCGCAAGCACTGGCCGACGATCCCGAGAACCGCAGCCCCAATGGTGGCGGGCGCGGGCCGGATCATCAGGGCAATCATCAGGGCCATGGCGGTAATAATCAGCCGCGCCCGCAGGACAACCCAATCATCCGGGGCGATAACAGCCGCCAGTTCGAGCACAACGGTCAGCAACCCAACGGCCAACAGCACAACAACGGCCAGTGGCAGAATCAGCCGCACAAGCAGAACCAGCCACGCCCGGCGTTGGATAACAGCCCGGTGCGCTCGCCGCCGCCACCGCCGCAGTTGCCGGCCAATGACCTGCCGATTTCCCCACGCCCCGACGCCGTGCGCCAGACCCAGCAACCGCGCCAGGGCTACTATCGCGACGAGCGTCCGCAGAACGGCTATAACAACCAGCAATGGCAGACCGGCACCCGTCCCGGCTACAACAACCGGCCCAATGACAACCGTTGGCCCGGGCGCCCCGACGGACACGGCAATGGTTGGGGCCCCGGGCCGCAATATCGCCCGGGTCATGTGATTGACCGTTTCCCGGATCGCGACTACCGCGTGCCGTATCGCGGCCAGGATTACTACTTCTCCGGTGGCTACTGGTATCGCCCGCAAGGCCCGCGCTATGTCGTGGTGCAACCGCCACGAGGCATCCGCGTGCAATACCTGCCGGATTATTCACGGGAAGTGTGGATCGGCGGCTCGCTGCTGTTCCTCGCCGCCGGATCCTATTACGCCTATCAGGAATCGACTCAGGATTACGTGGTCGTCGAGCCACCGGTCGAGCAGCCACAGCAACCGGCCAGCAACGGCTACGACGTGGTTGCCTACCCGGCCAACGGCCAGTCGCCGGAGCAGGTCGAGCGTGACGGTTACGAGTGCTATCAATACGCCGTCCAGCAAAGCGGCTTCAACCCGCGCACCGCGACGTACCAACCGGCGCCCGAAGTGGTGCAGGCGTATCGTCAGGCCCAAGGCAATTGCCTGGCCAGTCGCGGTTATAGAGTCGAATAACAGCAGCCATGAGCTGCAAGCTTTTAGCTTGAAGCTTGCAGCTTGCCACTCATAGCTGTCGTTACAGGATCTGCGTGTACGAGCACTTCGGCTCGTGGGTAGGCGGCGTGAATGGCGGCGGCGGCCTGATCGCTGATGCCGTGGGCGACGGAAAGCGTCAGATCGCCCGGCAGTTCCAGATGCAATTGCACGAACCAGTGATTGCCCGAGATCCGTGTGCGCAGATCATGTGCGCCGAGCACGCCCGGTACGGCGCAAGCCAGTTCGAGCATGTGCTGGCTGACGTCCGGCGGCAGTTCTTCGTCCATCAGCACGGCAAAACTTTCCCGGGCAATCTGGATGGCGCTCCAGAAAATGTACACGGCGATTGCCAGGCCGAACCACGCATCCAGTTGATGGAAGCCGAATCCGGCCAGCACCAGCGCAATCAAAATACTGCCGTTGAGCAGCATGTCCGACCGGTAATGCAGCGAGTCCGCGCGCACGGCATTTGAGCCGGTCTGTTTGATGACTTTGTGCTGCAGCATCAGTAGCGCCAAGGTCAGTAACAGGGAAAACACGATCACGCCAATGCTGATCCACGGCGCGCCGAGGGGCTGCGGATCTTTCAAACGCTCGAACGCTTGAAAGGCAATCAGCACCGCACTGCCGCCGATGAACAACGCCTGAGCCATGCCGGCCAGTGATTCAGCCTTGCCGTGTCCGTAACGATGATCGTCATCGGCCGGGCGCAGGGCGTAATGCACCGCCAGCAGATTGAGCATCGAGGTGACGCCATCAAGGGCCGAGTCGGTGAGGCCGGCGAGCATGCTCACCGAACCGCTCAGCCACCACGCGATGGCTTTGGCGACGATCAGCGTGCAGGCCACCGCCACCGAGGCGCGGGTTGCCAGCCGCAGGAGGCGGGCGTGTTCGGTGCTTGCAGTCATGGCGGGGCGAGTTCCTTCTTGCAATTAAGCGGCCGGTTGCAGGCCGAACATGGCCAGTTGTTGAGTGCTGCCCTTGTGCTGGATCAGGCGCGGATCGTCCAGCGGCAGATCACGGCCAAGCTCTTTTTCCAGAATTGCCTGCAATTTCAGGTTATCGACCTGGCCATCCGGGCCAATGGCTTGCTTGAGCTTGGCCGGATCAACCTGCGCGGTGTGGCCCGGTTCGAAATAGATGGCGCCGGTGGCGAAGTCCACGGCAAACGCAATCAGGCCTGGAACGATATAGAACAGCAAGCCCACGGCGTCGAGCACGGCGATGGCCGGGTCGATCTTGCCGTCGATCTGGCCACGGCGATCCGGGTAGAAAATCGAGCCGCACGCGGTCACTTGAGTGAGCAGGGTGGCGACCAGTACACCGCCAATCAGGCGAAAGGGAATGCGCATGGTGAATCTCCTGAGTCATCTGAAAACGAAGCGTCGTCGTGTGAAGTTAAGACCCTGACGAACGCTCGGCAGTTCGCCGTTATACTCGGCGATCTGTTTTGGAGCCAGCATGATCTCTCTGCCAATCGATGAAGTTTTACCCGCCCTGCGTGCAGCGTTGGCGACACGCCACGAAGCCGTGCTCGAAGCGCCGCCCGGTGCCGGTAAAACCACCCGCGTGCCACTGGCCTTGCTCGACGAAGCCTGGCTGGCCGGGCAGACCATTCTCATGCTCGAACCGCGCCGTCTCGCCGCCCGTGCCGCCGCCGAACGGCTGGCCAGCGAGTTGGGCGAGAAGGTCGGTGAAACCGTCGGCTATCGCATTCGCCTCGACAGCAAGGTCGGCCCCGACACCCGCATCGAAGTGGTCACCGAGGGCATTCTCACCCGGCGCTTGCAGGATGACCCGGCGCTGGAAGGCGTGGGGCTGCTGATCTTCGATGAGTTCCACGAGCGCAGTCTCGACGCCGACCTGGCGCTGGCGCTCAGTCTGAACGGGCGCGAGCTGTTCCGTGATGAACAGCCGCTGAAGATTTTGCTGATGTCCGCCACCCTCGAAGGCGAGCGCCTGGCCGAACGGCTGAATGACGCGCCGATCCTGCGCAGCGAAGGCCGGATGTTCCCGGTGACGATGCGCTGGGGGCGACCGTTTCAGCCCGGCGAATACATCGACCAGCGCGTAACGCAAACCGTGCTCGAAGCGCTCAATGATGAAACCGGCAGTCTATTGGTGTTCCTGCCGGGGCAAGCCGAAATCCGCCGCGTCCATCAACAGGTCGCCGACGCCTTGGGCGAGCGCAGCGATGTGCTGTTGTGTCCGTTGCACGGTGAGCTGGATCTGAATGCACAGCGCGCCGCGATCGATCCTGCACCGCCGGGCAAGCGCAAAGTCGTGCTGGCCACCAACATTGCCGAAACCAGTCTGACCATCAATGGCGTGCGCGTGGTGATCGACGCCGGGCTGGCGCGGGTGCCGCGTTTCGATCCGGGCAGCGGCATGACTCGCCTCGATACTCAACGCATCTCCAGGGCCAGCGCCACCCAACGCGCCGGTCGGGCCGGACGTCTGGAACCAGGCGTGTGTTATCGGCTGTGGTCGCAGGATCAGCACGAACAACTCGCCGCTTACGGCAGCGCGGAAATTCTCTCGGCGGATCTTGCCGGACTGGCTCTGCAACTCGGCCGTTGGGGCGTGACGCCTGATCAATTGGTCTGGCTCGACGTGCCGCCCGCAGCGGCCTACGCACAGGCGCAGGATCTATTGGCGCGGCTCGGCGCGATGGACGGTGAAACCCTGAACCGTCACGGTCAAGCGATGGCCGAACTGCCGGCCCATCCTCGCATCGCTCATTTGTTGCTGCGTGGCCAGGCGTTGGGGTTGGCGACGATGGCGTGCGATGTGGCCGCGTTACTCGGCGAACGCGACATTTTGCGTGGTGCCGGCGCGGATCTGCACAGTCGTCTGGTGTTGTTGTCCGGCGAAGAGCGGGCCGGGCGCGGTGCTCAGGGTGGCGTGCAGCGTGCGCGACAACTGGCGCGGCAATATCGCGGCTACCTGAGGGGCAAACCGAGCGAGGCGGTGGCGGATCCCGATCATCCGCGCTGGCTCGGTGCCTTGCTGGCGCTGGCCTATCCGGATCGCGTCGCCCAGCAACGGCGTGCCGGTGGCGCCGAGTATCGACTCGCCAACGGTCGCGCCGCGCTGTTCGCCGAGGCCGACAGCCTGATGAAACAACCATGGCTGGTCATCGCCGATCTCGGCAGTCGTCAGGGCCAGCGCGAAGAGCGGATTTACCTCGCGGCGGATTTCGATCCGGCGTTGTTCGATTCGGTGCTGGCCGAGCAAGTGCATTGCGTCGATCAACTGGACTGGGACGAACGCGAAGGCGTGCTGCGTGCCGAACGCCAGCGCAAGGTCGGCGAACTGGTGCTCAGCCGCGAACCGCTGACCGGCCTCGATGAAACCGCGCGCAGTCAGGCGTTGGTCAATCTGGTGCGACGCAAGGGTCTGGAACTGTTGCCGTGGACGCCGGAACTGCGTCAGTGGCAGGCGCGGGTGGCGTTGCTGCGGCAACTCGATCAGGGCGACAGTGAATGGCCGGATGTCAGTGACGCCGCGTTATTGAAAAACCTTGAACACTGGCTGATGCCGTATCTCGGTAAAGTCTCGCGCTTGAGCCACTTCGCCAACCTGGACTTGTCGAGCATCGTCCGCAACCTGCTGCCCTGGCCGTTGCCGACGAAGCTCGATGAACTGGCGCCGCATCATCTGAGCGTGCCGTCCGGGTCATCGATTCGCCTGGACTACAGCGAGTACCCGCCGATTCTTGCGGTGCGTTTGCAGGAATTGTTTGGTTTGGCCGAAACACCCCGGATTGCCGGCGGACGGCAGGTGGTCAAGTTGCATCTGCTGTCGCCGGCGCGGCGACCGGTGCAGGTGACCCAGGATTTGGCGAACTTCTGGCGCAGCACGTATGCCGAGGTGAAGAAGGATTTGAAAGGGCGCTATCCGAAACATTACTGGCCGGATGATCCGCTGGTGGCCGAGGCCACCGCCCGGATCAAACCGCGTAAGAGCTGAAGATCTTTTGATCTATGGCGTCGCCGGCAACAAAAACCGCGCAATCACCGGCAGATGGTCGGAAATCCGCAATGTATCGTCCTGCCGCACCGTCGCCTCGATCCGTTTGATCTTCAGGCTGTAAAACAAATAATCAACGGTGCGATCCGGGCCGTTGAGGCCGGGGTCGTTGGGGTAGTGGGTCAGCCAGTCTGCGCGGTCGGCGCCGCTCGCTTCGTTGTTGGTGGGGATCATCGGGTATTTGTCCCACAGCAGGTGCAACGGGCTGTCGGCGGTATAGGGCGTGCGTTGTTCGGCGGACAGGCGTCGGTACTGGCCGAGCGGTAACAGATTGAAGTCGCCGCCGATCAACCATGGCGTGCCTTGGCTTTCGTACTTGTCGAGCACCTTGGTGATGGCCTGCACCTGGTTTCGCAACGTGTCGTCATTCGGTTGGCTGGCCCGCTCCAGGTGCGTATTGATCACCACCAGTTGCCCGCTATCACTCAGTGGCAGCGTGGTTGCGAGCAAGGCATTTTTAGGCTGGAACTGGCGGCTGATGAAATTGCTCGAGGCCACCGGCAGTTGCACACGCTCGGCATGTTCGATGCGGTAGCGGCTGAGGGTGGCGAGTTGTCGGCCGACGCTGCCGTAGATGTGCGGCTCGGGGACGAAATCGGCTTTCCAGTCGAAGGCACTGACGCTGCACGGGTACAGGTCGGCGACCCGCTCCTGCAGTAATTTGAGTTGATTCTGATAGTCGCTGGCCTTGGCGCCGTCATCCAGTTCCTGTAACAACACCACGTCAGGTTTTTCATCGCGAATGACTCGCGCCACTTCGTCGAGGCTGAAGGCCATGTCTTCCAGAGTCGGCGCTTCATCGTTGCCACCGGCCAGGTCGTTCCAGAACACATAGCGCTTGCCGGCGAGATATTGCACGTTCCAGGTCATGACCTTCAACGCCTGGCCCGACACCAGCGTGGGGGATTGCGCGGCGCAACTGACCGGCAAGGTTTCCCTGGCATCGGGGCGCCAGGTCAGGCTGTAGATCAATGCGCCAGTCACGGCGATGGCGAGCAATACGAACAACACGGTGTAGCGCAGTAGACGGGTCATGGCTCGGCTTATTAGCGTTACAGAAAGTGGCCCCGAGCATACCTGACGGCAGTGTCGTAGCCCAAGCGCGGCGCGGTCAGACGATTCTGTCCTGTATGTCAGGCCGTTCGCTGATCAGCATGAACAATCTGAACAGCACTACGCCGGTGAACAGTTGCAGGAAGCTGTGGGCACTGTCGATCAGCACGGCGAGCAGCGGGTGTTGTGGCTCCGGGTAAATCTCCATGGTCGCGCCCTTGAGCAGCCATAGCGGGATCATCACGCACAGAATGCAGACCAGAATTCGCAGAAAATTCCCACGACTCAGACGCAGACTTTCTTTCATCGCCTGTAACGGGCCGAAACCCCGCAGCACTAGCAAATACTCGCCGAACGCCAAGGTGACCATCAGGTATAAACCCGGCAGGAAATACAACGACAGCCCGAGCAGGATCAGCAAGGTGTTGAGCGCCGTCAGCACGGCGAAACGCGGCCACATCGTCGCAGCCATCGCCAGCAGATCACGGTTGCGTGGCGATTCGCCCCGGGTGCGAGCATCGAGAAACAGAATCAGCGCGCCGGTGTACAGCGGATACACCAGCAACCCGACGATGACGGTGATAGCCGAATAGTTGTCCGGGCCGCTGGAATGCTCCACCACTCGCTGCAGCACCGCTTCGAAAATCACCAGCGGCAGACACAACTGAACGATCTGGCCCAGATTGCGTTTGAAGAAATACAACGAGTCGCGCAGGACATCCAAGACTTTCATGGGTCGGTATCGCAGGTCAAAAGCAGGCGCCCACTTTAACCGATGAAGCGGGGCAGGGCGCAAACGTAAACGTTCGGTAAAGGCCATTGAAACATTCTGTCGCAGCCTCCATTACGGACGGGCACCTTGCTCAAACGTGGGCGAGGGCACCGTTATCTCCGGCAATCTACGAGGTCGCCATGAACAGCGAAGAACAAACCCTGATCGATGGACTGTTTTCCCGTCTGCAACAAGCCGAAACGGAGGCAGCCCCGCGCGACGCCCAGGCCGAGACGCGGATCAAGGAACACCTGACGCGCCAGCCGGCGGCAGGTTATTTCATGACCCAGGCGATTTTGGTGCAAGAGGCCGCCCTCAAAAGCCTCGATGAACAGAACAAGCAACTGTCGGCGCAAGTCCAGCAATTGCAGGCCGAACTGCAAGCGACCAAGTCGCAAAACCCTGCGCCCGCGACAAGCGGCGGCGGGTTCCTTTCCAGCATTTTTGGTGGCAGCTCGCGCCCGGCGCCGAGCCAGAGTGCGCCGGCATCTACCGGCGGCTGGCGTGAACCGGCGCGTCCGAGCTTCGGCTCGCCTGCGCCGCAGCAGAACTTCGGCGCACCGCCGCCCAATTATCCACAGCAGCAAGCGGCGCCAGCGGGTGGCAACAGCTTCCTCGGTGGCGCGCTGAAAACAGCGGCCGGCGTAGCGGGTGGCGTGATGCTGGCGCAAGGCATCAGCAGCCTGTTTCATCACAATCAGACGCCTGAAGAAATCGTCGAAGTGATCAAGGAAGAGCCGGCCCAGGTCAATGACCAAAGTAACAGCGGCTGGGGCGACGACCAGCGCATGGCCGGCAACGATACCTTCAACAACGACCAGGGCGGCTTCAGTGACGCCGACTACAGCGATGACAACTCATCGTTCTTCGGCGACGACGATTCCTACGTCTGACCCGCCATTCGTCCGGAGCGCCCGAGCGCTCCGGGGCGATGATTCGCGTAATCCTCCTGTGGACTGGCATACTGGGCGCCTTTTCGGGCAAGGCGCCTGATCCGGCTCATGCGCAAGCGCGCCCACAGGAACTCCGGTGAAAAAAATCGCAGTGTTCGCCGACGTGCAGAACCTCTACTACACCGTGCGTCAGGCCTATGGTTGTCACTTCAACTATGCGGCGTTGTGGGCGGATATCAGCAAACAGGGCCAGATCGTCGAGGCCTACGCCTACGCCATCGATCGCGGCGACAGCAAGCAGCAGCAGTTCCAGCAGATCCTGCGCAACCTCGGTTTTACCGTAAAACTCAAACCCTACATCCAGCGCAGCGACGGCTCGGCCAAGGGCGACTGGGACGTGGGTATTACCCTCGACATCATGGACGCGGCCGATCACGTCGACGAAGTGGTGCTGGCTTCCGGTGATGGCGATTTCGACATGCTGCTCGAACGCATCATCACCAAGCACGGCGTACAAGCCGTCGCATACGGCGTGCCCGGCCTGACCGCCAACTCGCTGATCCGCGCCGCCAGCCGTTATGTGCCCATCGAAGGCGCGTTGCTGCTTAAAAATTGAATGAACGAACGGAGTTGAACCGGTTTGGAACGCATCGCAGTCATCGACTTTGAAACCACTGGCCTGTCACCGAACAGCAGCTGCCGCGCGACGGAAATCGCTGTGGTCATGCTGGAAAACGGCCGCATCGTCGAGCGTTACCAAAGCCTGATGAATACTGGCGTACGCGTCCCGGCCTTCATCGAACAACTCACCGGCATCAGCAACGCCATGCTGCGCACCGCGCCGCCGGCCGAATGGGTGATGAACGAAGTCAACGAATTCGTCGGCTGCACGCCACTGCTTGCTCACAACGCCTCCTTCGACCAGAAATTCTGGGACTTCGAACTGGGCCGCATCAAACGCACCCGCCTGCAAAACTTCGCCTGTTCGCTGCTGCTGGCCCGCCGACTGATGCCGGCCGCGCCGAACCACAAACTCGGCACCCTCACCACGTTCGCCCGCCTGCCTCACACCGGCCAGGCTCACCGTGCGATGGCCGATGCCGAAATGGCGGCCAACCTGATGGCGCATCTGGCGGGGGAACTGCGCCAGAAGCATGGGGTGCGTGAGCTGAACCATGATCTGTTGTGCAAGTTGCAGAAGGTACCGGCGGCGAAGGTAGCGGAGCATTTGCAGCGGTATCGCTGATCTCGTAGGAGCGTATCTGTACCGGCGGGATTTACCGCTTTTGTTCCTTATCTTTCGGCGTCGGCCTTTTTAGAATGTCCGGTCTTCCTGCCCTGATTCCGAGTCGCCCCATGTCTGGCCTGCGCCGTTTTCCCTTACCGTTGATTGCTGCGTTTTTTGCGCTCTACGTGATTTGGGGGTCGACCTATCTGGTGATCCGCATTGGTGTTGAATATTGGCCGCCGTTGATGCTCGGCGGCGTGCGTTTCGTGATTGCCGGGACGTTGATGTACGCCTTCCTGCGCTGGCGCGGGGCGCCGGCGCCGACTTGGGCACAGTGGAAGGCGGGTGGGATCATCGGGATTTTGCTGCTCAGTTTCGGCAACGGCGCGGTGAGTGTGGCCGAGCACACCGGGGTGGCATCGGGTGTGGCGGCGTTGGCGGTGGCGACAGTGCCGCTGTTTACCTTGCTCTGCGGTTATTTCTGGGGGGCGCGCAATACGCGACTCGAATGGGCGGGCGTGGTGTTGGGGATTATCGGGATCGCCATGCTCAACATGGGCTCCAACCTGCAATCGAGTCCGCTGGGCGCGTCATTGCTGATCTTTGCGGCGGCGTCATGGGCCTTCGGTTCGGTGTGGAGCAAACATCTGCCGCTGCCGGCGGGCGCGATGGCCAGTGCCGTGGAAATGCTCGTCGGCGGGGTCGTATTGCTGGTCGGCAGCGCGCTCAGCGGCGAGCACCTGCAAGCGATGCCGCCGCTGGAAGGCTGGCTGGCGCTGGCGTACCTGATCGGCTTCGGCTCGATCATCGCCTTCAACGCTTACATGTATCTGCTCAAGCATGTGCGCCCGGCGGCGGCCACCAGTTATGCCTACGTCAACCCGGCAGTGGCGGTGTTGCTGGGGATTGTGTTCGTCGGCGAGACCATCGGCATCGAGGAAGCACTGGCGATGCTGGTGATCATCAGCGCCGTGGTGTTGATCGGCTTGCCGCAGTGGCGTCGGACGAAGCCGGCGGTCGTGACGGCCATGCCGGAAGAATCCCGTGTGAATTAGGGTAAACTGCGCGTCATTGCACACCTGTTTACAACTCGTCTCGCATAATCGCGCTGAATTTTCCTACGGTACTTCCATGACTTTCGCCACCCTTGGCCTGATCGAACCCTTGCTGCGCTCCCTTGAGACGCTCGGCTACCAGACCCCGACGCCGGTTCAGGCGCAAGCCATTCCAGCAGTTCTGGCCGGTCGCGACCTGATGGCAGCAGCCCAGACCGGCACCGGCAAGACCGCCGGTTTCGCGCTGCCGCTGTTGCAGCTGCTGTCCATGGAAGGGCCGAAAGTCGCCGCCAACTCGGTGCGCGCACTGATTCTGGTGCCGACCCGCGAACTGGCGGAGCAAGTCCACGAGGCCGTGCGCCAATACGCTGAAAACCTGCCATTGCGCACCTACGCGGTGTACGGCGGCGTCAGCATCAACCCGCAAATGATGAAGCTGCGCGGTGGCGTCGACGTATTGGTTGCAACGCCGGGGCGTTTGCTCGACCTGTTCCGTCAGAAAGCGCTGAAGTTCAATCAGCTGCAAACCCTGGTGCTGGACGAAGCCGACCGCATGCTCGACCTGGGCTTCTCCGAAGAGCTGGCGAACATTTATCGCGCACTCCCGAAGAAGCGTCAGACGCTGTTGTTCTCCGCGACCTTCTCCGACGACATCCGCCTGCTCGCCGGGCAGATGCTCGACGACCCGCTGAGCATCGAAGTCAGCCCGCGCAACGTCGCCGCCAACACCGTCAAGCAATGGATTGTGACGGTGGACAAGAAGCGCAAGGCTGAACTGTTCGTGCACTTGATGCGCAAGGGCAAGTGGAAGCAAGTCCTGGTGTTCGCCAAGACCCGCAATGGCGTGGACGCGCTGGTGGAAAAACTTCAGGGTCTGGGCATCAATGCCGACGGCATCCACGGCGATAAGCCGCAAGCCACGCGCCAGCGTGCGCTGGATCGGTTCAAGCTCAGCGAAGTGCAGATCCTGGTGGCCACCGATGTGGCGGCGCGTGGTCTGGATATCGAAGACTTGCCGCTGGTGGTCAACTTCGACCTGCCAATCGTGGCCGAAGATTACATCCACCGCATCGGCCGTACGGGCCGTGCGGGCGCCACCGGGGAAGCGATCTCATTGGTGTGCGCCGATGAAGTGAACATGCTCTCGGCGATCGAAATGCTGACGCGCCAGACCTTGAAACGTCAGAACGAACCGGATTTCGAACCTGAACACCGTGTGCCGGATACCGATGCCAGTGGCCAGGTTGTCAAGAAGCCGAAGAAACCGAAGAAGCCAAAGGCGTCGGGTGGTGGCGGCAAGCGCAATCTGGGCAAGTGGGTGGACAGCGGTGATACGCCAGCGCCGGAAACGGCGATCAAGCCTGTGCGAAAAGTACCGGTGTTCAACACCGGGCCGCGTAAGAAGAAGCCTTAAAAGCAGCTTTAAGTTGCAAGCTGCAAGCTGCAAGTCAAGAGCGGCTAGCTTGTAGCTTAAAGCTCAACGCTTGCCGCTGCCGTTAAGCCAATCCAACATTCCCAACCCCGCCGCCCGTCCACTGGCAAAACACCCTGTCAGCAAATAACCCCCGGTCGGCGCCTCCCAGTCGAGCATTTCCCCGGCGCAGAACACGCCCGGCAATGCCTTGAGCATCAAGCGCTCGTCCATCGCCTCAAACGTTACGCCGCCGGCACTGCTGATCGCTTCGTCCAGTGGACGGGTTTTGACCAGCGTCAGCGGCAATGCCTTGATCGCCCGGGCCAGCGCGGCGGGATCAGCAAACGTCTCGGCGGATGTCAGTTCGCGCAGCAACGCTGCTTTCACCCCATCGATGCCAATCTGACTGTGCAAATGCTTGGCCATCGACCTTGAACCACGGGGTTTGCTCAGTGCCGCCTGCACTTTATCCACAGGCTTGCCCGGCAGCAGATCAATGTGAATCACCGCCGCGCCATTACGGTTGATCGTCTCGCGGATCGGGGCCGATAGCGCATAGATCAGACTGCCTTCAATCCCGGTGGCGGTGATCACGCATTCGCCAAGGCGCGGGATATCGTCGTTCAAACCGATGGCGATATTTTTCAGGGGCGCGCCGGCGAATTTGCTCACCATCAAATCGCTCCAGGCTTGCACCTCGAAGCCGCAATTACTTGGCTGCAACGGCGCCAGTCCTACGCCGCGTTGCTCCAATGCCAGCATCCACGAACCGTCCGACCCCAGGCGCGACCAACTGCCGCCGCCCAGGGCGAGGAGGGTGGCGTCGGGTGTTATGGTTTTTTCGCCGTCGGGGCTGTCGATGCGTAATGCGCCGGATTCATCCCAACCCAGCCAGCGGTGGCGCGTGTGGATAATCACGCCACTGTCGCGCAGGCGTTTGAGCCAGGCACGCAGTAACGGCGCGGCTTTCATGTCGGTGGGGAAGACGCGGCCGGAGCTGCCGATGAAGGTTTCGATACCCAGGTCGTGAATCCACTGGCACAGCGCATCGGCGTCGAAACCGCGCAGCAGTGGCGCAATGTGCGGCGCCCGTTCGGCATAGCGCGACAGGAACGCCGGGTACGCTTCGGAGTGGGTGATGTTCATACCGCCGACCCCGGCGAGGAGGAATTTGCGGCCCACCGAAGGCATGCCGTCGTACAGATCGACGCGCACACCGGCCTGGCTCAACACTTCAGCGGCCATAAGGCCGGCGGGGCCGCCGCCGATGATGGCGACGTGGGCGGAGAGAGGGGCGGAAGTCTGGGTCATGGCATGCGCTGCGGTATGGCGGGATAAGCCGCGCATTCTAACAGCCGACCACTAAACCTGTGGGAGCTGGCTTGCCAGCGAAGGCGGCGGATCAGCAGCAATCACGTTGACTGACACGTGGCTATCGCTGGCAAGGCAGCTCCCACACAAATCCAGGGTGGATTCCAGAGCTGATCAAAAAATCACCGTCAGGCTGTACGCATTGAATAACGTGGGTTCTAGTCCTTTTCACTCAGGTTATCCACAGGCGGTTCCACAGCCATTGTGGGTAACCAGCACACCTCAATGACAACCCGATGACTGCCAGACCCGCTGCGCACTGTGATGGAGGATGCCGTGGCGGCGGGCGAGGGCGTGGCGATCCTTGCTGTAACCACCGCCGATCACGCCGACCACCGGAATGTCGCGGCCGAGGCAATGGCGCATGACGCTTTCATCCCGGGCGGCAACGCCTGCGTCGGTCAGTTGCAGATAACCGAGGGCGTCGTCCTTGTGTACATCGACACCGGCGTCGTACAGCACCAGATCCGGTTGATACAGCGGCAGCAAATAGTTGAGCGCGTCATCGACGACGTTCAAATAGTCGGCATCGCCCATGCCGTTGGGCAACGGAATATCCCAGTCACTTTGCGCCTTGCGTGCGGGGAAGTTCTTCTCGCAGTGCAGGGAAACGGTGATCGCCTCTGGCGTATCGTGGAGGATGCGCGCGGTGCCATCGCCCTGATGCACGTCGCAATCAAAAATCAGCACCCGATTCACGCGACCGCTTTGCAGCATGAACTGACTGATGATCGCCAGGTCATTGAAGATGCAGAAACCTGCGGGGTAATCGTAATGCGCATGGTGAGTGCCGCCGGCCAGATGACAGGCGAGGCCGTGCTGGAGCGCTTTTTCCGCCGCCAGCAGCGAACCGCCGACCGCCCGTACCGTGCGTCGGGCCAAGGCGTCGTTCCAGGGCAAACCGAGACGCCGCTGGTCTTCGCGAGACAACTCGCCGCTCATATAGCGTTCGATATAACGGCGGTCATGGGCGAGGGCGAGGATGTCGGGCGGGCACAACTCAGGGCGCAACAAATCGGCGTCACGGGTGAGGCCACTGTCGACAAGGTGGTCGCGCAGCAAGCGGAATTTGTCCATGGGAAAGCGGTGATCCGCCGGAAATTCGGGGCTGTAATCTTCGTGGTAGATCAACGGCAGCATGGCGATTTCACGCAAGGATGCAGGAAGGAATGAAGGATCCTATCAGCGATATAGACTGGCGGCATACGACGGGGGAACAGGATGGAACCGATTCTGGAGCTGGAAAGCGCGCGATTGCTGCTGCGCCAATGGCAGGACGAGGATTTGCCGGCGTTTGCCGACATGTGTGCCGACCCGCAGGTGATGCGTTACTTCCCGGCACCCCTGACTCGCCTTGAAAGTGCCGCCGTGATCGGTCGGGTGCGCGGGCATTTTTCCGAGCACGGTTTCGGTTTGTGGGCTCTGGAGCGCAAAGACACCGGCCAGTTCATCGGTTTTACCGGACTCGGCGTGGTCGGTTTCGACGCGCCGTTCACGCCGGCAGTGGAAATCGGCTGGCGCCTGGCGAAAGAGCACTGGGGGTTGGGCTATGCCAGCGAAGCGGCGTGGACGGCTCTGCGCTGCGGCTTTGACCGGATCGCGTTGAGAGAAGTCGTTTCGTTCACCAGCCAGACCAATCTGCCGTCGCAGAAGGTGATGCAGGCGATCGGCATGCATCACGACCTGAGTGACGACTTCGAGCATCCGAAGCTCCCCGCCGATCACCCGCTGCGTCAACACGTGCTGTACCGCATCACCCGCGAACAATGGCTGGAAACCTTGCATGGATAAGCCCCCACGGACGGTTACAATGGCCGGCATGTTGGCCCGTGCCAGAACCTGAATGGGCCGCCGCAGCCAAGACTGCGCGGCATTGCTTTGTGTGAGGAGAGTCTGAATGAGCCAAGTGTTGGAAGATCTGGTCGACCTGCTGACCCTGGAACCGATCGAAGAAAACCTGTTTCGTGGCCGCAGCCAGGATCTGGGTTTCCGTCAGTTGTTTGGTGGTCAGGTGCTCGGGCAGTCGCTGTCGGCGGCCAGTCAGACCGTTGAAGAAGCGCGGCATGTGCATTCGATGCACGGTTATTTTCTGCGTCCGGGCGACGCCAAGTTGCCAGTGGTGTATTCGGTTGATCGCGTGCGCGATGGCGGCAGTTTCAGCACCCGCCGCGTCACGGCGATCCAGAAAGGTCACCCGATTTTCACGTGCAGCGCTTCGTTCCAGTACGACGAGGCCGGCTTCGAGCATCAGAGCCAGATGCCACAAGTGGTCGGCCCGGAAAACCTGCCGTCGGAGCTGGAACTGACCCAGCAACGCGCCCACCTGATTCCCGAGCACATGCGTGAAAAACTGCTATGCCCGAAACCCATCGAAGTGCGCCCGGTCACTGAAAAAGACCCGTACAACCCGCAGCCGTCCGATCCGGTGAAATACGTGTGGTTCCGCGCCGATGGTGCGTTGGCCGATATCCCGGCGTTGCACAAATACTTGCTGGCCTATGCCTCGGATTTCGGTCTGTTGACCACGTCGATGCTGCCGCACGGCAAATCGGTCTGGCAGAAGGACATGCAGGTCGCCAGCCTCGATCATGCGTTGTGGTTCCACAATGACCTGCGCGCCGATGACTGGCTGCTTTACGCGATGGACAGCCCGTGGGCCGGCAACTCCCGTGGTTTCTCCCGTGGCAGCGTGTACAACCGCGCCGGGCAACTGGTGGCCTCGGTGACGCAGGAAGGTTTGATCCGCCATCGCAAGGATTGGGCATGAGCCTGAGCGATGTGCGCCATTGGGTGTTCGACATGGACGGCACCCTGACCGTCGCCGTGCATGACTTTGCCGCGATTCGCGTGGCGCTGGCGATCCCGCCCGAGGACGACATCCTCACCCATCTCGCTGCATTGCCAGCGCAGGAAGCCGCTGCCAAACACGCGTGGTTGCTGGAGCATGAGCGCGATCTGGCGCTCGGTTCGACCCCGGCCACCGGCGCGGTGGAACTGGTGCGTGAACTGGCCGGGCGCGGTTATCGCCTCGGCATCCTCACCCGCAATGCCCGCGAGTTGGCGCATGTAACGCTGGAGGCCATCGGGCTGGCGGACTGCTTTGCAGTGGATGACATTCTGGGCCGCGACGAAGCACCGCCCAAACCGCACCCGGGTGGATTGTTGAAACTGGCCGAAGCGTGGAATGTGCCGACCGGCGACATGGTGATGGTCGGCGATTATCGCTTTGATCTGGATTGCGGTCGGGCGGCGGGGACGCACACGGTGCTGGTGAATCTGCCGGACAATCCCTGGCCGGAGCTGACGGACTGGCATGCGCGCGATTGTGTCGAGTTGCGGCGGATGGTGACGGCTTAAGAGATGTGGCGTCAGACCGGCCACCGCCTATTCACTCAAACAACGCTTTCTGACCTTCCGGCGAGGTCAGCATCCCGTCGCCGTCATGCCCGACCCCCGGCACTTCGACCAGCCGCTGATTGACCCCTTGGGGATGGCGACGCAGCAAATAGCCAAAATACAACTTGCCGCGCTCCAGTCGATAACTTCCCTGCGCCTCGGCGGCACAGCTTTTGTCCAGTGCCGGATGCTGCGGGTCGGTGTCCTGCTGGCCCAACAGATAAATCACCTCGCGTTTGACGTAACGGCTTTCAAGTTGCGTCGGCGATTGCCCACCGCCATAGATCGGCGGATCCACCAGGCCGTATTTCCAACGATTGAAACCCAGGCACTGCGCGTGATCGAAGGCCACTGGCCGCTGTTCGTTGAAATAGGCGTAGGACGACGGATTGGCCACCACGTAACGCAGGCGAATGCCATTTTGCTTGAGCGCCGGTTGTTCCTGAGCGAGCAGGGCGTAGCGCTGTACCACTTGCGCGCCACCGGAGTGGCCGGCAATGACAATCTGCTTCACGTCCGGAAATTGCTTGCGGTCGCTGACCCGGGCGACGATTTCGTCCAGCGCAGCGTAGGAACTGAGCGGCTGCGGGCCTGTGGATAAGCCGCCGCCCATCCACTCATTGCCTCGCCAGCGCAACACGGTGGGTGGCAATGAGTAGAGAGTGACGTCGCTTTCATTGAGAAATTGCGGAGCGATCACCAGCGTGTTCGCCGCCTGGCCGGCCTGGGCGGCAGCATTTTCACCGCTCTTGCGATAGGTCTCGGCGTTGCGCAAGCGACCGTGGATGACGATCAGTATCCGCTCGATTTTCTCCGGCGCGGCACCGATGCCCACGGCCATTTCCCCAGACTTCAATTGCAGGCGGCCGGGGCTGATGGCGTCCACGCCGAAACTGGCAGCTTGGGCGGTGCTGCCGATGATCAGTAAAGCCAACAGCCATTTATGCATTTACAGGTTTTTCGCCGCGAAGGTATCGCACTGGCCGACCTGGCCCTGAGCGAATCCGGTTTTGAACCAGCGCACCCTTTGCGCCGACGTACCGTGAGTGAAGGAGTCCGGCACCACGCGGCCCTGACCCTGTTGCTGCAAGCGATCGTCGCCGATGGCGTTGGCGGCATTCAAGGCTTCTTCAATGTCGCCCGGCTCCAGCCAATTCAAACGTTTTTGCGCATGGTTGGCCCAGACGCCCGCCAGGCAATCGGCTTGCAGTTCCTGGCGCACGAGCAAACCGCCATCGCCTTCCATCTGCCGACCTTGCTGGCGAGCCGTCTGAATTTTCGCGGAAACCCCGAGAAGCGTCTGCACATGGTGTCCGACTTCGTGAGCGATCACGTAGGCCTGAGCGAAATCGCCGGCGGCGGAGAAGCGCCGGGCCATTTCCTGGAAGAACGCCATGTCGAGGTAGACCTTTTGATCCGCCGGGCAATAAAACGGGCCGGTGGCGGAGGTCGCCAAACCGCACGCCGAGTTGACCCGATTGCTGAACAGCACCAGGGTCGGATCCTTATATTGGCGACCGGCCTGCTGGAAAATCGGGCCCCAGGTGTCTTCGGTGTCGCCGAGGATCGACCGCACGAATTCGGCCTGTTCATCGTTGGCCGGCGGTGCCTGACGGGTTTGCGAACTGGCCGGTGCCGATTGCTCGGTCATTTGCCCGGTCAGTTGGCCGAGGATCTGCAGCGGATCCTGGCCGGTGATCCACCCGATGCCGACGATCAATACAATGGCGGTCAGGCTAAGTCCCTTGCCGCCACCGAAGCGCATTCCGCCACCCCCCCCCATGTCATCACCACGGGCGTCGACGACGTTGTCACTGCGTCGGCCTTTTTTCCATAGCATGTGGGAATCCTCTGATTGATCGTGGTGATGAGTGTTGCTGGTGTGCAGGAGTGGCGCCAGTCCGATCGTCAGACAGCCTTTAACCACGGCGGTTCTGTGGCGTGGCGACAAGCTTACAGCGACGTGGCTGCAAAGGTATCGCAGGTGTCAATCCGGCCGCTATCGAAGCCCGCCGTGAACCAGCGTGAACGCTGCTGCGACGTGCCGTGACTGAAGGTGTCCGGGCGCACGGTTTGCTGTTGCGCGGTTTGCAGATAGTCGTCGCCAAACACCGTGGCGGCGTTCAAGGCTTCTTCGATATCACCGGGTTCCAGCCAGTCCAGACGCTGTTGCGCATGATGCGCCCAGACCCCGGCCAGGCAATCGGCCTGCAATTCGGCGCGCACTTCGAGGCCGCCATCGCCTGCAACCCGTTCACGTGCGGCGAGGGCTTTATCGAACGGCGCGGAGAGGCCCAATTGCAGCTGTACGTGATGCCCGACCTCGTGGGCGATGACGTAGGCCTGGGCGAAGTCGCCGACCAAGGCAAAACGCCGGGCCATCTGTGCGAAAAATTCCGGGTCGAGGTAGAGCTGTCGATTGTCCGGGCAGTAGAAAGGGCCACTGCCGGCACCGGCGTAACCGCATCCGGAAGAGACGCCATCGCTGTAGAGGGTCAGCGAAGGGGCGTTGTACTGGCGACCCGTTTGCGCGAAGAGTTGTTTCCAGGTGTCTTCGGTATCACCCAGTATCGATTCGACAAATTGGCGGTAGGGATCTTCGGTCAGGATGTCGCCCTGCTCGGGCGTAATCGCCAGTGTCGAATAAACGCCCATCCCGGCCAGGGTAAACGCCGCGAATCCGGCGGCCAGCGCTTTCCCTTTAGAGGTGCGGGCATCCTTGCCCTCGCGTGTGTCATTTACGTTGCTGCTGCGTCGTGCCTTGTTCCATAGCATTGCTGCGGTCTCTCATCGGTTGATCGGCGGTTGCCGTGCCTATGAATAACCGCAGCGGTAAAACGCTGCAGGAAAGATGTGTAAGGCCGCGTAAGTCGATCAGCGGTCGAACGCATCCCATACGGGAGCGAAATCCGGACTGACCTGGCGTTCACGCTTGGACAGTCCCGCAATCAGGGCGCGGTCGTCATCGTCGAGTTCAACCTTGAGCGAGGCGAGGTTGGCCATTTGATTGGCCTTGCTGCTGGCCTTGGGAATCGCGGCGACGTTGGGCTGATCGAGCAGCCATTTCAAGGCGACCTGGGTGGGCAGCACGCCGTGTTTCTCGGCGATCTGTCGGATCTGCGGAACCTCGGAAACCTTGTTGCGCGCCAGCGGTGTGTAGGCCGTCAGCGCCAGATCGTGTTGGCGGGCGTAATCGAGCAAGGCGTTTTGTCCGAGCAAGACGTGGTACTCGACCTGAATGGCTGACAGAGCAATGCCATATTCCTCGACAACTTTGCGCAGCAGCGGCAGCGGAAAATTCGCCACGCCGATATTGCGCGCCAGCCCTTGTTCCTTGAATTCGGCCAGGGTGTCGAGGGTGCGCGGCAAATCCCAGTCGGTGCTCGGCCAGTGGATCATGAACAGATCAACGTAATCGCTGCGCAGTGCTTTGAGGCTGCGTTGCAGGGAGTGGCGCATGGCGTCGGGTTGCAATTGATCCCACCAGACCTTAGTGGTGAGGTGGATCTGCTCGCGGGGTGTCGGGCTGTTCTCCAGGGCTTGTCCGACGGCGTCCTCGTTGTTGTAGGCCGCTGCCGTGTCGACATGGCGATAACCCAGTTCCAGCGCTTGCTCCACGGCGCGGGTGCATTCGTCATCAAGCATCGGCCAGGTGCCGAGGCCGAGTTTCGGCATGTTCAAACCCTGGGCGTTAACGATGTGCTGCATGGTCGATCTCCTGTTCGAAAGGCGTGGCGCCGGCGATATGCCGCGCGGCGATGTAACCGAAAGTCAGTGCCGGGCCGATGTTGATGCCGCCCGCCGGATAGTGCCCGCCCATGATGCTGGCCATGTCGCCGCCAGCGGCGTAGAGCCCGGCGATGGGATTTTGTTCGGCATCGAGTACTTGAGCATGTGGGTTGACCTTGAGCCCGGCGAACGTGCCGAAACATCCCGGTTGCACCTTTACCGCGTAGAACGGGCCGTCTTCGATGGGGGCTACGCATGGATTGGGTTGCCGGGACGGGTCGCCCTGTTTGCGGTTGTACGTCGTGGCGCCACGACCGAATGCCGGATCTTCGCCGCTGCGGGCATGGAGGTTGTACGCGTCCAGCGTGGCGCGCAAACCGGCCGGATCAATACCGCAGGCCTGCGCCAATTCTTCAGGGGTGTTACCGGTTTTCAGATAACCGCTGCGGATAAAACCTGACACGGGCACAGGGAAGGGTCGCGACATCCCCAGGCCGTAGCGCCGCTGGAAAGCACGGGTGCAGATCAGCCAGGACGCCACATCTTCGCCTTCCGCCGTGGCGGCCACCATCGCGCTGACATAGTCGTAGTAACCGTTGGCTTCGTTGACGAAACGTTGGCCGCTGCGTAGCACGCCGATGATCCCGGGTTTGCCGCGCTCAATGATGTGTGGGAAATGGCCGATACTGCCGTCGGAATGAGGCACTTGCGACACGGGTGCCCAAGCCACGGGCGAGACCATGTTGGTGTTGACCCGCGCGCCGACGCTTTCGCCCAGGCGCAAGCCGTCGCCATTGACGGCCAGCGGCGGCAGTGCCCAGTGCTCGTTGCCGGTTGGCGTATGGGGAAACAAAGCCTTGCGCCGTTCGATGTCGTTGGCAAAGCCGCCCGCCGCCAGCACCACGGCTTTGCGCGCATTGATGCGGATCAGGCCTTTTGCGCTGTTGACCATTGCGCCTGTCACGCGCCCGTTTTCACGCAGGAGTTCGGTCACCGGCGCCGATTCCCACAACAGCACGCCGAGGTCTTCGGCGGATTTGGCCAGCCGTGCGATCAGTGCGACACCGTTGACCAGTTGCATCGCCCGGCCATGCACGGCGAGGTCAAGCAGATGCCGGGTGAAGCGGCGTGTCACATGCCAAGCGGCGGACAGCGAACGCGTGAGGTTGAGAAACGCCGCCAGATCGGCCCCGGCCATGATCGGCATGCCCATGAATGACGTTTCTCTCATCGTTGTACGAAGACGCTTGAGCAAGCGTCCGGCTTTACGTCCGTCATACGACGCGGCAATCACCGAGCGTCCGCCGGTTCCGGCACCGGGCGTATCGCCATGGATGTCGGCGATGGCGTTGCCATCGGCAAATTGCAGTGCCGTGTGCTGCTCGAAAAAAGTCACCATGTTCGGGCCAGCGGTGAGGAAGGCGTCGATCATGGCCGGGTCGTATTGCTCGCCGAGTTCGTGACGCAGGTAGGTGCGCGGCAGTTCGATGTCTTCAACGATACCGGCGCGGCGCGCCAACGGATTGCACGGCACCCAGGCCCAGCCGCCAGACCACGCCGTGGCGCCGCCGAACACCGGATCTTTTTCGACCACGATGACTTTGAGCCCGTGCCAGGCTGCGGTGACTGCAGCCGACAGGCCGGCAGCGCCTGATCCGACGACGAGAACGTCGCAATCGACAGCGGGAAATTCGGGGGCGGCAGACATTCGAAACGACTCCAGCAATGATAGTTATTAGAATTGAGTTCCAGAAAATACCCAAGGACTGCAATGCGTAACAAGACTTGCCCGGCGCAAAGTGGGCGTTTATCGAACAGGCAGTTCCACATTTCTCATTGAAGCGGATGTCTTCTAGAATCGGCGAAATTTCATTTGGATTTCACCATGGCCGGCAGTCAAATCGAACGGGTTTTCAGCGTGCTGGAATGCCTTACCAGTGATCCGCGCGGGCTGCAGATGCAGACGCTGGCGGAGCAACTGGATATCCCTAAAAGCGCGACTCACCGCTTGTTGGCCGAGTTGATCCGCCTGGGTTACGTGCGGCAGAACGCGGAAACCCTGCGCTATCAACTGTCGACCAAACTGGTGGCGATGGGTTTCCAGTACCTGGCGAGCAGCGGGGCGGACATCGTGCAGCCGGTGCTGGATCGTCTGGCCCAGGAGACCGGTGAACTGGTACGCCTGGGGGTGATCGACGGTGAGCGCCAGACCTGGATCGCCAAGTCCCAAGGGGCCAGAACCGGCCTGCGCTACGATCCGGACATGGGGCGCGACGCGCCGCTGTTTTATACCGCGTCGGGCCATGCGTGGCTGGCGTGCATGAGCGATGCCGAGGCGTTGTCGCTGGTCGAGCGCCAGGCGGCCGACGTGCCGGTGGGTGTCGGGCCCAATGCACCGCGCTCCAACATCGAACTGCTTGAACGCCTGCGTCTTGCTCGAGAACAAGGCTATGCCTGGGTCGAGCAAAGTTCGGCCGTCGGTACGTCGGCGATCGCAGCAGTGGTTCGCCATCCGGGCGATGGCCGGGTGATTGGCGTGCTCAGCATTGCGGGCCCCAGCGCACGGATGCCGGGGGCGCGGCTGCATGAACTGGCGCCGCTGCTGTTGACGTTTGCCGAGGAGTTGTCGGCGGCGAGCCTGGCGTCGGAGTTGTTCATCTAGATTGAATAATCCCCAATCCCTGTAGGAGTGAGCCTGCTCGCGATAGGTGAGTGTCAGTCACCGCATTGCTGATGGATAAACCGCCATCGCGAGCAGGCTGGCTCCTACAAGGGATTCGGTCAGTGATAGAAAACGTGCGCTGACCGCACGGTTTTCTGTTCGATGGGTGGGAGAATGTGGAACCGGGTTCTAAATTGTTGTCGGCATAGTCTTTCCTACAACAATGACAAGAGGATTCACACCTTGAGCTCCTACCTGCGAATCGCGCTGATCGGCGCTGGCACCATGGGCCAGCAACATTATCGGCACCTGCAAACCCTCACCGACGCCACGCTGTGCGCCGTGGCTGATCCCGGCCCGCAAGCACCGGCTCTCGCTGCCGATTGGGGCGTGGCGTATTTCGCCGATCACCGGCAGATGCTGGAACAGGCACGGCCAGACGCGGTCATCGTGGCCAATCCGAATAATCAGCACGTCAGTACGGCGCTGGATTGTCTGGCGGCCGGTGTCGCGGTGCTGCTGGAAAAACCGGTGGGCGTGGATCTCGCCGAGGTTCGCGAGTTGGTCGCCGTCGTGAAAAGCACCGGTGTGCCGGTATTGGTCGGCCACCATCGTCGGCACAACCCGCTGATTGTCCGCGCCCATGAGCTGGTGAAGGGCGGGGCGCTGGGACGGTTGACCCTGGTCACGGCGCTGTTTCAGTTGCGCAAACCGGACAGCTATTTCGAGGTTCCATGGCGCCGCGAAGCCGGAGCGGGAATGCTGTTGACCAACTTGATTCACGACCTCGATCTGTTGCGGCATCTGTGCGGTGAAGTCCGCTCGGTGCAGGCGATGACTGATAACGCCGTGCGCGGTTTTGCCAATGAGGACAGCGCGGCGGTGCTGCTGCAATTCGAGGGCGGTGCGTTGGGCACGCTGACCGGTTCCGATGCCGTTGCGGCGCCGTGGAGCTGGGAGCTGAGTTCCGGAGAAAATCCGGTGTACCCGCGTCATGCCGATCAGCCTTGCTATCTGCTCGCGGGTACGGCCGGGGCCTTGAGCATTCCGCAGCTCAAGCGTTGGCATTACTCCGCCGATCAAACGGATGCGGGTTGGCATGAGCCATTGCTGGCGGAGCAGGAATCCTGCACGGCCGACGAAGCATTGCGTCTGCAACTGGAACATTTTGTGCGCGTGGCCCGGCGTGAAATCCAACCGTTGGTCAGTGCCGCCGATGCGGCGCGCACGCTCGCGCTGATCGAAGCCATCCACCAGGCCGCTGTCACTGGCCGCGCCTGCACCCCTGAACTGATCGAGGCATGACCATGAATAATCGAATATTGTCCCTGGCCAGCCTGACCGTGCTGGAATTGTCGCCGCCGGACATGGTCGACGTTGCGGCCCGCGCCGGTTATAGCCATGTCGGCTTGCGCCTGGAGCCGGCTACGCCCGAGGAATATCACTTCCCGCTCGTAGCCGATGCCGACTTGCGTCGTCAGACACTGGCGCGGCTGCGCGATACCGGTATCGGCGTGCTCGACGTGGAAATCCTGCGGCTGAAAGCGCAGACCGTGGTCGCTGATTTCGAACGAATTCTTGCGGTCGGTGCCGAATTCGGGGCGACGGAATTGCTGGTGGCCGGTAACGATCCTGACGAGCAAAGGCTCACCGACAACTTCGCAGCGCTATGTGATCTGGCAGTGCCTTACAGTTTGCATCCGCATCTGGAGTTCATGCCGTGGACCGATGCGCGCGACCTGCAACAGGCTGCGCGTATCGTAGAAAGTGCCGGGCGCGAAAACGGTGCGGTGCTGGTGGATGCGTTCCATTTTGATCGCTCGGGTTCAACCCTTGCCGACCTGGCGAGCGTGCCTGCCGCGCGTTTACGCTATGCGCAGTTGTGTGATGTTGCGGGGCCGAGGCCGACGGACATGGCCGAGATCTTGCGTCAGGCACGGAACGAGCGACGGTTTCCCGGCGAGGGCGATTGCGACTTGCTCGGGCTGTTGCGGGGTCTACCGGCTAACCTTCCATTGAGCCTGGAAATCCCCACGGTGAAACTGCTGGAGCAGGGTGTGAGTGGATTGCAGCGGGCGCAGATGGCGATGGCCGCGACGCAGGCCGTGTTGGCGCGGCTGTAAGCGGTGCTGCAAACCCTGTGGGAGCGAGCCTGCTCGCGAATGCAATCTGTCAGTGAGATTGTTGTTACCTGACTCACCGCTTTCGCGAGCAGGCTCGCTCCCACAGTCATTCGGCGTGTACACAACGTTCTGGTGCACCGCAGTCTTCGGCAGGTCCTACACAAAGAACGATTACGAAAAGGAAACCCAATGACCGTCAGCACTCCACTTTCAGGCGTCAACCAACCCTTCAAGGGGATCTTGCTGATTGTGGTGGCGACTTTTCTGTTTTCCAGCCATGACGCGTTGTCGAAATATCTCTCCGGGTTCTACCCGATTGTCATGGTGGTCTGGGCCCGCTATCTGGTTCACACCTTGCTGATGGCGGGGATTTTCCTGCCGCAGTCCGGTCTGCGTGTCCTGCGCACCAAGCGACCGTTATGGCAACTGGTGCGGGCACTGTGTCTGTTGGGCACCAGCCTGTTTTTCACCACTGCGCTGCTGTACATCCCCTTGGCGGAAGCCACGGCGGTCAACTTTCTTGCGCCGGTGCTGGTGACGGCGCTGTCGGTACCGTTGCTCAAGGAGCGCGTGACGCGAGGCCAATGGATCGCTGTGATTTGCGGCTTCGTCGGCGTGTTGATCATCGTCCATCCGGGCGGTGAACTGTTCACTCCGGCAATCTTGCTGCCGTTCTGTTCGGCGCTGTTTTTTTGCTTCTATCAACTGCTGACCCGCAAGCTCGCCGAGATCGACAGCCCGACCACCAGCAACTTTTTCGCAGGGTTATGCAACACCTTGGTGATGAGTGCCCTGGTGCCATTCTTCTGGCAGGTACCCACGCTGAATCACGCGGTGCTGATGCTGGCGCTGGGCAGTTGCGGGATGACCGCGCATTTGTTTCTGACTCAGGCGTTTCGCCACGCGGCACCGGCATTGCTGGCACCGTTCGGCTATTGCCAGATCGTGTTTGCGGGATTGTTGGGCTGGTTGCTGTTCAGTCACACACCGACTCTGACCACGGTGGTGGGCATCGCAGTGATCTGTTGCAGCGGATTGGCGGCAGCCTGGCAGCAGCGCCGAAGCTGAAACTGAAAACTGTAGGAGTGAGCCTGCTCGCGATGCGGTGTGTCAGTCGACATCAATGCCGGATGTCAGTGCGCAATCGCGAGCAGGCTCACCCCTACAAGGGGGAGCGTTACTCGGTGACGGTTGGAATCTTGCGCGGCGCCATGAAGTACATCCAGGTCAGGGCAATGAAGTACATCGCCGGAATCAGGGTGAACAACACGGTGTAGTTGTTATTGGTGACGGTCAGGATGTGGCCGACGATCTGGGTCATGAACATCCCGCCGATTGCTGCACACATGCCACCGAAGCCGAAGACCGTGCTCATCATGTGCTTGGGCGTGTAGTCCATCACCAGGCTCCAGATGTTCGCCGTCCAGGCCTGATGCGCGCCGATCGCCAGAGAGATGGCGGCGACCGCGACCCACAGGCTGCTCGAACCGGCCGCCATGACCACGCCGATGATGCAGCAGGCAAACAGGAACATCGACAGCAGCCGCGCCTTGATCGGGTTCATCCCGCGACCGATCAGGAACGAAGACAGGATGCCGCCACCCACGCTGCCGAAGTCGGCGGTCAGGTAAATGATGATCAGCGGAATGCCCATCTGGGTCACGTTGATGCCCAGGTTGTATTGCTGATTCAGGAACGGCGGCAGCCAATACAGGTAGAACCAGAACACCGGCGCCGTCAGCGAGTAGGCGATGGCGAAGGCCCAGGTGCCGCGCATGCGCAGGATTTTCGAGAACGGCACGCGGACCTGTTCCGGTTCGACTTGCTGCTGGATGTAGTCCAGTTCCGACTGTTTAAGGCTCGGATGATCTTCCGGGTTGAAATATTTCAAACCCCAGAACAACAGCCAGATCCCGCCCAGTGCCGCCATGCACAGGAACGCGGCTTGCCAGCCCCATACGTGGAGAATCAGCGGCAGCAGCATCGGGGTGAACATCGCGCCGACGTTGGTGCCGGCGTTGAAGATGCCGGTGGCTACGGCGCGTTCGCCGGCCGGGAACCACAGGCGCGTGGTTTTCACGCAGGCCGGGTAGTTGGCCGCTTCGGTCAGGCCGAGAATGAATCGACAGACCATGAAGCCGACCGCCGACGTCGCCAGACCGTGGGCGCCGGTGGCCAGGCTCCAGAGCAGCACGGCGCAGAAGAATACGCGTTTGACGCCGACGCGGTCGATCAGTCGCCCTTGCAGCACGAAGCCGATGGCGTAGCCGACTTGAAACCAGAAGTTGATGTTGGCGTAGTCCATCGCCGTCCAGCTCATTTCCTTGGCGAGAATGGGCTGCATGACGCCGAGGGCGGCGCGGTCGATGTAGTTGAGGGTTGTGGCAAAAAACACCAGCGCCAGCATGCCCCAACGGGTCTTGCCGACGGCCATGGCGCCGCGGATCTTGTCGCCAATGCCACCCGTGGCAGTGCTCACGGCTGGCGCCATGCGGGAAGTCTGTGAAGGAATCATATGTTCCACCCGTTCTTGAATTTGTTATGTGGTGTTCTTTTATTTCACTGCGACCGGTGGTTCGCGTCCGGACTCAATGTGAATCGAATGGTGGGCAGTGGACAAAAAATCGTCAATTCACCAAATCGGCTTTGTGTTCGATAATCGCACGCAAAACTAACCGGGTAGTACAACTTTAAATTGCTGTGCGACGGTATGCAGCCAATAATTTGAACATGCCCCTGATTTGCTGAATCCCACGCTTTGTGCAGGAGCTGCCTCAGACTGCGATCCTTTGATCTTGTTTATTCAACGCAATATCAACAGATCGCAGCCTGCGGCAGCTCCAGTGTCTCTAACAAGATCTCCACCGGGAGTTGAAACATGCAGCGTTCCATTGCCACCGTTTGCCTGAGCGGTACTCTGCCGGAAAAACTCGAAGCCATTGCTGCCGCCGGGTTCGACGGGGTGGAGATTTTCGAGAACGACCTTCTGTACTACGACGGAAGTCCCCGGGAAGTTAAACAGATGTGTGCCGACCTCGGCATCGCCATCACCCTGTTCCAGCCGTTTCGCGATTTTGAAGGCTGCCGCCGCGATCGCCTGCAGCGTAATCTGGACCGGGCCGAGCGCAAATTCGATTTGATGCAGGAGCTCGGCACCGACCTTGTGCTGGTGTGCAGCAACGCGTCGGCGGACAGCGTCGGCGATCAGCAGATTCTGATCGATGACTTGCGTTTGCTCGGCGAACACGCCGGCGCCCGTGGGCTGCGCATCGGCTACGAAGCGCTGGCCTGGGGTCGCCACGTCAATACTTATCAACAAGTCTGGGACATCGTCCGCCAGGCCGATCACCCGAGCCTCGGCGTGCTGCTCGACAGCTTTCATACCCTGTCGCTCAAGGGCGACCCACGGGCGATTGCCGATATTCCCGGCGACAAAATCTTCTTCGTGCAAATGGCCGACGCACCGATCCTGGCCATGGATGTGCTGGAGTGGAGCCGGCATTTCCGCTGCTTCCCGGGCCAGGGCGAGTTCGATTTGCCTGGTTTCCTCGCACCGATTATCCAGAGCGGCTACACCGGCCCGTTGTCGCTGGAAGTCTTCAACGACGGCTTCCGCGCCGCGCCGCCTCGGGCCAATGCCGCCGACGGTTTGCGTTCGCTGCTGTATCTGGAAGAAAAGACTCGCGAGCGTCTGGCGCAGCAAGCCACACCTGTAGCCGCCCCCGAAATCCTGTTCGAAACCGCCAAGGCCAGCGAATACAACGGCATCGAATTCCTTGAATTCGCCGTGGACGAAGCGCTCGGTGCCAAGCTCACCCATTGGCTGGAGCGCCTGGGTTTCGTCAAGGCCGGGCAGCATCGTTCCAAAGGTGTGAGCCTGCTGCGCCAGGGCGATATCAACCTGATTCTGAACGCCGAACCTTATTCCTTCGGCCACAGCTTCTTCGAGGCCCACGGCCCGTCGCTGTGTGCCACCGCCGTGCGGGTCAAGGACAGTGCGAGCGCGTTGGCGCGTGCCGTTGCTTATAAAGGTCAGCCGTATCGCGGACTGGTCGGACCGAACGAGCTGGAACTCGCCGCCGTGCGCGCGCCGGATGGCAGCCTGATTTATCTGGTGGACGAGGACGCGGATGTCTACGGCACTGACTTCAATCTGCTGCCGAACGCCGGTAGCGGCGGCGGTCTCAAGCGTATCGACCACATGGCCATGGCGCTGCCGGCGGACAGCCTCGACAGTTGGGTGATGTTTTACAAAAGCCTGCTGGATTTCGAGGCCGACGACGAAGTGGTGCTGCCTGATCCGTATGGTCTGGTGAAGAGTCGCGCACTGCGCAGCCGCGACAGTTCGATTCGCTTGCCGCTGAACATTTCCGAAAATCGCAACACCGCGATCTCCCACGCCTTGTCGAGTTATCGCGGTTCCGGCGTGCATCACATTGCGTTTGATTGCGATGACATCTTCGCGCAGGTCAGCCGTGCCAAAGAGGCTGGCGTGCCGTTGCTGGATATTCCGCTCAACTATTACGACGACCTTGCCGCGCGCTTCGATTTCGATGACGAATTTCTTAGCGAACTGGCTTACTACAACGTGCTGTACGACCGAGACGCGCAAGGTGGTGAGTTGTTTCACGTTTACACCGAGCCGTTCGAAGGGCGCTTCTTCTTCGAGATCATCCAGCGCAAAAACGGTTACGCCGGGTATGGCGCGGCCAACGTGGCGGTGCGACTGGCGGCAATGGCCAAGTCCCGTAGCGGAGCAGTGCGCCAGGCCAAGTTGTAGGAATTTCGTAAACGCGGGGTTAAACACAGGCCGCGCGGCTTCCTTCACTGTACCGCGCGGCCCATAATCGCCCGCTTGTGCAGTGATGGCCGTGAGCCCGCAATGACCATGAATTCAAAACTTACCGCAGCTCCCGAATCGATTGCTCTGACTGCCATCGAGCCGCGCAAGAGTCGCAAGAACAATCCGGAAAAAACCCGCGAAAACATCCTGCAAGAGGCGATCGTCGAATTCGTCCAGCAGGGGCTTTCCGGTGCGCGCGTCGATTCGATCGCCGAGCGCATTCACACCTCCAAACGCATGATCTATTACTACTTCGGCAGTAAGGAGCAGTTGTACGTCGAGGTGCTGGAGAAACTCTACGGCGATATCCGTAGCACGGAAAACCGTCTGCACCTGGCGGAGTTGTCGCCGATGGTGGCGATTCGACGGCTGGTGGAATTCACCTTCGATCACCATGATCGCAATGTCGATTTCGTGCGCATCGTCAGCATTGAAAACATCCACAACGCCGAGTTTGTGAAACGCTCCGATGCGATCAAGGCAATGAACAACACGATTCTGGATTCGCTCAGCGAGATTCTGCGTCGGGGTGCGGAGGAAGGTGTATTCCGCGCCGGGCTCGACGCGCTGGACGTGCACTTGTTGATCAGCTCGTTCTGCTTCTATCGCGTGTCGAACCGGCATACGTTCGGCGAGATTTTTCAGATTGATCTGCCGGACGAAGCCATCAAGTTGCGTCATCGCGAGATGATTTGCGAGTCGGTTTTACGCTATTTGCAAGCCTGACACCGGCCATGTGGGAGCGAGCCTGCTCGCGAAAGCGGTATGTCAGTGATGACGCCTTCGCGAGCAGGTTTCGTTTAAACGTTCATGCTTTGAAAGTGCGCCAACATCCGCTGCGCATCCGCCGCCACGCCGCTGAACAACTCAAACGCCTTCACCGCCTGAAACACCGCCATGTTGCCGCCATCCAGCGTGCGGCAACCGAGGGCGCGGGCGTTGCGCAGCAGCTCGGTTTCCAGCGGGAAGTAAACAATCTCCGCGACCCACAATTCAGCCCGTAACAAGTCAACCGGCACTGGCATGCCCGGCAGTTTCTGCATGCCCATCGGGGTGGTGTTGACCAGTCCATCAGCCTGACTCAGCGTGCTCGGCAGATCGTGGCCCGCCACTGCACGACCGAAACCGAAGTGCTGATTGAGGTTATTCGCCAGGCTTTCGGCACGGCTGACGTCCACATCGAAAATCGTCAGCTGTTGTACGCCCTCGCTTAACAGTGCGTGGGCCACCGCGGCGCCAGCACCACCGGCGCCCATCTGGACGACGCGCTCACGGGAAACGTCCGGCAAACCGCGACGAAGCCCTTCGGCAAAGCCCAGGCAATCGGTGTTGTGGCCGACGCGTTTGCCATCCTTGAGCACCACGGTGTTGACCGCGCCAATGCCCCGGGCTTCCGGTGACAATTCATCGAGCAGCGGGATGATTGCCTGTTTGCACGGAAATGTGATGTTCAGCCCGGTGAAGCTCATCCGTTCGGCAGCCAACAGCAAGTCGGGCAGGGCGGTGCTGTCCAGTTGCAACTGATCGAGATCGATCAGCCGATACAGATAGCGCATGCCTTGGGCATCGCCTTCATGTTCATGCATCGCGGGGGTGCGGGACGCCTGAATGCCGGCGCCGATCAGGCCGGCGAGGATCACATTGTCGTGGCTCATACCGTTTACCCCTTCAACCGCTGGCTGAAATGTTCGAGCGCCAAGCGATAGCCGTGGCTGCCGAAACCGCACATCACCGCCGTGGCGATGGCCGAGACGAATGAATGGTGACGAAACGGCTCGCGGGCATGGACGTTGGACAAATGGACTTCAATCACCGGCAGTTCGCTGGCGACCAATGCGTCGCGGATTGCTACAGAGGTGTGCGTCCATGCGGCGGGATTAATGACGATCCCGGCGCAGCGGCCGCGCGCGGCGTGAATCCAGTCGAGCAGTTCGCCTTCATGATTGGTCTGGCGAAACTCCACTGCCAGGCCAAATTCTTCAGCGGCGCGGCCGCACAGAGCCGAGATGTCGGCGAGCGTCTCGTGGCCGTAAGTGGCCGGTTCGCGGGTGCCGAGCAGGTTCAGGTTCGGGCCGTTGAGCACGAGAACGATAGGGGGCATGGGAACAAACTCCACTTATTGTTTTTGGATTGGCCGACAGGTTTCGGCCCGTGGAGATAAATTGTACTGGCTGGTTACTTTTGGCAATTGCTCTGTAATAAATCGGTCTTTTTTTGTGCGGTGATCGCACAACGATCCAAAGTTTGCAGCCTTCGGCCGCTCCTACAGGCTTGGCAGTGATTTCAGTTCGGTAACTGCTCGACCAGAAAATCGATGAATGCCCGCACGCGCAAAGGCATGTGCCGGTTCTGCGGATACAACAGGGTGAAGGGGCGGGAGCGTCCGCTATAGGGTTTCAGCAGCTCCACCAGCGAGCCGTCGGCCAGTTCCTTTTCCACGATGAAGCGATAGGTCTGGAACAGTCCCGCGCCATGCTTGGCTAGTGTCACACCGCCAAGTACGTCATCGGAGCAACAGAAATTGCCCTCGGCGAGGATTTCTCGCGGTATGTCCTGATCAAAAAACAACCAGGTGATCCGGCGTCCGCTGCTGGGTAGCTCGAACTGGATGCACTCGTGTTGTTTAAGCTCATCGAGGGTTTTCGGCGTACCGGCACGGTGCAAGTAGTCGGGACTGGCGACCAGCACCAGCGCCGCATCTTCGAGATGCCGGGCGATCAGGCCGGAGTCCGGTATGGCGCGCACCCGGATCGCCAGGTCGTAACCTTCACCGACAAAGTCGATGTTGCGGTTGCTGATGTGCATGTCGACCTTCACCTGAGGAAAGCGTGCACGAAACGCCGGAAGCAGCGGCAGGATGCGGTGATGGGCGTAGGTTGTAGGAATACTGATACGCAGTGTGCCGGACGGCGCCTGCTGTTTGCCCATGACCTCACGCTGGGCTTCGATCAACTGGGCCAGCGCCTGACGACATTCTTCGTAATATCGACGGCCGCTGTCGGTCAACTTCACGCTGCGAGTGGTGCGGGCAAACAGCCGCACGCCCAGGCGCTCCTCCATGCGCGACACCGATCGGCTCACTGCTGCCGGTGTTACTGCCGCCGCTAGCGCCGCAGCGGTGAAACTGCCGGTTTCGGCCGCCAGGCAAAACAGCTCGATGCTGCCCAACTGGAGGTCGTCGAAATGTCGCTGCATGGTGTGCGCCGCCGATCAAAAGGAACTTGAAGCGCTGGTTTACCAAATGCCGAGGGTCAGCGAAAGGAATGCTTACGATTTTGTGCCCATGGGGGGCGAGCTTAATGGCAGCGGGACGCTAGGCTCGATGAGGTAACAGGCGACACCACTAGTCAGATTCGTCAGGGAATGGCGATTGTTTAAGTTTTAAACCTAACGGATGGGTTAGCATTTGAAAGTATTCAGCCACAAGGGATTGTCGGTCGTGATCATGTTGCGTGACGAACATTGCCCGCCTCATGCGCATGTAGATGCAGGCGCCTGGAGCGCACGATTCAAATTCAGTTTCTGGCACAACGGCGTCGAGCTGTGGGATGTCGTCCCGCTCTCCCGTCGGCCGCCAACGACGGTGCTCGAAGGTTTGCGCCAGTCGTTGCGCCAGCCGGAGCACTTGCGTCGAGCGCGGGACATCTGGTGGCATCGCTTGCAGACCGCCTGCCTCGACCATCAATGGTGGGATTGCCAGACAGATGAAGTGGTGGTGATCCGGCAAATTGCCAGCACGACTTACAGGATCGATTCCGCCCATTACGAGCCCGAAGCCAATCGCACGTTGCTGACTCTGGTGGGCGCACAGGAAGGTGTAGAAATAGAACTATGAAAAGCATAAAAGCCAGACAACCGCTGGATCGCCCGGTGACGCAGTCGCTGCTCGATGAGGCCATCGAACGTGGCAAGACCCGCCAGGCAGTCGGATTGCAGGCCGTGGGCGTGTCGTATCAGGATCCATGCCTGGTCATCCGTTTTGAGGACGGCTGCGGTGTGTTGCTGCCGCCGGCGCAATACGCCGAACTGGACGGTTTCGACAAGGCGGATCTTGAGGCGCTGACCGTCGGTTTCGGCGGCACGGCGCTGTGTCACGCCGACAAGGATCTGCAGGTCTCCATCGCCGGGATGATTTCGGCAAGCAAGCCGCTGATGGCCATGGCCGCGTCGGTGATCGCCTCACGCAATGGCCGTCAAAGCAGTGCCGCCAAGGCGGAAGCCGCCCGGGCCAATGGCCGGAAGGGCGGGCGTCCGCGCAAGGTCGAAATCGCTCAATGAACCGTCACAAAAAAGCCGTCAATCACGACGGCTTTGTTGTCTGCGGCAATTACGATCAACGACGGGTCAGCAACACGCCGGATTCCATGTGATGCGTCCACGGGAACTGGTCGAACAATGCGCATTGGGTGATGCGATGGGTGTCATGCAGCTGAGCGATGTTCGCCGCGAGGGTTTCCGGGTTGCAGGAGATGTACAGGATGTTGTCGAAGCGACGGGTCAGCTCGCAGGTGTCGGGATCCATGCCGGCGCGCGGAGGATCAACGAACACGCTGCCAAATTCGTAGCTTTTCAGATCAATGCCGTGCAGGCGACGGAACGGTCGCACTTCATTGAGGGCTTCGGTCAGCTCTTCCGCCGAGAGGCGCACGAGAGTGACGTTATCCACAGCGTTTTCGCTGAGGTTGCTCAGTGCTGCGTTGACCGAGGTCTTGCTGATTTCAGTGGCCAGCACTTTGCGCACACGGGTCGCCAACGGCAGGGTGAAGTTGCCATTGCCGCAATACAGCTCCAGCAGATCGTCGCTGCGATCACCCAAGGCGTCGAACGCCCAGTTCAGCATTTTCTGGTTCACGGTGCCGTTGGGTTGAGTGAACGCGCCTTCCGGCTGGCGATAGCTGAAAGTGCGGCCGCCGACGTCGAGTTTTTCCACCACGTAGTCGTGGCCGATGACTTCACGCTTACCTTTGGAGCGGCCGATCACGCTGACGTTGAGATCCGCCGCCAGTTTTGTCGCGGCGGCGTGCCAGTGCTCGTCCAGTGGGCGGTGGTAGCACAGGGTGATCATTGCATCGCCGGCCAGGGTGGTCAGGAACTCCACCTGAAACAGCTTGTGGCTCAGGGCCGAACTGGCTTGCCAGGCGGCTTTCAACTGCGGCATCAACTGGTTGATGCGCAGGCTGGCGATCGGGAATTCCTCGATCAGGATCGGCGTGCGTTTGTCATCCTGAGAGAACATCGCGTAATGACGCTCGCCGGCTTCGCGCCAGAGGCGGAATTCGGCGCGCAGGCGAAAGTTCTGCAGCGGCGAATCAAACACAGTCGGTTCGGGCGCATCGAACGGGGCGAGCAGGTCACGCAGGCGCGTGACCTTGTCTTCTAGCTGTACGGCGTAAGCCTGGGAATCAAAAGTCATGCGTTGAACCAACCCAACTTGATCACGAACAGTATCGACAGAATCACCAGCGCCGGGTTCAGTTCACGGGCGCGCCCGGACAGCAACTTGATCACGGTCCAGGAAATGAAGCCGAAGGCGATGCCGTTGGCGATGGAGTAAGTGAACGGCATCGCCAGGGCGGTGACCACGACCGGCGCGGCGACGGTAATGTCGTCCCAGTCGATTTCCGCCAGGCCCGAGGTCATCAGCACGGCGACGAACAGCAGTGCCGGCGCGGTAGCGAAGGCTGGAACGCTGGCGGCCAGTGGCGAGAAGAACAACGCCAGCAGAAACAGAATCGCGACGACGATGGCGGTCAGGCCCGTGCGGCCCCCGGCGCTCACGCCGGCAGCGGATTCGATGTAACTGGTGGTGGTCGACGTGCCGAGCAGCGAACCGGCCATGGCGGCGGTGCTGTCGGCGATCAGCGCACGACCCATCTTCGGCATGTGGCCGTCCTTGCCCATCAGGCCGGCGCGCTTGGCGACGCCGATCAGGGTGCCGGAGTTGTCGAACAGATCGACGAACAGGAAGGCGAAAATCACGCTGACCAGACCGATATCCAGCGCACCTTTGATATCCAGTTGCATGAACGTCGGGGCCAGCGATGGTGGCATCGAGGTGACGCCACCGAATGCGGTGAAGCCCATGGCGATCGATACGATAGTCACCACCAGAATGCCGATCAGCACCGCGCCGCGCACTTTCAGCGCTTCAAGCGCGACGATCAGCGCGAAACCGAGCGTGGCGAGAATGGGCGCCGGTTGTTTCAAGTCACCGAGGCCGACCATGGTCGCCGAGTTGCTGACGACGATGCCCGCGTTATGCAAAGCGATCAGCGCCAGGAACAGACCGATACCGGCGGCAATCGCCGAACGCAGTGGCAGCGGGATGCTGTTGATGATCCATTCGCGGATGCGGAAGATCGACAGCAGGAAGAACAGCACGGCGGAAATGAACACCGCACCCAACGCCACTTGCCAGGTGTGGCCCATGTGCAGAACGACGGTATAAGTGAAAAAGGCGTTCAGACCCATGCCCGGAGCGAGGGCGATCGGGTAGTTGGCGATCAGGCCCATCACGGTCGAGCCGATGGCGGCGGCCAGGCAGGTGGCAACGAACACGGCGCCCTTGTCCATGCCGGTCTCGCCGAGGATGCTCGGGTTGACGAACAAAATGTAGGCCATGGCCAAAAAGGTCGTGACGCCCGCCAGAATCTCGGTTCGCACGTTGGTGTTATGTGCCTTGAGTTGAAACAGCCGTTCCAGCATGTCCGCTCCCCGTGGCGCGCGCAGCGCCGTGAATGTATCGACCTCAACAGCAAAGCACAGACCGAAGGATGCGCCTGGGAATTTCTGGTGGGTCGGAAAAAGCCGCGCATCATACCAGCAGCGTGAGGGATTTGGCGGCTGATGGCGTCGATCGTCGTCGAAGTTTTGCCGAGCAAACAACTGAGCCATACTGCGCGCTGTTTTGAGGGGGATCGTATGAGCAAGCGCTGGGTGAGAATGTTTGGGCTGGTGAGTCTGTTGATGGCGACAATGCCAGCAGCTTTGGCTGCTTCGGCGCCGCCGTTGACGCAATTGAAAGTCCTCAAGGTCGAGTCGCCGGTCTGCGGCTTTGAAAACATTGCGGCCGGCCAGGAACAGACCCGTTGCGATCACGGCGGGCCGAGCATCAAGGTCTACGTGCTGGAAGTCGGTTACGGCCGCAACGCCCATGTCGCGTTGGACGGTTTTGAAATAAGCGGTACGCGCACGCCGGTCTGCGCCTTCGACACCGGCAATCTGACCGAATGTACGGTCGGAAGAAAAACCGTCGGCTACCTTTACGTTTTCGACCTGGCGGGCAAGCAAAGCGGCATCTTCACCTTCAGCAACACCTCGATCAACGCACCCGGCAATACCATGTCGACGCAGCTTTACATCAAGTAACGCCTGCAACTGAACGACTCAAGGCAAAGCTGACTACGCTTTAAGGAATATTCAGCGGATGGTGCCTATGACCTTCAGAGCCCTGATCACCCTCGCCGAGGGCATTGATGACCTGCAAAGCGTGACCCTGATCGACGTCCTGCGCCGGGCCGGCGTCGAAGTGGTGGCCGCCAGCATCGAATGCCGGCGCATGCTCACCTGCGCTCGCGGCACGCGACTGACCGCCGACGGCATGTTGGTGGATGTGCTGGCGCAGACGTTCGATCTGATCGTCCTGCCTGGCGGCGCCGTCGGTGCGCAACATCTCGCGGCGCATCAGCCGCTGCAACAACTGCTCAGGGATCAGGCCGCCGCCGGCCGTCTGTTCGCCGCCATCGCCGAAGCCCCGGCCGTCGCCCTGCAAACGTTCGGCCTGTTGCGCCAGCGCCGCATGACGTGCTTGCCATCGGCCAGCCATCAACTCAACGGTTGTAGTTTTGTTGACCAACCCGTCGTGGTCGACGGCAACTGCATCACCTCCCAAGGCTCCGGCGCAGCATTGGTTTTCGCGCTGACGCTGGTCGAGCAACTGTGCGGCAACGCGGTTCGAGCGAAAGTGGCGGGGGAGTTGTTGGCCTGAAATTCGTCAGACCTTCACCTCTTCCACTGGCACATGCATCCGATCCCGATTGGCCAGGGTCGGGAACAGTTTGATCCAGACGCCAGTCACCACCAGTGTGCCGATGCCGCCCATCACCACCGCCGGTACGGTGCCGAACCAGTGGGCGGTGATGCCGGATTCGAATTCACCCAGTTGGTTGGATGCGCCGATGAACAGGCCGTTGACCGCGCTGACGCGGCCGCGCATTTCGTCAGGGGTTTCCAGTTGTACGAAGGAGGCGCGGATGACCATGCTGATCATGTCTGCCGCGCCGAGCACCACCAGCACCGCGAGGGAGAACCAGAACGAGGTCGACAGGCCGAAGGCGATGGTGGCGACGCCGAAGATGCCGACGGCGGTGAACATCACCCGGCCGACCTTGCGCTCTACGGCGAACCGCGCCAGATACAACGACATGGCCAGCGCGCCGACGGCCGGTGCCGAACGCAGCAGGCCCAGACCCCACGGCCCGGTCAGCAGGATGTCCTTGGCAAACACCGGCAACAGCGCCGTCGCGCCGCCCAGCAACACCGCAAACAGATCCAGCGAAATGGCGCCAAGGATGTCCTGGCGGCTGCGGATGAAGCGGATACCCGCCAGCAACGAATCCAGCGTCGCCTTGCCTTTGTTCAGCGGCGTCTGGCGTGCCGGCAAATTGAGCATCAGCGTGCAGGCGATTACGTAGAGCAACACCGTCGGGCCGTACACCCAAACGCTGCCGAACGCATAAAGCAGACCGCCAAGGGCCGGGGCAACGATCGTTGCCGATTGTTGTGCCGATTGCGCCGCAGCGACTGCACGCGGGAACAGCGCGCTGGGCACGATGCCCGGCAGCAACGCCTGGGTGGTTGGCATCTCAAAGGAACGCGCTGCGCCCAGCAGGAAGGCGAGAACGAAGATCATCTCGCGGGTGATGTGATCGGTGGCGCTGCCGATGGCCAGCGACAGGGCGATCAAGGCTTGAAGCGACTGACAGATTGCCGCGACTTTGCGCCGGTCATAACGGTCGGCGACGTGACCGGTGTGCAGCATGAACAGCACGCGCGGGGCGAATTCCACCAGCCCGACCAGACCCAGATCGAGGACGTTGCCGGTCAGTTGGTACAGATTCCAGCCGATCGCCACAGTCAGCATCTGGAAGCCGCTGGCAGTGAAGATTCGCGCAAACCAGAACGCGAGGAAGGGACGGTGATGACGTAACAGCAGGGGCGTTTGGCTGGGCATCTGAAGGCAGGTCTTGTACGAGGGGAATGGCGAGACTATCACCAGTCTGTAACCAGAAGTTGCTGGTATAACACATATACTTAGCAAGGCATCGATTTCCCTGGGATGCGACCCGACAGCCGATTCCAGAGCCGCGCGCGATCCATGAGGCAACTTGTCACGCGGCAAAAGACCACGCGGTTCATTGCCGAAAATGGGACTACTCTTTGAGTGTTGCTTGATCCAGATCAAGACCCATCAAGGAATTGATCCGGCGGCCATGAGGCCAGACTCCCCGCGTTGTAATGGTTGTAAAAAAAAGAACGAATTCAAATTCGCCGCACTCAATAAACGTGGGGGCAGTGGAGGCAAAGCCACAAGCCTTGCAGCCGGTATTACCTGACAGAGGAAGACTTATGTTCGGTTTGGAGGCGCTTGATCTCGCCCGAATCCAGTTCGCGTTCACCATCTCGTTCCACATCCTGTTCCCGGCGATCACCATCGGCCTGGCCAGTTACCTGGCAGTGCTCGAAGGTTTGTGGCTGAAAACCCATAACGATACCTACCGTGATCTTTACCACTTCTGGTCGAAGATATTTGCCGTCAACTTCGGTATGGGCGTAGTGTCCGGTCTGGTCATGGCGTATCAGTTCGGCACCAACTGGAGCCGTTTTTCGGACTTCGCCGGTGCCGTCACGGGCCCGTTGCTCACGTATGAAGTGCTCACGGCGTTCTTCCTCGAAGCCGGTTTCCTCGGCGTCATGCTCTTCGGCTGGAACAAGGTCGGACGTGGCCTGCACTTCTTCTCCACGGTGATGGTGGCCATCGGCACGCTGATCTCGACCTTCTGGATTCTCGCCTCCAATAGCTGGATGCAAACCCCACAGGGTTTCGAAATCGTCAATGGCCAGGTGATTCCAACCGACTGGCTGGCGATCATCTTCAACCCCTCATTTCCCTATCGCCTGATGCACATGGCGACGGCAGCCTTCGTGGCCACGGCGTTCTTCGTCGGCTCGTCGGCGGCGTGGCACTTGCTGCGCGGCAAAGACAATCCGGCGATCCGCACCATGCTCTCGATGGCGATGTGGATGGCGCTGATCGTCGCGCCGATCCAGGCGGTCATCGGTGACTTCCACGGGCTCAATACCCTTGAGCATCAGCCGGCGAAAATCGCCGCAATCGAAGGTCACTGGGAAAACAAGGGCGATGAAGCGACGCCGTTGATTCTGTTCGGCTGGCCGGACATGAAAGAAGAGCGAACCAAATTTGCCGTGGAGATTCCCTATCTCGGAAGCCTGATCCTGACGCACTCGCTGGATAAGCAAGTGCCGGCGCTCAAGGAGTTCCCGCCTGAGGATCGGCCGAATTCGACCATCGTGTTCTGGTCATTCCGGGTGATGGTCGGCCTCGGTTTCCTGATGATTTTCACAGGGCTGTGGAGTCTTTGGCTGCGCAAGCGTGGCGGTTTGTATACCTCGCGGCCGTTCCTGTATCTGGCGCTGTGGATGGGGCCGTCCGGGTTAATCGCGATTCTCGCCGGTTGGTTCACCACTGAAATCGGCCGTCAGCCGTGGGTGGTTTACGGCCTGATGCGCACGGCGGATGCGTCCTCCAATCACAGCTTCGCGCAGATGAGCATCACGCTGGTCATGTTCGTGGTGGTGTATTTCGCGCTGTTCGGCGCTGGGCTGGGCTACATGATGCGACTGGTGCGCAAAGGGCCGAAGATCAGCGAAGGCAAGCAGACGCCGGAAGGTGGCCCGGGCAAACCGCGTACACCGGCTCGTCCGCTGTCCGCGGCCGACGATTCCGCCGATGCCGATCACGGCACCGCTCAGCAAAAGGAGATTTGAGTCATGGGTATTGATCTTCCGCTGATCTGGGCCGTGATCATCATCTTCGGCATCATGATGTACGTGATCATGGACGGGTTCGATCTGGGGATCGGGATTCTCTTCCCGTTCATCCCCGGTAAAGTCGACCGTGACGTAATGATGAACACTGTTGCGCCCGTTTGGGACGGCAATGAAACCTGGCTGGTACTGGGCGGCGCGGCGTTGTTCGGTGCTTTCCCGCTGGCTTATTCGGTGGTGTTGTCGGCGCTGTACCTGCCGCTGATTTTCATGCTGATGGGCCTGATTTTTCGCGGTGTGGCGTTCGAGTTTCGTTTCAAGGCCACGGATGAAAAACGTCATCTGTGGGACAAGGCGTTTATCGGCGGCTCGATTGCGGCAACTTTTTTCCAGGGCGTGGCGCTCGGGGCGTTCATCGACGGCTTGCCGGTGGTCAACCGGCAGTTTGCCGGCGGCTCACTGGACTGGCTGACACCGTTCACGATGTTCTGTGGTGTGGCGCTGGTGGTGGCTTACGCCTTGCTCGGCTGTACGTGGCTGATCATGAAGACCGAAGGCAAGCTGCAAGAACAGATGCATGATCTGGCGCGGCCACTGGCCTTTGTTGTGCTGGCGGTGATCGGCATCGTCAGCATCTGGACGCCGTTGAGCCATGCTGAAATCGCCGCGCGCTGGTTCACGCTGCCGAACCTGTTCTGGTTCTTGCCCGTGCCGATTCTGGTGCTGGTGACGATGTATGGCTTGATCCGCGCGGTGGCCCGCAACGCTCACTACACGCCGTTCCTGCTGACGCTGGTGCTGATCTTCCTCGGCTACAGCGGTCTGGGCATCAGCTTGTGGCCGAACATCGTGCCGCCGTCGATCTCGATCTGGGACGCCGCCGCGCCACCGCAAAGCCAGGGCTTCATGCTGGTGGGGACGCTGTTCATCATCCCGTTCATCCTGGGTTACACCTTCTGGAGCTACTACGTGTTCCGCGGCAAGGTGACTCACGAAGATGGCTACCACTAACCGAACATGTGGGAGCGAGACTGCTCGCGATGGCGTCTTCATCGGCGCCATCGATAAACCGAGGATCGAAGCAATGAACAGCAAACCAACATTGGAAGAGATAAAAGACGCCGAAAAAAAACCGCTGCGGCAGCGGCTCGGCTGGTTGGCCCTGATCTGGATCGGCAGCGTCGGCGCACTCTTCATCGTCGCCAGCCTGATGCGCATGTTCATGAACGCGGCCGGCCTGACCACGCACTGAATCATCCCACCCGTTGCCATCCCCAGATGGCACGGTTTCAACCCTCCGAACGGAGGGTTTTTTTTGCCTGTGCTATTTGCGCGCCTTGAGAATCACGAATTTCGGCGTGGCGGCCACTTGCTCGACGCCCCGGAACAAGCGGGCGAGTTTGCTGTGATAGCCCAGGTGACGGTTGCCGACGATGTACAGGGCACCGCCCACTACCAGCGCCTCGCGGGCCTGCTGAAACATGCGCCAGGCGAGGAAATCACCCACCACTTGTTGCTGATGGAAAGGCGGGTTGCACAGCACAATGTCCAGGGATTGCGGTTCCTGACCGGCCAGACCGTCGCCGGCACGCACCGTCACATCGCGTTCGCCCAATGCCGCATGCCAGTTTTCGGCGGCCGATTGCACGGCCATGAACGATTCGTCCACCAGCGTGTAATGCGCGTCCGGGTTTTGCAGGGCGCTGGCGATGGCCAGCACGCCGTTGCCGCAGCCCAGATCGGCGACCCGCGCAGTGCCCAGATTTTTCGGCAAGTGTGGGAGGAACGCCCGAGTGCCGATGTCCAGGCCTTCACGGCAGAAAACGTTGGCGTGATTGAGCAGCTCGATGCCTGGCTCATCAAGGCGATAACGGGTCGGATAGGGCGAGACTGCCGGGGTTCTGGGTTCCGGCGTAGCGATCAGCAGGCGTGCTTTTTTCACTGCCAGCGAAGCCTGCACCGGGCCGATATACCGTTCGAGCAGATCACCGGCGGCGCGGGGTAAATGTTTGATCATCGCTGCCGCCACCACCTCGGCGCCGGGCGCCAATTGACCTTGCAGGCGGATGAGTTGTTCTTCCAGCAACGCGAGCGTTTTTGGTACACGGATCAGCACACGGTCGAAGGGGCCGGGCAACGGTTCGCTGGCCGGGATGCCCTGCACCGCATCAAAGGCCTGGCCGTTGCGCACCAGGTTTTTTTCCAGACCCTGAAAACCCAAAAACGAATCCCCGCTGCTGCTCACCTGCACCTTGCCGGCCAGACTCACGGCCAGGGCGCCGAAACTGTCGTTGAGCACCAGTACCCGGGTAACCGCCGTCGGCTGTTGTTCGGCCAGATGATTGAGCAGGTATTCGTCGGCGGCATCGAAGGCCTGCAACGGTTCGTTCTGCTGTTCGGGCTGGCGAATCAGGTCGAGCTGGGCGAATGGTGTGTCGAGCAAAGGCATGGCGGTGGGGACTCAGGGTGATCAACGGATGTCCCGCGGCCCTGATGGTGTGCGGCGGAACCGTCCGAGTGTACTGCGGCGCAGAAGGGCTGCGTCGTCACTCAGGAAGGTCGCAAATGGTACGTTTTTTCGCTTGGAATACCCACAAGTTTTCTTGGGTGCGGGCAGGCCCGTCTAGATGATTCCGGCTCGCGTGGCCGCGATGACGGCCGAAATCTTGTTGCAGACATTGAGTTTCATAATCACGTTCTGGACGTGGTAATTCACCGTCCGTTCGCTGAGGCTGAGGATCCTGGCGATCTCATACGCAGTCTTGCCGCCCGCTGACAACTTCAATACTTCCAGCTCTCGCGACGACAGGCGTGGTGGGTGAGGATTCTGAGAACCCTGAGGAAGGTTGCGGGTAAACAGGTCGATCAAATGGCTGGTGACGTAAAACAGATAGCCAAAGTGTTCGTACAGCTCCAGCGGGCTGATTGAATGGTGCTTCCGGGCGAGGCTAAGAATGGCGCATCGGCCGCTTTCATCATGAAAAGCTTGCGACCAGCCATGGCGTACCTCCTGCTGTTGCAGGGTTTGCCAAAGATCCGGCGCATGGCAGAACATTTTTTCGCTCCAGACAATCGGTAGCATCGAATGGTTACAGTGAGTTAATACGGGGTCGGTTTCGTTGTAGTGTTCATCTTCATATTTTTGATTCCACTCTTTCGAAAAGTTATTGATTTGCAGGAGTTTTGAATACCGATCGTGTTTGTTTGCCACTATTGTGATGGCACAGAAATTGAAACCGATATTCTCGGTGAGTTTGAGCAGTATCGGAAAAGCTGTTTCTATTCGGCTGGCAAGCGTCAGTTGCTTTAATTGCGATTCCTTCCATATTTCCATCTCGAAACACTCCATGAACATTGACTCTGGGGGTGCAGTCATTTTGGATCCAAAATGTACGGAAACGAGTGTAGGACATTTCCTGCAACAGCGTTTTGACTTTTTTGCTCTTAATAAAAGCCTTCGAGACGACCAATCGTTATTAGTCATCTGGCAACTTTTATATGCAGCTCAACATATCAAAGGGCGGGTTCTTTCAGTTCTTTTACAAAAAACTTATACATGTCCGCACGATGTACAGTGAATACCATTACAAAACATCGGTGTTTAAGGCGATGACTTTGCGGGACACTGTTTCCAATCGTTGATTGGAGACACCCATGACCGCCAGCGCAGAGAAGTTCACCCGCCAGACCTTGCTCGAAGTGCAGCCTTTGACCCCAAGCCTGTTCACCTTGCGTACCACCCGTGATCCCGGCTTTCGCTTTCAGGCCGGACAATTTGCCCGGCTCGGCGTGACCAAGGCCGATGGCAGCACGGTTTGGCGGGCGTACTCCATGGTGTCGTCACCGTTCGACGAGTTTCTTGAATTCTTTTCCATCGTGGTGCCCGGCGGAGAGTTCACCAGCGAACTGAGTCGACTCGCGGTCGGCGACACGTTGATGATCGATCGTCAGGCGTTCGGTTATCTGACCCTGAACCGTTTCGTTGATGGCCGTGACCTGTGGCTTTTATCCACTGGCACGGGCGTCGCGCCGTTCCTGTCGATCCTGCAGGATTTTGAGGTCTGGGAAAAATTCGAGCGCATTATTCTGGTGTACAGCGTGCGTGAGGCGGCGGAACTGGCGTATCAACAGCTGATTGCCGAACTGACGCAACGGGATTATCTGGCGGAATACGCCCATAAGCTGCAGTTCATTCCCACGGTCACCCGTGAACGGCACCCCGGCGCACTGGAAGGCCGCATCACCACGCTTATCGAAAACGGCGAGCTCGAGCGGGCTGCCGGCGTAGCGCTGACGGCGGAGCATTCCCGGGTCATGTTGTGCGGTAATCCGCAAATGATTGATGACACCCGAGCACTGCTCAAGCAACGCGGCATGAGCCTGAGCCTCACACGCAGGCCCGGTCAGGTGGCGGTGGAAAATTACTGGTAAAAAAAACGGCGCCCCGGAGGCGCCATTCATTGCGACGATTGTTCAAGGTTGATTGTTCTGCGCCTTGAGCAAGTCGCGGATTTCGGCCAACAGCAGCTCTTCCTTGGTCGGCACCGGCGGGGCGGATGGGGCCACGGCTTCTTCGCGCTTCAATCGGTTGATGGCTTTGACACCCATGAAGATCGCGAACGCGACGATGATGAAGTCGAGCACGGTCTGAATGAATTTACCGTACGCCAGCACCACGGCCGGAGCCGCGCCATCCGCGGCTTTGAGCGTGACAGCCAGGTCGCTGAAATCCACGCCGCCGATCAGTAAGCCAATTGGCGGCATGATCACGTCGCCGACAAATGATGAAACGATCTTGCCGAACGCAGCACCGATGATGATACCGACGGCCATGTCGACCACGTTGCCTTTGACCGCGAAGGCCTTGAACTCATTGATCACGCCCATAGGTTATTCCTTGTTACAGATGAGTTAGGTGGAGGAGTGTAAGTCAGCAAGACGCATTTTGCCCGACACACTTGCTTACGTAGCTTGCTTGCTATCGACCGACTGACCCTCGAAAAGTTTATATAAGGCGAATGCTCGCGCGCGGTTTAACCGCTCTGCCACAGCCTTTTCCACCCTTTTTTACCTATCGCGCCGTTGCGCTATTTCTATTTAGAATCCTCGCCAGCGGTCACTAGCCTCTGGGGTGCGCATCTGGATGCGCTCTATAACAGAGGAAAAATCAATGAAAACTCAACTTGGCTTCGGGGCTTTTCCCCACCGCCGTACCCTCGGCATCTTGTCTGCCGGTTTGCTCAGTTTCTCCGTGACGGCCGCTCCGCTGACCCGCGACAACGGTGCCGTCGTCGGCGACAACCAGAACTCGCAAACCGCCGGCGCCAACGGCCCGGTGCTGCTGCAGGATGTGCAGTTGATTCAGAAGCTGCAGCGTTTTGATCGGGAGCGCATTCCCGAGCGCGTGGTTCACGCCCGTGGCACCGGTGCCCACGGTACGTTCACCGTCACCAACGACCTCAGCGACTTAAGCAAGGCCAAGGTGTTTGCCGCTGGCCAGATCACCCCGGTGTTCGTGCGTTTCTCGGCCGTGGTGCACGGTGTTCATTCCCCGGAAACCCTGCGCGATCCTCGCGGTTTCGCCACCAAGTTCTACACCGCCGATGGAAACTGGGATCTGGTGGGCAACAATTTTCCGACCTTCTTCATCCGCGATGCCATCAAGTTCCCGGACATGGTGCATGCCTTCAAACCGGATCCGCGCACCAACCTGGATGACGATTCGCGCCGCTTCGACTTCTTCTCTCATGTACCAGAAGCCACGCGCACGCTGACCGAGTTGTATTCCAACTCAGGCACACCTGCCAGCTATCGGGAAATGGACGGTAACGGGGTGCATGCTTACAAGTTGGTTAACGCCAAGGGCGATGTGCAGTATGTGAAGTTTCATTGGAAGAGTCTGCAAGGGATCAAGAACCTTGATCCAAAGGAAGTTACCAAAGTTCAAGGTCAGGATTACAGTCATATGACCCAGGACTTGGTCACGAATATCAATAAGGGTAACTTCCCGAAATGGGACTTGTACGTTCAAGTTGTAAGTCCGCAAGATTTGTCCAAGTTTGATTTTGATCCATTGGATGCGACAAAGATTTGGCCTGGCATTCCGGAACGCAAAGTTGGACAAATGATGTTGAACCGTAATCCGGCGAATGTATTCCAGGAAACCGAACAAGTCGCGATGGCGCCCGCCAATGTCGTTCCGGGTATCGAACCTTCGGAAGATCGACTGTTGCAAGGCCGAGTGTTCTCTTACGCCGATACGCAAATGTATCGCCTGGGCGCCAATGCGCTGCAATTGCCGATCAACGCGCCAAAAGTTACCGTCAATAACGGTAATCAGGACGGGGCCGCCAATATCGGCGCCACCTCCTCGGGCGTGAACTATCAGCCGAGCCGCCTGCAACCGCGCGATGAAGCGCAGGGCGCGCGTTATAGCCAATTGGCGCTGTCGGGCAGCACCCAGCAAGCGAAAATCCAGCGCGAGCAGAACTTCAAGCAAGCGGGCGATCTGTATCGCTCGTACAGCAAGAAGGAACGTCAAGATCTGATCGACAGCTTCGGCGGCTCGCTGGCCACCACCGATGACGAAAGCAAGCACATCATTTTGTCCTTCCTCTATAAGGCCGATCCGGAATACGGCACCGGCGTCGCGAAAGTGGCGAAGGGCGACCTGAGCCGGGTCAAGGCACTGGCGGCGAAACTGGCCGACTGATTGACGCAATGCCCCCACGCGGGGCCTGATTCAGGCCCCCGTTCTGTTTGAGGAGACGGCTGATGCGCCACTGCTTTTATCTGTTGCTGAGTTGCCTGGCTTTGACGGCGCACGCGGCACAGGACCCCGCCGAAATCAAAAGCCAGTTGCAGGATTACTACTTCGATGCCGCCCGTCGCGGCGACGTGCCGATGCTCGATACGTTCATCGAGGCCGGTTATTCCCTCGATACCCGAGACGCCAAGGGCTATACCGCGCTGATCCTCGCGGCTTATCACGGTCGGGGCGAGGCGGTCGAACGCTTGCTCACTGCCGGCGCCGATGCTTGCGCTCAGGATCAGCGCGGTAACACAGCGTTGATGGGCGCCATCTTCAAGGGTGAACTGCAGATCGCCCGGCGCTTGATGCGCAGCGATTGCAGTCCCGATCAACGCAACGGCGCCGGGCAGACGGCGGCGATGTACGCCGGGTTGTTCAAGCGTGTGGAATTGCTCGACGCCCTCAAGGCCCGCGGCGCCGATCTGAATGCCGAGGATCCATTGGGCAACAGCGCCACGCGTCTGGCCAACGGCGAAATCCGTACCGCTGCGCCGCGCTGATTCACGACGTCTGCGTTATCATCGCGGTTTTTGTCGGGGGTTCAGATGGCCAAGGCCAAGCGCATGTTCGGCTGCACGGAGTGCGGCGCAACCTTTCCCAAGTGGGCCGGCCAGTGTGGCGAGTGCGGCGCCTGGAACACCCTGACTGAAACCATGATCGAAAGCGGCGGCGCCACGGCGCCGACCGGGCGAACCGGTTGGGCGGGGCAGCAGGCGCAAATCAAGACCCTGGCCGAAGTCAGTGTTGAAGAGATTCCACGGTTTTCCACCGCATCCGGTGAGCTTGACCGTGTGCTCGGCGGTGGTCTGGTCGACGGCTCGGTGGTGCTGATCGGCGGTGACCCGGGGATCGGCAAATCGACGATTCTGTTGCAAACGTTGTGCAACCTCGCCAAGAGCATGTCGGCTCTGTACGTCACCGGCGAAGAATCCCAGCAACAAGTGGCGATGCGCGCCCGGCGTCTTGGTTTGCCCCAGGATCAACTGCGGGTGATGACCGAAACCTGCATCGAAACCATCATCGCCACCGCCCGCGTCGAAAAGCCCCGAGTAATGGTGATCGACTCGATCCAGACGATTTTCACCGAACAACTGCAATCGGCGCCCGGTGGGGTTTCACAGGTGCGCGAGAGCGCAGCATTGCTGGTGCGCTACGCCAAGCAGAGTGGCACGGCGATTTTCCTTGTCGGCCATGTGACCAAAGAAGGCGCGCTGGCTGGGCCGCGCGTGCTGGAACATATGGTCGACACCGTGTTGTATTTCGAAGGCGAGTCGGACGGTCGGTTGCGTTTGCTGCGGGCGGTGAAGAACCGTTTTGGCGCGGTGAACGAACTCGGCGTGTTCGGCATGACCGACAAGGGTTTGAAAGAAGTCTCCAATCCTTCGGCGATTTTTCTCACGCGAGCTCAGGAAGAGGTCCCGGGCAGTGTGGTGATGGCAACGTGGGAAGGCACCCGGCCGATGCTGGTTGAAGTGCAGGCGCTGGTGGACGACAGTCATTTGGCCAATCCGCGTCGGGTGACGCTCGGTCTGGATCAGAACCGCTTGGCCATGTTGTTGGCGGTGCTGCATCGACATGGCGGGATCCCGACGCACGATCAGGATGTGTTCCTCAACGTGGTGGGTGGTGTGAAAGTGCTGGAAACTGCTTCCGACCTGGCGTTGATGGCGGCCGTCATGTCGAGCCTGCGCAACCGGCCGTTGCCCCACGACTTGCTGGTGTTCGGTGAAGTCGGTTTGTCCGGCGAAGTGCGCCCGGTGCCAAGCGGACAAGAGCGCCTGAAAGAGGCGGCCAAGCACGGCTTCAAGCGCGCGATCGTGCCCAAGGGCAACGCGCCGAAGGAAGCCCCGCCGGGGTTGCAGATCATCGCCGTGACCCGCCTCGAACAAGCCCTCGACGCCCTCTTCGAATAACCACCCAACAAGACCTGTGGGAGCGAGCAGGCTCGCTCCCACGTTTGATGTGTGCGAACTTCAGAGTTCGATCAGGGCGCCCAGCTCTGCTTCCAGTTCTTTCGCATCGGCCAGGTTAAGCTCGATCAACCGCCGCAACCGCTGGATCGACTCAAGGCTGATGTGCCGACACTCAAAACCCAGATGACCATGATCGTCATGGGCCAGGTGCACATCCATTTCGATGTCGACGTCATCGCTCAAATGAATGTCGACGAAAAAATCCTGCTGCGGATCCCCGCGCCACGGCTCGGGTTTTTCGATCAGCAGCCCTTTTAGCGACAGATCGATCAGCTTCACTGGCCAGGTGAATTCGCCCTGGCTCAGTTCGGTTCGGGCATCGAACGCAATTCGTTTGAAACGACGACGATTGGCTGGGTGTTCGCTCATGGCGCAATCCTCCGGACATTCGCTGACTATAGACCCGCATTGTTCAAGCGTGCCAGCGCGGGCGGGCGACTCAGACCAACGTCGGGGTATGGCCTTTATCGTCAGTAGCGCTAAACTCGGGGTGGCTGTCTTTCTTGTCCACTCTGGCTGGAATATAAAAATGAAAAATAATAATAGCCTGCTGCGCCACCTACCCTGGCTGCTGCTGGCAATCGTAGGAGCGTGCGCCCTGGGCGTAGTGGCATTGCGCCGAGGCGAGGCGATCAACGCCTTGTGGATTGTGGTCGCTGCCGTGGCCATTTATCTGGTTGCTTACCGCTATTACAGTCTGTTCATCGCCAACAACGTGATGCAACTGGATCCGCGTCGGGCCACCCCCGCCGTGCTCAACAACGATGGTCTGGACTATGTGCCGACCAACAAACACATTCTTTTCGGTCACCACTTCGCGGCAATCGCTGGCGCGGGACCTCTGGTCGGCCCGGTACTGGCGGCGCAGATGGGCTATTTGCCCGGTACGCTCTGGCTGATCGCCGGTGTGGTGCTGGCGGGCGCGGTGCAGGACTTCATGGTGCTGTTCATGTCGACCCGTCGCAACGGCCGTTCACTGGGCGACATGGTGCGTGAAGAAATGGGCCGCATTCCCGGCACCATTGCACTGTTCGGCTGCTTCCTGATCATGATCATCATCCTCGCGGTGCTGGCACTGATCGTGGTCAAAGCACTCGCCGAGAGCCCGTGGGGCATCTTCACGGTGATGGCGACCATCCCGATCGCGATGTTTATGGGCATCTACATGCGCTACATCCGTCCGGGTCGTATCGGCGAAATTTCCGTGGTCGGTGTATTGCTGCTGCTGGGGTCGATCTGGCTGGGCGGGCAGATTGCCGCCGATCCGGTATGGGCCAAGGCCTTCACCTTCACAGGCGTGCAGATCACCTGGATGCTGGTCGGTTACGGTTTCGTTGCCGCCTCGTTGCCGGTCTGGCTGATCCTTGCGCCACGCGACTATCTGTCGACGTTCCTCAAGATCGGCACCATCGTCGCCCTGGCGATCGGCATTCTGGTGACCATGCCCGAGCTGAAAATGCCGGCGCTGACCCAGTTCGTCGACGGCACCGGCCCAGTGTGGAAGGGCGGGTTGTTCCCGTTCCTGTTCATCACCATCGCCTGCGGTGCGGTTTCCGGCTTCCACGCACTGATTTCCTCCGGTACCACGCCGAAGTTGCTGGATAACGAAACCAACGCCCGTTACATCGGTTACGGCGGCATGCTGATGGAGTCATTCGTGGCGATCATGGCCATGGTCGCTGCCTCGGTGATCGAGCCTGGCGTGTACTTCGCCATGAACAGTCCGGCGGCTGTCGTCGGCAGTGACGTGGTGTCGGTTGCGCAAGTGGTTACCAGTTGGGGTTTTGCGATTACGCCTGAGGCGCTGCAAGCCGTGGCGAATGACATCGGCGAAACCACCATCCTCGCCCGTGCCGGCGGTGCACCGACCCTGGCGGTGGGTATTGCGCAGATCCTGCACAGTGTCCTGCCGGGTGAAAACACCATGGCATTCTGGTACCACTTCGCGATCCTGTTCGAAGCGCTGTTCATCCTGACTGCTGTCGACGCCGGCACCCGTGCCGGTCGTTTCATGCTGCAGGATCTGCTCGGTTCTTTTGTTCCGGCTCTCAAACGTACCGAATCCTGGACGGCCAACCTGATTGCCACTGCCGGTTGTGTGGCGATGTGGGGCTGGTTGCTGTATCAGGGCGTGATCGATCCACTGGGCGGCATCAACACCTTGTGGCCGCTGTTCGGTATCTCCAACCAGATGCTGGCCGGTATCGCGCTGATGCTCGGCACCGTGGTACTGATCAAGATGAAGCGTCAGCGCTACATTTGGGTCACCCTGTTGCCGGCAACCTGGCTGCTGATCTGCACCACGACGGCGGGCTTCATCAAGCTGTTCGACGCCAATCCTGCGATCGGCTTCCTGTCGCTGGCCAAGAAATACAGCGATGCGCTGGCCAATAACCAGATCCTCGCACCGGCGAAAAGCGTCGAGCAGATGCAGCACGTGATCTTCAACGCCTACACCAACGCAACACTGACCGCGCTGTTCCTGTTTGTGGTGTTCAGCATCCTGTTCTATGCGCTCAAGGTCGGTATCGCCGCCTGGGGCAAAAAAGAGCGTACGGATAAAGAATCGCCATTCCAGGCTTTGCCGGATGCGTAACTCGAGGAATGCACCATGTTCAATGACCTGAGTCGCCTCGGTAAATACCTCGGTCAGGCTGCGCGCCTGATGGTCGGCATGCCCGACTACGACACCTACGTCGAGCATATGCAGACCAAACACCCGGACAAACCGGTGATGAGCTACGAGATGTTCTTCCGCGAACGTCAGGAAGCCCGTTACGGTGGCAAGGGTGGGCCGAAGTGCTGTTGATCTGACAGCGTTAGGGCCAACGCTATCCCCCTGTGGGAGCGGGCTTGCTCGCGAAAGCGTAATGTCAGTTGACGAATAAGTCGGCTGACACACCGCTTTCGCGAGCAAGCCCGCTCCCACAGTTGTTTTGTGTCGTTCATTAATCAGGAGATCGAGTTTTGTCCTCTCCCATTCCGGTAACAGTCCTTAGCGGTTTCCTCGGCGCCGGCAAGACCACCTTGCTGCGCCACCTGCTGAAAGCCGAACACGGCCTGAAAATCGCCGTGATCGAAAACGAATTCTCCGACGCCGGCATCGACACCCAGTTGCTGGGTGACGAGCCGGTGCAAGTCATGACCTTGGCCAACGGCTGTGTCTGCTGCACGATTCACACTGATTTGACCAAAGCCCTGTACCTGTTGCTCGAACGACTGGACAGCGGCGAAATCGCCTTCGACCGACTGGTGATCGAGTGCACCGGCCTCGCCGATCCGGCTCCGGTGGCGCAGACGTTTTTTATCGATGAAGAATTGCGCGACCGCTACATCCTCGACGGCATCATCACGCTGGTGGACGCGGCTCACGCAGAAGATCACCTGGCCCAGACCATCGCCCAGGCGCAGATCGGTTTCGCCGATCGCTTGCTGGTGAGCAAAACCGATTTAGTCGACGAGGCGACGTTCACCGCGCTGAGTGAACGCCTGTCACGGATCAACCGCCGGGCGCCGATCCGCGTGGTCGAGCACGGCAACATAGACCTGGCCGAATTGCTTGATGTGCGTGGCTTCAACCTGAATGCCGATATCGGCGGCGGATTGAGCCTGCGTCCAGTGAGTCAGGCGCCGTCGATCGACCGCATTTCCAGTCTGGTGCTGCGTACCGGGCAGCCGCTGGATATCGATCGACTCAGCGAGTTCATGAACGAACTGCTGGAAGCACACGGCAAGCAATTGCTGCGTTACAAAGGCGTGCTGAACATTGCCGGGGAAGATCGGCGGCTGGTGTTTCAGGGGGTTTTGAAACTCTACGGTTTTGACTGGGACACCGAATGGGCCGAGGGCGAGACGCGGGAAAGTGTGATCGTGTTCATCGCCGATGATTTGCCGGAAGAGACGATTCGGGCGGGTTTTGCCAAGGTGGCGGCGGGCTGATTATTTTGTGGTGCCTGTGAAGGCCTCATCGCTGGCAAGTCAGCTCCCACAGCTTTTGGGTTGGGCACAGAACGTGTGAACACCCTAGACCCCTGTTGGAGCCTGGCTTGCCAGCGATAGCGGCCGATCAGCCAACACAGCCCAACAATGTGTCCCCGAGATTGTCCAGATGCCGGTTCAGCAGCAGGGTGGCTTTCGCTACATCCCTACATTCCACCGCACCCACAATCGCAACATGCTCGCGCCATGCGCAACAAGCGAGCGCATCTGCGTCACATCGCGCAATTGCCAGTGATGTCAGCGGCACCAGACTTCCCAAAAAATGCGCCAACGGTGCATTCCCCGCCATTTCAGCCAAGCGCAGATGAAACTCCCCGGATAAGCGTATCGCTGCGCCGCGTCGATGCTGTTCGGCCGCCTGGCGCTCGCGCTCGATCAGTGTGCGCAAGCGTTTCACATCGTCGGCACGCGGCTGCTGGGACGCCAGGTGCACCAGCATGGTTTCGGTCAGCCGCCGCGCATGCAGCGTCTGGCGGGTCTGTTCAACATTGACGTCGGCCAGGCGCGGCCGATGATTGGCGCGCAACACAACAATCTGTTGATGCGACAACTGCGTCAGGACTCGGCGAATGTCCGTACGGCTGGCATTGAACATCTGCCCGAGGCTTTCCTCGGTGAAGCGTGTGTCGATGCGCTGATCGAGAATCGCGTCGAACACGCGCGGATACAGGTCATCCACCGACGCACGCAGGCGCGAAAAGGGCAGGGCGCGGGTGCTCTGGCGGTTGGGCTGTGGCATGGCAAGACTGTTCATGACCTGTCTCCAGTAAGTGGTTCAACTGCCGAGGTTGTCATCCGGAATGTTCAGTTCGATGCCCATCCGCTGGCCCTCGCGCAGAATGTGCCGACGCATTTCGGCGCTGGCCTGGGCACTGTTTTTGCTGCGAATGGCGCGGACGACGGCTTCGTTTTCTTCCAGACGCTCGGCCAGATGTTCCGGCGAATTGCGCAGCACCTCGGCGCTCTGCTTGAGGGCGTTGCTGGTTTGCTGAACGACGCTTTGGAAGATCGGGTTCGAAGTCAGGGTGAAGAGTTCTTCGTGGAACGCAATGTAGGCGCTGACCCCGGCTTCGCTGTCGCCGGCGTCGAGCGCTTCGCGCATGTCCATCAATGTCAGGCGTAACTGGCCGACTTCCTTGCTGCTGATCGACTGCGCGACAAGACCGACGATGAACGGTTCGAGGGTGTAGCGCAGTTGCAAGACGTCTTCGAGGCTGGCACCGGCGACTGCGCTGTCGTGGCTTTGGCTGTCGCTGAGTTGGGCGTCGAGGACGACCACGCCTTTGCCCGGCATCGAGCGCACCAGGCCGAGGGTTTCCAGGACAATCACCGCTTCACGCAGGCTCGGGCGGCTGATGCCCAATTGCTCGGCGAGTTCGCGCTGGCCCGGCAGCATGTCGCCGGAACGCCATTGACCCCGGGCCAGTGCGGCGCGGAGTTTTTCTACGACTGAGTTGACGACGGTTGAGGTGGTAATCACGTGTTGGCTCCATGAACCTCCAGAAACACCGCAAGTCAGATCAAAAGATCGCAGCTTGCGGCAGCTTCTACAGGGTTGAAATCAGAATTCCTGCTGGTGTGCGGGAATCACTGGTTTACGCGGCTGAAAGGTGTAGCCCTGCTGGCCGCTGAGTACTTTGTTTGCTCGTTGCACGTCGATGTCTTTTTCCCAGCGGGCGATGGCCACGGTGGCGACGCAGTTGCCGATCAGGTTGGTCAGCGCCCGGCCGATGCCCATGAACCAGTCCACCGCCAGTACAAGCACCAGACCAACCACCGGAATCGCCGGGATCGCGGTCAATGTCGCAGCAAGAATCACCAGTGCCGAACCGGGGATACCATGGGCGCCTTTGGAAGTAATCAGCGACACCAAAAGAATCGTCAGCAAATCGGTCATGGCCAGCGGCGTACCGGTGGCGTTGGCGATGAACACGATGGCCAGGGTCAGGTAGATCGAAAAACCGTCGAGGTTGAACGAGTAGCCCGTAGGAATGACCAGCCCGACGGTCGAGCTGCCGATGCCCAGGTGTTCGAGTTTGCGCATGATCTGTGGCAACACGGCGTCGGACGAAGCCGTACCCATGACGATCAGCAATTCTTCACGCAGGTACTTGAGCAGCGGCCACATGCGCAGGCCCGATACGCGCATGACCAGACCCAGAATCAACCCGACGAACGCTATGCAGGTCAGGTAAAACAGGCCGACCAGACTGCCCAGGTGTTGCAGCGAATCGAGGCCGTATTTGCTGGTGGTGAAGGCAATGGCGCCAAACACGCCAATCGGCGCCAGACGCACGATCATGCCCATGATCCGGAAGATCACATGGCTCAGTTCGTTGATCAGTCGCGAGATGCCCGAAGCGGCTTCGCCGACCAGATTCAACGCGCTGCCGAACAACACCGAGAACAGCAGCACTTGCAGGATGTTGTTGTCGGCGAAGGCGCCGATCACCGAGGTCGGGATCAGATCCATCAGAAACTGCGTGGTGGTGTGCATATGCTGGCCGCGTTGGGCGATGTCGCCCATGTCGGCGGCGGACAATTGCTCCAGATGAATATTCGCGCCGCTGCCGATACCGGTGCTGAAGGCGAACACCAGGCCGATCACCAAAGCGATGGTGGTCAGCACTTCAAAGTAGATGACTGATTTGAGGCCGATACGCCCGACCTTTTTCAGGTCGCCTGCGCCGCTGATGCCGCTGACCACTACGCAGAACACGATCAGACCGATGAGCATCTTGATCAGTTTGATGAAGCCGTCGCCGAGGGGTTTGAGCTGGGCGGAATATTCGGGAAGGGTCAGCCCGCAGACGATGCCGAGCACCAGTCCGAGAACCACTTGGAGGAAGATTGAACGCGAGCACCATCTGAGCATGGGAGGAATCCTGGTCGGTGTCCTGGCTGCCGGCGCTTGCGCGCTCAGATTCAGGACTTAATTATTGTGGTCTTACCGGTATGTCCAGTGCAGGCGCAGTCTAGGCTTGGGTATTTCCGGATTACAAGGGGGAAGAACTAAATTGGCATGACCGGTCTGACCAGTGGTGTAGAAGCTGCCGCAGGCTGCTCCTACACGGGGATTCAACGGGCAATTTTAGGGGAATCCAGCGGGATTTCAGGGCGAAAAAAAACCGGCCATCACTGGCCGGTTTTTTTTGTTCTGCGATTCAGCGAGGCTGATTAAGCGCCGTAGACCGGCAGCTTTTTGCAGATGGCTTTGACTTTTTCACGAACGGCGTCGATCACCGCTTCGTTGTTCAGGTCAGCCAGGATGTCGCAGATCCAGCCCGCCAGCTCTTTGCACTCGGTTTCCTTGAAACCGCGAGTGGTCACGGCCGGGGTGCCGAAGCGCAGACCGGAGGTGACGAACGGCGAGCGTGGATCGTTAGGCACGGAGTTCTTGTTGACGGTGATGAACGCTTTGCCCAGTGCGGCGTCGGCGTCTTTACCGGAGATCTCTTGCTTGATCAGCGACAGCAGGAACAGGTGGTTTTCAGTACCGCCGGACACCACGTCAAAACCGCGCTCGATGAACACGCCGGCCATGGCCTTGGCGTTTTTCACCACTTGCTGCTGGTACGTCTTGAACTCAGGCTGCAGCGCTTCCTTGAAGCAGATCGCTTTGGCGGCGATCACGTGTTCCAGCGGGCCACCCTGGGCGCCCGGGAATACGGCGGAGTTGAGCTTCTTCTCGATGTCGGCGTTGGCCTTGGCCAGGATCAGGCCGCCACGTGGACCGCGCAGGGTCTTGTGAGTGGTGGTGGTCACGACGTCAGCGAATGGCACCGGGTTCGGGTAGACGCCAGCGGCGACCAGACCGGCCACGTGGGCCATGTCGACGAACAGGTAGGCGCCAACCTTGTCAGCGATTTCACGGAAACGCGGGAAGTCGAGGATCTGCGAGTAGGCAGAGAAACCGGCCACGATCATCTTTGGCTTGTGCTCGACCGCCAGGCGCTCGACTTCGTCGTAATCGATCAGGCCGTTGCCGTCGATGCCGTACTGAACGGCGTTGTACAGCTTGCCGGAGGAGGAAACGCTGGCGCCGTGGGTCAGGTGGCCGCCGTGGGCCAGGCTCATGCCCAGGATGGTGTCACCCGCCGACAGCAGGGCCAGGTAAACAGCAGCGTTGGCTTGCGAGCCAGCGTGCGGCTGAACGTTGGCGTAATCGGCGCCGAACAGTTCCTTGGCGCGGTCGATGGCCAGTTGCTCGACGACGTCAACGTACTCGCAGCCACCGTAGTAACGCTTGCCCGGATAACCTTCGGCGTACTTGTTGGTCAGTACCGAGCCTTGAGCTTCCATCACCGCTGGGCTGGTGTAGTTTTCCGAAGCGATCAGCTCGATGTGTTCTTCCTGGCGCTGAGCTTCTTGCTCCATGGCGGCAAAAAGGTCGGCGTCGTACTTGGCAATAGTCAAATCACGGCTGAACATGGCGGTCCTCAAGGATCGGGGGCAGAAAAGGGGGGCATTCTAACCCAAGCGCTTTTGGATGGCATATGAAACGGCATCATGTCGCAGACAAGTGGCGTTCATGACAGATGTGCGGTGCTCTTGCCGGCCCCATCGCTGGCAAGCCAGCTCCCACCTTTCCTTGGTGAACCACGAGTCTTGTGATCGGCATCAACCCTTGTGGGAGCTGGCTTGCCAGCGATGACCGCGCCGCAGATTTTCAGTCGAACATGAACAGCGCATCATTGCTGAACTGCGCCTCGAACCGTGCCGCCGGCATCGGCCGCCCAAACAGGTAACCCTGCACCTCGTCGCAACCATGCTCACGCAGGAAATCCAGCTGCTCATGGGTTTCCACGCCCTCGGCGATGACCGCCAGATTGAGGCTGTGGGCCATGGCGATGATCGCCCGGGCGATCTGCGCGTCCTGTTCGCCGGACGGCAACCCGTCGACGAAAGTGCGGTCGATTTTCAGCACATCGATCGGGAATTGCTTGAGGTAGTTCAGCGAGGAGTAACCGGTGCCGAAGTCGTCGACCGCGATGCTCAGGCCAAGATTTTTCAGCCCGGCCAGAATCTGCATCGCCTCGCTGACTTCGCGCATCAGGATACTTTCGGTCAGTTCCAGCTCCAGGCACGCCGGTGGCAGACCGGTTTCGCGCAGGATGGTGGCGATCCGCGTGCCGAGCTGGCCATCGGAGAACTGCCGGGCCGAGATGTTCACGGATACCTTTGGCACCCGCACGCGGTTTTGATGCCAGGTCTTGAGCTGGCGGCAGGCCTCGCTGATGACCCAGTCGCCAACGTCCACCACCAGCCCGAGTTCTTCCAGCACCGGAATGAAATCCCCCGGCGGCACCAGCCCGCGTCGCGGATGGCGCCAGCGCAGGAGGGCTTCGGCACCGGTCAGACGCTTGCCGTCGCCGCTGAACTGGGGCTGGTAATACAGCACGAATTCGTTCTGCTCCAGGGCATGGCGCAAATCGCTTTCCAGTTCCAGGCGTTCGAGGGCGCTGGCGTTCATGTCGGCCTGGTAGAACTGGAAGTTGTTCTTGCCGCGCTCCTTGGCGTGGTACATCGCGGTGTCGGCGTTCTTCATCAACTGGCTGAGTTCGTTGCCGTCCTGCGGGCTCAGGGCGATGCCGATACTGGCGGTGACGAAGAACTCGCGGCCTTCGAGCACGAACGGTTTCACCAGGCTGGCGAGGATCTGCTCGGCCACATGAATCGCGCGGTTAAGTGCCAGTTCGCGGCTGGCGCGGTGTTGCAGCAGCAGGGTGAATTCGTCGCCACCCATGCGCGCCACGGTGTCGTCATCGTCGACGCAGCCGAGCAGACGTGTCGCCATTTCCTTGAGCATACGGTCGCCGGCGGCGTGGCCGAGGGAGTCGTTGATCGGCTTGAAGCGGTCGAGGTCAAGGAACATCAGCACCACCCACGACTTCTGCCGTTCGGCGGCTTGCAGCGCGGTGTGCAGACGATCCTGGAACAGGGTGCGGTTTGGCAGGTGGGTCAGCGCGTCGTAATAGGCGAGGCGATGAATGCGTTGCTCACTGGCCTTGCGCTCACTGATGTCGCTGAAGAAACACACGTAACTGGCGAGGTCGCCTTCATCGTCGAGCACGGCGGTAATGCCGACCCACGCCGGGTAATGCTCGCCGTTACGGCGTTTGAGCCAGACTTCGCCTTCCCAGGTGCTGTGCTGATGCAGTTGCTTGAGCACGTAACGCAGGTGCGCGTCCTGCTGCTCGTCGACGGTGAGCATGTTCGGCAGTTGGTCGAGCACTTCGCTGACGGCGTAACCACTGACCCGGCTGAACGCTTCGTTGGCTTGCACGATGTAACCGGCCGGGTCGGTGATGAGAATCGCCGATGTTGAGTGTTCGAATACCGTGGCCGCCATACGCAGGTCTTTCTCGGCGCGACGTTGCTGACTGATGTCGCGGCCGACACCGAGCACGCCTTCGAACCCGCCGTGCTCGTCCCACACCAGCACCAGGCGCAATTCGATCGGAATCTTGCGCCCGTCGGCCCGCAGGCAGTCAAACAGGAACAGTTGCGTCTGCACCTGGCTGCGCAGCAGGGTCAGTTGCTCAAGGTTGTCGAGCGACTTGCTGACCCGATCCATCAGGTGGTAGATCCCGGACAACTGATGCGGATTGGCGATGATTGATTGCCAGCCGTTCTGGAAAATCCACTCGGCGTCATAACCCAATACCGCCTGCACGGACGGGCTGACATAGTTGAGCGACAGTTTGCTGTCGGTGGAAAAAATAACGTCGCTGATGCTTTCGGCGAGCATTCGGTAGCGTTGCTCGCTGTCGCGCAGGGATTCGCTGGCCTCGATCTGTTCGGTGATGTCCTTGGCCACGCCGATGATCCGGGTGACCTGATCGTGCTTGTCCCGTGCAAGCGCCTGTTCACGAATATCGAAGCGCCGCCACTTGCCGTCGCGATGACGGAAACGCAGCTGACATTGCAGCAACTGACTGTACCCGGCGTGACGCTGCGACTGCCGCGAGCGGTGGTAATGGTCAGCATCTTCGGGGTGCAGAAGGATTTCCCAGAAGTATTCGCCCATCTGGTGCAGCTCGGTGCGGTTGTAACCCAGCGTCTGGCCCAAATGGTGGTTGCTGAAAATCATCCGCTGGCTGATCACGTCTTGCACGTAGAGGTGATCCGGCACTGTGCGCACCACATCGGACCAAAACCCTTCGCGTTCCAGCAACGACAATTCGATGAGCTTTCGGCTGGTGATGTCGTTGATGCTGAGGATCACGGCTTTATAGTCCTGTTGCTCCTGCGGGAGGCGCAGCACCAGCCATAGATGCTGGTCGCGGCCATTGATGTCCGGCAGTCTGATTTCCAGTTCGAGCTGCTTTTGCTGTTTCAGTACGGCGTCGAGCACTTGATTGCCGATGGCGCAGTGGCTGTGCGGACGGCCATCGATCAGCAGTTGCCAGGCGTGGTCACAGGAACTGACGTTGAGCAATTGCAACGCCACCTGATTGACCTCGGTGACGCGAAGTTCATGGAGCAGTTGCTGGCGCTGTTGCGGTTGTTCGAGCCAGGCCTTGAGCTGGTCGCCGGTCTGCAACTGGGCCTTGTCAAACACTTGCTTGAGCCCGGACAGGTCCAGCACGCACAGGGCAACACCGGTGCCTTCGAAAATGTCCTGATAGCGGCGACGGCCCTCATGCAACTGGCATTGCCGACGGCGCATGTTCAGCAGGGCGATGAACGGCAGCAAAGAGAAGGCCAGCCCCAGCAGGCATTTGCCAATGAACGCCGGCAGCAATTGTTCAAGCACTTGTTGACGGTCGAACAGACCACGCAGTTGCCAGTCGCTGCTGCTCAGGGGGACGGTCAGAACGCTGTTGGCCATGTCGTCCGGAGTCAGGGTCGAGGTATTGGCAGATGGTAAAGATTCGTCACGGCTGATGATCTGGTGATTGACCCGGTTTTCCACCAGCCACAGCGGGCGTATGCCGGTCTCGGCCTGTTTGGTCAAAGACGAAAAAAACGTCGGTGTCAGGCGCAGCGCCCAATAGCCGCGACTGCTGCCGCTGGCTTGATGCAGTAGCAGATGCACCACCGAGCCGTCGTCGGCATTGCTGAAATAGTGCGCCTGGGCATGGCTGCGGCGCACCAACTCGGCGAGATAGTCGGCGTCGCTGCTGTTGACCGAGCTGTCACTGAGGATTCGACCGGACGGGCTGAGCAACGCCAGGCTGCGCAGGTCGGGTAACGACTGCTGCAACTTGCGCAGGAGCAGCTGCTGTTCGTCGGCCGACTGCGGCTCTTCGACGATGGGTAGAAGGTTGAGCGCGATTTGCGCGTTCAGTGCCATGTTCAGGCTGACTTGTGAGGCCAGATCGGCGGTGTAGTCGATGGTGTACTGACGCTGGTTTTTCTGGGTTTCGCTCAGTTGATCGAGCAACTGCCAGAACAGCAATGCCAGCAGCAAAAGTACCAGCGTCGCCAGCGCGCCTTTCAATGTGCCGCGCAGGGGCGAGCCGGTCGCCGGTTGGGTCATGCTCACAGAGGCTGGCGGAGTGACGTTGGACAAACTGAAATCCTGCGATCTGGCTGGGCTGGCGCGGCGTGCACTATAAGCCGGACGCCCAAAGGGCGGCTAGCATGCCTTGAGTTGTGGCGAAGTGCCAGCCCCGCTCGGCTGGACGGCCACTGGTCATTCAGGTAGCTTTGCCGGTTACGTGGGGGCGTTCCAGCTCCTAGAATCAGACTTCTCCAGCGCGCACGCATTGATCATCATCAAGTGAACGACGCGCACGGTCTGGCCGGGCATCGCCTGCGCTCCACTCATTCATCTGTCACTGACCCAAGGTTCTCCATGGCTCAATACGTCTTCACCATGCATCGGCTGGGCAAAGTTGTTCCGCCGAAGCGGGAAATCCTCAAAAACATTTCGCTGTCCTTCTTCCCTGGCGCCAAGATCGGCGTCCTCGGCCTCAACGGTTCGGGCAAGTCCACGCTGCTGAAAATCATGGCCGGCGTCGACACCGAATTCGAGGGCGAAGCGCGCCCGATGCCGGAACTCAACATCGGTTACCTGCCGCAAGAGCCGCAGCTTGACCCGACCAAAACCGTGCGTGAAGTGGTCGAGGAAGCGGTCAGCGTGATCAAAAACGCTCAAGCGCGTCTGGACGAGGTCTACGCGGCTTACGCTGAAGAAGACGCCGACTTCGACAAACTGGCCGCCGAGCAGGCCAAGCTTGAAGCGATCCTGCAAGCCAGTGACGGTCACAACCTTGACCGCCAACTCGAAGTCGCCGCCGATGCGCTGCGTCTGCCAGCCTGGGACGCCAAGGTCGAAGTCCTCTCCGGTGGCGAGAAACGTCGTGTGGCCCTGTGCCGCCTGCTGCTGTCCGCCCCGGACATGCTGCTCCTCGACGAACCCACCAACCACTTGGACGCCGACTCCGTTGCGTGGCTCGAGCATTTCCTGCACGACTTCCCGGGCACCGTGGTCGCGATCACGCACGACCGTTACTTCCTCGATAACGTCGCTGGCTGGATTCTCGAACTCGACCGTGGCGCGGGCATTCCGTACGAGGGCAACTATTCGGGTTGGCTTGAAGCCAAGTCCGATCGTCTCGCTGCCGAATCCAAGCAGCAGTCGGCTCACGAAAAAGCCATGAAAGAAGAACTGGAGTGGGTGCGCAAAGGCGCCAAGGCCCGCCAGTCGAAATCCAAGGCACGTCTGCAACGCTTCGAAGAAATGCAATCGCAGGAATTCCAGAAGCGTAGCGAAACCAACGAGATCTACATCCCGGCCGGTCCTCGCCTGGGCGACAAGGTCATCGAATTCAAGAACGTCTCCAAGGGCTACGGCGATCGCGTGCTGATCGACAACCTGTCGTTCTCAATGCCGAAAGGCGCCATCGTCGGCGTGATCGGTGGTAACGGTGCCGGTAAATCGACCCTGTTCCGCATGCTGATGGGCAAGGAAACCCCGGATTCCGGCACCATCGAAGTCGGCGAAACCGTGCAACTGGCTTGCGTCGATCAGAGCCGCGAAGACCTGGACGGCAGCAAAACCGTGTTCCAGCAGATTTCCGATGGTTCCGACCAGATCCGCATCGGCAACTACGAGATCCCGTCGCGTACCTACGTCGGTCGCTTCAACTTCAAGGGTGGCGATCAGCAGAAGTTCGTCAAGGATCTGTCCGGTGGTGAGCGCGGTCGCCTGCACCTGGCGCTGACCCTGAAGGAGGGCGGCAACGTCCTGCTGCTCGACGAACCGTCCAACGACCTCGACGTTGAAACCCTGCGTTCCCTGGAAGAAGCCCTGTTGGACTTCCCGGGCGCCGCCATTGTGATCTCTCACGATCGGTGGTTCCTTGACCGCGTCGCGACGCACATCCTGGCGTACGAAGACGACTCGCAAGCGGTGTTCTTCGAAGGCAACTACACCGAGTACGAAGCCGACCGCAAAAAGCGCCTCGGCGAAGCAGCGGCCCAGCCACACCGGGTTCGCCACAAGAAACTGGCCTGATTGCAGGTGGGTTGCTTGATAGAGACGGAGCCTTCGGGCTCCGTTTTTTTTTGCCCGGGTTTTCATGGAAACCGAGTTGGATTCATCGCTGGCAAGCCAGCTCCCACAGGATTTTTGTCATCCCTGGAGTGTGTGAACGCCACTAAAACTGTGGGAGCTGGCTTGCCAGCGATGGCGGTGTAACTGATGGTGCATTTTCGGAATGTGTTTTCACTATTCAGGTGCAAAAACAGCTCGGAAAGCGTGCCTATTTATATCCAGTGCACCATTTAATTTCATAACTGCGACATCTTGCGCTGTTCCTGTGCGCAATTCGTTTGTTAAAGTCCGGCCCAATCGCTTCCAACGACAATAAATTTGCCGAGACTTTTCCCATGATCGAATCCGTCGAATCCTTTCTTGCCCGCCTGAAAAAACGCGACCCGGATCAACCGGAATTCCACCAGGCGGTCGAAGAAGTGCTGCGCAGTCTGTGGCCGTTTCTCGAAGCTAATCCGCACTACCTGTCGTCGGGCATTCTGGAGCGCATCTGCGAACCGGAGCGTGCGGTGGTTTTCCGCGTGTCGTGGGTCGATGATCAGGGCAAGGTTCAGGTCAATCGCGGGTTCCGCATTCAGATGAACAGCGCCATCGGCCCCTATAAGGGTGGCTTGCGTTTCCATCCGTCGGTGAACATGGGCGTGCTGAAGTTTCTGGCCTTCGAGCAGACCTTCAAAAACTCCCTGACGTCGCTGCCCATGGGCGGCGGCAAGGGCGGTGCGGACTTCGATCCGAAAGGCAAGAGCGACGCTGAAGTCATGCGTTTCTGCCAGGCCTTCATGAGCGAGTTGTATCGCCACATCGGCGCTGACGTTGACGTGCCGGCCGGCGATATCGGTGTCGGCGCGCGGGAGATCGGTTTCCTGTTCGGCCAGTACAAACGGCTGAACAACCAGTTCACCAGCGTACTGACCGGCAAAGGCATGACCTACGGCGGTAGCCTGATTCGTCCGGAAGCCACCGGTTTCGGTTGCGTGTACTTCGCTGAGGAAATGCTCAAGCGCCGCGACCAAACCGTCGAAGGCAAGCGCGTGGCGATTTCCGGCTCCGGCAACGTCGCGCAATATGCGGCGCGCAAGGTCATGGATCTGGGCGGCAAGGTGATCTCCCTGTCCGACTCCGAAGGCACGCTCTACGCAGAGGCCGGTTTGAGTGAAGAGCAATGGTCGGCGCTGCTGGAGCTGAAAAACGTCAAGCGCGGGCGCATCAGCGAGCTGGCTGCTGCATTCGGTCTGGAGTTCCGTGCCGGTGAGCATCCATGGTCGCTGCCGTGCGACATCGCGCTGCCCTGCGCCACGCAGAACGAACTCGACGCCGAAGCTGCCCACGCTTTGCTGCGCAACGGCTGCGTTTGTGTGGCTGAGGGCGCAAACATGCCGACCACACTTGAGGCTGTGGATATCTTCATCGAGGCGGGGATTCTGTTCGCGCCGGGCAAGGCATCGAATGCCGGCGGCGTGGCGGTGAGCGGTCTGGAAATGTCGCAGAATGCCATGCGCCTGCATTGGACGGCGGGCGAGGTGGACAGCAAGCTGCACGGGATCATGCAGTCGATCCATCACGCTTGCGTGCACTACGGCGAAGAGAACGGACAGGTCAACTACGTCAAAGGCGCGAACATCGCCGGTTTCGTCAAAGTGGCCGATGCAATGCTCGCTCAGGGTGTGGTTTAAGCCGGATCGATGCGGATCACTTCAATCAGTTGATCGCCGACGGGGCGCTGCCACAGCACCTCGTCGTTGAGCCCGGCGCCAAGCAGTGCCCTTCCCAGCGGTGAGCCCCAGTTGATCAGACCCTTTGCTGCGTCTGCCTGATCTTCGCCGACCAGTTGCACGCGGTACTCGTTGTCGTGTTCATCGGCGTAGGTCACGCGACTGCCGATCTGCACTTTGTCGGTGGCGGTGGCGGCGGGCACCACTTGGGCGCTGCCGACGCGCTGATTGAAATAACGCAGATCCCGCTGGAGATCGACCAGGCGTTGCTTGTTTGCGGTCTCGCCCTTGGCCGATTCTTCGGCGTGAAGGTTTTGCAGTTCGGCGACTTTCGCCTGCAACAGCGCGTAGCCCTGCGGCGTGACGTAATTGGCTTGCGCGCTGACCTGCCGTTCGACGGGCTGATCGGCTTGTGCGGCGGCGTTATCTTCGTTGACGAAAGCGCGGCTCATGGAGTCCTCCTTTGTTAAAGAGTTGGGCCATGGTCGCAGGCATTTGGTTTCAGCGGATGTCGGCAAACGACCTATTGCGAGCGATACGCCCGTCCAGCGTCCTGATCCTTCTGTTGCTGCCAGGCGCGTTCGCGTTCGTCCCAGTGCTCGTTGCGGTAGTCTTCGCGGCTCTTGTTTTCCAGCATCGCCTGACACTGACGGAAGCCGTCGACCCAGCCGTCGGCATATTTTGCGTCCTTGAGATAGCGCGGCACGTTCTTGCGGAACTCGCCGCTGATCGAACCGGCGGCCTGGCGGCCGCTGATGCAACCGTCATCGAAGCCGTCGGCGAAAGCCGGTGGATATCCCTTGGCGATCAAGTCGTCGTGAGTGGACTGGCAACCGCCCAGCAACAGCAAAACACTCAACAACCCCGCACACCGCCACATCGCACTTCTCCCTCGCCGTTTCGCGGCCTATGAAGAAAGTCTAGAAGGTGATTTGTGAGGTGTCTGTGAAAGACATGTCAGCGATCTGTCGAACACAACATGACCTTTGTGAGAGCGAGCCTGCGCGCGAAAGCGATATGTCTGTCGATCCAGGGTTGTCTGATACGACGCCTTCGCGAGCAGGCTCGCTCCCACAGGGAACAGAGGTATGTCAGAAAATCAATAGTGATACCACTTCACTTCGAGCATCACTTCGGTTTCCGGCGTCGCCACGTGGCTGAACTCGCGCTGCGCACTCAAGCGCAAACCAAGGTTGCGCGACAGTTCCCATTGCTGGTTCAGGCTCAGGCTGCGGCGCACCTCGCCGTTGGTGAAGTAATCGCCCTTGGCTTCCAGGCTCAGATTGCCCAGCGGGTTTTTCCACAGCACGCCGCTGTTGAACCCGGCAGCCGGCGCGATGAACCCGGCGAAATCGTTGTTGTGCTCGACGCGTACGGTGCCGAGAGCAAAACCGAGCACGTCTTCGCCGAGCTGCCAGGTGCCGCCGCCACCGCCGTTGACGTGGCTGACCAGGTTTTCGTCGTCATGCTTGCCCGGCACTCGCTCCAACCCGCCGGTGACTTGCCACGACAGCGGCTGCAACAGCTCATTGCGTGGGGTCAGTGAGCGGATGGTCGCCAGATCCAGTTGCTGCACCTGCCAGTCATTGCCTTCGTACTGACGCAATTTCAGCTGGAGAATTTCGATCTGCGCGCCGAGCGGGAAGCTTTCGGCGTTGTCATTGAGATCGTGATAGGCCATGCGCAGACCGTATTCGCCGAAAGCGCGGTCTCCCCGAGTACCGAGTCCGGCTTGCCAGGTGCGCGATTCGTGACCGTCTTCGGGCAGGCCCGGTTGCGGGATTTCCAGCTCCGGCGCCGGGTTTTTGTTGATCGCCCGTAGCAGTTCGAAACTGCGTTGTGCGCGCTGCGGGTCACGCTCCTGACCGTTGGCGCGGTAGCGCTCCAGACGATACGCCGCGTCGATGATCAACGCCTGACGGTCGCGGGGCAGGGTTTGGAATGTCGGATCCTGCAATTGCTGTTGATCGGCGCTGACTTTCAACACCCATTGTTGCTCTTCATCACTGAGCGGTTCGGCGCGGCTGAGCAGTTCGCGCTCCCGCGATGGGCGATATTCGATGTGCTCGACCAGGCCTGACTCTTTCACGGCTTTGACCGTGTCGGTCGGGATCGCCGTCAGCGGGAATTGCTCGGTCAGGCGCAGGCTCGGGCGTGCCACTTGCAACAATTCGAGCAGGCGATAGGAGCAGTTTTCGTCGAAGAAGAAATAGTCGAACTGGATCTGCTTCAACTCCCAGACATGCTCGACCATCCGCGCGGTTTCTTCTTGCGTCAGATTCAGACGGTATTCCCACAGGTCGCGGTTTTCCAGGCTGCGGTACTCGGAAAGTTTTTCCTGATACGGCACCAGCGCGAACAGCCCCGGGTAGCCGCCCATCAAACCTTTCCAGGCGTAAAGAATGCTGTTGTCCGAGCCTTCGATGTAGGCACCGAAGTTGATCGCGTAACTGAGCAGGGACGTTTTGTCGCTCTTCGCCCCGGCCTGATCGATGCGCAGCAGGGTGTGGCCGAACATCGACGATGGACTGTTGAGGTAAGCGGCGGGGAAGATCATCACCGCGCTGTCCGGCGAGACGTCCTTGAACCATTGCTTGAACTCGGCACAATCCGGGCTCGGCAGGTCAGTCAGATTCAACTGATCCTTGAGCCAGCGGGTGCGCGCCGGGTACACGCATTGGGCATGTTGTTCGCCAGCGCTGGCCGGGGCATACAAGGCCTGCACGGTGGCGGCGAGTTCATGATCGGGGTGTTCGTTGCCGTCGGGGGCGAGAAAGAACTTCCTGTCGCTGACGTAGCTGCGCCAGCCGCCGAGCTTGGCGGTTTCGTAATGACCGAGGGAAATCCAGAAGCGGTCGTTGGCCAGTTGCTGCAAACGTTGAGGATCGATGTGTGGCGCGGCGGACAGCGGGGCGCAGACACAGAGCGCCAGCCAGGCAAGGCGTTTGAGCATAAGTGGCAACTTAATCGAAAGAAAAAAATCCATTTACCTGCAGGAACTAGCCCAAAAACAAAACCCGCTTCCCGAAGGAAGCGGGCGGGGTCGAGCTTAAGCCTGAGTCGCGTACTTGGCCAGACGTGGGTCTGATTTAAGAACCGCCAAGGTGTTGGTATGTACATCTTCGGCAGTCACATCAGCCTTGCTGAAGATCTGCTGGAAGTGCTCGTGAGTAACGGCAGCGAAGTGCGCACGGTCTTCCGGCGCCACGCCCAGTACCACGGCATAGGTCGTCAGCGCTTCGCCGTTGCCTTTTGCCATGTCTTCGGACAGCTCGTTCATCATGCCATTCATGGCAAACCAGGATTTGCCGCCATAGGTCAGCGACGCGTTGGTGGAGCAACCGTTGGTGCCGGAAGTCATACCGAACGTTGCGTTACCGGAAGTGCCGTTGGTGGTGGATGCCAGGAAGTGAGCCGGGGTGCCACGCTGACCTTCGAACAGCATGTTGCCCCAACCGCAATCCGGGCCGCCTGGCGCTTGAGCCATCGCGTTGATGGATACAGCGGTGAAGAGAGTACCGAGAAGAATCCGTTTCATAGCTTTGTTCTCTTTATGTGCATACCAATGGACAGGGGTTCTGGCTCCGGTTGTGTTGGTCAGATCACCGCTTGGCGAAGTGGCCTACAGAACTTATTGGCGCCAGTGGGCCGGTTATTAGTTCCAGCCGCGCAGTTTGGAGTTTAGGCACGATCCAGGGGTTCCGTGGTTTTTTGCAAAATATTCATGGAAAAGCCCGGTTTCATGGCGGGCGGGCGCAGGCGGGGTGGTTGTCTATGCTTTGTCGTATGGCGCGCCTTGCCAGTGGGGGGCGGGCAGCGCCAGAATGCCCGCTATCTGCCCCGCCTGATGTAAGGAAGCCCGATGCCTGATTCTGTTGCTGCCAGCTTGCGTATAGCGCCCGAAGCGCTGACTCGTCCGTTTTCCGCTGAACAGTTCAGCTTCACTACCACCAATGATCTGGAGCCTTTTCGCGGTGTGCTCGGCCAGGAACGCGCGGTCGAAGCCTTGCAGTTCGGTGTGGCCATGCCACGGCCCGGTTACAACGTGTTCGTCATGGGTGAGCCCGGCACTGGCCGGTTTTCGTTCGTAAAACGCTACCTGAAAGCCGAAGGCAAACGCCTGCAAACCCCGGCGGACTGGGTCTACGTCAACAATTTCGATGAGCCGCGCGAGCCCCGTGCCCTGGAACTGCCGTCGGGCACCGCCGGCGCGTTCATGGGCGACATCAACGGCTTGATCGACAACCTGCTGGCGACTTTTCCAGCGGTCTTCGAACACCCTTCCTACCAGCAAAAGAAAAGCGCCATCGACCGCGCCTTCAACCAGCGCTATGACAAAGCCCTCGACGTCATCGAGCGCCTGGCCCTGGAAAAAGACGTCGCCCTGTACCGCGACAGCAGCAACATCGCCTTCACGCCGATGCTCGACGGCAAGGCACTGGACGAGGCCGAGTTCGCGCAACTGCCGGATACCGAGCGCGAGCGTTTTCACGAAGACATTTCCGGTCTGGAAGAGCGTCTGAACGAAGAACTCGCCAGTCTGCCGCAATGGAAACGTGAGTCGAACAATCATCTGCGTACGCTCAACGAAGAAACCATCACCCTGGCCTTGCAGCCATTGCTGGCGCCGCTGTCGGAAAAGTACGCGGAAAACGCGGCGGTCTGCGGTTACCTGCAAGCGATGCAGGTGTACCTGCTGAAGACCGTGGTCGAGCAACTGGTCGACGACAGTAAGACCGACGCCGTTGCACGCAAACTGCTGGAAGAGCAATACGCCCCGAGCCTGGTGGTCGGGCATCCGGCCAGCGGCGGTGCGCCGGTGGTGTTCGAGCCGCACCCGACCTACGAAAACCTGTTCGGCCGCATCGAGTACACCACCGACCAAGGCGCGCTCTACACCACCTATCGCCAATTGCGTCCAGGCGCGCTGCACCGCGCCAATGGTGGTTTCCTGATTCTTGAAGCGGAAAAAATGCTCAGCGAGCCATTCGTATGGGACGCGCTCAAGCGTGCCCTGCAATCGCGCAAGCTGAAAATGGAATCGCCGCTGGGCGACATGGGTCGTTTCGCCACCATGACGTTGAATCCGCAGCACATTCCGTTGCAGGTCAAAGTCATCATCATCGGCGCGCGGCAACTGTATTACACGCTGCAGGATCTCGATCCGGATTTCCAGGAGATGTTCCGCGTCCTGGTCGACTTCGACGAAGACATCCCGATGGTCGACGAGAGCCTGGAGCAATTCGCCCAATTGCTGAAAACCCGCACCTCGGAAGAAGGCATGGCGCCGTTGACCGCCGATGCGGTGGCGCGCCTGGCGACGTACAGCGCACGACTGGCCGAGCATCAGGGACGCTTGTCGGCGCGTATTGGTGATTTGTTTCAACTGGTCAGCGAAGCGGATTTCATCCGCCACCTGGCCGGCGATGAAATGACCGACGCCGGCCACATCGAACGTGCGCTCAAGGCCAAGGCCACTCGCACCGGACGCGTATCGGCGCGGATTCTCGACGACATGATGGCCGGGATTATCCTGATCGACACCGACGGTGCGGCGGTGGGCAAGTGCAATGGCCTGACCGTGCTGGAAGTCGGCGACTCGGCGTTCGGCGTGCCGGCGCGGATCTCCGCCACGGTGTACCCGGGCGGCAGCGGCATCGTCGACATCGAGCGTGAAGTAAATCTCGGTCAGCCGATTCACTCCAAAGGCGTGATGATTCTCACCGGTTACCTCGGCAGTCGTTACGCCCAGGAATTCCCGCTGGCGATTTCCGCGAGCATCGCGCTGGAACAGTCCTACGGTTACGTCGATGGCGACAGTGCCTCGCTGGGCGAGGCATGCACGCTGATTTCGGCGCTGTCGAAAACCCCGCTCAAGCAATGCTTCGCGATTACGGGGTCGATCAATCAGTTCGGTGAGGTGCAAGCGGTCGGTGGGGTCAACGAGAAAATCGAAGGCTTCTTTCGTCTCTGCGAAGCGCGCGGGCTGACCGGCGAGCAGGGCGCGATCATCCCGCAAGCCAACGTCGCCACATTGATGCTGGACGAGAGAGTGTTGGCGGCGGTGCGTGCCGGGCAATTCCACGTTTATGCGGTGCGTCAGGCCGATGAAGCATTGAGCCTGCTGGTGGGCGAGCCGGCCGGTGAGCCGGATGCCGATGGCCAGTTCCCGGAAGGCAGCATCAATGCGCGGGTGGTTGAACGCCTGCGGGTTATTGCGGAAATGATCAGCGAAGAAGACTTGAAAGAAGCCGAGAAAGAGCTGGCGCAGGAGGCGCTGGTCGAAGCCAAACCGGCGTAAGCCCCACCCCTAACCAATGTAGGAGCGAGCCTGCTCGCGATGGCGTCCATTCAGTCGACGGATGCTTTGACTGAAAGACCGCCTTCGCGCCAGGCTCGCTCCTACAAGGGCTGTTGGAAGTGACGTCACTCTGACGTCAGAATTCACACAATGACCATTCGGCGCCTTCTGGTTCCGCTTTGCTTGCGGGGCGCACTTTTCTTCTATTCTCAGCTCAAGGATATCGACAGCATCGCTGGATCGAGCCAGTGCCTTCGTGGGCGCTGAATACCGGATTTATCGAGGGTCGCCGCCATGTCGCGCAACCTCTGCCTTACCCGTCAGTGTCTGGGTCTCGTCACCCGGATCGAATGCGCCATCAAGCCGTTGGCCGGTGACAACGGCATGTGGACACTGCTCTTCGCTGCCGGCATGGCCGGTGAACAACCTTCCGCAATCAAAGCCCAGGGGCCGTTTCCCGGGCCGATGGCGGCCGAGTCGATTCTCGACACCATTGTTGAAAGCCTGACCACCCACGGTTACGAACTGGCCGATGATCCGCAGATCTGGAGCCTGCACCTGCAGGCCCAGCTACGGCAGATCAATGGTGGACGCGGACGCAGTCTCAGCAGTTAAGGCGCTGTGGGCGCCTGATCGAGCTTGACCTCGAAACCGTATTGCACGGTGGCGAGGTCGGTGCGCTGATAGGTTTCCACACGCGTCGGATGGCCATAAAAATAATGCACGCCAAACACGGCCGGGCCCTGCGCGCTGGCGTCGTGGCTGACCGACAGAATCCGCTTCAAGTAATTCCCGCTGTCATCCTTCACGTAAAACCGCCATTCATTGGCCGGGAATACTTTCAAATCCACCACCAACGCGTTGTTCCGGATCTCCAGGCCTTTGGGCAAGTTCCTGTTGTCAAACGACTGCTTGGCGATCGTGGCTAAAAACAACGGCATCGAGCCGACCGCAATGGCCGGGGGTTCCGGAAACAGGTTGAGGTCGTAAACAATGGCCCCGTGCAAAGGATCGACTTGGTAGGCCTGCGGCGGCAGCTCGATCGGTTCGTCGAGCTTGCCGTTACGCTTGCCGGCGAAGAACGTCACTGGGCTCACCCCTGGGTTGAGATCGTCACCGAGCAATTCATCGTTGAAGGTTTTGCGGTGTTCGAACTCGATGCGTGCGGCGCTGGGTTCCTCCACGTTTTGATGGATGCGCACGCTGCTTTTCAGTTGATCCTCGGTCAGCGTCGCGTCTTTGAGCCTGTCGACGGCTTGATCGTCATACGCCACCACCGGCATTTCCAGTGGCTGCACGGTTTTTGCCGTGGTGTGATGATCGAAGCGGCGGATCGGCAGATCCAGATCCTTGCGGGTCACGGTGGCGGAGGAAAAGTCGAGGACGCTGACTTCCAGTGTCTCGATCGGCCCGTTGAAATAGACCTTGTTATAGCGGCGCGGGTGTTCCTGCTCGAAGGTGCGCTGATCTTGCTCGAGCTGTGTTTCCAGCGAATCGCTCCAGGCTGTCTGCTTTTGCAGGTGCGCCAGTTGTTTTTGGTAGAAGTCGACCTGGGCCGGGCTTTCGTGGATTGAGCCGGCGCGCAGCAGATAGTGCCCGGTGTTGTCGCGGGCCTGGACGATCAGCGGGTTGAGCTGAGTGTCGGCGACTTCCGGGGCCAACGGCAGGCTGTTACTGAATTCGACTTCGGCGTAGTTCTTTGCAAGTTTCAGCAGGGTGACGCTGAGGTTGTCGTTGGTGCGAGTCTGGCCGACGTCCTTTGAGGTCAGATCGAAACTGTACAGCCGGCGTGGTGCGATAACTTCGACCCGGCCTTGCAGGCTGAGCGGTTGCGGCAGGCTTTTCTTGTCGACGTCCAGGCCGTCGATGAACGGATAGGTGACGGTCAGATCATCCGGATGGGTAACGTTGGAACTGGACGGGCTCAACTGGATGCCCGGATCGGTTTCCGACCACTCCGGCTGGAAGGCAATCACTCGTTTATTGCTCAAGGTCACGGATTGCCATTCGACGGCGTGCGGGAAGAGGAAGGCGCCGGGGATGTTGAAGTTGAACGGGAACAGCGGTTGCAGATCGGTGAGGTAGTCGGAGCTGGAATCCTTGTGCAGCACAATCAGACCGTTGATGTAGGTGTCCACCAGCGCTTGCGGGGTCGGGTAATGTTTGAGTACGGCGAGGGCGTCTTCGCCGTATTCGGTCTTGTCGGGTTTGCTGTCGAGCTTGAGCTGCGCACGCTCCAGCAACAGCAGCGAGCCGCCGAGTTCAGTCACCGCGTCCTTGAGCTTCGGATCGGCAATGGCGTCGAGCGATTGCTCAAACTTCGTGGTTTTCTCCTCGAGGCTGACCGTGTGTTTTTCATCGGCGGGCGAGCAACCGCCAAGCAGCAGGGTCAGGCCAATTCCGGTCGCTGTAAACGGTAAACGTACATCCATTTTCCTGGTGTCCTGTCCGCTGTCGCTGGGCTGTCAATGGCTTGGACACTAGCAGAAAAACTTTGACACACACATGCAGGTAACGGATTTCCGGGCGGTTTCTGGCTGTCATGGGTCACTGGTATACTCGCGGCCATTTCCACCCCCTTGTGTGAGATTCAATGGAACGCTTTATCGAAAACGCAATGTACGCCTCACGCTGGTTGCTGGCGCCGATCTACTTCGGTTTGTCCCTCGGGCTGCTGGCGCTGGCGCTGAAATTTTTTCAGGAAGTTTTCCACGTCATCCCCAACGTGTTCTCGATGGCCGAGTCCGACCTGATTCTGGTGCTGCTGTCGCTGATCGACATGGCGCTGGTGGGCGGCTTGCTGGTAATGGTGATGATTTCCGGCTACGAGAACTTCGTCTCGCAACTGGACATCGACGACACCAAGGAAAAGCTCAACTGGCTGGGCACCATGGATTCTTCGTCGCTGAAGATGAAAGTGGCGGCGTCGATCGTGGCGATTTCCTCGATTCACCTGTTGCGGATCTTCATGGACGCCAAGAACGTCGATCCGGAACACCTGATGTGGTACGTGATCATTCACATGACGTTCGTGGTGTCGGCATTCGCCATGGGTTATCTGGATAAGCTCACCAAGCACTGATCGATCGTTGATCGATAAAACACCGCCCGTCTGTTGCGAAACAGACGGGCGGTGTCGTTTGTGGCTTGTGCTTTGAGGCGACGAGGCCTATCCCTGTAGAGTCCTGGCTCGCCATTGCGTGAGGTGCGTTCATGAATCTGCAAGAGTTGAATGCGTATGCCATCGCCGGAAAGGTCGATGAGCTGAATCTGATTTCCATGGAAGGTGGCATCTATCTGCTTGAAGCACGGATGCACGGTACGGCGTACCCGTTGAGCGATTTGAAAGGCGGAATGTTTAAGGTGCGCTCGGTGGAGCATGCCCGCGACGTGCTGCACACGTTTCCGGTGCTGCCGTTCAACCTCGTGCACACCTCGGTGCACGATGAAATGTGCGGGCTGGGCGCCAGCGGTGAAGAACCGCTGAAGGTGCCGCTGGCATGGCGTTCGGCGCTGTAGCACCTGGCCCCTGATCAACGCTGTTACATCTGTGCTAGTCTGCTCGCCCTTTTTTATGAAGGGCTTTTCGGAAGGTCGTGTGTGAATTATTACCTTCCGTCGGCCCCATCAGCGGAGCAGCGTCATGTCCGAAGTCAATCTGTCCACCGACGAAACGCGCGTCAGCTACGGCATTGGCCGTCAGCTGGGCGACCAACTGCGCGACAACCCGCCACCGGGCGTGAGCCTGGACGCGATCCTCGCGGGCTTGACCGACGCTTTCGCCGGTAAGGAAAGCCGTGTGGGTCAGGAAGAAATGTCTGCGAGCTTCAAAGTGATCCGCGAGATCATGCAAGCCGAAGCGGCAGCAAAAGCTGAAGCAGCGGCAGGCGAAGGCTTGGCGTTCCTGGCTGAAAACGCCAAGCGTGACGGCATCACCACTTTGGCTTCCGGCCTGCAATTCGAAGTGCTGACCCAGGGCGAAGGCGCCAAGCCATCCCGTGAGGACACCGTGCGTACTCACTACCACGGCACGCTGATTGACGGCACCGTGTTCGACAGCTCCTACGACCGTGGCCAGCCGGCTGAATTCCCGGTCGGCGGCGTAATCGCCGGTTGGACCGAAGCCCTGCAACTGATGAATGCCGGCAGCAAATGGCGTCTGTACGTGCCGAGCGAACTGGCTTACGGCGCTCAAGGCGTTGGCAGCATCCCGCCGCACAGCGTTCTGGTGTTTGACGTCGAGCTGCTGGACGTTCTGTAAGAAGGGCCTGTCTTTATGACGGGCTAATGTAGGAGTGAGCCTGCTCGCGATAGCGTCTTTTCAGCCGACTTTGCGGTTACCTGACACACCGCTTCGCGAGCAGGCTCACTCCTACAGGTTTACGGTGTTTCATATTTCCAGCTTGTGCTGCAATTCATTGGTCGGGCGCAATGCCCGGGCATAGCAGAACAGGAACAGATTGCGCACCAGTTCCTTGAGCACCAGCGGTTCGCTGGAGTTCAGGCTGTTGACGTCCAGATCCCCTTGATCCTGCAACTCATGCAAGGCTTCTTCTTCCAGTACCGCGCAGACTTCTCCGGTTTCCCGATGCAGGATCCTCAGGTAGGGATGTGGGCGATCCAGCCAGGCGTCGATCAAATAAGTCATGGTTCTCATCTCCATTAAGTTGGTTTCAATGAGAATAATTCTTATTCATCAAATAGCAAGCGACTATTGGCGCTTTGCCGATTTTTCCGGGCAAAGATTGCGTAAGGTCAAAATGGCTGGCGTTTGGCTATTGCGGGGATTTGCTGACGGTAAGCGGGGAGGGTGAAGCGCCATCCCACGCCAGGCGCGGGATGGAATACAAAAGATTCAGACTTTTCTGACGAACTCCGATTTGAGTTTCATCGGGCCGATGCCATCGATCTTGCAGTCGATGTCATGGTCGCCATCACACAGGCGGATGTTCTTGACCTTGGTACCGACCTTGACCACCAGGGACGTGCCCTTGACCTTCAGATCCTTGATCACGGTGATGGTGTCGCCGTCCTGCAGGACGTTACCAACCGAATCTTTCTTCACGGCGTCATCGCTTACCACTTCGGCATCACCGGCGGCAGACCACTCGTGGGCGCACTCCGGGCATACCAGTTGGGTACCGTCTTCGTAGGTGTATTCGGAATTGCATTTCGGGCAGGGTGGCAACGTGCTCACTAAGGCTCCTTGGAGAGAGGATCGCTAAAAGTCGCACATTGTATAGGGTTTTAATCAGGGAAGGGTGTAGCGCAAAAAACAACTGTATGAGCGAGCCTGCTCGCGATAGCGGTCTGCCAGGTTACATCTCTGTTGACTGACACAATGCTTTCGCGAGCAGGCTCGCTCCTACAGGGGGCGATCAGTGCGTGCGGGCGACTGCAAACTCGCTTAGTTCAACCAGCGCATCCCGGTATTCACTGGCCGGCAGCGCTTCGAGGCACTTGATCGCACGGGCGACGTAATCACGGGCCAGTTGCGCGGTGTATTCCAGCGAACCGGAGGCCTCGACCGCCACACGAATGCTTTCCAGGTCTTCGATCCCGCCTTTCTGGATGGCTTGGCGAACAAGGGCCGCCTGTTCCGGCGTACCTTCGCGCATGGTGTAGATCAGCGGCAGGGTCGGCTTGCCTTCGGCCAGGTCGTCACCAACGTTTTTGCCCAGGGTTTCGGCGTCGCCTTTGTAGTCGAGCAGGTCGTCGACAAGTTGGAACGCCACGCCCAGGTGATCGCCGAAAGTGCGCAGGGCTTCGCTCTGCTCGGCGGTGGCACCGGCCAGCGCGGCGGCGCTGTGGGTCGAGGCCTCGAAGAGCATCGCGGTCTTGCCGCGAATGACTTCCATGTAGGTTTCTTCGGTGGTACTGGCGTCACGTACCTTGGACAGCTGCAACACTTCGCCTTCGGCGATGATGCGCGTGGCTTGCGACAGGATCTTCATCACCGGCATCGAGCCCAGTTCGACCATCATTTCGAACGAGCGCGAATACAGGAAGTCGCCCACCAGTACGCTCGGGGCGTTGCCCCACATGGCGTTGGCGGTCGAGCGGCCACGGCGCATGCCGGACATGTCGACCACGTCGTCATGCAGCAGGGTCGCGGTGTGCAGGAACTCGATGGTGGCGGCCAGCAGACGCATGTCATCGCCTTCGCGACCCAATGCCTTGCCACACAGCAGCACCAATAAAGGACGCAGGCGTTTGCCGCCGGCCGAGGTAATGTAATCGCCGATTTTCGATACCAGCGGCACTCGGGAAGTCAGCTGCTTCTTGATGATGCCGTCGACGGCGCTAAAATCGTCCGCCACCGCGCGGTAGAAAGCTTGGGGTTGCATCAGCGACAGTTGCTCCAGAAGGGTTGCGCGGCATGCTAGGACCCACGTCCGGGACTGTCAAGGCGCGATGGACGGCCTATTGCAAGGCGCTCATGCCTTGCGTACAATCGCGCACCCTGAACTTCCTGGGCAGCACCTGCCTTACGCAATTGCAAGCGGGCCTTCCAGCCCCATGCAGCCATGCCAGCCAATACCTCTTCTTATAAAGCGCTGGGTGAGCAGGATTATCGGAGAAATACCATGTCTTATGCAGTAATCGTTACTGGCGGCAAGCAGTACAAAGTCGCCCCAGGTGAATACCTGAAGATCGAAAAACTGGAAATCGCTACCGGCGAATCCGTTACCTTTGATCGCGTTCTGTTGGTTGCCAACGGCGACGACGTGAATATCGGTGCTCCAGTTGTTGCTGGCGCTACCGTTGTGGCTGAAGTGATCTCCCAAGGTCGTCACGATAAAGTCCGCATCATCAAGTTCCGTCGTCGTAAGCACCACATGAAGCGTATGGGCCACCGCCAGTGGTACACCGAGATCAAAATCACCGGTATTCAGGCTTAATTTCAGCCTAATTCCTCACTAGGAGAATTGAACTCATGGCACACAAAAAAGCTGGTGGTAGTACCCGTAACGGTCGCGACTCAGAAGCCAAACGCCTTGGCGTGAAGATGTATGGCGGCCAGGTCATCAAGGCCGGCAACATCATCGTGCGTCAGCGCGGCACCCAATTCCACGCTGGTTACGGCGTTGGCATGGGTAAAGATCACACTCTCTTCGCTAAAATCGAAGGCGTGATCAAGTTCGAAGTAAAGGGCGCGTTCAACCGCCGTTACGTGAGCGTTGTCGCAGCTTAATTGCGAGAATGCTGGAGAAGCCCTGTCTTGCGACGGGGCTTTTTCGTTTGTGGGGTGAGTCTCTTGCAAAGCTGTTTGCATGGGCTGTGGCGTACGATATAGATCGTGTTTTGGGCTCGCTGCACTCATTTTTGCAAGAGTCTTATGTCTTGATTGTTTTTCGGCTCGTCCGTATGGCGAGAGGCGTTTGTTATGAAGTTTGTTGATGAAGTATCGATTCGCGTAAAGGCTGGTGACGGCGGCAATGGCGCCATGAGTTTCCGTCGGGAAAAATTCATCGAGAACGGTGGCCCGAACGGCGGTGATGGCGGTGACGGCGGTTCCATCTACATGATGGCCGACGAAAACCTCAACACCCTGGTGGACTACCGTTATACCCGTCACTTCGACGCCGAGCGTGGCTCGAACGGCGGCAGCACGGACTGCACCGGCAAGAAGGGCGAGGATCTGGTTCTGCGCGTCCCGGTCGGCACCACGGTGATCGACTCCGCAACCCAGGAAGTCATCGGCGACCTGACCAAGGCCGGTCAGAAGTTGATGGTGGTTCAGGGTGGCTGGCACGGTCTGGGCAACACCCGTTTCAAATCCAGTACCAACCGTGCGCCACGTCAGACTACCCCGGGCAAGCCGGGCGAGCAGCGTGACCTGAAGCTGGAAATGAAAGTGTTGGCCGACGTTGGCCTGCTGGGCTTGCCGAACGCCGGTAAAAGTACGTTTATCCGTTCGGTGTCGGCCGCCAAGCCGAAAGTCGCTGACTACCCGTTCACCACGTTGGTGCCGAATCTCGGTGTGGTCAGTGTCGATCGCTGGAAAAGCTTCGTTATTGCCGACATCCCGGGTTTGATCGAAGGTGCCTCCGATGGTGCGGGCCTGGGCATTCGCTTCCTCAAGCACCTTGCGCGTACGCGTCTGTTGCTGCACCTCGTCGACATGGCGCCGCTGGACGAAAGCAGTGCACCGGATGCCGCTGAAGTGATTGTCAATGAGTTGACCAAGTTCAGCCCGTCCCTGGCCGAGCGTGATCGCTGGCTGGTGCTGAACAAGTGCGACCAGATCCTCGAGGAAGAGCACGAAGAGCGCGTCAAGGAAGTGGTCGAGCGTCTTCAGTGGGAAGGTCCGGTCTACGTGATCTCGGCCATCGCCAAAGAGGGCACCGAGCGTCTGACTCGCGACATCATGCGTTATCTGGAAGATCGCGCCGATCGTCTGGCCAATGACCCTGCCTACAAGGAAGAGTTGGCGGATCTCGATCAGCGCATCGAAGACGAAGCTCGTGCGCAACTGCAGGCGCTGGATGATCAGCGTGCCCTGCGTCGCAGCGGCGTGAAGTCGGTCCACGACATCGGCGACGATGACTGGGACGAAGAAGATGTGGATGACGAAGACGGTCCGGAAATCATTTACGTGCGTGACTGATCCGTTGCAGTAAACTTGAACGCCGCTCAATCGAGCGGCGTTTTAGTATCTGGAAATCGATCGTTGGTCAGCAATAGCCACGATTAACGTCATGGGCGGTGCCAGGTCGCGCCGCCCTCAAGCTAAGGTTGAAGATGATGCGGAGCAAGGTGACAGGTGCGCAGCGTTGGGTCGTGAAGATCGGCAGCGCTTTGCTGACAGCGGATGGCAAGGGGCTTGATCGTGCGGCAATGAGTGTCTGGGTCGAGCAGATGGTGGCCTTGCATGAGGCTGGCGTCGAGTTGGTGCTGGTGTCCTCCGGGGCGGTGGCGGCCGGCATGAGCCGTCTGGGCTGGAGCGCACGACCCAGTGCGATGCACGAACTCCAGGCAGCTGCGGCTATCGGCCAGATGGGCTTGGTGCAGGCCTGGGAGTCGAGCTTTGCCGAGCATGGCCGGCACACCGCGCAGATTCTCCTGACCCACGATGACCTTTCCGACCGCAAGCGTTACTTGAATGCCCGCAGCACCCTGCGTGCACTGGTCGAGCTGAAAGTCATCCCGGTCATCAACGAAAACGACACCGTGGTTACCGACGAAATCCGTTTCGGCGACAACGACACGCTGGCGGCGCTGGTGGCCAACCTGGTCGAGGCGGATCTGCTGGTGATTCTCACGGATCGCGACGGCATGTTCGACGCCGATCCGCGCAACAATCCCGATGCGCAGCTGATTTACGAAGCGCGTGCCGATGATCCGGCGCTGGATGCGGTGGCGGGCGGCACCGGTGGCGCGCTGGGTCGTGGCGGCATGCAGACCAAGCTGCGTGCTGCGCGTCTGGCGGCGCGTTCCGGTGCGCACACGATTATCGTCGGCGGGCGTCTTGAGCGCGTGTTGGATCGCCTGAAGGCGGGCGAGCGTATCGGCACCTTGCTGTCACCCGAGCGCGGTATGTTGGCGGCGCGCAAGCAGTGGCTGGCCGGTCATCTGCAGACCCGTGGCACGCTGGTGCTGGATGAGGGCGCGGTATCGGCCCTGTCCAAAGGCAACAAGAGCTTGCTGCCGGTGGGTGTGAAGCTTGTGCAGGGCAGTTTCCGTCGCGGGGAAATGGTGGTTTGCGTGGCGCCGGACGGGCGTGAGATTGCCCGTGGCCTGGCAAATTACAGTGCTCTGGAAGCGCAAAAAATCATCGGTCAGTCGTCGGATGCGATTGTCGGTTTGCTGGGTTACATGGCGGAGCCTGAGCTGGTTCACCGTGACAACTTGATTCTGGTCTAAGGAAAAACTCGATGCGCATAGCAAAAGGATTGTTGGGCTTGCTCATGGCGATGCCATTGCTGGCCTCGGCCGAGGAAATCGGTCAGGTATCGACAGTGTTCAAATTCGTCGGCCCGAACGACCGTATTGTCGTTGAGGCGTTTGACGATCCGAAAGTCGAAGGCGTGACGTGCTATCTGTCGCGCGCCAAGACGGGCGGCGTGAAGGGTGGCTTGGGGTTGGCTGAAGATCGTGCCGAAGCTTCCATCGCCTGCCGTCAGGTCGGCCCGATCAAGTTCAAAGCCGAGCTGAAGGATGGTGATGAGGTGTTCAAGGAGCGCACGTCACTGGTGTTCAAGACCATGCAGGTAGTGCGTTTCCTCGACAAGAAGCGCAATACGTTGGTGTACCTGGTCTACAGCGATCGCTTGATCGAAGGCAGTCCGCAGAATGCAGTGACGGCAATCCCGATTCTGCCGTGGGCGCCCGTCCAGCAGTAAAAAACGCAAAATCAATCCTGTAGGGGTGAGTCTGCTCGCGATAGCGGTGTATCGGTCAATATTAATGTCGACTGACATACCGGCATCGCGAGCAGGCTCACTCCTACGTTTTTTTTGTGTTTGGCTCACCAAATCACAGGCAATAAAAAACCGACCCTAAGGTCGGTTTTTTAATGACTACGTCGGATTAAGCAGCTTCTTTCAGTGCTTTGACGTGGCCATTCAGACGGCTCTTATGACGAGCAGCCTTGTTCTTGTGGATGATGCCTTTATCGGCCATGCGGTCGATAACTGGCACAGCCAGAACGTATGCAGCTTGAGCTTTTTCAGCGTCTTTTGCGTCGATGGCCTTAACTACATTCTTGATGTAGGTACGAACCATGGAACGCAGGCTGGCGTTGTGGCTGCGACGCTTCTCAGCCTGTTTTGCACGTTTTTTGGCGGAAGGTGAGTTGGCCACCGTCGAGCTCCTCGAAAGACTTTTTAGGAAATAGCAAACAAAATAGGCCGCGAATCATGCCGATGAGTTGAAGTCTTGTCAAGGGCGCTTGAAACGTTCCGCTAAGTGGTAGGTGTGGTGCGACGGGATATTTCTTTCCGGCGTGTGACCTGTAAACTCGCGAGCTTTGGCTCTGTGCTGTTGCGGCGCGGAGTATCGCACAAGTAGGCGCATTGTTCGCCTGCTGTTTATCGACAGGCACACATTCCCTCAATGAATCTGCTCAAATCGTTGGCCGCCGTCAGCTCTATCACCATGGTTTCCCGGGTTCTGGGTTTTGTTCGGGATACGTTGATTGCGCGGACATTCGGCGCTGGAATGGCGACTGACGCCTTCTTCATCGCCTTCAAGTTGCCCAATCTGCTACGCAGGATCTTCGCCGAAGGTGCCTTTTCCCAAGCCTTCGTGCCGATCCTGGCCGAATATAAGAGTCAGCAGGGTGAAGAGGCGACGCGCACCTTTGTTGCCTATGTCACCGGGTTGTTGACCTTGGTGCTGGCACTGGTGACCGCGCTGGGCATAATTGCCGCGCCGTGGGTGATCTGGGCCACGGCCCCCGGTTTTGTCGATACGCCGGAGAAGTTTCAGCTGACCACCGACCTGTTGCGCGTGACCTTCCCTTATATATTGCTGATCTCCCTGTCGTCGCTGGCCGGCGCGATTCTCAATACCTGGAACCGGTTTTCCGTACCCGCCTTCGTGCCGACGCTGCTCAACGTCAGCATGATCGTGTTCGCGCTGTTCCTGACGCCTTACTTCGATCCACCGGTCATGGCCCTCGGCTGGGCGGTACTGGTCGGTGGTCTGGCACAGTTGCTCTATCAACTGCCGCACCTGAAAAAGATCGGCATGCTCGTGCTGCCGCGCCTGAACCTGCGCGATACCGGCGTCTGGCGGGTGATGAAGCAGATGCTGCCGGCGATCATCGGTGTGTCGGTGAGCCAGATTTCCCTGATCATCAACACGATTTTCGCCTCGTTCCTGGTGGCCGGCTCGGTGTCGTGGATGTATTACGCCGACCGTTTGATGGAGTTGCCGTCAGGTGTGCTGGGTGTGGCGCTCGGGACAATTCTGCTGCCGACCCTGGCCAAGACCTACGCCAGCAAGGATCGTCATGAATACTCGCGCATCCTCGATTGGGGCCTGCGTTTGTGCTTCGTGCTGGTGCTGCCCTGCGCGCTGGCGCTGGGGATTCTCGCCGAGCCGTTGACCGTTTCGCTGTTCCAGTACGGCCAGTTCAGCGGCTTCGATGCCGAAATGACCCAGCGTGCGCTGATTGCGTACTCTGTCGGTCTGCTCGGGATTATCGTGATCAAAGTGCTGGCACCGGGGTTTTATGCGCAACAAAACATCCGCACACCCGTAAAAATCGCGATCTTCACGCTGGTGGTGACTCAATTGTTCAATCTGGTATTGATCGGCCCGCTGGCCCATGCCGGTCTGGCGCTGGCAATCAGTGCCGGCGCCTGCCTGAACGCCGGGTTGCTGTTCTATCAGCTGCGCAAGCAACAGATGTATCAGCCGCAGCCGGGTTGGGCAAAGTTTGGTTTCAAACTGGTGGTCGCGGTGGCGGTGATGTCGGCGGTATTGCTGGTCGGCATGCATTTCATGCCGGCGTGGGATGAGGGCCACATGCTTGAGCGGTTCCTGCGTCTGGGCGCGCTGATCGCGGCGGGCGTGGTGGCTTATTTCGGCATGTTGCTGTTGATGGGCTTCCGTCTGCGTGACTTCAATCGCAAGGCGCTGAGCTGAGGTTTTGACCTCGATAAGCCTGGGCGAGCCGGCAGTTTTGTCGGCTCGATCACTTTGGGTGACGGTGTTGCCTGTCGTCGGCCGCCGGGTGTGGTTATAATCGGCCACTTTATGAGCAAGAAGCGCGTTATGCAGCTGGTTCGAGGCCTCCACAACTTGCGCCCCCAGCATCGGGGCTGCGTCGCCACTATTGGCAACTTTGACGGTGTTCACCGTGGTCACCAGGCTATCCTGGCCCGACTGCGTGAGCGTGCGCTCGAGTTGGGCGTACCCAGCTGCGTGGTGATTTTCGAGCCGCAGCCCCGGGAGTTTTTCGCCCCCGACACTGCACCGGCACGGCTGGCGCGCTTGCGCGACAAGCTGCAACTGCTGGCTGCCGAAGGCGTTGACCGGGTGCTGTGCCTGGCATTCAACCAGCGCCTGAGCAAACTCAGCGCCAGCGAGTTTGTCGACACGATTCTGGTGGATGGCCTCGGCGTGCAGCATCTTGAGGTCGGCGACGACTTCCGTTTCGGTTGCGACCGCCTCGGTGATTTCGATTTCCTGATGCAAGCCGGTCAGGTTCACGGTTTTACCGTCGAAGCCGCTCAAACCGTCGAGCTGGACGGCATTCGCGTCAGCAGCACTCAGGTTCGCAATGCGCTGGCCGCCGCTGATTTTGCCTTGGCCGAACGCTTGCTCGGTCGTCCGTACCGGATCGCCGGTCGCGTGTTGCACGGTCAGAAACTGGCGCGGCAATTGGGTACGCCCACGGCCAATATTCAGCTCAAGCGTCGTCGTGTGCCGTTTACCGGGGTTTACCTGGTGGATGTCGACATCGACGGCAAGACCTGGCCCGGCGTCGCCAATATCGGCGTGCGGCCCACGGTGCAAGGTGATGGCAAGGCCCACCTTGAAGTACATCTTTTAGATTTTGCCGGCGATCTGTATGACCGGCGTCTGACGGTGGTTTTCCACCAAAAGCTGCGTGAAGAGCAGCGCTTCGCCTCCCTGGAGGCATTGAAAACGGCGATTAACGCGGATGTCGCCGCCGCCCGTGCACTAGCCGCACCTAGCGCCCATCGCTAATGAAGAGCCTTAAATGACCGACTATAAAGCCACGCTAAACCTTCCGGACACCGCCTTCCCAATGAAGGCCGGCCTGCCACAGCGCGAACCGCAGATCCTGCAGCGCTGGGACAGTATTGGCCTGTACGGAAAGTTGCGCGAGATTGGCAAGGATCGTCCGAAGTTCGTCCTGCACGACGGCCCTCCGTACGCCAACGGCACGATCCACATCGGTCATGCACTGAACAAGATTCTCAAGGACATGATCATCCGTTCGAAGACCCTGTCGGGCTTCGACGCGCCGTACGTTCCGGGTTGGGACTGCCACGGCCTGCCGATCGAGCACAAGGTTGAAGTGACCCACGGCAAGAACCTGGGCGCCGACAAGACCCGCGAACTGTGCCGTGCCTACGCCACCGAGCAGATCGAAGGGCAGAAGTCCGAATTCATCCGTCTCGGCGTGCTCGGCGACTTCGCCAACCCGTACAAGACCATGGATTTCAAGAACGAGGCCGGTGAAATCCGCGCCCTCGCCGAAATCGTCAAGGGCGGTTTCGTGTTCAAGGGCCTCAAGCCTGTGAACTGGTGCTTCGACTGCGGTTCGGCTTTGGCTGAAGCGGAAGTCGAGTATGAGAACAAGAAGTCCTCGACCATTGACGTCGCCTTCCCGATTGCTGACGAGGCCAAACTGGCTGCCGCGTTCGGTCTGCCGTCGTTGAGCAAACCTGCCTCAATCGTGATCTGGACCACCACCCCGTGGACGATCCCGGCCAACCAGGCACTGAACGTTCACCCGGAATTCAACTATGCCCTCGTCGATGTTGGCGACAAGCTGCTGGTGCTGGCCGAAGAACTGGTCGAGGCGTGCCTGGAGCGCTACTCGCTGCAAGGTTCGGTCATCGCGACCACAACGGGTAAAGCGCTGGAGCTGATCAACTTCCGTCACCCGTTCTACGACCGTCTGTCGCCGGTATACCTGGCTGACTACGTCGAGCTGGGCGCCGGCACCGGTGTGGTTCACTCCGCTCCGGCCTATGGCGTGGACGACTTTGTGACCTGCAAGAAATACGGCATGGTCAACGACGACATCCTCAATCCAGTACAGAGCAACGGTGTTTACGTGCCGACCCTGGAGTTCTTCGGCGGCCAGTTCATCTGGAAGGCCAACCCGGCCATCGTCGACAAACTGACCGAAGTCGGCGCGCTGCTGCACACCACCGTCATCGAACACAGCTACATGCACTGCTGGCGTCACAAGACTCCGCTGATCTACCGCGCCACCGCGCAGTGGTTCATTGGCATGGACAAAGAGCCCGTCAGCGGCGATACCCTGCGCGTACGCTCGCTCAAAGCCATCGAAGACACCAAGTTCGTCCCGGCCTGGGGCCAGGCGCGCCTGCACTCGATGATCGCCAACCGTCCGGACTGGTGCATCTCCCGTCAGCGCAACTGGGGCGTGCCGATCCCGTTCTTCCTCAACAAGGAAAGCGGCGAACTGCACCCGCGCACCGTCGAACTGATGGAAGAAGTCGCCAAGCGCGTTGAGGTCGAAGGCATCGAAGCCTGGTTCAAGATGGACGCCGCCGAACTGCTTGGTGACGAGGCGCCGCTGTACGACAAGATCAGCGACACCCTCGACGTCTGGTTCGATTCGGGCACCACGCACTGGCACGTCCTGCGCGGTTCGCACCCGATGGGCCACGAGACCGGCCCGCGCGCCGACCTGTACCTGGAAGGCTCCGACCAACACCGTGGCTGGTTCCACTCGTCATTGCTGACCGGTTGCGCCATCGACAATCACGCGCCGTACCGCGAACTGCTGACCCACGGTTTCACCGTCGATGAGTCCGGCCGCAAGATGTCCAAGTCTCTGGGCAACGTGATCGCGCCGCAGAAAGTCAACGACACCCTGGGCGCCGACATCATGCGTCTGTGGGTCGCTTCGACTGACTACTCCGGCGAAATGGCCGTGTCCGACCAGATCCTGCAACGCAGTGCGGACGCTTATCGGCGTATCCGTAACACCGCGCGTTTCCTGCTTTCCAACCTGACCGGGTTCAACCCGGCCACCGACCTGCTGCCAGCCGAAGAAATGCTCGCACTGGATCGTTGGGCCGTGGATCGCACCTTGCTGCTGCAACGCGAGCTGCAAGAGAACTACAGCGAATACCGTTTCTGGAACGTCTACTCGAAGATCCACAATTTCTGCGTGCAGGAATTGGGCGGCTTCTACCTCGACATCATCAAGGATCGCCAGTACACCACCGGCGCCGACAGCAAGGCGCGCCGCTCGTGCCAGACCGCGCTGTTCCACATCTCTGAAGCGCTGGTGCGCTGGATCGCGCCGATCCTCGCCTTCACTGCCGACGAGCTGTGGCAGTACCTGCCGGGCGAGCGCAACGAATCGGTGATGCTCAACACCTGGTACGAAGGCCTGACCGAGCTGCCGGAAGGCTTCGAGCTGGGTCGCGCTTACTGGGATCGCATCATGGAAGTGAAAGTCGCGGTCAACAAGGAAATGGAAATCCAGCGTGCAGCCAAGGCTGTCGGTGGCAACCTGCAAGCCGAAGTGACGCTGTATGCCGAAGACGCGCTGAGCGCCGATCTGGCCAAGCTGAGCAACGAACTGCGCTTCGTGCTGATCACGTCCACCGCCAGCGTCGCACCGTTCGTGCAGGCGCCGGCCGATGCCGTGGTCACCGAAGTCAGCGGCCTGAAGCTGAAGATCGTCAAATCCGCCTTCACCAAGTGCGCCCGTTGCTGGCACTGCCGTGAAGACGTTGGCGTGAACCCGGAGCATCCGGAAATCTGCGGCCGTTGCGTGGACAACATCAGCGGCGCCGGCGAGGTTCGTCACTATGCCTAACGCCATCGGCCGTTTCGGACGGTTGAGCTGGCTCTGGTTGAGTTTGCTGGTGCTGGTCATTGACCAGGCCAGCAAGTTCTACTTTGAAGACAGGCTCGAAATGTACCAGCAGATCGTGATCATTCCGGATTACTTCAGCTGGACGCTGGCCTACAACACCGGCGCGGCATTCAGCTTTCTCGCCGACAGCTCCGGCTGGCAGCGCTGGCTGTTTGCCCTGATCGCGATCGTGGTCAGTGCGGTGCTGGTGGTCTGGCTCAAGCGCCTGGGGCGCAACGAAACCTGGCTGGCCGTCGCTTTGGCGCTGGTGCTGGGTGGTGCGCTGGGCAATCTGTATGACCGCATTGCCCTGGGCCATGTGATCGATTTCATTCTGGTGCACTGGCAAAACCGCTGGTATTTCCCGGCGTTCAACTTTGCCGACAGCGCCATCAGCGTTGGCGCAGTGATGCTGGCACTGGACATGTTCAAAACCAAGAAAACCGGAGAAGCTGTTCATGACTGAAGCAGAACAACGCATCGGCCAGAACACGGAAGTCACGCTGCACTTTGCACTGCGCCTGGAGAATGGCGACACCGTCGACAGCACGTTCGACAAGGCGCCCGCCACGTTCAAGGTTGGCGATGGCAACCTGCTGCCGGGTTTCGAAGCAGCGCTGTTCGGCTTCAAGGCCGGCGACAAGCGTACGCTGACCGTCGAGCCGGAAAACGCCTTCGGCCAGCCGAACCCGCAAAACCTGCAAGTGATCCCGCGCAGCCAGTTCACCGATATGGAACTGTCGCCCGGTTTGCTGGTGATCTTCAACGATGCGGCCAATACTGAGTTGCCAGGCGTGGTGAAAGAGTTCGATGACACGCAAGTGACGATCGACTTCAACCACCCGCTGGCAGGCAAGACGTTGACCTTTGACGTAGAAATCATCTCCGTCAGAGCGCTGTAAAAATGTGGGAGCGAGCCTGCTCGCGAAAAGGGTGTGTCAGACAACACCTTTGTTGAATGTCAGTCAGCATTCGCGACCAGGCTCGCTCCCACGAGGGTTTCCATCGTTTTCGCTATTTCTTGCGCGCAAGACACGAGGCACAGCATGCAAATCAAACTCGCCAACCCCCGTGGCTTCTGCGCCGGTGTGGACCGGGCGATCGAAATCGTCAACCGCGCCCTGGAAGTCTTCGGGCCGCCGATCTACGTGCGTCATGAAGTGGTGCATAACAAGTTCGTGGTCGAAGACCTGCGCTCCCGTGGCGCGATTTTCGTCGAAGAACTGGATCAGGTGCCGGACGACGTCATCGTGATCTTCAGCGCCCATGGCGTTTCCCAGGCCGTGCGCACCGAAGCCGCCGGCCGTGGCCTTAAGGTGTTCGACGCGACCTGTCCGCTGGTGACCAAGGTGCACATCGAAGTCGCGCGCTACAGCCGCGACGGGCGTGAATGCATCCTGATCGGCCACGCCGGTCACCCGGAAGTCGAAGGCACCATGGGCCAATATGACGGCAGCAATGGCGGAGCTATTTACCTCGTTGAAGACGAGAAAGATGTCGCTGCCTTGCAGGTACACAACCCGGAAAAACTGGCCTTTGTCACCCAGACGACGTTGTCGATGGACGACACCAGTCGCGTCATCGATGCCCTGCGTACACGCTTCCCGGCCATCGGTGGCCCGCGCAAGGACGACATCTGCTACGCCACACAGAACCGTCAGGACGCGGTCAAGCAACTGGCCGACGAATGCGATGTGGTGTTGGTGGTTGGCAGCCCGAACAGCTCCAATTCCAATCGCCTGCGTGAACTGGCCGAACGCATGTCGACACCGGCCTATCTGATCGACGGCGCCGAGGACCTGCAAAAGAGCTGGTTCGATGGTGTCGAGCGCATCGGCATCACCGCAGGGGCTTCCGCGCCGGAAGTGCTGGTGCGCGGCGTCATTGAACAGTTGCAGGCCTGGGGCGCCACTGGCGCCGACGAGCTGGCCGGCCGTGAAGAGAACATCACGTTCTCGATGCCTAAAGAGCTGCGCGTACGTTCCCTGCTTTAAGGCTTTTTGCTTCCGGGCATAACGCCTGTGCAACCTGGTGGTTGCTCAGGCGAACCCGCCCGCTGGCGGCCAGCACCACCTGAAGCTGGCTGACCGCTTTGCCTGTTGCGCAAATATGCAACGTCCCCGCCTGAAACGCCCGACCGGGCATCAGTGGCTCGCCGAGGCTGCTGAAGCGTATGTACTTTTTGACTGACCAGTTGCCGACAATCGCAATACGCGAATCACTCGCACGTTCGACCAGCATTGGATTGTCGCTGTCGTCCGCGCCTTTGCCGCTGCTGTCGAGAATGATCCGCCAGCCCTTGCTCCAGTCGCCTTCGATACCGTGGATGACCACGCTCTGGCTGCGCGCGATGGCCAGGGCTCTGGCGTTGCGGATGCCGCTGATCAACGACTCGGCAGACTGATCTCGACGGTTCGATTCGGTAAGCGTGGCGAACGCCGGACTGATCAGCGACAGAACAATTGCGCCAATCGCCAGTCCCATAAGCAGTTCGATCAGGCTGAAACCCTGTTGCGGCATGGCAGCTCCCTCCGTGGAGTCTCGTGATCGGCGCAATCCGTGCGCCAATCGAGGCAAATCAACTGACGGGCGTCAGCTGAATGTTCTAGCGTGTATCAGGTATAGCCGACGGCAACGGAGGGCATCGATGGATCATCGTACAAAAGGTTTCACGCTGATCGAGCTGCTGGTGACGCTCGCCGTGTTCCTGGTACTGACCACGCTGGTGGTGCCGGCTTTTACCCGTTCGATTCAGGGCACCCGTGCCGATACCGAAGTCGGCGACCTGCAACGGGCGATCAATTACGCAAGGCTCGAGGCGATTGATCGCGGCGTGACTACGCGGCTTCGACCGACGGCCGGCGGCAGCGTCTGGACGGGCGAGTTGACGGTGTATGACAGTACTGGCAATCCGGCCAATGTATTGCGGGTTGTTCCAGCCATGAGCAGCGGAGCGACTCTGGCACTAACCTCTGGGGTGACCGCGCTGGATTTCAACAATCTCGGGGGGCTGGCGGCGCCGGCCACGGCGGTGGTCATTACTTACACGCTGGGAACGCAAAGCAGGACGCTGAACGTGTGTCTGAACGGACGAATTCAATTGGGTGGTAGTTGCGGATGACGGCAGGGAGCAGGCAGGCACAGAAGGGCATGACGCTGATCGAAGTGCTGGTCGCGTTACTGATTCTGACCATAGGGTTGTTGGGCGCGGCAGCGGTTCAACTCAATGCGCTGAAGTACACCGACAGTTCACGTATGGCCAGTCAGGCCAGTTTTATTGCCTACGACATGATGGATCGCATCCGCGCCAACTCGGGCGCCAATTACACCACCACACCGCCGACCTCCGGCAACCTTAATGTTGCCCGTGATCAGGATCTTTACGACTTCACCACCAATATCGTCAACTTCGGCGGCGCCACCGCGACCGGCAGCATCGCCCTCAACCAGCGCGTCTACACCATCACCATCACGTGGGATGACGCACGCGCCGCCAACGCCGCCAATTCCCGGCGAAGCTTCGTGCTGACCAGTCGTGTCGCTGTCGACCCGGTGGCAACGCCATGAAGCGTCATAACCAAGGCTTCGGCCTCATTGAGTTTCTCGTCGCATTGGCCCTCGGCTTGATCATCGTACTTGGTGTCGTGCAGACCTTCATCGCCGCAAAAAACACCTACGCCAGCCAGAACAGCGCCGCCGCGATGCAGGAAGACGCGCGATTCGTCTTGAGCAAGATGATCCAGGAGATTCGCATGGTGGGCATGTTCGGTTGCCTTGGCACGATCACCGACGCGAGCAGTGCAGGGGATTTCAATGCAGCGCAGCTTACGCCCGTCAGTTGGGACAACGCGAATCTCAAACTGACTCTGGTGACGGCCGATGTCGGCAACGGTGGCGGCACGCCGACCTGGACGGTGGTTTCCGATTGTCGCAACACGGCCACGGCGTACACCGGTTTGCGTACTCCAGCCAGTGGGCAAATCGGTTTTCCGATCCGGCGCCTCATTTATAGCTTCAGCAACAACCAGATTCTGATGGGTACCGGCAGTGGCACGCCCGCGCAGGTGGCGCTGGTCAACAACGTCAGTGCGTTCACTGTCCTGTTCGGCCTGGCTGCGACTGCAACCGACGTGGCGGCCTCCAGCTACAGCGCCAACCCGGTCGATCCGGCACGCATCCGCAGCATCCGTCTGAGCCTGACACTCACCGACCCCAACAACCGGGTGCGCAATCAAACCTTCAACGTGGTTGCCGCTTTGCGCAACCGTCTGCAATGAGAGCCTGGCCGATGGGGATTTCCCTGCACAAGCGTCAGGCGCAGGGCGGCATGGTATTGCTGGTCAGTCTGGTGTTTCTGTTGCTGTTGACCCTGATTGGCTTGTCCTCGATGCAGAGCGCCAACCTGCAGGAAAAGATGACCAGCAGCATCAGCCTGCGTAATCAGTCATTCCAGACCGCCGAAGCGGCGCTTCGAATGGGTGAAAGCGCTGTGCAACTCGACACCTATTCGCTGGCGGTGTGCACGACCACGACCCAGTGCGCGCCGCCGGCGGAATCGTCGGTGGTCCGCGCGGCGGGGCTCAACTCGACGTCCGGTGTGATGTGGGTGGCGGCCGGAGGCGGTTTTTATGGTGTGCAAAATATTGGCACCACGCTGACGGCGGTCAATGTGCCGAGCAATACCTCGGCGACGTTGTACCGGGTGACAGCGGTAGGCCTCGCCGGCAGTTCACGCAGCGTGGTGGAGAGTGTTTATGCGAAATATTGAGCACCGCAACGGATGGCGGTCGCTGCTGTTCGGCATGCTGGCGAGCCTGTATTTAAGTGCGCCAGCGTATGCTTTCACGCCCTCGGATTCGCCACTGTTGAGCGCGGCGGCGGTGCCACCGAACGTTATGCTGCTGATCGATGACTCGGGGAGCATGAATAGCATTATTTACGCGGCAGGGTTTGATCCGACGGTCGACCGTATACCCGCCCGGCAATGTAATGCATTCCTCGGGTTGTGCTCGGGTCTTAACGCGCCAGCGATTACCGGTGATTCGGTTTTTTTATCGAGCCTCCCGACCTCCGGATGCTCCGGCGGGGCGTACGCTTTTTATAACAACAGTATTGCGCCGCTTTGCCTGAAACTGCCGGATCCGGTTGGCAACGAGAACACCCGTTACTCGGGGGATTACATTGCCTACGTGGTCGGTCTGGCGATCAACAACGGCACCCGCGACTTCACCACGGGTGCGATTCCGAACGACTACCGAATCAACGTGGCACGTAACGTGTCCACGGCGCTGGTTGCCAATAACCGCTCGCTGCGCATCGGCCTGTCGACGTTCAACCCGGTCACCAGCAACAATTCCGGCAATGGCGGTTTCATCGCCCGGGCCATCAGCGACCTGGCACCCGTCACCGGCAGCGTGACCCAGGCCCAGGCTAACACCAACTACAACGCGCTGATCTCGTCGATCAACGGCTTGAGCGCCGTGGCCAACACGCCACTGGCCGAGACCTATTACGAGATCACCCGCTACATGCGCGGCCTGGCGCCTTACTACAACTCGACGCCGAGCACTTACACCAGTCCGATCCAGTACCGCTGCCAGAAAAACTACGGGGTGGTGATCACCGACGGCTTGCCGACCTTCGACCGCACGTTTCCCACCAACGATCCGCTGGGTGGCAGCCGCTTGCCCAACTGGGACGGCGTCAATAACGACGGCAATAACCTCAACGGGGACGGTGAGGGTGACACGTTGTACTTCGACGACATCGCCAAGTTCGCCTTCGACATCGACATGCGCTCCACCGGCACTGATGCGGCGGGCAAGAGCTGGAACGCCGTGGACTTTCCCAAGCAGAACATGAACACCTACACCGTCGGGTTTACCGCTTCCAACGACATGCTGTCGGATGCGGCCGCTTACGGGCAGGGCAAGTATTACCAGGCGACCGACAGCACCGGCCTCAACGCCGCGCTCTCCTCGGCGTTGAGCGACATCACATCAAAGGCCGGTTCCGGCGGCAGCGGCGTTACCAGTGGCACCACGCTCACCAGCACCAGCAACTTTTTCCAGACCAGCTACGACCCCAAGGACTGGCGCGGCACCATCAAAGCCTTCGGCTTCACGTCGGCCGGTGCGGTGAATTCGTCTGCGGCGGTATGGAACACCGACACGACCATCGTGCCCGGCGCCACGGCACCGACCTATCAATCGTGGAATACATTGAACAACGCGGCCGTCACGCTGGCCTTCGCTAGCCTTTCCCCGGCCCAGCAAACCACGCTGAGTCAGAATCTGCCCACCGGCATTACGGGCAATGACCTGGTGGAATGGAGTAAGGGCACCAACAAGACCGGCCTCAAGGTGCGCAGCGTCTTGCTCGGCGACATCATCAACTCACCGTTGGTGCTGGCCTCGCCGACAGAAAAAACCGCCTCTGATCTGTCCGGCGACACGACTTACAGCACCTACCTCACCACTAAGGCGTCGAACATGAACGCCAGCCTGGTGGTGAATGCCAACGATGGTTTCGTCAACGTTATCAATACGGCCAACGGCACCCGGCGTTATGCGTACATGCCGTCCAGTGTGCTGCCTTCGCTGCGGCTGATTGCCGATCCGGGCTATATCAATGGCGTCAGTCACAAGTTTTTGGTGGATGGTCAAGTCGGTGTGTTTGACGCGCAATTCGGCAAAGCCTGGAGAACCCTGGCCATTGGCGGAACCGGGGCCGGCGGCAAAACGTTTTACGCTCTGCAAATGTTCGATGCGTCAGCGGGTAACGTCATCAAGGCCTTGTGGGAAGTCAGTGCGCCGGCCACCGCCAGTACCGCGAACGCTTTCAATGATCTGGGTTACGCCTACGCCCGGCCGGAGGTGGCACGCTTGCCCGATGGTCGCTGGGCCGCTTTCATTGCCAACGGTTATGGCAGCAACTCCGGAGTAGCCGCGCTGTATGTGCTGGACGTGACCAACGGCGCGCTGATCAAGAAAATCGTCATCGACAGCACGGAGACCACCAATGGGCTCTCGTCGGTGAAATTGCGGGTTAACTCACAGAACGTGGTGCAAGCCGCCTATGGCGGTGACTTGAAAGGACGGTTGTGGAAATTCGACCTCAGTGCAACGTCGACGGACAGCTGGGGCCTAGCCTTTTCCGGCAAGCCGCTGTTCACCGCGCCGGGTGGCGCGACTCAGCCAATCACTGCGCAACCGCTGCTGGCGGACAACTCAGTGGGCGGCAAGCAGATATTTTTCGGCACGGGCAAGTTCAACGAAACCGCCGACAAGACCAACAAGGATCTGCAGGCCTTTTATTCGATATGGGATGCCGACGGCGGCTCAGGGCAGATTACCGTCAGCAGTTTGCAGGCGCAGGCGCTTACCGGCGTGTTCTCCGGCAGTACCGGGCAGTTCGTCACCACCACTCAGAATGACACGACGTATCCCGGCGAGAAGGGCTGGTATTTGCCGCTGATTTATAACAACGTGCTGACCGGCGAGCGGGTGATCAACCAGGCCAGCCTCGTGCTGGGGCGAATCGTGTTTACCACGGCCATCGTCGATACCACCGATCCCTGTTCCAGTTTTGGCACCGGCAAATTGATCGAACTCGATGCGTTCAACGGTAAGATGCTCAACTATGCGGTACTCGATACCAACAACGATGGCGTGGTCGATACCAGCGACACGATCTCCAGCGGCGTGGTTTTCACTGGCGGCATCCCGACACTGAACGCCATCGTCAATGGCGGCAAGGGCAAGCTGGTGACCGAAACCAACAGCAACATCACCACGCTTGTGGAAAAGGGCGGCGGCGGCAGTCGCCGTATCATGTGGCGGCAAATTCAGTAAGCGAGAGTCGAGGCATGCGCAGATCCAACCGGGGCTTCACCCTGATCGAAATCATGATCGTGATTGCGATCATCGGAATCATCATCACCATCGGCTACCCGAGCCTCACCGAATACATCAAGAAGGGCCGCCGCGCCGAAGTGGTGAGCGTGTTGTCCGAGCAGGCGCAGATTCTCGAGCGTTACTACACCCGGAACAATGTCTATACCAATGCCACCGGATTGAGCGCGGGGACGGATTTCTACACGATCACCCCGACGCTCACCGACCAGACTTTTCTGCTGACCGCGACCCGCAAGTCCGGTTCGGCAATGGCGACCGACAAATGCGGCGACTTCACCCTGACCAACACCGGCGTCAGAAGCATGAACAACGCAACCACCGGCCTGACCACCAAGAATTGCTGGGGCCGCTGAGCCATTCCTGTTCGGGCGCCTTTTGCGCCCACTGTCTTTTTTACGGTTGGACCAAACATGACCAGGCAACAGCAAGTGGTGATTGTCGGTGGCGGGGTGATTGGCCTGCTCACCGCCTATAATCTCGCCTCCGAAGTGAGCAGCGTCGTGCTGCTGGATCGTTCGAACGTTGGGCAGGAATCGTCCTGGGCGGGCGGCGGTATCGTTTCTCCGTTGTATCCGTGGCGCTACAGCCCGGCGGTGACGGCACTGGCGCACTGGTCGCAGGATTTTTATCCACAGCTCGGCGAGCGTCTGTTCGCCGCCACCGGTGTCGACCCCGAGGTGCACACCACCGGCCTGTATTGGCTGGATCTGGATGACGAAGCTGAAGCGCTGGCCTGGGCAGCACGGGAGAATCGTCCGCTGCGAGCTGTGGATATCTCGACGGCGCGCGATGCCGTGCCGGTGTTGGGCGGTGGATTTTCCCGGGCGATCTACATGGCCGACGTCGCCAATGTGCGCAATCCGCGTCTGGTGAAATCGCTGAAGTCCGCTTTGCTGGCGCTGCCGAATGTGACGATTCATGAGCACTGCGAAGTGAGCGGATTTGTACGTGAGGGCGAAAAAATTGTCGGCGTGCAAACCGCTGATGGCGTGATTGCCGGTGACCAGGTTGTGCTGACGGCCGGCGCCTGGAGCGGCGATTTGCTGAAGACACTGGATTTGACGTTGCCCGTAGAACCGGTGAAAGGGCAGATGATTTTGTATAAATGCGCGGCGGATTTCCTGCCGAGCATGGTGCTCGCCAAAGGGCGTTATGCGATACCGCGTCGCGACGGGCACATTTTGATCGGCAGCACGCTGGAACATGAAGGCTTCGACAAAACGCCGACGGATACGGCGCTGGAAAGCCTGAAGGCTTCGGCACTTGAATTGTTGCCGGCATTGGCAGATGCCGAGGTGGTGGGGCATTGGGCCGGATTGCGCCCGGGATCGCCGGAAGGCATTCCGTATATCGGGCGCGTGCCGGGGTTTGCTGGCTTGTGGCTCAATTGCGGGCATTACCGTAACGGGTTGGTGCTGGCGCCCGCGTCATGTCAATTGTTTGCCGATGTGATGTTGGGGCGTGCGCCGATCATTGATCCGGCACCGTATGCCCCCGAGGGCAGGATCTAACCTGTTTATGTAGTGCTTTCAGATCGCCATCGCTGGCAAGCCAGCTCCCACAGGACGTGTGTTCAACACAAAACCTGTGGGAGCTGGCTTGCCAGCGATGGGGCCCTCAATCCAGACCGAGCTTTTTCAGTCTGTAACGCATCGACCGAAACGACAAACTCAACCGCTGCGCCGCCGCCGTGCGATTCCAGCGTGTCTCTTCCAGTGCCTGAAGAATCAACTTGCGTTCAACGCTTTCCAGGTAGTCTTCCAGATTGTCGATCTGCGTCAGATCCGGCACGCCCGAATCCGCCGTGCAATTGCCTTCGCTCAACCGCAAATCTTCAGCTTCGATCAAACCGTTCTCGCACAGGGTGTGCGCCCGCTCCAGCACGTTCTCCAGCTCCCGGACATTGCCCGGAAAACGATAGTTTTTCAGGGTTTCGAGGGCTTGCGGATGCAGGCGGGCGGCGGTGTCGCCGCTGCCGTTGGCCAGTCGTTTGAGTATGTGCGCGGCCAGCACTTCGATGTCATCGCGACGCTCGCGCAGCGAAGGCACGCGCAGTTCGATCACGTTGAGCCGGTAATACAAGTCCTGGCGAAAGCGCTCGGCGGCGACTTCGCCTTCAAGATCCTTGTGCGTCGCGCAGAGGATGCGCACATCGACGACGGTTTCCTGCTGGCCTCCGACGCTGCGCACGGCTTTTTCCTGAATCGCTCGCAGCAATTTGACCTGCATGGACAGCGGCAAGTCTGCCACCTCATCGAGAAACAGCGTACCGCCCTGCGCCGCTTGAAATAGCCCAGGCTTGTCTTCCACCGCCCCGCTGAAACTGCCTTTGCGGTGGCCGAAAAACTCGCTTTCCATCAGCTCCGAAGGAATCGCCCCACAGTTCACCGGCACGAACGGCTGGCTGGCGCGCGGGCCCTGTTCGTGAATCAAGCGGGCAACGCGCTCCTTGCCGCTGCCGGATTCGCCGCTGATGTACACCGGCGCCTGGCTGCGGGCGAGTTTGTCGATTTGTTTGCGCAAGTTGCGCATCGGCACTGAGTCGCCGAGCAGACGGCGTTCAATCGAGGTCGCCACGCCACCGCTTGCCGGCATTCGCAAGGCCGTGCCGACCAGTTCACGCAAACGCGTGAGGTCGACCGGTTTGGTGAGGAAATCGAAAGCGCCGGCCTTGAGGGCGTTGATCGCCGTTTCAAGGCTGCCATAAGCGGTGATCATGGCGACCGGCAGTTGTGAGTAACGTTGCTGGATGTGCTGCACCAGTTCAAGCCCCGTGCCGTCTGGCAGGCGCATATCGGTCAGGCAAAGATCGAAGGTTTCGCGCTTGAGCAACGCGTGAGCTTCGCTGACATTGCGTGCGCTGAAGGTGTCGAGCTTCATCCGGCCCAGGGTAATTTCCAGGAGTTCGCGGATGTCCGGTTCGTCGTCGACGATGAGGATCTTTTGCCGTGAGCTTGTATTCAACTGTGTTTCCGTCCGTGAGCAAAAGTGATGCGAAAGCAGCCGCCGCCTTGGCGTGATTTAAAGTCTAGGCGCGCTTGGTTGCTTTCGCACAGCTCACGGGACAGATACAGCCCAAGGCCCGTGCCTTGGCTGCTGGTGGTGAAGAACGGTTCAAACAGGTGCGACTGCTGATCAAGGGGCACGCCGGGGCCGTTATCCAGCACTTCGAGTACGGCCAGCTGACTTTCGGCGTCGATAAACAGCGTTAGCCAGACTTCGGCCTGATCGTGCAGCAGGGCACTGTGACGCCAGCCGTTGCGCAGCAGATTATCGAGAATCTGCGTCAATTGGTTGGGATCCATCAACGTGCGGAAGTCGCCCGGCTCGGCTCGTACATGGATTGTTTGCCGGTCAGTGGCGTGTTCTCGGCTTTCCTCGACAAAACGTTCCAGCCACGGCAATAGATCCAGTCTTTGCGGTGCGCTGTGCGGGCGGCGGGACAGTTGCAGGACGTTTTCGATGATTCGGTTCATGCGCTGGGAGTGATCTTGAATGATCTGAGTCAGACGCCGATCCGCGCTATCGAGTTCCTCTGATTCCTGCAGCAACTGCGCGGCGTGACTGATAGCACCCAGTGGGTTGCGGATTTCATGGGCGATGCCGGCGGTCAGGCGTCCCAGTGCGGCAAGTTTAAGTTGCTGGGCTTGCTGGGCGATTTGCGCGAGATCTTCGAGGAACACCAGTGTCTGCTGGTTGGGACTTTGATCCAGGGCGATGAAGTTGGGTTGCAGCTCGATGCCGTTGCCGGGGATCTTAAGGCTCTGCGGGCGCAAGGTTGAGTTGCTCAACCACAGTTGCAAGCGTTCGACCAGTTCCGGTGAGTGGTCATCGATCCGCTGCCCTTCCAGTGTCTGTCGGCCAAACAGGGCGAGGGCGCTGTGGTTGGCGAGTTGAACGCGGCGTTGCTCGTCGAGCACCAGAATGCCGGTGCGCATGCGTTGCAGGATCAAGGCATTGAGGGCTTCGAGCCCGACGACTTCGCTGGCGCGCTGCTCAGCCAGATTTTCGCTGACCTCAAGGCGCCGCGTCAGGCCTTGCACCAACAATGACGCGGCGAAACACAGCGCGCCGAGCGTACCGGCCTGCAAGTAATCATTGGCGCTCAGCGCGTGATTCAGACCCAGCAGAAAAGTCAGGCCGACGATGCCGAGTGCACCGATGGCCGCGATCGATAGCCCGATGCTGCGTCGCAGGAGGGTATTGCTGATGGCCACGGAAACGATGAGCAAATGGCCAATCGCGCTGCCAACGCCACCGGCGGCATAAAACAGCCCGCACAGCAGCAACACGTCGACCAGCGCCAGACAAAACAGCTGCGCCGGTCGTCGGGTGTTCTCGAGGAACACCACCAGTAGAATGTTCAGCACCAGATACAACCAGCTGCCGCTGCGCAGCAAGTCATCGTTGGCCGACGTCAGCAGGCGGTTGTCCATGTCGCTGGAGATGAGCAGCACCAGGGTGATGCCGACGCTCAAACGGTAAAGGTGATAAAGGCGCAGCAGTCGCTGGGCTTGTTTGCTGTCGGCGTTGGCGGCCTCAGCGATCACTGGAACCTGGGCCTTGCTCAAGGTGAGCCTGGCTGCAATACCACTGTTTTTGAAGATTCAGTGCGCGGTCGCGCGGCAAATGCACCCCGCAATGAGCGCAACGCACCATCGGTGCGGCGTCCTGGTCGCGCGAGGGTTGGGAAGGGGCGGCAGGGGCCTTGAATTTGCGCCACAGCCAGAAGGCGGCGGCAATCAGGGCGATCCAGAACAGTAATCGAAGCATGATGGGCGGCTTTGTGACGAATGAATCGGCAGTTTAGCCAAGGCCTTGCGCAGCGCACAGCCTATTTGAACGGCGGCCATAAAAAAGGGAGATCCGCAGATCTCCCTTTTTCATAACCCGGTGTGTCAGTCGAACACGCCGAAGGTCATGTAGCTGAACCACGAGCGGTCAGTGTCGGTCGATTCCGGCTCAGGCTCTTCGATCACGTCGCCGTTCTCGTCTTTGGGCTTCAGCTCGTTCGGGATCGCGTCTTTCGCTTCCTGGAACTGCTTCTGCACGTCCTGGTTGGCGCGGGTCTCACCCGGCGGCAGCGGCGGACGGGATTCGATCAGGCCGAGGGTTGCCTTGCTCAGGAACGAACGGTTGTCGGCTTCATCGACCGACGGCACGAATTGGCCGTCTTGCAGGCTCGGGTGATTCGGGTAGTTAAGCTTCAGGGTTTCCAGGCTGGTGGCTGCCAGTTCGTCCAGGTGCAGACGCTGATAGGCCTCGGTCATCACCGCCAGTCCGTCGCCGACCGATGGGGTTTCCTGGAAGTTTTCGACGACGTAACGACCACGGTTGGCGGCGGCCACATAGGCTTGACGGGTCAAGTAGTAGTCGGCCACGTGGATTTCGTAAGCCGCCAGCAGGTTGCGCAGGTAGATCATGCGCTGCTTGGCGTCCGGCGCGTAGCGGCTGTTCGGGTAGCGGCTGGTCAGCTGCGCGAACTCGTTATACGAGTCGCGGGCGGCACCCGGGTCACGCTTGGTCATGTCCAGCGGCAGGAAGCGCGCCAGCAGGCCGACGTCCTGGTCGAACGAGGTCAGGCCCTTGAGGTAGTAGGCATAATCCACGTTCGGGTGCTGCGGATGCAGACGGATGAAACGCTCGGCGGCGGACTTTGCAGCTTCCGGCTCGGCGTTCTTGTAGTTGGCGTAGATCAGCTCCAGCTGCGCCTGGTCGGCGTAGCGCCCGAACGGATAACGCGATTCCAGAGCCTTCAGCTTGGCGGTGGCGCTGGTATAGCTGTTGTTGTCCAGATCGGTCTGAGCCTGCTGGTACAGCTCGGATTCGCTCAGGTTTTCGTCGACGACTTCCTTCGATGAGCAAGCAGCGGTCAATGCGAGGATGGCGATCAGCAGCAGGTGTTTCACTTGCATGGCGGCTTGCGTCCCTATGACGGCCGCTGTCTTGGGCGGGGCCGTCCTGTTATGATGAGCGCCCCGTTGAAAAGCCTCGGGGCAAAAGACGCCGTATTTAACCACAAGCGCGCAGCCGAAACCAAAAGCTGTGCCGACGCCAGTCAGAGCATGTCCGAGAAAATTGAACTTCGCGCAGAGGTGCCGTCCGAATTGGGCGGCCAACGCCTCGATCAAGTCGCCGCCCAACTCTTCGCCGAGCACTCGCGCTCGCGCCTTTCCGCCTGGATCAAAGACGGCCTCCTGACTGTGGACGGGGCGGTCATTCGCCCGCGCGACATTGTTCATGGCGGCGCCGTGCTTGAACTGACCGCCGAGCAAGAAGCCCAGGGCGAATGGATCGCCCAGGACATCGAACTCGACATCGTCTATGAAGACGACGACATCCTGGTGATCAACAAGCCTGCGGGCCTGGTGGTTCACCCGGCTGCCGGTCACGCCGATGGCACCTTGCTCAACGCCTTGCTGCACCACGTGCCGGACATCGTCAATGTTCCGCGCGCCGGTATCGTGCATCGCCTGGACAAGGACACCACCGGTCTGATGGTGGTCGCCAAGACCATCCAGGCACAGACCAAACTGGTCACGCAGCTGCAAAGCCGCAGCGTGAGCCGCATCTACGAGTGCATCGTGATCGGTGTGGTGACGGCTGGCGGCAAGATCAACGCGCCGATCGGTCGTCATGGCCAGCAGCGCCAGCGTATGGCGGTGATGGAGGGTGGCAAGCCTGCCGTCAGCCACTATCGCGTGCTGGAGCGTTTCCGTTCGCACACGCATGTGCGGGTGAAACTGGAAACCGGTCGTACTCACCAGATCCGTGTGCACATGGCCCACATCAACTTCCCGTTGGTCGGCGATCCGGCATACGGTGGTCGTTTCCGCATCCCGCCGGCGGCCAACCTGAACATGGTCGAAACCCTCAAGAACTTCCCGCGTCAGGCCCTGCACGCGCGTTTCCTTGAGCTGGAACATCCGACCACCGGTGAGCGCATGAGCTGGGAATCGCCGTTGCCGGAAGACTTCGTCTGGCTGCTGACCCTGCTCAAGCAGGATCGCGAGGCATTCGTCGGATGAACTGGCTGACGCCGGACTGGCCTGCGCCGGCCAGCGTCAAAGCCTGTGTCACCACCCGCGAGGGCGGCGTCAGCCTGGCGCCGTTCGACAGCCTCAACCTCGGCGATCATGTCGAGGATCAGCCCGAAGCAGTGGCCGAAAACCGTCGGCGGCTGACCGATTATTTCTCCATACAGCCAGCCTGGTTGCAGCAGGTTCACGGCATTGCCGTGGCGCATGCGGATCCCGCCGTGGTTGCGACCGCTGATGCCAGCTGGACGTCAACGCCGGGTGTTGCTTGTGCGGCAATGACCGCGGATTGTCTGCCTGCGCTGTTTTGCGACCGCGCCGGCACTCGCGTTGCCGCTGCCCATGCCGGTTGGCGTGGATTGGCGGCCGGCGTGCTTGAAGCCACGCTGGACAGTCTGGATGTAGCGCCGCAAGAGGTGCTGGTCTGGCTCGGCCCTGCCATCGGCCCAAAAGCCTTCGAAGTCGGCCCCGAGGTGCGGGAAGTCTTCATCAATCAGTTGCCCGAAGCCGCGAAAGCCTTCGTGCCCAGCGACAACGCCGGCAAATACATGGCCGACATCTACGAGCTGGCGCGCCTGCGTCTGGCGGTTCGTGGCATCACTGCTGTTTATGGTGGCGGTTTCTGCACCGTGACCGATCCGCGCTTCTTTTCTTACCGTCGTGCTTCACGCACCGGTCGCTTTGCCTCCCTTATCTGGATCACCCGCTAGACTGACTGATCTGCATCAACCCGCTGACGCTTGAATCTTGCAGAATCGACCGCATCTATAGCGGTATCTGGCAGGTTTCTTTATTCAGGACGGTTTTTATAGGTCCGGCCTGCTCAAAAGGAAGGTGACCCATGCGTATAGACCGTTTAACCAGCAAATTACAGTTGGCGTTGTCCGACGCCCAATCCCTGGCTGTCGGCCACGATCATCCCGGCATCGAGCCCGCGCATTTGATGCAGGCCATGCTTGAGCAGCAGGGTGGTTCGATCAAACCGCTGCTGATGCAGACAGGCTTTGACGTCAACAGTCTGCGCAAAGAGCTGACCAAAGAGCTCGATCAACTGCCGAAAATCCAGAACCCGACCGGCGACGTCAATATGTCGCAGGATCTGGCGCGTCTGCTCAATCAGGCGGATCGTCTGGCCCAGCAGAAGGGCGACCAGTTCATCTCCAGCGAACTGGTGCTGCTCGCGGCCATGGACGAGAACAGCAAACTCGGCAAGTTGCTGCTCGGCCAGGGTGTGAGCAAAAAAGCCCTGGAAAACGCGATCAATAACCTGCGCGGGGGCGAAGCCGTTAATGACGCCAATCACGAAGAATCGCGTCAGGCGCTGGATAAATACACTGTCGACCTGACCAAGCGCGCCGAAGAGGGCAAGCTCGACCCGGTGATCGGCCGTGACGACGAAATCCGTCGCACCATTCAGGTTCTGCAACGTCGCACCAAGAACAACCCGGTGCTGATCGGTGAGCCTGGCGTCGGTAAAACCGCCATCGCTGAAGGCCTGGCGCAGCGCATCATTAACGGCGAAGTGCCGGATGGCCTGCGCGGTAAACGCTTGCTGTCGCTGGATATGGGGGCGTTGATCGCTGGCGCCAAGTATCGCGGTGAGTTCGAAGAGCGCCTGAAAGGCTTGCTCAATGAGCTGTCGAAGCAGGAAGGGCAGATCATTCTGTTCATCGACGAATTGCACACCATGGTCGGCGCCGGTAAAGGCGAAGGCTCGATGGATGCGGGCAACATGCTCAAGCCTGCGTTGGCCCGTGGCGAATTGCACTGCGTCGGCGCGACCACGCTCAACGAGTACCGCCAATATATAGAGAAGGACGCGGCCCTCGAACGGCGCTTCCAGAAAGTCCTGGTGGACGAGCCGAGCGAAGAAGACACCATCGCGATTCTGCGTGGCCTGAAAGAGCGCTACGAAGTCCACCACAAAGTAGCGATCACCGACGGTGCGATCATCGCCGCGGCCAAGCTCAGCCATCGCTACATCACCGATCGGCAACTGCCGGACAAAGCGATCGACCTGATCGACGAGGCTGCGAGTCGCATCCGTATGGAAATCGACTCCAAACCGGAAGTACTGGATCGTCTTGAGCGTCGCTTGATTCAGCTCAAGGTCGAATCCCAGGCGCTGAAGAAAGAAAGCGATGAAGCGGCGATGAAACGCCTGGAAAAACTTCAGGAAGAAATCGTCCGCCTGGAGCGTGAGTATTCGGATCTGGAAGAAATCTGGAACTCGGAAAAAGCCGAGGTTCAAGGTTCTGCACAAATTCAGCAGAAAATCGAACAGTCCCGTCAGGAGCTGGAAGCCGCGCGCCGTAAAGGCGACCTGAACCGCATGGCCGAGTTGCAATACGGGGTGATCCCGGATCTGGAACGCAGTCTGCAAATGGTCGATCAGCACGGCAAGCCTGAGAATCAGTTGTTGCGCAGCAAGGTGACTGAAGAGGAAATCGCTGAAGTCGTGTCGAAATGGACTGGCATTCCGGTGTCGAAAATGCTCGAAGGCGAGCGCGACAAGCTGATGAAGATGGAAAGCCTGTTGCACAAACGGGTGATCGGTCAGGAAGAAGCCGTGGTCGCGGTCGCCAACGCAGTACGGCGTTCCCGTGCCGGGCTGTCCGACCCGAACCGTCCGAGCGGCTCGTTCATGTTCCTCGGCCCGACCGGTGTTGGTAAAACCGAGCTGTGCAAGGCGCTGGCCGAATTCCTCTTTGATACCGAAGAGGCAATGGTGCGGATCGATATGTCCGAGTTCATGGAGAAACATTCCGTGGCCCGTCTGATCGGTGCGCCACCAGGATATGTCGGCTATGAAGAGGGCGGTTACCTGACCGAAGCAGTACGGCGCAAGCCTTACTCGGTGATCCTGCTGGACGAAGTCGAGAAGGCGCACCCGGATGTGTTCAACATCCTCCTGCAAGTGCTGGAAGATGGACGCCTGACCGACAGCCATGGCCGTACGGTGGACTTCCGCAACACCGTGATCGTCATGACCTCGAACCTCGGATCGGTACAGATCCAGGAGCTGGTCGGCGACCGTGAAGCCCAGCGCGCAGCGGTGATGGATGCGCTGACCAGTCACTTCCGGCCGGAGTTCATCAACCGCGTCGACGAAGTAGTGATCTTCGAGCCTCTGGCACGGGATCAGATCGCCGGCATCACCGAGATTCAGTTGGGCCGTCTGCGCAGTCGTCTGGCTGAGCGCGAGCTGAAACTGGAGCTGAGTCCGGAAGCGATGGACAAGCTGATTGCCGTCGGCTACGACCCTGTTTATGGCGCGCGGCCGCTGAAACGGGCGATCCAGCGTTGGATCGAGAACCCGTTGGCGCAGTTGATCCTTTCGGGTGGCTTCTTGCCCGGCGAGACAGTTACCGGCACCGTTACGAACGACGAGATTGTTTTCAACTAGGTCGTGTTAGCGGTGAATTAACAAAGGCCTCGCATTGCGAGGCCTTTTTTTCGTCAGGTTGTTGAACTCAAAGGAAAAGGCTTGTAAAGTGCGCCCCGCAGTCAGTCACCCGCAAGGTTTCAGCGCACTGGGCAGGAATCTGAAATAAGTTGCAAATCATTAACTTGAAAGCGATTTAGGGGGTTGACAGAGGTGTTCTAGGTTGTAGAATAGCGCGCCTCAGACACACGAACGCAGCGATGCGAACAGGGTCTGAAAGCTGCAAGTTTCACCGTTGTAAATTGAAATATGTAGTTCCGTGATAGCTCAGTCGGTAGAGCAAATGACTGTTAATCATTGGGTCCCAGGTTCGAGTCCTGGTCACGGAGCCAATTTCAAACCGGGGTATAGCGCAGTCCGGTAGCGCGCCTGCTTTGGGAGCAGGATGTCAGGAGTTCGAATCCCCTTACCCCGACCATTTTTGGGTCGTTAGCTCAGTTGGTAGAGCAGTTGGCTTTTAACCAATTGGTCGTAGGTTCGAATCCCACACGACCCACCATTTTTGAAACCAGTTAACACTGGGATCGAATCTTAAGATCAGAGGCCAAAAGCGCTGATCGAAGAAGGCGATCTTTGATAGGTCGCCTTTTTTTTACCGGGGTATAGCGCAGTCCGGTAGCGCGCCTGCTTTGGGAGCAGGATGTCAGGAGTTCGAATCCCCTTACCCCGACCATATTGAAAATCCTCGTATCGAAAGATACGGGGATTTTTTTTGTCTTCGCAAAAGCCCTGCCTATCAAGTCGTCGTACAACTGGCCGATAGCCCGCTAACGAGAAAGGGGCCTGCCACGACAACGCCCCGTCTAATTCAGCCAATACAAGAAAAAAGGGCGTCCGTCATGTTGCTTCGTCAATTGAATATCGCCCCACGGGCCGCTCTGGGTTTTGCCTTGATCGCGATGTTGGTGGCGTTACTCGGGATTTTCGCGCTGGGTCAGATGTCGAGCATCCGCGACAGTGAGGTCAAGGTTGAGCAGCAATGGCTGCCGAGTATTCGCGGTGGCGACGAGATTCGCGAAATCATGCTGCGCATCCGCACGATTTCCCTGCGCATGGCGCTGGATCAGGATCCGAAGAACATCGCCACTTACCGCAGCCAGATGGACACCCGCGACAAAGAACTGAGCGGAAAAATCGCCGCCTACGACAAACTGGTCACCACCCCGGAAGGCCAACAGTTGTACGAGCAGTTCAAAAAGACTTTCACGGCGTACCGCGCCGGCATCGCGCAATCCTTCACCCTCGCCGAACAAGGCAAGCGTGACGAGCTGACCAAACTGTTGCTGGTCGACATGAAAACCGTGGTCGACGGTTCCGGCAAACAACTCAGCGATCTGGCAGGTCTGTTCACCAAACAGGTTGCTGCTGAAAGCCAGAAGTCCGCCGCCCATTACGAAACCTCGCGCACCATCGTCAGCTTGTTCATTGCCCTTGCCGCACTGGCAACCGTGGCGCTGGCGATGTTGCTGACGCGAAGCATCGTGCGTCCGCTGACCTCTGCCGTGGATGCTGCGGAACACGTCGCACGGGGCGATCTGACCCGGCCCATCGAAACTCATGGCAACGACGAAGTCAGCCGCTTGCTCAAGGCCCTGGCGGCCATGCAGAAAAATCTGCGTGAAACCCTGCAAGGCATCAGCGGCTCGGCCACGCAATTGGCCACGGCGGCCGACGAGCTCAACGCGGTGACCCTCGACAGCACTCAGGGCCTGCAACAGCAAAACAACGAAATCGAACAGGCCGCCACCGCCGTCAACGAGATGACCACCGCTGTGGAAGAAGTGGCCCGCAATGCGGTGTCGACCTCCGATGCGACGCGCCAGTCCAGCGAATCGGCGCATCTGGGGCAAGAGCGGGTCAGCGAAACCGCCAATGCCATCAATGCGTTGGCCAGTGATGTGCAGCGCACCGAAACGCTGGTGCAGTCGTTGGCCAATCAGTCTCAGGACATCGGCAAGGTGCTGGATGTGATCCGTGCAATCGCCGAGCAGACCAACCTGCTGGCGCTCAACGCCGCCATCGAAGCGGCGCGGGCCGGGGAGAGTGGACGCGGTTTTGCCGTGGTGGCCGACGAAGTACGGGCGCTGGCGGGACGCACGCAGCAATCGACGCAGGAAATCGAGCAGATGGTGCAAGGCATGCGCAACGGTTCGACTCTAGCGCTGGACTCGATGCAGGCGAGTGCCTCACGTGCAGCATCGACGCTGGCATTGGCCGAGCGTGCCGGTGAAGCGCTGCTAACCATTACGGCCTCGGTGCAACAGATCCACGAGCGCAATCTGGTGATCGCCAGCGCTGCCGAGGAACAGGCGCAAGTGGCGCGGGAAGTCGATCGCAATCTGGTAAACATTCGCGATCTGTCGGTGCGATCCGCCACCGGAGCCAATCAGACCAGCGCCTCGAGCCACGAACTGTCGCAACTGGCCAATGCATTGCAAGGCATGGTACGGCGCTTCCAGCTGTAATTGGCGGGCGCAAAAAAACCGCGTTTCTCGTAGGAGAAACGCGGCTCGTTCGTCAGGCGTTTACGCGCCGTCCTGGTCCTTTAGGTGTTCAAACAAACCCTTGGGCATTTTCTTGCCGTTGGCTTCGAAGTTGGCTTTGACGTTGTTGTACGCCTCTTGCTCATCGATGAAGCCGTCATGGTTGGTGTCGATCTTGTCGAAGTCTGACTTGGGTGCGACCTTCAGAAACTCGGCGCGCGAGACCTTGCCGTCGCCGTCGCTGTCTGTCTTGGCCATCGAAGCATCGCCACATTTACCCTCACCGCATTTGCCTTCCGGCGTTTTCACTGAAGTTTCGGCTGAGGCGACGGTATAGCCCTGAGCCAGCGGCTGGGCGGCGAATACCGAACCGGACAACATCAGGCCGCCGGCCAGTGCGGCGCCGAGCAAGCCAATGGATTTTTTGCCGAGGGTAGAAGTACGGGACATTTACATTCTCCTGGGTCGCACGACGCAACCACGTTATGGGCTAATGCCGAAGCAGGCCTTGGCTTGCTCGGGTGTGGCCATTAAGCGGGGGCGATGTATCGCGACTGTGTCGTGGGG
>NZ_WKEQ01000016.1 GCF_021605415.1 Pseudomonas syringae
CGCCGACGCGGTCTGAACCGTCAGCGGCCACGGCCCCAGCGCCGACGCGGTCTGAACCGTCAGCGGCCACGGCCCCAGCGCCGACGCGGTCTGAACCGTCAGCGGCCACGGCCCCAGCGCCGACGCGGTCTGAACCGTCAGCGGCCACGGCCCCAGCGCCGACGCGATCCGAACCGTCAGCCGCCACGGCCCCAGCGCCGACGCGGTCTGAACCGTCAGCGGCCACGGCCCCAGCGCCGACGCGATCCGAACCGTCAGCCGCCACGGCCCCAGCGCCGACCCGATCCGAACCGTCAGCGGCCACAGCCCCAGCGTCGACACGATCCGACCCATCGGCCGCCACCGCTCGCGCCTCGGCGGCCCAAACTCCAGGCACGACGACGGTTGTCGCCAGCGCAAATAGAACGCCTGACAAAAGCTTGTGTTTCATCATCTTCTCCACGACCCGTCAGCCACCCTTGAATGAGGCGTGGTGCGCTGATTCGGTTCAAGCAAATTGGCGATTGGCACGCGCGCGGACAAGCGCACGAGTGTCGATGTTTGCAAGGCTCACAGACAGAAAACTGGATGAGTATAGATGGCTATTTCGCGTTCACCCGTCGAGTAGACGACCGTTCGGCATTAGGCGTTTAGCTTCCTTGAACGGCCGTGCAGGAAGGAAATCAGTCTAAAAACCCGGCGGCAAATTTTCCGGGGTTTGCTAGGCTTTTAAAGGTAGGCGAAGACGCAGACTGATGCGCAAGCGGATAGCAAGCGAGCGTGGGGCGCGCTCCGAAGGGTACACGGTTAGAAAGATCTCCGCGCTGAGATCCAGCCCTTATGCCGTGTGAAGCAGCAGAGCACATTGCCTGATCTGTGGGAGTCCCGATAAAGCTTGTAAGCCAGATACCAGCACTGGCCGCCTACTCGAACATAGCTTCAAGCTACAGGCGTCAGAGCCCGCATTGTGCGGGCTTTGTCGTTTCTGTTGTCCGCACGCCTGGCACCTTCTCGTTCCCATGCTCCGCGTGGGAATGCCTCTAGGGACGCTCCGCGTTCCAGCTCTCGAATTGGAACGCGGTGCACAGGAAGGCTCCTCAGATCGAGGCCAGTGCCTGCGCAAGGTCGGCGCGCAAGTCCTCGACATCCTCAACGCCGACCGACAGACGCACCAATCCGTCGCCAATGCCCAGTTGCGCGCGGGTTTCTGCCGGAATGGTGGCGTGGGTCATGATTGCCGGGTGCTCGATCAGGCTTTCGACGCCGCCGAGGCTTTCGGCCAACGCGAAGATTTTCACGTTTTCCAGAAAGCGGCGGGCGCCGGCGAGGTCGCTGTTCAGGTCGATGGAGATCATCCCGCCGAAACCGCGCATTTGTGTGCGGGCCAGTTCGTGCTGCGGGTGCGACGGCAAGCCGGGGTAGTAGACCCGCGTGACCTGCGGCTGTTTTTCCAGCCATTGCGCCAAATTGAGAGCATTGCTGCAATGCCGCTCCATGCGCAAAGCCAGTGTTTTTACGCCGCGCAAGGTGAGAAACGCATCGAACGGCCCGCTGATCGCACCCACGGCGTTCTGCAAAAAGCCTAGCCGTTCGGCCAGTTCAGTGTTCTGCCCGACCACGGCGATGCCGCCGATCACGTCGGAGTGGCCGTTCAAATACTTGGTGGTCGAGTGCAGGACGATGTCGAAGCCCAGTTCCAGCGGCCTTTGAATCCATGGGCTGGCGAACGTATTGTCGGCCACGCAGATGATCCCGCGTGCGCGGCAGATACGTGCGATGCCGGCCAGATCGGCCAGGCTCAGCAGGGGATTGGTCGGCGTCTCGACCATGACCATCCGCGTGTCGTCCTGCAACGCCGCCTCGAAGGCCGACAGGTCAGTCAGGTCGACAAAACTGAAGCGATGCCCGGCGCTGCGCTGGCGCACCTTGTCGAACAGCCGAAATGTGCCGCCATACAAATCATTGCCGGACACGATATGCGAACCGGCGTCGAGCAATTCAAGCACCGTGGAAATCGTCGCCAGACCCGAGGCGAACGCGAAGGCGCGGGTGCCACCTTCAAGATCCGCCACGCAACGTTCCAGGGCAAACCGCGTCGGGTTGTGCGAACGCCCGTAATCCAGGCCTTTGTGTACGCCGGGGCTCTGTTGCAAATAGGTGGAATTGGCGTAGATCGGCGGCATCAAGGCGCCCGTGGACGGATCCGGTTCCTGCCCGGCGTGGATCACGCGGGTGGCGAAGGCCTGGGGCCGGTCGTTGTGGTCGGACTGACTCATGTCAGGGATCTCCGCAGTTGATTGAGCATGTCGACCCGTGTGATCAGGCCATGGAAACCGGTCGTGTCGGCAATGATCGCCACAAGGCCCCGGTCAAGGACTTTTTCCAGTTCCGCCAGCCCGGCGTCGGGCGCCAGGGTCTGCAATTTGTCGGTCATCGCGCCGGCCACCGGTTTGCTGAAGTGGGCGGCGTCTTCATGCACGCCGAGCAGGATATCCGACTCGTCGATCACCCCCACCAACCGTTGGCCATCCACCAGCACCGGCAACTGCGAAACGTCGGCCAGGCGCATGCGCTGGAACGCGGTCATCAGGGTGTCGTCCGGGCCGACGCTGATCACCCGGCCATCCTCGAAACGGCGGGCAATCAGGTCACGCAAATCGCCATAACCCTTGCGAGCAAGCAAGCCCTGATCGGTCATCCACTGGTCGTTGTAAACCTTCGACAGATAGCGCGTGCCGGTGTCGCAGACGAAACTCACAACCCGTTTCGGCTCGGTCTGTTCCCGGCAATAACGCAGCGCGGCAGCGAAAAGGGTGCCCGTGGACGAGCCGCCGAGAATCCCTTCGGCGCGCAGCAGTTGGCGGGCGTGATCGAAGCTTTCTTCGTCACTGATCGAGTAGGCGTGGCGCACGCTGGAGAGGTCGGCGATGGATGGAATGAAATCTTCGCCAATGCCTTCCACCGCCCAGGATCCGGCGGTGCCGAGGTGGCCGCTGCGGCTGTATTCGGCCATCACCGAACCGACGGGGTCGGCCAGCACCATTTCCAGCTCCGGCTGCACGCGCTGGAAAAATCGGGTCAGACCGGTCAGCGTGCCGGCCGAACCGACGCCGACGACGATGGCGTCCAGATCATGTTCGGTCTGCGCCCAGATCTCCGGCGCGGTGCTGCATTCGTGGGCCAGTGGATTGGCAGGGTTGTTGAACTGGTCGGCGAAAAACGCATCGGGAATGTCTTTCGCCAGCCGTGCGGCGACGTCCTGGTAATACTCGGGATGGCCCTTGCCGACATCGGATCGAGTGATGTGCACCTCGGCGCCCATGGCCTTCAAGTGCAGGACTTTTTCGGTGGACATCTTGTCCGGCACCACCAGTATCACGCGATAACCTTTGGCTCGGCCGACGAGCGCCAGACCCAGGCCGGTGTTGCCGGCGGTGGCTTCGACGATGGTACCGCCGGGTTGCAGGCGACCGTCGCGTTCGGCAGCGTCAATCATCGCCAGGCCGATGCGATCCTTGATCGAACCACCCGGGTTTTGCGATTCAAGTTTGAGAAACAGCGTGCACGGTCCGGTATCGAATCGGCTGACACGCACCAGCGGCGTATTGCCGATCAGACCGAGTACGGCGGGGCGGGAATCCTTCGACATGGTGTCACCTCACTGCGGTGATTTATCGCGGTCAATCGCGTCAATGGCATGCAAGGAACATAGGCCGGGATGCTGAGCCCCGCAACTCCAGCCGCCAATATCCGCGCACACCGCGAACCCCTCTAGGCGCTGCCGCAGGCTGCGATCTTTGCTGTTGATTTTTTAACGGCCAGATCAAAGATCGCAGCCTGCGGCAGCTCCTGCACAGTGGTCATGGCGTTTACGCGCCTGGCAGCAGTTTGACCTTGATCCAGCCGCGTTCATGTCGATCGAACGCCTTGAACGCTTCGATGGCGTCGGTCAGCGGTTCTTTCTGGGTGAGCACTTTCGCTGGATCGACGCGCCCGGCGAGGGTCATTTCGATCAGTTTCGGGATGTACTTGCGGTGGTGGCAGTTGCCCATGTTGAGGGTCAGGTTCTTGTTCATTGCCGCACCGATGGGAAAGGTGTCGAAACCCGGCGGATAGACGCCGATGATCGACAACGTGCCGGCCTTGGCCAACCCTTCGATGGCCCATTGCAGCGCTTGATGGGGCGCGTCCCCCGGTTGCCATTGCGATGGCGTGGCGTGGCCATGGTGGGCGTGGTTGGCGTCAATCCCTACCGCATCGATGGCGCGGTCGACGCCGATGTTGTCGGTCAGCCGCTTGAGCGTCTGCACCGGATCTTCCTTCTCGAAATCGATGCACTCGGCGCCCAGCTCGCGGGCACGTTCCAGTCGATCCGGTAGCCCGTCAATCGCCAATACCCGACCGGCGCCCATCAGTTTCGCGCTGACAATAGCAAACAACCCCACTGGCCCGCAGCCGAACACCGCAACGCTGTCGCCATCCTTGATCTCGGCCATTTCCGCGCCAAACCAGGCCGTGGGAAAGATATCGGACATGGCAATGGCCTGGTCATCGCTGATGGCCGGCGGAATCTTGATCAGGCCGATGTGTGCGTAGGGAATGCGCGCCTTTTCCGCTTGCAGCCCATTGAATGGCCCAGTGCCCTTGGGCCCGCCGAAGAACGACGTACCGGCCCCTTTGCCGTTCGGATTGACCACGTCGCACTGGGCGAAATACCCGGCCCGACAGTACGAGCAATTACCACAGGCGATGGTCGAGGGAATGATGACCCGATCACCGACGTTCAGGTTGCGCACATCCTCGCCCAGCGCTTCGACAATGCCGACGGCTTCGTGGCCGAGAATCGTCCCCGGTTGCATGTCCGGCACACTGCCGCGAATGAAGTGCAGATCCGTGCCGCAGATGGCGGACGCGGTAATCCTGACAACGGCATCGGTGGGTTGTTCGATTTGCGGGTCGGCGACATCGTCCAGGCGGATATCGCCCACGCCATGAAATACGACAGCTTTCATCATTCACCTCGTCATGAGTTGAAGTGTGAGTGGTAAGCAGTGGAGGTTCAGGCAAATCCAAAGGTTTTATCCGATGCAAAACTCGCCGGACGAATGGCCCGTTGTTGATGAACGAGCAAAAAATCAGAACTCCTGCACGCCGCCGCAGACATAAGCATTAAGGACAACAACATTTGGAAACCGGCAATGGCGCAGATTTTCAGCCGCTCGGCCGATACCTGGCTGCGCCTGGGGCTGCTGACGTTGTTCGTCGGTCTTGGGGGAGGCTTGCTGGTGGTACTGACTCTGGATCGCACCGATTACCGGACAGGTCGCCAGTGGGTGATCGAACAGCCGTTGCCGTTCAGTCATGCGCACCATGCCGGTGAGCTGAAAATCGATTGCCGTTATTGCCACAGTTCTGTGGAGTCTTCCGCGATGGCCAGCCTGCCGCCCACTGAAACCTGCATGACCTGCCATTCGCAAATCTGGAAAAACGCCGAAGTGCTTGAACCGCTGCGCAAAAGCCTGCGTGACCGGCAACCCTTGCACTGGCAGCGCGTGGTCGAGTTGCCGGATTACGTGTATTTCCATCACGGCGTGCATGTCAACGCGGGCGTCGGTTGCAGCGAATGCCACGGTCAGGTGGATCGGATGCAACTGATGTACAAGGCCGAGCCGTTGAGCATGGGCCAGTGCGTGGCTTGTCACCGCGATCCGGCACCGCACTTGCGACCTCGCGATCAAGTGACGCAGATGCGCTGGCACACCGACGAAGATCGCCGAGTGCTCGGCGAACGGCTGATGAAAGAGCGGCGCATCGACACGCAAGGATTGACCGATTGTGGAATCTGCCATCGATGAGCGCACCCGTCGATTTCGCCGCGCTGCGTGAACAACTCGCCGGACTTAAGGGCCCGGCGTATTGGCGCGGACTTGAAGCACTGGCCAACACACCGCAAGGTCAGGCGCTGATCGACGCGGAATTTCCCGGCGCGGCGCCGCTGATGGATCGGCGCAGGTTCCTGCAATTGATGGCGGCATCCATGGCCATGGCCGGACTCGCCGCATGCGGCAAAGCCCCGGAAGAGGCGGTGCCGGCGATTCACCAGGCGCCGCAACTGACTCCCGGTATCGCCAGCTGGTACGCCACAGCAATCCCGTTTTGCGGCGTTGCCCAACCGGTGCTCGGCAAAACCGTGGCGGGGCGGCCGATCAAACTCGAAGGCAACCCGCAACATCCAATGTCCGGCGGCGCCTGCGATGCCTTTACCCAAGCGGCGATCCTGCAACTCTACGACCCGGATCGCTCCCAGGCGCCGCGCTTCAAGGGCCGCGAAAGCAGTTGGGATCAGGTGCGCGCCGCGCTGGCCCGGCAGTTGCTCGCGCTCGACAGCCAGCAGGGCAACGGTTTGCACATTGTCTGCGGTGCGAGCAGCTCGCCGACCCTCGGCCGCCAGTTCGATGAACTGCGCCAGCGCTGGCCGCAGGCACGCTTCTACCACGGCGAACCGTTCGCCGAGACGCAAGCGCTCAACGTCAGCGGCCACGTGTTCGGCCAACCGCTGGAGGCGCGCCGCCGTCTGGAAAACGCCGAAGTGCTGGTGTGTCTGGAAGACGATCCGCTGGGCAGCGGCCCCCGGCAAACGCCATTGCAGCGCGGTTGGGCCGAACGCCGGCGGCAAGCGGCAAAGGGTCAGGGCGCAGCGTTGTCGTTCGTCGCCGAAAGTGTGCCGACGCTGACCGGCGCCGCCGCCTCGCGACGGTTGGCAATCGCGCCGTCACGGGTGCCGGATCTGCTGCTGGCGCTCAGCCAGGCATTGGGCGGAGACGACAGGGATCGCCCACGCCTCAGTGCTCTCCAGCTGGAGTGGGTCAACGCCGCCGCGACCGCGCTCAAGGCGCATCCCGGTCGCGGCCTGATCTGCGTGAACAAGCAAGCGGCGGCGGATGTGCAGGCGCAAGTGCTGCGGCTCAATCAGCGTCTGGACGCCTATGGCCAGACGATGGAGTGGCAAAAAACTTCGTTGCTCGGCTACGAGCCCGGGCAGGTCTGGGAGTCGCTGGAGCAACTCAATCGACATTTGAGCGCCGGCAACGTCAGCCAGTTATGGCTGCTCGATTGCAATCCACTCTACAGCGCGCCGCCGGAACTGGGCCTGGAGAGCCTGATCCAGAAAGTCCCGTTGCGCCTGCACGCTGGCCTTTATTACGACGAAAGCGCCGCGCAGTGTCATTGGCACTTGCCGCTCAATCACCCGCTCGACGGCTGGAGCGATGCCCGCGCGGCGGACGGCAGTGCGTGCATCGTGCAACCGCTGATCGAGCCGATGTACTCGACCCGAACCCTGCATCAGGTACTCGGCCTGTTGCTGACGGCGGGCGAAAGCGATGCGCTGGATCACGTGCGCAGCACCTGGGCGCATGTGCCGCAGAAGCAATGGCGCCAGGCGTTGAGCGATGGCTGGATTGAATCGGCCGCTGCAACGGTGGATGTACCGCCAGCCGCCAGCGTCGCGGTCAATCTGCCCGACCCCGAAGGCCTGGAAGCCGTGATACGTCCGGATCCGTGCGTGTGGGATGGACGTTTCGCCAATCTCGGCTGGCTTCAGGAGTTACCCAAACCCATCAGCACCCTGACCTGGACAAACGTGGTCGGTCTGCCGCCGCGCCTCGCTGAGCAAATCGGCGTGCGCAACGGCGACGGGGTCGAAGTCGCGTTGCCGGGGCAGTTGTTGCGCGGCGCGGCGTGGGTCGAGCCGGGACAGGCCGATCAGGTGATCGCGTTGTATTGCGGCTACGGACGCAGTCACGCCGGACGGGTCGGCGACGGTTTGGGTCACGCGGTGCGGCCGCTGCAAGCCTTGGCGGTCAGCGCGTCGGTGAGGCCCAGCGGTGAGCGGCACATGTTGGCAGCGACGCAAACCCATCACCAGTTGCCGGACGACGAGGATCCGCCCATTCGCGTGGTATCACGTGAGTCGCCGCAATTGCCGACCGCGCAAATTCCGGTCTCGCTCTACAGCGAGGTCAAGAGCAGCGGCCCGCAATGGGGCATGGTCATCGATCTGGATGTCTGCACCGGTTGCAACGCCTGCGTCACCGCGTGCCAGGCGGAAAACAACATCGCCGTGGTCGGCGCCGAGCAAGTGGCCAACGGGCGCAACATGCACTGGCTGCGCATCGACCATTATTACCAGGGCTCGCTGGACGCACCACGCTCGCGTTTTCAACCCTTGCCGTGCATGCACTGCGAACAGGCGCCGTGCGAAACCGGTTGCCCGGTGAACGCCACGGTGCACAGCCGCGACGGCTTGAATCAGATGGTCTACAACCGCTGCATCGGCACGCGCACATGCGCTTCGTATTGCCCGTACAAAGTGCGGCGTTTCAATTGGCTCGACTGGAGCGCCGATGCCACGCCGTCGATCCAGGCCCAGCGCAATCCCGATGTGACCGTGCGCAGCCGTGGCGTCATGGAAAAGTGTACGTACTGCGTACAGCGAATCAGCGCCGCCCGGATCGACGATAAACAAAATGCAGCGGATTTCGATCCGTCGACCGTGGTCACCGCGTGCCAGCAAACCTGCCCGAGCCAGGCCATTCGCTTCGGCAACATCGCCGACCCTGACAGCGCCGTGAGCCACGACCGCCGCGATCCCCGCCATTACCGCCTGCTCGAAGCGCTCGGCACGCGGCCACGCACCACCTATCTGGCGCGGATCGAAGAAGCGGAGGGCGGCGATGAAACCTGAGCCGCTGCTGCACGACACCGGGCATTTCTTGCCGAGGGACTTGAGCGACCAGCAAGTCTCGCGGCTGGTCTTCGGGCCGTTGCGGCAACTGCCTCGGCGCGGGGCATGGCGCTGGATGTTCGGCGTCGGCGTTGCTTTGTTGCTGATTTATATCGGTTCTGCCGCCGTGTTGCTCGGCAACGGCGTCGGCCTGTGGGGCAACAATCAGCCGGTGCATTGGGGCTTCGGCATTCTCAACTACATCTGGTGGCTGGGCATCGGTCACGCCGGGACGTTCATTTCCGCGCTGCTGTTGCTGGTCGAACGGCCATGGCGGCACAGCCTCAATCGTCTGGCGGAACTGATGACGCTGATGGCGGTGATCTGCGCCGCGCTGTACCCGATTCTGCACCTGGGGCGGCCGTGGCTGTTCTACTGGACGATGCCGTACCCGAATGAAATGGGCCTGTGGCCGCAGTTCAAGAGCCCTACGGCGTGGGACATGTTCGCAATCCTGTCGTACCTGACGGTGTCGATTCTGTTCCTCGCCGTCGGCGCGATTCCGGATTTCGCCACAGCGCGCGATCGTGCGCAAAAGCCCATGGCGCAAAGGTTGTACGGCTTGCTGGCGTTGGGCTGGCGCGGCTCGCAGCGGCATTGGGCGTTGTGGCGGCGCACGACGCGAGTGCTGGCGATTCTGGCGATTCCTTTGGTGTTCGCGGTGTCCAGCGGCTACTCGTTTTTGCTGACCATGGGCCCGCAAAGCGGTTGGCATTCGACGCTGTTTCCGCCGTATTTCGTCGCCGGCGCGGTGTTTTCCGGGTTTGCCCTGGTGGCATTGCTGGCGATTTTTGTGCGCTGGCTGCTGTGCATCGAAGCGCTCATCACCTTGCGTCACCTCGACATGCTCGGTCGGCTGTTGCTCGCCACCGGTTGGCTGACGGCTTACGGTTATCTGGCCGATCTGTTCATGCCGTTCTACAGCGGCGATGCCCACGAGATCGAGATTCTGCTGACGCGCCTCAGCGGGCCGCATGCCTGGAGTTTCTGGCTGGCGATTGTCTGCAACGTCGGCGTGTTGCAGGCGTTGTGGTGGCGCTCGCTGCGCCAGCGCCCGGGCGTGATCGCGCTGGTGGCGCTGGCGGTGCTGGTGGGCATGTGGGCCGAGCGTTTCATGTTGCTGATCCCGCCGCAGACCCGGGATTTTCTCGTGTCGAGCTGGAGCGGTTACAGCCCGACGCTGTGGGACTGGTCGCTGTTCGTCGGCAGTTTCGGCGTGTTTCTGGTGCCCTACAGCCTGTTTTTGCGCTATGTGCCCATGGTCTCGGCGTTCGAGGTCAAGCAAGCGCTGCATGAGGAGCGCCGCGATGTCTGACTCTCTCGGACTGCTCGCCGAATTCGATGCACCGCAGCCGCTGGTGGACGCCAGTTTGCACGCCTGGGTCATTGGCTATCGGCGGCTGGAGGCTTTTGCGCCGTTTGCGCTGGAAGCCTTCGAACCGATCCTCGCCACCCACGCCCGCCGCGTGCCGCACATGGCCTGCGTCGGCGCGGTGATCGGCATCGTGCTGGCGCTGGTGATGCAGATCGGCTCGGTGCTCGCCTATCCGCTCAATGTCGGTGGCCGACCGTTGATCGCGCTGCCGTCATTCATGGTGGTGACCTTCCTGTTTGCCGTGGTCGGTGCGGCGCTGGCGGCGGTGCTGGCGATGCTGATCGGCAGCCGTCTGCCGCGTTTGCATCATCCGCTGTTCAATATCCAGCGTTTCGCGCAGGCCAGTGACGACGGCTTTTTCCTGTTCATCGCCGCCGACGATCCGCTGTTCGACGCAAAAGCCACACGCGACTGGCTGGGGCAGTGCGCGGTCGCCGTGCATGAGGTCAGGTCATGAAACGCTGGGCCTGGGCGTTGTCGATCGCGGTGCTGTGCAGCGGCTGCGATGACATGTCGCGTCAGGCGAAGATTCAGGAACAACGCCCCGGCGCGTTGTACGAGAACGGTTTGAGCAGCCGTCATCCACCGTCCGGCACGGTCGCGCGCGGGCAATTGGCGCGCGAAGCCACCGTTGCACAACGCCCGCCAATGACTCAAAGGCTGCTGGCCGAGGGCGAAGCGGGTTATCAAGCTTTCTGCACGCCTTGCCACGGCCAGAGCGGGCATGGCGATGGTCTGGTGATCGGTCGTGGTTTCCCGTCGCCGCCGGACTTTATCGATCGCCGTGTGCTGGATGCCACCGACGCGCAATTGATGCAGGTCATCGCCGACGGCAAAGGCCTGATGGCCGGTTACGCATCACGCATTCCCCCCGCGCAACGCTGGGCCATCGTCGCCCATGTGCGGGTGTTGCAGTTGAGTCAGCACGCCTCGCTGGACAGCCTGCCAGCAACGCTGCGCCAGGCATTCGAGGAGGGCCAGCAATGACGCGCCTGTCGGCAGCTTTCGGCCTCGGCGTAGTGGCGATGGCGGCCCTGGGCGTCTGGCAACCGGCGCAGGTCGGAGCGGGCGCGCTGGCGGCGGCGGTCAATGCCAGCAACATCGCCTTGGGCTGTCTGTTGCTCGGCTTGCTGACGCCGCTGATCAGCGGTCGCTGGCAAGTGTTGCTCGCACCGGGCAGCCGTTTGGGCCGCACCGCGCTGATATTACTGCTGCCAATGCTGCTGCCGGTTCTGCTGACGATGGCGTGGCTGTATCCATGGTTTCGCGCCGACACGCCGGGGTTTCGCGGGCTGTGGTTGTCGCCATGGTGCTTCGCCTTGCGCAGTGTGGCCTACGCCGGAATCTTCTTTGCCTTGCAACGCTGGACGCAACGGCCGGAACGCTGCGCGATGGGCCTGATCGTGTACGCCGTGGTCGCGAGCCTTGCGGCGGTGGATTGGCTGATGTCGTTGCAGGCGGACTTCATGTCCAGCCTGTTTGGCCTGCTGTTGATCGCCCGGCAGTTGCTCGACGGCTTGGCCTTCGCCGGGTTGTGCGTGCTGTGCTGGAATCTTGTACCGCTGTCGGACGCGCAGTGCCGGGTGTTGCGCGGTTTGCTGGTCAGCGCGCTGGCGTTCTGGATGTATGTGCAGTTCATGCAGTTTTTGATCATCTGGTCGGTGGATCTGCCCCACGAAACCGTCTGGTATCGCGTACGCCGCCAAGGCGCGTGGGTCGTGCCCGGTGCGGTGTTGGTCGCGGGGCAGGTCGTCTGTCTGCCGGCATTGGCATCCCCGTGGGGCGCGCGGTCACGGGTTCTGGTTTGGGGCTGCGCAGCTATTCTGTTGCTGGGCACAGTCGAATCGATCTGGCTCAGCCTGCCGTCGATATTCCCGCAATTAAGCCTGGGCACCGGCGCCATCGCGCTGTTGTGCCAGAGCGTTTATGGCATCGGTCTGTGGGCCTGGTGGCGCTGGCATTGGCAGAGGAGGCGCCATGAAACCTGACACGCAACGCGGCTACGAAGCCAATCGGGTCGACAGCGGCAAGGTCTGGGCCATCGTCGCGCTGCTGTTTGCGGCGGTGTTGCTGTGCCTGACCGGCATCGCCTGGTGGTTGATCAGCCATCAACAGGCTGCGCAATCCCATCAGCCGCCCTTGAGCAACCTGGAACGTGAGCGACTGCTGCCGCCCGAACCGCGACTGCAAGCCCGGCCCCGCGAGGAGGGCAACCGCCAGATCGCCCTTCAGCGCATACATCTCGACAGTTTTGGCTGGGTCAACCGTGAGCAGCGCATCGTTCATCTACCGCTGGATCAGGCGCAACAGGTGTTGCTGGAGCGCGGCTGGCCGAATGACGGGGAGGGCGGGCATGGGCCTTGAACGTTTGCCGGCTATTGTATTTTTGATCGGATTGACGTCGCTGCAGGCGCTTGCCGCGCAACCGTTCGACCCGTTTGCGGCCGCTGGCATCGACACCGCGCAGGTCGGCCAACGGGTGGCGGTGAACACACGATTCACCGATCAGCACGGCCAGCCGGTTCGCATCGGCGAATTGCTCAACGGCCAGCCGACGGTGCTGGTGCCGTTGTACTTTCGTTGCCCGAATGTCTGCGGCGCGGCGCTTTCGACGTTGTTCAGTCAATTGGCCAATCAGCCGTATCGCATCGGCCGGGATTTTCAGGTGATCGCCTTCAGTTTCGATCCCCGCGAAGACGTCACTGCCGCACGCGAAGAGCTGGCGAAGCTCAGCCAGCACTGGCCGGCGCTCGCCAATGAGCCGGGCCTGCATCTGCTGACCGGCGACGCCGCAGCGAGTCAGGCATTGGCGCGTTCGCTGGGTTTTGGCTACCAATTCGACGACAAACAGCAGCAATACGCCCACAGTTCGGCGGTCGCGGTGTTGACCGGTGATGGACGCCTTTCACGCTGGCTCTACGGCCTCGGGTATCAGTCCGATGACTTGCGCCTTGGCCTGACCGAAGCCGGGCTGGGCAAACTGGGTGCGCTGAAGGAACAGCTCTTGCTCCTGTGTTTCCATTACGACCCGCAGACCGGCACCTACAGCAGCCGGATCATCGTGTTACTGCAAGTGGCGGGCGTGGCAACCGTCGCGGTGCTCGGTCTGTTCATTTTTCTGGCCGTGCGCCGTGATCGGCGGAGGCTGTCATGAACGAGCATTTCCTGCGTTTGTGGCCCGCCCAGGCTTCGGACTACGCGGTGTCGGTGGATTGGCTGGTCATCGGTTTCACCGGGATGATGGCGCTGTTCGTGGTGCCGGTGTTTGTGGCGTTGTGGATCTTCATCTGGCGCTACCGACGCGGGCGCCCGGCGGATCGTGATCACCGCCCGCGCAGCAATCTGCCGGTGGAGCTGGCGTGGATCATCCTGCCGTTCATTGGCTCGCTGGTGGTGTTCACGTTTTCCGCGCGGCTGTTTTTCATTGCCCGCACGCCACCGGCCGATGCCCTGGAAATGCAGGTGACGGCCCGGCAGTGGATGTGGAAATTCCAGCATCAGGGCGGCCAGCGCGAGATCAACACGTTGCACGTCCCGGCGCGGCGGCCGGTGAAGCTGACGATGATTTCCGAAGACGTGATCCACAGCCTGTTTTTCCCCAGCCTGCGCATCAAACAGGACGTATTGCCGGGCCGCTACACGATGCTTTGGTTCCAGGCCGAACACGCGGGCACTTATGAAGTGTATTGCGCCGAATACTGTGGCACCGATCACGCGGCGATGCTGGCGCGGCTGGTGGTGCTTGATCCCGGCGACTACGAACGCTGGCTGGCGGAAAACGGCAGCGCCTCCGATATGATCAGCCAGGGCGAAACCCTGTACCGCCAGTACGGCTGCGACAGTTGCCACGGTTCCGGCAACGCGCCGTCGCTGGCCGGCGTGTTCAACCGCTCGGTGAAGCTCGCCGATGGCAGTCAAGTGACCGCCGATGATGGCTACCTGCGCGAAAGCATCCTGCTGCCACAAAAACACCTGGTCGCCGGCTACCTGCCGATCATGCCGACCTACAGCAATCTGTTGGATGAAGAAGCCGTGCAGCGCCTGGTCGCGTACCTGCGCTCATTGCCGGCGGACGCAAACGGGGAGACGAAATGAGCGCACCGAGTTATCTGCACCGCCAAGGCCTGCTGTCGTGGTTCCTGACCCGGGATCACAAGCGCATCGCCGTGCTGTACATGATCACCGTGACGTTTTTCTTCTTCGCCGGTGGACTGGCGGCGAGCCTGATTCGCATCGAACTGGTCACCCCCGAGGGCGATCTGCTCACGGCCGACGGCTACAACCGCGCATTCACCTTGCACGGCGTGATCATGGTCTGGTTCTTTCTGATCCCGTCGATTCCCAGCGTGTTCGGCAACTTTCTCGTGCCAATCATGATCGGCGCCCGGGACATGGCGTTCCCGCGCCTGAACCTGTTCAGTTGGTATCTGTTGGTCGGCGGTGGCCTGTTCACGCTGCTCGCGCTGCTGCTCGGCGGCGTTGACACCGGCTGGACGTTCTATACGCCGCTGTCGACGATGTTCAGCAACGGCCATGTGGTGGCGGTGATCTGCGGCGTATTCATTGCCGGGTTTTCCTCGATCTTCACCGGCATCAACATCATCGTCACCGTGCACACGTTGCGCGCGCCGGGCATGACCTGGATGCGCATGCCGCTGTTCATCTGGTCGATGTACGCCACGTCGATCATTCTGGTATTGGCCACGCCGGTGCTGGCGATCACCTTGCTGTTGGTGGCCGCCGAGCATTTGTTCAACATCGGCGTATTCGACCCCAATCTGGGCGGCGATCCATTGCTGTTTCAGCACTTGTTCTGGTTCTACAGCCATCCGGCGGTGTACATCATGATCCTGCCGGCCATGGGCGTGATCAGTGAATTGATCACGGCGTCGGGGCACAAGCGCATCTTCGGCTATCGCTTTGTGGCGTGGTCGAGCGTGGCGATTGCGCTGATCGGTTTTCTCGTCTGGGGGCATCACATGTTCGTCGCCGGACAGTCGATGTACGCCAGCCTGGTGTTTTCTCTGTTGAGTTTTCTGGTGTCGATCCCTTCGGCGATTAAGGCCTACAACTGGAGCGCGACGCTGTACAAGAGCGACCTGACGATTCATGCGCCGTTTCTGTTTGCGCTGACCTTTATCGGCCTGTTCATTGTCGGCGGCGTCACCGGGTTGTTTCTGGCGCTGTTGGCGGCGGATCTGCACGCCCATGACACCTACTTCGTGGTCGCGCATTTTCACTACATCATGGTCGGCGCTGCCGTGGCCGGCTATTTCGGCGCGCTGCATTTCTGGTGGCCAAAGATCACTGGGCGGATGTATTCGCAACTGTGGGGCAAGATCACCGCGATCCTGATTTTCTGCGGCTTCAACCTCACGTTTTTTCCGCAATTTTTGCTCGGCTATCTGGGCATGCCCCGGCGTTACCACAGCTACGATCCGGATCTGCAATTTCTCAACGTGTTGTCCTCGGCCGGTGCATCGATTCTGGCGCTGGCCTATGTGCTGCCGTTTTTCTACCTGCTCGGTTCACTGCGCTGGGGCGAGCGCGCGCCAATGAACCCGTGGGAAGCCGCCGGCCTGGAATGGCGGGTGCCATCGCCGCCACCGGCGCACAATTTCGAAGCGCCGGTGACGGTTGACTTCGAAGCCTACGACTATTCGCCGGAGGCCCGCCGTGACCCGCTCTGAGGAGAAACCGGTCGAACCGTTCGTGGCCTGGGCGCAACAGCGCGAGGCGGCACGGCTGGGCATGTGGTTGTTCCTCGCCAGCGAAGCGATGATGTTCGGCAGCCTGATCATGATTGCCTGGTTCTACCGCTGGCAGCACCCCGACGGCGTGGCGGCGGCGGTCAGCGGTTTGCATGATCGCCTGGCGGCAATGAATACGGTGATTCTGGTGACCAGCAGTTTGCTGATGACCCTTGCCCTGAACGCTGACGGGCGCCGGCAACAGCGCCGCCAACTTGTGCTCTTGCTCGGTGCGGCAGGGCTGGGTGGGTTGTTTCTGGGTTTCAAAGGCCTTGAGTATTTTCTGGAATACCGCGAAGGCGTGCTGCCCGGTTTCACCGCGATGTCACCGCTGGCACAGCCGGCCTCCAAGCTGTTCATGAACGTCTATTTCTTCGCCACGGTGTTGCATGGCGTGCACGTGCTGGTGGCGGTCGTCTTGGTACTGGGGCTGAGCTGGCGCCTGAAATACGGCGACTTGCCGCGCCGTGCCCGAGACAGTCGGCTGGAAATGACCGGGTTGTATTGGCACTTGGTCGATGCCATTTGGCTGCTGCTGTTTCCCACGCTGTATCTGGTAGGACGCTGACATGGTGCAGGCATCGGCGTGGCGCATGTATGCGGGGTTGCTGCTGTTGCTGGTGTTGCAACTGTGCGTCGCCGAAAGTGAATGGTCGCTGCGCAATGTGGTGATTCTCATAGCCGCCTGCACCCAGTTTGTTCTGGTGTTGGTCTTCTGGCTGGGATTGGTACGCCACCGGGGCTGGGTGAGGGTGTTCGGCTGGTTGTACCTGTGCTGGCTGGGGATCATGGCGCTGTTCATTCTCGGGGAGCAGTTGACCCGTTGACCCGCGCGCCATTCGTCGATTGCGCTGCACTCGGGCGCCGCCGGTGTCTCCAAACCAGTTCAGACAGTAAAAGGAGACCGATCATGAACGACGCCAACCGTGACAATCAACAGACCCCCGATGACGCCCATGGCATGCCCGGCTACCCGCATGACGACAACGACTCGTCCAAGCCAAAAACCGGCGAGTCCGAGCCTGGCATCGAAACCCCGGAGCAGGGCAACGACAAAGTCGGTTGATCAGCGGAAGATCGCAATGAACAAAACCATCAGCGCCGACGACTTGCACATCAGCCTCGACTCCGCTCAGGAAGAGGGGCTGTTCAAATGGTTGATCGCCAGTTTTCTCATGGGCAAGCGCATTCAGGCCGACATTGCCGCCGAAGCCTATCGGGTCATCGTCGATAAGCATCAACGCGATACACCGCGCAAGCTCGCCAACTCCACCCACCGTGAACTGGTAGCCATGCTCGGCGAGGCGCATTACGTGCGTTACGACGAAACCACCGCCGACCGCTTGCATGCCTTGGCGGTCAAGCTCAACGACGAATACGGTGGCAAGGTGAAAAACATCGTGGAGGCGAGCGCCGATCGCAAGGATTTTGAAAAACGCCTGGAAGGGTTCGAAGGCATCGGTGAGAAGACCGTCGAGATTTTCATGCGTGAGGCCGGCCGGGTTTTGTTTTGAATCAACGAATTCATATTGGCTGTGCGGGCTGGAGTCTTGGACGTGAATACTGGCCGGACTTCGCCGCAGAAGGCACGCACTTGCACCGTTACGCATCCGGGCTCAATGCCGTCGAAATCAACAGCTCGTTCTACCGCCCGCATCGCCGTCAAACTTATGCACGCTGGGCGGAATCGGTGCCGGAGGACTTTCGCTTCAGCGTCAAAGTGCCCAAGCAGATTACCCACGAACGACGCTTGCACCATTGCGAAGGGCTACTCGATGAGTTCTTAAGCCAATGCACCGGTCTGGAACGGCGTCTTGGCTGTCTGCTGGTGCAGCTGCCGCCATCGCTGATGTTTGAAGAACCGGTCGCCGAAGATTTTCTTATCGCCCTGCGCCAGCGTTTCGACGGCCACGTGGTGTTCGAACCGCGCCATGAAACCTGGCTCGCCGCCCAGCCGTTGCTGATCACCCATCGCATCGCTCAAGTGGCGGCCGATCCATCGCGCATCAGCAACGATGCCTCGCCGACAGGCTGGCCGGGGGTGCGCTACTGGCGCCTGCACGGCTCGCCGCGTATGTATTACAGCCCCTACGATTTGCCACGCATTGAACCCTTGGCCCAGACGCTGCAAGCGGTTGCCATCGAGTGTATCGAGACGTGGTGTATTTTTGATAACACGGCCAGCGGCGCCGCACTGGGCGATGCCTTGCTGCTTTCGCGACTGCTGACAAGGACACTGTCTTGCCAAGAATTCTGACATCGCCACCGGATGAGTCCGAACTGACGGAACGCAACGCCAAGCTGTTCGGTTCCCCGAAAGAACGGCTGGATTTCTATCGACGGGAGATTCAGTACGAGACCAGCATTCTGGCCCACCGGACGGATGCCTATCTCACCGCGCAATCGTTTCTGGTGATCGCCTTTGCATCGTGCATGGCCAATCTCAACCCCGAATGGGGCAAGTTGTTCACGCTGGTGGTGCCGCCGTTTCTGGCGCTGCTCGGGCTGCTCAGCACGCTGAATGCCTGGCCGGGCATTCGCGCGTCCTACAACATTATTGACCACTGGTACTTCAAGCAAAGCGAACTGTTGCGAAGCGAACCGATCATGGGGCTGGCCTACGATGAATCACCGCTGTTCAGCGCCACTGAGTCGACCCACAAGGGTTATCGCAAGGCCTTGCTGTTCTCGGTGCGCACGCCATGGCTCTTCGCCTCGTTTTGGCTGCTGTTGGGGGCGTGGAGCATTTACATCCAAGTGACTAATCCCGGCGCCTAGTGTCATCCGCCGCTGACTTTCCAGTGCTTCACGTCTTCAGCAAAGACCATTTGCTTCATCTCATGGGCGATGCCGAAGGCCAGGGATTCGTGAGCAGCGATGACTTTCTCTTCCGCCGACAGGCAATGAAAAATATCCAGCTTGTTCGCCGCGTCGGCGGTTTCCAGTGCGTAGATCTGCACGTAGCGGGCGAGGTCGTTATCCAGGCTCGACAGGTATTCGCGCAAGCGTTGGTGATCGACGGAGCTTTGCGCGAAATACCAGTTCATCGGGTGAATCAGAAAGCGTGAATGCGGCGAGGTAATCCGTCGGCCCGCCGCAAGAAACATGATGATGCCCATCGACTCGATGTTACCGGCGTTGATCGCGCACAGCGGCACCGGCAAGGATTTGAGAAAGGTATAGAGGCTGAAGCCGAAATTGGTGCTGCCGCCGGTGGTGGACAGGTTCAGCAGAAGCGAGGTTGCGCCCTGTTCCATGGCTTCCAGGCAGCAGTCGCGAAAGCGTTCCGTCGTTCCCTGATCGATCTGGCAATGAAAATGGATGATGTGCTCAGTCATTTGCCGTGGCTCCCGTCGTGGTTTCGAAAGGCCTGTTCCGTACTCTAAAAATGACTGGCGGCACGCGCAAAAATTCCCGCTTCCGCTGGTCGTTCAGTGCGCACATTTGTGGAACCAATCCCACCATTCCGCTCGTCGCATGAGGGCTTTTTTCATTCAACTTTCAATTTTTACCGCCCTCCCAACTAAACGAGCCAACGTGCTCGTCAATAATCTAGAGGTGAATGGAAATGACCAACAAGAACTCAGGCAACTTCGCCAACGACCCGCAAAAAGCGTCCGAAGCCGGTAAAAAAGGCGGACAGTCCTCGGGCGGGAATCACACCAGCGACAGCAACCGCTCCAGCGGTGGACAAGGCAGCGGTCGCGGCAACTTTGCCGACGACAAGCAAAAAGCATCTGAAGCCGGGAAAAAGGGCGGCTCCAGTAGCGGCGGCGGTGGACGCAAGTCTTGATGCCGTTTGACCCGTCAGGCCCCGCTCAATGCGGGGCCTGATTTTTTGTGCCGGCAAAAACGGCTCAAGTGCCGAAGGGAAAGGTGTCCTGTTCACGGCTGGTCGAATGAGCGGTCGCCAGTGGCGTGACGGCGCTGGTTTCGGCGAACCACAGCCACGCATCGAACTGCTCGCTCAGGGACGCCTCGAAGTAGTGGCTCTGGCGCTCGGTCTGCGGCCGATAAATCACACCGATGGCACGCTCCAGCAAGCGTCCGGTCAAGGCTGAACGCAACGTTTGATGTTGATCGTCACGCCATTCATATAACGCTTGTGCATGGCCCGTTTCGGCGAAGGCCCGCTCCCAGCTGCGGGGCAGGGCGGGTACCACGTTTTTGATCTGCATCTCGCCGTCCCAATCGCTGGCGGCCGCGACGGTGCCGCAATCGGTGCCCATGCCGATCAGCACCACGTCATTGCCCCAGGCTTCGCGACACAACTGACCGAGGGTCAGCTGTCCGCCGTCGCCCATCTGCGTGGCCCGAGCATCGCCGATGTGCGAGTTGTGCGCCCAGACGATGGCTTTTGCCTGGCGCCCCGAGCGCGAGCGCACAGCCTGCAGCGTCTCGAACATGTGCCGGTCGCGCAGGTTCCACGATGCCGTGTTGCCCCGGTACATCGCCCGGTAATACTGCTCGGCGGCGTGAATGACCCGGGCGTTTTGCGTGGCATTGAACAGCGCTTCACTGTCCTTGCCCATCAACGCCAGGCGCTGATTCAACAAGGCTTGCAACTGCTCAAGTACCGGGCCTTCGCACGTCGCCATTCCGCCGCGTTCGGTGAAGTGGCCGTACAGCGCCGGGTCGTCGTGCCACGGTGTCAGGCAGGCGTAGCGTTGTCGGGCTTCCCGGGCCATCGCCGGATCGGCAGTTTCCAGATACCCCAGCACTTCACGAATCGAACTGCGCAGGCTGTACACATCAAGCCCACGAAACTCGACGCGCCGATCTTCCGCCAAGGCCTGGTTGTGCTCGGCCAGCCAGCGTGCGAATGCCTGCACATCGGTGTTGCGCCACATCCAGGTCGGGAAGCGTTCGAACGCCGGCTGATGCCAGTCGCCTTTAGCGCGGTGCCGGACGCAGCGGTCGATCTGGTCGGCATCCGGCCAGTCGGCTTCGACCGCGACCACGCTGAAACCGTGCTCAGTGATCAGCCGCCGGGTGATGGCCGCGCGGGCCTGATAGAACTCATGGGTGCCGTGGCTGGCTTCGCCGATCAGCACGACCTGGGCGTCGCCGAAACGATCGAACAGGGCGGCAAACGCTTCGCTCTCGATGTCCGGTAACGGTTCGGCGTGTGCTTTCAAGGTTTCGCTCAAAGTAGCCATGACTGCCTCCCTCTGCATTGTTATGCGGTAGAGAACAGTGGCTGCGACAGGTTCCGAAGGGGTGACTTGCGGCGTGGATCGACCGCCGATGAATTTTACGGAACGCGGCTGTTTTTTGACCGGTCGTAATTCTATTCGCGACATTCGAAAGCGCAAGGCGCACGGCGGATCGGATCAAGGCAGTGGCTGGGCGTGGCGAGCGGTGATTTTCGGTTGTCGGCGGTCGTTCGAACTGACATGGGGCAGGAGAATGAGCAAACAGGCAGCGATCTATCGCATGGTAATGAAGGAGCACTTGTGCCCGTTCGGGCTGAAAGCGCGGGATCTTTTGAGGCGTGAAGGCTTCGACGTGGAAGACCATTGGCTGCGCACCCGCCAAGAGACCGACGCTTACATGAAGGAGCAGAACGTCGACACGACACCGCAAATCTTTATCGATGGCAAGCGCATCGGTGGCTATGACGATTTGCGGCGCCATGTCGGCAAACCCGTCGCCGATTCCGACGCCGTGAGCTATAAACCGGTGATCGCAGTCTTCGCCATGGCGGCGTTGATGGCGCTGGCCACCAGTGTATTTGTGTTCGGCACGCTATTCACGGTGCAAGCGATCAAATGGTTCATCGCCTTCAGCATGTGCCTGTTGGCCATGCTCAAACTGCGCGATCTGGAAGGCTTCACCAACATGTTCCTGGGTTACGACCTGCTGGCGCAAAAAGTGGTTCGCTATGCTTACGTGTACCCGTTCGCCGAGGCGCTTGCCGGCATTCTTATGATCGCCGCAATGCTGACCTGGCTCGCGGCGCCAGTGGCATTTTTCGTGGGAGCGGTCGGCGCTTATTCGGTGTTCAAGGCTGTCTACATCGATAAGCGAGAACTCAAGTGTGCCTGCGTCGGCGGTGACAGTAATGTGCCGCTGGGTTTTGTCTCACTCACCGAGAACTTGATGATGGTGGGCATGGCCGTCTGGATGGCGCTGTCCGCCGCGACTTAAGCTCGCGCCGGCGAGTAGAGCCCGTGTGTTGATCGATTGGAGTGAGGAGCATGAGCGATTATTTTTCGTCAGTTCCAGTGTTCAAAGATCGTCGTCAGGCTGGCCAGCGACTTGTCGAACTGCTGCGCCCTCTCGTCCACGAAGCACCCTTGATCCTCGCGTTGCCACGCGGCGGTGTGCCGGTCGCTTATGAAATTGCCAAGGCATTGAATGCGCCGCTGGATTTGTTAATGGTGCGCAAGATCGGCGCGCCGGGTAACGAGGAATTCGGCATCGGTGCGGTCGTCGATGGCGCCGATCCGCACTGCGTCGCCAATCAGGCATTGATGCATCAACTTAACGTGACGCCTGAATGGTTCGAAGCTGAGAAACAGGTTCAACTGAAGGAAATCCGCCGGCGGCGCGCAGTCTATTGCGGCGAAGTGCCGCCGATTCCAATTGGCGGACGTGAAGTCGTTGTCGTCGATGATGGTGTCGCAACGGGCAGCACGGCGCGGGCGGCGCTGTCGGCGCTGGCTAAATCCACGCCCGCGCGGTTGCTCTTCGTAGCGCCGGTGGGGGCCTGGGAATCGCTGGAAATGCTCCGGCCACTGGTGGACGATCTGGTGTGCCCGTTCACGCCTGCGCCGTTTCATTCGGTGGGTGAGCATTACCAAGAATTTACCCAGACGAGCGATGAGGAAGTCATCGAATTGCTGGCCAAGGCGCGGCGCGAATTTTTGGACTGAATCCATCGCAAAAAAACTCAACCCCGGAAGGAGAGCGACATGAAAAGACTCTACGTATCCCTGACCCTGAGTAGCCTGTTAATGCTTGGCGGCTGTTTCGATAATTCCGACAACGAAACCAAAGACAACACGGACGGCAGCAAATCCTCGGTACAGGTTCAGCAGAAAGACGCGGCCGACGAGAGCAAATAACCCCCGCCGGCATTCAGTCATGCGGGCCCATGGGTTAGCGTGAGGTCGCTGATGATGCACACCGACCCGTCCGTGGTCGGGGTGCTGGTGGTGTAATCGATCTGGTTATAGACGCCGCCATGAAAATTGAAACGCTGTCCGGCCCAACTGTTGTCGAGTTGGGCGGGCAGCGTTTCGACGGTTGAGCCGTTGCGCGTCACGGCGACCGTTACCTGGCCGGCAGACGTGACCTTGAGCGCGACAGTGAACGGCATGTTCAGCGGCACCTTGTCGGCGATGGTCACACTCGAGGGATCGAGGCCATTGAAACTGACGCGGAACCCCCAACTGATCTTGCCCTTGTTCCAGAACACCTTCACCGGTGGGTTGTTGTTGCCCTTCACATGAATCTGCGCGATCACCACTTTTTGCAAAGCGTTGACCTGTGTGAGCACCATTTGCTGGCGGTTGACGTGTACGGCGGCGCTTTCGAGCGTCCAGTAAACGGGTTCCTTCCATTCGCATCGCGTGCGGTGCGTACTTTTGCTTGAGGCCCCGAGCGTTGGCGCGCTGAAGCGCACGGAACCGTCAGGCAAGCGGCTGATGACGTCGGGCAAACGCGCCAGGGCGTCATCACCCATCAGCTCAAGCGCCACGGGATTGGTGGGGGAGGTCGGAACCGGGGTGGTTATCATCAAACGGCTAAGATCGACTGGCATAAGGAAATCTCCTTTGCGGTATCAACGAGGTGATCAGGCACCTCGAACCTACAGTCAGTGACGCAGGCGATTTTGAGGTGGTTCCGGTGAATTGACTGGTCGGTCATCGGCGTGCCGTTCATCATTTTTTGGGCACTCGGCCGCCTCGGGGCTTTCCAACAAAGTCCTATGGATTTGCCCTTGGAGGACTCGATGAAACGCCATCCATCCAGCATTACCAATGTGCCCACAGAGAACCTTGGCGAGCCGAATGACGACGGGTGCGTCATCGGAACGGCGGGCCGCGATGAAGATCCGAATGCGGCGACGGACTGGGATCATGAAAGTGATTCTGCGGGGAATGTGCCGACTGTTGATGATGCTCACGCGCAGTCGAAAGAGAAGGCTGACCGATCAAAGGCCGATGATCTGGATGAGGGATAAGCCGGACACAAAAAGGCCGGGAAAACCCCGGCCAAAAGAACAACCCGTTGGTACAGGCTTAAACCTCAGCGCTGAAGAAACGCCAGCAAATCCTCGTTCAGTGCCTCGGCGTGCGTCACCGCGAACCCGTGGGGTGCGCCTGCATACACCTTCAGTTCAGCCCCGCTGATCTGCGCGGCGGCCGCTTTGCCGGTGGTTTCGAACGGTACGATCTGGTCGCCATCACCGTGAATGACCAGCGTCGGCACATCGATTTTGGCCATGTCCGGACGGAAGTCGGTTTCCGAGAACGCGGTGACACAGTCCACGGTGCCTTTGAGCGATGCCAGCAGCGCGATGTTCAGGGTTTGTGTCAGGACGCCGTCTGAGACTTTCTGGCCCTGGTTGGTGCCATAGAACGGGCTGGCGAAGTCGGCGATGAACTGCGCCCGATCCTTCAGAAGCCCGGCCTTGATCCCGTCGAACACGCCTTTTTCGACGCCTTGCGGGAAGTCGGGTTTCTGCCCAAACAGCGGCGTCACCGCGCCCAGCAATACCAGGCCAGCGACACGCTCGCTGCCGTGGCGGGCGATGTAGCGGCTGACATCGCCGCCGCCCATGGAGAAGCCCACCAGGGTGACGTCGCGCAGATCCAGGTGATTGATCAGTCCGGCAATGTCATCGGCGAAGGTGTCGTAGTCGTAGCCATTCCACGGCTGGTCGGAACGCCCGAAACCCCGGCGATCGAATGCGATCGTGCGATAGCCGCAGCTGCTCAGGTATTCCATCTGGTATTCCCACATGTCGGCATCCAGCGGCCAGCCGTGACTGAACAGGACGGGCTTGCCGCTGCCCCAGTCCTTGTAATAGATCTCGGTGCCGTCTTGGGTGAGGAACGTGCTCATGGCAACTCCTTGGGATTCGGGTCTAGTGGAATGACGTCGGTCGCCACGTTAAATGGCGATGTCCACTATCCGCGTAATCCCCGGCGGCCACTTGTATGTAAGTGCTGGATCGTGCAGCGAAGCTCAGGGCCGGTTATTCAAGCCAGGTATCCACGACCCGTCGCTCCAGTTCCTCCCAGTCCGCCATGCCCAGCACGCGGGTGGTGTTCAAGCCGCGCAGGTAACCGCGCAGTTGCAATGCCGCTTCCCGGGAACGTTTGGAGCCGGGAGGGTTTTGATCCAGTTCGGTTTCGTATTCCACCAGGTATTCGGCTACCCGGTCGTGAAAGTCCGGCAGAACTGCACTGCGGATCAAGTCAAAAGTGCGCACGGCATCATCCTCGAAAGTCTTTATTAGTTGGGACTGAGTGTGGCTCAGTCTTCAAGCAGGCAACTATCGCTATAAGTAATAGTGACCATCACCAAACGCAAGTTCTTGTTTAGCGCGCAAACAGGGACAATCGCCACCATTGAAACGCAACGTCAGCGCCCGTGAAGCCCGACCGTTGCCTGATGAGCCAGACTTTATTTCAGGATTGCACTCCATGCGCTCTTTGTTTTTGCCTGCGATCGCCACCGCTACATTGTTCCTGGCCGGTTGTGCCTCGGCCCCGAACAACCCGACTTTGACCTTGCAGACCCACAAGACACCTGCCGAATACGCCAGTTGTGTCGTGCCGAAGTTGCAGGGCAGTGCGCTGAACCCGACGGTTTCACAGACCCAGCGCAGTTACCGGATCGTGGTGCCGAGCAAGATCTCCGCCGACAACGTGCTCGAAGCTTACAAGTCCGCAGGCGGCGGCAAGGTGTTTGTGTACGAGCGCCAGTTGCTCGCCACCCACTACTTGCCTTCCAGTTTCGGACGCGTCGCGCAGGAATGCATTTAACACCCGGCTTCAGATGTTGTTGCAGTTGCTCCTTTGGTTGGCCGCAACCAACCAATTCCTTTGCCCCGCACCCTTATGGGTTGGCGGGGCTTTTTTTGTTCAGCGTTTGCCGGACAGCGGCGGAGTACGTGGAGGCACCCGACGCCTGGAACCGGTCGCCTCAAACGCCGACGCAAAGCGCAGCAGTGCCGAGTCGTCATAGGCACGGCCGGCAAACGTCAGGCCGGCGGGCATGCCGATATCGGCCATCACGCCCATCGGCACGGTGACGGTGGGCACGCCGAGGTGGCGGATGGCGAGGTTGCCGTTGGCCACCCAGACGCCGTTGCTCCAGGCGATATCCGCAGCTTGCGGGTCGATATCGGCGTTGGCCGGGGCGACGTCGGCCACGGTCGGGAAGATCACCGCGTCCAGTTTCAAGGCATCCATCCAGTCTTCGAGATCGATTTTTCGTGTTTTTTCCAAACCGCGCAGGCCATCAGGCACCGTGGAGATCTGATCCCACGGGGTAATGCCGCGCTCGGCCATGCGCACGTATTCGTCCATGCCGGCAACCAGGTCGCCCTCGCGGTTGGGCAGGGTGCCCGGGTCGTGAGGGAAAATCAGCGGGCCGTCGACGTCAGCCAGTCGATTGAGGTTCGGGTCGCCATTGGCTTGCAGGAAGTCGTCGAAAGCCCAGGCCGTCAGATCCCACAGTTCATGATGAAGGAACTCTTTTGAGACCAGCCCACGGTTGAACACGGTTGGTGCGCCGGGGCGGTCGCCTTCGCAGTTGGACACCAGCGGAAAGTCCACCTCGATGACTTCGGCGCCGGCCGCTTCGAGTGCCTGACGCGCCTGCTTCCACAGTTCGATCATGGTCGGGCGGGTGTTGATCCGTTGCCCGGTCGGCCCGCCGATGCCGGGGGCTTCGCTGGTGCCGGCCTCGGGGTCGGCATTGATGTACATGCGCGGCACGCCGAGGCGTTTTCCGGCAAGCGCTTCGGGTTTGGCCGCCAGTTCGGGGTAGGACGCCGGGCGCACGGAATCGACGCTCGGAATCGGCACCCACGGCTGCAAACGCCAGAGGTCGCCACGGGTGTCGGGGTCTTCGGCGACGATGATGTCGAGCACTTCAAGCAGATCGGCCATGGTTCTGGCGTAGGGCACGACGACGTCCATGGTCGGTGTCAGCGGCCAGTTGCCGCGCACTGAAATCACCCCTCGCGATGGGGTGTAGGCGCACAAACCGTTGTTCGACGCCGGACCACGACCGCTAGACCAGGTTTCCTCGGCCAGCCCGAACGCGGCGAAACTGGCGGCCGTGGCGGTGCCGGCACCGTTGGATGAGCCCGAAGCGAACGGTGCGGTAAGGAATTCGCCGTTATACGGACTTTCGGCGCGACCATAGACGCCGCGTTGCATGCCGCCATTGGCCATCGGCGGCATATTGGTCTTGCCCAGGCAAATCGCCCCGGCGCCGCGCAAACGTTCGATGGTGAACGCATCGCGATGGGCGATCAGGTTGGCGAAGGCCGGGCTGCCCGACGCGGCGGTCAACCCCTTGACCAGATAGCTGTCCTTGGCGGTGTAGGGGATGCCGTCCAGCGGGCCGAGGGTCTGGCCGTTGGCGCGGCGTGCGTCAGAGGCTTGCGCTTCCTTCAATGCTTCGGGATTTCGCACCACCACGGCGTTAAGCGCGGTGGAGGTATCGGCGCCGTCATAGGCGTCGATTCGCGCCAGATAGGCCTGCACCAGTTCTACCGACGTGGTCTGGCCGGATTCGAGCGCCGTGCGCAATTGGGCAATGGAAACTTCGGTGACTTCAATCATGCTGCTACCGCTGGCAATTATTTGAGGGTGTGTGACGAATGGCCCTGTTTACCATCAAGCCGCCGGCAAAGGAACCGCCAGCGCTGATCCTGTCGCGCTGATGTAAACTGCGCGCCACTGTCAAAACCCATCAGGAAAGCGCTCTCCATGGCCAATCACGACCTCACCTTCACGCCAGACCCTGACGCCGATTCCATCTCGTCCGACGTCATCGAATTCAACGGCATCCTCGTCTCCACGCAGATCCCGACCCGCGCCGACGGTAGCCTGGAACTGGGTGACGTCACCCTGCAAAGCGAGTGCACGCTGCAAGCGTTGAAAGTCGCACTGGAGCGCGCCGGCAGTTCCATGGATCGGGTCATGCACTTGACCATCTACCTGACCGACATGGCTGACCGCGCCGCATTCAACGAAGTCTACAAGCGTTTCTTCGCCAAGCCATGGCCCGTGCGGGCCGCCGTCGGCGTGGCCGCGCTGGCAGTGGAAGGCATGCGCGTCGAAGTCACCGCCATGGCCGCCAAAGCCTGATTCGCTAAAACCCTGTAGGAGCGAGCTTGCTCGCGAAGGCGCCGTCACAGGCGACACCGATGTCGGCTGAACCACTGCCTTCGCGAGCAGGCTCGCTCCCACAAGGGCTGTGGTTTCAGAGCCACCCGGCAGGGCACGGGTGCCGGGCGCGCGTTTCGCGGCTACAATGCGCGCCTCGACCGTGACAGCCTGACTAAAAAAATATATGTCCTTGCCCAAGCATCACCTGGAATTGCTCAGCCCCGCCCGTGACGTGGCGATTGCCCGCGAGGCGATCCTGCACGGCGCTGACGCCATCTACATCGGCGGCCCAAGCTTCGGCGCGCGCCATAACGCCTGCAACGAAGTGGCCGACATCGCCGAACTGGTGGAATTTGCCCGTCGTTACCACGCCCGCGTATTCACCACGATCAACACCATCCTGCACGACAACGAACTGGAGCCGGCGCGCAAGCTGATCCATCAGTTGTACGACGCCGGTGTCGATGCGCTGATCGTCCAGGATCTGGGTGTGATGGAACTGGACATCCCGCCGATCGAGCTGCACGCCAGCACCCAGACCGACATCCGCACGCTTGAGCGGGCGAAATTCCTCGATCAGGCCGGCTTCTCGCAACTGGTACTGGCGCGTGAGCTGAACCTGCAAGAAATCCGCGCCATCGCCGATGAAACCGACGCGGCGGTCGAGTTCTTCATTCACGGTGCGCTGTGTGTGGCGTTCTCTGGGCAGTGCAACATTTCCCATGCGCACACCGGCCGCAGCGCCAACCGGGGCGATTGCTCCCAGGCCTGCCGTTTGCCGTACACGCTCAAAGATGAAAAGGGTGGCGTGATCGCCTACGAAAAACACCTGTTGTCGATGAAGGACAACAACCAGAGCGCCAACATCCGCGCGCTGGTCGAGGCGGGCGTGCGTTCGTTCAAGATCGAAGGGCGTTACAAGGATATGGGCTATGTGAAAAACATCACCGCCTATTACCGCCAGCGCCTCGATGCCGTGCTCGAAGATCGTCCGGATCTGGCCCGCGCTTCCAGCGGCCGCACCGCGCATTTCTTCCTGCCCGACCCGGAAAAGACCTTCCACCGTGGCAGCACCGATTACTTTGTCAGTGACCGCAAGATCGACATCGGCGCCTTCGATTCGCCGACGTTCACCGGCCTTGCTGTCGGCGTGGTGGAGAAAGTCGGCAAGCGCGACATGCAGGTCGTGACTCACGATCCGCTGTCCAACGGTGACGGCCTCAACGTGCTGATCAAGCGCGAAGTGGTGGGTTTCCGCGCCAACATCGCCGAACCGAAAGGCGAGTTCGAAGAGGATGGCGAGAAGCGTTACCGCTACCGCGTCGAGCCGAACGAAATGCCGGAAGCCATGTACAAGGTACGGCCGAACCATCCGCTGAATCGCAACCTCGATCACAACTGGCAGCAAGCCTTGCAGAAAACGTCCGCCGAGCGCCGTGTCGGCGTGAGTTGGATGGCACGTCTGCGTGAAGAGCGTCTTGAACTGACGGTCACCAGCGAAGAGGGCATCAGCGCCAGCGTTATGCTGGACGGCCCGTTCGGCGTGGCGAACAAGCCGGAGCAGGCGCTGGAGCAATTGCAGGATTTGCTGGGGCAGTTGGGCACCACGCAATACCACGCGACCAACGTCAAACTGGATGCGCCGCAAGCGTTCTTCATTCCGAATTCGCAGCTCAAGGCCTTGCGCCGTGAAGTGATCGAAGCGTTGACCGCCGCACGCATCGCCGCCCACCCGCGCGGTCGCCGCAAAGCCGAAACCACGCCGCCGCCGGTGTATCCGGATTCGCACCTGTCGTTTTTGGCCAACGTCTACAACGAGAAGGCCCGGGCGTTCTACCACCGCCACGGCGTGAAGCTGATTGACGCAGCGTATGAGGCGCACGAGGAAACGGGCGAAGTGCCGGTGATGATCACCAAACACTGCCTGCGTTTCTCCTTCAACCTGTGCCCGAAACAGGCCAAGGGCGTCACCGGCGTGCGCACCAAAGTCGCGCCGATGCAACTGATCCACGGTGATGAAGTGCTGACCCTGAAGTTCGATTGCAAACCGTGCGAAATGCACGTGATCGGCAAAATGAAGGGCCACATCCTCAACCTGCCGCAACCGGGCAGCGTGGTCGGCCACATCAGCCCGGAAGACCTGATGAAAACCATCCCCCGCGCCCCGCACTGACACACCTCCATCATCGTTCCCACGTTCCGCATGGGAACGATGATGTCGCGAAGTCCGGTGGGTTCGGGCGACCATTGATCGGTCATCGATCATGAAAACTGAACCGCCGCTCACCTCGCATTGCCCCTATTGAAAGGCTGACACTTTCGGGAGGTGGGTAATGGAGACTCAATATTTCTGGATCGCGGCAGCGGTGGTTGTGTTGCTGCTGGATCTATGGGCGCTCAACAGTGTCTGGCGCAGTGATCGCTCGTCGGGCGCCAAAGGCATGTGGACGGTGATTCTGCTGGTGTTTCCGTTGCTCGGTCTGGCGATCTGGGGGTTTGCCGGCCCCCGCGGCGTGGTCAAAGGGCCGTCGTCAGCGGAGCACAGCAAGGGTTAAGCCTTGATCCAGCGTTGCCGACTCCACGCGCTCAATGAATCCACGGCCAGCACCAACAGCAACATCGCCATGATCACGGTGCTGGCCTGCGCTTCCTGAAACAGGCTGAGGCTGACATACAGCATTTGCCCCAGCCCGCCCGCGCCGACAAAACCCAGGACGCTCGCCATGCGAATGTTGTTCTCCCAGCGATACAGGCAATACGCAAGCAGTTGCGGCGCCAGATTGGGCAAGGTGCCGTAGCAGAACGCCACAACCGGATTGCCACCTTGCAACCGGATCGCCTCGGCCGGTTCAGGCGGTGTGTTTTCCAACGCCTCAGCGAACAGACGACCCAACACGCCTGTGGTGTGCAGCGCCAACGCGAGCGTGCCGGCGTTGGGCCCAAGCCCGGCGGCAAACACCATCAGCGCCGCCCAGACCAGTTCCGGGATCGCGCGCAATCCATTGAGCAATAATCGCGATGCACTCTGCAGCGGCCAACCGAAGCGCCCGGCGGCCGGCAAGGCCAGCACAATCCCGAACACCGCCGCGAGTAATGTGCCTAGCGCTGACATCGCCAGGGTTTCCAGGGAACCGTGAACGATCGCCTGCAAATGCCCCGCGCTCAGATCCGGACTGAGAAAACGCTCAACATAAGCACCCATCTGCTTCAGGCTGCTGGCGCTGCCCAGCTCCGCGAAATCCAGCCCCAGGTAGATGAACGAAGCAACCACTGCCGCTGCGATACCGCTGAGCAAAAGCAAGTTGATCAGGCGATTCATGCCAGCCTCCAGCGCAGCAAGCGGCTGAACTGATCGGCGCCAAGCACGAGCACCAGAAAGGTCAGCAACATGCTCGCGACTTCACCACCGGCAAACATGCGCAGTGACAAATCAATTTGCTGACCGAGCCCGCCGGCACCGACAAAACCCATCACCACCGAGGCACGAATCGCACATTCCCAGCGATACACCGTGTACGAGAGCAATTCTCCTGCGACATTGGGCAGCGTGCCGTAAAAAAATGCCGCCAATCGACTGCTGCCGGCCTGCAGCAAGGCATGGGTCGGGCGTTGATCGGTGGACTCGAAAATCTCCGCATACACCTTGCCGAGCATCCCGGCGTAGGTGATGGCAATCGCCAAAACACCCGCCGCCGGGCCGAGACCCACGGCGCGCACGAACAACAATGCCCAGACGATCTCCGGCACGCTGCGCAGAAAAATCAGCGCACCGCGCACCGGCCAGCGCAACCAGCGACCCCACGGGCCGGGGCGTCCCCCACGCGAAGCTGCCGAAAGCGACAAGGCGCGACTGGCCAGCAAACTCGCGGGAATCGCCAACAACAGCGCCAACGCCATGCCCGCCGTGGCAATGGCCAGGGTCTGTAACGTGGCTTTGAGCAGTAAATCGAGGAAGGCCGGGTCATGCGCCGGCGGCCAGAAACCCGAGACGAAGCGACCGATTTCACTTTGGCTGTCTGCGCGCAACAACACGCCCATATCCAGTTCACTGAGCTGGATGCCGGGCCAAAGCAGGGCAATCGCCAACAAGGTGATCAACAGGCGCGGCCAGGCGGCGGGATCCCGCGAGTCAGCCTTCAGCATCGTGGGATCTGCACGCTCAGCGGGGTGACAGCCACCGTCGGCACCTGCAATTGCTCATTGGCGTAGAGCGCGTCGAGCATGTCACGGCTGACCTGGTCGGACGCGCAGTCGAACAGAATGCACCCCTCCCGCAGGCCGATGATGCGCGGGAAATGCGACAGGGCCAGTTCCACCGCATGCAGACTGGCGATCAATGTCACGTTGTGTTCGCGGGCGTGACGCGACAGCACCGACAGCGTGTGCCCCGCCAGCACCGGATCCATCGCCGACACCGGTTCATCCGCCAACAATATTTGCGGTGCCTGGTACAGCACGCGCGCGATGCCGACCCGCTGCAATTGCCCGCCGGACAATTGCTGGCATTGCGCGAACAATTTATCGCCCAGATCAAGCTGCGCCAACGCAGCGCGAGCGCCCGGCACGTCCAGTGGATGCAGCAGGTTAAGCAGACTTTTGCCCAGGCTCCATTGCCCAAGCTTGCCGGCCAGCACCGCCGTCACCACCCGTTGCCGAGGCGGCAGCGGTGGCGCCTGATGCACCAGGCCAATGCGCGAGCGCAAACGCTGGCGTTGTCGTGGAGACAGCCGCCAGGCGCACTCGCCGAGCACTTCCATTTCACCGCTGCTCGGTTTCACGGCGGTGGCCAGCAGGTTCAGCAAGCTCGATTTGCCGGCGCCGGACGGGCCAATGATCGCCACCTGTTCGCCGGCGCCAACGTGCAGATCAACGCCGCGCAGCGCATCGACGCCATTGGCGTGGCGCAGGCTGCCCTGGGTGAGGCGTAACGTCATTTGAGCAGATCGGCAGCGCGGGCGGCTTCCTCGATGCCTACGTAGTTCTCAGGCTTGGTGTCGATGAAACGGCTGGCGGCTTGCAGGTCGAGAATCTTTTTCTGCTCCGGGTTGGCCGGGTCAAGATCAAGGAAGGCTTTCTTGATTTTTGCCGTGAGCGCCGGGTCAAGCGTGCCGCGCACGGTCCAGTTGTAATCGAAGTAGGCCGGGGTGGTGGCGAAGACTTTGACTTTGTGGGTGTCGACCTTGCCGGCGTCCACCAGCTTCTGCCAGACGCTGGCATTCAATACGCCCGCATCGACCTTGCCGGCCTGCACCCAGGCAACGGTGGCGTCGTGGGCGCCGGAATAGCCGACGCGGCTGAAGTAGCTTTCCGGTTTGATGCCATCCTTGAGCATGAAATAACGCGGCATCAGGCTGCCCGAGGTGGACGACACGGAGCCGAAGGCGAAGGTCTTGCCTTTCAGGTCGGCAAGGCTTTTCACGTTGGGGTCGGCGGTGATGAATTTGCTGGTGAACTGCGCATCCTGTTCACGCTGCACCAACGGAATGACCTTGTGCTCCGGCGGCGACTTCAATCGCGCCTGAACGAAGGTGAAACCGCCCAGCCAGGCCATGTCGAGTCGGTCGGTGGCGAGCGCTTCAACCACGGCCGGGTAGTCGGCCACCGGGACAAACTGCACCTTCATGCCCAATTGCTGTTCCAGATACGCGCCCAGCGGTTCGAACTTGCGCAGCAGCTCGGTCGGGGCTTCATCGGGAATCGCGCTGACCCTTAATACATCGGCGGCTTGCGCCATCACGGCGGAAAAGGACAGGGCGAGGCCCGCAGTCAGTGCCAGGGTACGTTTGAGCATGGAAATCTCCGTTTCATGAGCGTCGCATTCGAAGCGCTGCCGACAAGTGGACTCAATGCCGGCCCGCCTGGTCAAGGGTAGACGAATCGCGCGAGTTTATACGCGTTCCCAAGGCACACCGCAAACCCAGTATGAATGGCGGCATTTGGCAGCAGACAGAACGCCCGTCAAGCCTCACAAGTGATCGGCATCAATCACGGCTTTGGCAAATGCTTTCGGGTCTTCCTGCGGCAGGTTGTGGCCGAGACCACCCTTGATCAGACGGAACTCATATTTGCCGGTGAAACGCTTCGCATAGTCCTCGGGTTTAGGATGCGGGGCGCCATTCGCATCGCCTTCCAGGGTGATGGTCGGCACGCTGATGGACGGCGCCTTGGCGAGTTTCTGCTCCAGCGCTTCGTATTGGCTTTCGCCCTGCACCAGGCCCAAACGCCAGCGGTAGTTGAACACGGTGATGTCGACGTGATCAGGGTTGGCCAAGGCTTTGGCGCTGCGGTCGTAAGTGGCGTCGTCGAACTTCCATTGAGGCGAGGCGAGTTGCCAGATCAGCTTGGCGAAGTCGTGGGTGTTCTTTTCATAACCGGCGCGGCCGCGATCCGTTGCGAAATAGAACTGATACCACCATTGCAATTCAGCCTGGGGCGGCAGCGGTTGCTGGCCGGCGGCCTGATTGCCAATCAGATAGCCGCTGACCGACACCAGCGCCTTGACCCGCTCCGGCCATAACGCCGAAACGATGTCCGCCGAACGCGCGCCCCAGTCATAACCGCCGAGTACGGCTCGCTTGATGTTCAGGGCATTCATGAAGTCGATGACATCGCTGGCCAGCGCGGCGGGTTGGCCGTTGCGCAAGGTCTTGGCCGACAGAAACTGCGTGTCGCCATAACCGCGAGCGTAGGGCATCAACACCCGATAACCCTTGGCGGCCAACAGTGGTGCCACTTCGTCGTAGCTGTGAATGTCGTAGGGCCAGCCGTGCAGGAGAATCACCACCGGGCCGTCGGCCGGGCCGGTCTCAGCGTAGGCGACGTTGAGCAGGCCGGCGTTGACGTGTTTGAGCGGGCCGAAGGGGGTGTCGGCGGATGCGCTGGCGGTTGCGGGAGTCGCATCGACGGATTGCGCATTGGCGACGCCCAGCGCGCCGAATTGCATCAACGCGACTGCAAGCGTCGACAAACCGAACAGGCGAAGGTTTTTAGCGGTGGTTTTGCGCTGCTGTGCCGTTTTCATTATTAGGTTCTCCTGGCAAACGTTGGGTGTGGGATCTGGCAGACCCCGTTGAAACCGTCGTTGCAGTTGAACCCGGCGGCGTATCCGGGCGATGTCAAAAAAACGCACCGGTTAAAGCGGATGTATCGAGGGACGGCTGGTATACACAGCGATACAAATCCATTCCTCAGAACGAAACAAATCCTGTGGGCATTAGCCGGCTGGCGGTGTACCAGCCGAAGCGAATGTTGACCGTGCCGGCTGCGGTTGACGGGCAGGGCGTGTGCATCGGTCGTTCGACCTATGTCAACGACGACTTGCGCGCCGGGCGGTTGGTAGCGCCGTTTGGCCTGAAACTGAAATCGGACATGGGGTTTTATCTCGTCACGCCGCTGGCAACCGCCGACTCCAGCAAAATAACGGCCTTCAGAAATTGGTTGATCGCCTCGGCGCGCAAACCGCTCACCGAGCCAGCCTTTGTATAAGCGTGTATCCATCCCCTCGACAGACACACGCTGGTAACAAACCCGCGCCGCGCGACACATCTTCAATACACGCGACTTGCACAGTAGAGCCCGTCAAACCCCTACTGTTGAGAGGACGTCACCATGCCCCGCCATCTGTTTCTCGCCACCGCCGCCGTACTTGTTTCCATCACCGGTTTCGCCCATGCGGCGGACGCGCCGAAGCCTTGGCAACAAGGCCTGAGCCGAACCGATCTGGTGCGGCAGGATCTCGGCGCGGCTGACCGCGAAGTGATTCAGGCCCGAGTCGATTTCGAGCCCGGCGTGGCGGCGCCGCGACATGCACATCCGGGTGTGGAGGTGGCCTACGTTATCAGCGGCACCTTTGAATATCAGCTTGAAGGTCGTGCGCCGGTCACCCTCAAGACCGGGGATTCGCTGTTGATTCCAGAAGGCGTGGCGCATATCGCCAAAAACATCGGCCAGGAAAAGGGCTCGGAACTGGCGACCTATATCGTCAAGAAGGGTGAGCCGGTGTTGATCCTGAAGCCTTGACGTTACGCGTCCCAACGCAAAGGCCTGCCGCCATGGCAGGCCATTTTGTGTCTGTCACATCGACGACGGCGATTGCGGCGTATCCGGATCAAGCTGCCGGCGGCGGAACTGGCCCGGCGGCTGGCCGTGAATCTGCCGGAAGCGTCGTGAAAAGTAAGCCTCGTCAGCGAAGCCACACAACCGCGCCACTTCGCCCACCGGCCGCGTGCCGTTGAGCAGGTAATTGCGCGCCGCATGCATCCGCCGTTCAAGCACCAGTTCGGTGAAGGTTTTGCCCAGTTCCTTGCGCAGCCAGTGCGTAAGGTAGGTCGGCGACAGGTAGGTCGCGGCCGCAACCTTGATCAGGCTGAGGTCGGGATCGGCAATGTTCTTGCGCAAGTATTCGGACATCCTGCCCAGCGCATCGCGCCGACTGACTTCGGCGGCGTTTTCTTCGGCGAGGCGCTTGAGTGGTTCGGCGTACAAGGCGCAGACGCTGCCGATCAACTGCAACAACAAACCCTTGAGCATCTCCCGGGTGCCGAACTGGCGGTTCTCGTCGAGTGCGCGCATTTGCTCGATCAGTGCGCAGACGCGGGCGAAATCTTCATCGCACAAAATAAAATCCAGGTGCTCCTGGAAGCGGAAGGGCGACAGCTCGGGGGCCAGCAGGATCGAGACTTCTTCCAGATCCATCGGGTCGCATTGCAAATGCGGGAGCAGGAACAGCTGGGAGAAATTGATCACGATGAAGTTGCTGTCGTCCGGATGCGGAATCACGTGCATGCGATGGGGCAGGATGAACGCCAAGGTATTGCGCGGGAAGGGTCGCACGGCATTGCCGATGTGCTGCTGGGTGTCGCCGCCGAGGTTGATCTGGATCTGGAAGTATTCGTGGCGGTGCGGACTGGTTTCGGCCCGGCGACCCTTTTTGTCGCGGATGTAAAAGTCCGTCAGTTCGCTACGTTGCTGCATGACATAGGTCGGTACTCGGCTCGGTGTCAACATCGACGCAAAATCCTCGCTCGGGGGCTTGGGCGGGTCGCCTGGCAGATGGCGACGTGGATGATTCTGTACATCGAAGCTGCTGTATTTCAAGGTGTTATACGATGACTGGGCTCCAGGATCATACCCGGCGATTTGGACAAAGCAGTTAGCCATAAACTGGCTAGAAACGACATTAAGTTAATAAATTCCTTAAAAAACAATTGGATATCTGTGCTATCTAGAAAATGTGTAAATATCTTCGGTTTTCGGCTTTTTGGACTGGTTTATGACAAGTCGCTTTCGCCGGGAAAAATGATCTAACGAGAAGGTTGATTTTGAGAGGTTGTACGATCACTTTGACAGGCAATGCAGCCCGACCTCAATCAAAAACAATCGAAGGTGCGCACATCATGACCCTGCTTTTTTTCCTCACTGACCCTCCCGGATTTCTCCCTCGCAGCTTTAGTCTGACGGCGCCGCCGAACGCCTGATCGCGCTTCCATTTCACTGACGAATGCCTTGCCCCCGCCACGGAGGGCAACGGCTTCGGCTACCCGAAAACATCTCGATCCTTCTAACAATAACGAGGTCGTTCATGTCCAATTCCCACACCTCCCACGCCACGACCGCGTCAGCCATCGCCGGCGCCAGCGACGCGGTGCTGCCGCAACGTCTTCCCTCGCGGCGGCGCTGGTTCATGCTGTCGCTGTTGCTGATCGCGACGATCATCAATTACGTCGACCGGGTGAATATCTCGATTGCCGCACCGTTCATGGCCAAGGATCTGGGCCTGGACAAGATAGAAATGGGTTTGATTTTTTCCGCGTTCGCCTGGACTTACGCGCTGGCACTGGTGCCGGCCGGTTTTGTCGCTGATCGCTTCGGCTCGCGAGTGACGTACGGCGTGTCGCTGATCAGTTGGTCGGCCGTCACGGTCTGCCAGGGTCTGGCGACCGGGTTCGCGTCGTTGTTCGGGCTGCGCCTGGCCGTCGGCGCGATGGAAGCGCCGGCATTTCCGGCCAACAGCCGCGCGGTGACGGTGTGGTTTCCCGCCCGTGAACGAGGTCTGGCGAGCAGTATCTACGTCTGCGGTCAGTATCTGGGCACGGCATTGTTTACCGGCGCACTGCTCTGGCTGGCGACCACGTATGACTGGCGCCACGTGTTTTACAGCACTGGCGCGGTCGGGATCATTTTCGGTGTGGTTTGGCTGTTCCTGTATCGCGATCCGTTGAACTGCAAAAAGGTCAGCAAGGAAGAACTCAAATACATCGAGGACGGCGGCGGACTGGTCAAAAGCAGCCAGGAACGCACCCGCTTCAACTGGCGCCAGGTTGCCGAGCTGTTCAGTTACCGGCAGGTCTGGGCGATCTGCATTGGCAAGTTCGCGAGCACCTCGGCGCTGTATTTCTTCCTGACGTGGTTTCCGACGTACCTGATCGAAGAACGCCAATTAACCATGATCAAGGCCGGCGTCTTCGCGGTGTTGCCGTTCGTGGGCGCGACCGTTGGCATCCTGCTGGCCGGTATCGTTTCCGATCTGTTGATTCGCCGGGGTTACTCGATGTCCTTCGCGCGCAAACTGCCGCTGGTGGTCGGCTCAATGCTCGGCATGTCAATCGTGCTGGTGAATTTCACTGACTCGAACGTGATTTGCATCGCTGTGTTGACCGTGGCGTTTTTCGCCCAAGGCATCGCGTCGTCGTCCTGGGCTGCGGTGTCTGAAGTCGCGCCCAAGGAGCTGATCGGCCTGACTGGCGGGATCACCAGCCTGGCGGCCAATATCGGTGGCATCGTCACGCCAATCGTCATCGGCGCGATTGTCCATGCCACCGGCTCGTTTGCGTGGGCGTTCTGGTTCATTGGCGGCGTCGCGCTGATCGGCACCTTGTCCTACTCGTTGTTGTTGGGACGCCTGTACCGCATCGAACTGAAGCCGCGCTGATTGAACAAGACCGGTTTTCTCCAATGAGAGGCGGCTTTCGTCCAACTACGCGACCGATTGCCGCCGTACGCTGATGTTTCACACAGGACAACGATCAGGATGAACATGACCGAGTACGTTTTTACCCCGGATCTTCAAGTCACTTTGCCGGTGGTTGGCAGCGAACGACGCTTCCCCGTTGGCCGGGTGTTTTGTGTCGGCCGCAACTACCCGTGGCCCGACACCCAGGGCCAGACCCGTCAGCCACCGGTGTTCTTCATGAAACCGGCGAGCACGGTGGTCGAGGCGAACGGCGAAATACTTTACCCGCCAGTGACCGACGAGTTTGTCCACGAAGTCGAGTTGGTGGTTGCCATCGGGGAAGGGGGCGCGAACATCCCTGAAAACGAGGCGATGGCCTATGTCTGGGGCTATGCCGCCGGCCTCGACCTGACCCGCCGCGACGTTCAACGCAATGCCAAGCTCAACGGTTTGCCGTGGGAGGGCGCCAAGGTATTCGACGGTGCCGCGCCGATGACCGCGATTGTCCCGGTCACTCGTTCCGGGCATCCCGACGGCGAGGTGTGGTTGAACGTCAACGGCCAGGAACGCATGCGTGACGGCCTCGAAAGCCAGATTTGGTCGGTCAGTGAAGTCATCAGCCGGATCTCGCAATCGGTCGCGCTGCGGGCCGGTGACCTGATCATGACCGGCAGCCCGGCCGGGGTTGATCTGCTGCAACCCGGTGACGTCGTCACGGCTGGCATCGACGGCATCGGCCAGTTGGAAATGCGCGTTGGCCCGCGTCCCTGAACCCTTTGGAGTCATCCGCATGTCGAACAACAATGAATTGAAAGTGGCGCTGGTGACCGGTGCCGGCAGCGGTATCGGTCGCGCCGTGGCCTTGGCGCTGATGGAAGACGGCTTCACCGTGGTGCTGGCGGGCCGCCGGATCGAGCCGTTGCAGGCGTTGGTCGAACAGGCTGCCGGGCAGGGGCACAAAGCGTTGGCGGTGTCGACCGATGTGCGCGACCCGGCGAGTGTCGATGCGCTGTTCGCAACCATTGCCGAGGTGTACGGGCGCCTCGACGTGTCGTTCAACAACGCCGGGGTCAACGCGCCTGCCGTGCCGCTGGATGAACTTACGGTCGAGCAATGGCGCAACGTGGTCGACACCAACCTCAATGGTGTTTTCCTTTGCGCACGTGGCGCTTTTGGCCTGATGCGCCGGCAGCAGCCGCAGGGTGGGCGAATCATCAACAACGGCTCGATTTCGGCGCACACCCCGCGCCCGTTCAGCAGCGCCTACACCGCCAGCAAACACGCGGTGCTGGGCCTGACCAAATCCCTGGCCCTGGATGGCCGTGAATTCAACATCGCCTGCAGCCAGATCGACATCGGCAATGCCCTGACCGAAATGTCCGTGCGCATGACCAAAGGCGTGCGCCAGGCCAACGGCAGCATCGCGGTCGAGCCCATGGTCGACGTCAAACACATTGCCGACGCGGTGCGCTATGTCGCCGGCCTGCCGCTCGAAGCGAACGTCCTGAATATGACCGTCATGGCCACCGCCATGCCGTTTGCCGGTCGCGGTTGACCGGCCTTTTTATTCCGATTTGCCGAGGTAATTATGAAACCTGAAGTCTTGCAGCTGAGCCCGATCCTGATCCCGGAAATCCGTGACCGACTCGATGAGCTGTTCACGATTCGCCGCTACTACGAGCAGTCCGACAAGGCCGCGTATCTACAGGAACACGGCGCAAACATTCGCGGCGTGATCACTGGTGGCCACACCGGCATCACCCAGGCGGTCATGGCGCAGTTGCCGAAACTGGAAGTAGTGGCCGTTAATGGCGTGGGCACCGATGCCGTGGATCTGGCGTACGCCCGTGACCGCGGAATTCGCGTGACGGCAACCATTGGTGCGCTGACCGACGATGTCGCGGATCTGGCCATCGGTTTGTTGATCGCCGTGTGCCGGGGGCTGTGCACCAGCGACCGCTACGTGCGCTCCGGACAATGGCCGCAGAGTCCGACGCCGCTGGCGCCGTTGCCGCTGGCCCGGCAAGTGTCCGGCATGCGCATCGGCATCGTCGGCATGGGCCGGGTTGGTCGTGCGGTCGCAACCCGGGCGGCGGCGTTTGGGTGCCCGATTAGCTACACCGATCTGCAGCCGATGAGTGATGTCAGTCATACCTTCGTGGCTGATCTCAAGCAACTCGCCAGTCAGAGTGATGCGTTGATTCTGGCGGCAGCGGCGGATAAAGCTGAAGCGATCATCAATGCTGAAGTGCTCCAGGCCTTGGGCAAGGGCGGTTATCTGGTGAACGTGGCGCGGGGCAAACTGGTCAACGAGACGGATCTGGTGGCCGCTTTGGAGGCCGGCGACATTGCCGGTGCGGCGCTGGACGTGTTTGTCGATGAGCCGAATGTGCCTGAAACGCTGTATGGCAATGAACACGTAGTGTTGCAACCGCATCGGGCGAGCGCGACGATTCAGACCCGTACGCGGATGGGAGAGATGGTGGTGGCGAGTCTGCTCGATACCTTCGCCGGAAAGAAGCCAGAGGGTAGCGTCACAGACCTGTAGGCTCACTCCTATAGGAGCTCTGGGTCAAACCGGAAACTGCGATTCGCCGCCAATCCCTGTGGGAGCTGGCTTGCCAGCTCCCACAGGGATTTGTGTTGGCTCATGAAATCTGGATTCATCGCCAGACACTGAGCTGCCGAAGGCTGCGATCTTTTGGTTTAAAAGCGATCCAGGCGATACGGCTCCAGCGCCGGAATTTGCCTGGCTGAAAGATTTGGCCAAAGCATTTTTTCGATCAATTCGGCGGTAGCTGCCGCCTGTGTCAATCCCAGATGTTGATGGCCGAAGGCGAGCAACACCTTGCCGTCGCACACCCGGTCGATGATGGGCAGCGAATCCGGCAGCGAAGGGCGAAAGCCCATCCAGGGCGTGGCGTCTTCGGCATTCAATTCCCGACGAAACAACCCCTTGCTCAACCGATGCAACTGCCACGCACGTTCCATCACCGGCGGCCGTTCCAGCCCAGCGAACTCCACCGTACCCGCCAATCGAAGCCCCCCAGTCATGGGCGTCATGATGAATTTGCGCTCCAGCGACGTCACCGCAAACGGCAGCCGCTCGTGCTCATGAGGCAGCATCAAGTGATAACCGCGCTCGGTGTCCAGCGGCACCTTTTTCCCGGTCAGCGTTTCGGTGAGTTTCGCCGAATGGGCGCCGCAGGCAATGAGCACCTGGCGAGCCTGCAACCGCCCCTGATCGGTGCCCAACGCAATGCCGTCCGCGGTCAGTTCTCCACCGTTTACGCGCCTCTGGAGGAACTGCACGCCATAGCCTTTCGCCGCTTCAACCAATTCACAAACAACCGCGTGCGGATCAAGAAAATGTCCCGTGCGCGGATAAAACAAGCCACCCCGAATCTGCTCGCTCAGCTGCGGCGTACTCGCCTGTACCTCGCTGGCCGACCAGAAATCCACCGGCACTTGCTGCTGACACATGCGCGCCTGCAAGACTTCAATCGCCTGGCGCGATTCGGCGCGCTCGAACACCAGCAGCGAACCGTTCTCTTGTAGAAGATTTGGCCGCTCGATTCTTTGCAGCAACCGCTGCCACGCGCCCAGGCTGCTTTCATTGAGCGCACGAAGGCCGGCGACCGTCCGCTGAAACGGCGCCGGACGCAAGTTCAGCAACAGTCGCGTAAACCAGGGCAGGGCGCGGGGCAGGTGTTTCCAGTCGAGGCGCAACGGCCCCATCGGATCCATCAACATCGCCGGCAAGCGTTTGAGAATCGTCAGGTCGGCAATGGGAAACACCTGCTCCGTCGCCAGATGCCCGGCATTGCCGAACGAGGCGCCATGCCCCGGTGCTTGTTGATCGACAACGACCACGCGCAAGCCATGTTGCGCCAGCCGCAGGGCACAGGCGACGCCGATGATGCCGGCGCCGACCACGACGATATCGGTCGGATCGTGTGATGCAAGGGCGTTCACCATGGCTGGATTTTCTCTCTGGCGGCGAATCAGCCGACGTTTTGTTCAGCCGACCAGTTGGCGTACCACTGGCGGAACAGGTTGTACTGGTGCTCGGCGTAGTTGCGTTGTGCATCAGTCAGCGCGTCGGTTTCGTTGAAGTGCAGGGCGTATTCCTTGTCGCCGTTGAGCACCATCAAGTGCTTGTAATAAAGCACCAGATCGCAGCCCTCATCGAACGATGACAGCACGGCCAGCGCCGATTCCAGCTCGCGAGCCTGACGACGGGCCTTGGCGTCACCCTTGGCGGCTTTTTTGCTCAGGGCCACCAGTTGCAGGACTTCGCGGGGCAAGGCGTTGCCGATGCCGGTGATGGCGCCGGTGGCGTTGCAGTTGACGAAACCGTGCACGACCTGGGTGTCGACGCCGACCATCAACGTGACGTTGTCATCTTGGGAGGTGATGTGTTCAGCGGCATAACGCAGGTCGGCACCGCCACCGAACTCCTTGAAGCCGACCAGGTTGGGAAATTCGCGACGCAGTTCAAAAAACAGATCGGCGCGGGTGGCGAAGCCGTAATACGGGCTGTTGTAGATCACCGCCGGCAGGTGTGGCGCGGCATTGAGGATTGCACCGAAGTGGGCTTTTTGCGCAGTGGCCGACGTGCCACGGGACAACAAGCGCGGAATGACCATCAAGCCATGAGCGCCGACTTTGGCGGCATGGGCAGCGTGGGACACCGCTTCACGGCTATTGACCGCGCCCGTACCGACGATAGTGGGAATACCTGCCGCGACCAGACGCGCCACGCCTTGCTGACGTTCGGCTTCGGTCAGCAGCGGCCAGTCACCCATGGAGCCGCAATACACCACCGCGCTCATGCCCGTATCGACCAATTGACGACCCTTGGCCACCAGCGCGTCGAAGTCCGGTGTGCGCTCGGCGGTGCAGGGGGTCATCAGTGCCGGAATGCAGCCAGTGAAAATGTTGTCGCTCATTGTTTTAGCTCCTGGAGAATTCATGCGGATTAAGGTGTCAGAGCGAAGGGTTTAAATGCCCCATGCAAAAGGATCCTCTTCGTCGATCAGCAACGTGGCGTCGGCGGTCATGTAGGCGCGGCCGGTGATGAACGGGCGCACGCGCTCACCCTCCCATTCGAAACGGCACTCGAACCGGCTGCCGGTGATGCTCGCCTGTATCCAGGGCGCGCCTTCGGCAAGTTTGCCGTCGGCGGCCAGGCACGCGAGCTTGGCGCTGGTGCCGGTACCGCAGGGCGAGCGGTCGTAGGCTTTGCCCGGGCACATGACGAAGTTGCGGCTGTCGGCCTGCTCGTCATCGGCGAACAGTTCAACGTGGTCGATCAGCGCACCGTCCTCGCCAAGAATGCCTTGGGTTTCAAGTGCCTTGAGCATGGCCCAGGTGTATTCGGTCAGGGCATCGACGTTGTCCATCTGCAGGGTTTTGCCGTGCTCTGAAACCAGGAAAAACCAGTTGCCACCCCAGGCAATGTCACCGTAGACACGACCATGCCCGGGCACTTCGACCGCGACTTGCTGGCGATAGCGATAAGCGGGAACGTTGCCCAGCGTCACGGTGCAGTCCGCATGCAACGTGGCACTGACCGGGCCGACCGGGGTGTCGATCGTGTGCACGCCGGCGCTGATGTGCCCCAGGTGCTGCAACGAATTGATCAGGCCGATGGTGCCGTGGCCGCACATGTTCAAGTAGCCGCTGTTGTTGAAGAAAATCACCCCGCAGATCGCGTCCGGCGACACGGGCTCGCAATACAGCGCACCGACCAGCACGTCGTTGCCACGCGGTTCCAGCAGGCAGGCGCGGCGCCATTGATCATGCTGATCGCGCAGGGCATCGCGCTTCTCGGCCATGGTGCGGCCGGGCAGCTGCGGGAAGCCGCTCATCACCAGACGCGTAGGTTCGCCGCCGGTGTGGGAGTCGATCACGTGTAGTTTTTTCATGGGGCTTTCCACTCAGGGGTTATCCGCTTGCCGATACGATGAACCCGTCACAGCGCCTGCGATTGATGTTTTTTGCCGCCATCGATGACGAAATCAGCACAATTGCAACGGCTCGACAGGCTGCCGAACATGCGGCAATCTGCGCGACAGTCGTGGTCTTCCAGGCGCAGGGCCCGGGCGAAGAGTGAGGAAAACGTCATGACGCAAAATGCATTTGCGATCCTGTGCCAGGAAAACGAGGCGAGTCGTCCGCAAACCCTCGAAGATCTGCTGGCGGGCATGGCGCTGATATTGCCGATGCTCGATGTCATCCCGAACGCTGCGATCTTCATCAAGGATGTTCACGCCCGCTACGTCATGGCCAACAACACGCTGGTGCAACGCTGCGGTCTGAAAAGCCTGAAACCGTTGCTCGGCAAGACCAGTGCCGAAGTTTTCCCCGCGCAATTGGGCCCGGGCTACACCGAACAGGATCGCAAGGTACTGGAGCAGGGGCTGGTGCTTGAGGATCAGCTTGAATTGCATTTGTACGGCAGCCGCGAACCCGGTTGGTGCCTCACTCACAAACGGCCGCTGTACAACCGCGATGGCGAAATAATCGGCCTGGCCGGCATCTCGGTCGACCTGCAATCGGCCAGTGAAACCCATCCGGCGTATCAACGGTTGGCAGCCGTAGACGAATACATTCGCGCTCACTTCAACAGGCGCGTCACCTTGGCTGAACTCACCCGTATTGCCGGGATCTCCGTGGCGCAACTGGAGCGCTACTGCAAACGGGTGTTCCACCTCACACCCAGGCAGATGATCCAGAAAGTGCGGCTCGAACAGGCGCACCGCTTGCTGCACACCGATATGCCGATCACCGAAGTCGCCTTGCAATGCGGGTATACCGATCACAGCGCATTCACCCGGCAGTTCAAGGCGTTGACCGGGTTCACGCCGCGCCAGTACCGGCAGGCGACGGATATTTAAACAGTTGAAGTGCCGTTGATCCGGTCACGCCGCTACGCAATGAAACTCGCCGCGACTTTGCCAGCCCTTAATTAATGACCAGCCATATTCATTAATCGAGGAAGCCAGCCATGCGCGCGATGACCTACCACGGCACTCATGACGTCAGAGTCGAAACGGTGCCCGATCCCGTAATTGAAGCCGCCGACGACATCATTTTGCGCGTCACGGCGACGGCCATTTGCGGCTCTGACCTGCACCTGTACCGGGGCAAGATTCCCACCGTCGAGCATGGCGATATTTTCGGCCATGAGTTCATGGGCATCGTCGAAGACACCGGGTCTGCGGTGACTGCCGTGCAGCGGGGCGACCGGGTCGTCATTCCATTTGTGATCGCTTGCGGTGACTGCTTCTTCTGCCAGCTTGAGCAATACGCGGCGTGCGAAACCACCAACACCGGGCGCGGCGCAATCATGAACAAGAAGTCAATACCGCCAGGCGCTGCGCTGTTCGGTTACAGCCGTTTGTACGGCGGTATTCCCGGCGGCCAGGCGGAACTGGTTCGGGTGCCCAAAGCCAATACCGGCCCCTTCAAGGTTCCGGGCACGCTGTCGGATGAAAAAGTGTTGTTCCTTTCGGATATTCTGCCGACGGCCTGGCAAGCCGTCATCAACGCCAACATCGTGCAGGGCTCGAGTGTGGCGATCTACGGGGCAGGGCCGGTCGGCCTGCTCAGTGCCGCATGCGCAAAAATGCTCGGGGCCGAGCGCATTTTCATGGTCGATCATCACCCATATCGCCTTGATTATGCGCAGCGCACTTATGGCGTCATCCCGATCAACTTCGATGACGATGATGATCCGGCGGACACGATCATCAACCAGACGCCAGGCCATCGCGGCGTGGATGCGGTGATTGATGCGGTCGGCTTCGAAGCCAAGGGCAGCACCACGGAAACCGTGCTCGCCACTCTCAAGCTCGAAGGCAGCAGCGGCAAGGCGTTGCGCCAATGCATCGCGGCGGTTCGCCGGGGCGGGGTGGTGAGCGTGCCCGGCGTCTACGCCGGGTTCATTCACGGCTTCCTGTTCGGCGATGCGTTCGACAAAGGCCTCACCTTCAAAATGGGCCAGACCCACGTTCAGCGATTCTTGCCTGAGCTGCTGGAACACATTGAGACCGGCCGACTTCAGCCCGAAGCGATCATCACGCACCGGATGTCGCTGGAACAGGCCGCCGAGGGCTACAAGATTTTCGACAAGAAACAGGAGAACTGTCGCAAGGTGATCCTGACTCCGGGCGGCAGCGACGTGCCGCTGACCGAAGCCATCACGGATCCGACCTTGGTGCCGGCCAGTTGATGATTGTCGTGCATCGGCAACAGCGCAAATGATTGATCGGCCGCACCGCGCAAAGGGACAGGCGCCGTGCGGTCTCTCGTTGAACTCAAGGAGATGACATGGCGCAATCCACGTCTGCGGCCCGCACGCCGCTGCGTCAATGGTGGGATTTTGCTTCGAGCGGAGGATGGCCGGGACTGTTGTTCTGGTCGACGCTGACCCTGGTGACCGTGTTGCTGCTCGCCAGTGGTTATAACGCGCTGGTCGGCGCCGACCAGAACAACCTGCGCTATGCCGCACTGGGCGGGCTGGCCGGGTTCGGTGCCACGGCGACGGGCGCGATGGTGGCCGTGGTCCTGCGGCATATCGCCTCGCGCACCCAAGACATCATGCTCGGCTTCGCCGCCGGCATGATGCTCGCGGCCAGTTCGTTCTCATTGCTTCTGCCCGGCATCGACGCCGCGCAGGCGCTCTGCGAAAACAAGATGCTGGCGGCGTGTGTGGTCGTCACCGGATTGGCGCTGGGCGTGGCGCTGATGGTCGGGCTCGATCGTTTCGTGCCTCACGAACACGAGAAAAGCGGCCGACGCGGGCCTGAGGCCCAGCGCTTCAATCGGGTCTGGCTGTTTGTATTGGCAATCACCCTGCATAACCTGCCGGAAGGCATGGCCATCGGCGTGAGCTTCGCCAATGGCGACATGAGAGTGGGCTTGCCGCTGACCACCGCCATCGCTATTCAGGACATTCCTGAAGGGCTGGCCGTGGCCCTGGCGCTTCGGGTCACCGGGATTTCAGCGCTGCGGGCGGCGTTGATCGCGGTCGGCTCAGGGCTGATGGAACCGTTGGGCGCGATCATCGGCCTGGGAATTTCCAGCGGCTTCGCATTGGGCTATCCCGTCGCGCTCGGGCTGGCGGCCGGGGCGATGATTTTCGTGGTGTCTCACGAAGTCATCCCGGAAACACATCGCAATGGCCATGAAACACCTGCGACGCTGGGTTTGATGATCGGTTTCAGCGTGATGATGTTCCTCGATACCGCGCTGGGTTGAGCGCCGCAACGGCGTTCCTCCCGTCAGGATCGTTGAACCTGCGTCGAACGCTGTTGCTCCATGTAGAAACACTGTCGGAGAGCCGAGCCGTGAACTCATTCAAAAGCCCTCTTACTGCTGCGCAAGAACACAAACTTCGTGCTTATGATCGCTGGCACCGAATATTGGAAGACACTGCGCTGCGAATGGACACGCCAGACGCGTACCACGAAGAACTGCTGCGCCGGTCCGACGAAATGGATCGACAGGGCATCATCACCTGGCAAGAGTGGCGCGACTTGCGTATCGAGGCCGATCAGGCCTACTTGCGCGCCATCGCTGGCGATGACTTCACTGACCGTATGACGTCTTGATATCTGCTGATTCGGGAGGGCCGGATATGTCGATTGCATCCATCGCGGTCAACTATTTGCGTGACCAGAGGCTGGTGCTGACGAGCGCGGAATCCTGCACGGCGGGCAAGATTGTTCTGTTGCTGTCCGAGATCAAGGGCACCGGTGAGCTGATCGAAAGCGGTTACGTGGTCTATTCGCCCGAGGCCAAGCAACGGCTGTTGAATGTCAGTGCGAAGACCATCGACACCTTCGGTCTGACCAGTTGTGAAGTCGCCCGCGAGATGGCCCTCGGCGCGTTGCGTGACAGCACGGCCAACGTGGCGGTGGCAACGACCGGGATTCTCGGACCGGAGGATGTCAACGGGATTCCGGGTGGCACCATCTGTTTTGCCTGGGCATTCCAGACCGAAAAGGGTTGCAGTCTTTTTACTCGGCAGCTGCGATTTTTCGGTACGCGCTGCGAAGTGCAGACGCTGGCCGCCGAACATGCCCTGAAAGCGCTGCCGGTTTTTCATCAACGTGCGCTCGCCGGCGAACAGGCGTAGAGAGGGCGCCATGGATGATCGACATTCCGACTACCGCAGCCGCACTTACCCCGTACACGAGGACATGGCGTTTCAGCGCAAGGTCTGGCGCTTTGAACATTGGGGTTGGTACACGCTGGTGCTCATCGTGGTCATGGCCCTGTCAGGTGCCTTTTCGCGCGGGCCGTTGAGCGCCCGTGAGGCGCAGAGCAGCGATGGCAAGCTCAAGGTGGAATACGAAATGATCCATCGCAACGGTTCTACGAATGCGATGAAGCTCAGCATCAACGGCAAAGCAAATGCCCCCGCAGAGCTGGAGCTGTCCGGTGATTTTCTGGATGCCTTCAGCATCGAGACCTTGCAACCGGATCCGATCAAAGCCGTCAGCGCAGGTCAGGGCCTCAAACTGACGCTGCAAGTCGATGCTCAAGGGCAGGCGACACTCTATCTGACCTTGCGCAGCGACGGTCTGGGCAGTTACAGCAGCCAGGTGTCCAGCCCCGGATCGGCATCGGTCAATTTCACGCAATTCATCCTTCCGTAGGTGCGCCATGGATTCGGTAATACGCGCGGCCGTGATGTATGCGGCCCTGATGATTCTGTTCAAGATTGCCGGCCGCCGTTCGCTGGCAGAATTGACAACCTTCGATTTTGTATTGCTGATGATTATGGGCGAGGCGACCCAGCAGGCTTTGCTGGGCGATGATTTTTCGCTGACCAATGCGATCATCGTCATCATCACGCTGATCGCCATCGACGTCGGCCTGTCATTGCTCAAGCGCCGCTCGGCGGCGGTGTCGAAGCTGATCGACGGCGGGCCGACAATCATCGTTGAAGACGGCAAGATCCTGCATGAACGGCTGCGACGTTCGCGGTTGGTCGAGGCGGACCTGATGGAAGCCGCACGCTCGAGTCAGGGCATCGAGACTGTCGACGAGATCAAGTTCGCGATCCTTGAGCGGAACGGCAAGATCTCGATCATCCGCCGCGATCAAGAGTGAATACGCTAAAGCGGCGTGTCTTGCGCCGTTCTTGAAGCGTGCAGCAACCGCGCAAACGCTTCTTTGTCGATCGGTCGGCTCATCAAATACCCTTGGACTTCCTGACATTGGTCTTCGCTAAGGATGCCCAGTTGTTCCTCTGTCTCCACCCCTTCGGCGGTCACGGTCAGGCCCAAAGCCTTGCCCAGCCCGATGATCGCTTGCACCACCGCCCGGTCGTTGTCGCCGCTGCTGATCGAGGCGATGAAGCGTTTGTCGATCTTGATGCCGTCGAATGGATAGGCACGCAGATAGCCCAGTGACGAATAGCCGGTGCCGAAGTCGTCCATGTTCAGCCGCACGCCCAGCTCCTTCAGGGCATTCATGCTTTTCAACGCGCCTTCGGTGTCGTTGAGCATCACGTTCTCAGTGATCTCCAGTTCCAGACGACTGGCCGGAAATTGCGTGTCGATGAGCACTTCCCTGACATCCTCGACCACATCGCTGCGGGTGAACTGCGCCGGGGACAGGTTCACCGACAACATCACGTCGTCAGGCCAGGTCAGGGCAGTTTCGCATGCCTCCCAAAGTACCCACCTCCCTAGCGGCACGATGAGATCTGTCTGTTCGGCCAGCGGGATAAACAAATCGGGGCCGAGCAATCCTCGGGTCGGATGCTGCCAGCGAACCAGCGCTTCGACCGATACGATCTCCTTGCCATCAACCTTGTAGCGCGGCTGGTAATGCAGGACGAACTCACTGTTCTTGATCGCGTGACGCAGATCATCTTCGAGTTGGCGACGGCTCTGGATCTGGTCGCTCATGTGCGGTTCGAAATAGCACCAGGTGTTCTTGCCATCCGATTTGGCTTGATACAGCGCGATGTCGGCGCAACGGATCAGTTCGTCAGGCACGAACCCCTGGCGGCGACTGAGGGCAATGCCGACGCTTGCGCCGATGTGCAGCGGTTTGCCTTCATAGTCGATCGGCTGATGCAAGCCGCCGATCAGCCGTGTGCAGAACTTGTCGATTTCGTGGTGGCTGTCCATGCCGCTGAGCACCACGACAAATTCGTCGCCGCCGAGCCTGGCGACCAAATCATGGTCGCGCGTGCATTCACGCAGGCGCGCCGCCACTTCTTTCAGTACCGCGTCGCCGGCAGGGTGGCCGAGGGTGTCGTTGATCGGTTTGAAATTATCCAGGTCGATCATCAGGACGGACAACGGCGAGGCGTGTTCCTTGACCAGCAAAGCCTCGTCGAGAAACCGTGCCAGTTTGTTGCGATTGGGTAATCCGGTCAGCGCATCGTGCAGCGACAGATGCTGGATCTGCGCGTGGGCGGCGACCTCGTCGGTGATGTCGCTGGCCGTGCCGCGATAGCCGACCACAGTGTCTTTTTCGATGATTGGCCGGGCTGAAACCCGGCAGTAGCGCGTCTGGCCTGACTGGTCGCGATAGGTGCAACGCAAGTCGCTGGTGTTGGCGTCTTCGGTCATCTTGTTGAACCACATCGACAACGGCGTGGTGTCGCACGACAGCAGTTGTTCCAGATCCCGTCCCAGCCACTGTTGAGCGGAAAACCCGGTCACGGCACTGAAACGTCCCGACAGATAGGTGATGCAGCGACCTTTGTCGATCTCCCAGATCCAGTCGGACGCCGCTTCAGCGACTGCGCGAAAGCGCTCTTCGCTGGATTCAAGCGCCTGATTGGCGGTTTCCAGTGCCTGATTCGAGCTTTGCATGGCGGCAAAGCTGCGGTCGCCGGATCGGGACGCGCGCAGTGCGTGGCGGAAAAAATACCCGGTGACCAGTAGCAGCACCACCATTGTCCCCAGCAGTGTCGGCAGCAATGACCACAGCAATTGATAGCCCGGGCGCTCGAGATCGGCAACAAGGCTGTAACCGGTGCTGTCCAGCGGAACCTTCGGCTGGCTGTCCTTGATGGTGTCATCCAGCGCCAGGGTGAGGTTTTTCAGGCCGTAGGCGCTGCCCAGTCTGCGCAGTTTGGTGGGGGTCAATTTGTCGGCGAAGACCAGTACGGAAACGTTTTCGGGATCTGCGAGGGGTTGGTCTTCAGGAAGGATTGCCGATGCGGTGATCAAGGCCGGCCAGCCTTCAAACAAGGTGTAGGAACTGACGGGTTTGCTCGCGTCGACCTGATTCTGAATTTGATCCACCAGCGAGAATGCCGAAGCCTGTGCGTACTGCGCGATGTCGTTTTGGACGAGCTGACCCCGGATCAGGGCGTATTTGGTGCGCTCGTGATCGAGCACAAACACGCCGTCATAACCGTCCTTGGTGAACAGGGATTTGCCGACGTTTTGCTCGGCGTAAGCCCAATTCAAATCAACTTCTCCGTTGAGGTGTTCGTAGGCCGTCGTCCAGTAGGCGTAGCTGGTGATGTAGCTCTTTGCGGCGGTGATACGGTTTTCCAGAGCGCGTGCCGAATAGAACTCGGTTCGGTGTTCATCTTCCGAGTCCAGACGGTTTGCAATGGAAAGCAGGGCGCCGACCGCAACGGCGACGCCCACGAAAAACAGCGCACCCACGGCGAATGCCAAACGGCGAGTTACGGCGCTCTGATGGGGGGCGGGTGTCGCAGTCATTGCAGCGCAAAGGGCCATTGTCTCTTCCTTGAACCGGTTGTCTGGGTTTTGAAACCTGCATGGGCGCGTTGTTCAGACTTTCTCCAATGGATTTCGCGCCGTAGCCAGCCGTCCAGCGCCGCTTAAAAAAATGGAATTTCCGCAAATTCACGGGCTCTTCTGATCATGGCGCCGTAGTGCGGCTCAAACAGGAAATCCGTCATGACACTTATTCAATCGCCGGTCGGAACCCCCGTGCCGCTTACGTTCGGACACACCGGATCTAACCGGGATCTATACCAGGCGCTGTTCAAGGAATCGGCCGATGCCGACGCGCTTGCGCGCAGTTTCCTTGAGCGCCAGCTGAGCGAAGCCGCTCAACTGTCGAGCGATCTGCCTGACGATCCGGAGCAATTGCTTGAGTGGTCACAAGCTCGCTGCGCCGTCGTGGCGGCTGACTACGCGGGTTATCTGCAATCACGCAAGGACGGCGCGCCCCGGCGTTATTTCCGGAGCAAATCCCACGCGTTGTATTTTTTACAACGTGTCGCACCGACCAAGGAGGTGGACGGCGCGTGGTTATCCGGCTTGATGACGCACTGGCAGGACTGCCGGTTTGACGGCCTGCTGGACACCTATCTGGAAGAGCTCGGTGAAGGCATTGCACGGCAGAATCATGTGGTGATCTACCGCATGTTGCTGGCCGATCATGACTGCGCCGACCTGCAAAGCCTGGACGACGAAGATTTCCTGCAAGGCGCATTGCAACTGGCGCTTGGCCGTTGCAGCGACGCTTATCTGCCTGAAGTGATCGGCTACAACCTCGGGTACGAGCAGTTGCCGCTGCACCTGCTGATTACTGCCTATGAGTTGCGCGAACTGGGTATCGACCCGCATTACTTTCGGCTGCACGTCACGATTGATAACGCGAGCACCGGCCATGGCCGCAAAGCGGTGCAATCGCTGCTGGAGTTGATGCCGATTGGTGAAGGGCGCGAAGACTTCTGTCGGCGCGTGGCGTTGGGCTATCGCCTTAATGACCTCGGCGTGGGCTCGACCGCCGTGATCAAGAACTTCGACCTGCACCAAGAGGTGCTGGCCATGCTGGAACGCAAGCGTCTGTACGGTCAACACATGCATTCCGATTACTGCCGGATCGAAGGTCGCACAGTCAATCAATGGTTGTCGGCGCCCGGTCAGATGGATGCTTTTCTTGAGGCGCTCGAGCAAAAACAGTGGATCAATCGCGGCCAGCCGCCACAGGACAGCCGGTTCTGGCAACTGATCGAGGGTAGCGGGGCGGTGATGTTCGGCGTGTTCAGTGGCTACGAGAAGCAGTTGCTGCATGACTGGATCGCTAACGGCTGGAAGGAGCCGCACAGCCGGCCTTTCGTTCATCGCGCTGCGCCGGATGAGCTTGAAGCGGTGGAAGTCGAGGACGTGGAACTGGATCAGCTGAAAACCAGCCTTGAATATTTGACGCCAGACGAAGAGATCAGAGCGCTGATTCCCTGGCTCTCGGCCCAGCGCCACTGGCGTCCGGCGGGGCTCTATGCGACGCGGCGTTTCATGCAACTGCGTTCAACCTTGCGCTGAATCCGGGGAGTTTTCATGACAATACAAGAACAGGCTGATCGGGGTTTACTGGCACTGGGGACGCGGTTGCGCGAAGGCCATTATCGTTTCATCACGCCAACGCCGTTGACCCACGAACGCATTCTGCAACGCTACAGTTCGCCGCTGGCCAAGGACTTGCGCGATGTCTTCGGCTGGTCGATGCCGTTTGCCAGCGAGCTGTTTTCAACGGCTGAACTCGAGAGACTGGAGCAGGCTGGGATCATCGAACAGCACGGAAATCTGTGGCGCAGCACGGTTCGCTGGTCGTCTTTGCATGACCAGCTGTTCGCCCATTCGGCCTATCCGACGACGCAAAGCGATTCGGTATTTTTCGGCCCGGACACCTACCGTTTCGCCCAAGTAATCGAGGCATTGCTGCGGCAGCGGTTCGAGCCGATCAAACGCGCCGTGGATATTGGCTGCGGGGCCGGCGTTGGCGCGGTGCTGATCGCACGCGCTCGACACGATGCCGAAGTGTTGGCGGTGGACATCAACCCTCGCGCATTGCGCCTGACAGCGGTGAACGCCGAATTGGCCGGTGCCTCGAACGTGGCGGCCTATCACAGTGATTTGTTGACCAGCGTCCAGGGCCAGTTCGATTTGATCATCGCCAACCCGCCGTATATGAACGACCACCAGCAACGCGCTTATCGCCATGGTGGCGGCGCATTGGGCGAAGCGTTGTCGGTGCGCATCGTGCGTGAATCGCTGCCCCGGCTAGAGACGGGCGGGACGCTGTTGTTGTACACCGGCGTGGCAATGGTCGCCGGAGAGGATCCGTTTCTGAAGGCTGTCGTGCCGCTATTGTCCGGCGATCACTTCGGCTGGACGTACCGCGAACTTGATCCGGATGTCTTCGGCGAAGAATTGCTTAAACCTGGATACGAACGTGCGGAACGCATCGCGGTGGTCGCTCTCACCGTTACCCGTTTGCCTTGACGGTTGCCGCCATCATGGGCTTGCCACTGCATTTCGGTATCGAAGAAGAATATTTCCTCACCGATCTGCAGAGCCGGCAGATGCTGGCCGAACCGTCCGTCGAGCTGCTGCATGAATGCCGTTCGATCATCGGTGAGGCTTTTGCTTTTGAAATGTTCCAGGGACAGATCGAAGTGGCCTCGCCGGTATTTTCAGCCACCGGCGAAGCGGCTGACTATCTGGCGGGTATTCGTGGGCGGCTGAGCGAGGCGCTGGCACAAGAGGGTATCGGCCTGTTGTGCGCTGGCAGTCATCCGTTAGCGCGTTGGCGTGATCAGCAGCCGACACCGCTACCGCATTTTCAGCAATTGTTCGAAGCGTTTCAGTCAGTGGCGCGGCGCAGTGTGCTCAGCGGATTGCATGTGCATGTGGAAATCCCCCAAGGTATCGATCGCATCGCCGTGATGAACGAGGTCGCTCCCTGGTTGCCGATGCTGTTGATGCTCAGTTGTTCATCGCCATTCTGGCAGCGTGAAAACAGCGGCTTCATGAGCTATCGGCAGGTAGTCTGCGATGGCTGGCCGCGCATGGGCACGCCTGAGTATTTCGTGGATGAAGCGGATTACCGCAATCACCTCTGCTTGCTGCAGCGGATCGGCACGATTGAAAAGGGCGGGAACGGCTGGTGGGGGATTCGGCCGGCGTCGCGCTATCCAACCCTGGAGTTGCGCATGACCGATGCGTGTCCCCGATTGAGGGACACGATTTTGCTGGCGACGATGTTTCGGGTGATGGTGGCCCATGCGGTCAATCTGCCGCGGCCGGGTGCCGAGTTTGATGTCACCCGACGGCGGTTGCTGAAGGAAAATCGCTGGCAGGCCAAGCGTTATGGTACGGGCGGGAAATTTGTGCTGGATGAGCGGGGCGAGGTGATGAGCGCGGCGCAGTGGCTGGATCTGGCGCGGTTGACGTTCGAAGCCACGGCGCGGGGAATGGGTGAGTCGCAGTTGTTTGATCAGGTGGACGCATTGCTGCTGGAGGGCAATAGCGCTTCGCGGCAGTTGGCTTGTCTCGCGCAGGCCGGTGCCTCATCCGATGCTGTGCAGCAGGTGGTTGATTTGTTGTTGGCGCAGACTCGATCCAGTTAGGAAAAAGCGCAACCGGCGCAGAGTGAACGGCCGGTTGCGCAAGGCGGTTTGTTTCGATCATCTGATTTAAATGCAGGCATGAGATCGGTTGATCAGGGTTAGATCGGAAATGCTGTAATGATCTCGGTTTCGCCCGAATTTTTTATTCTCATGACGAGGCGAACACCCTGGGTGACCACGCCATTAACCGTTCCCGTTTGAACGCCAGTGTCTACATCTTTTACCGTTCGCAAATACTGATTCTGGGTAAGCGTTACCTCACCGTTTCCGTCGACACTGCGTATTTGCTCCTGGCGAAATTGATCAAACGCATTTTCAACCATTTGCGTAACGTGCGCTTCGTTGCCATACCATTTGGATTTACGTAGCGAATCTCTTTTCATCGAGGCGTCGCATTCTTCGAGGCCATGATCGGTAAAGAGATGGTCGTTCAGGCCGCCTACGAGGCCCAGCGTCAGAGGGTCGATTTTCATGATTTTTTACTCAAGCAAGGGTTTTCAAAAAGGGTTGATGAGGATGTTTTGCGGGCGTCTACGCGGTTCCAGCCTCAACATCGACAGCGCGCGTACTGCCCGGCCACACACCATACAAATCGACATGACGCACGCCGCCGATCCATTGCCCGCGTGGACTTTTCCATTGCAGCAAGTGTTTTTCCGTCGACATCACGCCGCGAAATCCGCATTCCAGAACAACATTGCTCGCGTCCAGCGGGATGTCGCTGAAGCTCACGGTCAAGCCGCCCGAAGCGGTACCTTCTGCAGTCTTGCGTCCGCGTGGAGTGTCATAGGCCAAGGTCGCGTCAACGATGTACGTGCCACCGTTGGCGTTGCTGATGATCAACTGAAACGCGTTGATGTACCTGACCCAACTTGGCAACACCAAACGCCCGTCGAATGAGGCAAAGGTGTAGGCCAGCGGGGCAGAGCCGGCCGCCAGCACGCCCGATTCACTGGGCCACAAATGTTTGTCGACGCTTTTGCTTGAGCTTGCCGAGCTGTACGAGCCTTTGCCTTTGACTTCACCCACCATTTTCTGCACGGCCGAAGCATTGCCCTTCAGCGAGAACGCGTTGTCGCTCGACATGGAGCCGACATTCAGTCCGCTGCGCGCGTACAGCACACTGGTGATGATGCCGAAGCCCTGGGCGATGCCGCTGTCCGAGCCCATGCCCGACTGAGTGGCACGCTGAACCAGCCAGTCCAGATGGTTGGCGAGCACCGTATCCGGATTGTTCAATACCGATTCCAGGTCCAATGCACACTTGGACACCATCGAGCCTTCCCGGCCGAACTTCCAGGTGATGTCCATGCCCGCTTTCGCGCTTACACCGGTTTCGGGATCGGTCACTTCACCGCCCAGGTCGATTTCAGTTTCTGTTCGGGATACTTCGCTGGACATGGTGTCCCAGTCCGAACTGACCGTGGTCTTGATAAAGTTGTCCGCGCTAAGTCCGGGGACTGTATCGGCAATCAGTTTGAAGGTGCCTGTCAGTGGGTCGAGAATACCGACCGCGCCTGGTGAAACTTCACTGCTTAGCGTCCAGTTGCCCCAAGCGCCTGGCTTGGATTGCCTGATGAGCTGAGTGAATTGACCATTCCAGTTGATCATGTTGTGTACGCCTTCTTGGTGTGAGTTGAAGATCCTTTAAATTGGCGACCGGATGCCGCCTGACGCAGAACATGAAAGTCTTGCGTCGCAGACATCGTGTGCGGCTGAAGACGAGACTTAAATAACTCCAATGGCGTACATAAAACGTGCAGGAGCTGCGGAAGGCTGCGATCTTTTGATGTTGATCCTTAACAGCGCAAGATCAAAAGATCGCAGCCTGCGGCAGCTCCTACAGGGTGGCTGACAACGGCCAATCAGCATGTCGGCGGCACCGGCACCGGCACCGGCACCGTTGCGATCATTCCGGTTTCTGCAGCGGGCGGGATCCCGACGGCGTGCCACATCAGCGCTGCCATCCGGGTTACCTGGACGCATTTCATCGCGTTTTCGCGATGTTTGCGTACGGTGGCGGGGCTGATATTCAGACATCTTGCGATCTCTTTACTGGTCAGTCCTTTCGCCAGACACTCGACGACTTCGCGCTGGCTGACCGTGAGCGGGGAGAGCGCCTTTTGATCTTGAGCATCGCCGCGTTGAAGCAGGCGGGCGATCGCAAATGCCACCAGTTGCGCGGTGCTGTGCAGGTCGAATTTGCTGAGGATATTGCACCGATGTTTGCGCACCGTAAGAGTGGCGATGCTCAGTGTCGCGGCGATTTCCCGGCAAGACAGGCCTTTGCCGGTCCAGGCGAGCACTTCCCATTCCCTCGCCGTCAGGCCTTCCCGGTTGCCTGCAAAAACAACAGCGCTCGCGCTCGGGGCGACGCTGTTCAGCTGCAGTTTCCAGGTTCGGCAATAGTTATAGACGAGGCTTTTGCTGCCAGGAAAACCAATGATTCGCAAACATTCCAGATACGTGCAGACGCTGCTACGTTGGCGCTCGCCGCAGTGCCGACCGGCCTCCAGCCAAACCACCAGATGTTCTTTATAAGGATCCAGCAAGCCCGGTGAAATCGGGCGAAGCGGGTAACAAGGCTCGACGCCCTGAGGTACGGACAGCCAGCGCGTGGCAGTGTTTCTGGAAATGCCTAATCGACGCGAGGCCTCGCGCACGGAGAGGCTTTCGTGCTGCACCAGAAACCTGAGTGTCTGCAGCGTCCGCGTGCTGATCACCTGCGAACTTCCCTGTCGAGTTTCCCAGCAGGATAGGTGGCGAACGCGGCTCAGTTTTGGATTGGAATTGTGCTTTGGAGAAGGCGGGTAAATTTATGGGGCTTCACCCGGTGGTTTGTTCGTGAGTCAACGGGGTGCTGTCGATCTGTTGCGCTTTTGTTTGCCACTAGCGACCGGCCGATACGCGGAGCGCACGGTCGGCCGATATTCAGTGGGAGGGTTCTCTTTGGTTGTTTGCGTTCGGGGTGGCTCCTGAGTCTGCTGCGTCATCGATCCTGATTCGTTGCTGGACAGTTCAGGTCCCGCCACCCACGCCTTCGACTGCCTGGGCGTATCGCCGGGTCGCTTCCGTCACCAAATGTTTGCGTTCGTCGCGGTCGATAAAGCCCTGCTTTGAATATTCTTCGGCCAGACGCAACAGCTCCTCGTAGTGCTCCTCGGCGTTCATGCGGATTTCCGGGTGATTGAGCAACTTATGCCAGGTTTCCAACGCTTGTAGCCTGCGATCCTCATACATAGCGGCGACTCCAGAGGTTGTGACCGGTAGAAAGCGGCGACAGGTTGACTGTTCAGGCGAACCGACGCATGGCACCCCCATCCCCAGCAGGCGCTGCCGCAGGGGGATGTGATGCGTCGGGACGTTTTCAGTTGATGTCAAAAAAACCGAACTGTCGGCGTCGGTCCGCCGTCCATTTTGTTAATAGGCATTTACAGCCAGACGATGAACGTGAGGAGACCGCTCAATGGAACGCTATCCACTGGATGACAACGACTTGGACCACCGTAACCGTCAGATTGGCCTGGCGGTCGGCTTGGCGGCGGACGAGGTTGAATTGTGGGTCGCGTCGGTCGAGGAAGACGGCAGCGGCATGGGTTATGTCGTGCATTTCTCCAGCAGCACGCCCAAGGAAGTGCTCGCCAAAGTGGCAGGATTGGGCGATGACCGAACCATGAATATCGGGCCGATTGATTGATCAGATTGACCAAAAGCGGTGCGCAAAGTGAACGCAATGGATGAGCACAATAATCACCTGGTAGTGATCAGCGGAGCGAGCGCAGGCGTGGGGCGCGCCACCGCACACCGGTTTGCCGCCGCCGGTTACCGCATCGGCTTGCTGGCGCGCGATGAGGCAGGGCTGGCCGCCACCCGCGAAGAGCTGGCGCAATACGACGTGCAGGTGATGGCAATCAGCGTCGACGTTGCCGATGCGCCAGCGGTTCTGGCGGCAGCCGCTGAGCTGGAGGAAAAACTGGGGCCGCTGCTGATCTGGATAAACTCAGCGATGGTTACGGTGTTTTCACCCATCGAAAAACTCACCGCCGAAGAGATCCAGCGTGTCACCCAAGTCACCTATCTCGGCACCGTTCACGGAACGTTGGCCGCTCTGCAACTGATGCGTCCGCGCAATAACGGACTGATCATCCAAGTGGGTTCCGCGCTGGCCTATCGCGCTATTCCATTGCAGTCAGCTTACTGCGGCGCAAAATTCGCCGTTCGCGGTTTCACCGATGCGTTGCGCTGCGAACTGCTGCATGAGCAGAGTCGGATCCGCGTCTGCATGGTGCAACTGCCGGCGGTCAACACGCCGCAATTCGACTGGGCGCGCAACCAACTCGAAAAACGTCCGCAACCTGTGCCACCCATCCATGATCCGGATGTCGCCGCCCGGGCCATTTTCAGTGTGATCCAGCATCCACCCCGTGAATTGTCGGCGACAACCTGTTCGAAGCGCAACGCGCTGACCTGCATCAGACGCGCGGGCGCTTCGTCGGCCGCTCACGAGATTTCGCGCTGGCGCTGACCTCGACGCAAGTGACGGTGCTGTCTGCGGTGCTGGCTCTGTTAGTCGCGGTGGTTTTACTGCTGTTCTGAACCCACCCGGCGAAACCAGCGATAGCCAAACCCATTCAACGTCAGCGCTGCATTTTCGCTGAGCGGTAAAGGATAAGCGGCGTCCGCCAGAATCTGCTCAAAACCCTCCAGTTCTTCACTCATTGCCTGTTCCAGCGTGGCCGCTTGCCGACTAAGATTGGCGAGCATGACCGTCGTGGCGTGCCTGGCAGCGACGCCAGCAGCGCCTGGGCCAGCGCCTGATGACGTACATCGCCGTCAAGCATTGGCGCCAGGCGCCGGCGGATGCCGCGCCCATACACGCGCATGTCCGGTTCCGGCGCGAACACCTGCATGACTTCTTCACGCTCCTGTTCCGTCAAGCGTTCCAGATCAAGCTCGTCATGGTTGCGCAGCCACACCGCATAACCCGCGTTGTCTGGCGCGGCCGGTCGCCGTTGCAATGCGCGCAAGAGCGGTTCGGCGCGCTCGCGGGCCAGTGCCAGAAACAGGTGATTGTTGACCCAGAAATCCAGCGTCAACTGCAAGCGATTGCCCGTGCCGAAGTAATGCCCGAAACGCTCCGGCTCAACATCCACTTCGCCTATCAACAGGCATTCGGGATTGATCCCGTGCGCATGCTTCGCCAGTCGCTCCAGTAACCACACGCCGTGTTCTTCCTCGCCGCCGCCGGCCTGTTCGACCGCATGGGAAGCCGCATCCAGCCGAAACCCGGCAACGCCCAGGCGCAGCCAGTGCGTGATGAACTGTTCGATCTCCTCGACCACCGTTTTTCCACCAAGGCAAATTCGGCGTGACAGACATGGCCTTCTCCTTGAAGTAGTTCCTGCTCATGGTTGCCGTCGATCGTTGGCGATTACGGCTTGGCGGGCGTGAGCTTGCCGGCAGATGGCTTGAGCTTGTCTTGAAGCATTTTCACCGTTTGTTCCTGCTTGAGAATGTCCGGCAGAGCGGCTTCGGCGAATTTTTTCAGTTCGGGTTTTTCCGAAGACATCGCTTCTTTCTTGAACAGATAGACTTTCTGTTCGAGGGTTTCGGCCTGGCTGTCGATGTAAATGCGGTCGAATGATTCGTCGCGAGACTCCAGGCGCATCTGCTTGGCTTTACCGGCCAATGAGGCTTCGTCCGGCACGTTCATGTGCAGTTGTTCGCCGAGCGCCTTGAGCTTGCTGTACAGCTGCGCGTTCTTGCTGATCATCTGATTGGCAAAGTCCTTCACTTCCGGCATCTGGCTCTTTTGCAGTGCCACTTTGGCGCCTTCAGTCTGGAACACGCTCTGTTGCGCGGCTTCTTCGAGGAAGGCGTTGACGGTCACGGCGTGCGCCATCGAAGCGCAAAGGCTCAACACCAACGCCACCATCCATTTCGCTCTGTTCGGGTTCATGTCGGACGACCTCTTGTGCGCACGGCTTCAAGGCTGTTGATAGTGACCGGGGATGTTGTCGCCTTCCTCAGGCTTGGTTCTTTTCTGCACCTGGACGTCGCTCATGTTGGCGTTCTTCAGCTCGGGAAAGTTCTGCTTTACCAGCGCTTGCGCCTCCTGCGGTTCGAGGGTTTCGCTGTCGTGCTCCAGCGTGCGGCTTTGCGGCTGGTTGTCGATGATGAAGCTGACGATGTAGCGGGTCTTTTCAAACATGAGCGTCGTCCTTTCTTGAAATGGATATCAGCGTTTCGCTTGTCGATCCTCATCGGCCGGCCCGGGGTGCACACGCGCGCCGTTCTGCCGATCGGACTTTTCCCGGCTAGCTCGTTGGTCGTCGGTCAGGCCGTCACCTTCGTCTTCAATGTGCAGCTCTTTATCGGGCTGATCCGTCGGCTGCTGGATCGGGTCGTTGTCGTTGTTTGCGGTCATGTGTTCACCTTGGAGTTCGTTTTTTCGTTACGCCAACGAGGCCAATGGATGCCCCGCACTTATAGGGACTGACGCTGCGGGTGAGGGGTTGTTCCGCTTGATTGACTCAATGGTCGGCCTGTCATTCGTCGTTCCCTGTGACTTGAGAATGCTGCCGTCGCCGAACGGCACAAGGCCAAGGCCTATGGCATCCCTGAATCAGCGAAACGGCGGTATCGCCGCTTGCTCGCATCAGTTCCTGACCATTGATCGTCAACGCACATTCTTTTTGAAATTTCCCAATGGCCATCGCTTCACAAGAAGGTAGGCGCGCGTTTCTGAAGAGGCGTCGCCACATTCTGAAGCCTGAGGAGATTTGTCATGTTTCTACATAACAAGCGACTTCAATACACCGTCCGTGTCGCCGAACCCAATCCCGGTCTGGCGAACCTTTTGCTCGAACAATTTGGTGGCGCCCAAGGGGAATTGGCCGCGGCGTCGCGCTATTTCACCCAAGCCTTGTCCGAGGATGATCCCGGGCGCAAAGACTTGCTGATGGACATCGCCACCGAGGAACTCAGCCATCTTGAAATCATTGGATCGATCATCGTCATGCTCAATAAAGGCGCGAAGGGACGGATGGCTGAAGGCGTCGAAGCCGAGGGCGAGTTGTATCGCGCGATCAACGGCGCGGGCAACGATTCGCACATCACCAGCCTGCTGTACGGTGCCGGCTCGCCGCTGACCAATTCGGCGGGCGTGCCCTGGACGGCGGCCTACGTCGACACCATCGGCGAGCCCACCGCCGACATGCGTTCCAATATCGCTGCCGAAGCACGGGCCAAAATCGTCTATGAGCGCTTGATGAACGTCACGGATGATCCGGGCGTGAAGGAAGCGTTAGGCTTTCTCATGACTCGCGAAATCGCCCACCAGTTGTCGTTCGAAAAAGCCTTGCACGCGATCCAGCCGAACTTCCCACAGGGCAAGCTTCCCGGCATGCCTGAATTCACCAACGTCTACTTCAATATGTCCCAAGGCACCGACGACATGCGCGGGCCATGGAACCAGGGTGACGATTGGGAATTTGTCGAGAACCCCGTGCCGGCGGTCGACGGCGGGGACGGCAGTGCCAGCGTAGAACTCACCGCCGAGGACGAAACACTGCTGACCAACATGAAGACCCGGACGATGTCCGATCCGCTCAGCAACCCTGCAACGGGCGCGGATCTGGGGGCGGGCCTGCAAACCAAACCGGAACTCTGACGCAAACAAACTGCACGCCGCCCAGCGTGCGGTGCCGTCAGATGCGCTTGTTCATACTCAAAGAGGACTGAAAAAATGGCGACCCCACAGGAAAACCTGCTCGACTGGTTGCGTGACGCCCATGCCATGGAACAACAGGCGGAACAGATGCTCAAGACGCAATCCCAGCGGCTGGAGCATTACCCGCAGCTCAAGGCGCGGATCGATCAGCACCTACAGGAAACGCTTGGCCAGCAAAAACTCATTGATGAATGCTTGCAGCGCCTGGGCGGCAGTTCATCGACGATGAAGGATCTGGGCGGCAAGCTGATGGCGTTCGGTCAGGCGATGGGTGGCTCGTTGATGAGCGACGAAGTGATCAAGGGCGCCATGGCCGGTTATGTGTTCGAAAACCTCGAAATTGCCAGCTACACGGTGCTGATCGCGGCCGCCGAAGCGGCGGGCGACACTCAGACGAAAGCCGCCTGCGAGAAGATTCTGCCTCAGGAAATCGCCATGGCCGAGTGGTTGCTCGAGCATCTGCCGCAGCTCACCGAAGCTTTTATCGTGCGCTCCGCCGACCCGGACAAAGAAGCCAAGAAATAACCGCACCAGAGGCGTCCGCTTGCTCGCCGGCAGCGGACGCACCCTCACTGCCTTCGTTCAGACGCCACCGGCTGCAAGCGTCCATCGCGCTCAATGTGATAGCGCTGCAAATCCTGCGCAAGAATCAATTGCCCGCTGTAATGCGCTGCTGCCTCTTGGCGCACGTCCTCGATGGAAGGACTGCGTTCGGGGTTCGGCTGATAGCGAGCGCCGAAGTGGCTGAGCACCAGATTCGGGATGCCCGCCGATTCGGCAAATTGCGCGACAGCCGCCGCGCTGCTGTGGCCGTAACTGGCGCGGGTGCGGTCGATGGCCGATTGCACGAAGGTCGCTTCATGTACCAACACGTCGGCGGTGCGGGCCACATCGGCGAGCAGCTCGGGTTTGTCGTTGTCGCCACAAACGATGATCCGTCGGGCCGGCCGGGCAGGGCGCAGGTAGTCCGCGGCGGTCAATCGTCTACCGGCAAATTCGACGTCGCGGCCGTGGGCCAGTTCGCCCCAGAGCGGGCCGCGCGGAATCTGTTCTTCTTCCAGGCGTTGCAGATCCAGCCGTGGGTCAGGATTGATTTCGGTAAAGACGTAGCCACGACATGGCACACGGTGGGACAACTCGACCGTCTCAACCTGAACATTGCCGTTGCGCCAGCCATCCAGGCTTTCAACCGCGTGTAAATGCAATTCGAACGGCAAGTGAGAGTGGGTGACTGCCAGGCTCAGTTGCACCCAAGGGTGCAGGGCTACCGGCAGAATGATGTCCAGTGGCCGGGTCCGGCCGGACATCGCGGCGCTGGCGAGCAGGCCGGGCAAACCAAAGCAATGGTCGCCATGCACATGGGTGATAAAAATGCCGCGAAGCTCGCTCAGCGACAACGGCGTACGCAGCAGCTGATGCTGCGTTGCTTCTCCGCAATCGACCAAGTACCAGCCGCGACCCGAACCTTCGATCAACGCGGTGCCGCTAACGTTGCGGCTGCGGGTGGGCGTCCCGGCTGATGTGCCGAGAAACAACAGATCCATGGGTACCTCCGTTGGGTTGGTTCTTCGTTCGCCATTTCTTGTTCGACAGACGGCCTGACCGATTTTGCCAAAACTCTTTCGGCAGCGGGTAACTCTGGGCACTCCGGGCTATTCTCAAGGTCAATGGGCAATCTGAGATGTAGTGCATGAGAGGCTCACCTTGCGCCGAAAGAAAAAGCCGGCCATCGACCGGGTCGATGCAGCGGCAATATCCGAAAACAGGAAGGGACTCTTCCTCGCGGCGATTGAAACCAGCCGCACGGCCATGATCGTGACAGATCCGGGCGCGCCCGATAATCCGATCATTTTTGCCAACGATGCGTTTCTTGAGCTGACCGGTTTCGACCTGGACGAAGTGATCGGACGCAACTGCCGGTTCCTGCAAGGTGAAGAGACCGATAGAAATGCCTTGCAGCAAGTTCAAACCGCGTTGAAAGAGCATCACGAGGTTTGCGTCGAAGTTCTCAACTACCGTAAGGACGGTTCTTCTTTCTGGAATGAACTGTTTATCTCGCCGTTATTCAACGAGGCCGGTCAGTTGGTCTACTTTTTTGCGTCGCAACTGGATGTCAGTCGACGTCGCGATGCCGAAGACGGCTTGCGTCAGGCGCAAAACATGGAAGCCCTGGGGCAACTGACCGGCGGCATCGCCCATGACTTCAATAATTTGCTGCAAGTAATGATCGGCTATATCGAGCTTATCCAGCACGGTGCGAAGAAGCCAAACGGCGACCTTGCGCGGATTCTCACCAGTGCCACTCATGCCCGTGCAGCTGCGGAGAAAGCAAGCATATTGACCCAGCAGTTGTTGGCGTTTTCGCGCAAGCAACGTCTTCAGGGTCGAGTCATCAACCTGAACGCCTTGTTGAGTCGAACCGGCATCGACCGTCAGCTTGCCGTCAATACCATTCTGCACGTTGATCTGGCGCAGGATCTGTGGAACTGCCGGATCGACACCGCGCAGGCTGAACTGGCGTTGCAACATGTGCTGTCAAACGCTGCAGATGCCTCGGCTGGCCGCGATCATCCCGCCGTGACCGTCGAAACCCGCAACGTGCAGGTCACGGCCGATTGCAGGACTTTATCCAAAGGTCTGGCGCCCGGGCGTTACGTGGAAATTGCGGTGACTGACAACGGCACGGGCATCCCCTGCGAACTGCTGGACAAAGTCATGCAGCCGTTTTTCACCACTAAGGAAGAGGGCGCGGGCTCCGGGTTGGGGCTGTCGATGGTGTATGGGTTCGTCAAACAGTCTGGCGGTACGGTGAAGATCGAATCCACGCCAGCTGTTGGCACCACGATTCGCCTGTATTTTCCGGCGGATGACAGCCAGTTGTCGCTCGAGGGCGAGCGGGCGGATCCGGCGCGGCTGCACGGCAGCGAACGCATTCTGATCGTCGAGGATCGGGCAGAAGTGGCCGAACTGGCGCAAGTGACGCTGGCTGAGTACGGTTATCAGACAAACGTTGTGTTCAATGCCATGCAGGCGTTGGCGGCGCTAGAGGTGGCGACGTATGAATTGGTGTTCAGTGACTTGATCATGCCGGGCAGCATGAACGGCGTGATGCTCGCGCGGCGCGTCTGCGAATCATACCCGCAGACCCGAATATTGCTGACCACCGGCTTCGCCGAAGACTCGCTGGAGCGAACCGATATCGGCGGTGGCGAATTTGAGTTGATTCCCAAGCCGTACCGACCTGTCGATCTGGCGAGGAAAATCCGCTTCGTTCTGGATCAACCAGGTGCGGCGCACGCCCGTTGAACAACAAAAAGCCCTGCGTGCAGGGCTTTTTTCGGTCTAGGTTTTCATTGCACGCTTGATGCGCATCCAATCCTGAAACGCTTGCGTCCTTTTTGCGTCAGCGAGCATTTTTGCTTCGGTATAACGCGCCCAGGCGTCCGCATTGTCATGGTCATACTGAATGATTTCGTACGCTGCGGTGTCCAGGTGATCCGCCTCTCGGAACAGCTCAGTGTTGCAGGCGATTTCTTCGTCCCAGGTGTGTTCGATGCCAATATTCAACGCCTGTTCTTTCATGGCCCATGCCCCTCGTCCCAAGCGAGCGATGCTGACTCTCGCCACTGCACTTCGGTGACTCCAAAACGCTCAGCCATCGGCTTGGAAAAGCGCTTTAACGGCGGGCGGCCAGGTCTTGGAATGGGCGCGATGCCCGCATCACAACTTGCCCATTGCCAAGCCTCGGAATTGTCCATTTTCTTGGTTCGAATAATGAACGTCTTGGGCTCGCCGTGAAGCCGGTAGTTAATAACGTATAGATCAATTTGCCCCATGAAGCCCTCCTTTCGCTCATGACTTAAAGAGGAGGGGTGTTTTAAAAAAATTCCAAATTTTTGTCTGACAATCGCTATACGGTACAAGCGCTTGCTATTTGTTGTACATCCTAAAGATTTATGTACAGCAACGGTCTAGTAATCCAAAACAAGTTACCGCTTAGTTGGCGTTCCATAGCCGCTTGTTACCGCAAACGCCGCGAAAAATGTTGTACAAGTATTGATAGACGCGTTTTTCCACTCGTCGCCCCAGAAGTTTTTCGTTTGGAACCACCGCAACGACAATCGGCTCGCACGTATAAGGCCGGGCGGGTGCTCTAGCTCGCACCGGCCGCTTTGCCAGCACGCTGTTTTCTGACTGCCAGGTGGTTGCGATGTGTAAATGTATTGTTCAAGGTTTTTGCGAGAAGGATCCACTGTCGTTTCTGATGCACATGCAACCCCTCGAAGGTGCGGTGGGGCTGGAGCCCGGTGCGGTCGATGGGTACCCGCCCGCCGTTGACACACCTGCTGCATCTGGTCATGCGTTCCAAAACAACGGGACGGCGGCTATTTGACTGCCTGATTGCTGAATGCGGGTCGTCTCGCCGCCATTTCAGCGCGCAATTCACCGATCAACTGGGCGATCGCACGGGAGGAGGTGAGGTGCTGCGTCGACACGCCAGTCTCCAGAAGCTCGACCCGGCCCGATTCAGGCTCGAACACTTTGATCATTAACGAGCCATCCGGGTTGACGGTGCACGAACACGACAGTGGCAAAAAACCGCACTCTATGGTGCGGCGCAATTCAAGAATGGAGATCATGACTTACGTCCTTTGAGTCAAGGTTGATGCGGCTGTCCTTGATGATAGCTGCATCCTGGGCGCGGTCGCCTGTTTCCCGCGCCGTTTATCCGAGGGCAGGAATATTTCTCAAACAAGACGGATCAGTCCGAAGGCGGAACGAATTTATCGGTCGGTCGGCCATCCAGTTCGGGCATGGGATCAGTTGCGATGCCATTGAGATGGGTAGCCCAGGCTTCGTAGGCGACGCGTTGACGTGTTGTCGCTTCTTCCCAAACGTTGCCCGACACATCGCTGGCGACCACCAGCATCATAACGCGGGTGGTGGCAGCGTCGAGTTCTATCAGCAGCGGATGGGCTTGAGTGCGAAAAGCTTCGATGTTGAGCATACGGTCTCGTCTTTCAAGCAGGACTGACGCGATTATACGCGCCGTTGTTCCCGTTAAAGCAGTGTGGCATTAAACGACTGTGTTCGTCATTTGACGAGATGACCGGTTCTGCCGGGAGCTGCCGTCTGCCTCCGCCTGTCGTAACGCAGCGAGTGAGAATTGACCTACATGAGGCTTCCTAGTTTACTGTACAAAAATACAGTATTTGTAGAAGGCGTCCCCATGAGCGTTACCGTCCTTGGCCCCCTTGCGGAAGGCGGCGTTGCGTTGCCGCGATGTTCCTTTCGCGTGCCCGCCGGGTTTCCCTCGCCCGCAGCGGATCACATCGAACAGCACATCTCTTTGGATGAAGTTTTAAACATCCGTGCGCCCCACGTTTATCTGGTGTCCATTTCCGGTGACAGCATGCAAGGGGCGGGGATTTTTGACGGCGACCTGGTCATCGTCGACCGGGCGCTGGACGCGGAGCACAACGACATCGTCGTCGCCTTGTTGAACAACGAACCAGTGTGCAAACGCCTGTGCCGGCGTGGGGCGCAGATGATCCTGCTGTCGGAAAATCCCAAATATCCGCCACGCTACGTGCTGGAGGGCGATGAGCTTTCCATTTGGGGCAAAGTCACCCACAGCGTGCGCAGCCATGGTTAAGACACATGAGCCGGTGTTCGCACTGATCGACTGCAACAGTTTCTACGCCAGCTGCGAGCGGGTGTTCCGCCCCGACTTGGCGCGGGTGCCGATTGTGGTGTTGAGCAACAACGACGGGTGTGTGATAGCTCGATCCTACGATGCAAAACCATTCGTAAAAATGGGCGAACCATATTTCCAGATTCGAGACAAACTGAGGCAGCACGGAATCGTGCCGTTTTCCAGCAATTATGCCCTGTATGGCGATATATCCGAACGCGTCATGACCATTCTGGAATCAACAGTCGATTCCTGTGAGCGGTACTCGATCGATGAAATCTGGCTAAGCATAGGTGGTATGCCCGGTAACCTTGAGGCATTCGGCCGTGATCTTCGGTCCCGAGTATTACGCTGCACGAGCATCCCGGTAGGTGTTGGAATAGCATCCACTAAAACCCTTGCCAAGTTGGCCAACCACACCGCCAAGCGCTTGCAGGCTCAAACTGGAGGCGTTGTGGATATCCGTGATCCTTTCAAGCGAGACTGGGTTTTGCGTAACACCGCGGTTAGGGAAGTCTGGGGAGTTGGTAAGCGAATGACAGTGCACCTGGAATCCATGGGCATCCTGAAGGCTATGGACTTGGCAACGGCTGATCCCAAGATGCTGCGGCAAAAATTCAGCGTGGTGGTGGAGAAGACCGCCCGTGAACTGGCGGGCATATCTTGCTTGGACGTTGAAGAGGTCGAGCCGCCAAAGCAAGAGATCTGCTGCAGTCGGGCATTCGGCAAACGCCTCACAGAGATTGAACCGATCAAGCAGGCGGTGGCCACTTACGTTGGACGCGCAGCGGAAAAACTCCGAGATCAAGGTTCGATGTGCAAGCGCGTGCGAGTGAGCATCCGCACTGGTATGTTCAATCCTGACGAGGCCCATTACGCCCAGGGAGTGATGGTAGAACTGCCTTACCCGACATGTGACACTCTGCTCATGACGCGAATGGCTACCGACGCAGTGGCTAAAATCTTTCGTCCCGGCTTCCGTTACAGCAAAGCTGAGGTTCTTTTGATGGATCTGAGGCAGCCAGGTGAGTTCACCGAAGACCTGTTTGCCCCCAAGCAATCTGCAGAATGCGTTCGGCTGATGCAAGTCCTGGACAATATCAACGGAAGATGGGGCCGGGGCACACTGCGGACTGCCAGTGTTCCAGCGTCACCTGACTGGGGGATGCGCCGTGAAATGATGAGCCGATCTTATACGACCAAGCTGGACGAACTTTGGATGGTGCGCTGCGATTAGAGGTACCAGCGGTCGAGGGATTCTCATTGCCGTAAAATCCACGGTGCCCTGAAAACCAATTCTGAAACTGGGATTTTCAGATGGAAGCTTTAGCCATTTTCACCAGGCAAATACTCAGTCGTTCGAGAGAACACCAACGAGCCATGCAGCTTCTGGCCACAGCAAAAATTTCGAGTCAGATGATGGCTGTTCTCCGTCAAGAATTGGACTCGATGGTTCGTGTTGTTTATTTGCTGAATCAGGGACCCTCAAGGCGAGCGAAATTGATTGAAGCATCGGTGAATGGGCAGCAATGGGTGCAGCCCGGCGGTCGAGGTCGTGTAACAGATCGCGAGATGGTCGAGTTGGCTCAACAGCTCCAAGGTTGGACGCGCTCCGTATACGCGTTTGGGTGTGCCTTCATTCACTTGTCCAACCTGCACGATTACAACGACCGAGACCCGATGTCACTGCTTCCCGCCGAAGAATGCGAAGCCATTCTCGACCATTGCCGGTACTATCACGGCGGCCCGGAAGGTTCTGCGTTTATAGATTTGCTGCCCTACTTGCCGAGAGTTCTGGAAAAGGTATCGGGCAACCTCAAATTCTACCTAGAGCAGTTGCATGAGGGGGCCCTTAGACCCGATGAAAATTAGGAAAGCGACAAGGACAGTCTCATGTTACGAGTGGCTGTATTTTTGGCTGTGACACTCTGGCCGGTTGCTTATGTGCATGCCGAAAGCGTTTCTCCGTGGGAGCCGGGTCAGGATCTAGAACAGTTCTACACCCAGTATTGCTCGGCACCAAATCTTGAAAAGCACTACTTTCCATCGCTTGATTCACGGCAGTTAGCCGGACTCACTCGGCTGACCTCCGAGGTGTTGTGGGCTGATTTATCAGAAGACTTGGTGGGTCGAGAAGGCGCATCAACACAGGTTCAGGGCCGCCTGCGGGATTTGGGTCGCCCGATAGCGCCGGCGTTCACATCGATGCTACAACAAGCTGCCAAAGAACCTATGCGCATCAAGTATGTGTATGCATACAACACCAACGCGGGCCAGCGCAGTTATGCCCTTGATGCGTTCTTGAAATTGGGTAAAAGCGATGCTGCGTTAGGGGCTGCAATGGTGACCGTGCTTGAGTGCCGGATCATCCGAAACGTGAAGTCGTTAGACCCTTTTGTGGCCAGCCGAGTCGACCAGGTCAAGACCATAAATGTTCCAAAGGCCTCCGCCAGATCAACCAAGGCCAGCTCGGGAGGTGGTTACTCCGAACCTGACTGCAGCTGCGGCGGCGGGAATTTTTGCTACGGGCCTCGAGGCGGGCATTACTGCATCACATCAGGTGGACATAAGGACTATGTGAAACACTGAGGGTCTATGTGGGAAATTGCACGGACTTGCCCACCCATTTGCATTCGACCTGACCAGTCATTTGCATCGGATATGACCAGCATGATTCGTAGGCATGACCGGCAGAGAACGACCCTCAACTGCCGTTCACCATAGGAATGCTTTTGCCCGTTTGTAGTACCTCACGATAGGTCGCTTTCGCCGATAGCTGTCGCTCACCAAGCCCCATTTTTGCTCTATTACTGACCTTGGGGGCAGCCCGCCCCTTAAAGAGCAGGGTCTCTTACATTTTTACGTCACCCACCGACAACAAACTCCGCGCCGAGTAGCGATGGAGAATTCAGAACAACTGTTCAGATGTCGCTAAACCTGATTCGGGTTGCTTCCGCGTAAGCCCGGATCCACTCCGAGGTTCTCATCACATGGGGGTTGCTAACGTGTTTTCGATTAATCACTAGGAACTCCTTAAGGCGGCTTGATTTCTTCAATGGCAACACGGGGCATAAATCCCCTCGCACCAAAGCCTCGGCGACATAGTATTTCCAGCCAAGTGCCACTCCGTGGCCATAAATGGCGGCATCTAGTAGGGTTGAATAGGTTGAATAGGACCTCACTACAGTAGGGATGGGGTGATCCAGTGCCTGGTTGGGTAGCCATTTCCTCCAGTCCATTAACGGGCTGTGGTGAGTGGCTAATTGCAGAAGAGGAACAGTGCAAAGGTCTTCAATTTTCCTTATCGAATGCTGGCGCAGGAAATCGGGGCTCGCGACGGGCATGATCACCTCTTCCAGCAGGGGGTAGCTGATCCCGTCATCCCAGTTTCCGCTACCGAATCGCACCTCAATGTCGAAATCCGAAATGTCGACTGATGGCGACTCATCAATACAGATCAGCTGGAGTAAGACATCCGGGTTGGCAGCGTAGAAGTCGCTGAGTGCGGGGAGCAGCCAGTTTGACGCTGCGACACTGGTTCGCAGTTTAACCACACTGCTTTCTTCCACCGCAGGGCGCAATGCCAAGGCTGTGTTCTGAATGTTGTCAAAAGCCACGGTTACTGAATTAAGCAATTTCCTTCCTGCTTCAGTGAGCTCCAGGCGCGTACCAAACCGGACGAATAGCGAAACTCCAAGGGTATTTTCGAGCTCCTTGATCTGACGGCTGATCGCCGGTTGGGAAATCAGCAACTCCTCTGCGGCTCGCGTGAAATTGCAACTCCTGGCCGCAGCTTCAAAGGCAACGAGCCGACTCATCGAGCCGAGGAGGTGACGTTTTGAAGTCATGAATTGCGCTTCCTGAAATGTCGTCTCATAACATGGTGTTATCAGAATGATAAAAACAGCTGCCCTTCCGCTATATTTTTCTAAGTCGTAGTATCTGCTCAAGTCATGAGGCGGTGGAAGATTTTCTTCGGTGACTCAGGCCTGAATGGACACATTCGCAAATCTGAAGACGGAGTGACCCATGAAACGCAAACTCGAAGTCAAAAACCTTTGCAAGGTCTTTGGAGGCTGCCCGGAAGATGCAATGCGCCTGTTAGGCGAGGGATTGGAAAGAACAGAGATTTTCGCCCGTACGGGTCAGTCTCTGGCGGTCAACAATGCGTCGTTTACCGTGTATGAAGGCGAAATTTTTGTGGTGATGGGGCTGTCCGGGTCAGGCAAGTCGACTCTGGTTCGCCTGCTCAATCGTCTGATTGATCCCACCTCCGGGCAGGTGCTTTTTGACGGGGTCGATATTGCCTCCATGTCCGAGGCTCAATTGCGCGAATTACGCCGACGGCATATCAGCATGGTGTTTCAGTCATTTGCGTTAATGCCTCATTTGACGGTTTTGCAGAATGTGGCTTTTGGTCTCGAACTCGCGGGTGAACCGCGATCGACGCGCAATCAAAAGGCGCAGAAAGTGCTTGAGCAAGTTGGGCTCGGGACCTACTCAGACAGCTTTCCTCATGAGTTGTCTGGCGGGATGCAGCAGCGGGTCGGCCTGGCAAGGGCATTGGCCAATGATCCGTCGGTGCTGTTGATGGATGAGGCGTTTTCCGCACTGGACCCAATGATTCGCGGCGAGATGCAAGGCGAGCTGATAAAACTGCAGCGCAAAGACAAGCGCACCATCATCTTTATTTCTCACGATATCGAAGAGGCGTTCCGCATCGGTGATCGTATCGCGATCATGCAAGACGGCGTCGTGGTGCAGGTCGGTACCAAGGAAGAGATCGTGAAACAACCGCGCAATGATTATGTGCGGTCATTCTTCAAAAACGTCGACGTTACGCATGTCTACTCGGCCCTGGATGTGTCCGATATGCCCGGGAAGGCCTTGCTCAATGCCAGTCAAAGCAGCCTGCAGGAGGCCCGCGCACAGCTGCTGGCGAGTGATCGTGCGTTCGGTTATGTCGTTGACGAAAAGCGTAATTTTCTCGGCGTCGTGTCTATCGAATCCCTAGACGCCGAGATCCAGGTTAAAGGCCAGTCAAATCTGCTGTCAGCCTTGCTGGCGGTTATCCCCAGCGTCCCTTCGACGACATCGGTTTGCAGTTTGTACAACACCCTTGCCAACTCTCAGTACGACTTGCCGGTAGTCGATGCCGATGGACAGTTCCGTGGAGCAATTAGCCGGTCCCGTGTCTTCGAGCTATTGGGGCGACGCCCGCTGGCGGTCGAGGTACACATTGCCGGGATAAATGAACCTGATACCTGTTGTTGAAATATGAATGGCGGCTGATTCAGTCCGTCTGGCGGCGCGATTCAGATTGTTTTGATCAAGCCGAATTAACGGTAAAAGCGACACCGAGTGGAATACACCATGAGCCTTTACAACTATAAAAATCAGTCATTGGTCTGGGCCTGTTTCGTTGCACTTGCTTGCACTGTGCTTTCGGGTTTGGCGCAGGCTGCACCGCTAGAGACCACGACGCAAACTGTAGCTGTGGCATCTGGCCCAACCGAACAGGCCGGCGATTTTCTCAGTGGCTCGCAGGCCGCGGTGCACGAAGCGCATTTTGATCTGTGGCATCCGTTCAGCGAGCAGACGGTCATCCCGCTAGATCATTGGGTAACGAGTGGACTGGATTGGATCATCGGCAATTTTCGCCCGGCCTTTCAAGCGGCTCGAGTGCCTATCGACCAGACCTTGATGGGTTTTGACGCAGCGTTGCAAGCCGTGCCGCAACCGCTCATGTTGCTGCTGATCGGCATTCTGGCGTGGCGCGCCAATGGCTATCGACTCGCCTTCGGGGCTGTTCTTTCATTTGTATTGATCGGTCTGATCGGTGCGTGGTCGGAGGCGATGGTCACCCTGTCCCTGGTCCTGACCTCGTTACTATTTTGCATCGTTGTGGGCGTACCCCTTGGAATTGGCTGCGCGCGCAGTGATCGGCTGCAAGGCGTAGTCCGGCCGATCCTCGATGCCATGCAAACCACCCCCGCATTCGTCTATCTAGTTCCTGTGGTCATGCTGTTTGGTATCGGCAACGTTCCCGGGGTGCTGGTCACCATCATCTTTGCGCTGGCCCCTCTGGTTCGCTTGACCAATCTGGGGATCCGTCAGGTCCGTCCGGACCTGATCGAAGCCTCACGTTCATTTGGCGCATCACCATGGCAAATCCTGGTCAAGGTTCAGGTACCGCTGGCCATGCCGACCATTATGGCCGGGGTCAACCAGGCATTGATGATGTCGCTGTCGATGGTTGTCATTGCTTCGATGATAGCCGTTGGCGGGTTAGGGCAGATGGTCCTCAGAGGCATTGGCCGGCTGGATCTTGGCCTGGCAGCAGTGGGCGGTGTGGGGATTGTACTGATGGCGATCATTCTTGACCGGATGACTCAGTCGTTGGGTCACGCCAAAAGGGCTTCGAAAAAACGCAGCGCTGCGCCCAATAAAAAAAGATGGCTACTGAAGAACTGAGCAATCGGATCAACGGGGCGGATGTCTGCCTCGCACAGTTGAGTTGTACGCCAGTCACGGATTTCCAACGGAGTGTTCACAATGAAATGCCATGAAATTTCAAAGCGTCTCCTGACGGTATCGCTGTTCGCCGCCATCTCTTGCACATCCCTCGCCAGCCTCGCGCTGGACATGCAGCCCGGCAAAGGCGTGGTCGTGATTCCGGTCAAAAGTACTGATCAAGGGGTCTCGTTTCAGAACCAACTTGTTGTGCGTGGCCTGAAAGACCTTGGTTATGAAGTCAAGGATGCCAAGGAGGTGGAATACGCCACGGCGCATATCGCGATCGCCAACGGCGACGCCACGTTCCTGGCCGGCAGTTGGGAGCCTCTGCACAATGAGTTTTACGAGAAATCCGGTGGCGACGCCAAGCTGGTTCGCGCAGGAACCCTGTCCGCCAATGCATTACAGGGTTACTTGATCGACAAGAAGACGGCCGACCAATACCACATCACCAACATTCTCCAACTCAAGGACCCTGCGATTGCGAAGCTTTTCGATGCCGACGGTGATGGCAAGGCCGACTTGACCGGATGCACCCCGGGTTGGGCCTGCGAGAAAATTATTGAAAACCTGCTCAAGACCAGCGGATTACGGGCAACGGTTACTCAGAAAGAAGGCTCCTATTCGGCACTGATGGCCGATGTGCTAGCGCGTTACAAAGAAGGCAAGCCCGTTCTCTATTACACATGGACCCCTTACTACATAAGTGCCTTGCTGGTTCCGGAAAAGGATGTGGTCTGGCTTGAAGTACCCGTGCCTGCTGGCGAACAGCAGCCGGCAGGCAAGTATTACGGATATGCCGTCAATACCCAGCACATCGTGGCCAACAAGGCGTTCGTGGAAGCCAATCCTGCTGCAGGAAAGTTGTTCGAGGAAGTGAGCATCGACGTGAACGACATCAACGCGCAAAACAACCGCTTGTTCAGTGGTGAAAAATCGCCTGCCGATATCGAGCGACATGTCGACCTGTGGATCAAGGCCCATCAGAAGACTTACGACAATTGGCTCGCGGCAGCGCGTGCGGCCGGTGATAAATAACGTGCCCATCTGAATGCATGTCATCTTTGACGATATGGATACCGACCCCATGAGCCCGTTGAACAGCCCCACCACCGATGCGCGACAAACGTTGAACCAGGGAGATTGGCCATTGATGCCCACACCCGGTTTCGTTAAAGGGCCGGTTCATTCCCCGGCCATCGGTTTGCTTGAATTGTCGGTAGAAGTGGTGATGGCCAAGGAACTGCTGGCTTTTTGTCCGCCACAGGCTTCGCTCTACACCGGGCGGATGGCTTTCAGCGGCGAGACCACGGTAGAGGGGCTGAGCGCAGTCGCCAAAAACGTCACTAGTGCCGCAGCGCTCTTGCCGGAGGCGCAGTGGATGCATGCAATCGTTTATGGCTGTACATCCGGCACCATTGTTCTCGGGCAGGAACGGGTGGCCGCGCTTGTCCATCATGTCCGGCCCAATGTGCCCGTTGTCACTCCAATCGGTGCAGTGCTGAAGGCGCTGCGGGCTCTTGGGTTGGGCAAGGTGGCTGTGGTGACCCCTTACGTACCTGAAATCAACCGACTGGTGGCGCAGACTCTCGATGCGGCGGACATCGAGATCGTCAATGCCAGAACGTTTGGCCAGCGAGACGCCGAAAATATGTTCCGCACCCCCGCTGAGGCCTTCCTAGAAGCAGCGCTGGTGGCTGACAGTCCGGACGCCGACGGGATTTTCATCTCCTGCACCGGTATATGCGTCAGCCCGATTATCAGGGAGCTCGAGCGGCGAACAGGCAAGCCGGTGGTTACAAGTAATCAGGCAATTGCCTGGCAATGTCGCGAGATTGCGGGTACGCCCGAGACAGAACATGACCTCGGTGGGTTATTCCGGCAACGGCTCGTCGATTAGCCCATCTCTTTTGTAACGCGAAGGGGAAGACTCGACACTACTTCCCGCTATGTCGGCAGCACTTCAGTGATGCCGCACGGGCATCGTTGCGCTTTTTTTTGCAGTCGGTCAGCCAGTGGATTCGGGTCTTGTGGCTGATCTGGCGGCGAACATCAATAAATTGAGTTTTAAGCTGATGAACAATAAAACTGATAAGTATCGCCTCCCGTTCGGTTCGTTGTGGAAAATGAAAATTGAGCATCCGTATTCTTTGCTGGTGCAGGAAGCGGGGTTCGCCTGGACCTGTGGCCAGTGTCCACTCGATGAAAACGGGCAGGTGGCGCACGAAAACGACTTGGTCGCGCAGACGCATCACGTTGTGCAGTCAATCCGAACAATCCTCTCCAGGGCAGAACTGCAATCGCCCATAGTTGGCAAACTGGTTGTTTACTACGTCGAGCAAAGTGCCGAGTGTGTGCAACAGATGCTGGCGATACTGCAACATGAGTTCGGCTCTTCGGCGATCATTCAACCGATTGCGGTGCCTTACTTCTATTACAGCGGCATGCTGGTAGAGATTGATGTCCATGCAGCCGAATCCCGGCACTTTGTGCGCAGTACCGTGATCGATAAAGCAGGTTTGAACATCCATGTCACTGATTTCGATCAGCTGGTGTGGGTCAATGTCATTGCCGAGGCAGGTGAGCAGTTCAATCAAGCGATGCGTGCCGAGCAACTGGTTAAAGCCTTGGCTGCCTTTGATCTCGGGGCCGATGAACTGTTGGCCGATCATTGGTTTACCAGCCCTGAACTTGCCCAACCAGTACTTGATGCATTCGCCGCAAACGGTCTTGTCACCGACCTCGGTGCTGTGGCAATTACCCGGTTACCCCAGAATACAGCGCTGGTAGGCGAGCTGACTTTCGCCAAGAGATCGGGCAGTCAGCGCAACTCTGTGTCCAGCGCTCGCCGTATCGGCGACTTGACGCTGACGCTGCGCAAAAAAGGCGATTTCTTTTGGGCCGGGGTCAGGATGGGCAACTGCACAATGACACTGCCGGAGCAAACTCGCAAAGCAATGATCGCCTTGAATAATGTAATGCTTAGCCATGGCTTGAGTTTTGACCGTGTGTGCAAGGTCACGACCCATTACGTCGGGGACAATACCCCGGCCGATCTGCATGACAACATGACCGTTCGCAATTCCTATTACGCTCAACCCGGCCCCGCTTCGACGGGGCTGCCGGTTGATGCATTGATGGATCCGCAAAGTCTGATATCCATCGATGTCCTTGGGAGGTGCTCGCGATGAGCCGCTCGATCAACAGGAGGAACATTTCCCTTCCCGCACTATCACCTGGGTGTTCTTACGAACTTGCGGTTTTTTCATTCGGCGCTGCTAATGATGGGAAGAGTATTTACCTGCAAGCCGGTTTGCATGCGGATGAACATCCCGGGCTTCTGGTGCTACAACACCTGCTAATCCAGTTACTGGAACTGGACGCACAGGGCAAGATCAAGGGGCAGGTGACCGTCGTACCCTATGCGAACCCACTCGGGATGGCCCAACGTATGTTCGATAGCGTGCTTGGCCGTTTCGATCTGACAAACGGGGAAAACTTCAATCGTAACTTCCCGGATTGCAGCCGCTTTATCAGCGAGCAAATCAAGGTGGGGAGCAGGCGCTCCAGTTCTGAATGGAAGCGTTGTTTTGCCACTCACCTGGCATCAGTGAAACCCTCGACACCTGCGGCCTTCTTGAAGTTGGAGCTGACAAAAATGGCAATGAAGCACGACATCGTGCTGGACCTACATTGCGACTCCGATTGCGTTTCTCATCTATATGCCTCACACGCTCAGCAAGACCAAGCCGTCAAACTTGCAACCGCGCTAAACGTCCCGGTTGTTCTGTTGGAGCCTGACGATGTCGGAGGGCACGCATTTGACAACGTTTATTGCAGTGCGTGGCACGAACTGGAGGTCAATCACGCCATCACATCGGGCAAACGCGGATTCTCGGCAACGGTAGAATTGCGAGGCAAGGCTGATATCAACGACCGATTGGCGCAGGCAGATGCAGCAGGTCTGCTGAGATTCATGTGTGAAGAGGGCATCATTGTTGACGCAGCAGCAGCCCACCCAAAGAGTCAAACGACGCTTACCCAGACCTTTTCGCTGGTAGCCACCTCGCATATTCCTAGCCCCACCGTGGGAATTGTGGTCTACAAGAAAAATCCAGGCGACAGCGTGAACGAGGGTGAGGTCATTGCCGAAGTGGTCCATCTGGACAGCGACATCATCGGCGAACGCATCCCTGTACATAGCGATACCGATGGCGTTCTCGTCATCCGTCAAGCACCCGGGCTGGTGCGTCCCGGACAACGATTGGCATTAATAGCAAGTACCATTGAGCCGACTTTCAGGGATGCAAGCCGACCATTGCTGGACGCGTAACAGCTTGGCAACGGCACTTTGCCTGTCCGAAAAACCACATCGATTCTGAGGGAAGGTCAAACAGATTGGATCTGGCGAAGGTCCGCTAATGGCCGATTTCTGCGTGCCACGACTGGCTGACACCGACCCGAAGCGGACAGTCAACTACCGGCTCAACAGCACTCGCTAACCCAGAGCCCAGGACTCTCGAGTCGCTCGAAATAGGAACTTCAGTGCTCGCTGGAACACCGGATGGCAGTCGGCATAAGGAAGATCTTCGAGCGAAGCCCAGAAAAACTCGAATACATGGCCGTGGTCATCCAGTGTCTGATGAGTCCAGCGTTCAGGTAGATCCCGTCCCGCTCGGCAAAGGTGAAACGACGTTTGTGACAGCCCGGACAGATACAGCCACAAGCAAGACCATTCTCGACCTCATAGGCTCGGAAAAGCATTCCCTGACGTTCACCGACGGAATCTTTGTACCCTGCATCTAAAATCAACCTTTGGCCATTGCACTCTGGATTGCGGCGACAACTGAGCGACCGCCGGTCAAGGCTGCCTCAATAAGTGCCTGCAGATGGTCTGTCGTGCCGCTACGAGTTCCGATGTAGCCAGAGCGTACTAGCTCAATAAACGGGTCACTTCGTAGATAATGGCCGTCCAGTGCCTTGTAACTTATACGTAGGCCTTTTCGAGGTCCTGTAGTACAGCCATCCTCGATCAACCGAGTCAAATGCTGCAGGCTCAGCATGATTCCCGCAGATTTGATTGCCGAATGGCGCCGGACGAGCTTAAAGAAGAATGCTCCAGGATTCAGTCGATAGGGCCCTTCGGGTGAGAGATCGTTGTCGAACCTCTCCATCCGCTCCATCTCACTCTGGAACTGAGCATTGATTGGCACGGTCCATTCCTTTGCGTCAAGCTCGTCAATGTCGGGCGTGTCAGTCTTAATGCGATGCACCTTACTGCTTTTTGGCTCCATCATTTTGTATTGGACCATCACCAACGAGCCGCGTGGCTTGTTCAGATAGATAAGGTCGACGCCAAACAACTCTTCAAGCGGTCGCTTGTTGGCAGTAAAAACTTCGAGCTGCTCACCGCGCCGAGTGAATACGGCTTTGCCGGTAAGGTCACTATCGGACAAGTGCCAGCCAGAGATCCAGCGTGCGTCATGCTCAATGACTGCGTCCTCTTGGAGTCGGACCGTGCCAATAGCGGTATGTCCGCCGGGCAGCGCGACGCTTATCGCGCCGTCCGTTACTCCAAAAGCTTTGAGTGCGAGGTCAAGGGCATTTACTTGTAGCGCGTGGCCATTCTCATAATATTTTGGTCGCCCGACTTCGGCGAGAATACGATGAAAAACTGCTGCATTGGCTGGTACTTCCGCAATCAGTGCAATGAGTTTTTCACCGAGCTTCTCTGACACCGGTTGAAACTCGACGGTCTCCGATTTCAGCTTATTGGTAGCTCCGCGCAAGGTGGTGCTGGTGACGCCAGCGACAAGGGCATCAAGTGATTGTGGAGCGATCAGCAAGACACAATCGAACATCACCCGGGAGTCGAGCGTGGAGATCGTTTGAATCGAGCGGATAAGCCCTAACCGCAAGGTGGGAGCTTTTCCATCTGTGGCGATCAGAACCAAAGTATTGGGTCTACCACTACGGGAAATTACGTGCGGAAAAGTAAGTGAAAATTTTGTACCGTGATTTCGACACGCTTCAAGCTCCATCCAGCGGTTTTCAGTCAAGCGAAGCAGCGACAGTCCTCGTTGGGCTAGAGCCTTGAGATCCTTTTCGTCAATGTTGCTGGTCATATCCGAATTTTCCATGTGCGTCTCGCCAATCCACCTTGAACTCCTACAAAATAATTAGCGCCCGCGAATAGGGCAATCACGTCCCGTTCATTGGCGTGCAGAACGACTACAAGAAAATCAACTCGTGAGTCTGCCCCTGTCGAACTACGAGCTATGGACATAACTAGGCAAGATTGACAGAAAATGTCGTTTTGCCATGGACAGCTGGAGATTAACCTTGAACTCCCGTTTAGCAAGGTACGGAACCATGTCCATGGCTTGAAATCTTTCCTTTACGTTGATGAAGCGTTCGCCGACCTGACCGGCATTGCGCAAGCCGATGCGTTGGGCCGACGGATTCGCAGCCATGTCTTGCGTTGCACCGGCATCCCGGTAGGCGTGGGCATTGCGCGAACCAAAACCCTGGCCAAACTGGCCAACCACACCGCCAAGCGTTTGCAGGCGCAGACGGGCGGTGTCGTTGATATTTGCGATCCGTTCAAACGCGATTGGGTGCTGCGCAATACCGATGTGACCGAAGTCTGGGGCGTGGGCCGGCGCATGAAAACGCACCTGCACGCCTTGGGCATCAAAACCGCCATGGATCTGGCCAGCGCTGACCCTTGGTCTTTGCGCAAGCAGTTCAGCGTGGTCATCGAGAAAACCGCCAGGGAACTGGCCGGTACGCCGTGTCTGGAGCTGGACGAGCCGGATCCGCCGAAGCAGGAAATCTGTTGCAGCCGTATGTTCGGCAAGCGCCTGACCGAGCTGCCGCCAATCAAGGAAGCGGTCGCCACCTACATGATGCGTGCCTCGGAAAAACTGCGGGCGCAGGGCTCGTTGTGCAAAAAAATCCGCGTGAGCATTCGCACGGGCATGTTCAATCCCCACGAGGCGAAATTTGCCAACGGCGTGGTGATCGATTTGCCATACCCCACGGATGACGTGCGCTTGCTGACCAAGGCCGCGGTCGACGCATTGGATCATCTCTTTCGTCCGGGTTTTAACTACAGCAAGGCCGAAGTGCTGTTGATGAGCCTTTGTCAGCCGGGTGAATACACCGATGACCTGTTCGCCCGATCACAGCCTGCCGAGGCGACGCGGGTGATGGCGGTGCTCGACAAGATCAACGAGCGGTGGGGCAGGGGAACGTTGCGGGCCGCCAGTGTGCCAAGCGATCCGGACTGGGCGATGCGCCGCGAGTTGATGAGCCAGAGTTTTACCACGCGGCTCGACAAGCTCTGGACGGTGCAGTGTCGGTGAGGGTCATGTCCGGGTAGTCGGGAAGCCGTTGGCGAATAGCGCGACGCGTTGAAAAGCTGACCGCATCGCTGACGACGAACGCCACCCGGCTGGCACCTAATGAGACCCCAGGCGCTTAAATAGTCAGTTGGCAAACACACTCCAGATTCACCCCGTCAGGGCCCAGTACATAGGCCGCGTAATAGTTGGAGTGGTACTGAGTCCTGATCCCTGGTACGCCATTGTCCTGTCCGCCAGCGGCGATGGCAGCCGCATGGAATGCGTCGACGGCCTTATGACTCAGCGCCATCAGCGCGATATGAGCCCCGTAGCTGGGAACGGGAGCGTCGTGTAGCCATAGAAATGGCTTGCCTGCTGAGCCGAACCCCAGTCTGCGAGGCGTCGATTGCGGTGGATCCGTCTCGATGCTCATGATCAATGTTATTCCCAACGGTTCGAGCGCCCGCTCGTAGAAGGCGCGAGCACGCAAAATGTCCGAAACACCGATGCCCACATGATCGATGACTGATCCAGCAAATTTACTCATTTGGTAACTCCTTGAATCCCCGATTCGCTCGGCAGCGATGCTAGGGCTTGTCATCTAAGCGAATGATATTTGCCGTTGGGCGGATTGCCCGTTAAGGCAATGTCGGGGATCAGTGGAAGGTCAGCGCGGGGCGAATCGAACGCTCCATGCACGTTCAGACCTGAGAAGCTCCACCGTCGGCGAACAGCTCGGCGCCATTGACATAGCTCGACGCATCGCTCGCCAGGAAGAGCGCGGCCTGGCCGATCTCGTGCGCCTGGCCGATCCGGCCAAGCGTACTCTTCTCGTTGAACAAACCGATCACCTGCTGCGCGTTTTCACCCAGCACATCGCGTAGTGAGGGGGTGTCCACTGGCCCGGGGCTGAGTAAGTTAATGCGCACACCCGATCCTTTGATGTCGAGAATCCAGCTCCTCACCATCGCACGCAGTGCGGCCTTGGTTGCTCCATAAACACTCATACCAGGCCCGGGGTTGATCGAAGAGGTCGAGCCGATGATGACAACGCTGCTCCCCTCGTGCATCAACGGCAACGCGCCCTGAACGGTAAAAGTGGTGCCTTTGACGTTGGTCGCGAACACCCGATCGAAGCCCGCTTCGGTGATTGCACCCATTGGCTCGATTTCACCCATCCCGGCGTTGGCAATCAATACATCGATACGGCCGTGAACCGCACCGATATGCGTAAACAGGTCCCCTAGGGTGGCAGGGTCCGAGATGTCGGTCCGCACGGCCGAAACATTACCACCGAGGCGACTTGCAGCTTCGTCGAGCTGAGGTTGGCGGCGCCCGGTGATGATCAGATCCGCGCCTTGGCTGGCGAACGCTTCGGCGATCGCAAAGCCGAGGCCCGAGGAACCGCCAGTGACAAGCACAACCTTGTTCTTGAATTGCATGGGAAAAGCCTCAACAGCTGAATATGTAGTGAACACTACATAGTGTCGAGGCCATCTGCAAGCTATTTAGCGACCACTAAATAAAAGCGGCCGGCAGAAGCGTATTTGAACTTGAATGTAGCGATCGCTAAAGTACCGTATCACCTTGAGAGACAAGCCATGAACGAAAAACCCAGGCAACGCCGTTCCGCCTTTGACCGGCAGCAAGGGATAGCCATTGCACAAGCACTGTTTCACCAGCGTGGATTCGACGCCGTTAGCCTGACTGACCTGACCGAGGCCATGAATATCAAGCCGCCAAGCTTTTATGCAGCTTATGGCAGCAAGGCCGAACTGTTCGAACGAGCGATGCATCGCTACGCCGCAGAAAACGCGCTGCCGATGGACACGCTGCTGGCACCGGAACGACGTCCCGCCGAAGCGCTAACCTCACTGCTGATTGCCGCTGCCCAGCAATACGGGCGAGATAGCGCTTTGCGTGGCTGTCTGATCACCGAAGGCCTGCGCGCGGACGATCCGATCGCGCGAAACATGGCGGAAAAACTCGGCGACGCCGGAATCCAGGCGATCCGCCGTTATCTGGACCAAGTCTGCCCGGACAATGCGCATATTCTGGCTGACTACATCCTGATAACACTGCGGGGGCTGTCTGCGGCGGCATGCAGTGGGATGTCCTGCGAGCGCTTGGTGGACGTCGCAAGGATTGCCGGCAGGTTGCTTGCTTATGAGCTAAAGGCAGACGACAGCGAAGTGGAATCCTGAGTAAACAACATCCCCGCTATCGTCCGATCAATCAGCAATCAGTGATGGTCGTACCGTTGATGCGCTCGGCGAATCCGCCCCCAGAAGCTTCGCCGGCGTCTCAAAACCCGGTCATCGCACGCAGTTCAATACTTGGCGTTCAGCCCCCACCCACGCCGCGCGCGGACAGGAGTGTTATCACCGACTGCAACAGGAAACAGCAATGGCTGGCTCATTGATAAAATTTACCAGCCAGCAAAATGGCCGCACAGCGTTGCCATACGTTTGATCTACTGGCACTCACAGCAACTTTCGACGTATTCAGTGCGTTTTCACACAGCCTGGACCCGAAGCAGACATTAGAGCAGGGTAAATCAGTCCGGCGCCTGTCTTCCTTTGGTCTCTTGTTTTGCCCCCATATTCAGCTTGTCTACCGATCGCTCCGATAGAATCAGGCAATACTAAAATCCGATACGGCATAGTCCCCAACCCCTCTGCGCCCTAGCATGGCCTCACCTTAAATCTTCAGGAGTGCGCCCCATGAGTGCAGAAAAAACCATTTTTATCACCGGCGTTAGTAGCGGCTTTGGCCAGTCCCTGGCTAAGGAAGCTCTCGCTCAGGGCCATCGAGTGATCGGCACGGTTCGCAATGAATCCTCGCTGGCAACTTTCCAGGCGCTCTTGCCAGAGCGGGCCCATGGTGTGGTGCTGGATATTACTCACTTTAGTGCCGTCGACGCCGTGGTCGCCGGTGTTGAGGATCAGTATGGCCCAGTGGATGTGCTGGTTAACAACGCGGGTTATGGCCACGAAGGGATTTTCGAGGAGTCGTCGTTGGCGGAAATGCGCCGTCAGTTCGATGTCAATGTATTTGGCGCGGTGGCTATGACCAAGGCGTTTTTGCCGTATTTTCGCCAGCGGCGGGCGGGGCATATCCTCAATATCACGTCCATGGGCGGCTATATCACCATGCCGGGCATTGCTTATTACTGTGGCAGCAAATTTGCGCTGGAGGGCATCTCTGACACGTTGAGCCAAGAGCTTGCACCCTTCAATATTTTTGTCACGGCCGTGGCGCCAGGGTCGTTCCGAACGGACTGGGCAGGTCGTTCAATGCAGCGTACGCCGCGCAGCATCAGTGACTACGATGCGACTTTCGACCCGGTGCGAAAAGCTCGCGAGGAAAAAAACGGCCATCAACTTGGCGACCCGCAGAAAGCCGCACGCGCCATGCTGACGATTATCGCCAGCCCCAATCCTCCGGCTCAACTGCTGCTGGGCAGCGATGCCCTGGCCCTGGTGCGTGACAAACTGCACCGGACCGCGGAGAGTATTGAGCAATGGGAAGCGCTTAGCCGTTCAACGGACGGTTGAGCATGACAGTGGAGAGTGTGCGACCGATGCCGAAACCCAAGGACCCGAGAACAGCGCGTATGGTGCAGTTGATGGGCCAGCTTGCACCGCTGGAGGGTTACAACCTGAGTCCGCTGGATGATGTGCGTTTTTTGCGGTCCAACCGGCCGCTGACGCGTACGCCGGTTTTATATGAACCGGGCATCGTCATCCTTTGTCAGGGGCAAAAACGCGGCTATCTGGGTGATGACGTGTACGTCTATGACGCCCAGCATTATCTGGTGGTGTCGGTGCCAGTGCCTTTTACAATGGAGACCGACGCTAGCGAGGCGGAGCCAATGCTGGCGGTGTACATGCGTCTGGATTTCAATCTGGCCGGACAGCTCATTCAGCAGGTAGATGAGGTATGGAACCTCAGCGTGGCTCAGCCCATGGGCATGTATGCCTCGCCCATGGATGAACCTCTGCGCCAGTCGACCTTGCGTTTTCTGGAAGTCATGGGCGACCGTAACGACGCGCAAATCCTCGGCCCGGCGATGTTGCGCGAACTCTACTACCGCATCCTGACCGGCGAACAAGGCGGCACCCTGCGTGCAGCCATCGCCCAGCAGGGTCAGTTCGGCAAGGTGACGCGCGCCATTCACAAAATCCACCGCTGTTACCACGAGCATCTGGATGTTGAAACCCTGGCCCAGGAAGCGCAGATGAGCGTGCCCAACTTTCATCTACATTTTCGCAAGGTGACTGACTCCTCGCCTATGCAGTACCTCAAGTCGACGCGGTTGCATCAAGCGAGGTTACTGATGCTGCGTAACGACCTGACAGCGGCCAAATCGGCATTTCTGGTGGGCTATGAAAGTGCTTCGCAATTTAGCCGCGACTTCAAGCGCCTCTTCGGCCGCACACCGATAGCGGAGGTGACGTGGATGAAACAAACTTATGCGTTGCCGGCACCGACAACCCCGTCGCCCTTCGTGTCATCACACTGAGCTTCAATCAATCCTATCTTCGGCGTATCCCAGAAACGACAAAGCCCTGAATAATCAGGGCTTTGTCGGTACCAAATATGGCGGAGGCGATGGGATTCGAACTCATGGACCTGTTACAGTCGACGGTTTTCAAGACCGTTGCCTTAAACCACTCGGCCACACCTCCGTTTGCGTTGCGGGCGCCATAATACCTGAATGAAACACACTGTCAAACTCTGTGCATAGCTTGTTACAGAGCGTCTGTTATGATCTTTGCGACTGAACGTTTCAAACCAACAGGAGTGTCGCCATGCGCGAACAGGATTACGCAGTTCACAACAGCTCGCAGGCTGAGCAGCTAGAAGTTAGCCGCGTCCTGCGCAACACATACGGCCTACTGGCGCTCACCCTCGCATTCAGCGGCGTGATGGCATTCGTCGCGCAGCAGATGCGGGTCGGCTACCCGAATATTTTTGTGGTGCTGATCGGCTTTTACGGCTTGTTCTTTCTGACCAACAAACTCCGTGATTCCGCGTGGGGCCTGGTGTCGGCGTTTGCCCTGACCGGTTTCATGGGTTTCCTGCTCGGCCCGATCCTCAACCGTTACCTGGGCATGCAGGGCGGTGCTGAAGTCGTCAGTTCCGCGTTCGCCATGACTGCGCTGGTATTTGGCGGTCTGTCGGCTTACGTGCTGATCACCCGCAAGGACATGAGCTTCCTCGGTGGATTCATCACCGCTGGTTTCTTCGTGCTGCTGGGCGCAACGCTGGCCAGCTTCTTCTTCCAGATCAGCGGTCTGCAACTGGCGATCAGCGCAGGTTTCGTGCTGTTCTCTTCGGTCTGCATTCTGTACCAGACCAGCGCCATCATCCACGGCGGCGAGCGCAACTACATCATGGCGACCATCAGCCTGTATGTATCGATCTACAACCTGTTCGTCAGCCTGCTGCAACTGTTCGGCATCATGAGCCGCGACGACTGATCACAGCGTTGAAATGGAAAAACCCGCTTCGGCGGGTTTTTTTTCGTCTGCGAAAAGCAGTCATCGATCAATTGATGATGATGCTGCCGTCGGCCTGCTGCTTGTAGATTGTGTAGGGCAGCAGCAACGTGTCGAGCGCCCCGGACAAAACGGCGTCGATCAGCAGGCCTGGAGTGGAGTTCTTGTGGTTGAAAGTATCAACGTCTTCCCCGGGCGGGGCATGCAGAAGACAGAAGTCGTAAGTCACGCCGCTGTAAATGCGCGGAACCGCTCCGCAGTAGGATCTTTCTTTCTTGAGCTCATCAACCGCTACCTGATCGTTGCGCACAACGGTCTGCACTGTCCCGCAACCCCCGAGAAATAACGCCGTCAGCATCACTGCCTGAATTTTCATACCGCCAATCCTTCGCCGGAAAAAACATAATCTACGCGCAAGGCAGGGCCGACGCTATCGCGGGCGAGCCCGGCACACTGTTTGGCGGTGAGTCGGGATTTCTCAGGTTGAACACAAAAACGCCTGTAGGAGCGAGCCTGCTCGCGATGGCGGTTTGGCAGCCAACATTGATGTCGGAATTGATGGCCTTTTCGCGAGCAGGCTCGCTCCTACAAATTCCGGTGGTGGATCCAGATTTGACGACCTGACTCGGCCAATCGCACTCACGCCATCGGTGGCAGGCGACGTTTGACCGGAGTTTTCTTGACGATCGAGGTGTTGGTCTCCGCCAGGGTGTTGAGGCGGTCGAGCAAGGTGTCCAGTTGCTCCATTGAGCGCACATGCAGTCGCGCGATAAAGCAATCCTCACCCGTTACCTTGTCGCATTCGGTGAACTCGGGAATCGACAGAATCTGTCGCTCGACTTCCTGCAACTGCCCCGGCAATGGGCGAATCCGCACGATGGCCTGCAATTGATAACCGAAGCACTTTGGATCGATTTCAACGGTGTAACCCTTGAGTACACCGCGCTCTTCAAGCCTTCGTAAGCGTTCGGCGACGCTGGGCGAGGACAAGCCGCTGATCTGCGCCAGTGCCTTCAGCGAGCGCCGCGAATCTTCCATCAGCGCGCCGATAAGAACCTGATCGATGTCGTCGGTCATGGCGAAACTCCTGAATTAGGCAATCCGCAAGGATCACCCTTGATAAAAAAGGCAGACGCCGAGTTTAGCCTGCTTTTTAGTCTGGAGAAGCCGGCAGCCGAATTGGCATACTTTTGCCACATAAACAGGAGATTGATGATGGACAACACAATCCGTCGTGGCTCATTCGAAATGACCGCCGCCATGCTGATATCGGGCACCATCGGCTGGTTCGTGCTGGTGTCCGGGCAACCGGTGCTGGACGTCGTGTTCTGGCGGTGCGCGTTCGGCGCCGGCACGTTGCTGCTGATCTGCGCGGCTTTCGGTTTTCTGCGCCCGGGTATTCTGACCCGCACCACGTTCCTGCTCGCCGTGCTCAGTGGCATGGCGATTGTCGGCAACTGGGTGCTGTTGTTCGCGTCCTATTCCCGCGCCTCGATTGCCATCGGCACGGCCGTGTACAACGTGCAGCCGTTCATGTTGGTGGGATTGGCGGCGTTGTTTCTCGGCGAAAAAATCACTCTGCAAAAGCTGTTCTGGTTGGGCATCTCGTTCATGGGCATGTTGGCGATTGTCAGTGCTCACGGCCAGCAGGGCGAGAGCGGTGGCGATTACCTGATCGGCATCGCGCTGGCGCTCGGCGCCGCATTTCTCTACGCCATCGCCGCGCTGATCATCAAGCGCCTGACCGGCACGCCGCCGCACTTGATCGCGTTGATCCAGGTGTGCACCGGGATTCTGTTGCTGGCACCGTTCGCGCATTTTTCCGCGATGCCACAAGCGCCAAGTGCCTGGGCCAGCCTGATAACGCTAGGCATCGTGCACACCGGTTTGATGTACGTTCTGCTTTACGGCGCGATCCAGAAACTGCCGACCGCACTGACCGGCGCACTGTCGTTCATCTACCCGATTGCGGCGATCTTCGTTGACTGGTTCGCCTTCGGCCATCGCCTGGAACCCCTGCAATGGATCGGTGTGGCGGCGATTCTGCTGGCGGCGGCGGGCATGCAACAGGGCTGGGGTTTCAAGGCGCGGCGCTTGGCCGCGCAGTGAAGTTCACGACTGGGTTTCGCAGGCCCACATTTGAATCGCCGGTTGGCTCAGGTTGGGCGCGCCAACCCATTGGCTCATCCCATGGCATTGGCCGTCGAAACACAGTTGATAATCGCCGGCCTCAGGCGTCCTCCCCAGATTCAGCGGTTGCAGTGGCGGCAGTGAGCGCCGGTAATGCCAACTGCCGTTTTCGAGTCGGGCGTCCTCGGGAATCTCCATGCCCGCACCGTTGCCACGGATGCGGGCCTCGCCCAACAGCAGACCTTGTTCGCTCACACGGTAATCTTCTTCCCAGCGGATTTTTTCGACGGTGTGGTTCCACGCCAGCGTGAATTGCGAAACCGCCACTTGAGCCCACACCGCGCCGGCCATCCCCAGGCACAGTCCGATCATACGTTGGCGACCTTCGCCTGACGGGCACGCCAGAAGTGCTGAAGTACCACGACGATGCCCAGTGCGAAGCCGATTTCATCGGTCAGCGGCAACGCCACCACCAGCAAGGCACCGGCACTGACCCCCAGCAACCGTTCCCACACCGGCATTTTTTGCAGCAAATAACCAGTTGACGCCATGCCCCACAGGCCAACGGCGAAAACAGTTTTTATCAGCATGTAAGCGGTCATCCACAGGTTATCGCCTTGCAGCATCAGCGCCGGGTTGTAGACCGCCATGAACGGAATCACGAACCCCGCCAGCGCAATACGCACCGCCCACAAACTGATCTTGAACCCGGTTTCCTTGGCAATCGGCGCAGCGGCAAAGCACGCCAGTGCAACGGGCGGCGTCAGATCCGCGAGGATGCCGAAATAAAACACGAACATGTGCGAGACGATCAGCGGCACGCCGAGTTCGAGCAGGGCAGGGGCCGCAATCGAACTGGTGATGATGTAGTTGGGAATGGTCGGAATACCCATGCCCAGCACCAGACATGTGATCATCGTCAGGATCAGTGACAACAGCAGATTGTCCCGACCAATCGCCAAAATATAGCCGGCAAACGTCGAGGCGACGCCGGTCAGCGACACGACGCCAATGATGATCCCCACCAGCGCGCAGGCAATGCCGACCGGCACAGCATGGCGTGCACCTTCGACCAACGCGTGCAGGCAAATCGTCAACGTTTCCCGGCCACCCTTGATAAAGGCGCATGCCAGCACCAGCACCGCGATGACCGCGAAAATCACGCCGATGCCCATCTGGAAGAAGCCGGTACACAGAATTCCCAGCGCAACCCAGAACGCGCAGCGCAGGCCAAAACTCTGCACCCGCAAAATGATCGCCGAGCCGAGGATGACAATGGCGGTCAGCGCCAGGCCGACCATCCCCGAAAACAGTGGCGTGCGCCCGGAAAACAGCAGGTAGACCAACACCAGCAGCGGAATCAGCAGATACCAGCTTTCTTTGACCGCGCCCCACGCACTCGGGCATTGATCCTTCGGCAGGCCGGCGAGGTTGGAACGCTTGGCTTCGAGGTGAACCATCCAGAACACCGAACCGAAATACAAGATCGCGGGAATCAGCGCAGCTTTGGCGATCTCCACGAACGGCACGTTGATGGTTTCCGCCATGATGAAGGCGACTGCGCCCATTACCGGCGGCATCAATTGGCTGCCCATGCTGGACGTCGCTTCAACCCCGCCAGCGAAGGCGGCGCGGTAACCAAAACGCTTCATCAGGGGAATGGTGAATTGCCCGGTGGTCACGACGTTGGCAATGCCCGAACCGGTGATGGTGCCCATCAGCGCCGATGAGGCCACCGCAACCTTGGCCGGCCCGCCAAGTTTGTGGCCGAACAGGCCCATGGCGAAATCGGTGAACAGCTTGATCATCCCGGCTTGTTCGAGGAACGCGCCGAACAGGATGAACAGGAAAATGTAAGTGGCCGACACATAGGTCGGTGTCCCATAAAGGCCTTCGGTGCCGAAGGACAATTGGTTGATGATTTGATCAAAGCCGTAACCCCGGTGCGCCAAGGCGCCCGGCAAGTATTCCCCGAACAATCCATAGGCCAGAAACAGTCCGCAAATGATCGGCAACGCGATGCCCATCACCCGTCGCGCGGCTTCAAACACCAAGGCGATCAAGACAATGCCAATGACCGTATCGGCCATGGTCAAATCCCCGGAACGCTGGATCAAATCCGCTTCGAACACCCATTGATACACCGCTGTCGCGATGCCGCCCAGACAGAGAATCCACGCCAGCGGCTGCCACGGACGGCCATTGCCCCATCCCGGATAGCTGAGAAACACCACCCACAGCAGAAACCCCACGTGGAAGGCGCGCAACACCTGACTTGAAACCGGAGAAAACGCGGCGGTGACGATCTGGAAAATCGAAAACAGCAGCGCCACGTAAAACAGGGTTTTTGGCCAATCTCGCGGGTTCGCGGATAAGCCCTGATGGTCAACACTCATGGACTGCCTGCCTTATGACTGCATTGAAAAAAGGTCAGCGAACGGCGCAGCGACCCGATTGATCGCTGCGCGCTACGTCGTTACAGCGCACCTTTTTCCTTGTAGTAGCGCTCGGCACCCGGATGCAGTTCGATGGGCAGGTTTTTCGCCGCCGTTTCCAGCTTGATGTCCTTGGCCGCCGAATGGGAGTTGCCCAACCGTGTCAGGTTCTCGAACAGCAGCTTGGTCATTTGATAGGCCACTTCATCCGGCACATCGGTGCGGGTCACCAAAATGTTGGTGATTGCCACCGTCGGCACGGCATCTGGCTGGCTGTCGTAGGTGTTGGGCGGAATCATCGCGCTCTGATAGGCCGGGTTGTTGATCTTCGCCACCACGTCACTGGGGATGGAGACGTAGTTCAGCGGCATCACCGAAGACAAGTCGCGAATCGCCGCCATGCCCAGCCCGGAGGATTGCAGTGTCGCGTCCAGTTGACGGTTCTTGATCAGCTCGACCGACTCGGCAAACGGCAGATATTGCACTTTGCCCATGTCCTCGTAGGTCAAGCCCGCCGCTTTGAAAATCGCACGCGCGTTCAATTCGGTGCCCGATTTCGGCGCGCCGACTGAGATGGTTTTACCTTTGAGATCGGCGAGAGTCTTGATTCCCGATTCCTGGCTGGCGACGATTTGAATGTAATTGGGATACGCGCCAGCCAGGGCACGCAACTTGCTCAGCGGCGCATTGAAACCAGCGTCGGCCACACCATTTTTGGCATCGGCGACGGAATCACCCAGCGCAAAGGCCAGTTCGCCGCGCCCGGCCTGGAGCAGGTTGAGATTTTCCACCGAAGCCTTGGTGGCCTGCACCGATGTTTTGACGCCTGGAATACCATCGCTGTAGATCTGCGACAGCCCGACCCCGATCGGGTAATAAACCCCGCTGGTGCCCCCGGTCAGCACGTTGATAAATATTGGCGCGGCCTGACTCGCCGTAGTGACCGCCAAGGCTGCTGCCGCGGCCAGAAGGGTAAAGCGGCTTTTGATTCGCATGGAAACTCTCCGTCTTGTTTTGGTTTTATCCAGAGTTTTTCAACTGTAGTTGATGCCAGCGCACAGGCGATGCGTTAATCGCCGCCTGTGCGCTTCAACATGTTGCAACGCATGAACGTTACGTAATGGCAGGCATCAACTCATCCCCAACCAGGTTGGCAGCGCCAGGGAAATCCACGGTACGTAAGTGATCAGGATCAGGAACATCAGCAATAGCAGCAGCCATGGCATGGCTGCTCTGATGGTCGCCGGCAGAGACATGCCGGTCACCGCCGAGGTCACGAACAGGTTCAGCCCCACGGGCGGGGTGATCAAGCCGATTTCGAGGTTGACCACCATGATGATGCCCAGGTGAATCGGGTCGATGCCCAGCTTCATGGCGATGGGGAACAATATCGGCGCCAGGATCAGGATGATTGCCGAGGGTTCCATAAAGGCGCCCGCGATCAACAGCACGATGTTCACCACCAGCAGGAACGTCACTGGCGTCAGCCCGGCTTCAATGACCCAGGCGGTGATTTGCTGCGGCAACTGCTCGGTCGTCAGTACGTGCGCGAAGAGCATGGCGTTAGCAATGATGAACATCAGCATGATGCTCAGCTTGGCGGATTCCAGCAGGACTTTGGGCGTCTCGCGGAAGGTCAGATCCTTGTAAACAAACAGGGCGATAAACGCCGAATACACCGCTGCGACTGCCGCTGCTTCCGTCGGCGTAAACATCCCGGAGTAGATGCCACCGAGGATAATCAGCATCAACAGCAAGCCCCAAATGGCCTTGCGGGCGGCGGTCAGCCATTCGCGAAGGGTGGCGCGAGGCATCGCGGGCAGGTTTTTCTTAACGGCAACAATGTAGATCGCGACCATTAACACCAGGCCCAGCAAGAGTCCGGGGATGACCCCCGCCATGAACAGCTTGCCTACCGAGGTTTCCGTGGCGGCGGCATATACCACCATCACAATCGACGGCGGGATCAGGATGCCCAGTGTCCCGGCGTTGCAGACGATGCCCGCGCCGAAGGCCTGCGGATAACCCGAGCGAACCATCCCGGCAATGGCAATCGAACCCACGGCGGCTACTGTCGCCGGGCTGGAACCGGACAGGGCGGCGAACAACATGCAAGCCAGTACAGCGGCAATCGCCAGACCGCCGCGGATGTGTCCGACGCAGGCATTGGCGAAATCGATGAGTCGGCGAGCTACACCGCCCGTGGTCATGAACGCGCCGGCGAGCAGGAAGAATGGAATCGCCAGTAGCGTGTAATGCTCCGATGTCTCGAACAGTTTGATCGCCAGGGAACGGACGGAGTCAGGGCTGAAAAACACAATGGTCATAGAACCGGCCAGGCCCAGGGAAATCGCAATGGGCACACCGATGAACATCAGAACGAACAGTGTCACGAACAGGAAGGCAATGGTCATGGCTTGTTGTCCTCGATGTCCGTCAGTTTCAATGCGTCGGCTGCTTCATCGGCCAGGCCGAGACCGGTTTGCCGGCCGCGCAGGATGCGCACGAGAATTTCGACGAAACGAATGAACACCAAGGCAAAACCCACGGGCACGATCAACCCGATGTGCCATTGCATGATGCCGAAATGGCCCAGGTCTTCAGCGCCGATTTCTGCCGTCATCAACGTGTGAATCCATTCGAAACTGGCAATGCTCAGGAGCCCGGCATAGACCAGGCAGCAGAGGCAGGCGAGGACGCCGATCAGCCGCTGGACAGGCTTGCTCGCCAGTTTTACCAGCGCATCGACGCCGATGTGGCCCGCCGTGCGTACGCCATAAGACAAGCCGAAAAAGATCAGCCAGCCAAACAATGCCTTGGTCAGCGCGGTGCTCCACGTCATGGCCTGGGCCATGCCCATGACCTGATCGCCGATGCCGAACAGGATCTCGCTCGCACCTTGCCAGTGATCGGCAAGGCTGTAGAAAAGGGTGTAGAGGTTATTGAGGACGACATAGACGAAGGTCACCAACGTCATCGCCGCCAGGAGGAAGACGATGAAACCCTCCTCGAAGTGTTCCCAGATGCGCCGAAGGGCAATCATGGATGGCATCTCCTGTAGCGAGAAGGCGGCAAGTGCTGTCAGGGTGCCAACACTTGCCGACGGATCATTGAGCCTTGTTGGCAGCTTCGGCAGCGGTGATCAGGTCAGGCCCGATGTCCGCTTCGAACTTCTTCCAGACAGGCTTCATTGCTTCTCGCCATTCCTGACGCTGCTCAGGCGTCAGGAGGATGATTTCAGTGGTTTTCGCAGCGACGATGCTTTGCTTGGCATCCTGGTTAAGCTTCTCGGCGTCTTTGTTCACCTGAGCGGTGACCTCGACCAGAATCTTGTCCAGTTCGCTACGCACGTCTGGCGGCAGGCCGTTCCAGAACTTGGTGTTGGTGATCAGCATGTAATCCAGCACACCGTGATTGGACTCGGTGATGTACTTCTGTACTTCATGCATTTTTTGGCTGTAGATGTTCGAGTACGGGTTTTCCGCACCGTTGACCACGCCGGTCTGCAAACCTTGATACACCTCGGCGAAACTCATTTTGCGCGGGTTGGCACGCAAAACCTTGAACTGCTCTTCAAGCACCGCAGACGCTTGTACACGGAACTTCAGACCCCGTGCGTCACCGGGGACACGCAGCGGTTTGTTGGCCGACAGCTGCTTCATCCCGTTGTGCCAATAGGCCAGGCCGGTGATGTTTTTGCTTTCCATGGACTTGAGCAGCCCCTGACCCTGCGGGCTCAGCTGGAAGCGGTCAACAGCGGCGATGTCGTCAAACAGGAAGGGCAAATCGAACAACTGGACGGTCTTGGTGTACTGCTCGAACTTGGCCAGTGACGGCGCGATGATCTGGACGTCGCCGAGCAGCAGCGCTTCCATTTCCTTGCCATCGCCAAACAGCGAGGAGTTGGGGTAGACCTCGACCTTGACCTTGCCGGGCAAGCGTTCTTCCACGAGTTTCTTGAACATGATCGCGCCCTGGCCCTTTGGGGTCTGGTCGGCAACCACGTGGGAGAACTTGATGATGATCGGGTCAGCCGCCATGGCCGTGTTCACGGCACCCATGGCGAGGGTCAAAGCCAGGGCTTTGTAGATGGTTTTCAACATGTCGGTAAATTCCTCTTATTATTTTGTTTTACTGTAGCTCCATGCGGTACGGCGCATTCCTACGGCGGACACGCTCTAGTTTAGGCACAAAACGTCGTGAAGAGGGTAGTCTGCCATCATTGCCATGTTGAACATCGATTGGAAAACGCTCGAGTGATCAAACCGATTCTTCTGTTGCGACGCCGTTTTGCCTCTCTCCGCTGGCGCACCCGCGTGACGCTCTGGGTTGCCGCCACGCTCGCCGGGCTGCTCGTCGTCCTGTTCGCTCGACTGGCTGACCTCGCGCTCACTCAATTTGCCTTGCAGACTGCCGAGCGGCCGTGGCTCCCGTTTGTTTACACGCCGTTGGTGGGCATGTTGGTCGTATGGCTGACCACGCGTTTTTTTGTCGGCGCTCAGGGCAGCGGTATTCCCCAAGTCATCGCCGCGACACGGTTGGCGCATCAGGGCAAACCAGTCGACAAGCTGGTCTCGCTGCGCATTGCCTTCGCCAAGATCAGCCTCGGCACCCTGGCGCTGACCGGCGGATTCTCGGCGGGACGCGAGGGCCCGTCCGTGCAGGTCGCGGCGTCGATCATGCATTTTTTCCATCGTTATCTGCCGAATGCACGGATCATCCGCAGCGAAGATTTGATCCTGGCCGGCGGCGCTGCGGGCATCGCGGCGGCGTTCAACACGCCTTTGGCCGGTATCGCGTTTGCCGTCGAGGAACTGGGACGCAAACTGGAAACCCGCACCAGCGGCGTCTTACTAAGCACGATCATTCTGTCGGGGATGGTCGCCATCGCCTTGCAGGGTAACTACAACTATTTCGGCCACTTCGACGTGCAAGACATCAAGCTCGATATTGTCGTTCCGGTATTGGCGGCGGGTATCGGCTGCGGTCTCTTGGGCGGTTTGTTCAGCCGGATGCTGTTGTGGCCGCAGCGGCATCAGCGCTTTGTCTTGTGGGAATGGCGGCGCGTGCACCCCGTCTGGTTTGCCGGGGCCTGCGGGCTGATCGTGGCGATGTTGGGCTGGGTCAGTGGCGGGATGTCATTCGGCAGCGGTTACGGCGTCACCTCCCAGATCATCGTCTCTGATACCGGCCTGCCATGGCATGCGCCGGTGACGCGGTTTCTGGCAACCGTGGTGACGTACTTCTCCGGCATTCCCGGCGGTATTTTCGCGCCGTCACTTGCAGTCGGCGCGGCTGTCGGTGCCAACGCGGCGGAACTGTTCGGGCTGGCGACGCAGCCGATTATTGCGCTGTGCATGGCCGGCTTCCTCTCGGCAGTGACTCAGTCGCCGATTACCTCGGCGATCATCGTCATGGAGATGATCGACAGCCATGGCATGGTCATCAGCCTGATGGCCGTCGCGCTGATTGCCAAAGCGGTGAGCGCGCGGTTGGGGCCGGAGTTGTATCAGCAATTGGCTCGAGGGTTCCTGCAATCAGTCCAGGTGGATGCAAGAGCCCGCAGAGATTGAGGATCAGATATTCCAGCGCGGCGCCGTCTTCGCCAGGCGCTGGCGCATTTCGCCGACGTTGGCCGCCAGTTGCCGGGTCAGTAAACGGTAGCCGTCCAGCGTGTTGTACACCGGTGCGTCGAGGCTGGCATCGGGTAACTCCATCGGTCGCGCCAGTCGCTGAGACGCGCCGGACTTCAGCGCCCGCGCCATGCCGATCAACTGCACACGAATCTGCCGGTGTTCGGCTTTCAACGCCGATTGCAAATGGGCCATGGCCTCGGCGTCATTGCCATCGGGGCGGGTATTGCCGAGGATTTCCAGGGTGCTGATGCACATGCGCAGGTTGCGCTGGATGGCATCGAGTTCGGTCATCGACACTTTGACCTCCTTGGACACCGACGGCATCAGCGAGCGCAGCTGGATCATCACCGAGTTCAACCGGCCCATCAGCTTCAAATGTTCGTCGGCGCTGACCGCTTGTCCACTAATGATCCGCCCGTACACCGTGGCGCAATCGCGCAAGGCATCAGCGAGGTTGTAGCGCCACGAATAAACGGCGTACAGCGGCAGGGCGAAAGAAAACGCCAGGGCCAATGCGATGCCGATGAGAATGTCGACCCCACGCCACAAACCGTCGGTGATCGGGTTGTCACCGTGGCCGGCGACGATGAATACGGTAATTGCCGAAAGCAGGGCGGTGTAACCGCCTTTGCCGATGGCGTGGTAGGAAAAAAATCCGCAGACCACGGCCATGGCGAAATACGTCAGCCACGGTAGGCCGAGCCAGGCGTGTTGCGCCACCAGCAGCAAGCCGACAGCGGCGCCAATCAACGTTCCGGTGGCACGCTCCGCAGCTTTTTTGCCGATGTTGCCGTGATGCTGCAAGCCGCCGATCACCACCAGCATCGTCACCGAGGCCCATTCACCGTGGGGCAGGTTGATCCCGGTTGTGAGCAAGATGGTTGCCAATAATCCCAGTGCGACCCGCACCGAGTGAATCACCCGGGCGTGGCGGTAACGGCGATACGGATCCAGCAGTGGGCGCAGGACCCGACGTAGCAAGGGCGGCAAACGGTGGGTGCTGAACGTGCTCAGTGCGAATTCCTCGTCGGTGCGTAAGGCTGAGTGTCGGGCCAGTTTGGCAAACTGCGGCGCTCAACACCACCGCCACGCCGGACGGGATTGCGTGGTTTCGCAGGTCAATGGAACGGAAAGATGTAATTCATCCACGCGGCCATGCGCAGAAGGATTTTGCGCATCGTCGCGATGTGGTGAAAGTGCTGACTGTAAACCGCCGCTTGCCCATAAGCCCCGCCGGGCATCTGCTTGCTGTACTGAGCGAATTGCGGATCGGTGATTTCAATGATCACCGGCACGCGTCCGGCGGGTGGCGAGCCGGTGTAACCAATCAGTGTTCCGGACGGCTGCACCTGGCCTTCGGCAATCACGGTGATGACATTTTTGACCCGGCCCGCAAAAACCTGGCCGGGAATGCCGTCAAACGCGACTTCGGCTTCATCACCGGCCGTCAGGCGCAACAGACTGTTCTGGCGCATCCACGCCGCAAAGTATTGTCCTTCATCCGGAATGAACACCATGGACGGCCGCAGCGGCAACTTGGTCGCCATCATGCCTGGACGTAATGAGACGTGGGTGACGAAGCCCTTGCTTGGCGCGCGAACGGTGGTGTTGTCCAGTTCGAACTGGGCATTATCCAGTTGCGCCTGCAAGTCATCGGATCGTGAAATTGCCGTATCCAGTTCGCGCTGCGTGCCGAAATTGCGCTTGATCAGTTCGGTGATCCGATAACGATCACCCTTGGCGGCCACCAGTTGTGCCTTGAGCGATTTCACCCGGTTCTCAAACGGGGTGGGATCAATGCGAAACAGCACATCGCCTTTTTCCAGGGGCTCATTGCCTTGCACCGGCACGTCGATGACTTTGCCGCTGACAATCGGAATCACCGGAACGGAAACAAAATAAGAGCGGGCGACTTCAGAATAAGGATGGTTGTAGTTCATCGTGAAGATCAGCGCCCCGATCATGATGATCCCGCCCAGCACGGCGGTGGGAACGGTCCACTTGTTCAACGGGATACGGAAGATTTTGAAGATGGCGACGCAAATGGCGGTGTAGGTCAGAATCAGCAGAAGATCCATGATTTAGACGCCTTCGCCAGGGTGACCGGCAGGCGACGTAGCGGGCGAGCCCACTGCCGGTGTTTCGAGCCGTTCGATCCGACTCTGCAGTTCGCCAATCTGCAACTCCAGACGAGCGACATGACTTTGTACGGATTTGCCGTCACCAAATCCCCAGCCCTGATCTTCCCGGTACGCCATCGCCCAGATCCAGAGAAAAGGCCAGAGCGCGTGCAAGGTGAACAGACTGACCCAGCCGGTGGCATGAATCGCATCCTGGTGCGGGTGATTGCGGTGGACGGCAATTTCATAAGGAATGTCGTGAAGGACAATGATCCCGTAAAACAGGACGAGCCCGACAAAGACCAACAAGCCCAATGCGAAGTAATCAAGCATGATTGATCTCCGAGCATCACGCGAACTGCTGGGCTCAGTGTAGTCACTGTTCTACGGAATATGGCCCGGGTTTAGACCCGAAGTTGATGTCACTCCTCGCCGTTATTTCGAAAGTTAAAAGATGTAATCGGTGGTCAGGAAGCTCGAATCACGCCCGCGAATAATCTCGCTGATCAGATCCTTGTTGCTGTCCTGGAACTTGGTCGCCACCAGCGTGCGAATGGAGAACACGCGCAATGCATCGTGTACCGACAGGGTGCCTTCGGCGGAATTTTTTCGTCCGTTAAAGGGGTAGGTGTCCGGGCCGCGCTGGCACTGGGCGTTGAGGTTGATACGTCCGACCTGATTGGCGAAGGTGTCGACCAGTCGCCCGATGGCGACCGGGTTGGTGCCGAACAGGCTCAGCTGCTGGCCGAAATCCGACTCCAGCACGTAATCGATCACGGTATCCAGGTGACGGTACGGCACGATTGGCACGACCGGGCCGAACTGCTCTTCCTGATAAACGCGCATTTGCGGCGTTACCGGGTACAGCACCGCCGGGTAGAAAAACGACGCACGGGCTTCACCGCCATTGGGATTGACCACCGCCGCGCCTTTGCTCACCGCATCGGCCACCAGTGCATGCAGGTAATCGACCTTGCCCGACTCCGGCAACGGCGTCAGCGCCACGCCACTGTCCCAAGGCATACCCGGTTTGAGCGTGGCGAGTTTGGCATTGAATTTCTCGATGAACGACTCAACCACGTCTTCATGAACAAAGAGGATTTTCAGCGCGGTGCAGCGCTGGCCGTTGAACGACAGGGAACCGGTGACCGCTTCGTTGACCGCATTGTCCAGATCCACTTCCGGCAGGATGATGCCCGGGTTCTTCGCATCCAGGCCCAACGCAGCACGCAAGCGGTGTGGTTTCGGGTGCAGTTTCTTCAGGTCGCTGGCGGCTTTGTTGGTGCCAATGAAGGCGAAGATGTCGATCTTGCCGCTGGCCATCAGCGCACTGACGGTCTCGCGGCCGCTGCCGTAGATGACGTTGATCACCCCGGTCGGGAAGCTGTCGCGGAACGCTTCGAGCAATGGACGAATCAGCAAGACGCCAAGCTTGGCCGGTTTGAACACCACGGTGTTGCCCATGATCAGCGCCGGGATCAGCGTGGTGAAGGTCTCGTTCAACGGGTAGTTGTAAGGCCCCATGCACAGCGCCACGCCCATCGGTACGCGACGAATCTGCCCGAGCGTGTCTTGTTCCAGTTCGAAACGGCTGGAGCGGCGGTCGAGTTCTTTCAGGGCATTGATCGTGTCGACGATGTAGTCGCAGGTGCGGTCGAACTCTTTTTCCGAGTCCTTGAGGTTCTTGCCGATCTCCCACATCAGCAATTTGACCACGGCTTCACGTTGCAAACGCATGCGCCCGAGGAACGCTTCGACGTGCTGGATACGTTCGGCCACGCGCATGGTCGGCCATAAACCCTGACCTCGGTCGTAGGCGCGCACGGCAGCATCGAGGGCGGTGAGAGCGGTGTCGGCGTCAAGCAGCGGCGTGCTACCGAGGATTACTTGTTCATCGCCGTTGTCGCCGTGCAGATAAACCGGGCTGCGCACCGTGCCGAGCGGGCCGTCCCAGCGGCGCAGTTCGCCGTCGACGAGGTATTCACGTTGCTCGACCTGGCCTTCGAGGCGGTATTTTTCCGGGATGCTTTCAGCGCTGGGAAACAGGTTGCCAAGGATCTGTGATTCATTCATGTCGCTACCCCGAATATGGAGAGTGGATTCGATACCTGTAGGCGCGAACCTGCTCGCGAAGGCGGTGTCAGCCAACCCTTCACAGGCAGACACACCGCTATCGCGAGCAGTCTCGCTTCTACATTGAATGGAGGCAGGTCTAGGTCTTGTGCCCCAAGCCTAGACCCGTTTGCCCCCGGCTGGAAACCCTCAATCTGCAAGCACCCCGCCCCCTGTCGGAGCCGGGCTTGCCCGCGAAGGCGTCAGCACACTTAGCATCGTTGTTGCCTGATCCACCGCATTCGCGGGCAAGCCCGGCTTTTGCAGGGGCAGGGGCGTTCTCGCGAAATCCTGGCCTTGTAAGTCCCGTCGCTGTCCTGCAATGCCCTCAATCCGTTGCCGTCGTTGTCATTCTCTGACGTCATAAATAAGCGACATTCCACGCGAGGATCGAAGCGGTGCTGCTGCAATTCGGCGATCTGAATGGCCGTGCGCGGCAACAAAATCATCGTCACTTGGCCCATCTATTTCTGAGCCAGCCACACCATCCAGACTGTTAGGAGCTGCTGCAGGCTTCGATCTTTTGATGTTGTTTTGTCAGCAACAAGATAAGAAGCGTAGCGGTCTGATTTTTCCAGACACCCCGATAGGTAGAAATGCTCCTATCGAGGAGTTTTTCATGACTGACAAACGCGGGAATTTCGACGAATACTGGCAGCCCAAGATGGATAACGCATCTTAAAAAAGGCCACCGTCTTCTTTTCCCGCGAGCTTAAGAACGTAGCGGCTGGTTCGACAGGTGACCGGAATCAGCTGACCACCACACTGGTGCTCCGGGTGACTGCAGTGGTGAGTGCGAATCCAGCAGGGAGTGGGAGATCCTTTAAAAGGCCGTGCGGGTGCCAGGTGAAAATGCCTACTACCCAGGAATCATTAAGATAGAAGGGCTCCCCCCCGCCCGTGACCATTAAGTACGAGGTGGGATGATTTGTGTACTTCAAGTTAATGAGCGTGGTTGCGGTTGTGTCAATTTCGTCAGCTTTTTGCGCCAAGCGCCAGTGATACGCTTGGTCGCCGTTAAGAACCGGGCCTATTAGGAGTTGAATCACGTTAGACGCCCGTACTGGGTAGGAGCCGTAGCTGCCGTTTGCATCGGTGACCAAGATGGTCGCAGTGCCGTCTCCCTCGCTGTATACGAGGCCCGCATCCCCATAGACGCTAACGACGTTCTCGTCCGACGATTGGTAGGTGTAAGGGGGAACGCCATTGGATGGAACACGGAAATTATATGAACCAGCCGGGAAATTTCCCGAGAGAGTTAATCCTAAGTTGGTTCCGCGGACGGTAATCGTGCGGCCGTCGAGGACGAGTTCGGTAGTGTCAATGATGAGTCCGGTGATCACGGTCAAGGTACGCTCGGCGGAGGTCTGACCGTTGCCGTACAGCGCCGCGGCAGTAAACCTGTGGAGTGCCAGGCCCAGGCCTCTCAGTTCCCTGCTCCAGATACCCGAAGACGCATCGGCGGTGGCTTCGCCCATGTCGTCGGCGCCGTCGAGGATTTGCACTTTTTGCCCTTTGGCGGCGGTGCCGGTCAGGATCACGGTGGTTTCGACGGTGTGGCTGCCTTCGGGGATTTCATTTCCTTTGGCATCCTCGATTCTGGTGATTTCAGGGCGTACCAATTCCACAGCCCTTACCGTATAAGTGCGCAGCGGAAACGTCACCGCCTGCGATTCTTCCGTACTCTGGCCCAGCGCGGCCTTGAAGGACAACGCAAGTGTCGAACCATCTTTCAGCCGCTTCAAGTCGGCAAAGGGGGCCGCGTGTTCGTAATAACCGTTTCTTATCCAGTCAGCATTAGTTTCACTGGCCGTCGGCTGCAAAATCGTTTTTTCAAACTTGCTATCGTCCTCCAATGTTCCGTCGAGACGCAGCCAAACGTATTGGCGTAGGGCAATATGCGGCCAGTCGTTACAGCGCAGTTTGCCGGTGGATGTCAGGTTCATGAG
>NZ_WKEQ01000017.1 GCF_021605415.1 Pseudomonas syringae
GCATACGGATCAGGTGTTGGAGGGGTTGGGGTTTGGGGCGCAGCGGATTGCTGAACTGCGGCGGGCCAAGGTGATTCTTTAGTGTCTGGAGTGGCGCCATCGCAAATCCGGCTACTCGACCCGCATCTCACCGCTGAATACCAGGGTGTTGCGGCACCGCCGACAAAAATACCGCCGCCCCTGCCGCACCAGACTATGGCGCTGTGTCGAGAAGGGAAAGTCGCTGTCCGGGCACGGGCATTTATAGATGTAGCGGGTTACGCGGCGGCGCTGTACTTCATAGGTGTGACAGCGATCAGGCGGTAACTCGTACACGCCACGCATGATCAACTGCCACTCTTCGCCGTGCGGCTGGATTCGGTCGCCGAACAGTTGATGGGCGATCAGGTGCGCGACTTCGTGAGCCACGGTCTGTTTGAGGAAATGATCGGTGTTTTCCCGGTACAGCTGCGGATTGAAGCGCAGCAGGTTCTCATGCAAATGCGCGACACCGGCTTTTTGCCCGCGCAGCTTGAGGCTCACGACCGGGCGCTTGAAAGTACGTTTGAAAAAGGATTCAGCGAGTTGGTAACAATCTTCGACGCGGGTGTTGAGTTGCTCGGGCATGCTTGACGGATCTCCAGAGGCCCCGAGTATGCCGCAACCCTGCAGGCTTGCGAACGGCCAAAGTGCCGAATGGTCGTGCGGAGCATGAAAAGGCCGCCTCGCGGCGGCCTGATTAATGGATCGCGCTGTTCTAGTTGGTATAGACCGGGCCCACGCCCAACCCCCAGACGATCACGGTGAACGCCATGATGGCGACGAGCACCACCAGACCTACCGCCAGCACCGAACTGGAAAACAGGAAACCTTCGTCCGGCGGAATGTTCATGAAGGTCGGCAGGCCGACATACAACAGGTAAACCGTGTAGCAGATGGCTGCCGTGCCGACGATCATCCCCAGCCACATGTGCGGATACAGCGCCGCCAGTCCACCGACAAATAACGGCGTCGCGGTATACGTGGCGAAGGCGACGCAGCGGGCCAGGCTCGGATTGGCATCATAGGTGCGTGCCATCCAGTGCACGAAGGCACCCATGACCGCGACACCGCCCAGCATCGCCAGGTACGACATGACCGTCATCCAGATCGCGCTTTCGACGGTGAGCATCACCGGCGCACGATTGCCGATCACCCAGCCGACCTGCGTCGTGCCGATGAAGGCGGAAACGGCCGGAATCGCTGCCAGAATCAGCGTATGGGTCAGGTACATGTGGCTGATGCTTTCTTCTTGGTCGCCACGGATTTCTTTCCATTCCTGGTCAGGGTGGGTGAAGAGTCCCACTACGTGATGGATCATGCCAGTCACTCCTCTTGTTATTGCCATCGCCCCCCAGCGGAGCGCTTACGGGCCAAGGTGGCCGAGCAAATACAGGTCTTTGGATGAATGCGACCTTATGTCGCAGTATAGAAAGGACTTAACCGCACGGGTCATAAGGGCTTAGAGCAAATTGCGCTGTAAACCCCGTGCGTAATCGCCTCCAGGTCTTGTGCAGCCCACTTTGTAGGAGCGATCCATGGTGCTGACGTGTGTTCTGTCAGTGACGCTTCGCCCATGCCCGGTTTTTGCGTAAAATGCCGGCCTTTCGTCACACCTCACGGATTTCGCGTCATGGGCACTCTTACGGTCAACCAGAACAAACTGCAAAAGCGCCTGCGCCGCCTGGCCGGCGAAGCAGTCGCCGACTTCAACATGATCGAAGACGGTGACAAAGTCATGGTCTGCCTGTCCGGCGGAAAAGACAGCTACACCATGCTCGACGTGCTGATGCATCTGCAGAAGGTTGCGCCGATCAAGTTCGAGATCGTCGCCGTGAACATGGATCAGAAGCAGCCGGGCTTTCCTGAGCACGTGCTGCCGGCCTATCTGAAAGCACTGGGCGTCGAGTACCACATCGTCGAGAAAGACACGTACTCGGTGGTCAAGGAACTGATCCCGGAAGGCAAAACCACGTGTTCGCTGTGCTCGCGCCTGCGTCGCGGCACGCTGTACACCTTCGCCGATGAAATCGGTGCGACCAAAATGGCCCTCGGTCATCACCGCGATGACATCGTCGAAACGTTCTTCCTCAACATGTTCTTCAACGGCAGCCTCAAGGCCATGCCGCCCAAACTGCGTGCCGATGACGGCCGCAACGTGGTGATCCGTCCATTGGCCTACTGCAACGAGAAAGACATCCAGGCTTACTCGGATTTGAAACAGTTCCCGATCATTCCGTGCAACCTGTGCGGCTCCCAGGAAAACCTGCAGCGTCAGGTGGTCAAGGACATGCTTCAGGACTGGGATCGCAAAACGCCGGGCCGTACCGAAAGCATCTTCCGCAGTCTGCAGAACGTGATTCCGTCGCAACTGGCGGATCGCAACCTGTTCGACTTCACCAGCCTCAAGATCGACGAAAGTGCCGCTTCGCGCTTCGTCAACATCGTTAACCTCTAATTAAAACTGTAGGAGTGAGCCTGCTCGCGATAGCGGTCTGTCAGACACTTCAGTGTTGACTGATAGGACGCCATCGCGAGCAGGCTCACTCCTACAATGGTTTTTCGTTTCAATTCCCAGGAGAGGGCATGCGCGACTACAAGTGGCTGCACGAATACTGTCTGAACCGCTTCGGTTCGGCCGCCAAGCTCGAAGCCCATCTGCCCGACCCGAAGTCCCCCGCGCAACTGCGCAAAATCAGTGATGACCGCTACCTTTCGACCATGGCGCTGCGCGTCTTCCGCGCAGGGCTCAAGCACAGTCTGGTCGACGCCAAATGGCCGGCTTTCGAAGAAGTGTTCTTCAAGTTCGACCCGGAAAAAGTCGTGCTGATGAGCGCCGAACACCTTGAGCGATTGATGCAGGACGCGCGGATCATCCGCCACCTCGGCAAGCTCAAGAGCGTGCCACGCAATGCGCAGTTCATTCTGGATGTCGAGCAGGAGCAAGGCAGTTTCGGTGCGCTGATCGCCGATTGGCCGGTGACCGATATTGTCGGGTTGTGGACGTACCTGAAAAAGCATGGCCATCAATTGGGCGGGCTGTCGGCGCCACGCTTTTTGCGCATGGTCGGCAAAGACACGTTTGTACCGAGCTACGACGTGGTCGCCGCGCTGAATGCACAGAAGATCGTCGACAAGGCGCCGACCAGTCAGCGCGATCTGGCTGCGGTGCAAGGCGTGTTCAATCAGTGGCACGAAGAAAGCGGCGGCCGGCCGATGAGCCAGCTATCGATGATGCTGGCCTATACCGTGAATCATTGAGACCGAGTTGACCCAATCGCTGGCAAGCCAGCTCCCACAGGATCTGTGTTGAAGCACCATATTGTAATGAACACAAAAACCTGGGGGAGCTGGCTTGCCAGCTTCCTACAGGGCATGTGTCGGAACACACCATTGGAATTAACACAAAAACCTGGGGGAGCTGGCTTGCCAGCGATAGCGGTCCGTCAGACGACGGAAATTTCGCCCTCGCCAGCCAGTTTGCGATTCAACTGATACCGCCACCGCACATACAGCAGCGCCGAACAGAACACCGCGAGGCTGACGATCATCTCCAGCACGCCGAACAGTTGCCGGCTCGGGTCATACGCCGCCAGTGCGCCCTTGATGAAATACAGATTCACCACAAAACACATCCATGAATGCCCACGGGCACTGCCGAGGATCATCGCCGGTGCGAGGACGATCCACGGGATCAGCTCGATCAGCAGAATCACCCATGGGCGAGCGCCGTGCAGGTCGGCGAACAGCAGATAGTAGGCCACGAGCAATCCGGCGAGGCTGAAAAAGCACAGCAGGCTGATGATGCGCATCGCCTTCACGCGGGGGGCCAGCCACTCGACCGAGGGCAGGACTTTTGGCTTTTTCGCCACGTCAGCTCTCCAACTTCTGCGCAGTCTTGGCCAAACGCGCACCGAGTGCACGACACAGCGCAATTTCGTGAGCATCCAGGCCGCTTTTGCCGTCAGCCCCGGCGTGGTGGCTGGCGCCATACGGCGTGCCGCCGCCCTGGGTTTCAAGCAGCGCCGATTCGCTGTACGGCAGGCCGGTGATCAGCATGCCGTGGTGCAACAGCGGCAGCATCATCGACAGTAAGGTGGTTTCCTGGCCGCCGTGCAGGCTGGCAGTGGAGGTGAACACGCCAGCCGGCTTGCCGACCAGTGCGCCGGTCAGCCAGAGGTTGCTGGTGCCATCGAGGAAATATTTGAGCGGCGCGGCCATGTTGCCGAAACGGGTCGGGCTGCCCAGAGCCAGTCCGGCGCAGTTCTTCAGGTCGTCGAGAGAAGCATAGAGCGCGCCTTCATCCGGGATGTCCGGCGCGACGGCTTCGCACTCAGTGGAAATCGCCGGCACGGTGCGCAGGCGGGCTTCAAGGCCGGCCTGTTCGACACCCCGGGCAATCTGCCGGGCCATTTCGTTGGTCGAGCCGCTGCGGCTGTAATACAGAACCAGAATATAGGGCGCGCTCATGGCAGCAACGCCAGGATCAATTCCGGCGGACGGCCGATGACCGCTTTATTACCGGTTTCAAGAATCGGCCGCTCCATCAGTTTCGGGTGTCCGGCGATGGCGGCGATCAATTGCGCTTCGCTGAGGCTGTCGTCAGCCAGGTTCAGGGTTTTGTATTCCTCTTCCCCGGTGCGCAGCAGTTGCCGCGCACTGATCCCGAGCTTGCCGAGCAGCGCCGTGATTTGCGCGGCGTCCAGCGGCGTTTCGAGGTAACGCACTACGGTCGGCGCCAGGCCGCGAGCTTCGAGCAGCTCCAGCGCCCCACGGGATTTTGTGCAACGCGGATTGTGATAAAGCGTCAGGTCGGTCATGTCGGGTCGCTTCTGGCGTAAAGTGGCGGCTATTCTAACCGTGCAGCGCGCAATCCAGAACCGTGGGAGGCGATGGGTCGCAGACGCATTTCATTTTTGACAAGGAATACACCATGACCAGGCGATTGGCAGCGGCATTGGCGATCATCGGAACGTTGATGCTGGGGGGCTGCGGGAATGACTATGGCATCGACCAGAACGGCCAGAAGGTGGCGTCAGAGCGACTGGACAAGCAATGGGTGGTGCTCAATTACTGGGCCGAATGGTGCGGGCCATGCCGCACGGAAATCCCGGAACTTAACCATTTGGCCGATGAACTCAAGGGTAAGAACATCGGGGTGTTCGGGGTCAACTTTGACAACGTGCAAGGTGAGGAACTGAAAAGTGCCAGCGAAAAGCTCGGGATCAAGTTCACCGTGCTGGCGCAGGATCCGGCGGAGTTGTTCGAACTGCCGCGCAGCGAGGCGCTACCGGTGACGTACATCATCGACAACAAGGGCAAGGTGCGCGAGCAGATGATGGGCGAGCAGACGGCGGCGGGGGTGATGGCCAAGCTTGAGGCGTTGCAGGCGACGAAATGAGTCGTTTGTAAAAAGATCGCAGCCTGCAGTAGCTCCTACAGGGGATTGCATTGCATCTGTAGGAGCTACCGCAGGCTGCGATCTTTTCAGGGCTAGCGAATCAACCCTCTTCCAGCCACAACCGCAGCGGCTTGCCTTCAGCCGGCCAGAAGCGCATCTGATCGATCGGCGAAACATCCCAGCGCTCGACATGCTCCAGCGCTTCAATGAAACGTTGTTCCTGCTCCATCAACGCCGGAGCGCACAGTTTGCGCGTGCGGCCGATCTTGCCGAAGCTCAGCGTGTCGCCCTTCAGCGTGTACGGCGCAAACCAGTGATTGCAGCCGCCGTTGCCATACGCCCGGCCATCTTCACCGAGCGTGACGGTCAGGTGGCTGTAATCCATCAGCGGTCGTTCGCCGATCCATTCCAGAATGTAGCTGCGGTTCTGTTGCAACTGCACCGGCTCTGCGGCGCAGCCAACCAGACCGACACCGATGAGTGCGGCCAGGACAAGGCGTTTCATCACGCTGGCTCCTGGCATTTCGCGCACAGGTGCTTTTCACCGACGTTTTTCCAGCCCAGTTCAGCGATGCGCGCGGTGGCGGCGGTTTTTTCCGCAGCCTTGCCGAGCTTGCTGTCTACTGCGAATTCGAAGCTCAATTCTTTGGCGCAGCTGTCGCAATTGACCTGCCAGGTGTGGATCGCCAGTTCGCCGAATACCGGGCCGCTGGCCATCGCTGTCCATTGGCCGGGCGGGTTGATCAGGTGGCGAACGGTTTCGACGGTCAGGCGCATGGACAAGTCCTTGCTGCCTTTGAGGGTCACGACCAGCACATCACCGTTGCGGATCGAGCCACCGTTGCCGGTGACCTGATAGCGGCCCGGTACGAGTGCGCGGCATTCGGTGAGGGTGTGTTGCGGGTTCATCAGGGTGTAGCGGAAATCGTGTTCGACCATGGAGCCTCCAAATATGCGCGGTATGCTAGCACGGGCTTGATGACAGAATGGCGCGGGCTTGTAACCTTCGATCCGGTTCAATATGCACGCTGGCGCAGGGCAAATTGCCGCTACATCTCCAGAGAACGGAACAAGGTGCCGTCGCACATCTTGGCGCAGGTGACACCTGGGCCAGGGGTGACAAAGGGTTGGCGTCGGCTGGCTGGGTCTGTTGATCCTGCGCGCAAAACAGTGAGCCGCTGACTCGTCAGCCTTCGACCTGGTTCTGTGGTGCGCCTGCCGCCCAGGTCGAAATGTTGTGCAGGGTGGTCGCGGCAATCGCGCCCAAGGCTTCGCGGGTCAGAAAGGCCTGGTGTGCGGTGACGATCACGTTGGGAAAGGTCAGTAGCCGTGCCAGTACGTCGTCCTGCAAGGGCAGGTCGGAGCGATCCTCGAAAAACAGCTGCGCCTCTTCTTCATAGACGTCCAGCCCCAGATAACCCAGTTGGCCGTCCTTCAGCGCGTCGATCAGCGCCGGCGTATCCACCAGACCGCCGCGCCCGGTATTGATCAGCATCGCTCCCGGTTGCATGTGCGCCAAAGACTTCCGGTTGATCAGGTGTTTGCTCTGTTCGTTGAGCGGGCAATGCAGGCTGATGATGCGTGATTGCGCGAGCAACTCGGGCAGGCCCACATAATGGGCGCCCAAGGCTTGTACGGCAGGGTTCGGATACGGATCGTAAGCGAGCAATTGGCAACCGAAACCGTGCATGATTTTCGCGAATGTCGCGCCGATCTGCCCGGTGCCGACGATGCCGACAGTCTTACCAACCAGGTCGAAACCGGTCAGGCCATGCAGGGTGAAGTCGCCTTCGCGGGTGCGGTTATAGGCGCGATGCAGACGCCGGTTGAGGGCGAGGATCAGCGCCACCGCATGTTCGGCCACTGCGTGGGGCGAGTAGGCCGGAACGCGCACGACTGGCAAGTTCAGGCGTTTCGCCGCGTTCAGGTCGACATGGTTGTAGCCGGCCGAGCGCAGCGCAATCAGTCGCGTACCGCCGGCCGCCAGCCGTTCGAGCACCGGCGCGCTGAGATCGTCGTTGATGAAGGCGCAAACCACCTCGTGATGTTCGGCCAGCGCGGCAGTGTCGAGACTGAGCCGGGCTGGCTGGAAGTGCAATTCGATGCCCGCCGGGCAATCCGCACCAAGAAAGCTGTCGCGGTCGTAGGTCTGGCTGCTGAAAACGAGGGTGCGCATGCTGTCCTCCTGGAACGTCGTCGCGGGCCCGGGTTGGCCCACGACAACTTTAGTTCGCATCGGTGACGTCGGTATTGTCGTGGATCAGGCGCTGATCCGTGCTTGCGCCGCCAACCGGTTCATCGCTCGCTCAAGTTCATCCAGCGCCTGCGCCGCTTTCGGGTCGTCCTGCTTGAGCAAGGTTTCGCTGCGCTGACACGCGCCGCGCAATTGCGGCACGCCACAATAACGGGTAGCGCCATGCAGACGATGCACTCGTTCCAGCAGGGCGTTGTGATCCTGACTGTCGCGGGCAATGCGGATCGCTTCGCGGTCGGCCTCCAGTGACGCCAGCAGCATCGCCAGCATGTCGGCGGCCAGATCGGCCTTGCCGGCGGCCAGGCGCAAACCCTCTTCATGGTCGATCACCGGCAGCTCATAATGGTTTGCCGCGGTTTCGGTGACGTGTTCCGGTAACTGGTTACGCAAGGCCAGGCCGGTCCACTTGAGCACCACCTGCGCCAGTTGTCGTTCGCTGATGGGTTTGGTCAGGTAATCGTCCATGCCACTTTGCAGCAGGGCGCGTTTTTCATTGGCCATGGCGTGCGCGGTCAGCGCCACGATCGGCAACGGCGTGCAGTGCCGTTCGCTTTCCCATTGGCGAATGGTTTCCGTGCTCTGACGACCATCCATGCCGGGCATTTGCACATCCATCAGCACCAGATCGAACGATTCGGTCTGAACTGCCTTGACGGCGGCGTAGCCACTTTCCACCGCGAGCACCTTGGCACCCATGTCTTCGAGCAGCGTCTGCACCAGCAGCAGATTGGCCGGGTTGTCGTCGACACACAAAACTTTCGGTGCACGGCTCGACAGCGGTTCACCCGGTTCGTTGCGCGGCTGGCGCGGGTTGACCAGATCCGACAGCGCCCGGCGCAGCTTGCGTGTGCAGGCCGGTTTGGCCTGGAGCTGGCTGTGCGGATTGGGCACGGACAGATGGAACAGCGTCTGTTCGGTGGTCGGGCACAACACCAGCACCTTGCAGCCCAGGTGTTCGAGATCCCAGATTTGTTGGTTCAACCGCTCCGGCAGCATGTCGCTGCTGGTGATGCCGATCACCGCCAGGTCAATCGCCTGTTCGGTCTGATGCGCTCCGGTGACGCCATTGGCCAGGCTCTCCAGGGTATTGAACGGTGTGACTTCGAGCCCGCAATCTTCCAATTGGTGCTGCAACGCCTGGCGGGCCAGTTCGTGGTTCTCCAGCACTGCCACGCGACGACCGAGCAGCGGCGCACCCGGCAAGTCTTCAGCGTCATCGCGAGTCTTCGGCAGGTTGAGACTGATCCAGAATTCCGAGCCTTCCCCCGGCGTGCTATCGACGCCTATTTCGCCGCCCATCTGCTCGATCAGGCGCTTGGAAATCACCAGCCCCAGACCGGTGCCGCCGGGTTGGCGAGACAGCGAATTGTCGGCCTGACTGAAAGCCTGGAACAGCGCGCGCACATCCTGGCTCGACAGGCCGATGCCGGTGTCCTGAATGCTGATGCGCAGTTGCACGCTGTCTTCCTGTTCGTCTTCAAGCATGGCGCGGGCGACAATCGTGCCTTCGCGGGTGAACTTGATCGCGTTGCTCACCAGATTGGTCAGGATTTGCTTGAGTCGCAGCGGGTCGCCCACCAGTGACAATGGCGTGTCGCGATAGACCAGGCTGACCAGTTCCAGCTGCTTGGCGTGAGCGGCGGGGGCGAGGATGGTCAGGGTGTCCTGCAGCAGATCGCGCAGGTTGAACGGAATGTGGTCGAGCACCAGTTTGCCGGCCTCGATCTTCGAAAAGTCGAGGATCTCGTTGATGATCCCCAGCAAACTGTCGGCGGACTTTTCGATGGTGCCCAGATAGTCGAGCTGGCGCGGGGTCAGTTCGCTTTTTTGCAAAAGGTGGGTGAAGCCGAGGATGCCGTTGAGCGGCGTGCGAATTTCGTGGCTCATGTTAGCGAGGAATTCGGACTTGATCCGGCTCGCTTCCAGAGCTTCCTTGCGCGCCAGATCCAGCTCGATGTTCTGGATTTCGATCGTTTCCAGATTTTGCCGAACGTCTTCAGTGGCCTGATCGACACTGTGTTGCAATTCTTCCTGAGCATTTTGCAGCGTGCCGGCCATGCGATTGATGCCGGACGCGAGCTCATCGAGTTCCTGGCTGCCGAGCGGCGGCAGGCGGGTTTCCAGGTGGCCGTCCTTGAGTTGCGCGACTGCTTGCTTGATCTGGCTCAGCGGCCGATTGATCGTGCGACCCATGCGCAAGGCCAGCAACGCGGCACCGGCCAATCCCGCGCCGATCAACAGCAGGCTGGCGAACAAGCTTCTATAGCCGCGCAACAGCATGCCGTTATGGGACAGCTCTAGCTCGACCCAGCCGAGCAGGCGATTGCTTTCTTCGGGAATCAATTCGCCGGCGAGGTTTCGGTGTTTGCCGAACACCGGCATTAAATAGCGTGTGGCATCGTTACCGCTGCGCCGCAGCAACTGCGCGCTGTCACCGTTCGGCGCCTGGTTGAGCATGCTCGGGCCAGCGTGGGCCAGCGGCGTGCGGTCGGGCGCGAGGAAGGTCACCGCGCGCACGTCCGGCTGTTCGAGGGACTGGGTGGCGATGCGCTCCAGCAGTTCGCTGTCGCCACGGCCCATGGCAGGTGCCACCAGCGGGGCAAGTTGCTCGGCGATCATTTCGCCGCGCTGCATCAATTGGGTCTGCAGGTCCGCTTGCTGCATCCAGGTGAAGTAGCCACCCAGCACCAGCGCCATCAGGCTGGTCGGCAACAGGGTCAGCAACAGCACGCGACCTTTGATTCCCAGTTTCTTGAGCACGCCTATCTCCTGCATCCCGCTGATCTGTTATCCCGCACGTGCTTCCAGCACAGGGTGTTGGCGCAGTGTAGCGATTTGCTTGTGGGCAATCTCCGTAAAAATGATTCGCCATCCGTCCTGGGCGGCGGCGGTCATTTGTCCGAGACGTCATCCATCGGTTGCCGCAACGCCGGCAATCTTGAATAATCCGCCAACTGAGAATTATTTGCAGATAGTCATGACTCCTGTCTCTGTTGGCCAGCCACGCATTCTTTCCATCGAAGACGACCCCGTACTCGGCGCCTATGTTCACGAACATCTGGGCCGTAGCGGCTTTCAGGTGACCTGGTGCCAGAACGGCCAGGACGGCCTGAGCATCGCTCGCCATCAACCCTTCGATGTGGTGTTGATGGACGTCCTGCTGCCGGGACTGGACGGGTTGAACGTCTTGACCCAATTGCGCCATAGCCATTCCACGCCGGTATTGCTGATGTCGGCACTGGGCGCCGAAGCTGATCGCATCAGCGGTTTTCGGCTTGGCGCCGATGATTATCTGCCCAAACCGTTCAGCATGGCCGAGTTGCACGTGCGCATCGAGGCGATCCTTCGCCGCGTAGCGCTTGACCGCCGGCCCGCGCCCATAGCGATTGCCGTGACGGCGCAAGGCTTGCGCTTTGATGACGAATGCTGCGACGTCTTCTATCGCGAGCAACCGGCGGGCCTGACCCGCAGCGAATATCGCTTGCTGGAAACCCTCAATCGCAACGACGAAGAAGTGCTGAGTAAAGCTTTCCTTTATCAGCATGTGCTGCAGCGCGGTTTTGCGGCCCACGATCGCAGCCTCGACATGCACGTCAGCCAGATTCGCCGCAAGCTCAAGGCCATCGATTACTCCGAGCGCGAAGTGCGCACCGTGTGGGGCAAGGGATACGTGTTGAGTGCCTGCGATGAAATGGTCTGATCTGCCCGGTCGGCATTCGTTGTTCTGGAAACTCGCTTGTCTGCTGGTGGCCTTCTGCTTGCTGATGATCTGGTTGAGCTGGTCGTGGGGGCGTTATATGGAAGAGCGCAACCAGTACCTGTCGGACGAGGCGCGTGGAACGTTGACGCGGTATGCCGCCGAAGCCGAACGGGCCTGGCAGCAGCGCGGACGCGCCGGCGTCGATAGCTGGCTGCAAAGCATGCAATTGCGCGAAACAGGATGGGTGGGCGTCATCGGCGGCGACTTGCAGTCCTTGAGTAGTGAGTTGTTGAGCGAAAAAGAGATCGAGCGGCTGACGTTTTTGCGTGGGCTCGACTGGCCAATCCACAAAAAAGGCCTGCCGTGGCTGCGTGTTCCGTTCCCGGACAATCCGTCCGCCGGCAGCGTGGTGATTGAACTGCCGCCGCGGTTTTTGCCGGGGCACTATCGCGTGTTCTGGCGCGTCATCACCAACGGCGTGATTCCCGGCGTGTTCACCTTGTTGCTGTGCGTCGGCCTGTATCGGTTGCTGGTGGTGCCGCTTAACAATCTGCGTGAACAGGCCAATGCCTGGCGTGCCGATCAATTGAATGTGCGTCTTTCCAGTCGCACCACTGAGCGACCGGACGAACTCGGCGAATTGGCTTGCGCTTTTGACTCAATGTCCGAGCGCCTGCAATCCACCGTCGCCTTGCAGCAGCAATTGCTGCGCGACCTGTCCCATGAACTGCGCACGCCATTGAGTCGACTGCGCGTTGCCAGCGAGAGCGAGCAAGACCTGTTGGCTCTGCGCGCGCGCATCGGCCGGGAAGTCGACGGCATGCAACGCTTGGTCGATGACAGTCTGCAACTGGCCTGGCTCGACACCGAGCGCGCACCGCTACCAGACGAGGCGATCCAGATTCAGGCGTTGTGGGAAATGCTCACCGAGAATGCCTGCTATGAAAGCGGCTGGCCAAGCCTGCAATTGCAATGCACGGTGGAGGCATCCTGCTGGGTGCGCGGCAATCTCAACGCCTTGGCCCAGGCCTTGGAAAACATTCTTCGCAACGCTATCCGCCATTCTCCCGAGGGCGGTGTCGTGCGGCTCAACGGTCAACGTGACGGCGATTATTGGCATTTGTGGATCGAGGATCAGGGCGGCGGCGTGAACGGGCAGGATCTGGAACGTATCTTCGACCCGTTTATCCGGCTCGACGGCTCGCGTCCGGGGGACGGTGGCTTTGGATTGGGCTTGAGCATCGCGCGCAACGCCGTGCAGCGTCAGGGCGGGACGATGTGGGCGCAGAACGTGAGGGGTGGGTTGCGGTTGAACATGCGGTTGGTGGCTGATGATGCAGTTGCGTCGACTGACGCCGTCGCGAGCAGGCTCGCTCCTGCACTGGATTTGCGGTCGCCTCAAATTATTTGAACAGCGCAAAGCCTTGTAGGAGCGAGCCGGCTCGCGAAAAGGCGATCACAATCGCTGAAGATTGAAAAAAGTCGCACCACTGGTGCGACACTCCCTCAAAGGTAAACAGATCAGCATCAATAAACTCCTTATTCCCATAAGCCATAAGCACCGCACTTTGCGTGATATGGCCTGCGCGGGTTTGCCGGTATGATAGGCGCCCCCGCACGTCTGGATTGCGAATACGCCATGACCCTGCAGTACCCAACCATCGCCGATTGCGTCGGCAACACTCCGCTGGTTCGTTTGCAGCGCCTGCCCGGCGAAACCAGCAACACCTTATTGCTCAAGCTCGAAGGGAATAACCCGGCGGGTTCGGTCAAGGATCGGCCGGCGCTGTCGATGATCACCCGTGCCGAGTTGCGCGGGCAGATCCACGCTGGCGATACGCTGATCGAAGCGACTTCCGGCAATACCGGTATCGCGTTGGCGATGGCGGCTGCGATCAAGGGTTACAAGATGATCCTGATCATGCCGGACAACTCCAGCGCCGAACGCAAGGCGGCCATGACCGCCTACGGCGCCGAGTTGATTCTGGTCACTCAGGAAGAGGGCATGGAAGGCGCTCGCGATCTGGCCCAGCGGATGGAAGCCGAAGGTCGCGGCAAGGTGCTGGATCAGTTCGCCAACGGTGACAATCCCGAAGCGCATTACACCACCACCGGCCCTGAAATCTGGCGTCAGACTCAGGGCAGCATCACCCATTTCGTCAGTTCGATGGGCACCACCGGCACCATCATGGGGGTGTCGCGCTACTTGAAAGAGCAGAGTGCAACTGTGCAGATCGTCGGATTGCAACCGATGGAAGGCTCGGCCATTCCCGGTATCCGCCGCTGGCCGCAAGAATACCTGCCGAAGATTTATCAGGCCGACCGCGTCGACCGCATCGTCGACATGGCGCAAAGCGAAGCCGAGGACGTCACCCGTCGTCTGGCCCGTGAAGAAGGCATCTTCTGTGGCGTGTCATCGGGCGGTGCGGTGGCAGCGATGCTGCGCCTGTCCAAAGAAGTTGAAAACGCGGTGATCGTTGCGATCATCTGCGACCGTGGCGACCGTTACCTGTCGACCGGCATTTTCGACGCGCCCAACTGATGGCCAGGCATGAAAGAGGCCTGCGCTTCCAGCCCACCGGCGGCAGCAAGGCCCCGCAAATCCCGACCGGCAAAAAGCAGCGCCTGACCATCGAGCGCCTGGCAAACGACGGTCGCGGTATCGCCTTTTTCGAGGGCCGTACCTGGTTCGTCCTCGGCGCACTCGCGGGTGAAGAAGTCGAGGCGCGGGTGCTTGGCGCTCATGGCAAAGTGGTCGAGGCGCGCACCGAGCGGGTATTCGCATCGAGCGCGCTGCGCCGTCCGGCGCCATGTCAGCATGCCGGCCGCTGTGGCGGTTGCAGCGTGCAGCATTTGCCTCATACCGAACAACTTGCCCTGAAACAGCGCATGCTCGCCGAGCAGTTGTCGCGGGTCGCGGGTGTCGAGCCTGATGAATGGGCCGCGCCTTTGAGCGGGCCGGAATTCGCTTATCGCCGCCGCGCACGGATCGCGGTGCGTTGGGACATGAAGACGAAGAAGCTCGAAGTCGGCTTCCGCGCCGCCGGCAGTCAGGACATCGTCGCGATCAGCGAGTGCCCAGTGCTGGTACAGCCCTTGCAACCGATCATGACCGGTCTGCCGGAGATGCTCCGTCGTTTGAGCAAACCTCAGGCGCTGGGGCATGTTGAATTGTTCAGTGGTTCGTCTTTAGCGGTATTGCTGCGGCACATGGCGCCGCTGTCCGAAGCTGATCTGACGATCCTCAGGGATTTCTGCGCATTCCATGAAGCTCAATTATGGCTACATGGCGAAGGCGAGCCGCAACCGATGGACGCCGGTCAAACGCTTGGATATCGCCTGGAACAGTGGGATCTCGATCTGGCTTATCGGCCGGGCGATTTCATCCAGGTCAACGCCGGGGTCAACGAAGCGATGGTTGCCCAAGCACTGGACTGGCTGAAGCCGACCGCCAACGAGCGCGTGCTGGATCTGTTCTGCGGGCTGGGCAACTTTGCCTTGCCGCTGGCTAAAACCGTACGTGAAGTGGTGGCAGTCGAAGGGGTGCAGACGATGGTTGATCGTGCGGCAGCCAATGCGACGAGTAACAATTTGCATAACACTCGGTTTTTTCAGGCCGATTTATCCCAGCCTTTGGCCGACGCCGAATGGATCGCAAACGGCTTTTCTGCGGTACTCTTGGATCCACCGCGTGACGGTGCTTTCGAGGTGGTTCGCAAGCTCTCGGCGCTGGGCGCTGAACGGTTGGTTTATGTGTCGTGCAACCCTGCAACTCTGGCGCGCGATACGGTCGAATTGATCAAGCAGGGCTACCGGTTAAAACGTGCCGGGATTCTCGATATGTTTCCTCAGACGGCACATGTCGAGGCCATGGCGTTATTTGAAGCGAGCTAGGATGGCTCGTCTGATCCGACTGACTCGCCCGTACAGCGTTCGACGTGGCCCCACGAACGCGAACAGGCAATGAAGGTCAGCGATTTGACGCATTGAATCTGCGTCGTAGGGAAGGTAAAGCAACATGGTACAGGTGAGAGCACACCAGCCGATCAACACTGACGGCAGTATCAACCTCGAGGCCTGGCTCGATCATGCGGTCAGTGTCGATCTGGCACTGGATCGCGAAGCCTTGAAAGATGCCTGCGAGTTCGCTCGCCAGGCCGAGCAACAATCCAACGCAGCGAAGAATTTGTGGGCCGAAGGCTCCGGCAGTTTCAGCACTGGCCTCGAGATCGCCGAGATCCTTGCCGACCTGAAACTCGACCAGGACTCGCTGGTCGCCGCCGTGCTGTATCGCGGCGTACGCGAAGGCCAGATCGAACTGGCGGCGGTCAGTCAACGCTTCGGGCCGGTGGTCGGCAAACTGATCGACGGCGTGCTGCGGATGGCGGCGATCAGCGCCAGCCTCAGTCCCCGCCAATCGTTGGTGCTGGGCACTCAGGGGCAGGTCGAAAACCTGCGCAAGATGCTCGTGGCGATGGTCGACGACGTGCGCGTCGCATTGATCAAACTTGCCGAGCGCACCTGCGCGATCCGCGCGGTGAAAACCGCTGACGACGAGAAACGCAACCGTGTCGCCCGGGAAGTCTTTGACATCTACGCGCCGCTTGCCCACCGACTCGGCATCGGCCACATCAAGTGGGAACTGGAGGATTTGTCCTTCCGTTACCTCGAACCCGACCAATACAAGCAGATCGCCAAGTTGCTCCATGAGCGACGGCTGGATCGCGAGCGCTTCATCAGCGATGTGATGACCCAGCTCAAGGACGAACTGCAGGCTACCGGTGTCGATGCCGACATCAGCGGCCGCGCCAAACACATCTATTCGATCTGGCGCAAAATGCAGCGCAAGGGTCTGGAGTTCAGTCAGATCTACGACGTGCGCGCGGTACGTGTGCTGGTGCCGGAAATGCGCGACTGCTATACCGCGCTCGGCATCGTTCACACGCTGTGGCGGCACATCCCGAAAGAATTCGACGACTACATCGCCAACCCGAAAGAGAACGGCTACCGCTCGCTGCACACCGCCGTGATCGGGCCGGAAGGCAAAGTGCTTGAGGTGCAAATCCGCACCCATTCGATGCACGAAGAAGCCGAGCTCGGCGTCTGCGCGCATTGGCGCTACAAGGGCACCGACGTCAAATCCGGTTCGAACCACTACGAAGAAAAAATCTCCTGGCTGCGTCAGGTGCTTGAGTGGCACGAAGAGCTGGGTGACATCGGTGGTCTGGCCGAACAGTTGCGCGTCGATATCGAGCCGGATCGGGTCTATATCTTCACCCCCGACGGTCACGCGATCGACTTGCCCAAAGGCTCGACGCCGCTGGACTTCGCCTATCGTGTGCACACCGAGATCGGCCACAACTGCCGTGGCGCGAAGATCAACGGGCGCATCGTCCCGCTCAACTACAGCCTGCAAACCGGTGAACAGGTCGAGATCATCACCAGCAAGCACGGCACCCCGAGCCGCGACTGGCTGAACGCCAACCTGGGCTACGTGACTACGTCCCGGGCGCGGGCGAAGATTGTTCACTGGTTCAAATTGCAGGCCCGTGACCAGAACGTCGCGGCGGGTAAAACCTTGCTCGAACGCGAGCTCAATCGCCTCGGTCTGCCGGCGGTGGATTTCGACAAGCTGGCCGACAAGGCCAACATGAAAACCGCCGAAGACATGTTCGCCGCCCTCGGTGCCGGCGATTTGCGTCAGGCGCACCTGGTCAACCTGGCGCAGCAACTGGTCGAGCCGGAACGCGGCAATGAGCAGTTGGAACTGATCCCGCGCAAAGCCACCGGTTACAAACCGGGCAAGCGCGGCGACATTCAGATTCAGGGCGTCGGCAACCTGATGACGCAAATGGCCGGTTGTTGCCAGCCGTTGCCGGGCGATGCAATTGTCGGTTACATCACCCAGGGTCGCGGGGTCAGCATCCACCGTCAGGACTGCGCTTCGGTGCTGCAACTGGGCGGTCGCGAGCCGGAGCGGATCATCCAGGTCAGTTGGGGGCCGGTGCCGGTGCTCACGTATCCGGTGGACATCATCATCCGTGCGTACGACCGTTCCGGACTGCTGCGCGATGTCTCGCAGGTGCTGCTCAACGAGCGGATCAACGTGCTCGCGGTCAACACCCGCTCGAACAAGGAAGACAACACGGCGCTGATGTCCCTGACCATCGAGATCCCGGGTCTGGACGCGTTGGGGCGGTTGCTGGGGCGAATCTCGCAATTGCCGAACATCATCGAGACGCGGCGCAACCGCACCCCATGAAGATGCCCCTCGATCTACTGTGGGAGCTGGCAAGCCAGCTCCCACAGGTTCTTGTAGAGAACTGACAGATGTATTCACTGGAAGACCTGCTGCACCTCATGAACCGCCTGCGCGACCCGCAGTTCGGCTGCCCATGGGACATCAAGCAAACCTACGCGACCATCGTCCCGCACACCCTTGAAGAAGCGTACGAAGTCGCCGACGCCATCGAGCGTGGCGATTTCGATCACTTGCAGGGCGAGCTGGGCGATCTATTGTTTCAGGTCGTCTATTACAGCCAGTTGGCCCGGGAAGAAGGGCGTTTCGAATTCGCCGGGGTCATCGACAGCATCACGCGCAAACTGATTCGCCGTCACCCGCACGTATTTCCTGCCGGCGATCTGTACGCGCCGCTGGACGTGCCGCGCCTCAATGAAGAACAGGTCAAGCAGCGCTGGGAGGAGATCAAGGCTGAAGAACGCGCCGAGAAATCCGCCGAGCCGCAGCAATTGTCGTTGCTCGATGATGTGCCCGCCGCGCTGCCGGCGCTGTCCCGTGCCGCCAAGTTACAGAAGCGTGCAGGGCAGGTCGGTTTCGACTGGCCGGATGCTCTGCCGGTGCTGGACAAGGTGCGCGAAGAGCTCGATGAGGTGCTCGAAGCGATGTCCGAAAATGATCCGGCGGCGGTGGCCGACGAGATGGGTGACCTGCTGTTTTCCGTGGTCAATCTGGCCCGGCATCTGAAGGTTGATCCGGAAACGGCTCTGCGCAGCGCCAACGGCAAGTTCGAACGACGCTTCCGATTTATCGAACAGGCATTGCGCGACACCCGTCGTCCCATGGAAGATTGCACCCTCGAAGAGTTGGACGCCCTGTGGGGTGAAGCCAAACGCCAGGAAAAGAATTTGCCCAGCTGCGGTTGAGCAGTTGCCTAAGTGAGAAATAAGCACCATGAGCATTTCCCTTCGCGACCAGTTGCTTAAAGCAGGGCTGGTCAACCAGAAGCAGGCCAAGCAGGTCAGCAAAGACAAACAGAAACAACAGCGCCTGGCCCACAAGGGGCAGGCTGAACTGGACGACTCCCAGCAGCGTGCCGCCCAGGAGGCCCAGGCCGAAAAGGTCAAGCGCGACCAGGAACTGAACCGTCAGCAGAAAGAGAAGGCTGAAGCCAAGGCGCGCGCAGCGCAGGTCAAGCAATTGATCGAAGTCTCGCGTCTGCCGAAGCTGACCACCGAGGACTACTACAATTTCGTCGATGACAAGAAGGTCAAGCGGATCTCGGTCAACACGTTGATGCGCAACAAGCTCAGCAGCGGTTCGCTGGCGATCGTTCACCATGCCGGTGGTTACGAAGTGATTCCTCGTGAAGCGGCCCTGAAAATCCAGGAGCGCGATCCGCAACGCATCGTGCAGCTCAATGTGAAGACCGAAGAGGTCAGCACCGAGGACGATCCGTACGCGGCCTACCAGATCCCTGACGATCTGATGTGGTAAACGCCCGGACGCTGTAACGACAAACCCCGCTCATGGCGGGGTTTGTCGTTTTCAATGCTGTGTGTTTGATTCAGGCAGAGCGGGCGTCACGTTGTTGCTCAAGTACTTCCAGTTCGGCCTTGTAATTGTGAGCGTCGATCTCGTTGTGGAACATCCCGACCAGCAAGTCTTGTTGGTGCACGTCCCAGATTCGGACACCGGCGGCTACGCCTTCGTGGGACATGTGTGAATCGTCGCGTTCAGTTACTTTTACAGTCATCTGCTAGCTCCAAATCTCAAGTTATCTGCAGCAAGGCGTGTGCAGGACTCTTTTATAAGTTTGGTTAGCTTGCTAGGTAAATGCTTGATTTGCGCAAGGTGTTGTTGCGTTTTTTGCAACAGTGCTGCAGCCCGCGTAATCCGCGACATTCGGTCGCAGGTCAGTAAGTTTCATGACAGAAGTTTCATTTTAAGGGCATGCGTAAACCCCTGTGGGAGCTGGCTTGCCAGCGATTGCGGAGTGTCAGGCCACATAGATGCAGGCTGTGCTGACGTCATCGCTGGCAAGCCAGCTCCCACAGTTTTTGTCAGGCTGGAGTTTTCTTCAGGCGAAAAAAAACGCCCCGAACCAGTCGGGGCGTTTTCGCGTGTTGCTCAGCAGCGGGGAATTACTTGCCTTCCCAACGCTTCATGACCAGGGTGGCGTTGGTGCCACCGAAGCCGAAGCTGTTGCTCATCACGGTGTTGATGGTCGCGTTCTCGCGAGTCTTGGTCAGGATCGGCATATCGGCCACTTCCGGATCAAGCTCGTCGATGTTGGCCGAACCGGCAATGAAGTTGCCTTCCATCATCAGCATGCAGTAGATCGCTTCGTGAACGCCGGCGGCGCCCAGGGAGTGACCCGACAGGCTCTTGGTGGAGCTGATGGCCGGAGCCTTGTCGCCGAACACTTCACGTACACCTTTCATTTCCGCGACGTCGCCGACCGGAGTCGAAGTGCCATGGGTGTTCAGGTAGTCGATCGGGGTGTCGACGGTGGACAGCGCCTGCTGCATGCAGCGGATCGCGCCTTCACCACTCGGGGCCACCATGTCGTAGCCGTCGGACGTCGCGCCGTAACCAACGATTTCCGCGTAGATTTTCGCGCCACGGGCCAGAGCGTGTTCCAGCTCTTCAACCACGACCATGCCGCCACCGCCAGCAATGACGAAACCGTCACGGTCTTTGTCGTAGGCGCGGGAGGCTTCCAGCGGGGTCTCGTTACGTTTGCTGGACAGCGCGCCCATGGCGTCGAACAGGAACGACTGGCTCCAGTGTTCTTCTTCACCGCCACCGGCGAAAACGATGTCCTGCTTGCCCATCTGGATCTGTTCCATGGCCGTACCGATGCAGTGAGCACTGGTGGCGCAGGCAGATGCGATGGAGTAGTTCAGGCCCTTGATCTTGAACGGAGTGGCCAGGCAAGCGGAAACGGTGCTGCTCATGGTCCGCGTTACGCGGTATGGGCCGACGCGCTTGACGCCTTTTTCGCGCAGGATGTCCAGCGCTTCCATCTGGTTCAGCGTCGAGGCGCCGCCGGAACCGGCGATCAGGCCAGTGCGCGGGTTGGACACTTGCTCTTCGGTCAGGCCCGAGTCAGTGATCGCGTCTTTCATGGCCAGGTAGGCATAAGCCGCTGCGTGGCCGACGAAGCGATAGATCTTGCGATCGATCAGTTCTTCAAGGTTGAGGTCGATGGAGCCGGAAACCTGGCTACGCAGACCCATTTCGGCATATTCCGGGTTGAACCGGATGCCAGGGCGGCTTGCACGCAGGTTAGCGGAGACGGTCTCTTTGTCATTGCCCAGGCACGAAACGATGCCCAGACCAGTGATAACGACGCGGCGCATGCGGATAACCCTTAGAAGTTGTCAGTGGAGGTGAACACGCCGACGCGAAGGCCTTCGGCGGTGTAGATTTCGCGACCGTCGACAGTGACCGAACCGTCGGCGATGGCCAGGTTCAGCTTGCCCTTGAGGACGCGCTTGATATGAATGTTGTAAGTGACTTTCTTGGCGGTCGGCAGCACTTGACCGAAGAATTTCACTTCGCCCGAACCCAGTGCACGGCCACGGCCCGGAAGACCCTGCCAGCCCAGGAAGAAGCCGACCAGTTGCCACATGGCATCAAGGCCCAGGCAGCCGGGCATTACCGGGTCGCCTTCGAAGTGGCAAGCGAAGAACCACAGGTCTGGATTGATATCCAGCTCGGCGACCAATTCACCTTTGCCGTACTTGCCGCCTTCTTCGCTGATCAGGGTGATGCGATCCACCATCAGCATGTTCGGGGCGGGCAGTTGCGCGTTACCTGGGCCGAACAGCTCACCGCGACTGCAGCGCAGCAGGTCTTCCCGGGTAAAGGCGTTTTGTTTGGTCATGCGAGCTCCTCAATAATCCCATGCGGCAGGTGGGGCAAATCTTCCCGGCCGATCGATGCGTACACGCCTCGTACCGGCAGCCTACTCATAGACTATTGCGTTGTGGTGAAAGTCACAGCGCCAAGGACATGAAAGTACACTTGTGCACTGAAATTTTTAATCAAGCCTCTTTTGAGGCTCGTTCGGGTGCCTAAGACTGCCGCACTTTCGCTTTTCATGCCAGTCACAGATGGTCGAAAGGCCTTCATTACTGCACCCAGCGCTGCAGAATCTGCTGTAGGTCATGACGTTTGAACGGCTTGGCCAGATAATCGTTCATACCCGCCGACAGACAGGTCTCGCGGTCGCCCTGTAAGGCGTTGGCGGTCAACGCGATGATCGGCACGTTCATGCGCTCGGGCAACTGACGAATCTGTCGGGTCGCTTCGTAGCCGTCGATGATCGGCAGGCGGCAGTCCATCAGGATCGCCTCGAATTCGCGATTGGCAGCGCTGCTCACTGCTTGCGCACCATCGGTGGCGACACTCACCGTGAAGCCCAGACTGCGCAGCATGGCTTCGATAACCGTTTGATTGACCGGATTGTCTTCCACCAGCAACACATGACGTCCCTCACCCGGGCCGTCGCCATTCGCAACACGCGGCGCCGCCATGGCCGGCAATTGCTCCTTATTCAGGGCCAATGGAATTTCAAGCGTGAAGACCGATCCCCGACCTTCCTCACTCTGCGCGCGCAACGTACCGCCCATGCGCTCGGCCAGCGTTCGAGCAATTGGCAAACCGAGACCGGTGCCGCCGTACCGTCTCGAAATGGAACTGTCGGCCTGCTGGAACGCGTTGAACATCAACTCAAGGCTTTCAGACGAAATACCGATGCCGCTGTCGCGCACCGAGCAGGTGAACCACAACAGTTCGTGATCCAGCGACTGCCATTGCGCTTCGATGCTGACTCGCCCCTGTTCGGTGAACTTCAACGCGTTCCCGACCAGATTGACCAGGATCTGCCGAATCCGCGTCGGGTCACCCTTCACTTGCAAGCGGCGCATGTCATCGGGAATTCGCAGTTGAAGTGCCAGGCCGCGTTGCGCTGCGCTGTGCTGGAACGACTGCGCGCAAGTTCCAATCACGTCGGCGAGATTGAACGGGATGTGCTCCAGTTCAAGCTCCGAACGTTCGATGCGCGAAAAATCGAGAATATCGTTGATGACCTTGAGCAAGTGCTCGGTGGATTCCGACGCCAGCGCTGCGTATTCGATCTGTTCCTCAGTCATGTCGGTGGTTTCGAGCAATTGCAGCATGCCCAGTACGCCGTTCATTGGCGTGCGCAGTTCATGGCTCATCATCGCCAGGAAATCCGATTTGGCGTTGTTGGCCTTTTCCGCTTCTTCGCGGGTCTGGATCAGCTGCGCCATGGCCTGATGCTGCTCGCGGCTGGCTTGCTCCAGTGCCTGGGCGAGGTTGTTGATGTGCTGCGACAGCGCCCCCAGTTCGGTGTCGTCGACAATCGGCAGTGGGGTTTTATAATCGCCGTCCTGAATCGCCTTCACTGCAACGCCGATATCGCGGATCGGTTGCGCCAGACTGCCGGCCAGCCGTCGGGCCAATACAAAGGTGAACAGCAGGGCGAACAGCGCAAGAATCCCGGCCTTGAGCACAATGCCCTGCTGGCGTTGGCTGAACGCGTCGTTGGACAGGCCGACAATCACCCGGCCCAGATAGTCCTCACCGACGGCGCCGGTACTGACGTGGGACTCCTGGAAAAAATCATTGTTGAGAGCGATGCGCTGCAAGCGCACCGGTGCCTGAAACACTTCAACCTGATGTGGATGGCTTTCGATGGAAGTGGGCTGTTCGACGTACACCAGGATCCGGTTGGTGCTGTCCTGCACTTCGAGAAAACGCACATTCGGCGTGGCCAGCGTTGCCTTGAGCAGGCTTTCCAACACGTCGTTGTTGCCGGAAATCACGCCGTATTCGGCTGCCGGCGCCAGTTGGTTGGCAATCAATTGGCCAGTGTGGTTGAGCTCTTGACGCAAATCCTGAATGCGCACGAAAGTAAAAAAGCTGATCAGCAGCAGCGTCAGCAGCAGCGCGGGCCCGAGGCTGATGAGTTGGGTGCGGGTATTGATGTCCCAACGACGACGGAAAATCATGGGCGGCGTTCTCCTTCGGCCAACTGTCGGGCGACCAACGCTTCGTTCATCGACTCGATCCCCAGGGAGCGAGCCACTTGCGTATTACTTGAAACTTTGAAACGTGAGGGATAGAGCGTGCGCGGCCACTCAGCGGGTGGGCGGTCGAGCAGCCCGTCGAGTTCCGCCAGCCAGTCTTGCTGATCGCTATAAGTGCTGGCCAGGCTGCCGGCGCGGACGAACGCAGCGTTCGGTCCGATCAACGCCAGTTGCCGTGAATAACTGCTCAACAGCAAGTTTTTCGCGGTTTTCGGGTTGTACAGATCCGGGTCGTCGAGGCCCAGCAATACGTCGCTGTTTTTCAGCAGATTTTGCAGCGGACGGCTGTCGCGGATGTTGTCCCAGCGCTCACTGACAATGTCCAGGCTCAGCGGTTGCGCCGCCAGGTGCAGCTCTTTAATGAGGAATTCGCTGTGCTGGTCGAACAAAACGCCGACCCGCTGAGCTTGCGGCAAAATGTGCCGGATCAGTTGCAGCTGTCGGTTCAGCGGCGGGTCACTCCACAACAGACTGAGGCGCGGCGGCAGTTGGGTTCCAAAGCGCTGCTGCCCTTGCAGTCGACTGATGCGCAACACCAGGGTCGCCGGCCCTTGCGCGTCTTGCAGGCGCCAGTCCAGGCTTGGCATGTCGAGCAGGATCAGACGCAAATTCGACGGCAGTTTGCCCGGCGCCGGCAGGCTGGCCAGCGGTTGGAATCGTACATGGTCGGCAGGGCGCAATTCACTCAGGGCCTGGACGAAGGACTGCACACCGGGGCTTTCTTCGGCGCTGGTCAGCAGGATGTCGGCGGCCTGCACGCCCACGCCGTGCAGCCAGGCCGTCAGGAACAGAAACAGGCCGGCCAGCCATTGGCCAACCGTCGGCGTTTTCCGTAACAGGCCGTAACCCATCCTAGAGTTCCAGGCCAGCGCTGAAATACAGCACGCGGCGCTCGTCGTAATGGTTGTCGACGAAGGTGGTCGGTTGCTGGTCGAGGCGCTGTTGCAGGACGCCAGCCAATTCCAGTCGGGCCGTGCCCAGCGCAATGCGTTTGGCGATGCGTGTGTCGACCCGTTCAAAGCGGTAGCCATTGAGGGCGTTGTCGCCGTAATAGAAGAGGGCGCTGCTCCAGCCTTTGCCCCAGTCGCGCAGCCAACCGGTCGAGCCGCTGTTGCGCGAAGTGAATTGTTGATCCAGCGGATTGCTCGCCTGCGCATCGACGTACGCGTAGGTCAGGCGCAAGCGGTCGGCCCGGCTCAGGCGCCAGTCCAGTTGCGTTTCCGTGCCGCGAAAGCGGGCACTGTTGGCATTGCTGGCGATGTACTGATTGTTGCGTAACGGCTCGCTGATCATTCCGGTGATTTCGTCGTAGAACAGCTTGATGTCGACCGCCAGCCCGACTTCGGTGAAAAAACCGTTGTAGCCCAGTTCGCGCGAGCGCATATGTTCCTGGTCGAGGTCGCCGGGGCCGCGGGTCTTGACGAAATAACGGGCGGAAGACTGGCCATAGGCAAGCGGCCGCAAATGAGTGACGTTGTAGCTCCAGTTGACGTTGTTCTCAAACATGTCCGGCGAACGGATCGCCTCGGAGTACACCGCGCGCAAGCCGTGGCGCGGGTTGATCAGGTAGTTGACGGCAATGCGTGGCGTCAGCGAACTGCCGATCAGACGGGTATCTTCAAACATCGCGCCGCCCTGCAACAACCAACGCTCGCTGGCACGCCATTCGAGCTGGCCGAAGGTGCGCCAGGACGTGTCGTCGAGGGTGCCATTAAAGTACGTTTCGGAATGGGCCCGGTCGTAACGGTAGTTGACGCCACTGACCAGTCGAAGGCTGTCGGACAGGCTGAGGGTGTCCTGCATTTCGACGTCGTAACGCGACTCCCGGGCGCTCTGGTCGATGTCACCGCACAGCGTCTGACTGGCGCCGTTGCGCCACTGATCAAGGGCCTGATTGGCCAGCGCCATTTGTTGCGGGGGCCCGGGGGGCGCTCCAGGGCCAGTGAAGCGGGTGATGTTGCGCGCCAGCCGCTCGGTGTAGTTCGGGTCAAGTTGCCAGAGTTCGGCCAACTGCGGACTGAACGACAACTCGGCATCGCAGGCGCGCCAGGTCTGCTGACGATCCCAGTGTTGCGCGGAACCTTGAACATAAAGGCTGTGATCGGGATTGATGTCGAGGTTCCAGCGCACCGATCCGGCGTAATCCTTGGCGATCACGTCGGAATTGTTCCCGGCAGCGGTAATCCCGGAAAACACCGGACGGTAAGTGTAGGGACGCTGGTTGCTGCCGTCCTTGGCGTTCAGTTGCCAGTCGAGGCTCTGGTTGTCGCTGAGCGTCTGGCTGACGGCGAGACCGAGTCGATTCAATCGGCGGCTGTCGCGGTAGTCGGCACCGGTGCGGTCGCTGTCAAAGCCGTCATCTTCCTGACCGGACAACGAGAGGCGCAGATCGCCGCTGCTCCATCCGGTGCTTTGGCTGGCATAAAAATCATTGATCCCGCGCTGGCCACGGGTGACTTTCAGCCGCGTGCCGTGACTCTCCGCCGGGTTGCGCGTGATGATGTTGACCACCGCCATCAGTGCGTTGGCGCCGTAGCTCACCGTGTTCGGGCCGCGAAAAACCTCGATACGCTCGATGTCTTCCATCGCGACGGGAATGTCGCTCCAGTCCACCGTGGCCAGGCCTGCGCGGTACACCGAGCGCCCATCGATCAGCACCTGCATGCGCCGCGCTTCGGTAGCGTTGGTGCCGTGGTAATTCACCGCCGCCTGATTGCCGCTGATGTTGCCGACCATCATACCCGGCACCAGACGCAGCAACTCGCTGATGTCGCGGGCGCCGCTGGCACCGATCAGTTCGTTATCCAGCACAGTCATGCTTCCCGGCACCTGCGCCGGCGTCTGTTTCAGGCGCGTAGCCGTCAGCACCGGCGGCAGGGTTTCACTGTCGAGAAACAGGTCGTCCGCCTGCAATGCCGGGCTGAACAGCAAGGCCAGCAGCAGGGGCGAACGCGGGGAGGGCGGGGCGAGAGACACGACACAGCCTGGATAGCGATAAGTTGGCGCGCATGTTAACCGACGGCTGCGAGTTTTCCAGTCACGTTATGGGCATTTTCCTCGGTTTTATTGGTCTTCTTCCTACAGGTGTCGGTAATTGACGCAGGGGCTGTCCGTGACCGGGACGCTCCGTATAATGCCGGCATCGCCACTGGTATGGATTAACGGATTGCATATGACTGAACAGCGCCCGATTGCCGTCCTGGGAGGCGGAAGTTTCGGCACCGCCGTGGCCAATCTTCTGGCCGAGAACGGCCATCAAGTCCGGCAGTGGATGCGTGACCCCGAGCAGGCTGAGGCCATCCGGGTCAATCGCGAAAACCCGCGTTACCTCAAAGGCATCAAGATTTTGCCAGGCGTGACCGCCGTCACCGACCTGCAAGCGACGCTGGATGCCTGCGATTTGTGCTTTGTCGCCTTGCCCTCCAGCGCGTTGCGTTCGGTGCTGGCCAGCCACGCCGAGCGCTTGAGCGGCAAGATGCTGGTGAGTCTGACCAAAGGCATCGAAGCCAAGACCTTCAAATTGATGAGCCAGATCCTCGAAGACATCGCCCCCAAGGCACGCATCGGCGTGCTGTCCGGGCCGAATCTGGCCCGGGAAATCGCCGAACACGCACTGACCGCCACGGTGGTCGCCAGTGAAGACGAAGACCTCTGCACGCAAGTGCAGGCCGCGCTGCATGGCCGCACGTTCCGCGTCTATGCCAGCGCGGACCGGTTTGGTGTCGAATTGGGCGGGGCGTTGAAGAACGTTTACGCGATCATTGCCGGCATGGCGGTAGCGCTGGAAATGGGCGAGAACACCAAGAGTATGTTGATCACCCGGGCCTTGGCCGAGATGACCCGGTTTGCAGTGAACCAGGGCGCCAACCCGATGACCTTCCTTGGCCTGGCCGGTGTCGGCGATTTGATCGTCACCTGTTCGTCGCCGAAGAGCCGCAACTATCAGGTCGGCTTTGCCCTCGGTCAGGGTTTGAGTCTCGATGAAGCGGTGTCGCGCCTTGGCGAAGTCGCCGAAGGGGTCAACACTTTGAAGGTACTCAAGGCTAAATCCCAGGAAGTCGGCGTCTACATGCCGCTGGTCGCCGGACTGCACGCGATTTTGTTCGAGGGGCGCACGCTTGAGCAGGTTATTGGTCTGTTGATGCGTGGCGAGCCGAAAACCGATGTCGACTTTATTTCCACCAGTGGTTTTAACTGATTGAGCAGGGAGCGAGCCATGAACGATCCAAAGAATGAAACCCGATACGAGTCGATCCTGTTGCGGGTCTTATGGATGGTTGTTTACCTGATGGTCTGGCAGGTGGCGCAATTCATTCTCGGCGCCGTCGTGCTGGTGCAATTGATCTATCGTTTGATCTATGGCGCGCCGAACGCGGGACTGATGAATTTCGGCGACAGCCTGAGTCAGTTTCTGGCGCAGATCGGCCGTTTCGGCAGTTTCCACAGCGACCAGAAACCCTGGCCGTTCGCCGATTGGCCGGCGCCGCGGACACCGGAAGGTGAGGCGCCGCATGCTGTCGCGCCAGCACCGCATCCGGTTCGTGATGAGGAGCCCAAACTATGAAAATCTGGGTATTGCGACATGGTGAGGCGGTGCCTCATGGTTCCAAGCCTGATCCTGAGCGGGAGTTGACGGCTCAGGGTTGCAATGAAGTGTTGAGTACAGCGACCGAGCTGGTTGGGCAGCCATTGACGGCGATTTATTCCAGTCCTTATCTGCGTGCTCAGCAGACGGCGCAACTGGTGCGTGAGGCGTTGGGCTTTGAACCTGAAATTCGTACGGTTGATTGGCTGACGCCTGAAGTTGATCCGGACAAGGTGGCTGAGCAATTGGTCGCGGTCAGCGATGTTTTGTTGGTCAGTCATAATCCTCTGGTCGGGAATCTGTTGAGTTACTTGCAGCATGGCCTGGGTTTTCCGCCGGTGAGGGTTTCTACGGCCGGATTGGCGGAAGTTGAGGGGGATGAGTTGGTGGTGGGGGCCATGCGGCTTAATAGCCTCAAACATCCTTGAGTCGGGTATGCCAGTCCCCCTGTAGGCGCTGCTGTGGCTGCGATCTTTTGATCTTGTTTCTTCTTGTTAAAAACTCAACCAAGCACTTGCTTGGTTGACTACGCTTGCTCCAGACCAAAAAAACAGGAGCGAGTCGCATGTCTGCCGCATTCCGTTTGCCGCTGGACGTGTTTTATGAACGTGAATCCCGTCATCCGCGCCAGCGCTTTCTGGTGCAACCGGTTGGCGGTGGGCAGGTCGAGACGTTGACCTGGGCGGATGTCGGTCATCAGGCCCGTTGTGCGGCGCACTGGTTGCGCGCTCGGGAATTGCCGCAAGGCAGCCACATTGCGTTGATTTCGAAAAACTGCGCGCACTGGATCATCGCCGACCTGGCGATCTGGATGGCCGGGCATGTGTCGGTGCCGCTGTATCCCAATCTCACGGCTGAGTCCATGAACCAAGTGCTGACTCACTCTGAGAGTGTGTTGGCGATTATCGGCAAACTTGATGATTGGGCGGGTATGTCCCGGGGGCTGCCGGCAGGGTTGCCGACAATCAGTCTGCCGCTGCATCCGCCCGGCGATTTTGATTTCACCTGGGATGATTTGCAGCGCAGTTCGCCGATTCAGGACGATCCGCGTCCGGGCGCCGACCAATTGGCGACCATTATTTACACCTCCGGCACTACTGGCCTGCCCAAAGGGGTTATGCACAGTTTCGCCAATCTTGGATTTGCCACGACGCACGGAACCGAGCTGTTCGGACTCAACGAGAGCGACCGGCTGCTCTCTTATCTGCCGCTGTGCCATGTCGCCGAACGGATGTTTGTCGAGATGGCGTCAATCTATACCGGGCAAACGGTGTTTTTTGCCGAGAGCCTCGACACCTTTCTTACTGATTTGCAACGGGCGCGGCCAACCGCGATGTTTGGCGTGCCGCGGATCTGGACGAAGTTTCAAATGGGGGTCTACAGCAAAATCCCGGCGAAGCGTCTGGATTTCCTCCTCGGTTTGCCGATCATCGGCAAGCGTGTCGGTCACAAGGTTCTGGCGGGGCTTGGGCTGGATGCATTGCGGGTGGCGTTGTCCGGTGCAGCGCCGGTGCCGCAGACGTTGTTGCGCTGGTATCAGAAGCTCGGCCTGGATGTGCTGGAGGTGTACGGCATGACCGAGAGCTGCGGTTATTCGCACATTTGTTTGCCGGGCGAATACAAGGAGGGGTGGATCGGCAAGCCGTGCCCGGAGGTTGAGGTGCGCATCGATGAGTCCGGCGAAGTTCGGGTGCGCAGTCAGGCGAACATGCTGGGTTACTTCAAGGAACCACAGAAGACGGCTGAAACCCTGACCGGAGACGGTTTTTTGCGCACTGGCGACAAGGGTGAGCAGGACGCCGAAGGTCGCTTGCGTCTGACTGGACGACTCAAGGAAATTTTCAAGACCAGCAAAGGCAAGTACGTGGCGCCAGCACCGATTGAAAACCGTTTGGCGGTGCATGCCCGGATCGAGCAAGTGTGTGTGGTGGGCGACGGACTCAGCGCGCCGTTGGGATTGTGTGTGCTGTCGGCGGCGGGTATGCAGGACGCCGTGGGTGCGGCGCGGGCGGGTTTGCAGGCGAGCCTGGAAAAACTGCTGGAGGACGTCAACGCCGCGCTCGACAAGCACGAGCGCCTGCGTCGGTTGGTGGTGGTCAAGGACAGTTGGGCTGTGGAAAACGGCTTTCTTACGCCGACATTGAAGATCAAGCGCAATGTGATCGAGGACGCTTATGGCGCACGCTTCGAAGAATGGAGCGAGCGTAGCGAGGCGGTGCTGTGGCAGGATTGAGCGACGATCAAAACAACAAAGGAAGTTTGCGATGACCTTGTGGCGTACCACTCCCGACATCGAGCAATTGAACGCAATCCAGAAAAACACCATCGGTGAAGTGCTGGACATCCGTTTCGAATCCTTCGACGCAGAGTCTCTGACCGCGAGCATGGTCATCGACCACCGCACACATCAGCCGTATGGCCTGTTGCACGGCGGCGCCTCTGTGGTACTGGCGGAAACCGTCGGCTCAATGGCCAGTTATCTATGCATCGATGCCAGCAAGTTCTATTGCGTGGGGCTGGAGATCAACGCCAACCATTTGCGAGGTTTGCGCAAAGGACGGGTGACGGCGGTGGCAAAGCCGATTCACATTGGTCGCACCACCCATGTCTGGGATATTCGTTTGACCAGTGACGAAGGCAAGGCCAGTTGCGTATCGCGGTTGACCATGGCGGTGGTGCCGTTGGGTGAGCAGCCGCCGGCGCGATGAGTTTCGTGAGGCGCGGGGCAGTGAACACCATAGCTCTGACCGGACTGTCATCATTCCTGGCAGTTACGGTCATTGCTGATTGACGCGGCGTTGCCGACAATCAACGCCTGTTTCCCCGCCCACGGATTGACCGGTATGTCGCAACCCATTTTTTTCGCCCACGCCAACGGCTTCCCCTCGGGCACCTATGGCAAGTTGTTCGCGGCGCTGGCGCCGGAATATCGGGTCGCGCATCTGGAGCAGCATGCCCATGACCCGCGCTTTCCGGCGGACGACAACTGGTACAACCTCGTCGACGAGTTGATTCATCACCTTAAACAACAGGACGAACCTGTGTGGGGCGTCGGCCATTCGTTCGGCGGGGTGCTCCACCAGCACGCGGCGATGCGTTGCCCTGAACTGTATCGCGGCGTGGTCATGCTCGATTCGCCAGTGCTGACGCGCGCCGATCAATGGGTGATTCGAGCGGCCAAGCGTTTTGGTTTCATCGACAAACTCACGCCCGCAGGCCGCACTTTGGGTCGCCGCGAAGAGTTTGCCGACATCGACAGTGCGCGCAGTTACTTTGCCGGAAAGACGCTGTTTCGCAGCTTTGATCCGGAATGCTTCGACGCCTACCTGCAACACGGTTTGTACAAAGTCGGCGATTCGCTGCGGCTGCGGTTCGATCCGGCCACCGAAATCAGCATTTACCGAGGCGTGCCCCACACCAGTCCTGGTCGCACCGGGCATTTGAAGGTGCCGCTGGCGGTGGTGCGCGGGCACAAGAGCCGCGTGGTCATGCGACATCACGCCAGCTCGGTAGGGCGCCTGCCCCAGGGCGAATCCTTGACCGTGCCCGGCGGGCACATGTTTCCGCTCGAACGTCCGCAGGACACGGCGCAGTTGCTGAAAAGCCTGTTCAGTCGCTGGGACAGCCGCCAGCAACAGGATTGCGCATGAGCCCGACCTTTGAAGAAGTGCGTCTGAGCCTGCCGCATATCGAACTCGCGGCGCATTTGTTCGGCCCCCAGGATGGTTTGCCGGTCATTGCGCTGCACGGCTGGCTGGATAACGCCAACAGCTTTGCGCGGCTGGCGCCGAAGCTCGAAGGATTGCGCATCGTTGCACTGGACATGGCCGGCCACGGGCATTCCGGGCATCGTCCGATCGGCGCCGGGTATGCCTTGTGGGATTACGCTCATGACGTGCTGCAAGTGGCGGAGCAATTGGGCTGGAAACGTTTTGGCCTGCTCGGCCACTCGATGGGCGCCATTGTGTCGCTGGTGCTTGCCGGTTCGTTTCCGGAAAGGATCAGCCATTTGGCGCTGATCGATGGTGTGATTCCTCCTACCGACAAAGGCGAAAACGCCGCCGAGCGCATGGGCATGGCCTTACAGGCGCAACTGGATCTGCGCGACAAGCGTAAACCGGTCCATCCCACGGTTGATCGCGCTATCGAAGCGCGAATGAAAGGCTTGGTGGCGGTCAGTCGCGAAGCCGCCGAGCTGTTGGCTCAGCGTGGTCTGATGCCGGTGCCGGGCGGCTACACGTGGCGCACCGACAATCGACTGACCCTGCCATCGCCGCTGCGACTGACTCAGGAGCAGGCGATGGCTTTCGTGCAGCGCCTCACGTGTCCTGCACATTTGGTGGTGGCGGCTGACGGCATGTTGGCTAAACACCCTGAGTTGCTGGAGCGTCTACCCTTCAGTCATGAGCAACTGTCCGGTGGGCACCATTTGCATCTCAACGATGAAGCTGGCGCTGATCTTGTCGCACGCTGTTTCAATCGGTTTTTCGCGATTCCTTGACTTGCGCAGGTCAACTGTCGAGGCTGGGCGGGTTGAAATGGGAGACGACCATGATGGATCTCTACACCGCTGCGCCCCCGAATGGCCACCAGGTCTCTATCGTGTTTGAAAAAAAGGAAGAAACGACCGTGCAAACCCTCCAGGCATTGCCCATCCAATGAGGCGGCCTATGCGATCAATCGGTTTGCTGGCGCTGTGCTTGTTCAGCCCCTTGTCTTTTGCCGCTGACGTCCCGGGCAGTCAGGATTTGTCGATCGTGCCGCGTCTGGCCGATGCGCAAATCGTTGACTATCGCGCGCGGACGGAAATGGAACGGATCTACCCGATGGGCTCGATCCGAAAGATCAGCGGCCAGTTACGCTTCGACGGTCAGGTCAGTGCCCGGGGGCAAACGACGTCGGTGACTTACGAACTGCCGCCGGAGCATGCCGCCACCGAAGCGTTCACTGCCGCCCGCGAAGCTTTGCAAGACCAAGACGCCGAGCTGTTGTTCTGGTGTCAGGCCAGGGATTGCGGCGAAAGCAGCCTGTGGGCCAACGAAGTGTTCAGCAATGCCAAGCTGTTCGGCGCCGACGAACAACAAGCGTATCTGCTGTTGCGTCTCGCGGCTCCTCAGGACAACACATTGGTGGCGCTCTACAGCATCACTCGTGGCAATCGCAAAGCCTATTTGCATGTGGAACAGTTCGAAGCGAGTGCGCCGCTGGGCGAACTGCTGCCGACTTCGGCGACGTTGCTGCGACAACTCAGAAGCACCGGTGAGCTGGAATTCCCGAAACTTTCCGGTGATCCCGATGACACTTGGCTGCGCCTGTTGTCCCGGGGGCTGAATCTCGATACCTCGTTGCGGGTGGCGGTGTCCGGCGCCAAGGCTGAAGCCTGGCGACAAGCCCTGATCGGTGCCGGCGTGCGGGCCGCGCGCCTGGAAGGCGGCAATACCGAAACTTCAGGCCTTCGCATCGATCTGTTGCGCTAGGTTTTTTTTGGCGAGCGCGCATGGCGCGTTCGCCTACGCTTTGGCTGACTGACTTTTTCGAGATTTTTCATGCTCAATAACGATCGGCTGTTGGTGCAGATCCTGCTGCTGGTGCTGTTCGGCGCCAGCCTGTGGGTGATGGCGCCGTTCTGGTCGGCTCTGTTCTGGGGCGCAGTGCTGGCATTCGCCAGTTGGCCGCTGATGCGTTTGCTGACGCGTTGGCTCAATGGCCGCGAATCCTTGGCGGCACTGATCCTGACCGTGTGCTGGATGTTGCTGGTCGCGGCGCCGCTGGTGTGGCTGGGCTTCAATCTGGCGGATCATGTGCGCGATGCCACGGCGTTCATCAAGGACGTGCAGGTCGACGGTTTGCCGGAGGCGCCTGCGTGGCTGGGCTCGATTCCTTTTGTGGGCGAGCGTCTGGTTAATCTCTGGGACAGCATCGATCAGCAAGGTGCGGCGATGATGCTGGCGATCAAGCCTTACCTGGGGCAGGTCGGCAATTGGCTGCTGGCGCGCAGTGCGCAAATCGGTGGCGGGATCCTTGAGCTGACCCTGAGCATTGTATTCGTGTTCTTTTTCTATCGTGACGGGCCGCGTCTTGCGCACTTCGTTCACCGTTTGCTTGAGCGATTGATTGGTGATCGTGCCGGGTATTACATCGAGTTGGTGGCCGGGACGGTGCAGCGGGTGGTCAACGGCGTGATCGGTACGGCAGCGGCGCAGGCGATTCTGGCGTTGATCGGTTTTCTGATCGCCGGGGTTCCGGGTGCGCTGGTGCTAGGGATCACGACGTTTTTGCTGAGTCTGATTCCGATGGGGCCACCGCTGGTCTGGGTGCCTGCCACCGCTTGGCTTGCCTGGAAGGGTGAATACGGGATGGCGGTGTTTCTCGGAATATGGGGGACGTTTGTCATCAGTGGCGTGGATAACGTGCTCAAGCCGTATCTGATCAGCCGGGGCGGGAATTTGCCGTTGGTGATTGTGTTGCTCGGGGTGTTTGGCGGGTTGATTGCGTTTGGGTTTATCGGGTTGTTTATCGGCCCTACGTTGTTGGCGGTGGCTTATAGCCTCTTGACGGATTGGAGTAAGAGTCAGGCTCGGGTTTGATGTTTCGGGCTTGGCGGCCTGCTTTTCTGTAGGAGTGAGCCTGCTCGCGATAGTGGCTTGGCCGCCGACCAGTCCCTCCCGGTTGCCCCTCTGTAAGCGCAGCCTCAAGCGACAAGTTGTCCCAAATGTGTGAAGTTTGTACCGGCTGAAACACATACATGAAAACGTCCGAGTCCTGTGGGAGCGAGCACTGCATTTGGACGGTGGAGACTTCAGGGGCGGGGCAGGCGAATGACGGCGGTCAGGCCGCCACCGGGCGTTTCTTCCAGGGTCAATTGGCCGCCCAGGCGTATCGCCGCTTCCCGGGCAATGGTCATGCCCAGGCCGACACCGCCGGAGTTGCGGTTGCGCGAGCCTTCGAGGCGAAAGAACGGCTCGAACACCGCTTCGCGTTTGTCGGCCGCAATGCCCGGGCCATGGTCGATCACGCGGATCAGCAACTGTTCGCGGTGATCCTCCAGGGCAAGGTGCGCATCACCGGCATAACGCAGCGCATTGTCGAGCAGGTTGTTGAGGCACGAACGCAACGCCATCGGTTGCACTTGCATTGGCGCGCAATGCCCGCTGACTTGTATGTCGGCGCCTTGATCCTGGGCGTTTTCGCACAGTGATTCAGCCAGCGCCTGCACGTCCATCCACTGCAAGGCTTCGCTGGTGCGTTGTTCGTGCAGGTAGGTGAGGGTGGCGTCAAGCATGCCGATCATGTCGTCGAGATCCTGGCGCATCTGGCCCTGCAATTTGTCGTCATCAATCTGTTCGAGGCGCAGTTTCAGCCGCGACAGCGGTGTGCGCAGGTCGTGGGAGACGGCGCCGAGCATCCGTGCGCGCTGCTGCACTTGTTCGCGGATGCGTTGCTGCATCACGTTGAACGTGTGCGCGGCACGGCGGGCCTCGCGCGGGCCGGATTCATCGAGTGGCGGGCTGTCGAGGTCTTCACTCAGGCGTTCGGCGGCATTGCTCAGGCGATGAATCGGTCGGGTGAGCAGTTTGGCACCGTACCACGCGGCGATGATCAGCGAGATGAACTGAAAGGTCAGCGGCACCAGCGGCCCGCCGAACCACGGACGGGGTGGCCGTGGTTCGAAGCGTGGATTTTGTAGTGATGGCCGCCCGTCGATCGTTTCAGAAAATTCCGCTGGAGGGGGCGGCGGTGGCGGGCCGTAATGTTTGAACCAGGCAAAGGCCAGCAGGTGCGCCAGGACGATCGCCGCGAACAACACACCGAAGAGGCGGCCGAACAGCGTGTCGAAGCGCGCTCGCATCAGCCAATGTCCCGGGCGTCGAACAGATAACCTTCGCCGCGCACGGTTTTGATCAGTTGCGGTGCTTTCGGGTCGTCGCCGAGTTTTTGCCGCAGGCGGGAGACCAGCAAGTCGATGCTGCGGTCGAAGGCTTCGATCGAGCGCCCACGGGCGGCATCCAGCAGTTGTTCACGGCTGAGCACCCGACGCGGGCGTTCGATGAACACCCACAACAGGCGAAACTCGGCGTTGGACAGCGGCACCACGAGGCCATCATCGGCGACCAGTTGGCGCAGGACGCTGTTCAGGCGCCAGTTGTCGAAGCGAATATTCGCACGCTGTTCGGTACGGTCGTCGCGCACGCGGCGCAGGATGGTCTGAATCCGCGCGACCAGTTCCCGAGGTTCGAACGGTTTGGCCATGTAGTCATCGGCGCCCAGTTCCAGGCCGATGATGCGGTCGGTGGGTTCGCAGCGGGCGGTGAGCATCAGGATCGGAATGTCCGACTCGGCGCGCAGCCAGCGGCACAGCGACAATCCGTCTTCGCCGGGCAACATCAGGTCGAGCACCACCACGTCGAAATGTTCAGCCTGCATCGCCTGGCGCATCGCCGCGCCATCGGTCACACCGCTGGCGTGGATGTTGAAGCGGGCGAGGTAGTCGATCATCAGGTCGCGGATCGGCACGTCATCGTCGACGATCAGCGCGCGGATGCTCCAGCGCTTGTCGTCTTTCGGGTCTTCGTTCACGGACGCTTGAGTGTTGTGCATGGGGGCTGTTCATCTGCCATTCAGGCTGCCAACCACAAAGATGGGCTGCGAGGTTTTGGTTTTCAGCATAGGCGTCCGGCCGCGAGGCGGGAAGGGCTGCTGTAAGGATGTGTTGCGGTCGGCGAGGGTAGCCGGGGCACATGTTGGCGGCGTGTCGTCTGTGTATCGGGTTCGACACAATGGCCGTGAGCGCTATGCTGCCCATGGCCGGCGACACGATTTACCGATCATCGGGTGCCGCGACGCCGCCGGTTCCGCTACAATGCCGCGCCGATTTCATCCTGTTCGAGAGCCCATCCATGTCCGCCTGCCAGACTCCTATCATCGTCGCCCTGGATTTCCCCACCCGTGACGCCGCGCTGAAGCTGGCCGACCAGTTGGACCCGAAGTTGTGCCGGGTCAAAGTGGGCAAGGAGCTGTTCACCAGTTGCGCCGCAGAAATCGTCGGCACCCTGCGTGACAAAGGGTTCGAAGTATTTCTCGACCTGAAATTCCATGACATTCCGAACACCACGGCGATGGCGGTCAAGGCTGCCGCCGAGATGGGCGTGTGGATGGTCAACGTGCACTGCTCCGGCGGTCTGCGCATGATGGCCGCCTGCCGCGAAGTGCTGGACAAGCGCAGCGGCCCGCAACCACTGTTGATTGGCGTGACCGTGCTGACCAGCATGGAGCGCGAAGATCTGGCGGGCATTGGTCTGGACATCGAGCCCCAGGAACAGGTTCTGCGTCTGGCGGCACTGGCCGAGAAGGCCGGGATGGACGGTCTGGTGTGCTCGGCCCTGGAAGCCCAGGCCCTGAAAACCGCGCACCCGTCGCTGCAACTGGTGACCCCGGGGATTCGTCCGGCGGGCAGCGCCCAGGACGATCAGCGCCGTATCTTGACGCCGCGTCAGGCACTGGATGCCGGCTCCGATTATCTGGTGATCGGTCGTCCGATCAGCCAGGCTGCCGATCCGGCGCAGGCACTGGCCTCAGTCGTCGCTGAAATCGCCTGAGCACCACTAAACCTGTAGGAGCGAGCAGGCTCGCCCCTACAGGTTTTTTTGTGATCCTCAGTCGTGCTCTAAACCTTTAACACCAACTTGCCGAAGTTCTCGCCGTTGAACAGTTTCATCAACGTTTCCGGGAACGTCTCCAGACCCTCCACGATGTCTTCTTTGCTCTTGAGCTGCCCCTTGGCCATCCACCCGGCCATTTCCTGAGCGGCGCTGGCGTACTGCGCGGCGTAGTCCATCACCACGAAGCCTTCCATCCGCGCACGATTGACCAGCAGCGACAGGTAGTTGGCCGGACCTTTGACGGCTTCCTTGTTGTTGTATTGGCTGATGGCGCCGCAGATGACTACTCGCGCTTTCATGTTAAGGCGACTCAACACCGCGTCGAGAATGTCGCCGCCGACGTTATCGAAATATACGTCGACGCCTTTCGGGCATTCGCGCTTGAGGCCTGTGATGACGTCTTCGCTCTTGTAATCAATGGCGCCGTCGAAACCCAGTTCCTCGATCAGGAACTTGCACTTGTCCGCACCGCCGGCAATCCCGATCACCCGGCAACCCTTTAGCTTGGCGATCTGCCCGGCAATGCTGCCCACCGCACCGGCAGCGCCGGACAGCACCACGGTGTCGCCTTCTTTTGGCACGCCGACATCAAGCAGGGCAAAGTAGGCGGTCATGCCAGTCATGCCCAATGCAGACAGATAACGCGGCAATGGCGCCAGTTTCGGATCGACTTTGTAGAAACCTCTGGGTTCGCCGAGGAAATAATCCTGCACGCCGATGGCACCATTGACGTAGTCCCCGACGGCATACGCGGGGTTGTTCGAGGCAACGACTTTGCCTACGCCCAACGCGCGCATGACCTCACCGATGCCGACCGGTGGAATGTAGGACTTGCCCTCGTTCATCCAGCCTCGCATCGCCGGGTCGAGGGACAGATATTCGTTCTTGACCAGAATCTGCCCGGCCGACGGTTCGCCCACCGGCACTTCCTGATAGGTAAAGGTCTCGCGGGTGGCGGCGCCCACCGGGCGTTTGGCGAGCAGGAACTGGCGATTGGTCTGGGTAGTCATGACAGGCACTCAAATGAATGAAGTCTTGTTGATAGCCCCTCCCGGGCGATGTCGCAAGGTTGGCTGATGCGGCGAATACGGTTTGATCCAGTGCAGTGATAGTCGGCGCCATGGCTTTATCACCCGAATTCATAAGCCAATAAACGGCCATCTGATAGTGCTGACGCCGCGCCGTGCGGTATGACTATGCTGCCAGACTGTATTTCCCCCGCATTCATCCGTTCGAGGACACAACAATGAGCATGACGTTTTCCGGTCAGGTCGCCGTAGTGACGGGGGCTGCCAACGGTATTGGTCGCGCGACTGCCGTGGCGTTCGCCGCTGAAGGTTTGAAAGTGGTGGTGGCTGACCTGGATGCAGCAGGTGGCGAGGGCACCGTGGCGCTGATTCGTACGGCCGGTGGCGAAGCGACCTTCGTGCGTTGCAACGTCACCGTGGAAAGCGATGTGAAACATCTGATGGACGAGGTCATCAATACCTACGGCCGACTCGACTATGCCTTCAATAACGCTGGCATCGAGATCGAAAAAGGCAAATTGCCGGAAGGCACCATGGACGAGTTTGACGCGATCATGGGCGTCAATGTCAAAGGCGTCTGGTTGTGCATGAAGTACCAGTTGCCGTTGCTGGTGGCCCAGGGCGCAGGCGCGATCGTCAACACGGCATCGGTCGCGGCGTTGGGTGCGGCGCCGAAGATGAGCATTTATGCGGCGTCCAAGCATGCGGTGATCGGGCTGACTAAATCGGCGGCCATCGAGTTCGCCAAAAAGAAAATCCGCGTCAACGCCGTGTGCCCGGCGGTGATCGACACCGACATGTTTCGTCGTGCCTACGAGGCTGATCCGAAGAAAGGCGAATTCGCCAACGCGATGCATCCGGTTGGCCGTATCGGCAAGGTCGAGGAGATTGCCAGCGCCGTGCTTTACCTGTGCAGTGATGGCGCAGCGTTCACCACTGGGCATTCGCTGGCTGTGGACGGTGGCGTGACGGCGTTCTGAAAAGGGCTCAGTGCTTTGCGTGAAAAAGACCTGCATCGACGCGGAATCGATGCGGGTTTTTTTCTATCCGTTTCAATGCCCCTTAAACCCGATAAACAATGTGTTTCAAATAGTTAGACAAGGCACTTTTGACGGTTTTATCGCACAGCCGAATCGACGTTCCTGTGATTTACTGCCGCCAGCAAAACGGACAGGAGTTTGCGTGCTCATGGAATTGAGAATTGATCGACAGGCGATGGTGCCTGTCGTGCAGCAGATTGTGGAAGGACTGACTGACTGGATCCAACAGGGCGAAGTGCCCCCGGCCACGCGCCTGCCTTCCGTGCGGCACATCGCGCGTTGCAATTTGCTCAGTCAATCGTGTGTGGTGGAGGCATGCGAACGTCTGGTCGCACAGGGCATTCTGGCGTCCCGCCAGGGTGCCGGATTCATGGTCGCCGCAGCGGCGGGGCATCGCCAACACGCCATTCAGCCGGACTGTACAACGGCGCAACCCTGGTGCCCCGAAGCCTGCGAACTGGCTGCCGGGTTGCGATTGGGCAGCGGCAACTTGCCTGAGAGTTGGCGCGAGTCCGACGACCTGAGCTACGCGATTCGTCAGGTGGCACGCACCGATATGGCCGGTCTGTTCAACTACGGCTCACCGTTGGGATTGCCCGTATTGCGCGAGCAAATAGCCCGGCGTCTGAGCTCACTGAGCATCGATGTCGGCAACTTACAGATTCTGACTACAGCCGGGGCCAGTCATGGGCTGGATCTGATCGTGCGTACCTTGTTCAAGGCCGGAGATTGTGTGGTAGTGGAAACCCCTGGGTACACGCCACTGTTCGAGCTTCTGCGCCTGCACGGTGTGCGAATGCTGGAAGTGCGTCGGACGCCGAAAGGGCCGGATCTCGAGGCGCTCGAAGCCGTGTTGCGCCAATACCGGCCGAAGGCGTTATTCATCAACAGTCATCACCACAATCCAACCGGCAGTTGCCTGACCCCGACGGTGGCGCAACGGTTGCTGCAATTGAGCCGGACTTACGAGGTGCGACTGATCGAGGACGATGTCTACGCCGATCTGCACAATGGCAGCGGCGTGCGTCTGGCCGCGCTGGATGATGAAGGCCGGGTAATTTACGTCGGCAGTTTTTCGAAAACCCTCAGCAGTTCGTTGCGGGTCGGTTTTGTGGCGGCCGACAGTGAGTTAGTGGCGCGTCTGGCCCGGGTCAAGATGATCAGCAGTCTGGGTACTTCAAGTTTTAACGAGGCTGTATTGGCATCACTGCTGACCAGCGGAGCATACCGCAAACTGGTGCAGCGACTGCGGCAACGGTTGAACACTGAACGCGCGGCAGCCTTGCAGGCACTGGAGGATGCCGATTGGGAAGTGTTCGGTAAACCCACGGGGGGGCTGTTCATCTGGGCGCGTTCACCCCAGGCCGATCAGGCACGCCTGCAACGGCATGCCCAAGTGTGCGGTGTATTGCTTTCACCGTCGGCGGCGTTCAGTCCCAGCGGAGAAAGTTGTGACTGGCAGCGTATCAATGTCGCTTATGCATGCGATGCGCGAGCGCGGCGTTTTTTTCGGGCCAGTCTTGCAGATCGACCTCGGCCATCCTGAAAACGACGTGAGCGTAGCTTTTTGCCATTATTCCGACGCCGGAGACTTGTGCTGGTTCCTGGCCGTTGCGAATCTCCGTACACAAACTTTGGCAGGGGACTAGGCGCAATGATTTCAGCCGTGCAAGGACGTTTTGCCAACCTCGGTATGGCGAAAAAACTGGGTGTCGGGTTTGTGCTCGTTTTACTGTTGACCGCATTGGTGGCAGCCATTGGCGTCTGGTCGCTGCAGGCCATCAGTCAGCGATTCGATGGACTCAAACAGATGTCATTTCTGCACAGCGACCTTCTCAAGGTGCGGTTGCTGGAACAGGACTACGCGTTGCACGGTAATCCGAAAACCGTCGATGCCTTGCGTGAAGGCGTCGACGGCCTGATCGCGCAAGCCAGTCTGCTCAAAACTCGATCGCCGGCTAATGTGCCGGTGATGAGTGACGTCGAACAGTCCCTTGCCGCCTACCGTAAGGCATTCGACGAGTTTGTTTCCCTGACGCAAGCCAAGGATCTGGCTCTGGAAATGGCCAGTTGGTCGGTGTCCAGCGTGGCCAACAATCTCGATGTATTGCAGGCCGGGCTGGCCGATGATGGTGCCTACACCTTGAAAGAAACCGAGGGCAAGGACGGCTCGCAATTCGTCGAGCAGGCCAGCCAGGTCAGTCAGGTTTCGCAATTGATGCTGCAAGCCATGAATGAAGCGCGGATGCGTCTGGATCAGAGTCGCAAGGGCAATGCCGACGAGTCCGCCAAGGGCGAAATTGAACAGGCAGCCCAGGCCAAGTCCGGGGCCGAAGCGCTCAAAGGCGTGGTCAAGGACGAAGGCTATCTGACCGTGCTCAATGAAGTGTCCGGGCACATCGCGGGGTTCAACGACAAACTCGCCGAGTACACCGGGCTGCTCGCGCAGGAAAAAACCGTCTACGAACAACTGCATCAGCGCGCGGCCCAAGTGGTCGAGCGGGTCGATCAGGCTTACGTCGCCGAAGATGCTGCCATGCAAGTGGAGTTGAAGAAAAACTCGGTGCTGATCATTGGTTCTTCGGCTCTGGCGTTATTGGTCGGGTTGGCGGCGGCGTGGGTGATTACCCGCTTGGTCGTCGCGCCGCTGCGCCGTGTGATCGAGGTCGCGCGGCAAATTGCTGCCGGTGACTTGAGTGGCACCATTGAGGTGACGCGCCGGGACGAAATCGGCCAGTTGATGCTGGCCATGCAGCAGATGGGCGCAGGGCTGAGCAGTATCGTCAGCGGACTGCAGGCGGGTATCGAGCAACTGGCGAGTTCGGCGCAGTCGCTGTCGGCGGTGACGGAGCAGACCAATCTTGAGGTCAGCAGCCAGAAAGAAGAAACCGAGCAGGTCGCCACGGCGATGAATCAGATGACCGCCACCGTTCACGACGTGGCGCGCAATGCTGAAGAGGCTGCGCTGGCGGCGCAGACGGCTGACGGAAAAGTCGAGAGCGGTCAGCAAGTGGTGCGCCAGAGCATGGCACGCATTGAGCAATTGGCGGATTCGGCGACATCGGCCAGTTCGAGCATTGAAAGCCTGAGTGCGGAAATCCAGAACATCGGTACGGTGCTTGAGGTGATCAAGAGCGTTGCCGAGCAAACCAACCTGTTGGCGCTCAATGCCGCGATTGAAGCCGCCCGGGCGGGGGAGCAGGGCAGAGGCTTTGCTGTGGTGGCCGACGAGGTGCGGGCGTTGGCGCGACGTACGCAGCAATCGACCGAGGAAATCGAGCGGTTGGTCAGCGCTTTGCGTTCGGCGGCGCATTCGTCGGTGCAGCAGATCAAAGGCAGCGGTGAGTTGGTGAAGCTGGCGGTGGCTGATGCGTTGCAGACGGAAAGTGCGCTGGGGAGTATTGCAGCGGCGGTTTCGTTGATTCAGCAGATGAATCAGCAGATTGCTGCGGCTGCCGAGGAGCAGAGTTCGGTGGCCGAGGAGATTAATCGCAGCGTGACGAGTATTCGGGCGAGTGCGGATCAGTCTTCTGTTGCGATGCGGGGGAATGCGGCGTCGAGTATTGAGTTGGCACAGTTGGGAGGGGAGTTGCGGGGGATGGTTGGGCATTTTCGCATTTGATTTTTTTCTTTGACCTTGGCCGCCTCTGGGCCGACCAGGTTCTGGTTCGATGGCGGCCTTACAATCGACCGAATTAATTTCGGGTGTACTTGATCGTTCCCACGCTCGGCGTGGGGATGCAGCCGGGACGCTCTGCGTTCCGGGCCCGGCGAAACCTCCTGTTGGAGCTGCCGCAGGCTGCGATCCTTTGATCTTCGGTTCTGGCGATTCAGGCAATAAAAAACCACCTCTCGGTGGCTTCTCATCGCAACACTATCAATCAGTCGTAAATCACCCGTTTCTTCCAGTCCGCGTCTGCCTCGACATCTTTGAGGCCGCTGGTCAGTTGATTTTCTTCGCCTTCGACCGGGGCGATTTTGTCCATCACTTGGGCGTTCGCGCGGGCGAGGAGTTTTTCCAGGTATTCCAGTTGTTCGGCGTAGATCTGCGGCTCCTGCTGTTTGCGCAGGTATTGCACGCCGCGCTCGAAGGCGAGGCGGGCCTGGCCGGGTTGGTTTTGTTGCAGGGCGTGCTGGCCGAGGTTGTTGAAGAACTCGATGTGCAGCAGCACCAGGATGTGGCGGACTTCGCGTATCCAGTGTTTGGCTTCGTTCGGGGGCAGGAAACCATCCTGGGCGGCGCGGGTGATTTGGCCGTGCAAGGCTTCGAGGAGGAAGCGCACGTCCTTGGCTTTGGCTTCGGTCTGGATCGGTGCCGGCGGGTTATTGACCGGGATCGACTCGCCCTGGGCAACCAGTGCGCTCAGTTCGGTAATGCGAGCCTTGGTCATGGCGCTGGTTTTTTCCAGGTTGAGCAGGCGCTGGCAGACATTCAGTTCCAGGCGTGTGAGCAGCAGCTTCAGCCCCGGGGTCATGAACTGGCCGGGGAAGGTTTCGGTGAGTTCACCGCAGCGGCGCAGCCGGTCGTTAAGTTCGACCTTGGTGCGGGTCTTCTCCAGTTTGTTGTTTTCCACCACATGGTTCATGTAGCCAATGGCGATCAGTAGTGCGATCCCGACTATAACCAGCAGGGTGATCATGAGTGGTGTCACCGGTAAGACCTCTTTATAGGGTTCGCGTACGAGTTCAGTCGCGAGGCAATTCAAGCGCCTGGCGTTTGCTCGACGTGTTGGATCGGCGTGTACATCTGTATCGGCCATCGATCCGTATATCTAAATAGTGGCGTTGGTAGTTCAAACTGCCATCACCGTGTGCGCGACTATAACGCCTTGGCGTGTGTCGGAATATAGGCGTCAAAGCCCGGACGGCGGAAAACCTCGATCCGCGCCGTAAAGCAGGGCGAAGTCATTGATTTAAATAAATTTATAACTGGGGGTTGACGACTTCTCAAACCATCCATAGAATGCGCGCCACTTGCAGCGTAAAGCACACAGCGAAACGCGGCAGGGAGTGAATGTTGTAGCGTGTCCCCTTCGTCTAGTGGCCTAGGACACCGCCCTTTCACGGCGGTAACAGGGGTTCGAGTCCCCTAGGGGACGCCAATATGCGGGAATAGCTCAGTTGGTAGAGCACGACCTTGCCAAGGTCGGGGTCGCGAGTTCGAGTCTCGTTTCCCGCTCCAATTTTAAACAGCACTGCTTTCGGGCGGGGCTGAGTGAAACCAGAAACAAGTCTTCGGGCGCGGTTCTGGACACCGAAACACACACCATGTGTTCCGGGTAGCGTGTCCCCTTCGTCTAGTGGCCTAGGACACCGCCCTTTCACGGCGGTAACAGGGGTTCGAGTCCCCTAGGGGACGCCATTTGCGGGAATAGCTCAGTTGGTAGAGCACGACCTTGCCAAGGTCGGGGTCGCGAGTTCGAGTCTCGTTTCCCGCTCCAATTTCACAAAAACGCCGCTCATTGAGCGGCGTTTTTGTTTGTGCGTTATTTGTCACGCAATAAAAAAGGATCCGAAAAGGATCCTTTTTCGTGGCTGGCGGAAATTGGCTCAGAGCCTCGGCAATTGCCCGATACGACCAAACATTTCCGTCACGATCTGCAGATCCAGCAGAAACTGATCAACCGTCTTGAACTCGTTGTCGGTGTGCCCGGTGTACTTGACCTCTGGTCGCGCCAGGCCAAATTGTACCCCGTTGGGCAGTTCATGAACCGAGGTCGCGCCGGCAGAGGTGCCGAACTCATGCTTCATGCCCAGGTTTTCGCTGGCGACGGCGAGCAGAGCCTTGACCCATTCGCCTTCAGGATTGCGATACATCGGCTCGGCAATCGAGAGATCGAATGTCGATGCGATGTGGCTTGTCTTGCTCCAGGCCGCGAGTTTTTCGCTGATTTGAGATTTGAGCGCTTCGGGCGACTTGCCCTTCGGCACTCGCAGGTTGACCGCGAGCTTGAGGGTCTTGTCATCCATGCCCACGAACGTCAGTGACGCGGTCAACGGGCCCATGAAGTCATCGGCAAAACCGATACCCAATTTTTTACCCAGATAATCCAGTCCCCAGTTGTCGGCGGCATAGCGTGCGGCATCGGTGATCTGGTTGTGTTTCAGTGCGACGTTGCCGTCGAGGCTGTTGATCAACTCAAGCATTCTGGCGACCGGGTTGACGCCTGATTGCGGTTCGGAGGAGTGCGCCGATACCCCCGTAATGGTCAGTTTGACGTCCTTGCCGTCGACCTTGGCGTTCACCTCGAAGTCACCGCCATTGCGCTTGGCATACTCGTCGCCGACCTTTTGCAGGCTGGCAGCCACTTCGGAAGGTTTATCCGTGACGAATGTGGCGGCGGATGCGGACGGAATCTGGTTGGTCGCCTTGCCACCGGTCAGTGAAACGATTTCAGCACCTTGGCCTTCACCCTTGCGGACGGGGAAGTTCGCCATCACCGTGCCGTAGCCTTTCTCGGCAATCACCACCGGATAGCCGCCATCCAGCGCCAAATTGTACTCAGGCGTCGGGTTGTGTTCGAAGTAGTAGGGGATCGCGTCGCCGCTGGTTTCTTCGGTGGTATCGATCAGCAGTTTGAAGTTTCTCGCCAGCGGCAGTTTTTCTTCCTTAACGATTTTCATGGCGTATAGCGCAACCACGATGCCGTTTTTGTCATCCTCGGTGCCTCGGCCATACATGCGGTCACCGATCAGGGTGACTTTGAACGGGTCGAGGCGAGTGCCATCCTTCAACACCCAGTTTTCCGGTGTGACGGGCACCACGTCGGCATGCGCATGAATACCCACCACTTCCTTGCCGCTGCCCTCCAGGGAGATTTCATACACGCGGTTGTCGACGTTGCGGAAGTTCAGGTTGAAGGCATGGGCGAGGCTTTTGATCTTGTCGGCGATTTTGATGAATTCAGGGTTGTCGTGCTGGGCGACGCCTTCGACCTGGAATGTCGGAATTTCGACCAGTTCGCGCAGGGTCTCGGTGGCGGCTGCGCCGTATTTCACCCGTGCATAAATGCCGAGCAGGCGATGAATTTCGTTCTGCTGTTCAGCCGACAACGTTTTGTTGTCGAGAAAACCACTGATGGCCGGGCCGAGGTTGGCGCTTTTGGCCAGATCGTTCTTGGCCACGCCGCCCAGGAACTGCCTGAAATCGGTGACTGACGTGTCGCTGAATGTTTTGACAATGGCCGCGCTCTGTTGCTCGGTAATATTGGCTTGCGCGGACGTGGTAATCGACGAAAGTGTGGCCAGAATCACAGTAGTGGTGGCCAATTGCTTGAATGAAAAATCCATTGCGGAAGGCATTCCTTTGCAGGCGGTGAGTGGGAAGTGTCTGATGGAGCAGACAGAAACATTTTCAAACTAACACCATGGGACAGCGATCCGGGAGCCCCGCATGTGAGATCTGTCGCACAGAAACGCAAAAGCGGCGCACAAACGAAAAAGGCCTTCTCGTTCATTCGGGCAGGCCTTTCGTTTGGGCGATGGTTTTACATCGACAACATCAAGCGACCTGCGAACAGGATCAGAATCACCCCCATGCTGCGTTCGAACCAGTGGCCCATGCGCATGAACAGCGCGCGCACTTTACTGCTGGAGAAAAACAGGGCGACGATCACAAACCACAGTGCGTTCACCGCGCACATCCACAAACCATACAGCGCCTGAATTTTCAGCGGCGTGGTGGCGCTGACAATGGTGGTGAAAATCGCGAGGAAGAACAGCGTCGCCTTAGGGTTGGTAGCGTTGGTGAAAAAACCGGTGCTGAAGGCCTTGAACAACGACTGCTCGACCGCGACGTCGTCCGGGTTCTTTTCACCTTCCAGCGCGGACTTGGGTTTGCTGCGAATCAGGCTGACACCCAGATACAAAATGTAGGCGCCGCCGACGACCTTGGCCACGGTCAGCAACCACGGCGTGGTATGCATCAATGCACCGACACCGAGCAAGGTGTACAAAACGTGCACGGAAATCCCCGTACCGATGCCCAGCGCTGTGCAGATTCCCACCAAACGTCCAAAGCGCACGCTCTGGCGAATGGTCACGGCGAAGTCCGGGCCGGGAGCGACCACGGCCAGAAAATGGATGGTGGCCAATGCCAGAAACTCGCCCAGGTAATTCGAAAACATCTCAGCTCCAGAAAGTCAGGGGTGAAGCGTTGCCGCGATAGCCGACAAAGAAGGAAAGACTCAACCGTGGATCTGCCACGCCCGGTGTCACCGAGTGCATGCGGCGCGAATTGAACATGATGAAATCCCCCGGATCCGGACGAACCTCCAAGGCTGGAGGGCCGAGTAAGGTCGGGTCAATGCCATAGCTGTCGCCGCGCATTTCATCGAACTGATCCGGTGAAATGTCGTCGTTCCACATTTGCAACGCGCCGCCCTCGGTCGGCATGTTCAGGTACACGTTGCAGGCGAATTGCGCCTCCAGGCTGCGCGCCTGAAAACTGTCCGGGGCGTCCTTGGCGAAAATGTCGTGGTGGGCGAGGAAGCACACGTCGGGTTTCACCACGCGCGAAAGCCCGACATACATTTTGCGTCCGTACAGATTCTCTAGATGGGCGCCGGCCGGCCAGGACTCGTCGAGCATGCAGCGCAAGGTATCGACCGGTGATGAATAAGGCGCACAACGGTTACGCAATTCAGCGATGTTGCGAGTGGCGCGCTCGAAGTAATCCTCGATCAGCAGTGGCTGGTTTTCCGCCTCGTAAAACGCCATGCCGATGCGACCGATACTCGGTGCATTGATATAGCCTTCAAAGCCCGGCGCGAGGATCTTGTCGCCCAACTGGATCGCTTGCGTCGGGGGCAAGAAGCCTTTGACGCGAATGGCGAGGATTTCATCGTTGGCGAGTTTTTTTATGCACGTCTCATCGAGACGCTCGACATCCAGCATCATGGTGTTAGATCCATCTATCGATTAGTCAACGGAGTCGACGAGTCCGGCTCCCTGGCATTGGACGATGCGCGAGGCACCGGCCGAAATCTTCAATCCACGTTGTAGTGGACGGATAGCGTGCCTTTCTTCTGCGAAAGGGATGCGATCGTGACGCTGCCCAGATCCTTGAGACTGCGTACATGAGTGCCGCCGCAACCATAGGCCGGCAACTCTCCAAAACCGACTTCCCGCGAGCCTTCGCGATGGGAAATCAGGCGTGGCAGATCGTGCTCGATCCATTGTCCGATACCGTACTGCACGGTTTGCGCATCAATTTCCTGGGCGGCATCCCCCGGTTTGAACTGCACCCGGCCTTCGTCTGGCCAGTGGTGTGCCTTGATCGGCGTCCAGCCCATGGCTTGCACGAAATGGCCGATCAAGTGCCCTGCCGAATGCATGCGGGTATTGAAACGGCGACGTGCTTCGTCAACACGGATCTGGGTCATGCCCAGCGGCACCGGTTTATCGACGTAGTGAATAATTCGTTCCGGCTCTTGCACTACGCGCTGCACTTGGCTGTCGCCAATCCACCCGGTGTCGCACGGCTGGCCGCCTCCTTGGGGATGAAACAACGTAGCGCGCAAAACGATGGCGAATTCGTTTTCGAAGGGCGTGCAGTCGAGGACTTCCACATCGGCCTTGAGGTCATCGCTATGGAAAAACAGGCGAAGTGTCATATTCCAGGCCTTATTAAAGTTTCTATTTTTATTATATGAATCGTGCAATAACGTGATAATCCGTTCGAACATCAAAGGACTGTTGCGCTGTGAGCATAAATCTACCGCTGCCACTGCTGGGTGAAATGGCGATTTTCGTCAAGGTTGTCGAGACCGGCAGTTTCTCTGAAGCGGCACGCCAACTCGGTTCGTCGCCTTCCGCGGTCAGCCGCAGCATTTCCCGGCTGGAGAAAGCCCTCGCCACCCGTCTGTTGCAACGCACGACGCGTAAATTGCGCTTGAGTGATGGCGGCGAAGAGGTATTCAAGCGTTGTCAGGAAATGGTCAGCGCCGCTAAGTCAGTCATGGAGATCAGCGGTCAGTTCACGCACGAAGCGGAGGGCTTGGTGCGGGTCAGCGTACCCAAGGCTGTCGGGCGTTTTGTAGTGCATCCGCACATGACGGAGTTTTTGCGTCGCTACCCCAAAGTCGATGTGGAGTTGCTGCTGGAAGACCGGCAAGTGGATCTGATCGATGACCATGTCGACCTGGCAATCCGCATCACCGACCGTCCGCCGGCCGGATTGATCGGACGTCAGTTGCTCACTATCGACCATTTGCTCTGCGCCACGCCGGAGTATCTGGCGGAGCACGGTACGCCATCCCATCCTCACGACTTGCTCAACCACAGTTGTATTTATCTGGGAGAAACCCCGAGCGATGCGCGCTGGAAATTCAAGAAGGGCAGCAAAGCCGTAACGGTCAGCGTGCGCGGACGCTATGCCGCCAACCACACCGGCGTGCGCCTTGGTGCAGTGTTGCAGCACATCGGCATCGGCAGCTTGCCGTACTTCACGGCGCGGTATGCCTTGGAACAGGGGAGGGTGGTGCAGGTGTTGCCGGACTGGACGTTTCTGGCGTCGTATCACGGCGGATTGTGGCTGCTGCATTCGCCGACGCGGTATCTGCCGCCGAAGTTGCGGGTGTTTATTGATTATCTGGTGGAGTGCCTGGAGCAGGAGCCAACGTTGGGTAAGCCGGGGAAATCAAATGATTCGAGTACGGTAGCGATGGAATATGAGCTGCCGGAGAGTGAGGGGTTGCTTTAACGTTACGGCAAAATCAAAAGATCGCAGCCTGCGATCTTTTGATCGTTTATCGGGTACGAATCAGTGCTTGCTGTCTTGATCCGACATCGCCAGCAGCTGTTTTTCCTGGTTCCAGTCAAACGGCTCGTCGTTCTGTTCGGCTTCGTAGCGACGCTCTTCGAGAGCCTGGTACATGTTGATTTCTTCGTCCGCCAGGTAATGCAGGCAGTCGCCGGCGAAGTACCACAGCAGATCCCGCGGAATCAGGTGCGCGATTTGCGGATAACGGGTGATGACCTGGCACAGGATGTCCTGGCCCAGGTACTGGCTTTCGATCGGATCGATCGGCAGCGAAGCCAGCAGTTCGTCGAAGCGCTCCAGGAACAGGGCATGGCTTTCTTCGGGAACCTGTTCGGCCTCACCTACGGCGACCAGAATGCTGCGCAGGTGGTCGAGTAACACAAGATGGTCGGCAACGACGTTGGACACGAGATAAGTCCTCAAGAGCAAAACGGGCGCGGGAGTATAAAGCTCCCGCGCCGGTTTTTCACTGATAGAACACGCCGGAAGGGATCAGCGGACTTTTCCCTCCGACGGCGTCAGTTCTTCTTTGTCGAAATCATCGACATCGATCACTTTGCGCCGTGCTGCTTCGGCATCGCGCAGGGTCTGCGCCTCTACCGGTTGCAGCACTCCAGCCTCCAGCGCTGCGTCGATAGCGTGTTCGCCGGCGACCGGGTTTACCTGGCCGCTCTTCAGCGCGACGTGGAGTTTTTTATGCAGCGGTTGCGCAGCGTTGAGCAAGTCGCTGGCATGTTGCAGAGCACCCACCGCATCGTCTGCCGATTGCGGGCGGTAGCAACCGGCGAGCAATTCTTCCAGCGCCGGATCGCCCTTGGCGCGACCGATGACGGCAGCCACTTCGGCGCCGAGTTTGTCGGACGGGCCTTTATGGCGTCGACCGAACGGGAACACGATCACCCGCAGCAGGCAGCCAAACACCCGATTCGGAAAGTTGGTCAGTAGTTCATCCAGCGCCCGCTCCGACTGACCGAGGCTTTCTTCCATGGCCCAAGTGAACAACGGTTCCAGATACTCGGGTGAATCAAGATCGTGATAGCGCTTGAGCGCGGCGGAGGCCAGATAAAGGTTACTCAAGACGTCGCCGAGTCGAGCGGACAGGCGTTCGCGACGTTTCAATTCACCGCCCAGCAGCATCATGCTCAGATCGGCGAGCATCGCGAACGCCGCGGCCTGACGATTGAGCGCGCGGAAGTAGCCCTGACTGAGACTGTTCCCCGGCGCACGTTCGAAGTGACCCAAGCCGAGATTGAGCACCAGGGTGCTGGCGGCATTGCTGACGGCAAAACCGATGTGCTTTAGCAGCAAACCATCGAATTCCTTCAGCGCCTGGTCCTTGTCTTCGCGGCCGGCGAGGGCCATTTCCTTAAGCACGAACGGGTGGCAACGGATGGCGCCCTGGCCGAAGATCATCAGGTTGCGCGAAAGAATGTTCGCGCCTTCCACGGTGATAAAGATCGGCGCACCGTTCCAGCTGCGGCCCAGATAATTGTTCGGCCCCATGATGATGGCTTTGCCGCCGTGCACGTCCATGGCGTGGCTGATGCATTCACGACCGCGTTCGGTCAGGTGATATTTAAGGATCGCCGAGAGCACTGACGGTTTTTCGCCCAGATCGACCGCATTGGCCGTGAGCATCCGCGCCGCGTCCATCATCCATGCGTTGCCGCCGATGCGCGCCATGGCTTCCTGAATGCCTTCGAATGCCGAGAGCGGCACGTTGAATTGTTCACGAATCTGCGCGTATTGCCCGGTCACCAGACTGGTGAACTTGGCGGCGCCGGTTCCAACGGCAGGCAGCGAGATCGAACGGCCGACCGACAGGCAATTCATCAGCATCATCCAGCCTTTGCCAAGCATGTCCTGGCCGCCGATGAGGAATTCCAGCGGAATGAACACGTCCTTGCCCGAGTTCGGGCCGTTCATGAACGCCGCGCCCAGAGGCAGGTGACGGCGGCCGATTTCTACACCGGCGGTGTCGGTCGGAATAAGTGCAAGGCTGATGCCCAGGTCGGTTTTGTCGCCCAGCAGGTGATCAGGGTCATAGGCCTTGAATGCCAGACCAAGCAGCGTGGCAACCGGGCCGAGGGTGATGTAGCGCTTCTCCCAGTTCAGCCGCAGGCCGAGGGTTTCCTGACCCTTCCATTCACCCTTACAGATAATCCCGGTATCGGGCATCGCGCCGGCGTCGGAACCGGCGAGCGGGCCGGTGAGGGCAAAACACGGGATGTCGTCACCACGGGCCAGGCGCGGCAGGTAATGGTTGCGTTGTTCGTCGGTTCCGTAATGCAGCAGCAGTTCGGCCGGGCCCAGTGAGTTGGGCACCATGACCGTGGAGGCGAGGTCGCCGCTGCGGGTCGCCAGTTTCATTGCGACCTGTGAGTGGGCATAGGCCGAGAAGCCTTTACCGCCGAATTCCTTTGGAATGATCAGGGCGAAGAAGCCATGTTCCTTGATGTGCGTCCAGGCTTCGGCGGGCAGATCCATGTCCTGGCCGATTTGCCAGTCCGTGACCATGGCGCACAGCTCTTCTGTCGGGCCATCAATGAACGCCTGCTCTTCTTCGCTCAATTGAACCTTGGGATAGGAGAGCAGTTTGTCCCAGTCCGGACGACCGCTGAACAGTTCACCGTCCCACCACACCGTACCCGCGTCGATGGCATCACGTTCGGTTTGAGACATGGGCGGCAGGGTTTTCTGGAACCAACTGAACAGCGGCGCGCTGAAATACTTGCGGCGCAGGTCGGGCAGCAACAGCGGCGCGGCCACGACGGCCAGCATCACCCAGAACACCAGCAACAGCCAGCCCGGCGCGCGACTGAAAATACCCATGGCCAGCAGGTAAACGGCGACGATGCCAAGCGCCGGTAACGGGGCGATGCGCCTATGGGCCAGCCAGGCCACCCCGATGATCAGAACCAGTATCCACAACAACAGCATATTTAATCCTCCGTGAACCAGGGCAAACCGACCCCCGAAGCTTAGACGGCATCGGCAAAACAGGGAGGTCAGAACGAGGTGATTGAATTCGTGGGAAACCCCGGATGGGTTTTGTAGTTTCGGTGGGCAACACGCGTGGGAAATCGTTCGCTCATACCGCCGCTTTACGTCCAAGTTTGGCCGAAACGCCGTTAGGTCTGTGCTGAACCTGTCGCTAGACTCGGGACTCACCCAGGAGAACGTCGTCATGCGCGAATATCTGAGCCCCGGCCGCTTCATCGATAGTGACCACCCTGCGGTGATGGAGTTCGCCGAGCAGCACCGAGGCGCCAGCCGCGATCCGCGTGCGCAGGCGATCAGCCTTTATTACGCGGTGCGTGAATCGGTGCGCTACAACCCGTATACCTTCAGTCGCGACCCGCAAACCCTGTGCGGCAGCTATGCCTTGGCGACCGGCGAGAGTTATTGCGTGCCCAAAGCCACGTTGCTGGCCGGTTGCGCCCGGCACTGTGGAATCCCGGCACGCATCGGTCTGGCTGACGTGCGCAATCACCTGTCGACTCCCCGTTTACTGGCGTTGCTCAAAAGCGATGTGTTTGCCATGCACGGTTACACGGAAATGTTTCTTGACGGTCGCTGGGTCAAGGCCACGCCCGCGTTCAACCAACAGTTGTGTGAGTTGTTCAACGTTGCGCCACTGGCGTTCGACGGCATCAACGACAGCGTTTTTCACCCGTTCAATCGCGACGGCGAGCAGTTGATGGAGTACTTGGTGGATCACGGCCAATTCACCGATGTGCCGGAAGTCTTCTTCTACGAACATTTACGAAAGTGCTACCCGCATTTGTTCAACGATCAGCAGCCGTTGTTGTTGGGCGACATGCAAAGCGACCTGTCGCGTGATGTCAGCCGCGCCTGATCCGGCGTATGCTTCTGGGCCACTTCAACTGAATAGAGGCGGTCATGCTGAAAATCTGGGGTCGAAAAAACTCGTCGAATGTCAGGAAACCATTGTGGGCCGCCGAGGAGTTGGGGCTGGCCTACGAGGCGATCGACGCCGGTGGCGCGTTCGGGGTTGTCGATACGCCGCAGTACCGGGCGATGAACCCCAATGGCCGGGTGCCGGTGATCGAGGATGGCGGTTTCGTGTTGTGGGAATCCAATGCCATCGTGCGTTATCTGATGGCTAAATATGCCGGCGGCACGTCGTGGTATTCCGAAGATCTGCAAGCACGGGCCACCGCAGACAAGTGGATGGACTGGACGACGTCGAGTTTTGCCGGGCCGTTTCGCACCGTGTTCTGGGGCGTTTTACGCACTCCAGCGGACAAGCAGGACTGGCCGGCGATTCATGCCGCCATCAAGGAGTGCGATGAGTTGCTCGCGATGGCCAATGAGGCATTGAAGAGCCAGCCGTACTTGTCCGGAAATGAAATCGGCATGGGCGATATTCCGCTGGGCAGTTTCATTTATGCCTGGTTCGAAATGCCTATCGAGCGTGCGCCGCAACCGCACCTTGAGGCCTGGTACGCCCGGCTGAAACAGCGCCCGGCTTATCAAACAGCAGTGATGACCGCGTTGACTTAATACTGACTATCAACACGCGTGACTGTACTTGTGCGGCGTCGGCACGCACCATTGCGTCCCTGCGCCGCGGTTGCAATGCACGCCGCCCGGCCCTATTTATTCTTTTCATTCCTTCTTGGTGCGTAAATCAGATATGAGTTCCGCTCTGTCCATCCGGCAGCTAACCAAAACCTACGGCAACGGGTTCCAGGCCTTGAGTGGTATCGATCTGGACGTCGCCGAAGGTGATTTTTTCGCCCTGCTCGGCCCCAACGGTGCCGGCAAATCCACGACCATCGGCATTCTTTCGACCCTGGTGAACAAGACCAGCGGCACGGTGAATATTTTCGGAAATGACCTGGACAAGAACCCGGCGGCGCTCAAGCGCTCGATCGGTGTCGTGCCCCAGGAATTCAATTTCAATCAGTTCGAAAAGACCTTCGACATCGTCGTGACGCAGGCCGGTTACTACGGCATTCCGGCGAAAATCGCCAAGGAACGCGCCGAGCAATACCTGACCCAACTCGGCCTGTGGGACAAGCGTGACGTGCCATCGCGTTCGCTGTCCGGCGGCATGAAGCGTCGCTTGATGATCGCCCGCGCACTGGTTCATGAGCCGCGTCTGCTGATCCTCGACGAGCCGACTGCCGGCGTCGACATCGAGTTGCGCCGGTCGATGTGGACGTTCCTCACCGAGCTGAACCAGAAGGGCATCACCATCATCCTCACCACGCATTATCTGGAAGAGGCTGAGCAGTTGTGCCGCAACATCGGCATCATCGACCACGGCATCATTGTCGAAAACACCAGCATGAAACAGCTGCTGGGTCAGTTGCATGTGGAAACCTTTCTCTTGGACTTGAAGGACAACCTGAGCGCCGCGCCGCAACTGGTCGGTTATCCGTCCCGTCTGGTCGATGCGCATACCCTGGAAGTCCAGGTCGACAAATCCATGGGCATTACGGCGCTGTTCGGCCAACTCGCTTTGCAGAACATTGAAGTGCTCAGCCTGCGCAATAAAACCAATCGCCTTGAGGAGCTGTTCGTGTCCCTGGTGGAGAAAAATCTGTCGAAGGTGGCGGTATGAGTTCCGAGCTGCAACCCAACCTCGTTGCCCTCAATACCATCGTTTATCGTGAAGTCAGACGCTTCACCCGGATCTGGCCGCAGACCTTGCTGCCCCCGGCGATCACCATGGTTCTGTACTTTGTGATCTTCGGCAATCTGATCGGCCGGCAGATCGGCGACATGGGTGGCTTCACCTACATGCAGTACATCGTGCCGGGGCTGATCATGATGTCGGTGATCACCAACTCGTACGGCAACGTGGTGTCGAGTTTCTTCGGCAGCAAGTTCCAGCGCTCCATCGAAGAGTTGATGGTCTCGCCGGTCTCGCCGCACACGATCCTGATCGGGTACACCCTGGGCGGTGTGCTGCGCGGCTTGATGGTCGGCTTCATCGTGACCATGCTGTCGATGTTCTTCACTGATTTGCAGGTGCATCATCTGGGCGTGACGATTCTGGTGGTGGTACTGACGGCGACGATTTTCTCGCTGCTGGGCTTCATCAACGCTGTGTTTGCACGCAACTTCGATGACATCTCGATCATCCCGACATTTGTCCTGACGCCGCTGACGTACCTTGGCGGGGTGTTCTACTCGATCAGCCTGTTGCCGCCGTTCTGGCAGACCGTGTCGCTGGCCAACCCGGTGCTGCACATGGTCAACGCCTTCCGTTACGGCATTCTGGGTGTGTCGGATATTCGTATCGGCATCGCGATCACCTTCATGCTGGTGGCGACGGTTGTGCTGTATGTCGGCTGTGCGCGGTTGCTGGTGAGTGGGCGCGGGATGCGTACCTGACGCCAGATTGCGTCAGCTTCTTCGCGAGCCCGGTCCCCACAAAAAAGCGGCCTCCACATCGGAGGCCGTTTTGCATTCAGGACTTTCTGTTTTTCTTGCGCCGCGCCCACTGCCGCGCGACCCACCAGCGCCAATACATCATCACCAGGCAATAGGCGAGGGCGCCGAGTACCAATCCGACCACGACCGAGCCAAGCAGAAAGGGTTGCCACAACGTCGACAACTCGCCGCTGATCCACTCCCAAGTCAATTCATCCGGCAGATGCCGTGCTGGAACATCCATCAGCCAGGCGCCGGTCTGATAGGTGCAAAAAAACACCGCCGGCATGGTGATCGGGTTGGTCAGCCAGACCAGACTGACCGCAATCGGCATGTTGCCACGCACCATGATCGCCAGCATGGCCGCCACCAGCATCTGCAACGGAATTGGCAAGAACGCCGCGAACAAACCGACCGCCATCGCCCGGGCCACTGAATGGCGATTGAGGTGCCAGAGGTTCGGGTCATGCAGCAACTTGCCGAGAAAGCGTAAGGATTTGTGTTCCTTGATGCTCGTCGGATCGGGCATGTAACGTTTGAATAAGCGCCGGGGCATAAGGCTTCTCGGTCGGTTAAGGCGGCAAGTATGTCTGGATTCGATGAACTGCCCATTCAGACTTTGTGACAATTGATAACGACGTCCGTGCGTAATCAACGCTATGCCTAGTGAGTGAACTCTCAAGGACGGGCGTATGCGCACAGGGATGGTGGCGCTGGCAGTCGGTCTGCTGCTTGCGGTTTTTTTGCCGGCGTTGCCACCGGTCGGGTTGATCGTGGTTTTGCCGGTATTGGGATTGATGCTGTTGCCGTTTCGCAGCTATCCGCTGGCGTTTTTCCTGTTCGGCTTTAGCTGGGCCTGCGTCAGCGCGCAATCTGCGTTGAACGATCGGCTGCCGGCGAAACTGGGTGGCGAAACTCGCTGGGTCGAAGGGCGCGTGGTCGGTTTGCCGCAGAACAGTGATGGAGTGGCGCGGTTCGAATTGGCGGACGCTCGCTCGCGTCATGAAAAACTGCCGCCGTTAATGCGCCTCGCCTGGTATGGCGGGCCAGCGATCAACAGCGGCGAGCGTTGGCGTCTGGCGGTGAAACTGAAAAGCCCCGGCGGCCTGCTCAATCCTGATGCATTCGATTATGAAGCGTGGCTACTGGCGCAGCGCATCGGCGCCACCGGCACCGTAAAAGACGGCCGGCGCCTGGCTGCGGCGCAGTGGGCGTGGCGCGACAGCATCCGTCAGCGGTTGCTCGAAGTGGATGCCCAGGGTCGGAGCGGCGCCCTGGCGGCACTCGTGCTGGGCGATGGATCCGGGCTCAGCCGCGAGGACTGGCAAGCCTTGCAGGACACCGGCACCGTGCACCTGCTGGTGATTTCCGGCCAGCACATCGGATTGTTGGCGGGGGTGGTTTATCTGCTGATCGCCGGTCTGGCGCGTTATGGATTGTGGCCGCTGCGCTGGCCTTGGCTACCGTGGGCCTGTGGTTTGTCGCTGGGCACCGCGCTGGGTTACGGCATGCTCGCAGGCTTCGATGTGCCGGTTCAGCGAGCATGTGTGATGGTCGCCCTGGTGTTGTTGTGGCGATTGCGCTTTCGTCATCTCGGCGCCTGGTGGCCGCTGCTGCTGGCGCTGGATGGCGTGCTGTTGCTGGATCCGTTGGCAAGCTTGCGACCAGGTTTCTGGTTGTCCTTCGCGGCGGTGGCGGTGCTGATTTTCACTTTCGGCGGTCGTCTCGGCCCCTGGCGTTGGTGGCAGGCGTGGACGCGGGCGCAATGGCTGATCGCGCTCGGGCTGTGTCCGGTGCTGCTGGGGCTGGGCCTGCCGATCAGCGTCAGCGGGCCGCTGGTCAATCTGTTCGCGGTGCCCTGGATCAGTCTGGTGGTGTTGCCGCCGGCGTTGCTCGGCACGTTGCTGTTGCCGGTGCCCTCTGTTGGCGAAGGGCTGTTGTGGCTGGCCGGTGGATTGATCGATTGGCTATTCCGCGTGCTCACCATTATTGCCGGGCAATGGCCAGCGTGGATCCCGGTGGCAATACCGTGGTGGGCGTTGTGCTTGGGCGGTCTCGGAGCATTTCTGTTGCTGTTGCCCCGAGGCGTTCCGCTTCGTCCTTTAGGCTGGCCACTGATGTTGCTGTTGCTAATGCCGCCTCGGGATCGGGTTCCCGAAGGCGTCGCCGACATCTGGCAACTGGACGTAGGGCAGGGCCTCGCCATCCTGGTTCGCACTCGCCATTACACGTTGCTGTATGACACCGGGCCGCGCTTCGGTGATTTCGACATGGGCGAGCGCGTGGTGCTGCCGGCCCTGCGCAAACTGGGCGTGGAGCGTGTCGATCTGATGCTGCTCAGCCACGCCGATGCCGATCACGCGGGAGGTGCGTTGGCGGTTACCCGGCGATTGCCGGTCACGCGAGTTTCCAGCGGCGATCCGCTGCCACTGCCCGCCGAGTTGCAGGCCGGAGGCTGTGAAAACGGTCGGCAATGGCGATGGGACGAGGTCAGTTTCCACCTCTGGCAATGGTCGGGTGCGAAGGAAAGCAACCAGCGCTCGTGCGTCCTGCAAATAGAAGCCAACGGCGAGCGGATACTGCTGACCGGCGACATCGACATCCACGCCGAACAGGCATTGCTGGAGAGTCCGCTGGCCGTCACCACCCATTGGCTGCAATCGCCGCACCATGGCAGCCGCAGTTCTTCTTCAATGGCATTGGTCAAGGGGCTTAATCCACACTCCGTGCTGATATCCCGTGGGCAGGGCAATTCATTCGGTCACCCGCATCCGACCGTGCTGGCCCGGTATCGCAAGCAGGGGCTGCGCATTTACGACAGTGCCGATGAAGGTGCCATTCATCTGCAACTGGGCACATTTCGCCCGCCCCGGACAATGCGCCAGCAGCGGCGTTTCTGGCGTGAACAGCCGCCGCAAGCGCCCTGAGCGCTGCCGACGGGCGCGATCACGGTCGTCGGGGCGGCGGGTCTCTATCGCCAGTCGGTATGCTAAAGTGGCGCACTTTTTCGAGGGGACTGTCACTGTGTGGGAATTGGTCAAATCCGGCGGCTGGATGATGCTGCCGATCATTTTGAGTTCCGTCGCCGCCATGGCGATCGTCGCCGAACGCCTGTGGACGTTGCGCGCCAGCCGTGTCACCCCTGAGCACCTGCTCGGTCAGGTCTGGGTGTGGATCAAGGACAAACAGCTCAACAAGGAAAAGCTCAAGGAATTGCGCGCCAACTCGCCGTTGGGCGAAATCCTGGCCGCTGGCCTGGCCAACTCCAAACATGGTCGCGAGATCATGAAAGAGTGCATCGAAGAGGCGGCTGCCCGAGTCATTCACGAACTCGAGCGCTACATCAATGCGCTCGGCACCATCGCTGCCATGGCGCCGCTGTTGGGGTTGCTGGGCACGGTGCTGGGCATGATCGATATTTTCAGTGCCTTTACCGGCAGCGGTATGACCACTAATGCGTCGGTGCTGGCCGGTGGTATTTCCAAAGCACTGATCACCACGGCGGCGGGCCTGATGGTCGGCATTCCGGCGGTGTTCTTCCACCGTTTCCTGCAGCGACGCATCGATGAACTGGTGGTCGGCATGGAGCAGGAAGCGATCAAGCTGGTCGAAGTGGTGCAGGGCGACCGTGACGTCGATCTGTCCGAGGGCAAAGCGTGAAATTCCGTCGCAAACCTCGGGAGACCGTGGATATCAACCTCGCTTCGTTGATCGACGTGGTGTTTATCCTGCTGCTGTTTTTCGTCGTGACCACAACGTTTACCCGTGAAACCCAATTGCGTGTCGATCTGCCGGAGTCGGTCAGCGGTTCGCCCGCCGAAGACCAGCAGGCCAAGCAAGTGGACGTGGCCATTAGTGCCGAGGGCGTGTTCTCGGTGAATAACCAGATCTTGCCAAAAAATGATCTGGCGACCCTGATGGAAGCCATGCAGCGCGAATCCAACGGTGATACCAACTTGCCATTGTCGATCAGTGCCGACGGCAAGACCCAGCACCAATCGGTGATCACTGCCATGGACGCGGCTGGCAAGCTCGGTTTCAGTCATTTGCGCATGACCACGGTCGAGGCGGCGCCGAAGCCCTGATGGCCATGTCCGATCGTTTGCTCGCCGCGTGGTATCAGGGACATCCGGCCCTGATGTTGTTGCGGCCGCTGGAATGGTTATACCGCCGTGTCGCGGTCGCCAAGCGCCAGCGCTTCCTGAACGGCGAAGGTGAGATTTACCAGCCGCCAGTGCCGCTGATCGTCGTCGGCAATATCACCGTGGGTGGCACTGGCAAGACGCCGATGATCCTGTGGTTGATCGAACACTGCCGGCGTCGCGGTTTGCGGGTCGGCGTGGTCAGTCGTGGCTACGGCGCCAAGCCGCCGCAGTTGCCATGGCGGGTCGAGGCCGATCAAAGCGCTGACGTTGCCGGTGACGAACCGCTGCTGATCGTGCAGCGTACCGAGGTGCCGCTGATGATCGACCCGGATCGCAGCGCCGCCGTCAAAGCCCTGGTGGACAGCGAGCCGCTGGATCTGATTCTGTCCGATGACGGCATGCAGCATTACCGCCTGGCCCGGGATCTGGAGTTGCTGCTGATCGACGCCGCTCGTGGTCTGGGCAATAAACGTTGCCTGCCCGCCGGTCCGTTGCGCGAGCCGGTCGAGCGGTTGCAGAGTGTCGATGGCGTGCTGTTCAACGGTGCCTTTGATGATCGTGACGACGGTTTTGCGTTTCGCCTGCAGCCGTCGGCGCTGGTCAATCTACGCAGTGGCGAACGCAGGGCGCTTGATCATTTCCCGGCGGGCCAGAAGCTGCATGCGGTCGCCGGGATCGGCAATCCGCAACGTTTCTTCAATACCCTCGAAGCGCTAGACTGGCGGCCCGTGCCCCACGCATTTGCCGACCACGCCGAATACAGCGAGCAGGCCTTGAATTTCATGCCGTCATTGCCATTGGTGATGACCGAAAAGGACGCGGTGAAGTGCCGTGCCTTTGCCGCTGGCGACTGGTGGTATCTGGCGGTCGATGCCGTGCCGTCACCGGCCTTCGTGGCCTGGTTCGACACCCAGTTGATGCGCCTGTTGCCGAATCGTCTTTTGCCTTAAACCATTTTTATCCAGGGAATGTTCATGGACACCAAATTGCTCGATATCCTCGCATGCCCGGTCTGCAAAGGCCCGCTCAAGCTCAGCGCCGACAAGACCGAACTGATCAGCAAGGGAGCAGGCCTGGCCTATCCGATCCGCGACGGCATCCCGGTGATGCTCGAAAGCGAAGCGCGCACCCTGACCACCGACGAGCGTCTGGATAAATGAGCACCGCGTTCACCGTTGTTATTCCATCGCGTTTCGCCTCGACCCGTCTGCCAGGCAAGCCGCTGTTGGCGATTGCCGGCAAGCCGATGATCCAGCACGTCTGGGAACAGGCGAGCAAAAGTAGCGCCGCCCGTGTAGTGGTCGCGACCGATGATCCGCGCATCGTCGAGGCCTGCAAAGGTTTCGGCGCTGAAGTGGTGCTGACCCGTGAAGATCACAACTCCGGCACCGACCGATTGGCCGAAGTCGCTGTGAAACTGGGTCTGGCCGCCGATGCCATCGTGGTCAACGTTCAGGGTGACGAGCCGCTGATTCCGCCGAGCGTGATCGATCAGGTCGCCGCCAACCTCGCGGCCCACACCGAAGCGCGCATGGCCACGCTGGCCGAGCCGATTGAGGACGTGCAAACCCTGTTCAATCCCAATGTGGTCAAGGTGGTCAGCGACCTCAATGGCCTGGCGCTGACGTTCAGTCGCGCAACGTTGCCGTGGGCGCGTGATGCCTTCGGCACAAGCCAGGACGTATTGCCCGAAGGCGTGCCGTATCGCCGTCACATCGGCATCTACGCCTATCGCGCCGGATTCCTGCAAGATTTCGTCAGATGGGGGCCGTGCTGGCTGGAAAACACTGAATCCCTCGAGCAATTGCGTGCCCTGTGGCACGGCGTGCGGATCCATGTGGCCGATGCATTGATCGCACCGCCAACCGGTGTCGACACCCCGGAAGACCTCGAACGCGTTCGTCGCCTGCTGGAGGCCTGATGCGCGTTTTGTTCGTGTGCCTGGGGAACATCTGCCGTTCGCCCACCGCTGAAGGTGTGTTGCGCCACAAACTGGGCGCCGCCGGGCTGCTTGAGCAGGTTGAAGTGGCCTCCGCCGGCACAGGCGACTGGCACGTCGGCAATGCCCCGGACAAGCGCAGCCAGGCCGCCGCGAAACTGCGCGGCTATGACCTGTCGGCCCAGCGGGCGCAACAGGTCAGCCGTGCCGATTTCGCCAGTTACGACCTGATCCTGGCCATGGACAACAGCAACCTGCGCAATCTCAAGGCGCTGCAACCGTCCACCGGCAAGGCCGAGCTGGATCTGTTCCTGCGTCGTTACGCAGGGCTGGTCGACGAAGTGCCGGATCCGTATTACGACGGCGATCAGGGTTTTGAGCAGGTGCTGGACCTGATCGAGCGGGCCTGTGATCAGTTGGTCATCGAAGTGAAAGGACGGTTATGAGTTTGCAGGTGCAGTCGCAGGTTTCCCTGAAACCGTTTAACAGCTTTGGCGTGGATGTGCAGGCGCAGTTGTTTGCCGAGGCCCATAACGATGAAGACGTGCGTGAAGCGCTGGCCTATTGCGCCGCTCATGATTTGCCGTTGCTGGTGATTGGCGGCGGCAGCAATCTGTTGCTGACCGCTGACATTCAGGCGCTCGTGTTGCGCATGGCCAGCCATGGTATCCGTGTCATCAGTGACGACGGCAACCGCGTGGTGCTCGAAGCCGAGGCCGGCGAGCCTTGGCATCCGTTTGTGCAGCACACCTTGGCGCTGGGCTTGTCGGGACTGGAAAACCTCAGCCTTATTCCCGGCACGGTCGGTGCCGCACCCATGCAAAACATCGGCGCCTACGGGGTTGAGATCAAGGACGTGTTTGCCGGCCTGACGGCACTGGATCGGCAGACAGGCGAACTGCGTGATTTCACTCTGGAAGAATGCAACTTTGCCTACCGCGACAGCCTGTTCAAGCAGCATCCGGGGCGCTGGCTGATCCTGCGGGTGCGCTTTCAACTGGATCGTGTCGCCCATCTGCATCTGGAATATGGCCCGGTGCGACAGCGCTTGACGGAGCAGGGCATCGAGCAACCGACGCCGAGCGATGTCAGTCGCGCAATTTGCAGCATTCGTAGTGAAAAATTGCCGGATCCGGCGGTGCTCGGTAATGCCGGCAGTTTCTTCAAGAACCCGTTGGTATCGGCGGCACTGGTTGCGCGCATCAAGGAACAGTACCCGGATCTGGTCGCGTACGCACAACCGGACGGGCAGATGAAACTGGCGGCCGGTTGGTTGATCGAGCGCGCGGGTTGGAAAGGTTTTCGCGACGCCGATGCCGGCGTGCATAAGTTGCAGGCGCTGGTGCTGGTCAACTACGGCGCGGCCACCGGCCTGCAACTGCTGGATCTGGCGCAACGCATTCAGAAAGACATTGCTGAGCGTTTCAACGTCGAACTCGAGATGGAGCCGAATAGGTATTGAGGCAGCTGTGAGCTTTAAGCTTTGAGCGGCAAGCTACAATCTTTTGTGCCGGTTCAGACTCTTTGCTTTTACTTGAAGCTTGCAGCTCGAAAGCTTGCAGCTAAAAAGAAGCCCTGCCGTGCAGGGCTTTTTTGTTAATGCTGGGTTAACTTAGCGAGCTAACGATGCGTATCATTTGCTCCACCAAAGGCCCGGTGCAGACGTTCCCGTCCGCGCAAGAGAGCCCATTAGCCTGAGTCGATCTGCGTGAACCACCGCCGACCTGTCGGCGGCAGATTGCTCGACCCCATGACCAATAGACAATATGCGGGCGTGCCCATGATTACCCTGAAGCTCAATGGCCAAGACCATCAACTCGATGTCACGGAAGATATGCCGCTGCTCTGGGCAATCCGTGACGTCGCCGGATACAACGGCACCAAATTCGGCTGCGGCATGGGCCTGTGCGGCGCTTGCACGATTCATATCGAAGGCGCCCCGGCGCGCAGTTGCATCACACCGATCGGCTCGGTGGTGGGGCAGAACGTGACGACGATCGACAACCTGCACACCGACCCGGTCGGTCAGGTCGTCCAGCAAGCCTGGCTCGATACCGCCGTGGCCCAATGCGGTTATTGCCAGGGCGGGCAGATCATGTCGGCCACTGCGTTGCTCAAGACCAATCCAAATCCGAGCGACGAGCAGATCGAAGAGGCAATGGTCGGCAACATCTGCCGCTGCGGCACCTACAATCGCATCAAGACTGCCATCCGCCAGGCCTCCACTCACCTGAAGGAGGCGAAAGCATGAGCCGCTTACCGAACGATTTTGCGCTGAGCAACTTCAGTCGCCGGGGCTTCCTTAAAGGCGTCGGCGCTACAGGCGCGTTGGTGCTGGCCGCAAGCTGGGGTTGGCAGGATGCGTTAGCTGATGAAAAAGAGAAAAAATTCGGCGCCGATGGCATGCCGAACGGCTGGGTCGACGATCCGAAGGTTTACATCAGCATCGCCGCCGATGGCACCGTCACCGTTGTGTGCAACCGCTCGGAAATGGGCCAGGGTGTGCGCACCAGTCTGGCCATGGTCGTGGCCGATGAACTCGACGCCGACTGGGCGCGGGTCAAGGTGCAGCAGGCGCCGGGCGATGAAGTGCGCTTCGGCAACCAGGACACCGATGGCTCGCGCAGCATGCGTCACTGGTACGAGCCGATGCGCCGTTGCGGCGCCGCCGCGAGAACGATGCTTGAGCAAGCGGCCGCCGAGCAGTGGAAAGTCCCGGTCGGCGAATGCCATGCGCAGTTGCACAAAGTTGTACACAAGCCTACCGGCCGTGAACTGGATTACGGCGCCCTCGCCGCAGCGTCCAGTGCGTTGCCGGTGCCGGCTCGGGACAGCCTGAAACTCAAACAGCCCTCGGAGTTTCGTTACATCGGCAAAGAAGGCACCAAAGCCATCGACGGCGCCGATATCGTCAATGGCCGCGCGGTGTACGGTGCCGACGTGCATTTCGACGGCATGCTTTACGCCACCATTGCTCGTCCGGCGGTGTATGGCGGCAAGGTCAAATCCGTCGATGACAGCGCTGCACTGAAAGTGCCGGGCGTGCTTAAAGTCATGCAAATCGAAGGTCGTCCGCTGCCCTCGGAATTCCAGCCCCTGGGTGGTGTGGCTGTGATTGCCAGCAATACCTGGGCGGCGATCAAGGGCCGGGAAGCACTGAAAATCGAATGGGACGACGGCCCCAACGCCAGTTACGACTCGATCGCCTATCGCAAAGAGCTGGAAGCCGCGTCGCTCACACCCGGCAAAGTGGTGCGCAACACCGGCAGCATCGATGACGCCCTGAAAGGCGCCGCCAGCACCCTTGAAGCGTCCTACTATTTGCCGCACCTGGCACAGGCGCCGATGGAGCCGATGGTCGCCATCGCCCGTTACAAGGACGGCGTCTGCGAAGCCTGGGCGCCGAGTCAGGCGCCCCAGGTCACCCGTGAACGAATCGCCGAGCGGCTCGGTGTGCCGTTCGATAACGTCACCGTCAACGTCACGTTGCTGGGTGGTGGATTCGGGCGTAAGTCCAAACCGGACTTTGTCGTTGAGGCGGCGATCCTTGCCAAGGAATTCCCGGGCAAAGCCGTCCGGGTACAGTGGACACGAGAGGACGACATCCATAACTCGTACTTCCACACCGTTTCCGCCGAATACCTGAAAGCCGGCCTTGATAAAAACGGCATGCCGTCCGGCTGGCTGCATCGTACGGTCGCACCGAGCATTACCGCGTTGTTCGCGCCGGGCATGAATCATGAGGCGGCATTCGAGCTGGGCATGGGCTTCACCAACATGGCTTATGCGATTCCCAACGTGCGTCTGGAAAACCCGGAAGCCAAGGTGCATACGCGGGTCGGCTGGTATCGCTCGGTGTCGAATATTCCCCATGGTTTCGCGATCCAGAGTTTCGTCGACGAGTTGGCCCACAAGGCCGGCGAAGACCCGCTCAAGTATCAGATCAAATTGCTCGGCCCGGATCGTCAGATCGATCCGCGCACGTTGAGTGAAGAATGGAACTACGGCGAGTCCCCCGAGCGATATCCGATCGACACCGGGCGCATGCGCACTGTGCTGGAAACTGCGGCGAAGGCAGCGGGCTGGGGACGCAAATTGCCCAAGGGTCGTGGCCTCGGGCTGGCGGTGCATTACAGCTTCGTCACCTACGTGGCGGCAGTCATTGAGGTTGAGGTGAAGGACGATGGCACGTTGATCGTCCATAAGGCCGACATCGCTGTGGATTGCGGGCCGCAGATCAACCCGGAGCGCATCCGTTCGCAGTTCGAAGGCGCGTGCGTCATGGGCCTGGGCAACGCTGTGCTGGGTGAAATCAGCTTCAAGGACGGCAAAGTGCAGCAGGACAACTTCCACATGTACGAAGTAGCGCGGCTATCACTGGCGCCGAAAGAAGTTGCCGTGCATCTGGTGACCCCGCCGGGTGATGTGCCGTTGGGTGGTGTCGGTGAGCCAGGTGTGCCGCCGATTGCGCCGGCGCTGTGCAATGCGATCTTCGCCGCGACCGGCCAACGCATTCGCAACCTGCCGGTGCGTTATCAGTTGCAGGGCTGGCAGAAGGCGCAAGCCTGATGGACAGCGCCGACCTCAATGTCCTGCGCAGTGTGCTCAAATGGCGCCGCGCCGGACAGCGGGTGATTCTGTTCAGCGTCGTTCAGACCTGGGGCACCGCGCCCCGGGCACCTGGGGCGATGCTGGCCTTGCGCGAAGATGGCGTGGTGATCGGCTCGGTATCCGGCGGTTGCGTCGAGGACGATCTGATCGCCCGTCTGCATGACGGGCGGATTTGTGCCGACGGGCCACCGGTGCAAATGATTACCTATGGCGTGACACGGGAAGAGGCGGCGCGTTTCGGTCTGCCCTGCGGTGGCACGTTGCGCCTGACCGAAGAGCGGGTAGAGGATCCGGACTGGGTGGCTGAGTTGCTCGCCCGTTGCGAAGCTCACCAAATCGTCGCCCGCGAGCTAAACATCGCCACGGGCGAAGTGGTGCTGCATCCCGCGACTAAAAACGACTCGCTGACCTTCGATGAGTACACCTTGCGCGCCATTTATGGCCCGCGCTGGCGCTTGCTGTTGATCGGCGCCGGCCAGTTATCGCGGTACGTGGCCGAGATGGCGCGTTTGCTGGATTTTGAAGTGCTGATCTGCGATCCGCGAACCGAGTTTGTTCACGGGTGGGAAGAGCAGCACGGCCGGTTTGTCTCCGGTATGCCGGACGACGCAGTGTTGAACATCGAGACTGACGAGCGCACGGCCATTGTTGCCCTGACCCACGATCCGCGTCTGGACGACATGGCACTGCTGACGGCTCTGGACTCCAAAGCGTTTTATGTCGGCGCGCTGGGTTCACGAGTGAACAGTCACAAGCGCAGGGATAATCTGGCTCAGCTAGGCTTGTCGGAACAGGCCATCGCGCGTTTGCACGGGCCGATTGGTCTGCCGATCGGCAGCCATTCGCCGGCAGAAATCGCCTTGTCGCTGATGGCGGAAATCGTTGCGATCAAAAACGGGGTCGCGTTGCAGCAGGAGCGTGTATGAGTTCGTCGATTGCAGTGATTGTGCTGGCAGCGGGCGAGGGTCGTCGTTTTCGTGAAGTGGCGGGTGCTGACAAGGACAAGTTGTTGGTCGATTGTGCCGGGCGCGACGGCGCGGTGCATTCGGTGATTGAACAGGTGTTGGTGAGTTTGCCGGCATCGCTGGATAAGCGGGTCTTGGTCACCACCGAAGCACGACCGCAAGCGATGCGCATGGCCCAGGTGTATGGCTGTGACATTGTTCCGATTGAGTCGACCGGTATGGGCGATAGCATCGCCGCCGGTGTCGCGGCGTGTGCGGATGCCGATGGCTGGTTGATTGTGCTCGGGGACATGCCGTTTATCTTGCCGTCGACGATTGAACGAGTTATCGCGGCAATGGCTGACGATGCTGTGAGTGTGCCGGTGCTCAACGGCGAATATGGGCATCCCGTAGGATTTGGCCGATCCTTCGGGCCGGGGCTGATGGCGCTGACCGGTGAGCGCGGCGCCAGGCCGTTGTTTGCGCGGGCGCGGGTGGTTGAGGTTGCAGTGGATGATCCTGGTGTGTTGTGGGACATCGACATCCCGGAAGCATTGAAATTTCCTCATCCCCTGTAGGAGCTGCCGAAGGCTGCGATCTTTTGATCTTGACGTATAAAAAAAGCCCCGCCTGGATTACCAGGCGGGGCTTTTTAACGGCTATTGGAATCAGACGAGAGGTTTGGTCTCGTGTTCTTCTTTCTTGGCCTGTTCGTGTTGCTCGACCGCGTCCTGAACGGAGCGTGGAGCTTCTTCAATCACCGCTTCAACCACGGCTTCTTCGGCGACCGGGGCAGGCGCTGCCTCGACAACATCAGCAACCACAGGCTCGGCAGCAACCGGAGCAGCAGCGGCAGCCAGTTCAGCTTCCTTCTGCAGACGCTCTTCTTCACGCTTGCGGCGACGCACTTCACGTGGGTCGTTCGGCGCGCGGCCACTCGGGGTCAACGCGCTGACCGCTTGAGCCACCGCAGCCGGTGCTTCGGCAATCACCGGCGCTTCGATTGCCAACGGTGCAGCTGCAGGTGCTTCAACGACGGGCGCTGGAGCAGGTTCGGCAGCGACGATCACTGGCTCGGACACCATGGCTTCAGCGACTTCGGCTTCGGCGACAGGTGCCGGCGTTTCAGTCACAGCCGGCTCGGCAGCCCAGTTGAACGTGGTTTGTTCTTCACGAACTTCGCGCACGGTCTCGGTTACGGTTTCAGCAACCACTTCCTCGGCTGGCTCGGCAACCACGGCCGGAGCTTCGACTTCCGGGAGGTTTTCCTGAACCGGTGCCACTTCGATTTCCGGAGCGGCGGTCACTTCAACCGGCGTGGTCGCTTCAATCACTGGCGCTTCCACAGGCGTGGTTTCCAGGGTGGCGGCGGTGGCGCGTTCGGCTTGCTCATTGGCTTGAGCTTCGGCTGGCGCACTGATCACGCTGCTGGCAACGGCTGCGGTGACGGCCAGGCCGGCTGCCAGATCGGCAGTGCTTGGGGTCGCTTCGTTTTCGCCGGACTCGGATTCAGCCTCTTCCGAACCTTCGATCACATTGCCGTTGGCATCACGCTGACGCTCGCGACGGTTGCTGCGACGACGCTGACCACGGGAGCGACGACGTGGACGATCGCCTTCGGCGCCTTCCTGACCGTCTTCCGGCAGCTGCTCTTCGTTGCTGATCACTTCTTCTTCAGCAACGGCAGCAGCGGCCTGTTCAGCGCGTGGTTGACGCTCTTCACGCGGTGGGCGTGGCGCACGTTCTTCACGCGGCTGACGGGCCGGACGTTCTTCTGCGGTTGCGGCAGCAGTGGCAGCAACGGCCGGAGCGGCATCCAGTGGTTCGCGCAGTTCACGTACGCGTTCTTCACGCTCGCCACGTGGCTTGCGATCTCGCGGTGCACGTTCTTCACGAGGCGCGCGAGGGGCGCGTTCTTCGCGGGCTACCGGCGCATCTTCACGGGCTTCACGCGGTTCGCGGACTTCACGCGGCTCACGGGCTTCACGAGGCTGACGCTCTTCGCGTGGCTCACGCGGTGCGCGTTCTTCACGTGGAGCACGTTCTTCGCGCGGCTTGCGTTCTTCGTCGCGGCGACCGTTACGGTTGCGGCTCTGCTGACGACCGTTGCGACGCTCTTCGTTGCGGGCCGGACGCTCGGCTGGCTTTTCAACCGCCACCGGAGCAACAGGCTCTTCTTTAGTTGCGAACAGGCTGACCAGCGACTTCACCAGGCCTTTGAACAGGCTTGGCTCAGGCACGGCGGCCGGCGCAGGTGCCGGTGCAGCCGCTTCGGTCGGAACCGGCGCGTTGGCGCGGGCCGGAGCAGTCTTGACTGCGGCTTCCTGGCGAACCAGGGTGCGTGTCGCGGCGGCGGGCTGGACTTCTTCGACTTCAGCAGCGGCAGCAGCGATTTCGTAGCTGGACTGGTTGGTCGCGGCTTCCGGGCTGTCATCACGCAGACGCTGAACTTCGAAATGCGGGGTTTCGAGGTGATCGTTCGGCAGGATGACGATGCGAGCACGGGTGCGCAGTTCGATCTTGGTGATCGAGTTGCGTTTTTCGTTGAGCAGGAACGCAGCGACCGGAATCGGCACCTGAGCGCGTACTTCGGCAGTACGGTCTTTCAGGGCTTCTTCTTCGATCAGGCGCAGGATTGCCAGCGACAGCGATTCAACGTCACGGATGATGCCGGTGCCGTTGCAACGCGGGCAAACGATGCCGCTGCTTTCGCCAAGCGATGGACGCAGGCGTTGACGGGACATTTCCAGCAGGCCGAAGCGCGAGATGCGACCGATCTGCACGCGAGCGCGGTCGGCTTCCAGGCATTCGCGGACTTTCTCTTCCACGGCGCGCTGGTTCTTGGCAGGGGTCATGTCGATGAAGTCGATGACGATCAGGCCGCCGATGTCGCGCAGGCGCAACTGACGGGCGATTTCTTCGGCGGCTTCAAGGTTGGTCTGCAGGGCGGTTTCTTCGATGTCGCTGCCTTTGGTGGCGCGCGCCGAGTTGATGTCGATGGACACCAGGGCTTCGGTCGGATCGATAACGATGGAACCACCGGAAGGCAGCTCGACGACGCGCTGGAAAGCGGTCTCGATCTGGCTTTCGATCTGGAAACGGTTGAACAGCGGAACGCTGTCTTCGTACAGCTTGATCTTGCTGGCGTACTGCGGCATCACCTGGCGGATGAAGGTCAGGGCTTCGTCCTGGGCTTCAACGCTGTCGATCAGCACTTCGCCGATGTCCTGGCGCAGGTAGTCGCGGATGGCGCGGATGATCACGTTGCTTTCCTGATAGATCAGGAATGGCGCGGAACGATCCAGCGAGGCTTCTTTAATGGCGGTCCACAGTTGCAGCAGGTAATCGAGGTCCCACTGCATTTCTTCGCTGCTGCGGCCAAGGCCGGCAGTGCGCACGATCAGACCCATGTCGGCCGGGGCGACCAGGCCGTTCAGCGCTTCACGCAGTTCGTTGCGCTCTTCGCCTTCGATGCGACGGGAGATACCGCCGGCACGCGGGTTGTTCGGCATCAGAACGAGGTAGCGACCGGCCAGGCTGATGAACGTGGTCAGGGCGGCGCCCTTGTTGCCACGTTCTTCTTTTTCGACCTGAACGATGACTTCCTGGCCTTCGCTCAGGACGTCCTTGATGTTGACGCGGCCTTCGGGGGCTTTCTTGAAGTATTCGCGGGAGATTTCTTTGAGGGGCAGGAAGCCGTGGCGCTCGGAGCCGAAATCGACAAAAGCAGCCTCAAGGCTTGGTTCGATGCGAGTGATACGGCCTTTGTAGATGTTGGCCTTTTTCTGCTCGCGTGCACCGGATTCGATGTCCAGGTCGTAGAGGCGCTGGCCATCTACCAGTGCAACACGCAACTCTTCGGGTTGAGTTGCGTTAATCAGCATTCTTTTCATGTAGTACCGTCGGTTTCCGGGCTGCCGGAAACGGCGTTCGGCACACACGACTTCTCACGGTCGGTGTCAGGTGCGTCAGGAGTGGTTGGCCATTCCCGTGTCCAGCGATGTACGGCCAACTGGGCCTGCATCGCGACGTACGCGTCCTGCTTGCTGTGGCTACTTAAGCACTCAGTCAGGAGGAGGAATCAACCGGCGGCTGTGGACGAGATGAAGCGTCTTGATAAAGCCTATTGCTACACAGTCCAGCGGTTGTGCATCTCCACCCTACACGTATCCCTGATAATTCGGGTGCTGCCGCGCGCAGAATCCGCAGCGGGTTGGCATTTACCGTGAGCTCCGAAAGGGGAGGTCACGCATCATGGCTAATTTAGGCGATGTTTCCGAAGCCTTCGCTCGGGGTCATTCGCGGCTGACTGCACTTTGTGAACTGGCCTTGAATGTGTGCCTGCCAAGCGAGTAGAAACTCTGCCGGGCGGTGTAATTCAGGCCTCATGTCACCTGCGCTTGTTACAGCTGCTAACTCCACCGTTACGTAGCGAAAGCCCCGTAGGACGGCCTCGCGTCCTGGTGAATTGCGTTGGTCAGGGCCGGTTTTTGACCGTGGTTCCGCTGTCCAGGCCGCTTTTGGCGGCGTTCGCGACTATAGCAGCAATGATTAAGTGCTTCAATTCCATAAAAATTGTTATCATCCGCGCCATGACAACTACTGCCCCTTCGACTCCAGGCGTTCAACTGCTTGAGGTCTCGCCGGAATATGCCGGCCAACGCATCGACAATTTCCTCCTCGCCCGGCTCAAAGGCGTGCCCAAGACCTTGATTTATCGCATTTTGCGCAAAGGCGAAGTGCGCGTGAACAAAGGTCGGATCAAGCCCGAATACAAGCTGCAGGCCGGCGATATCGTGCGCGTGCCGCCGGTGCGTGTGCCTGAGCGCGACGAGCCGGTGCCGCTTGCCCAAGGCTTGCTGCAGCGCCTGGAAGCCTCGATCGTCCATGAAGACAAAGCGCTGATCGTGATCAACAAGCCCGCCGGCATTGCGGTTCACGGCGGCAGCGGCTTGAATTTTGGCGTGATCGAAGCCTTTCGTCAGTTGCGCCCCGATGCCAAGGAATTGGAATTGGTGCATCGCCTCGATCGTGATACCTCTGGTCTGCTGATGATCGCCAAAAAACGCAGCATGCTCCGTCACTTGCACGAGCAATTGCGCGGCGATGGCATCGACAAACGCTACATGGCGCTGGTGCGCGGCAACTGGGCGACTTCAATCAAGCAAGTCCGCGCGCCATTGCTCAAGAGTAATCTGCGCTCCGGCGAGCGCATGGTCGAGGTCAACGAAGAGGGTAAGGAAGCACTGACCCTGTTCAAGGTGCTGCGCCGTTTCGGCGAGTTCGCGACCATGGTCGAGGCCAAGCCTGTCACCGGCCGTACTCACCAGATTCGTGTGCACACCTTGCACGCCGGGCATTGCATCGCCGGTGACAGCAAATACGGTGATGACGATTTCACCAAAGAGATCCGCGATCTGGGCGGCAAACGTCTGTTCCTGCACGCCTACATGCTGACCGTGCCGTTGCCCGACGGTGGCAAACTCACCTTGCAGGCCCCGGTGGATGACATGTGGGCCAAGACCGTGGAGCGCCTCAGTGCGGCACCCTGATTACAAACTGCTGATTTTCGATTGGGACGGCACTCTGGCTGACTCCATTGGCCGGATCGTCGAGTCGATGCACGTGGCGTCCGAGCGATCGGGTTTTGTCCTGCGTGATGATTTTGCCGTCAAGGGCATTATCGGCCTGGGCTTGCCGGAAGCGATTCGTACCTTGTATCCCGAAATTGGCGACGGTGAGCTGATTGCGTTCCGTCAGCACTACGCCGATCACTACATCGCCTCGGAAGCCGTGCCGTCGCCCCTGTTCGAAGGTGTCGTCGAGTCAATGGCTTCCTTTCGCGATGACGGGTATCACTTGGCCGTGGCAACCGGCAAGGCCCGTCGCGGGCTTGATCGAGTGCTCAAGGCTCACGGCTGGGACGAATATTTCGATATCACCCGCGCCGCCGATGAAACCGCGAGCAAGCCGCACCCTCTGATGCTTGAGCAAATTCTCGCCCATTGTGGCGTGGCGCCCGAGCAGGCGCTGATGGTCGGGGATTCGTCTTTTGATCTGCAAATGGCGCGCAATGCCGGCATGGGGTCGGTGGCGGTCAGTTATGGCGCGCAATCGATTGAGGCGTTACAGGCTTTTGAACCGCGCCTGTCAGTGGATCGTTTTTCCGAATTGCATGCCTGGCTGGGCCAGCAGTCTTAATACGTTTTTGGGGTGGATGGCATGACCGACGAATGGAAAGCACCGACCAAGGCAAGTGCCGATGACGGTGACGCAAAGAGCTGGAAGCTGCTTGAAAAAACCTTGCTGGCTGGGGTCCAGGAGCAGCGTCGCTCCCGTCGCTGGGGAATCTTCTTCAAGCTGCTGACTTTTGTTTACCTGTTTGTCGCGCTGATTTTGTTCACGCCGCTGATGGACATTGAAAAGAGTGCGACTCGCGGCCCGAATTACACAGCGCTCATCGACGTCACTGGCGTGATTGCCGACAAGGAGCCGGCCAGCGCCGACAACATCGTCGGCAGCCTGCGCGCTGCGTTCGAAGACAAAAAGGTCAAAGGCGTGGTGTTGCGCATCAACAGCCCTGGCGGCAGTCCGGTGCAGTCGGGTTATGTCTACGATGAGATCAAGCGTTTGCGTGGACTGCATCCGGAAACGAAGCTGTACGCCGTGATTTCCGATCTCGGCGCCTCCGGTGCCTATTACATCGCCAGCGCGGCGGATCAGATCTATGCCGACAAGGCGAGTCTGGTCGGCTCGATTGGGGTGACGGCGGCCGGTTATGGCTTTGTCGGCACCATGGAGAAGTTGGGTGTCGAGCGACGCACTTACACCTCGGGTGAGCACAAGTCGTTCCTCGATCCGTTCCAGCCGCAGAAGCCTGAAGAGACCGCGTTCTGGCAGGGCGTGCTCGATACGACCCACAAGCAGTTCATCAACAGCGTGAAGCAGGGTCGTGGCGATCGTCTGAAGGATAAGGAGCATCCGGAATTGTTCTCCGGACTGGTCTGGTCGGGCGAACAGGCGTTGCCGTTGGGGCTGATTGATGGTCTGGGCAATGCCAGTTCCGTGGCGCGAGATGTGATTGGCGAGAAAGAGCTGGTGGACTTTACCGTTCAGGAATCGCCGTTTGATCGCTTTTCGAAGAAGCTCGGGGCCAGCGTGGCTGAGCAGTTGGCGATGTGGATGGGGTTCGGCGGGCCTTCGTTGCGGTAGTTTGTCTTAAGGTCAAAGGGTCGCAGCCCGCGACGGCTCCAGCGTGGGGCGGGTCGTGGCTGCAATTTTTTGCGTTTCAGGGGATTTGAATGCCTTCTGCCGTGAGCATGTCGATCAGGCGGATGAGCGGCAAGCCGATGAGGCTTGTGGCGTCCGGGCCTTCGGTGCGCTGGAACAGACTTACGCCCAGTCCTTCGGCCTTGAAGCTGCCGGCGCAATCATAGGGTTGTTCGGCGCGCAGGTAGCGTTCGATGGCGGCCTGATCCAGTGCGCGCATGTGCACGGTGAACGGCACGCAGTCGACCTGGCATTCGCCGGTCTGGCTGTTGAGCAGGGCGAGACCGGTCAGGAAGGTGACGCTGGCGCCGCTGGCGGCCAGCAGTTGCTCGCGTGCCTTTTCGAAGGTGTGCGGCTTGCCGATGATTCGCTCGCCGAGTACGGCGACTTGATCCGAGCCGATGATCAGATGAGCGGTATGGGTATCGGCCAGTGCCCGGGCTTTTTGTTCGGCCAGGCGTCTGACCAGATCGATGGCAGACTCGCCCGGGCGGTTGCTTTCGTCGATATCCGGTGAGCTGCAGCTGAATGGCAGTTGCAGGCGGGCGAGCAATTCACGGCGATAATTTGAGCTTGAAGCGAGTAATAAAGGCAGCATTCGCATCTCCTGAGGCAGGAGGGGATTCTAGCGGACGCTCGTAAGTGACGGACAGGGCGCAATTTCCTTTGACATGGCCGGGTGCATCCCTATAATGCTGCGCCTATGTTGAATGACCCGATTCCACCTCACGTTGACCCGCGCAAATTGGCTGACCGTGGCACCACCCTTCAAGGTGAACTGCTGCTGGCCGATTTGAAGAGACTCTGCGACCCGCTTTCCGACGATGTCGGTACGGTGCAGGCCAAATTCGTTTTTGAACGAGATGAACGTAAATCTGTGGTGATCCACAGTTTTATCGACACCGAAGTCAAAATGGTTTGCCAGCGTTGTCTTGAGCTGGTCACCCTGCCGATCCACAGCGAATGCAGTTACGCGGTGGTGAAGGAGGGTGCGAATACCCAGTCGTTACCGAAAGGTTATGACGTGCTGGAACTGGGCGAAGATCCATTGGATCTGCAGTCACTGATCGAGGAGGAGCTTCTGCTCGCCTTGCCCATTGTGCCTGCTCATCATCCGGAAGAATGCCAGCAGCCGGCGGGAGCAGATGAGCCCGAACCGAGCGAGGACGAGGTAACGCGGTCCAACCCGTTCAGTGTATTGGCGCAGTTAAAGCGTGACCCAAACGTTTAGGAGTTAATCAATTATGGCTGTTCAGCAGAACAAAAAATCCCGCTCCGCCCGTGACATGCGCCGTTCGCACGACGCTCTCGAGGCAAGCACCCTGTCTGTAGAAAAAACCACTGGTGAAGTTCACCTGCGTCACCACGTATCGCCAGAAGGCGTATACCGTGGCCGTAAAGTGATCGACAAGGGCGCTGACGAGTAATCACTTGTCCGCTCAAGTCATCGCGATTGACGCAATGGGCGGGGACTTCGGTCCCCGCAGCATTGTTCAGGCCAGCCTTGCTTGCCTTTCTGCTACGCCCTCGCTGCACCTGACCCTCGTCGGTCAACCCTCCCTTTTAGAAGAATTGATCTCCGGCCAATCGGCTGCCGATCGCGCACGCCTGACGATCATGCCGGCGTCCGAAGTCATTACCATGGACGAAAAACCCGCCCAGGCCTTGCGCGGCAAGCCGGATTCGTCGATGCGTGTCGCCCTTGAAATGCTGCGCGATGGCAAGGTGCAAGCCTGTGTCAGTGCCGGCAATACCGGGGCGCTGATGGCGTTGTCACGTTTTGTCTTGAAAACCTTGCCCGGCATTGATCGGCCGGCGATGGTTGCCGCCATTCCGACCCAGGCCGGTTATTGCCAGTTGCTCGACCTGGGAGCCAACGTCGATTGCAGTGCCGAGCAGTTGCTGCAGTTCGCCGTCATGGGCTCGGTCGCAGCGCAGACATTGGGTATTTCCCGGCCGCGAGTGGCACTGCTGAACATCGGTACGGAAGACATCAAGGGCAATCAGCAGGTCAAGCTCGCCGCGACCTTGCTGCAAGCGGCGCGAGGCATCAATTACATCGGCTTTATCGAAGGCGACGGGTTGTATCGGGGCGAGGCGGACGTTGTGGTCTGCGACGGGTTTGTCGGCAATATTCTGCTCAAGTCCAGCGAAGGACTGGCGACCATGATCGCCTCGCGCATTGAAGCGCTGTTCAAGAAAAACCTTGCCTCCCGCGCAATCGGCGCTTTGGCGCTGCCATTGATGAAGCGATTGCAGGCCGATCTGGCCCCGGCGCGACACAACGGTGCGAGTTTCCTGGGTTTGCAGGGCATCGTTGTGAAAAGTCATGGTTCGGCCGGTGTTCAGGGCTTCCAGAGTGCGATTCAGCGGGCCTTGATCGAGATTCAGGAGAACCTGCCCGGGCGCATTCACGGTCGTCTGGAGGATTTGTTGTCTTAGGCGTTTTCGTCTGACAATGCTTAAATGTGACCGCCCGGTTCAAAGGGCCATCCAAACTGTCAGTTTCTTGCGTCCTCAAAGCAGGGCGCCATTTCTCCGACGACAAGATCATTAGGGGCTTGTTACATGTCTGCTTCCCTCGCATTCGTCTTTCCAGGACAGGGCTCGCAGTCCCTCGGCATGCTGGCCGAGCTGGGCGCGCAATACCCGTCGATCCTCGAAACATTCAAAGAAGCCTCCGATGCACTCGGCTACGACCTTTGGGCGCTGACCCAGCAAGGGCCGGAAGAGCTGCTCAATCAAACCGACAAAACCCAGCCAGCCATTCTGACTGCCTCGATCGCCCTGTGGCGTCTGTGGCTGGCCGAAGGTGGTGCGCGCCCGGCATTTGTTGCCGGTCACAGCCTGGGCGAGTACAGCGCGCTGGTTGCTGCCGGCAGCCTGAGCCTGGCGGACGCGGTGAAGCTCGTTGAGCGCCGTGGTCAGCTGATGCAGGAAGCCGTTCCGGCCGGGCAGGGTGGTATGGCCGCCATTCTCGGACTGGAAGATGCGGACGTCCTGGCGGCCTGTGCCGAAGCGGCTCAGGGCGACGTAGTCAGCGCCGTCAACTTCAACTCCCCGGGCCAAGTGGTGATCGCCGGTGCCAAGGCTGCTGTGGATCGCGCCATCGAAGGCTGCAAGGCGCGCGGTGCCAAACGCGCCATGCCGCTGCCGGTCAGCGTGCCGTCGCACTGCGAGCTGATGCGCCCGGCCGCCGAGCGCTTCGCCGAGTCCATCGCTGCCATCGACTGGCAGGCGCCGCAGATCCCGGTGGTACAGAACGTCAGCGCTGCGGTGCCGGCGGATCTGGAGACCCTCAAGCGCGATCTGCTGGAGCAATTGTATAAGCCGGTTCGCTGGGTCGAATCGGTACAGGCACTGGCGGCCAAGGGCGCGACCAATCTGGTCGAGTGCGGTCCTGGAAAAGTACTGGCCGGCCTGAACAAACGTTGCGCCGAAGGCGTATCGACTTCCAACCTCAACACCCCAGATGCTTTCGCTGCCGCCCGCGCAGCGCAAGCCTGAATCAGGAGAAACTTGCATGAGTCTGCAAGGTAAAGTTGCACTGGTCACCGGTGCAAGTCGTGGCATCGGTCAGGCTATCGCGCTGGAACTGGGTCGTCAGGGCGCCATTGTCGTCGGTACTGCGACGTCCGCCAAAGGTGCCGAGGCCATTGCCGCGACCCTGAAAGAGCATGGTATCCAGGGCACGGGCCTGGAACTGAATGTCACTAGCGACGAATCGGTCAGCACAGTGATCGCGGCCATTCAGGCACAGTTCGGCGCGCCGGCGATTCTGGTCAATAATGCCGGTATCACTCGCGATAATCTGATGATGCGCATGAAAGATGACGAGTGGTATGACGTTATCGATACCAACCTGAACAGTCTATATCGCCTGTCCAAGGGTGTTTTGCGCGGCATGACCAAGGCGCGCTGGGGCCGGATTATCAGTATTGGTTCGGTAGTGGGTGCCATGGGCAACGCAGGCCAAGTAAACTACGCCGCCGCCAAGGCCGGCCTGGAAGGTTTCAGCCGTGCGATGGCGCGTGAAGTCGGTTCGCGTTCGATTACGGTCAACTCGGTGACCCCAGGGTTCATCGACACCGATATGACCCGCGAACTGCCTGAAGCGCAACGTGAAGCCTTGCAGGCGCAAATTCCGCTGGGTCGTCTGGGGCAGGCTCAAGAGATCGCGTCCGTGGTCGCTTTTCTTGCTTCCGACGGTGCAGCCTACGTGACTGGGGCTACAATCCCGGTGAACGGCGGGATGTACATGTAAGTAAAATGTGACGGATTGCTTCAAAAAAATGTCATACGAGCTGTCTAAAATCCGTTATAAAGCTGCAATCTATTTATAGGCGGCGGGCCACGGGGTTCGAGGAGTGAAGCTTTCAGTTGAAAAGCTGAAAAGTCTTTCTATACACTTACGCCCTGGCCAGCTGCCTGAATTTGTCCATTAGGAGTGAAAACAAGGTATGAGCACCATCGAAGAGCGCGTCAAGAAAATCGTTGCCGAGCAACTGGGCGTTAAAGAAGAAGAAGTGGTCAACACTGCTTCCTTCGTTGAAGACCTGGGTGCCGACTCCCTTGACACCGTTGAGCTGGTGATGGCTCTGGAAGAGGAATTCGAGACCGAAATCCCTGACGAAGAAGCTGAAAAGATCACTACTGTACAAGCTGCAATCGACTACGTTACTAGCCACCAGGCGTAATAGTTTGTAATCGTTGCTTGCTGTCATGGAAAAACCGCACTGCCATCATGGCGTGCGGTTTTTTCTTTAGGCCTGATGCAAAGTCGTCATTTGAAAAAGGAGAGTGCTGTGTCGCGTAGACGCGTCGTAGTCACCGGTATGGGTATGTTGTCGCCACTGGGCACGGATGTGCCGAGCAGTTGGCAGGGCATTCTGGCTGGCCGCAGTGGCATTGGTCTGATCGAACACACCGACCTTTCTGCCTATTCCACCCGTTTTGGCGGCTCGGTAAAGGGCTTCAATGTCGAGGAATATCTCTCGGTCAAGGAAGCACGCAAGCTCGACCTGTTCATCCAGTACGGTCTCGCGGCAGGTTTTCAAGCCGTTCGCAACGCAGGTCTGGAAGTCACCGATGCCAACCGTGAGCGCATTGGCGTAGCCATGGGTTCGGGGATCGGCGGCCTGACCAACATCGAAGAAACCAGCCGTACCCTGCATGATTCCGGCCCGCGTCGAATTTCGCCATTCTTCGTTCCAGGCTCGATCATCAATATGATTTCCGGGTTTCTGTCCATCCATTTGGGTGCACAGGGGCCTAACTACGCCATCGCCACCGCATGTACCACTGGTACGCACTGCATCGGGATGGCGGCGCGCAACATTATGTACGACGAAGCTGACGTGATGATCGCCGGCGGTGCCGAAATGGCCGCGTGCGGTCTGGGCATGGGCGGCTTTGGTGCCTCCCGCGCACTGTCGACCCGCAACGATGACCCAACCCGCGCCAGCCGTCCTTGGGACAAGGGGCGCGACGGTTTTGTGCTGTCCGACGGCGCCGGTGCCTTGGTGCTTGAAGAGCTGGAGCACGCCAGGGCGCGTGGCGCGACCATCTACGCCGAGCTGATTGGTTTTGGCACCAGTGGCGATGCGTTCCACATGACTTCGCCACCTGCCGACGGCGCCGGTGCCGCCCGTTGCATTGCCAATGCGCTGCGCGACGCGAAGATCAACGCCGATCAGGTTCAGTACATCAACGCCCACGGCACGTCGACGCCGGCCGGCGACCTCGCCGAAGCCAATGCGTTGAAAACCGTGTTCGGCGATCACGCCTATAAGCTGGCCGTCAGTTCGACGAAATCGATGACCGGTCACCTGTTGGGTGCGGCGGGCGCGGTCGAGGCGATCTTCAGTGTGCTGGCGATCAACAGCCAGGTTGCCCCGCCGACCATCAACCTCGACGAGCCGGACGAAGGCTGCGATCTCGATTTTGTGCCGCACACCGCGCGCAACATGGACATCGATGTCGTGCTGTCCAACTCCTTCGGGTTCGGCGGCACCAACGGTACGCTGGCGTTCCGTCGGTTCGCAGGCTGATGGACAGCTGGGTCGACGGTCAGCCGGCGCACGCTCTGTCGCTGAAAGATCGCGGCCTGGCTTACGGCGACGGTCTGTTCGAGACCATCGCCGTGCGTGGCGGCCAGCCGTTGCTGCTGGATCGTCACCTGACGCGTCTGACCGATGGCTGCATGCGCCTGGCGATTGCGGCGGATATCGATCTGGTTCGTACTGAATTATTGGCCTATGCCTCGGCGATGGGCGAGGGCGTGCTCAAGCTCATCCTGACCCGTGGCGATGGTCTGCGTGGTTATGCGCCTGATCCGACTGCGCAAGGCCGGCGCATTCTGCAAGGCAATCCACCCGCTGCGTATCCTGCGGCCCACGGCGAGCAGGGTATTCGCTTGTTTCCCTGCGCCACACGGCTGTCCACCCAGCCTTTGCTCGCCGGGCTCAAGCACCTGAATCGTCTGGAGCAAGTCATCGCCCGTGCGGAATGGCAGGACGCCGAACACGCCGAAGGGCTGATGCTCGACCAGGCGGGACGCGTGATCGAAGGCGTATTCAGCAATCTGTTTATGGTGCGAGACGGTGTGCTGATCACCGCCGATCTGAAGCGTTGCGGCGTTGCCGGTGTGATGCGTGCCGAAATATTGTTTCAGGCCGAGTCGTTGGCTATCCCCGTACAAATCACCGACATCAGCCTCGAACAGCTGCAATGGGCTGATGAAGTCTTCGTCTGCAACAGCGTTTATGGCATCTGGCCGGTAAACGCTTATGCCGCTCTGCGCTGGCCGGTTGGCCCGCTCACCCGTAAACTGCAAACCATTGCCCGCGCGCTACTGGATGCTTGATTCGTGAGACGTAAACTCTTGCTGCTGCTGGAAACCGGACTGGTTCTGGCAGGGCTGCTGTTGGGCGCCAGCGCCTGGAAAATCCATTCGGCGCTGGAACAGCCCCTGAACATCACGCAGGAAGAACTGCTGGATGTCCCCAAAGGCTCCACACCGACCCGTACCTTTCTTGAGCTCGAAACCGATGGCGTCATCAAGGATGCTTTCTGGTTGCGCGTCTATTGGCGTTTCAATCTCGCCGGCACGCCGATTCACAGCGGTGAATACCGCATGCAGCCGGGTATGACCGTCAACGGTCTGATTGATCTGTGGAAGCGCGGCGATGTCGTGCAGTACAGCCTGACCCTGGTCGAAGGCTGGAACTTCCATCAGGTGCGCGCTGCGCTGGCCAAAGACGAAAAGCTCACGCAAACCCTCAATGGTTTGAGTGACAGTGACGTGATGGAGAAGATCGGTCATCGCGGACTCTTTCCTGAAGGCCGGTTCTTCCCGGATACCTACCGTTTTGTACGTGGCATGTCCGACGCTGAACTGTTGAAGAAAGCCTTCGACCGTCTCGATGAGGTGTTGGCGAAAGAATGGCAAAACCGCTCCGCTGATGTGCCGTACACCGAACCGTATCAAGCGCTGATCATGGCTTCGCTGGTCGAGAAGGAAACCGGTGTGCCGCAGGAGCGCGGGCAGATTGCCGGCGTGTTCGTGCGTCGCATGGGTCTGGGCATGCAGTTGCAGACCGATCCGACGGTGATCTACGGTCTGGGCGATCGTTACACCGGTAAATTGACCCGCGCGCATCTCAAGGAAGCCACGCCGTACAACACTTACATGATTCCCGGTTTGCCACCGACGCCGATTGCGATGGTCGGGCGCGAAGCGATTCACGCCGCGCTCAATCCGGTTGCCGGCACCAGCCTGTATTTTGTCGCCCGTGGCGATGGCAGCCATGTGTTCTCCGACGATCTGGATGCGCACAACAATGCGGTGCGCGAATTCCAGCTCAAGCGTCGTGCCGATTACCGTTCCAGCCCGGCGCCGACACCGGCCGAAGCGCCAGTAACACCGCAAGTGGCACCTGCTGCCGAAGAGGCGATTCCGGCGGCGTCACCGAACACCGCGCCGGAATCCCTGCCACAGGTGCCACCGCAGGAACCCGCGTCGACCCCGGACGCTGCCGCACCGCAAAAAGCGCAATGACTTTGATAAAGGACTGCCTGTGACTGGCTTGTTTATTACATTGGAAGGCCCGGAAGGCGCGGGCAAAAGCACCAACCGCGAATACCTCGCCGAGCGCCTGCGCGCCGCCGGTATCGAGGTAGTGCTGACCCGCGAGCCTGGCGGCACACCGCTGGCCGAGCGCATTCGCGAAGTACTGCTGGCTCCGGTCGACGAAGTCATGAATCCTGACACCGAGTTGTTGCTGGTGTTTGCCGCCCGTGCCCAGCATCTGGCCGAGGTGATCCGCCCGGCATTGGCACGTGGCGCGGTGGTGCTGTGCGACCGTTTCACCGATTCAACCTACGCCTATCAGGGCGGTGGGCGCGGTTTGTCGTTGGAGCGCATCGCCAGTCTGGAAAATTTTGTGCAAGGCGATCTGCGTCCGGATCTGACACTGATTTTCGATCTGCCCGTGGAAATCGGTCTGGCCCGCGCCAGTGCCCGTGGTCGACTGGATCGTTTCGAGCTGGAAGGCCGCGCGTTTTTCGAAGCGGTGCGCAGTGCATTCCTGGCGCGCGCCGAGGCCGACCCCTCGCGTTATGCAATCGTTGACGCTGGACAACCGCTTGCAGCGGTTCAGCAATCGCTGGACGAGTTATTGCCGCGTTTGCTGGAGCTGAGCCGTGGCTGAGGCCTATCCATGGCAGGACAACCTCTGGCAGCACCTGGCCGGACGGAGTCAGCACGCTCACGCCTATCTGCTGCATGGCCCGGCCGGTATCGGCAAGCGCGCCTTGGCCGAGCGTCTGATGAATCTGCTGCTGTGTCAGTGTCCGATCGGGCTCGAAGCCTGCGGCGAATGTAAATCCTGCCTGTTGCTCAAAGCCGGCAGCCATCCTGACAACTACATTCTCGAACCTGAAGAAGCCGACAAGGCGATCAAGGTCGATCAGGTACGCGATCTCGTCGGATTCGTGGTGCAGACTGCGCAAATGGGCGGTCGCAAGGTTGTGCTGATCGAACCGGTCGAGGCGATGAACATCAACGCCGCCAACGCCTTGCTCAAAAGCCTCGAAGAGCCTTCCGGCGATACGGTGCTGCTGTTGGTGAGTCACCAGCCAAGCCGTTTGTTGCCGACGATCAAGAGTCGTTGCGTGCAGCAGGCCTGCCCGTTGCCGGGCGAGGCCATGAGTCTGAAGTGGCTCGCCGACGCACTGCCAGACTGCTCCGAAGACGAGCGCGGCGAACTGCTGACCCTGGCGGCGGGGTCACCGCTGATGGCGGTCAACCTGCAATCGCAGGGTGTACGCGAGCAGCGGGCTCAGGTGGTTGAAGGGGTGAAGAAGTTGCTCAAGCAGCAGCAATCGCCCACCCAACTGGCCGAAGAATGGAAGAACATCCCGATGCTGCGCCTGTTTGACTGGTTCTGCGATTGGTCGAGCCTGATCCTGCGTTATCAATTGACTCAGGACGAAGCCGGCCTCGGCTTGAGCGACATGCGCAAGGTCTTACAGTACCTGGCGCAAAAAAGCGCCCAGGGCAAAGTCCTCAATATTCAGGACTGGATTCTCGCCCAGCGCCAGAAAGTGTTGAGCAAGGCCAACCTCAACCCAGCGCTGTTGCTTGAAGCGTTGCTGGTGCAATGGGTGGCTTTGCCTGGTCATAAATGACCGTGTGTGCCTAGACTCTGCACATCAGCAGTGGAGGTGAGCATGAATGAACCCGTGAATCCGGGGCCGCGAAACGGCATCCTGTCCCTGACGATCAAGGACACGTCGGTGCTGTATGCCGCGTACATGCCGTTCATCAAGAACGGCGGCTTGTTCATCCCGACCAACAAGAGCTACAAGTTGGGTGACGAGGTGTTCATGTTGCTGAATCTGATGGACGAGGCCGAGAAAATCCCGGTGGCCGGCAAAGTCGCCTGGATCACGCCCAAAGGTGCCCAGGGCAATCGCGCGGCCGGTGTCGGCGTTCAGTTCAATGAAGGCGACAATACCGCCCGCAGTCGCATCGAAACTCATCTGGCCGGAGCCCTCAAGTCCGACCGTCCCACTCATACGATGTAAGTTGCAGCCTTTTTTATGCTCGTAGATTCCCATTGTCACCTTGACCGCCTCGACCTTGCCGCCCATGACGGGTCTCTGGATGCCGCACTGGATGCGGCCCGCCAGCGCGGGGTCGGGCATTTCCTGTGCATCGGCGTCAGCGTCGACAACGCCGCTGATGTCAAAGCCCTGGCCGAGCGTTACGACGACGTCGATTGCTCGGTCGGCGTGCATCCGCTGGACGTGCAGCCGGGCGCTGCGCCAGCGCTGGATTGGTTGTTGCAGGAGCTCAATCATCCGCGCGTGGTGGCCATCGGTGAAACCGGTCTGGACTATCACTACGAACCGGAGGCCGCCGAATTGCAGCAGGAATCCTTCCGTCTGCACCTGCAAGCGGCGCAGCAAACAGGGAAACCGGTGATCATTCACACCCGTGGCGCACGCGCCGATACCCTCGAACTGCTGCGCGAAGCCGCGCTGCCCCAGGCCGGTGTGCTGCATTGCTTCACCGAAGACTGGGACATGGCTAAGGCTGCGCTGGACATGGGCTATTACATTTCCCTGTCCGGCATCGTGACGTTTCGCAATGCCGAAGCCTTGCGCGATGTGGCGAGCAAAGTCCCGGCGGATCGCCTGCTGGTGGAGACCGACTCGCCCTACCTGGCGCCGATTCCCCATCGCGGCAAACCGAACTTGCCGCAATATGTGCGAGAAGTGGCAGAGTTTCTGGCGATGTTGCGCGGTGAGTCCTACGAGCGATTTGCCGAGCAGACCACAGAAAACTTCAAGCGCCTGTTCCCCCTGGCCCATGTAAGACAACCCCTGTAGGAGCCGCGCATCAAATCGCAGGCAAAAAAAACCCGGGTTCTGGGGGGTGAATCCGGGTTAAGACCATTAGGAGTAAAACAAAGGCACGCGGTCCGTTGGTACCTTTATCGGCCCGGCACTTGGGGGAGATGCCGGCCGACATTTGAAGTATTGATCAGTCTGGCGCCTAGTCCAGCGGGTCGAACGCGGTTTTTAAACAAATTTGGAATACATCTGCTTCAGATGAGTTCTCATTACGCTGCGTTCGTTCGTGAAATGAACGTGAAACACAGATTTAGTCGATGATCCGTGCTTTTTTGTGCAAGTTAGGCATAATACGCGGCTTCGAATTTTGACCCCTACAGACCTTTTCTTATGCACAAAGAACCTCGTAAGGTCCGTGAGTTTCGTCGCCGCGAGCAAGAAATTCTCGATACCGCGCTCAAGCTGTTCCTCGAACAAGGTGAAGACAGTGTCACCGTCGAGATGATTGCTGATGCCGTGGGTATCGGCAAAGGCACGATCTACAAGCACTTCAAATCCAAGGCCGAAATCTATCTGCGCCTGATGCTCGATTACGAGCGCGATTTGAACGCGTTGCTGCATTCGGCCGATGTCGACAAGGACAAGGAAGCGCTGTCCCGCGCCTACTTTGAATTCCGTATGCGCGACCCGCAACGCTACCGCTTGTTCGACCGCCTGGAAGAGAAGGTGGTCAAGGGCAATCAAGTGCCGGAAATGGTCGAGGAGTTGCACAAGATCCGCGCCTCGAACTTCGAACGCCTGACGTTGCTCATCAAGGGCCGCATCAGCGAAGGCAAGCTTGAAGACGTACCGCCTTACTTCCATTACTGCGCGGCTTGGGCGCTGGTGCACGGCGCGGTGGCGCTGTATCACTCGCCGTTCTGGAGCAACGTGCTGGAAGATCAGGAAGGTTTCTTCCAGTTCCTGATGGATATTGGTGTTCGCATGGGCAACAAGCGCAAGCGCGACCCCGAAATTCCAAGCAGCTGAGCCATTCAGTTGTTTTATGCGCCATGTTTTCCCTACATGGCGCAGTACCGCAGGAATATACTCAGGCATAGGGCTTGCTAAAACTTGATTTGTGAGTCAAGTTTTAGTGGTTCGCTATTTTTTCGCCGGAGTGATCCATGATCGTTGACCGTCAAGGCAGGCGTTTTCGCAATTTGCGGATCAGTCTGACCTCAGCCTGCAATTACGCGTGTACCTACTGCGTGCCTAACGGCAAGCGGCTGGTGGCTGCGCAAGATGAGCTGTCGGCCGAAGCCATGGCGCGCGGTGTGGCCTATCTGATCGAAGCCGCCGGCATCGAGCGGCTGCGTATTACTGGCGGTGAGCCGCTGGTCAGCCCGAAGCTTGAATCATTCATGCAGGCCGTCGGCAAGATGGGCCTGGACGACATCAGCCTGACCACCAACGGTCAGCTCCTCGCGAAAAAATTGCCCCTGCTGGTCGACGCCGGAATACGGCGTATCAACGTTTCCCTCGATACACTGGACGCCGACGCGTTTCGCGGCATCGCCCGTGGCGGCGATCTGGCGACGGTGCTTCATGGCATGGACGAAGCGGCGGGCGCCGGGATGAAAATCAAGGTCAACATGGTGCCGTTGCGCGGGCAGAATCTTGATCAGGTGATGCCGCTGCTCGATTACTGTCTGGAGCGCGGCTATGAGTTGCGCTTCATCGAGTTGATGCGCATGGGCCATCTGGCCAAGGATTCCAATGCTTTCCTGCAACAATTCGTCAGCCTGCAGCAATTGCTGGAATTGATCGGCGAGCGTTATGAGTACGCGCAAGCCAATGCGCCGGTGGACGCCACTGCTGTGCGCTACGCGATACCGGGTGTCGGGCATTTTGGCGTGATTGCCAACGAAAGCGTGCCGTTCTGCCGAACCTGCTCACGATTGCGCCTGTCATCCACGGGTTGGCTGCATGGTTGCCTCTCGTCGAGTAACCGCCACTATGTCGGTGATCTGCTCGACAAGCCGCGTCACGAGGCCTTGCCGGCGTTGCAGCGGTTGTTGGTCAAGGCGTTGGGGGACAAGCAGGAAGTGGCGTTCTCCGGTGGTGCGACCGTCATGAAGATCATCGGCGGCTGATACACCCATTCGCGCACTTCAGGCAGAGCTGGCGCAAAAGCTGCATTCAACGCCCATTCGCCGGTTTTCCGTCACCGGCTTCTGGAGGATGAGGATGCGTAGCCTGGTTTTGCTGCTGGCCGTTTTGGCGCTTGGCGGCTGCATGAATGTCAGCGATATGGCCGAAGGCACTCGCTATCACATGAGTGACGCGGGATTGCTGGATCACAGCGACAGCCGTCGCGTGAACAACATCCGCATTCAGCCGGACTCGTTCATCTTTATCGCCCAAGGCGCCTTCGCTCCGCCGGGGGGTGCCTATCCTCGACCGAACGTTGTGGCCGAAGAAGCGTTCAAAGGTTTTATCGAATACTTCCCGATGGTTCGTCGCGCCCGCGCGCCGGAAGGCCTTGATCAGGCGATGGGCGAGGCCCGCGATGCCGGCGCGCATTATCTGCTGTACACCCGTTTCGCCAAGGCTGACGATCGCATCGGCAACTCCGATGAGTGGCTCGATCAGGAAGCCGTGGATCGTCTCGGCATCGACGGCGGCGTGATTCAGATCATGTTGATCGAGACCAGCACCCAGTATTTGATCGATACTGCACGGATCAAGAGTCGTGGCGGTTTACTGACGTTCCACGACAACAAGCCGGAAGACCTGATCGGCCCGCCGCTGGAACAATACGCACGCAGCTTGTTGGGCATCAGCGACCAATAATCCAAAAAGGAGTACGCCATGAGTGGCCCGCAAAAAGCCAATGATCTCTTGGGGCAAATCCCCAAAACCAAAGGCCTGCCGCCGGTGCATTTGTGGAACCCGGACTTCTGCGGCGACATCGACATGCGCATCGCCCGGGACGGCACCTGGTATTACCTGGGCACACCGATCGGGCGCAAGCCGATGGTCAAGCTGTTCTCCACGATCATTCGCCGCGACGGCGATGATTATTTTCTGATTACCCCGGTGGAGAAAGTCGGCATCAAAGTCGACGATGCGCCGTTCGTGGCGATTGCCGTCCATGTGGAGGGCGAGGGCGAAACGCAGGTATTGCGCTTCACCACGAACGTCGAGGAAACAACCGAGGCGGGCGCCGAGCATCCGATTCGCGTCGAGACCGATCCGGTTACCCAGGAGCCTGCGCCTTACGTGCATGTGCGTACGAACCTTGAAGCGCTGATTCATCGCAATGTGTTTTACCAGTTGGTGGAATTGGCGGTGAGTCGCGAGATTGAAGGGCAGCGCTGGCTTGGTGTCTGGAGCGGTGGCGAGTTTTTCCGTATCGGGCTGGAGCCGTAAGGCATTTCCTGTAGGAGTGAGCCTGCTCGCGATTGCGGTTTGTCAGTCGATATATACGTCACTGACCCATCGTAATCGCGAGCAGGCTCACTCCTACATTTTGATTTCGGTGTTGACACCCAATCATATGATCATTAGCGTGAGCCTCCATCGCGATCCGATTCGAGGTTGACCATGTCCAGCAGCTTTCACGCCTCAACCGTCGACTGGCTCGGTTGCTGGATTGCCGCCGGCCAAGTGAAGCCCGGGCAGACCATCAAGGTTGAAGCGGATCTGGGCGAGCAACTGGGTGTCAGTCGCACCGTCATCCGCGAAGCCATCAAGACTCTTGTGGCCAAAGGCATGCTCGAAGTCGGGCCGAAGGTTGGCACCCGAGTGTTGCCGGTGCGTCGCTGGAATCTGTTCGACCCGCAAGTGGTGGGTTGGCTGTCGCGCAGCGGTCTGCCGGAAAACTTTGTCGATGACCTGCTCGACCTGCGCCGAACCATCGAACCGATGGCCGTGCGCTGGGCCTGCGAACGGGCCACCGTCGAGCAAGTGCAAGCCGTGCAACTCGCCTATCACGCCCTTGAGCGCGCGGTGGACAGCGGCATTGACTACAACCGCGCCGACCAGTTTTTCCACGAATGCATTCTCGCCGCCAGCCACAATCAGTTCATCGAACAAATGGTGCCGGCCCTCGGTGCGTTGCTCGCCGTTTCGTTCGAAGTGTCTGCTGCCGACCCGGACGAATTGCGCCGTACCTTGCCGATTCACAAAGACATGGCTGACGCCATCGCCGCCCGGGATGCCGCGCGGGGTGTGTGGGCCTGCATGACCCTGATAGACAACGCGGATCTGGCGATCAAGCGCTTTTATCCGCAAGTGATGGCCGACAGAAAAACCGGCTGACAATATAGTTCTTCTAGGAGTGAGCCTGCTCGCGATTGTAGACAACATTTATTTTGTCCGTGCTGCCGCCATCGCGAGCAGGCTCACTCCTACAAAAACAAAACAACAATTGATGCTCAAGGAATTGCCATGACCTGGACTTCCGTCACCCAACACCGCGCCAGACTCGGCGAAGGTCCGTTCTGGGATGTGCGCACGCAGGCGCTGTACTGGGTGGATATCGCCGGTAAACAGGCGTTGCGGTTGATCGGCCAAAACGTCGAAATCTGGCAAATGCCCGAACATGTATCGGCATTCGTTCCCTGCGAGAGCGGCGATGCTTTAGTGACCCTGAGCAGCGGCATCTATCGGCTGGATCTCGATTCCCCAGGGCTCGAACCACGGTTGACGCTGTTCTGTGTCGCCGACCCGCAACCCGGCAATCGCGCCAACGAAGCCCGTTGCGATGCACAAGGCCGGCTCTGGCTCGGCACCATGCAAAACAACATCGGCGAACAGGGCGAAGACCTGCCGATCATCCGCCGCTCCGGCGGTCTGTTTCGCATCGACCCGGACGCACGCGTCACGCCGTTGCTGCGCGGTCTGGGCATCCCCAACACCTTATTGTGGAGCGACGACGCCACCACGCTGCTGTTCGGCGACAGCCTCGACAGCACGCTCTACCGCTATTTCATTCACACCGACGGCAACCTCGACACCGCTTATATCTGGAACGGCCCCGGCCAGAATCAGAGCCAGCACGGCGGCCCGGATGGCTCGGCGATGGATGCCGAAGGTTACGTGTGGAACGCTCGCTGGGACGGCAGCTGCCTGTTGCGGCTGACGCCGGAGGGCAATGTCGACCGCGTCATTGATCTGCCTGTCAGCCGCCCGACCAGTTGCGTATTCGGCGGCGAAGACTTGAAAACCCTCTATGTCACCAGTGCCGCGAGCCCACGCAATCACCCGTTGGACGGTGCGGTTCTGTCGATGCGGATGGACGTTGCAGGAAAAGTCTGTACGCGGTTTGCGGGTTAAATCCCAACATATGGGATGCAAAATTATATATTGAGATTATTTGGCGGTCGGGTTTATAGTCGGCCCCAGCAGTAACACGCACTCACACTTAAAAAGAACAAAACAGGTGAAGTGATGCAGCGAACGTCTATCCCGCTTCCCAGCGGAGCCGTGATCCATGGCTGAACCTCTTTCTCTGCCACCGGTGCCCGCACCGGCGAAGGGCGAGCGCCTGAAAGATAAAGTGGTGCTGTTGACCGGCGCTGCCCAAGGCATCGGTGAAGCGATTGTCGCCACCTTCGCGTCGCAGCAGGCGAAATTGGTTATCAGCGACATCCAGGGCGAAAAGGTCGAGCACGTTGCTGCCTTCTGGCGCGACCAGGGCGCCGATGTGCAAGCGATGCGGGTGGATGTAGCGCAGCAACAGGATCTGCTCGCCATGGCTGAACTGGCCATCGGGCTGCATGGGCGTATCGACGTTCTGGTCAACTGTGCCGGGGTCAACGTTTTCCGCGATCCGCTGCAAATGACCGACGACGATTGGCGTCGCTGCTTCGCCATCGACCTCGACGGCGCCTGGTATGGCTGCAAGTCCGTACTGCCGCACATGATCGAGCGGGGCGTCGGCAGCATCATCAACATCGCCTCGACACATTCAAGCCACATCATTCCCGGCTGTTTTCCCTATCCGGTGGCCAAGCATGGCCTGCTCGGCCTGACGCGCGCCCTCGGTATCGAATATGCGCCGAAGGGTATCCGAGTTAACGCGATTGCCCCTGGCTACATCGAAACCCAACTCAATGTCGATTACTGGAACGGTTTTGCTGACCCGCACGCCGAGCGCCAACGCGCCTTCGATCTGCACCCGCCACGCCGCATCGGTCAGCCGAGCGAAGTGGCGATGACCGCCGTGTTCCTCGCCAGCGACGAAGCTCCGTTTATCAATGCCTCGTGCATCACCATCGACGGTGGTCGCTCGGTGATGTACCACGACTGATGACGAACTTTCAGAGCCCAAACGCCGTCTGAAATCCAATCATCATACGATATGACTATTGCCCATAAGGATAAGCATCAGAACCTGTATCAGAGTCAGCCGCCACACGCTTCAATCGCTTCAACGCTTTTCAAATAATGCTCAAAAAAAATAACAAGGAGTCTGCTTATGAAACGTCGTTTCGGGATCCGATCCCTGTGCACCACCGCCCTGGCGGTCACTGCATTCAGTCTGAGCGGTTCGCTGCTCGCCGCCGATACCGTGAAGATCGGCTTCCTCGTCAAACAAGCCGAAGAACCGTGGTTCCAGACCGAATGGGCCTTCGCCGAAAAAGCCGCCAAGGACAAAGGCTTTGAGCTGATTAAAATCGCCGTGCCTGATGGCGAAAAAACCCTCTCGGCCATCGACAGCCTCGCGGCCAACGGCGCGAAAGGTTTCGTGATTTGCCCGCCGGACGTGTCCCTCGGCCCTGCGATCATGGCCAAAGCCAAAATGAATGACCTCAAAGTGATCGCCGTGGACGACCGTTTCGTCGACGCCAACGGCAAGTTCATGGAAGACGTGCCGTATCTCGGCATGGCCGCCTTCGAAGTCGGCCAGAAGCAGGGCGCCGCGATGGCTGCCGAAGCGAAAAAGCGTAACTGGGACTGGAAAGACACCTACGCGGTGGTGAACACCTACAACGAACTCGACACCGGCAAGAAGCGCACCGACGGCTCGGTCAAATCCCTTGAAGAAGCCGGCATGCCGAAGGATCACATTCTGTTCGCCGCCCTGAAAACCCTCGACGTGCCGGGCAGCATGGACGCTACCAACTCGGCGCTGGTCAAGCTGCCGAGCGCGGCGAAGAACCTGATCATCGGCGGCATGAACGACAACACCGTGCTCGGCGGCGTGCGCGCCACCGAAGCGGCCGGTTTTGCGGCCGCCAACGTGATCGGCATTGGTATCAATGGCACCGACGCCATCGGCGAGCTGAAGAAGCCTAACAGCGGCTTCTTCGGTTCGATGCTGCCAAGCCCGCACATCGAGGGCTACAAGACTGCCGAGATGATGTTCGAGTGGGTCACCACCGGCAAAGAGCCGCCGAAATATACGGCCATGGACGACGTCACCCTGATCACCCGCGAGAACTTCAAGCAGGAGCTGGAAAAGATCGGCCTGTGGAACTGAAGGCAGGTTGAAAGCAGCAACGGCCCTGGCGACGGGGCCGTTTGATCGGTGTGAAGAGGTGGCTTTATGCACGCGCAAGTACAGACACACAAACATGCACATCAACACAGCGGCGGCCGCAGCCTGCGCTTCAACGGGATCGGCAAGACCTTTCCTGGCGTGAAGGCGCTCGACGGCATCAGCTTCGTCGCTCATCCCGGGCAAGTGCACGCCTTGATGGGCGAAAACGGCGCCGGCAAATCGACGCTGCTGAAAATCCTCGGTGGTGCTTACATCCCGAGCAGCGGCGATCTGCAGATCGGCGAGCAAACCATGGCGTTCAAATCCACGGCCGACAGCATCAGCAGTGGCGTCGCGGTGATCCATCAGGAGCTGCACCTGGTGCCGGAAATGACCGTGGCGGAGAACCTGTTTCTCGGCCACTTGCCCGCGAGTTTCGGCTTGATCAATCGCAGCGAATTACGCCAGAACGCCCTCGCGTGCCTCAAAGGCCTGGCCGACGAAATCGATCCGCAAACCAAGGTCGGACGCCTGTCCCTCGGCCAGCGGCAATTGGTGGAAATCGCCAAGGCGCTGTCGCGCGGCGCCCACGTGATCGCATTCGACGAACCTACCAGCAGCCTTTCGGCGCGGGAGATCGATCGCTTGATGGCGATCATCGGTCGTCTGCGTGATGAGGGCAAAGTGGTGCTCTACGTCTCCCATCGCATGGAAGAAGTGTTCCGCATTTGCGACGCCGTGACCGTGTTCAAGGACGGCCGTTTTGTCCGCACGTTCGAAGACATGAGTGAACTGACCCACGACCAACTGGTGACGTGCATGGTCGGCCGCGACATCCAGGACATCTACGATTACCGCAGTCGCCCGCGGGGCGCAGTGGCGCTCAAAGTCGACGGACTGCTTGGCCCGGGCCTGCGCGAGCCGGTGAGTTTCGAAGCGCACAAAGGCGAGATTCTCGGCCTGTTCGGGCTGGTCGGGGCAGGGCGCACAGAGCTGTTTCGTTTGCTCAGCGGCCTGGAACGCAACACCGCCGGACGCCTGGAACTGCGCGGCCATGAACTGAAACTGCGCTCGCCGCGTGACGCCATTGCTGCCGGGATTCTGCTGTGCCCGGAAGACCGCAAGAAGGAGGGGATCATTCCGCTGGCCAGCGTCGCGGAGAACATCAACATCAGCGCGCGCGGTTCGCATTCGGGCCTTGGCTGCCTGATCCGAGGCCTGTGGGAAAAGGGCAACGCCGAGAAACAGATCAAAGCCCTGAAAGTGAAAACACCCCATGCCGGGCAGCCGATCAAGTTCCTCTCCGGCGGCAACCAGCAGAAGGCGATTCTCGGCCGCTGGCTGTCGATGCCGATGAAAGTCTTGCTGCTCGACGAGCCGACGCGCGGCATCGACATCGGCGCCAAAGCCGAGATTTACCAGATCATCCATAACCTGGCCGCCGACGGTATTTCGGTGATCGTGGTGTCCAGTGACTTGATGGAAGTCATGGGTATTTCCGACCGAATTCTGGTGCTCTGCGAAGGCGCCTTGCGCGGCGAAGTCAGCCGCGACCAGGCCAATGAATCCAACCTGTTGCAACTGGCTTTGCCGCGCCAACGCGCCGGCGCGGCGAACTAAGAGGTGACCATGATGACAACCCAAAACGAAACCCTGCCGACCGAGCGCAAACCATTGGACATGCGGCGTTTCCTAGATGACTGGGTCATGCTGCTCGCGGCCGTCGGTATCTTTGTCGCCTGTACGTTGCTGATCGACAACTTCCTTTCGCCGCTGAACATGCGCGGCCTCGGTCTGGCGATTTCCACCACCGGGATTGCCGCGTGCACCATGTTGTATTGCCTGGCGTCAGGGCATTTCGACTTGTCGGTGGGTTCGGTGATTGCTTGCGCCGGCGTGGTCGCGGCGGTGGTGATGCGTGACACCAACAGCGTGTTCCTCGGTGTCAGTGCGGCGTTGGTGATGGGCCTTATTGTCGGGCTGATCAACGGGATTGTGATCGCCAAGCTGCGGGTCAATGCGCTGATTACCACATTGGCGACCATGCAGATCGTCCGTGGGCTGGCATACATTTTTGCCAACGGCAAAGCGGTGGGCGTGTCGCAGGAATCGTTCTTCGTGTTTGGCAACGGTCAGCTGTTTGGTGTGCCGGTGCCGATTTTGATCACCATCGTTTGCTTTTTGTTTTTTGGTTGGTTGTTGAATTACACGACTTACGGTCGCAACACGATGGCCATTGGTGGCAATCAGGAAGCGGCATTGCTGGCGGGTGTGAACGTTGATCGCACCAAGATCATCATTTTCGCCGTGCATGGGGTGATTGGTGCGTTGGCCGGGGTGATTCTGGCCTCGCGCATGACGTCCGGGCAGCCGATGATCGGGCAGGGATTTGAGCTGACGGTGATTTCGGCTTGCGTGCTGGGTGGGGTTTCGCTCAGCGGCGGGATCGGGATGATTCGGCATGTGATCGCCGGGGTGTTGATTTTGGCGATTATTGAGAACGCGATGAACTTGAAGAATATTGATACGTTTTATCAGTATGTGATTCGTGGGTCGATTTTGTTGTTGGCTGTGGTGATTGATCGCCTGAAGCAGCGTTGATCCTTGGCGGCCTTCGGGCCGACCATGCTCATGCTCTTGCGGTGTATTTTGCTTCGTGTAGGAGCTGCGGCAGGGTGCGATCTTTTGATCTTTTGATCTTTCGGTCGTGTGCATATCCGTTGCTGCGGGGGCATCGACTTCGTCGATGAGTGCAGCTCCGCTGCCCGACGCTGCCCGGCGCTGCGCGCCATTTCCCCGGATGAACACCTCCACTCAGCCTTCCGAAGGGGCGGGTGGATCAAGATCAAGAGCTGCAGGCGAGCTGACACTCGGCCTGTTGAGTGATGAAAAGCGCGTGCGTTGCTTTTGCTTTTCTGTAGGAGTGAGCCTGCTCGCGATGGCGGCCTGACAGCCGACCGAACTAATTTCGGGCGTACTTGATCGTTCCCGCGCTCCGCGTGGGAACGCATCCCGGGACGCTCCGCGTTCCAGGCACGACGGGGTTATTGCTTCCACCTTCGATCACTTCCGAAAAATATTTCTTGCCCGTTCCTGCCCGTTTCGGTTATCAATTTGTACATGATTAGACAGGTACGATTCGACAAGAAACAACGGGTGGTCGACGAGCTGGTTCGGCGCATCGAAAGCGGCCTCATGGAGGACGGCTTTCTGTTGCCTGGCGAGCATCAATTGGCTCAAGAATTCAAAGTCAGCCGCGGCACGTTGCGTGAGGCGTTGGCCGAGTTGAAGCGGCGCAAGTACATTGCCACTCAGAGTGGGGTCGGTTCGATCGTGACGTATGACGGTGTTGTGCTTGATCAGCGCAACGGTTGGGCGCAAGCCTTGGCCGATAGCGGGGCGATGATCAACACTGAAGTGCTGCGACTTGAAGCGGTAACCCGGCCTGATTTGTTGCCGCTTTTCGGCACCGACCAATTCATTACCCTCGACCGTCGCCGTCGTTCCAACGAGGGTCGGCTGGTGTCGCTTGAGCGTTCGTTGATGCCGGCCACCGGAGGTCTGGAAAGCCTGCCGCGCGTCGGTCTGATCGACAATTCCCTGACCATTACCCTGGCCGCTTACGGTTACATCGGCGAGCGTGGCGATCAGTGGATCGGCGCCGAACCGTTGAGCGCGGCGGACGCTGAATTGCTCGGTCGGCCGGAAGGCACAGTGTTCCTCAAGGCGTTGCGCACGACGTACGACCGGCAGAACCGTTTCATGGAGCAGGTGGAAAGTCTGCTCGACCCGGTGCATTTTCGTTTGCATCTGCAGTTTGGAGTTCCGAAATGACCCCCCTCAACCGTGCCCTCGGCGCATTTTATGGCCTGGCGCTGGGCGATGCGCTGGGCATGCCGACGCAGTCGCTGAACCGCGAAACCATCAAGGAGCGTTTCGGCGCGATCTCTGATTTGCAGGACGCCGGCCCGTTGCAACCGATTGCGGCGAACATGCCCAAAGGCTCGATTACCGATGACACTGAGCAGGCGATTCTGGTCGGTGAGCTGCTGATCGAGGGCAATGGCCGCATCGAACCGGCGGTGCTCGCGCAACGATTGATCGAGTGGGAAGCCGAGATGCAGGCCAAGGGCTCCCAGGATTTGCTCGGTCCATCGACCAAGCGCGCGATTGAAATGATCCTCGCCGGTCATTCGCCGGAGGAGGCAGGGCGTTACGGCACTACCAATGGCGCGGCGATGCGCATCACGCCGGTGGGGATTGCGGCGGATGTTGCCGACCCAAAAAAATTTATCGCAGCGGTGGTTCAGGCCTGTCAGGTCACTCACAACACGACGCTGGGGATTTCCAGTGCGGCGGCGGTGGCGGCGGTAGTCTCGGCAGGTATCAATGGGCTGGATCTGGGCGAGGCGCTGAACATCGGTCAGCAAATCGCTCAGCAAGCCGAATCGCATGGTCATTGGGTTGCCGGTGGCCGTATCGCATCGCGTATCAGTTGGGCGCGGACAATCAGCGTCGACAGCGACAAGGCGCTGCTGGCGGATTTGCTGTACGACGTGATCGGTACGTCGGTGGCATCACAGGAATCGGTGGTGGTGTCGTTCGCCCTGGCGCAACAAGTGGCCGTTGGTGAAATGAGCGCGTTCGATGCGCTGTGCATGGCTGCCAGTCTGGGCGGCGACACCGATACCATCGCGGCGATTCTCGGTGCCATGCTCGGGGCCTGCCTGGGACTTGAGAGTTGGCCGGCGCAGATGATCAGCACCGTCAAAACCGTCAATCACCTGGATCTTGAGCCCCTCGTGATAGGACTCCTCACCCTGCGCTGATAAACAAAACCCGTGTAGGAGCAGCCTTCGACAGCTCCTACAGCGTGCGAGCCAGTAGGCGCCGAGCTGCTCGCGATGGCCGCCTCACCTATTCACCATTTCAACCGCAATGGATCGCGCAAACACGGCCAGGAACGGCCGCGATGTTTTATCGTTTTGCGTCATTGCCACAACCACAAAAAAGGCAACAGGAGCATTTTTCATGAGTTCATCGAACGCCGGGCAAAGCGCCGGGCAACTGGAAACCCGTGGCATCGAACCGGTGCCGGAAGACGAGTGCAACGGTCATCCGCTGCAACTGTTCTGGGTCTGGTTCGCGGCCAACATTTCCATCCTCGGTCTGCCGCTGGGCGCCACGCTGGTGGCCTTTCGTGGCCTGGCGATCTGGCAGGCAATCATTGTCGCCATCGTCGGCGCTGCCGGTTCGTTCGCGGTGGTGGGGATCATCTCGATTGCCGGCCGTCGGGGCCGCGCGCCGAGCCTGACCCTGTCGCGGGCAATCTTCGGTGTACGCGGCAACATCGGCCCGACACTGGTATCGCTGATGTCGCGCCTGGGCTGGGAGACCGTCAACACCACGACGGCCGCGTTCGTGCTGCTGTCGTTGTGTTCAATCCTGTTCGGCTCGCCGGTTGAAGCGAAAAGCGCGCCGGCACTGACGCTGCTGTTCATCGCGATTTTCGTGCTGCTGACGTTGTCCGTTTCCGGTCTCGGCCACGCGACGTTGTTGGTGATCCAGAAATGGGCGACCTATGTGTTCGGCGCGCTGAACATTCTGGTCGGCGGTTTCCTCTGCGCCACCATCGACTGGAGTGCAGTGTTCGATGCCACGCCGGCGCCGATGAGCGCGATGATCATCGGTATCGGCACCATGGCGGCCGGCACCGGCATCGGCTGGGCCAACGCCGGCGCCGACATGTCGCGTTATCAGCATCGCAGCGTCAAGGCTGTGCGCCTGGTTGCTTCGGCGGCGTTCGGTGCGGGGATTCCGCTGGTGCTGCTGATCACCCTCGGCGGCCTGCTGTCGGTGGGCAACAACGACCTCGCTTCGGCGACGGACCCGATCGTGGCGATCCGAGACATGCTGCCGACCTGGATGGCTGTGCCGTATCTGATCACCGCGTTTGGCGGCTTGCTGCTGTCGAACAACCTGTCGGTGTATTCCGCCGGTTTGACCACGCTGACCCTGGGTTTGAAGGTAAAGCGCGTTTATGCCGTGGTTGTGGACATCGTGGCGATCTTTGCCGGTTCGATTTACTTCATGCTGATTGCTGACAGTTTTTACGGTCCGTTCATTACCTTCATTTCGTTGCTGGCCGTGCCGATCACCGCGTGGGTCGGCATTTTCGTTGTCGACCTGATCCATCGTCATTACTACAGCCCGAAAGACCTGCTCGACGTCAGCCCGAGCAGTGCCTATTGGTACAGCGGCGGTATCGAGTGGCGCGCGTTCGGCGCGTGGGCGGTTGCCATCGTGCTCGGTTTCAGCTTCACGACCATCGGCACAACCGCTGAAAACGTCTGGTTCAAAGGTTTCCTGTCCGATTCGTGGTTGGGCCACAACGGTCTGGGCTGGATCGTGACGTTCGTGGTCGCCGGCGGGATTTACTGGGTACTCGGCGGGGCCAGGGATCGTCGCGCTGCATCGAACGAGAATGCTCATGCCTAAGATGTTGCATACCGGCCAGGTCATCATCGATCTGGTCATGGCCGTGGACAAACTGCCGCAGATCGGCGGCGACGTGCTGGCGAAATCGGCCAGTTTCGAGGCCGGCGGCGGCTTCAATGTGATGGCGGCGGCGGTGCGTAACGGCTTGCCGGTGGTGTATCTCGGTCGTCACGGCGTTGGTCAGTTCGGCGATCTGGCGCGTCAGGCGATGCAGCTTGAAGGCATCCAGATTGGCATCGCTCAACCGGCGCCGCGCGACACTGGGATCTGCGTGGCACTGACCGATGCATCGGCGGAGCGCAGTTTCATTTCGTACATCGGCGCTGAAGGTGAGGCGACGGTTGATGATTTGAACAGTGTGGCGGCAGAGGCGGGCGATTATGTCTATCTCAGCGGCTACAGCCTGTTGCATCTCGGCAAGGCGCAACCGTTGATGGACTGGACGCTGGCATTGCCGGCGGCGGTCAACGTTGTGTTCGATCCGGGGCCGCTGGTGGATTCACCCGATGCGGCGTTGATGCAGGCCTTGCTGCCATGCATCGATGTGTGGACGAGCAACAGTGTCGAGGCCTTGCGCTTCACCGGCGCGGCGGACATTGGCGAGGGGCTGGATCGTCTGGCCTTGTTACTGCCGGCGGAGACGTTGCTGGTGGTTCGCGATGGCCCGCAGGGTTGCTGGATTCAACAGCATGACGAGCGTCGGCATGTGCCGGGGTTTGCGGTGAAAGCGGTGGACAGCAACGGTGCTGGCGATGCCCACGCCGGAGTGTTGGTTGCCGGGTTGGCGCAAGGCTTAACCGCGTTCGAAGCGGCGCGCCGTGCGAACGCCGCGGCGGCGCTGGCTGTGACACGGTGGGGGCCGGCGACTTCGCCGGGAGCGGCCGAGGTCAATGCACTCATCGGCGAGAGCCGCGGCGTCTGACACATGGCCATCGCTTGCAAGGCAGCTCCCACAGGTGATGGCGGTGTACGCAAAATCCGGGAGGCTCACAGACCCCTGTGGGAGCTTGGCTTGCCAGCGATGGGGCCGTCAGACTTGCCACACAAGCCGGAGCTATCCAGCCTTGCGCAACGCCTCGATCAATTCGTCCTTGCGCATGGTCGAACGCCCGGGAATCTTTTTGGCGCTGGCCTCCTTCCTGAGGCTTTCGACAGTCTGGGTATCTTTTGAGGCAGTGCTGTTACGTGAGTGCCCCTTGCGCGACGAAACCGCCCGACGCGATGACTCTTTACGATCCTCGGACTTCGCCGCCGCTGGCTTCTTGCGCCCTGATCCACCGGGTTTTTCTCCGCCACCGGATTGTTTGTTCACCGTAGCCCAGGCCCTGGCTTCGGCTTCACCCTTCGACACACCTTTGTCTTCATAGCTGTCTTCGATGTGTTCGGCCTTGCGCTTTTGCTCGGCGGTGTATTTGTCTTTGCTTCCACGAGGCATGGGATTTCTCCTTGCGTCTGATAGTGGATCTGCCGGTTTTTGTGCAGGCTGCGAAGAACAAGGTCAAAAGATCGCAGCCTGCGGCAACTCCTACAGTTGGGCGCCGTCGAGTTTGCGGGCGGCTTCGACGCCGGCAGCGCTGAGCTTGATCGGCAGGTTCAACGAGTGTTCACCGGCTTCATTGCACACCACACTGCCATGCTGGATCAGGCCGCTCTTTTGCAAATCGGCGAGGGTGCTGGCCACGACTTTTTCCCCCCGGTAATTGTCCAGAACCTCTTTGCCCAAACCGCTCGGATGAGCGTGAAGCAGACGGGTCAGGACTTCTTGTTCCAGGTTTTTATCGACGTTCATGGTTACCTCTTCATGGATGTAGATAGGGCCTTTGCATGGGTGAATGACTACTGCGAGCCGCCTTCGGAACCCGAACCACCGGTGGTGGTTTTCGAACTCGTGCCGGTGCGGGCGTTGTCAGACGGCACCGGATTGCCGGTGGTGCCACCCTGGCGACCCGGATCATTGCCTTGTGTGCGCGGGTCGGTGGTGGCCGGCGGCACGGTATTTCCTACACCGGAACCGTCGGTGTTTATACCGGGGGCGCTCTGAATCGCGGGAGCTTTTGGTCGTTCGACCGGATCGGTCGGGCCAGTGCCTGCGCCTGGAGCGGCAGTACCGGCAAACGCAGCGGGGCTGAGCAGGGTGGCGAAAATGAAGGCGGTCAACCTTGACGAGATCATTGGGCTTCTCCTGATTAAGAATGCTTACCTGATCTTGGGCTGCCCACTTGCGGCATTGGTGCCTGAAGAGCGACGAACGGTCGAGCGCGCAATCACAGATTCAGCAGACCGTTCCTGTGAATTGCTATGTGACGAGCGCCGCGCCGCGCCTTAGTATGGCGTTTTCCATTTGTACACAAGGCCCGTCCATGACGATCGAAATCCGCCCGGCGACCCCCAGCGATGCTCCGCAAATTCTCGCGTTCATCACCGAACTGGCAGACTTCGAAAAGGCCCGCCACGAAGTCATCGCCAGTGTCGTCGACATCGAGCGCAGCCTGTTCGGCGAAGGTGCCACCGCCCATGGCCTGATCTGCCTGCGCGAGGGCCTGCCGATCGGTTTCGCCGTGTTCTTCTTCAGCTACTCGACCTGGCTCGGCAGCAACTGCCTGTATCTCGAAGACCTCTACATCACTCCCGAACAGCGCGGTGGCGGCGCCGGTAAGACCTTGCTGCGCCACCTGGCGAAAATAGCCTGTGACAATGACTGCGGCCGCTTTGAATGGAGCGTGCTGGACTGGAACACCCCGGCCATCGAATTCTACAAGTCGTTGGGTGCGCAGCCGCAGGAGGAATGGGTGCGGTATCGGATGGATGGGAAGGTGTTGCGCGAGTTTGCGCAGGGCGATTAATACAAACAAGATAAAAAGATCGCAGCCTGCGGCAGCTCCTACACGGGTTATGTAGGAGCT
>NZ_WKEQ01000018.1 GCF_021605415.1 Pseudomonas syringae
CCCCGAATTCACCTTTACTTCAGCCCCGCTGATGGTCACACCCCCAGCATCCACCTTCACAAAGCTCCCACCAGCCTTGGCCGTCAGTTCCATCCCACCTTCAACAACAACCTTCTCACCCGCGTGGTAATGAATTTCCGTCCCGGCCTCAACAAACTGGCCCGTCCCCACTTTCACATGCTGGGTCGTGGTCACAGTCAAATGATCGTCCGCGCGCATTTCACTTTTGCGATCCAGGTGTGTGATGCGGTGCTCTTCAACCTTGAACTCGCTGTAAACATTGGCCTCGACCGTGTCATGGCGTTCGTTGCCGATGCGGATTTTCTGGTCGTGTTCGATGTTTTCGTCCCAGTCGCGCTGGGCGTGGAGGTAGATTTGTTCCGCGCCTTTTTTGTCTTCGATGCGGAATTCGTTGTAGCCGTTGCCGCCCGGGGAGCTCAGGGTTTTGAAGGTGCTGCGGGTTTTGTTGGCCGGGAGGTCGTAGGGAACGACGTTTTCCTTGTGGTAGAGGCAGCCGGTGACGAGTGGCTGGTCGGGGTCGCCTTCGAGGAAGGTGACGAGTACTTCCATGCCGATGCGCGGAATGGCGAGCCCGCCGTAGGCGTTGCCGGCCCAGCCGCTGGCGACGCGCAGCCAGCAGGAGGTCTGGTCGTTGGCCTGGCCGTCGCGGTCCCAGTGGAATTGCACTTTGATGCGGCCGTATTGATCGCAGTGGATTTCTTCGCCGGGCGGGCCGGTGACGATGGCGGTCTGGCTGCCAAGGACTTTTGGTTTTGGGTGTTCGAGGGCAGGGCGGAAGTGGACGTCCCACGGGGTGGCAAGGAAGCTGTTGCGGTAGCCTTGGTGGAAATCGCTTTTGTTGTCGGTGACGTCGCTGGTGACGTTTTCGCCGAGCACCTGCGGTTGTTTGCCTTCGTGGACGATTTCGAGCAGCAGCCAGAGGTCGTTCCATTCGCTGCGCGGGTGTTCCGCCAGCGTCATGAAATGGCCGCTGGTGAGCGTCGGTTCATCGCCCTTGCCTTCGACGAGGGCGTAGTCGCTGCGATGGCGTTCCAGCGCGCGGGTCGACAGTTGTTTACCGCGCTCGCGGGTGACGAAGCGGCCGGGGTAGTCGTAGTCTTCCAGATCCGGGGCGAATTCAGTCTTGGCGGCGCCTTCGGGCAGCAGGCGCGGTTTTTCGAAGTCGTAGTCGCGGCGGCTGACGCGGGTGGTGCGGGTTTCCAGGCGCAGGTTGAAGCGCTTGATCACCGGTGTGTCGGCGGCCATGCCGGAGTCTTGCTGGTAGTTCACCGGCTTGAGTTTGCGAAACACGGTCTGGTCGTCGCCGAACACCAGTTTGTGGCCGCTGCTGCTGTGCTGGAAGTGGAAGTGAATGCCTTCTTCCTCGCACAGGCGCTGGATGAAATGCAGATCGGACTCGTCGTATTGCACGCAATAATCACGTTCCGGGTACTCGGCGCCGAGCTGGAAGCTGTAGGCGTCAGCGAGAATGCCGCGATCCTCAAGCACCTGGCCGATGATCTTCGGCACACTCAAGTGCTGGAAAATCTGCTGATCATGGTTGTGCTGCAGATAGGCCAGTTGTGGCACCAGGCTGAGGCTGTAACGGGTCAGGGTCTTGCCGGAATCGCCTTGCTCGATGCGATAGACCAGACCGTGGATCTTGCCTTCACCGGTGGCGCCGAAAGTCAGGCAACCGGGCTTGTGCAGGATCTCTTCAAGTTTGAGGTCGGGGCGGGCGCTGACCAGTTCGAGGTCGAACCGGAAAGGCTGATTGAGGGCTTCACGGCCGACGAAACTGAGGACTTGAAAGTCAGCAGAGACACCTTCGAGTGTGAGGGTAATGTGGGTTGCGTTGGCGTCCAACATGCCGTGAAATCCGTCCATTGAATTAGCAAGTGTCGAATGTTGCAGGATTAGTCTGTCGCGTACAAGGCTCAAATGCCGTAGGCGTAGCAGCCTCCAGACATAGGGAAAACCCTTAGTTGAAGGCTGCGAGCCCATGATTGCGGGCAAATTATCGACTCGCCGTTAAGCATCGCAACAACGCGAAACAAACCGTTAGAACATTAACGAGCGGCCAATTTCCGACTAAAGTCGCCTTTGGCGTCTGACAGCCTTCTGCCACCATTTGTCACAACACCCCCGCGTATTCAGTTTCTCCCGACCCCTCTCTGGCTCGGGTTAGAGGCTATTTTTTGGGCGAATGCCGGCCAGTCCGGCTCGCTGTCATGTTGGAGCTTTTCGTCATGCGTCCCCCGTTTCCCTTTATCACCCCGCGCCATTCTTTCGGCGTCGGAGCCTTACTGCTGTGTGCCGGTTTTATCGCACCGGTTCAGGCCAGCGGTTTTCTCGAAGACACCACAGTAAAGAGCGAATCGCGCACGGTGTATTTCAACCGCGATTTCCGTGACGGGCATACCTCCAGCGATCAGGGCGCGTCGAAGCGCGAAGAGTCGGCCCAGGGTTTTATTCTCAATCTGCAATCGGGCTATACCGAAGGCACGGTGGGTTTCGGGATCGATGCGATCGGCATGCTGGGTTTGAAGCTGGATTCCAGCGCCGACAGCAGCAACAGTGGTTTGCTGCCGTCTTCGGGTGAAAATCCGCGTGGCTCGAAGGATCAATACGCGAAAGCGGGCGTCACTGCGAAAATGCGCATCTTTGACACAGTGCTGAAGTACGGGACGTTGCTGCCGGATGTGCCGTTGCTCAAATACAACGACGGCCGCCTTCTGCCGACAATGTTCAACGGCGCGATGTTGACCTCCAAAAACGTGAAAGATCTGACCTTCATGGCCGCGCGTCTGGACAAGTACACCGCGCGTGATTCGACCGATTCCCAAGACATCCGCGTGCATTGCAAGAACAAGCGTTACGCCTGCAACACCACGGCGGATCACTTCGACATGTACGGCTTCGATTACAAGATCAATGATCGTCTGACCGGGCAGTATCACTACGCCGAGCTGGAAGACATCTACCGCCAGCACTTCGTTGGTTTGATGGCCAATCAGCCACTGGGCGGCGGCGTTTTGAAGGCCGATGTGCGCTTGCTCAAGAGTGCCGACAGCGGCGCGGCTCGAGCGGGTTCCATCGACAACCGCGCGTTGAGCGGCCTGTTGTCTTACGGGATCAGCGGCCACACATTCAGCGCCGGTTGGCAGCGCATGAACGGTGATAACTCGATGCCGTATCTGGATGGCACCAACCCGTATCTGGTCAACTATGTTCAGGTCAACGATTTTGCCGCCGCACAGGAGCGTTCGTGGCAGTTGCGTTATGACTATGACTTCAAGGCCATCGGGATCAATGGGCTGAGCTTTCTGACCCGTTATGTGAACGGTGACCACATCAAGGTGTTGGGCAGTGATCAGGACGGTAAGGAATGGGAACGCGACAGTGAGTTGAAGTATGTGATTCAGAGCGGCACGTTCAAGGACGTTAGCGTGCGGTTGCGCAATGCGACGTATCGAACCAATTACGAGCAGTTCGCCCGGGACGTGGATGAGACGCGGGTGATAGTGAGTTACAACTTCTCGGTGTTGTAAGCGCTGACCTTTGCAGGAGCTGCCGGAGGCTGCGATCTTTTGATTGTCAGGAACGCGGAGCGTCCCGGGCTGCGTTCCCACGCGGAGCATGGGAACGATCTGCGGCGGCCGTTGGAATGATCAAATCGCGGCGCAATGGCGTCAGTTCAACTGTTCGCGATAGGGAAGATCCGGCCCGGTTTTGCTGCAGGTCAGCGCGGCGGCTTGCACGGCAAATTTCAGCATGCCGTCGATGTGCGCGCGGCTCAGCTGCTGCACACCTTCCACCGAATCCAGACCTTGTTCGGTCAGCCAAGTGATCAGTGCAGCCTGAAAGGTATCGCCGGCGCCCACGGTGTCGGCAACTTTCACGGTGCTGGCCGGCGCCGACCATGAACCATGCTGACGGCTGAACACGGTCGCGCCGTCGCCACCACGGGTCAGGAACACGACCTGACAACGATGCCCCAGCCAGCCTTCGATGATCCGCTGCGGATCCTGCTCGGGGTACAGCAGGCTCAGATCCTCATCGCTGACTTTGATCAGATCCGCCAGTTGCACCAGTGTGGCGATGCGCTCACGCCACAGGTCGATGTTTGGCTCAGGGTTGAGGCGAACGTTCGGGTCGAGGCTGATCAGGCGTTTGCCGCTTTCCCGTTGCACCAGCGTCAGCAGGGTGTCGGCAATCGGTTGTACCACCAGCGAGAATGAGCCGATGTGCAACCCTCGCACTTCGGGGCCGAGCTCAGGCAGATGAGCAAGGCTCAATTGCCGATCGGCGCAGCCTTCACCGCGAAAACTGTAGTGGGGCGAACCATTGGCGCCGACCGCAACCATTGCCAATGTTGTGGGCGCGGCGAAATCCACCAGATAGTCCGGTCGCACACCTTCGTCACTCAGCACTTGCTGCAAGCGCCGGCCGAGGTAGTCGGTGGACAGCCCGGCGAACAGCGCCGAATCCACGCCCAGACGCCGCAAGCCCACGGCGACGTTGAACGGCGAGCCGCCGGCAATCGTCTTGAAATTCACTCTCGACGCCAAACCACTGGCGTCCTCTTCGCTGAAGAAATCAAACAGGGCTTCGCCACACACCAGGTACATAGTTATTTGCTCTTTATAGGGTTGCGACATGCTGTTGATAGCGTTCGTAGGCTTGCTGGAACGCTGCGACATTGGCCGCGACTGGCAAGGTTTCGCTGCTCAGGTCGAGTTTGACGCAACGTTCGCACAGATCGGCAAGGCTGTCTTCACGGCCGTTCGACCATGACGTGCACCACGCCGCTTGAATCGCCGCGCCCAGGGCGGCGGCTTCGCTTTGTTCGGTGCAGATCACCGGGGTGTTCATGATGTCGGCGACGATTTGCCGCCACACGGCGCTTTTCGAGCCGCCGCCGATCAGGCAAATGCTGCGGCTTTGTAATCCATTCTGGCGCAGCAGATCCAGCCCATAGCGCAGGCCGAAGGTGGTGCCTTCGACGACGGCGCGGCACAGGTTTGCCCTGGTCAGATTGTCCGCCGTCAAGCCGTGCAAGCTGCCTGCAGCGTGGGGCAGGGCGGGGACGCGTTCGCCGTTGAGGAAGGGCAGCATGCTGACACCGTCAGCGCCGATGGGCGATTGGGCGACGAGGTCGTTGAATTGTTCGAGGTTGAGGTCGAACAGCTCGCGGATCGCACCGGTGGCGTTGGTCAGGTTCATCGTGCAGATCAGCGGCAGCCAGCCGCCGCTCGAAGAACAAAAGGTGGCGACCGAGGCATCCGGGCTGACTTGGGGTTGCTCGGCGTAGGCGTAGACCGTGCCGGACGAGCCGAGGCTCATGGTGATCGCGCCGGGCTTGATGTTGCCGGTGCCGATGGCACCCATCATGTTGTCACCGCCGCCGCTGGATACCACGGCGTCAGGATTGATGCCGAGCTGTTCGGCGATCGATGGCAGGAGCGTGCCGACCGCTTGATGGGCGTCGATCAGCTCGGGCAACGCGGATTGCAGGCGACCGCTTGGGTCTATATCGCGCAGCAGCTGCAAATCCCACTGGCGGCTGCGCACGTTGAAATAACCGGTGCCGGAGGCGTCGCCGTACTCGCTGCAACTGCGGCCGGTGAGCCAGAAGTTGAGGTAGTCGTGGGGCAGCAAGACGCGGGCGATGCGCGAGAAAATGTCCGGGTGTTGTTCTTTCGTCCACAACAGCTTGGACACGGTGTAACCCGGGGCGATGACCACGCCGAGGCGTTCCAGCGAGCCTTGTTCGCCGCCCAAGTGGGTCAACAGTCGATCGTTTTCCGGGCTGGTTTCGGTGTCGCACCAGAGTTTGGCGGGGCGCAATACCTGGCCTTGGTCGTCGAGCAAGACCAGGCCGTGTTGCTGGCCCGAGACGCCGATGCCGAGGATGGCCTGGCCGTCGACGTTGGCGGCTGACAGTGCCTGGCGTGTGGCTTTGGTGAAGGCTTGCAGCCATTGGCTTGTGTCTTGTTCGCGACGGCCGTTGGCGCCGCTGATCATCGTGTGTGCGGCGGCGCCTTGGCCGAGCACTTGGCCATTGGCGGCGTCGAGGATGATCGCTTTGGTGCCTTGGGTGCCGCAGTCGATGCCGAGGAAAAGCTGTTGTTTTGTCATGATTACCCCGCGTTAATAGATCGTTCCCAAGCTCTGCCTGGGAATGCAGCCCGGGACGCTGTGCGTCCCATCCAAAGCCGAACGCGGAGCGTCCGTTGAGGCGTTCCCACGCGGAGCGTGGGAACGATCAGGCAACCCGGGCGTTTCGTGAGCGCCGGGTGAGGGGTTGTCAGGCCAACACCCGCTCCAAAGTCCGCGTAACGCCGACTTCGCGCAAGCTGTTGCAACACCACTCAAACGCCGCCACAAACTCGGCCGAGCGCGGAATCGCCGTCCCGAAGATCTCCTCAACCGCCAACAACCGCTGAGTAATCAACGCATCATTCGTCACGAGCGCCTGGCAGAACGTCGCCCGTGGATCAGGAATCGAATAGGTATCGCCGTTCTCGTCAACGCCCTTCAAATACAACGCCCAGGCCGCTACGACCAGCGCCGCACGTTTAGTCTCCTGACCGTCGGCGATCAACCGATTGATTGTCGGAACCGTGAACTTGGGAAACTTCGACGAGCCGTCCGAACACACCCGCTCAAGTTGATCGGCGATTGCCTGATTGGAGAACCGCGCCACCAGTGTGTCTTTATAGTCGCTCAGGTCGATGCCCGGCACCGGCGCCAGCTGCGGGGTCACGTCCAAATCCATGTAGGCACGCATGTAGCGCACGAACAGTGGGTCGTTCATGGTTTCATGGACGAAGCGGTAACCCTTCAAAAAGCCCAGATACGTCAGCGCCAGATGGCTGCCGTTGAGCAGTTTGATTTTCATCTCTTCGTACGGACTGACGTCGTCGGTGAACTGCACGCCAACCTTCTCCCAAGCCGGGCGGCCATTGACGAATTTGTCTTCCAGCACCCATTGCACGAATGGCTCGCAGACCACCGGCCAGGCGTCGTCCACTGCATGTTTGTCGGCCAGTTGCAGGCGATGCGCGGTGCTGGTCATCGGGGTTATGCGGTCAACCATGGCGTTGGGGAAGCTGACGTTGGCCTCAATCCAGTCGCGCAGGTCGATATCACGCAATGCGGCGAACGCGAGCAGTGCCTTGCGCGTGACGGCGCCGTTGTGCGGCAGGTTATCGCAGGACATCAGGGTGAATGCCGGCGTGCCCTCGGCGCGGCGCTTGGCAAGCGCTGCGCAGAGAAAGCCGAACACGGTTTTCGGTGCGTCCGGGTGAGCGAGGTCGTGCTTGATCTGCGGCAGATGCGCCATGAATTCGCCGTTGCTGTCATCGATGCAATAACCGCCCTCGGTGATGGTCAGCGAGACGATGCGAATCTGCGGATCGGCGAGCTTGTCGATCAATGCCTGGGCATCGTCTTCGGCGAGCAGCATGTCGCGGATCGCACCGATCACGCGGACTTCGGTGTCATCGCTGTCGCCAAGTTCAAACAGGGTGAACAGGTAGTCCTGCTCCTGGAGATCGTCCCGGGCGCGGCGGTCTTCGGCACGCAGACCGACGCCGCAGATGGCCCAGTCCAATGCTTCTCCGGTATTCATCAGCGCATCGGTGTAATACGCCTGATGCGCGCGATGGAATCCGCCGACGCCGATGTGGGCAATGCCCTGACGTGTATCGCTCAGGTTGTAGGCGGGCAGTTTGACTTCGGCGGCGAGGCGGTTGAGGTTCTGTTTGTTCAGTTTCATCGGATCGGTCTCAGGCAGCCGCGCGCAGCGGGCGGGTCAGCGCCACGCCGTCGGCGTCGAACAGGTGGCATTGGGTCGCATCCAGGTGCAGGCTCAGCGTTTCGCCATAACGGCTGGCGAGATCGCCGCGCACGCGCATGGTCAGGGCTTCACCCGCGTTGGTCACAACGTGGCAATAGGTGTCGCTGCCCAGGCGTTCGCTGACGTCGGCGATGACCTGCAAGGTGCAGTCGCCGGGTTGCGCCAGCTCCAGGTGTTCCGGGCGAATACCGAGGGTGACGGCGCTGCCGATGCTCAGGTTCGTGGCATTCAGCGGCAGCGTGATGCGTGTGCCGGCGTCGAGGGAGACTTCGCAGCTCTGACTGTCGATACTGACGATCTGGCCTTTGAGGAAGCCCATTTTTGGCGTACCGAGAAAGCCTGCGACAAACAGGTTGGCCGGTTGGTGATACAGATCCAGCGGCGAGCCGACTTGTTCGATTTTGCCGCCGTTGAGCACAACGACTTTGTCGGCCATGGTCATGGCTTCGACCTGATCGTGGGTCACGTAAATCATCGTCGCTTGCAGGTCTTTGTGCAGGCGCAGCAATTCCAGACGCATTTGCACACGAAGCGCTGCGTCGAGATTGGACAGCGGTTCGTCGAACAGGAAGATTTTCGGGTTGCGCACGATGGCCCGGCCGATGGCGACACGCTGGCGCTGGCCGCCAGAGAGCTGTTTCGGTTTGCGTTCGAGCATGGGGCCCAGTTCGAGGATGCGCGCGGCTTCGCCGACTTTTTTCTCGACTTCGGCCTTCGGTACGCCCGCCAGATCAAGCGCAAAGGACATGTTTTTGCGCACGCTCATGTGCGGGTACAAAGCGTAAGTCTGGAACACCATCGCCAGGTCACGTTTCGCCGGGCTGACTTCGGTGATGTCGCGGCCGTCCAGTTCGATGGTGCCGCCGCTGACTTCTTCCAGGCCGGCGATCAGGCGCAGAAGGGTGGATTTGCCGCAGCCCGACGGCCCGACGAAGACCACGAATTCCTTGTCGTTCACTTCGAGGTCGATGCCTTTGATGATGGAAAAGCCTTCGAAGCCTTTTTGCAGATTCTTGATTTTCAGGTTGGCCATGATCGTAAGCCTCCAGTTGTTATTTTTTAAGATCAAAAGATCGCAGCCTGCGGCAGCGCCTACAGGAGGGCGTTGCCGATACAGCATTCGGTTTAGGCGCTGCCGAAGGCTGCGATCTTTTGCTTTTGAATTTTCATTTCACGGCGCCGAACGACAGGCCGCGCACCAATTGCTTCTGGCTGATCCAGCCGAAAATCAAAATCGGCGCGCAGGCCAGGGTCGACACGGCCGACAACTTGGCCCAAAACAGCCCTTCGGGGCTCGAATACGAGGCGATCAACGCGGTCAGCGGCGCGGCTTTTGATGACGTCAGGTTCAGCGACCAAAACGCCTCGTTCCAGCACAGGATCAGCGACAACAGCACGGTCGAGGCGAGGCCACCCTTGGCGATCGGCAGCAGCACGCGCACCATCTCTTGCCACAGTGTCGCGCCGTCGAGGCGCGCGGCTTCGAGGATGTCTTTGGGGATGTCCTTGAAGTAGGTGTAAACCATCCAGACCACGATCGGCAGGTTGATGAGCGTGTAGATCACGATCAGTGCGATCCGCGTATCGAGCAGGCCGAGGCTCTTCGCCAAGAGGTAGATCGGCATCAGCACGCCCACCGGCGGCAGCATTTTCGTGGAGAGCATCCACAGCAACGTGCCTTTGGTGCGCTGGGTTTCGTAGAACGCCATCGAGTAGGCCGCCGGCACCGCGATCAGCAGGCAAAGAGCCGTGGCGCTGAAGGAAATCACCACCGAATTCCAGGCGAAGCTGAAGTAATCGCTGCGCTCGTTGATGTGCAGGTAGTTCTCCAGTGTGGGCATGAAGACGAACTGCGGCGGCGTGGCGAAGGCGTCGATTTCGGTTTTGAAACTGGTCAGCACCATCCAGAAAATCGGGAAGAAAATCACGATGGCGATGGCCCAGGCCAGGGTGCCGAGCAGTACGCTTTGCAGGCGACGCGATTGTTGAAGAGTCATGGTCGGCCTCAGGCTTTGTCGGTCAGGTTTTTGCCGATCATCCGCACCAGAATGATCGCGGCGATGTTGGCGATGACCACGGCGATCAAGCCGCCGGCGGATGCCATGCCGACGTCGAACTGCACCAGCGCCTGGTTGTAGATCAGGTAGGCGAGGTTGGTCGAGGCATAGCCGGGGCCACCGTTGGTGGTGGTGAAGATCTCGGCGAACACCGACAGCAGGAAGATCGTTTCAATCATCACCACCACGGCTATCGGCCGTGCCAGGTGCGGCAGCGTCAGATGCCAGAAAATCGCGATGGGGCCGGCGCCGTCGAGGCGCGCGGCTTCTTTCTGTTCCTGGTCGAGGGACTGCATGGCGGTCATCAGGATCAGGATCGCGAAGGGCAGCCACTGCCACGACACAATGATGATGATCGACAGCAGCGGGTAATGCGCCAGCCAGTCCACCGGCTGTGCGCCGAAGAGTTTCCAGATGTAAGCGAGGATCCCCGATACCGGGTGGAAGATCAGGTTCTTCCAGATCAGCGCACCGACGGTGGGCATGATGAAAAATGGCGAAATCAGCATGACCCGCACGATGCCGCGACCGAGGAACTCACTGGCTTCCAGCAACGCACTGATCAATACGCCGAGCACCACGCTGATAAGTAACACACTGCCTACCAGCAACAGCGTATTGGTGGCGCCGGGCATGAAACCCGAATCGGTCAGGAAGTAAGTGAAATTCTCCAGCCCGACAAATTCGTTTTCGCCGGGGTAGAGCAGGTTGTAGCGAATCATCGAGAAGTAGACGGTCATGCCCAGCGGCACGATCATCCACAGCAGCAACAAGGCCACCGACGGGCTGACCAGAAACCAGCCGGGGTTGGCCACGCGGCTTTTGCGCTGCGCCTGAGGCAGTTCAATGTGGGCTTTGGCAGTTGAAGTATTCATGGTGATCACAACCGAGTCATACAGACCTATGGAGATCTAATGTAGGAGTGAGCCTGCTCGCGATAGCGGTGTGTCATTCACATCACAGTGACTGATATGGACTCATCGCGAGCAGGCTCGCTCCCACAAAAGGCAGGAGCGAACCTTGCGGGTTACTTGGGATAACCGGCGCGCTTCATCTCGCGTTCGGTGGTTTGCTGCGCGGCGGTCAGGGCCTGGTCGACGGTCGTCTGGCCAATCAGCGCGGCGGAGAACAGCTTGCCGACCTGGGTGCCGACGGCCTGGAACTCAGGAATGGTCACCAGTTGAATACCGATATAGGGCACAGGCTTGAGGGTCGGCTTGCTCGGGTCGGCGGCTTTAAGCGATTCGAGCGTGACCTTGGCGAACGGCGCGGCGCTCATGTAAGCATCGCTGTAGGTCGAAGCTCGTGTGCCCGGCGGCACGTTGGCGATACCGTCTTTTTCGGCCACCAATGCACCATATTCCTTGGACGTGGCCCAGGCGCTGAACGTTTTCGCAGCCTCCTTGGCTTTGGAACTGGTCGGAATTGCCAACGCCCAGGAATACAGCCACGCCGAGCCTTTGTCGGTGGTCTGGTGCGGAGCGAAGGTGAAACCGACGTGATCGGCGACTTTGCTTTGGGTCTTGTCGGTCACGAATGAACCGGCGACGCTGGCGTCGACCCAGATTGCGCATTTGCCACTGTTGAACAGCGCGAGGTTTTCGTTGAAACCGTTGCTGGATGCGCCCGGCGGGCCGGATTTTTTCATGGTGTCGACGTAGAAATTCAGCGCGTTCTTCCATTCCGGGCCGCTGAATTCAGGTTTCCACTGCTCATCGAACCAGCGCGCGCCATAGGCGTTGGCGACAGTGGTGATCAGCGCCATGTTCTCGCCCCAGCCGGCCTTGCCGCGCAGGCAGATACCGTACTGTTCTTTGTCTTTTTGGGTGAGTTTTTCGGCGAACCCGGCAATCTCTTCCCAGGTCGGACGCTCCGGCATGGTCAGCCCGGCGTCCTTGAACAGATCGGTGCGGTAATAGGTGATCGAGCTTTCAGCGTAAAACGGCAGGGCGTACAACGAACCCTTCACTGACAAGCCTTCACGCACCGATGGGAACACGTCGTCGAGGGCATAACTGGCCGGCAGATCCTTCATGGGTTCCAGCCAACCCTTGGCGCCCCAAAGTGCGGCTTCGTACATGCCAATGGTCAGGACGTCGAACTGGCCACCCTGAGTCGCGATGTCGGTGGTCAGGCGCTGACGCAGGACGTTTTCTTCAAGTACGACCCAATTGAGCTTGATGTCCGGATGCTCGGTCTCGAAGGTTTTCGAGAGCTTTTGCATGCGGATCATGTCGCTGTTGTTGACGGTGGCGATGGTCAGGGTCTGGGCGCCAAGGCTGACGCTGCTGAGGGTCATGCAGGTGAGGGCGAGCAGAGCTTTTGCAGTGGGTTGCATCATGCACTCCTTTTCTGCACCCGGCGGGTGACAGAAGGACAGTTATTGTTTTTGTGTCTTCCGACTGCAGGAAGAATCTGCGCTGATTACAGCCTTCTATCGCTGGGCTGACAAATCGTTGGTCGCACTTGGGCTGATACTTTTTTGCACTGATGAAGATCAGCAGATCGCAGCCATCGGCAGTTGCTACAGAAGCACGCGATCCTGGGGCATCGGTTCGGTCAGGCGCTGTACCACCAAGCGCCGGTAATGCGAAGGTGTCATGCCCTTGAGTTGCTGAAAGCGCCGGTTGAAGTTGGAAATATTGTTGAAACCGGACTCGAAACACACATCTGTCACCGGTTTATCACCGTCGGCCAGCAATTCGCACGACTTGCTGATGCGCAGCCGATTGACGAACTCAATGAAATTGCGCCCCGTGGCTTGTTTGAAGACGCGGCTGAAATAGGTGGGTTTCATGCCCAGATGATCGGCGACTTCTTCAAGCGTCAGATCACGCGCGTAGTGGGCAAAAATGTAGTCCACCGCACGGTTGGTGCGGTCGATGTTGTGCTCGTCCGCGAGTTGCGGCGTCGTTGCGCCCGACAACAGTTGGAAGTCGTCACTCGCAGCGAGCAGCTCCATCAGAATGAAAAAGTGCCCCAAACGGGTGATGCCTTGCGTTTCGGCGATGCGCTGCATCAGATCCATCGCTTGGCGAATGGTGTTTTTACAGCGGAATTCGATGCCGTACTTCGCACGCTCCAACAGGGGGGCAAGGGTCTTCAGCTCGGCAAACACCTGATGACCGCTTTCAAACAGTTCGTCGGTGAAGTTCACCAGCATGTCGCGCTTGGTAACCACCTCGTCCTCGGCAATCTGGCTGATCCAGTTGTGTGGCAGATTGGGGCCGGTAAGGAACAGGGTTTCCGGGTAAAAATTACCGATGTAGTCGCCAATGAAGACCTTGCCCGAACTGGCGACAATCAAGTGCAACTCGTATTCCTTGTGGAAATGCCAACGCACCAGCGGGCACGGGAAGCCGTGCTGGCGGTAGATGATGGATAACCCGTTATGGTCATCCATCAACTCGTAGGAGGGGTCGGTCACGCGAGCTGTCTTGGTCATGTCAGGGCACTTTTTTGTAATTGCCTACGGATCATGCCTCGTTATGCGTCTCATGTGCCAGCCTGCCGGGAATGCTCACGCCCGCAGGTGCAGACGTTCAGCGTAGACAGCCTTCATGCTGATCGCGCTCCAGCAGTAGCGGACGATGTCGGACTCATCGAAAAAATCGGTGTGGAAATAGAGCACCGGTATCTGCGGCCCAGCCGTGCAACCTAGCCGAATGTCGAAGGCGCGCACGCCATTGGCGAGTTGCCAGGCGAACGAATCGTTCTGGCAGGTCGTCCAGTGACCCAGGACCACCTCATAATTCGGGGCTTTTTTGTCCATGCCGGTGTTATGCGCACCGGGCCAGACGATATCGGCCAGCTTGAGCCGGCCGATATCGACGGTGTTGGTCATCCACCGATTTTTATCAAGTGTTCTGACGATGCTTGAAGTCATGACGATTCCTTGTCGCGGACGTCGCCCCGATCCTTGGGGAGACAATATTCATGATGGAAGCCGCGATGTCGCTTCCGGTTTGCCTCGCTGAGAGGCTTCATGAACCCAGCATAGAAGGGGCGGTGAGCATTGCCAGTGACAGAAATATCTGTTCAAACATGTCTTGAGCAAGTGTCAGCGATGCTTTCTCGTAGCATTGGCGATACTTGCGTTTCGGCAATGGGCTACGATTTTCGATTCTTCCATGAAGTCGACACTGATGATGTTGCAGTTCTGCGCCCAATTGTTTTTGGTGGTATCAAACATGCTATCGAGCTCGCTATGAATATCGGTCGGGCCACCGAGCGCACTGTAGGCGGTGGCGGACAGGCACCAGGGCGCCCATCTGGACGGGGGGCTAGTCATCACGCGAGAAATGAATGTTTCCAGTTCCGAAGCGTTGGTCAGGTTATTTCCCGACCATAGGCCATTGATGGCATCGTGAAATTGTCTTTCATTCAGCGCGCTGTGATGAGGGCAGCCAACCAGTATTCGTTGAAGCGGACTGGCACGCTTCAGCTCTGCCAGTGTCAAGTAAGTGTTGGTGACGGGTATCATCCGGTCACCGATAAAATCCAATACAACATCATTGAATTGCTTGTAATCGAACTCTGTGCCGATGCCCTCGAAATGCTGGAAGTTAAGTACGATAAATTCGTCCGGGTTGTCTTGCAAAAACACGTTTAGGTCGAATAGAAGATTTACAAGCATTCGAGATGAGCGAATGCTGTTGTGGTGAAACATGAACTGTTCATGCCCATTGTTCCCTGGTTCAAATAACAGGCGCACATCAAGCGCCCGTGCGCCGTACTGCAGCTGGTCAAGAAAGGATTGGTGCTGGCAGGCTGCCCAGTGCCGCGTCGGTGCGGTTCCAAAGATCGGCGAAACCCAGCCCGGAGCGGGGTCGTAGGTGGCTCGCCAGTCACAGCCCGAGTTATGTGTTCCCGGCAGGGTGAGTTCAGAAAGCGTCAGGTTGTCGATAGAAGGTGTGGCCACCATCCAGTTGCGTGTTGGAAAATCATGTTTGACGATGTCGTTCATATAAGCATCCTTGCAAATTAGTTGAGGTCACCACTCGTTTAAAGTTGAGTAGTGACAGGCAGGATGTTTATAACGCTCGCCGAGTTGTTCGCCAATAAAGATGTTGATGCTGTTTGTAAGTTGTAGAAGGATTAGCTGCGGTTCTTCGCCTCAATCCACTGCGCCATATACTGAGTGCTCTTGTGCGCATGGTGGCGCAACATGCTGCCGGTGAAGTTGTTACTTCTTAGTTTGGACAGGTTCTTCTTGCAGGACAGTATTTTTTCAATCAGCGCCGGGCCATGTATTGAACGGTCATAACGATCACGCAGCAGTGAATGCCCGCAAGACTGTGCGTCCGCCCACGCCGCCTGATTCTTATAAAGTTTCACCGCGCTGTCCGCCAGCGCTTGTGCCGTCTGCGCGATGGTGCCCGGCCATTCGTGTTCGCCATGCATGGCTTCAGCCCCGATCGGCGTGGTCACACTGGGCGTGCCGCACAACATGGCGTCGACCAGTTTGCCCTTGATGCCGGCACCAAAGCGCAGCGGGGCCAGGCAGATACGCGCTTCGGACATGACTTGCAACGCGTCTTCGGCCCAGTTCATTACGTGAAAACCTTGGGCGGCATTGTGCAGCGCCGTGGCTTTTGGCGGCGTGTAAGAACCATAAAGGTGCAATTGAGCGGTGGGCAGTTGGGCGCGGATCAATGGCCAGACCGTGGTTTTCATCCAGAGCACGGCATCCCAATTCGGCGCGTGACGGAAATTGCCAATGCTCAAAAAATGCGTCCGGTCTTCGAACCCACGTGGCGGCAACGTGGGCGGATTGATCATCAGCGGGCACCAGTGCAACAAATATCGAGGCAGCCCGAACTGCTCGACCAACAGTTCAATTTCCACCTCGGAGATCATCAGGTTCAGATCGCAACGATACAGCGCGGCGATTTCCCGTTTGGCGAGGTCGGTGTCGGCCATCAATTCGAACTCTTCACGTAGCGCCGGGGCAAACAGTTCGCTGAAATCATCCTGATCCGCACTGGCCTTCAAACGATCCTTGAGGCGTTGATGGCGGGCATGACGCAGGCTTTGCAGATCAGATGTTTCCAGCACGCGAAGGGCGTCGGGGCAGTGTTTCTCGACGCGCCAGCCGAATTGCTCTTCCATCATGAATTGATCGAACAGCACGATGTCCGGTGCAAGTTCACTGATAAAGACGTCGAAACTGCTGTTGTTGAGCTCGATCGGTACTTCGCGAATGCCCAGCGCAGCCAGATCGGCCTTATGTTCGCCCGGGCCGGCGGGGCTGCTGAAGGTGATGTCCCAGCCCTGCGCCAGGAACGCTTCAAGGATCTGCATCACGTGCCCGCTGGCCGCCGAAGAGCGAGGTTCAGGCCAGACGTAGCCGATGACCAGAACGCGGGTGGCGGTGGGTTGATTCATGAGCGGGTGTTCCTTGCGACGGGCCGGGTCAAAAAAAGGCGCAATTAAACCACAGCCGGCCGCCGAAACTGTCAGTACTCATCAAGCGGGATTGAGGATGCCCTTGACCTTGTCGCGCAGTTGATCAATGGAGAACGGCTTGCCAATGGAATGCATGCCGTCCGGCACCTCAATGTTTTCCGCGTAACCACTGGCGAACAGAATGGGCAGGGTAGGCCGCAGGCTACGTGCTTCATTGGCAAGTTCTCGGCCATCCATGCCCGGCAGGCCGACATCGGTCATCATCAAGTCGATCTGTTGTTGCGTATTGCCGAGGATTTCCAGTGCCTGCTCACTGCCGTCGGCTTCCAGCACGCTGAATTCCAGCTCCTCCAGCACATCGACGATGAGCATGCGCACGATGCCGTCGTCTTCAACGACAAGGATGGTGGAGGTATTGGCGGACATAATGGTGTCTCTCAAGAAGGGAATTCGGGGAACACGGTCGATTGGAATCGCCGGTCTCTTGCATGAGTAAATGGCGCGGGGTCACAAGTTCCCGTTTGGATACAAAAAAGAAAGCATAACCGCTGGCGTATGATCCGGCGCAAGCAAATGTAGGAATTAGCCTATTAAGCTATGAGAAAAATGGATCCGAGTAGCTGTTTTGGGGCAAACTCCTCCGTTTCAACAGTTCGACAAGGCTGCCTCATGTCCTCTCCGTCTTCGGTCGACGAGCAACGGTTTCGCAAGCTCCTGAGCCGCAACATCCGCCTCCCGCTTGGCGTCGGCGTGCTTAGTGCCGTGTTCTTCGTGTCGCTGATTACTTATCTGTTGTCCGTGATCCAATGGGTCGAGCACACCGATCGGGTGATCAATAACGCCAACGAGGCGGTGAAGCTCAACGTGGATCTGGAAACCGGCATGCGCGGTTACTTGCTCAGCGGCGACGAACATTTCCTCGATCCCTACGAAATCGCCAAGCCGCGCATCGCCGTTGCGCTCACGACCCTGCTGGAGCTGACCGGTGACAATCCGGTGCAGACCGATCGCGTTCGCCGCTTGCAGGCATTGCAGATCGAGTGGGCGAATTATGCGCAGTCGATGATCGACCTGCAGCGCTCCAGCGGTGACTACCGCGCTGCGATCAAGGCCGGACGCGGCAAGCGCCTGACCGATGAGATCCGCAAGCAGTTCGAAGACATCATTGAAACCGAGCAATTGCTACGGGCCACGCGCAACGAAGATGTACGCCGTACGACGATCTGGAGCATCACCCTGTATTTGCTGTTCGTGGCGGGTATCAGCGGTCTGCTGGCCTACGTCGGCCGTCGCGATCTGGTCAGTCTGTCGGAAAACTACGTTGCCAACCTTGCCGCGCAGCAGGCCAGTGCCGAACGGTTGGAGCGTCAGGCCTGGTTGCGCAATGGCCAGACCGAACTGGCCGAGCAAGTTATCGGGCAACTGACGCTGAACTTGTTGGGCCGCAACATTCTGCAATTCTGTGCGCAATACCTCGGCACGGCCGTGGCTGCACTTTATGTGCGCGAAGAGCACGGCGGCCTCAAGCGCGTGGCGACTTACGGCTTCTCTCGCGAGCAGGAAGAGCAGGATCAGTCGATTTTCAGCGGTGAAGGGATTGTCGGTCAGGTTGCGCAACAGGCACGGCTGATTCGTCTCGATTCAGTGCCGGCGGACTATTTCAAGGTCAGTTCGGGGCTGGGTGAAGGCTTGCCTCACAGCGTCCTCGTGGTGCCGACCAGCGACGACGACCGGGTCAACGGCGTGATCGAGCTGGGCTTCCTGCGCCCGCTCACTGATCGTGACATTGCCTTGCTGGAGTTGATTGCCGGCAATATCGGCACGTCCATCGAGGCGGCTCGCTACCGTCAGCGCTTGCAGGAGGTTCTGGCCGAAACCCAGCAGCTCAACGAAGAGTTGCAGGTGCAGCAAGAAGAGCTCAAAACCGCCAACGAGGAACTCGAAGAGCAGTCGCGCATCCTCAAGGAGTCCCAGGCCCATCTGGAAACCCAGCAGGTCGAGCTGGAGCAGACCAACGAACAACTGGCCGAGCAGGCGCAGGTGCTTGCTGAACAGCGCGACGCCATGGACGATAAAAACACTCAACTCAATCAGGCGCAGATCCAGCTTGAAGAACGCGCCGAAGAGTTGCAGCGCTCCAGCAAATACAAGTCAGAATTCCTCGCCAACATGTCCCACGAACTGCGCACGCCGCTGAACAGTTCGCTGATTCTGGCCAAGTTGCTGGCGGAAAATCCGCAGGACAATCTCACCGCCGAACAGGTCAAGTTTGCCGAGTCGATATATTCAGCCGGCAACGACCTGCTGCACCTGATCAACGACATCCTCGACATTTCCAAGGTAGAGGCCGGCAAACTCGAAGTATTTGCCGAAAATACCAGCGTCGAGCGCCTGGTCGAAGGTTTGCGCGGCATGTTCAAGCCGATGGCGGCAGACAAGCATTTGACGTTTACCGTCGATGTCCAGGCTGATGCGCCGGTGACGCTGTTCACCGATCGCCAGCGTGTCGAGCAAGTGGTGAAAAACCTGTTGTCGAACGCAGTTAAGTTTACCGAACAGGGCACTGTCAGCCTGACGGTTGCCAGTTATCCGGACGATCACATCGCCTTCATCGTGCGCGATTCCGGGATCGGCATCGCCGCAGATCAGCAGGAAAGCATTTTCGAAGCCTTCCGCCAGGCCGACGGCACCACCAACCGTCGCTATGGCGGCACCGGCCTCGGCTTGTCGATCTCCCGGGATCTGGCGACGTTGCTGGGCGGTACGATCAGCGTCAGCAGCGCGCCGGGGCAGGGCAGTGTGTTCACTCTCGTGCTGCCTTTGCAGTACAGCGAGTCCGACGAGGCGCCGAAGTCTGCTATGACCCTGGTCCCAAGCGCTCCTGCACCCATTGCAGCCGTCCCGGCAGTTGTACAGCCAGCGGCAGTGGTCAATATTCCGCGCTTCGCCGATGACCGTGAAAAGGCACCGTTCGCCACCCGCTGCATTCTGGTGGTGGAAGACGAGCCGAACTTTGCGCACATCCTTTACGATCTGGCCCATGAGCTAGGCTACCAATGCCTGGTCGCCCACGGTGCAGACGAAGGCTATGACCTGGCCAGCGAGTATCTGCCGGACGCCATTCTGCTTGACATGCGCCTGCCGGATCATTCCGGGCTGACCGTATTGCAGCGCTTGAAAGAGCACGCCGAAACGCGGCACATCCCCGTGCATGTGATTTCGGTAGAGGATCGGGTCGAGGCGGCAATGCACATGGGCGCCATCGGTTACGCGGTCAAGCCGACCACCCGCGAAGAGCTCAAGGACGTATTTGCCCGTCTCGAAGCCAAGCTGACGCAAAAAGTCAAACGTGTGTTGCTCGTGGAAGACGACGACCTGCAACGCGAAAGCATTGCCCGATTGATCGGCGACGAAGACATCGAAATCACTGCGGTCGGCCTCGCGCAAGACGCGCTCGAACTGCTGCGTACGACGATTTTCGATTGCATGGTCATCGACCTGAAACTGCCGGACATGCTCGGCAACGAGCTGCTCAAACGTATGTCCACCGAGGATATTTGCTCGTTTCCGCCCGTAATCGTCTACACCGGTCGCAACCTCACCCGTGATGAAGAAACCGACCTGCGCAAATATTCTCGCTCTATCATCATCAAAGGTGCACGCTCGCCTGAGCGGCTGCTGGACGAGGTCACACTCTTTCTGCACAAAGTCGAATCGCAGTTGTCCCATGAGCGGCAGAAGATGCTCAAGACCGCGCGCAGTCGCGATAAGGTCTTCGAAGGTCGCAAGGTGCTGCTGGTGGATGATGATGTGCGCAACATCTTTGCCCTGACCAGCGCGCTGGAGCATAAAGGTGCAATCGTGGTCATCGGCCGTAACGGCCTTGAAGCGATTGATAAATTGAATGAGGTCGACGACATCGATCTGGTGTTGATGGACGTGATGATGCCGGAGATGGACGGGTTTGAAGCCACCATCGAAATCCGCAAGGATCCGCGCTGGCGCAAGCTGCCAATCATTGCGGTGACGGCCAAGGCCATGAAGGATGATCAGGAGCGCTGCCTGCAGGCCGGCGCCAACGATTATCTGGCCAAACCCATCGATCTGGATCGCCTGTTTTCGTTGATTCGCGTGTGGCTACCGAAGATGGAACGCATTTAGTGGAACGCAGTAATCCAGAGCAACGTAACAGCGAAATCGAATTACGGCTGTTGATCGAGGCGATCTATCTCAAATACAGCTACGATTTTCGAGATTACTCCGGCGCGTCGATCAAGCGCCGGGTGCAACATGCGTTGAGTCAATTTGAGTGCGCGACCATTTCGGCCTTGCAGGAAAAAGTCCTGCATGACCCGACGGCGTTCATGCAATTGCTGCAATTGCTGACGATTCCCGTCAGCGAGATGTTCCGCGACCCTTCACATTTCCTCGCCATTCGCCGGGAAGTGGTGCCGCTGCTCAAAACGTACCCGTCGATCAAGATATGGATCGCCGGTTGCAGTACAGGCGAGGAGGTCTATTCGATGGCGATTCTGCTGCGTGAAGAAGGCTTGCTCGACCGCACGATCATTTACGCCACCGACATCAACCCGCGCTCGCTGGACAAGGCCAAGCAAGGGATTTTTTCGATGGAGAATGTGCGCGCCTACACTGCCAATTACCAAAAGGCCGGCGGCCAGCGGTCGTTCGCCGAGTACTACACGGCTGCCTATGGCTATGCGATTTTCGACAAGAGTCTGTGCGAAAACGTGACGTTTGCCGACCATAGCCTGGCCACCGACAGCGTGTTCTCGGAAACCCAGTTGATTTCCTGCCGTAATGTACTGATCTACTTCAACAAGAAGCTTCAGGATCGGGCGTTCGGGCTGTTTCATGAATCCTTGTGCCACCGAGGGTTTCTGGTGTTGGGCAGCAAGGAAACCCTGGATTTTTCCGGCTATGCGACCCAGTTTCAGCCGCTGGTCAAACAAGAACGGATCTATCGCAAATCATGAACGACGCAACGGCATTACCTCGGGTAGAGGCGATTGTGATCGGCGCTTCCGCCGGCGGCGTCGAGGCGTTGTTGACGCTGCTGAGTCCACTGCGCAAGGGCTTCGTATTGCCGATCATTATCGTGCTGCATTTGCCGGACGAGCGTCGTAGCCAGTTGGTCGACGTCTTCGCCCGGCGGTTGTCGCTGCCGGTGCTGGAGTCCGGCGACAAACTGGACATTCACGCCGGTACCGTTTACGTCGCCAGCCCCGGCTATCACCTGTCGGTGGAGCAGGATCGCAGCCTGTCGTTAAGCCTGGAGGATCGTGTGCATTATTCGCGGCCATCCATTGATTACCTGTTTGAGTCCGCTGCCGATGCCTACGGTCCGGCGCTCGCTGCAGTCTTGTTGACCGGCGCCAATCAAGACGGCGCGCGCGGAATGGCCGAGGTCAAAAAACGGGGCGGCCTGACCATCGTTCAGGATCCCGAAGACGCTCAAGTTGCCACGATGCCCCAGGCCGCGCTTGATTCGCACCAACCTGATCATATTCTCCCTCTGCACGGCATCGGCCGTCTGCTTGTCGAGCTGGAACGAATCGCATGCTGAACCACATCCAAGCCAAACTGCTGATCGTCGACGATCTGCCGGAAAACCTGCTGGCCCTGGAAGCGCTGATCAAGCGTGAGGACCGCACGGTCTACAAGGCGCTGTCGGCGGACGAAGCATTGTCGTTGCTGCTTCAGCATGAATTCGCCATGGCCATCCTCGACGTACAGATGCCGGGCATGAACGGCTTTGAACTGGCCGAGTTGATGCGTGGCACCGAAAAGACCAAAAACATCCCGATCATTTTTGTCAGCGCTGCCGGCCGTGAGTTGAACTATGCGTTCAAGGGCTATGAAAGCGGTGCGGTGGACTTTCTGCACAAACCGCTGGATATCCACGCGGTAAAAAGCAAGGTCAACATCTTTGTTGACCTGTACCGCCAAAGCAAAGCCATGAAACAGCAGGTGGACGCGCTTGAACAAAGCCGTCGCGAACAGGAAGCGCTGCTTGAGCGGTTACAAAGAACGCAGCTTGAGCTGGAACAGGCGGTGCGCATGCGCGATGACTTTATGTCCATTGTCGCCCACGAAGTGCGTACGCCGCTCAACGGCCTGATTCTGGAAACCCAGTTGCGCAAGATGCACTTGGCCCGCGACAACGCATCGGCGTTCACACTCGACAAAATGCACGCCATGGTCGACCGCGACGAGCGGCAGATCAAAAGCCTGATTCGTCTGATCGAAGACATGCTCGATGTGTCGCGAATCCGCACTGGCAAATTGTCGATCCGGCCAAGCCCGGTCGACTTGCGCAAACTGGTGCAAACGCTTCTGGAAAACCTGGCGCAACAAATCGAAGCCGCAGAGACGTCGGTATCCCTGGAGGCCGATGATCCGGTACTGGGCTGCTGGGACGAATTCCGCATCGAGCAGGTGGTCACTAACCTGATGACTAACGCTTTGCGGTATGGCGGGCGCAACCCGGTGCAGGTGCGGGTTTACCGCCAGGGTAACGAGGCGCGTGTCGAGGTGCAGGATCAGGGCATCGGCATCAGCGAAGAAAACCAGAAGCGCATTTTTCAACAGTTCGAACGGGTGTCCGCCAAGACAGTGATCGCCGGTCTCGGGCTGGGTCTGTTTATTTCCGAGCAGATCGTCGCCGCACATGGCGGTTCAATCGTCGTCGAAAGTCGAATCAATGAGGGTGCCCTGTTTCGCGTTTGTCTACCGATTCAGGAAAGCGGCGAAATGAACGCAACCTCTGAGTGACCACACGGTCGTATCAGCAGCTATTGACCGAACAAAGGCTTCCCATGAGTGAAGATGCGCAAGATGTAGTACTCGTCGTCGAAGACGAACCGGTTATCTTGATGGTGCTGGCGGACTATCTGTCAGGGCAGGGTTATCGCGTGCTGCAGGCCGAAAACGGCGAGCAGGCGTTCGATATTCTGTCGAGCAAACCGCATCTGGATTTATTGATCACCGATTTCCGTCTGCCTGGCGGCATCTCCGGCGTGCAGATTGCCGAGCCTGCGGTGAAGCTGCGACCGGATCTGAAGGTGATTTTCATCAGCGGCTATCCGCAGGAAATCCGTGAGACCGGCAGCCCGATCACGCAGAAGGCACCGATCCTTGAAAAACCCTTTGACCTCGACGTGTTGCAGGAAAAAATCCAGGAACTGCTCGCCTGACGCAAGCCGCTACGTGTAGGAGCTGACGAGATAAACGAGGCTGCGATCTGTTGATCTTGCTGTTAAAAAACAGGATCAAAAGATCGCAGCCTCGTTTCACTTGTCAGCTTCTACAAAAGGGGGGGTGGGTTGTTCAGGAGCGGATCATTTCGCGTACTTTGGCGGTGAGCAGATCGAAGGTGAAAGGCTTGGTGATCATCTGCATCCCCGAGTCGAGGAAACCACCACGCACTGCGGCGTGCTCGGCATAGCCGGTAATGAACAGCACCTTGAGATCAGGACGTAATTGCCGACCGATTTCGGCCAGTTGCCGGCCGTTCATGCCCGGCAGTCCGACGTCGCTGATCAGCAGGTCGATGCGCTGCGATGAGTCGAGGATCGGCACGGCGCTGTCCGCATCGCCAGCTTCGACAAAGGCGTAACCCAACTCACTGAGCACGGCGCTGACGAGCACCCGGACGGCTGGATCATCCTCGACGATCAGGACGGTTTCTCCGTCCTTCGCATGGGGCGCCTGCAAGGTATCGAAGGTTTCTTGCGGTACATCCTCGCCAATAAAACGTGGCAGATACAGTTTCACCGTGGTGCCTTGATCGATTTCGCTGTCGATCGATACATGTCCGCCGGACTGTTTGCTGAAACCGTAAATCATCGACAGGCCCAGCCCGGTGCCCTGACCGATCGGCTTGGTGGTGAAAAACGGGTCGAAGGCGCGGTTGATGACCGATTCAGGCATGCCACAGCCACTGTCGCTGACACTGAGCATCACGTAATCGCCCGGCTCCAGGTTGCTGTAAGCCGCGGTGAATTGCGCATCCAGTACCTGATTGGCCGTTTCCACCACCAGTTTGCCGCCATTGGGCATGGCGTCCCGGGCGTTGATCACCAGGTTGAGCAGGGCGCTTTCCAGTTGATTCGGATCTGCTTTGGCCACCCACAATGGTTCGCCCAGGCGCATCTCCAGGTGAATGCTTTCGTTGAGGCTGCGTTGCAGCAACTCGTCCATGGACAGCACGAGCGCATTCATCTGCACCGCTTTGGAATCCAGCGACTGGCGTCGCGAGAATGCCAGTAACCGATGGGTCAGACTCGCAGCGCGGTTGGCTGATGTCACACCGAGGTCGATCAGACTTTCCAGATCGTCAGTGCGGCCACGTGCGATGCGACGGCGCAACAGTTCGAGGCTGCCTATGATGCCCGTCAGCATGTTGTTGAAGTCATGGGCGATGCCGCCCGTCAACTGGCCGACCGCTTCCATCTTCTGCGACTGACGCAGGATTTCCTCGTTGTGCCGCAGTTGCGCGGTGCGTTCTTCGACTTGTTGCTCCAGGGTTTCGAGCGTCGATTGCAGGCGTCGCTCGCTGTCGCTCAAATCGATCAGACGGTCACGCGCCTCATATTGTCGTCGCCGCCCGCGCAGAGCGGTGGTGACCAGACTGACCAGCGTTGCCGGGTGAAACGGCCGCTCGAGAAATGTCACGTTGCCCAGCAAGCTGCTGAGCCGCGAGGAAGGCCCCTGTTCCTGGCCGCCGTGGTGGGTCAGCAAGACGATCGGCAAATCCGACCAGGCCGGCTGTTGATCCAGTTGCAGCAGCAGGGTCTCCAGTTCCGGCCCGCGCAGGGCTTCGGTGGCGATCAGCAAGAGCCCGGCGCCGGATTCCAGTGCCAAGCACAGCGCGCCGAGATCCGGGGTGATCACGCCGCCGAATCCTGCTTCCTTGAGGATCATCAGGGCGATCTGGCTGTCGCGGCCCATAGGCGCCAGAATCAGCGTCCGCTCCGGCAGCAGTTCAGTTGCCGTCACAAGGTTTCATCCTTTAGCAGCGGATTGCTCGCACCCAAGTAGGTTGGCACGCCGCGCAGCACGCCCTGGAAAGCTTCCAGCGGTTCGCCGATGGTGATGCCCCGGGACGAAATGCGGTACTCGCGAATGGTCGATTCATGACTGCCGGTACGTTTTTTGATGATCGAAATGGCGCGGCGCACTTTGCCGACGGCTTCGAAGTAGCGCAGAAGGATCACGGTATCGGCCAGATAAGTGATGTCAACCGGCGTCTGCATATCGCCGACCAGCCCGTGTTGGGCAACGGTCATGAAGGTCGCGGCGCCTTTGCGATTCAGATACAGCAACAGTTCGTGCATGTGCAGCACCAGGGCGTTCTCTTCCGGCATTGCTGCCTGATAGCCATTGATACTGTCGATTACCACGGTTTTGATGCCAAGTTCATCGACGCAACTGCGCACACGGTGGGAAAACTCGCCGGGAGACAGTTCGGCGGCATCGACTTGTTCGATCAGCAGATTGCCTGTGGCTTGCAACGCCGCGAGATCAATGCCCAGGCTTCGCATGCGCTCGAACAGCAGACCCAACTCTTCGTCAAAGATGAACAGCGCAGCTTTTTCGCCACGCATCACTGCGGCAGCGGCGAAGATCATCGAGATCAGCGATTTGCCGGTGCCCGCCGGGCCGAGAATCAATATGCTCGAACCGGTTTCGATGCCGCCGCCGAGCAAGGCGTCCATCTCTCTGATGCCGCTGGTCAATTGCAGGCGCGGGTAATCGCCGCGATGCTCGGCAGCGACCAGCCGAGGGAAGACGTGAATGCCGTCGCCCATGATCGTGAAATCATGGTATCCGCCACGGTATTTCTGGCCCCGGTACTTCACTACGCGGACGCGGCGTCGTTCTGCGCCATAGTTGGGGGTCAGTTCCTCCAGGCGAATCACGCCGTGCGCAACGCTGTGCACGGTTTTATCCAATGATTCGGTGGTCAAGTCATCCAGCAACAACACGGTGGCGTCGTAACGGACGAAATAATGTTTGATCGCCAGAATCTGTCGGCGATAGCGCAGCGAGCTCTGCGCCAGCAGACGAATTTCGGAAAGGCTGTCGAGTACCACGCGGGTCGGCTTGAAGCGCTCGACCACTTCGAAAATCTGCTTGGTCGCCTCGCCCAATTCAAGGTCGGAGGAATACAGCAGGCTCTGTTGGTGTTCGGCGTTGAGCAGACTTTCCGGCGGTGTCAGCTCGAAGATTTCAATGTTTTCGTCCAGATCCCAACCGTGAGACTTTGCGCCTTGGCGCAGCTCAAGTTCGGTTTCCGACAGGGTGATATACAACGAGCGTTCGCCGGCGAGTGAGCCGGCCATGAGGAAATGCAAAGCGACCGTGGTCTTACCGGTTCCTGGCTCGCCTTCGAGCAGGAATACATGGCCGCGTGACAAGCCACCGGTCAGGATGTCATCCAGACCTACGATGCCGGTGGCGGCTTTTGCACGGTTCAACTCGTTATAGTCAGACAAAGAATGCCCTCTAATGACCAGGGGAATCGAGGCAGCTGGCCCTGTGCCAACTGACTGCCTGATTACTTGACCGTTGGCCGAGTAGGGGGTTCCGCATTTTATGATCGAATGTGTCCGCCTTTCATAGGCCTTGCTGCAAGGACGGGTCGTCTGGATTGAGCTGTTCCAGCTCCGCCAGCAAGATTTGCACGTTCTGTAACTGGCCGCTTTCCTTCCAGTAATTGATCAGCAAAACCCGCGCCTTGCGGTCGGCGGGATGCCGCTGGACGATCTCCTGCAACTGCTTTTGCGCAGCTTCGAGTTCTTCGGCGTCGTGCAGCGTAGTCGCCAGATCGTAGCGATAGTCCTTGTTGTCGGGGGCAAGCTCCACGGCTTTGGACAGGCCGAGCAGGGCGTACTCGCGCTGCTCGTGATGCAGCAACCACAGACCGAGCGCATGTTGCAGATACGCCGAATCCGGTTGTGCTTTGAGTTGTTTGGCGAGCAGTTGCCGCGCGGCATCGCTTTGGCCTAATCGATCCAGCACGTCGATTTGCAGCACCAGTGCCGGGAGGTTGCCGGGATCGCGCTGCAGACTCTGATCCAGCGCCTGCTGCGCTTGCTTGAGTTTTGCGTTGTGCACATACAGGCGTGCGAGCTGGACGAAGGTTTCGGCGGTCTGCGGTTCACGTTTGAGCGCGTCTTCCCAGCCGTCGATGGCTTGTTGCAAGGGGCCGAAATACAAACCCAGTTCATCCGGCGTCAGTCCAAGCAGGGCATTGATCGCGGCGAAGCGAACGGTCTGATTTTCATCGTCAAGCAGCGGCCCTAACAGCAGGCTGCGCTGGCCGCCGGGCACCAGGCCCATCACACTTTTGATCGCTGCCAGACGAACGTCGGCGGCTTCGTGCTGCAGATCGATGTCCGCGAGTTTCAACGCCTGGGGACTGGGGTAGTTGGGCAATTCAGTATGCAACCAGACGCGTCTTTTTACCGACAGGTCAGGGCGCGCCAATTGCTGGTACAAAACCCGTGCGGCGCCCGGTTTACCTGCTCTTGCGGCCGTCAGAGCCTCGCTGTAACCGTGTTTGATCGCTTCCGGAATCACGGGCGCAGTCGAGCGCAATGACAGCCACGCAATGATGGCGACAAGCAGCAGGGATAGGCTGATAAACAGATAGCGGCGAGACTGAAGCATGCGGGTATCCGAAAAGGTCAGGGCTGCAAGCTTCGACCAGCACCGCGCCTGAGTCAAACCGTCCATTGAAATTCCCCTGTGTACGAGCCGCGTTCGGCAGCTCCTTCAGGGGTTTGCACAAAAAAGCCCCGCGACCGAATGATACGCGGGGCAAAAATTTGGCTGGTTGCGGCCAACCAAAGGAGCTCTTTAACAATCCGTCACTTGCTGGCGACGGTCTCCGGTTGCCAGCCGCCACCGAGGGCTTTGTAGATCGCGACGATGCCGCGGTACTGATCGACTTCGGCCTGGGCCTGGCTGTCTTCGGCGGCCAGACGCTCGCGCTGGGCATCGAGCAGGACGAGGAAGTCCGCCGTGCCTTCTCGGTAACGTATTTCGGCCAAATCAGCCGCCCGGCGGCTCGATTCGCTCTGACGGATCAGCGAGATCAACCGTTGCTGGCGTTTGCCGTAATCGCTGAAGGCGTTTTCCGATTCTTCCAGCGCCAGCAGCACTTGCTGCTCGTAATTCGCCAGCGCGCCTTCGGCATCGGCATCGGCGCCGCGCAGACGGGCCCGCACGCTGCCCAGGTCAAACGCCGCCCAAGTGATGCTCGGGCCCAGTGCCCAGGCGTTGGCCGCCGACGAGCCGATCTGCGAACCACGCCCGGCCGTCCAGCCGAGGAAGCCGCTGAGGCTGACGCGAGGAAACAGATCCGCTTTCGCCACGCCGATTCGCGCGGTAGCGGAAGCAAGCTGCCGTTCAGCGCTGAGAATGTCCGGGCGACGCTGCAGCAGTTCACCTGGATCGCCAATCGGTAATGCCTTGGCAATTGCCGGCAAGTCTTTCGGGCTCAGGTCGACGGTCAGTTTGTCCGCACGTTCGCCCAGCAGGGTGGCGATCCGATTTTTCTGTCGTACCTGTTCGGCCTGCAGCTGCGGCACGCTGGCTTCAACCGAGGCCAAACGCGCATCGGCACGCTCGACATCGAGCTGATCACCGACGCCGGCATCACGCAGGCTGATGGTGATCTTGCGTGACTCCTGCTGGTTGTTCAGGTTCGCCAGGGCGATTTTTTCCCGCAGTTGAGCGCCGCGCAGTTGACCGTAGGCGTCGACCAGTTCGGCGATCATGGTGACTTGGAGCTGGTACAGATCGGCTTCAACCGATTGCTGCTCGGCGTCGGCCGATTCCAGATTGCGCTGGATGCGACCAAACAGGTCGATCTCCCAAGCCATGTCCAGTCCCAGATCGTAGCGCTCACTGTTGACGCGGTCGGTGGTCTGGCCCGGGATTTGCCCTTTGCCCAGGTCACTACTGGCGCGGCTGGTAATGGTCGGCATGGCGTCGTTGCTGACGTCATCGCGAATCGCCCGGGCGGACTTCCAGCGGGCGAACGCCACGCGCAAATCACGGTTGCCTTGCAGCGACTGAGTCACCAACTGGTTGAGGATCGGATCATCGAACTGCTGCCACCAGATGCCTTCGAAGCGCGAGCGGTCAAAGTTCTTCTGACCGGCGGCGCCGTCGGTGGCGGTCGTGATATTGGCCGCCTCCGTCGCCGGGGTCTTGTAGTCAGGGCCGACGGCACAGGCGCTCAGCGCCAGTACCAAAAGGCTCGGCAGGAAGACTTTCAGACTCATTGTTGCGCCTCCAGTGGCTTTTGAAGATTGAGTGCCTTGGCCGCTTTGCGTTGCTCACCGCGTTCCACGAACTTACGGATCAATACATAGAACACCGGCGTCAGCAGCAGACCGAAGAAGGTCACCCCGAGCATCCCGGAGAACACCGCCACACCCATGGCGTGACGCATTTCGGCACCAGCACCGCTGGAGAACACCAATGGCACCACACCCATGATGAACGCGAACGAAGTCATCAGGATCGGCCGCAGACGCAAGCGGCAGGCTTCAAGCACAGCGGCCAGCGGGTCGAGACCTTCTTCCTGTTTATCCTTGGCAAACTCGACGATCAGAATGGCGTTCTTACAGGCAAGTCCCACCAGTACGATCAGACCGATCTGGGTGAAGATGTTGTTGTCGCCACCGGAGGCAATCACGCCGGTAATGGCCGACAGCAGCGTCATCGGTACGATCAGGATCACCGCCAGTGGCAGGCTCCAGCTTTCGTATTGAGCGGCGAGCACCAGGAACGCCAGCAAGACGCAGAGCGGGAACACGAACAACGCGGTGTTGCCGGACAGAATCTGCTGGTAAGTCAGGTCGGTCCATTCGTAGGTCATGCCGTTCGGAAGTTCTTCCTCGAGCAGTTTCTCGATGGCTTTTTCGGCCTGGCCAGAACTGTAGCCCGGGGCTGCCGCACCGTTGATTTCTGCGGTGATGAAACCGTTGTAGTGCATCACGCGATCCGGGCCCGAGGTGTCGCTGACCTTGATGAAGGTCGCCAGCGGGATCATTTCGCCTTTGTTGTTGCGTACTTTCAGTTGGCCGATCTGGTCGGATTCGAGGCGGAACTGTTGATCAGCCTGAACGTTGACCTGATAGGTGCGACCGAAGCGGTTGAAGTCGTTGGCATACAGCGAACCCAGGTAAATTTGCAGGGTGTCGAAGATGTCGCTGACGGCCACACCGTGGGTCTTGGCTTTTTCCCGGTCGATGGCGGCATCGACCTGTGGCACGTTCACGGTGTAACTGGTGAACAGCCCGGCCAATTCCGGCACGTTGTGGCTCTTGGCAATGATGTTCATGGTTTCTTTGTACAGCTCGTCGTAGCCCAGGTTGCCCCGGTCTTCGATTTGCAGGCGGAAACCACCGATGGTGCCCAGGCCCTGAACCGGCGGGGGCGGGAAGATCGCCATGTACGCTTCCTGGATATTCGCGTATTGACCGTTCAAGGCCCCGGCAATCGCACCGGCAGACATGCTCGGGTCTTTACGTTCGTCGAACGGTTTCAGGGTGACGAACACGATGCCGGCGTTGGGGCTGTTGGTGAAGCCATTGATGGACAGCCCCGGGAACGCGACGGCGCTTTCCACGCCTGGCTGTTTCAGGGCCAGGTCAGACATGCGCTTGATCACGTCTTCGGTGCGATCCAGGCTAGAAGCGTCCGGCAGTTGCGCGAAGGCCACCAGGTATTGCTTGTCCTGGCCGGGTACGAAACCGGTCGGGGTGTTGGCGAAGCCGAAGAAGGTCAACACCATCAGGCCTGCATACAACAGCAGAGCGATGCCGCTGCTACGGATGACCCGGCGCACGGTGCCGACGTAGCCATGGCTGGCACGATCGAAGAAGCGGTTGAACGGACGGAACAACCAGCCACCGAAAATTTTGTCCAGCACCTTGGAGAAACGGTCTTTGGGCGCGTCGTGGCTCTTGAGCAACACCGCCGCCAATGCCGGCGACAAGGTCAGCGAGTTGAACGCCGAGATCACCGTCGAGATCGCAATGGTCAGCGCGAATTGTTTGTAGAACTGTCCCGTCAAGCCGGAAATGAAGGCTGCCGGAATAAACACCGCACACAGTACCAGCGCCGTGGCAACGATAGGGCCGGTCACTTCACGCATGGCGCGCTTGGTGGCTTCGACCGGTGTGAGTCCCAGTTCTATGTTCCGTTCAACGTTCTCCACCACCACGATGGCGTCGTCCACCACGATACCAATGGCCAGTACCAGGCCAAACAACGACAACGCGTTGAGCGAGAAGCCAAAAAGGTGCATGACCGCAAACGTACCGATCAGCGATACCGGCACCGCCACGAGCGGGATGATCGAGGCGCGCCAGGTTTGCAGAAACAGGATCACCACCAGAACCACAAGAATAAGTGCTTCGAAGAGGGTGTGAACCACCGCCTCGATCGAGCCGCGCACGAAGATGGTCGGGTCATAGACGATGCTGTAATCCATGCCTTGCGGGAAGCCCTTCTTCAGTTCCTCCATCTTGCCGCGCACTTCGTTCGAGATATCGATAGCGTTGGAGCCTGGACGCTGGAAGATCGGGATAGCCACGGCCGGCTGATTGTTCAACAGCGAACGCAAGGCGTATTGGCTGGAACCCAATTCAACGCGAGCAATGTCTTTGAGGCGAGTGATCTCACCGTCATCGCCGGCGCGAATGATGATGTTCTCGAACTCTTCCTCGCTGACCAGACGGCCCTGGGTGTTGACCGACAGCTGGAAGCTCTGGGCAGTCGGGGCGGGGGGCGCACCGAGTTGACCGGCAGCGACTTGGCGGTTCTGCTCACGTATCGCCGTGACCACGTCGGTAGCCGTCAGGTTGCGCGAAGCGGTCTTGTTCGGATCGAGCCAGACGCGCAGCGAGTAATCGCCCATGCCGAACAGCTGCACGTCGCCGACCCCGCCCAGCCGCGCCAGCTCATCCTTGATATTGAGGATCGCGTAGTTGGACAGGTACAGCATGTCGTAGCGTTTGTCCGGCGAGGTCAAGTGCACAACCATGGTCAGGTCGGGCGATGCCTTGTCGACGGTGATACCGATACGTGTCACTTCCTCGGGAAGTTTCGGCTCGGTACGCGTCACCCGGTTCTGCACCTGCACCTGCGCGTTGTCCAGGTCAGTGCCCAGGGCGAAGGTGATGGTCAGGGTGATCTTGCCGTCAGCCGTGGATTGCGAGGACATGTACAGCATGTTCTCGACGCCGGTGATGGCTTGCTCCAAAGGAGCGGCCACGGTTTCACCGATGACTTTCGGGTTGGCACCCGGGAAGTTGGCGCGAACCACGACGGTCGGTGGCACCACTTCCGGGTATTCGCTGATCGGCAACTGGAACAGCGAGATCGCACCGGCAATCAGGATCAGCAGCGAGAGCACCGCTGCGAAGATCGGCCGTGAAATGAAGAATTGGGAAAAATTCATCGGAGTTGTTATCCCTTAACCGCGTGGGGTCGTAGCAGCCAGTTTCGCAACCGAACCCGACGCAGCTTTTACTGGCGCGCCTTTAGGCAGGTTGCTGGCTTCCAGCGCTTGTCGTTGTTGGGCGAGTGCGGCAATAGTTTCCTTGGTCGCCATCGGAACTACTTCTGGCGTGACCGGCGAGCCAGGACGGACCCGTTGCAGACCTTTGACGATGATCGTGTCGTCCTTTTGCAGGCCGGTACGCACGATGCGCAGGCCTTCGATTTTCGGGCCGAGTTCAACCGAGCGGTAAACGGTGTTGTTGTCGGCATCCATGACCAGCACGAATTTCTTGCCCAGATCGGTGCCGACCGCTTCATCGTTGATCAACATGGCGTTGTAGGTGCCGCTGCCGACCAGTTTCAGCCGTGCATACAGGCCCGGGGTGTAGGTGCCATCGCTGTTGTCGAACACCGCGCGACCGCGAATGGTGCCGGTTTTCGGATTGACCTGGTTGTCGACGAAGTTCATCTGGCCCAGGTGCGGGTTGCCGTCTTCGTTGGACAGGCCCATGTACACCGGCGTGGTCGCCCCGCGCTGACCCTGACGGGCGAGTTGGGTGTATTTGAGGAACACGCGCTCATCGGCATCGAAGTAGGCGTAGACCTTGTCGGTGGAAACGACGCTGGTCAGCGCTGTCGTATCGGCGGTCACAAGGTTGCCGGCAGTGATTTCGGCACGGCTGACGCGACCACTGATCGGTGAAGTGACGCGGGTGAAGCTCAGGTTCAGCTTGGCCAGATCCAGTTGCGCCTGAAGAGCGCCAACGGCAGCGCGGGCTTCTTGCGCAGCGCTGGTGCGCGAGTCAGCCAGTTCAGCGGAAATGGCGTTGCTAGTGCGCAGGCGTTCGCCGCGCCGGGCTTCGTTTTCACTGCGGGTGGCGTTGGCGCGCGATTGAGCGACCAAGGCTTCGAGGCGGCGAACCTCGGCCTGGAACGGACGCGGATCGATCTGGAACAGCAAGTCGCCTTTCTTGACCAGCGCGCCTTCGGTGAAGGCGACGTCGTCGATCTGGCCGGAGACCCGTGGACGGATTTCAACGGTCTCCGGTGCTTCGAGGCGCCCGGTGAACTCGTCCCACTCGTTGACCGGTTGCTCCAGCACCTTGGCCACGCTGACTTTGGCGGCTGCGGGTGCGGCGGCAGTCTCCGGGGTTTTGCCGCAAGCGCTCATCACCAGTACGGCCAAAAGAGCCAACGGGAAGCGCAAATGTTTAAGTGACTGTTCCATGGATGCATCCGCCCATTTGTATTGAGAATGGGCGGATGATGATCGGCGGGGTATGTATCGCACGAATCGAATGAAGCAAAGGTAACTATCATTCGGAATGATATGAACGCGAAGCAAGCCCTCTAGGATGAGGCTTTCGTTAGGGGGCTATCAATCTCGTTGATGACAATTCAGTGTTGCACGATCTGTAAGGACGCCGTGTTCGTGTAGGTGGTGTCAGGCAAGACTGTCGGGGTCGCCAAAAAACATCTGGATTCGCGAGCGCAACCAACGCTCACCCGGATCGTTGTCCTGCGACCCGCGCCAGGCCATGTGCAGCTCGAAGGAGCGGGTCGGCAGCGGCGGTTCTTCGGCCCGCACGCCACCGGCAGAGGTCAGCGCGTCGGCGGCGTAGTCCGGCACGGTGGCGACGATGTCGGTGCCGGCAAGCAGGGTGCTCAATCCGTTGAACTGCGGAACGGCCAACACGACATGCCGTTTGCGGCCGAGTTTTTCCAGCTCTTCATCAATGAAGCCGCTCAGGTCGCCAGCGAATGACACCAATGCGTGGGGGCGGGCGCAGTAATCGTCCAGGCTCAACGGCCCCGGCACGGTGTCGGCACGCAGCAGTTTCGGTTTGCTGCGACGCAGCACCTTGCGTTTGGCGTTGGCCGGCAAATCGGTGGTGTAGCTGACGCCAATGGAAATCTCGCCCGATGCGAGCAAGCCTGGCATCAGAATGTAGTTGACCCGACGCACAACCAGCACGATGCCAGGCGACTCGGCGCGCAGGCGTTTGAGCAGCATCGGCAGCAACGCGAATTCGACATCATCCGACAGGCCGATACGGAACACGGACGTGCTGGTAGCGGGATCAAACTCTGCTGCACGGCTGACCGCCGTGGAAATCGAATCCAGGGCCGGCGAGAGCAGGGCGAAGATTTCCATGGCCCGGGCGGACGGTTCCATGCTGCGCCCGGTGCGCACGAACAGCGGATCGTCGAACAGGCCACGCAAGCGCGAAAGGGCCGCACTGATGGCCGGTTGACCGAGAAACAGCTTTTCCGCAGCCCGTGTCACGCTGCGTTCGTGCATCAGGGTTTCGAAAACGATCAACAGGTTCAGGTCGACGCGACGCAGGTCATTACGATTCATCTGGAGTCCTGGCAGAGTCATCAAGCTTGACGAAAGCAGTCATATGAGAACAATGACCGGCATGAATCTTACGGGCAAAGGCTGGTACTCTGCACCGGAAAATTCAGCTTTACTGAATACAAGGCAGCAGTTTTTTCCATGCATCGTGATCAGGCTGCCCATACGGCGGAATCAATGACAGGCATGTCGACTATTAATAGCCACTGATAGTCTTGGGCCGAAAGCCCGGATAGAGTTCAGGGCATTAGAGGTTACTTTGGCGAGGTTTGCGATGTCCCGCACGATCCGTTTTCACAAGTTTGGTCCGGCCGAGGTGCTCAAATGCGAAGAGCATGCGGCCGCTCAGCCAGGTCCTGGCGAAGTGCAGGTGCGTGTCGAAGCGATCGGCATCAGCTGGTATGACACGCTCTGGCGTCAGAACCTGGCTTCGTCTCAGGCGCGCCTCCCTTCCGGCCTTGGCCATGAGATGGCTGGCGTAGTAACCGCCGTGGGCAACGACGTCGAGGATCTGTCTGTCGGCGATAAAGTGGCCAGCTTCCCGGCGGAAAGCCCCAACGACTATCCGGTCTACGGTGAGCTGATCGTTCTGCCGCGCACGGCATTGACCCGTTACCCGGATGTGCTCAGCCCGATCGAAGCCAGCGTGCATTACACGCCGCTGTTGATCGCCTACTTTGCTTACGCCGATCTGGCACGGGTCAAACCGGGGCAATATGCCTTGGTCACCGATGCCAGCCACTGCGCCGGTCCTTCCTTTGTGCAATTGGGCAAAGCCTTGGGCATTCGCGTGATTGCCGCGACGAAAAGCGCGGAAGAACGTGAATATCTGTTATCCCTCGGGGCGGAGAAGGTCATCGTCACCGAAGAGGAAGATCTGCTGCTGCGGATCAACAAAATCACCGATAACCGTGGCGTCGATGTTGTCTTCGACGGTCTCGGCGGTCCGCAGATGTCGTTGCTCGGCGACGTCCTTGCACCACGTGGCAGCCTCGTGCTGTACGGCCTGCAAGGGGGAAACCAGACGCCGTTTCCGGCCTGTGCTGCCTTCCAGAAGAACATTCAGTTCTTTGTGCACTGCATCGGCAACTTCACGGGCAAACCCGAACTGGGCATCACTCAGGATCACGTCGCGTTGCAGCGTGCCCTGCGTGATATCAACCAATTGACGGCCGATCGCGTGCTGTTGCCGCTCAAGACACGGGTATTCCCGTTCGACGAGTTCGTCCAGGCCCATCGCTACATGGACGAGTGCCCATGCCGCGAACGAGTGGCCCTCAAGGTCGAACCGGCTTAATCCTGCTGATCAGAGTCCGTGATTTCACGGACTCTTTTGTGTTATCCCACCGCATCCTCAGACAGTTCGGGCTCATTGCTCGACGCCGTTCAGCAACTGAACTGGTTTTTCCTGTCGATCTGTATCTTCTAATCATCATATAACCCCTGATAATTGAGTAATTACTTCATCTCAAGGAATGAGCTATGGCTGTACATTCTCTTCGACTTTCGAATTATCTAAACCGTGTTTATATCCGCTGTGCCTATTTCTGTTTAATGGTTGTAGGGATGCGCCGAGCGCCGTTCTTTTTTTCTTGTACTCATTGTCCGTGGGACAGTGTCGGAAGTTTCCTAGGAGTCTCCGGAGCACGAGAAAAATCAACAGGAGCAAGGGTTTGCCGGTGCCAAGTGTTCGTTGGGTTGGAGCGCCGCTTCATGTGTTTCAAATAACTACGAAAACTTAAGTGTTAGCATTTAAGCGTCTATTAATTAAATACTTTATTGCGTGGGCCTGAGACCGTGACTGCGCGATATGAAACTTTGGCTACCGGGTAATTACTGATGAGTACGATCCATGATCAGGCAATGAATTATGTCTACCAGCAAGTTCTGCAGCGATTGCTGAGTTTCTTTTCCCGTGCCGAACGCACGGCGTTGCAATTGCTGATACAGCGCCTCGTCGTCGCTGCGGGCGGAACGGAGCGCATCGGAGATTTCAAGGTGCTGGTCATTCAGTCCGGCACCCGCGACAGCTGTTACGCACTGGCTCTGCTGCGCGCGGCACAGCTGAGCATTGCCGGTCGAGCACCGGGGACGTTCCAGCTGCGAGTCGCCAACCTGCGTGGCGCAGGCACGGCTACAACGGCGTTGCACAATATGCACCGCAGCTACAGCGCGCTATTTCTTTACGATGACCCACGGGTCGAGTTGTTGATGGTCGATCATCGAGAGGTGCTGTCGTTCAATCATCTGGCCGCATTCAGTGACGAAGGCAACGAAGCAAGCCGCTTGAATCTGTTGACGATGGGGCATCGTCGCAACTGGGATGAAAAGCTTGAGCTGTGGGATCACACCTATCTCGCCACGGCCGAATTCTACGGGCAGATTGCGCGTTGGAATAATGGCGTGGATGCGTTGCTCGGCAGTGAGGGCCCGCGCCGCCAGAACGCTTTCCTGCAGGGCCTGGATCGTGCCACGCAAAAGGCCGGGCTGGGCGCGCTCAGGTCTCATAACGGCGGGTTCGAAGAGCTTTTCGTACTGCTTGACGGTTTGGGTGGCGACTGTTTTCGAATGTTCTACCCGGAGGCGGACCTGGCGCCGTGGCGTCCAGCTGGACAGTTCGAAGCATGCCGACGCAGTACCTGCATCGACATTCACGACATCGTCGCCGGCGATTTGAAGGAGCGGTGGCCGTTGCTCAGTGATTTCCTCGGCTTCCAGGCACAAGAGTTTGCGCAGGATTTAACTGACAGCGAATTGGCGGACCCGTTGATCGCCGGGCATCTATGCGGCCTGCAAGCCAGTCTGATCGAGGGGCGCACTTATCAGGCCGGCGTCTCGGATTATCTTCAGCGCAGCGTGGATGAGTTGCGTCGCAACCTGGTGCCGGAGCCGGTCTGCGAACGGTTGCTGACGACCTTCGGTTATTTGCGCGATTTCGATGAACTGCGTTTGCGGGCCGCTGCTGCATTACAGGCTGGCTACGGCGTCAGCGAGACGCAGCTCACCTGTCTGATTCATGCACCGTTCATCGACGGCGGCGCGGGTCTTGAACGGTTCTTGCGCAGTTGCCACCCCGGCATGTTGGTGGCGCTGCCCGACCTGCACCGCGCCATGCAGGGTTTGCATGCGCCCGATCAGGTGCTGCACTGGATGACGGATGTCAGCGGCTTGCCGGTCAAACTGATCACTCGCTTGTATGGCATGGGCCCGGTCCGTATACGCCATGAGCCCGACGCCCTGTCACTTGGCGAGGCATCGGATGATGGTGAATTCGACAATGCCGGGGCTGCACCGGGTGACCGTTCCGCTGAAGGTTGACCGTGAGCGGTATGGGAAGCCAGGGAGGCGAACTCATGAAAGCGCCGCGGGAAAGCGAATTCGCTTATCAGGCGGTGTACCGTTATCTGGCGCAGTTGATCAGCGAACCCTGTGGCGAGGGGGCGGTAAGGCTGCCTTCACTGCGTGAACTGGCCGATCGCTTGAATGTGTCGATTTCCACAATCCAATACGCCTATTCGCTACTGGAAAAGGAGGGGCGGGTCTATTCGGTTGCCAAATCAGGCTATTACACCCATGCCGCCGCATCCCTCATGCCACCTTTGGGTGGCGGCGACTTGCTGGAAACCCTTTACATCCATGCACGGCGCCCCGGCATGCGGGTGCTGAGCATGGACGACCCGGCATCGTTGCAACCACTGGACAGCCCGCTGCTAATGCTCGAAAGAGAACTGCTGCGCCAGTACCCAAGACAGCCGCCGATACCGCTGCAACCGTGTGGTGAACTGGAACTGCGCACCGTTCTGGCGGCTCGCTACACTACGTCGCCGACGCAGTGCTGGCATGCCGAGGATGTCTATATCGGCGCGGATTTGCGCGGTGTATTGGAGATACTCATCCGCGTGCTGGATTTGCGAAACACGACAGTGATTGTCGAATCACCCTGTGACTGGGTCATCCTGCGTTTGCTAAGCGCCGCTGAAGTACGGGTCATCGAACTGCCTTTACAGGCGCAAGGCGAAATTGATCTGCAACAACTGGGCAGCCTGATCAATGCAGAAACGGTCAGGCTGATCCTGTTGTCATCAGGATTGAGCATGCCGTTCGGCAGCGTGCTTGCCGAAGCCCATCTGCGGGACATAGCGCAATTGTTGATGCGTCACGACGTCTGGTTGCTGGAAAACGATTGCCACAGCGAGCTGAGCGACGTGAAGTCACCGCTGCGTCTGCGTGATTTGCTGGATCCCGACCGCCTGTTGGTGTTTTCGACCCTCGAAAAAATCATGGGAGCCGAGGCGCCTTATGGCTTTGTATTGTCCCGTCAGTGGCGTGAGGCGCTGCAACGGCATTTTCTGTTGCGTGCATTTCGTCTGTCGCCCATTCGTCAAAAGGCAGTCGCGCGGCTGTATACCAGTGGACGTATTGATCAACACCTGCACCTGCTGCGGCGTTTGCTCAAGGAGCGGCGAACCCTGCTGATTCAACTCTTGCGGGAGCGCTTGGGCGATACGCTGCATATCATCGATCCCCAGGGCGGCGCGACAATCTGGGTGTGTTCACGGCGTAAGGTAGACATGGCGTCTGTCTTTCACCGTCTGCTCAAGCAGCAGGTGGTCATCGCGCCGGGTGAGCTGTTCAGCCTGCAAGGTTTGCACGCTGACTACCTGCGTTTGAGCCCGGGTAATTGCGCCGATCAGGAACTCGCGAGTGTGGTCGGTCTTCTGGGCGATGCGCTGCGATTGGCGCCCGGCAGTTGAATGTGGGAAAACGTCGAGAATATGCTGGATCGTTCACATCGCGTTGCGGTCAAATCGTCCGTAAACTGCGCTGTATTTCCTGAACCACTCGATCTCAGAGGTTTTGCATGACACTCAGTCCTTTTGCGGGTAAACCGGCACCGGCAGAATTGTTGGTCGACATCCCGCGACTGGTGACGGCCTATTACACTGGCCAGCCTGATGCTTCGATTTCCACCCAGCGTGTGGCGTTCGGCACGTCCGGACACCGGGGCAGCTCGTTCGACCTGAGTTTCAATGAATGGCACGTTCTGGCCATCAGCCAGGCAATCTGCCTGTACCGTGAAGCGCAAGGCATTGATGGCCCGCTCTTTGTCGGCATCGATACCCACGCGCTGTCGACCCCGGCCGGTGCCAGTGCATTGGAAGTATTGGCGGCCAACGGTGTCACCGTAATGATCGCTGCCAATGACGAATACACGCCGACACCGGCGGTTTCTCACGCGATTCTTTGCTACAACCGGGGTCGCACTTCGGGCCTGGCGGATGGCGTGGTCATTACGCCTTCGCACAATCCTCCGCAAAGCGGCGGTTACAAATACAACCCCACCAATGGCGGCCCTGCCGACACTCACATCACCAAGTGGATCGAAGCCAAGGCCAACGAGCTGCTAGCCAATAAACTGGCCGGCGTGAAGCGCATCAGCTATGAACAGGCGCTGAAGGTGCCAACCACTCATCGCCATGACTACCTCAACACCTACGTCGCCGACCTGATCAATGTCATCGACTTCGATGCGATTCGTGATGCCAAGCTGCGCCTGGGTGTCGATCCGCTGGGTGGAGCAGGGGTGCGCTACTGGTCGGCGATTGCCGAGCATTACCGCCTCGACCTGGACGTGGTGAACAAGGCCGTGGATCCGACCTTTCGCTTCATGACGGTCGACTGGGACGGCCAGATTCGCATGGATCCATCCTCCAGCCACGCCATGCAAGGCCTGATCGGCCTGAAAGAACGCTTTGACGTCGCCTTCGCGTGCGACCCGGATCACGACCGTCACGGCATCGTCACGCCGTCTGGCGGCCTCCTGGCGCCGAACAGCTATTTGGCTGTGGCGATCGATTACCTGTTCCAGAACCGTGCGCAATGGCGCGCCGATGCTGCTGTCGGAAAAACGGTGGTCAGCAGCGGTTTGATCGACCGTGTGGCCAAACGCCTGGGCCGTCGTCTGTATGAAGTGCCGGTGGGTTTCAAGTGGTTTGCCGATGGCCTGTTCGATGGCTCCCTGGGCTTTGGCGGTGAAGAAAGCGCCGGCGCTTCGTTCCTGCGCAAGGACGGTGGCGTCTGGAGCACCGACAAGGATGGCTTGATTCCGGCGCTGCTGGCTGCAGAAATGACCGCCCGCACCGGTCGCGACCCAAGCCAGGCTTACCGTGCACTGACCGACGAACTCGGCGAGCCGTTTTCGGTACGCGTTGACGCCAAGGCCAATCCGGAGCAGAAAGCCCTGCTGAGTAAGTTGTCGCCGGGTCAGGTCACGTCGACCGAGCTGGCGGGCGAGAAAATCCAGAGCATTCTCAGCCATGCGCCGGGCAACGATGCAGCCATCGGTGGCCTGAAAGTGATGACTGAGAACGGCTGGTTCGCGGCACGTCCGTCGGGCACTGAAGACATCTACAAGATCTACGCCGAAAGCTTCATCGGCGATGACCACCTCAAGCAACTGGTTGCCGAAGCGCAAACCCTGGTCGATGGCGCAATTTCCACCCAGTGACACACGAAAAAAGGGCGACCACAACGGTCGCCCATTTTTTGAGGAGTGGAACGAGGCTGCTCCTGCAAATTGAAAAAACCTCAGCGTCTGAACTTCAGGTATTCACGCCAGATCCACCAGCACAATTTCGCTGTCTTCAATGGCTGTGACGGACAACACTCGTTCGTCTGCCACCGCAATACCGTCTCGAGCTTGTGCGCGTAAGCCATTGACTTCAATGACACCCGTCGCCGGCACGAGGTACGCACGACGTCCCGTATCGAGGTGATATTCGGCGGTTTCTCCAGCCTTGACGGTGGCCGCCACGAGGCGAGCATCAGCGCGAATACGCAGGCTTTCGTCATCACCGGCCTTGCCGCTGGCCAATGTCACAAAACCTTCGCGATCGCCTTTCGGGAATGGTTTCGCACCCCACGAGGGCGGCGCACCGGTTTCGGTCGGCAGAATCCAGATCTGGAAGATCCGGGTTTCGCTGGACTCCAGGTTGTATTCGCTATGGGCGATGCCGGTGCCGGCACTCATCACTTGCACGTCGCCAGCCTCGGTACGGCCCTTGTTGCCGAGATTATCCTGGTGAGTAATCGCGCCTTCACGCACGTAAGTGATGATTTCCATGTCCCGGTGCGGGTGGGTCGGGAAACCGCTGCCGGCCGCAATAATGTCGTCGTTCCACACTCGCAGGTTGCCCCAGCTCATGCGTTGCGGATCATAGTATTCGGCGAACGAAAAGTGGTGGTGGGCATCCAGCCAGCCGTGATGAGCGCCGCCCAGCGATTTGAAAGGTCTGAGTTCAAGCATGATCGTCTCCTCAAAAGGCTCGTCCTGGGGCGCATTGCCAACGCCATGAACCGAGACCGGTGATTGATGGCAGTCATCATCTAGCAAGCACTTACCGGCAAAAAGCGTAAAAAATGCGGCATTCATATCGAATATGTTGATGTGAAAACGCTCGGCAGAGCTTCACTCAACTTTCAATTCGTCGCCTAACCCAATGACATGAAAGCATTTCGCTAGAACTCAACGGCAAATGCAGCCACCATGGCACCCTACAGCCTCACACACTGGAGCCCGTCAGCGTGGCGCAACGCATCCCCGAACTTCCCCCCGAACTCCGTCCTTTGGCAGAAATGCCTTGGTTCAAGCGCTTGGCCGCGCGTTTTTTTGGTCATGGACTGACGCGTCTGCGCGCGCAACATCGCGCATCCTGGTTGCACGGCCAGGCTGATGGCTTTCGCAGCGGCCACACGGCGGGCGTCGAGTACGGTTTCAACGAGGGCAAGCTGGAAGGGCTGGAAGAAGGCCGCCAAGTGCTGCTGATTCGTGACAGCCGCAACACGGAACATCGTCCTCCCGGCGTCGATAATCACTTGTTCGATGACTGGCGCCTGCCGCTCACTCCGGAGCTGAAGAAACGCATAAAGGCCGATGTTGCGCGTCTGCTGCCGGCTCATGCGCAGCCGAGCGTGGCGCAATGGAAGATGATTTTCAGCGACACGCCGTCCACATCGGTGATTGCCGGCGCCGGTGCGGGCAAGTCCACCACACTGGTACTGCGCATTCTGCTGTTGACGCATTATCTGGGTTTCGAACTGGACTCGATGACGGTGGTGACATTCACCCGCGAGTCGCGCAAGGATTTCATCCTGAAGCTGATCGAAGTCTTCGCGCTGTGGCAGCGGGCGGTGAGCCAGAAACAGGCACGCGAACTGGTGCGCACCTTTCACTCGCGCATTCTGCCGATGGTGCGCAGTCTGCCGGGGTTCGAGCGTTTGCAGGCTTTCGAAAACCTCAGTCATCGGCCGCAAGGTGCAGACGAGGACGTCGACAGCAATCCGTTCGATTTGCGTATCAACGACGCTCAGCGCCAACAGCTCAACGCCTGCTATTACCGTTTGTTCCGCGAGGACGAGCGTTTTCGCCAGTTGATTCAGCCGCTGTCCCGCCATGCCTTGCAGCTCAAGGAGCTGGAGCGCGATCATCCAGACGTGCAGAAACGCATGGCGGTAACCGAACTGGCAGCCAAACGTGATGATGAATTGTGTGATGTCATCGAGGATTTATGGTTTCGCGCTGGTGCCTGGCCGATCAAGGGGATCGAGCCGAAGCGCCAGACCTTTGAAATCAACGGCTCGACGTTCCATAGCCACGGGTATATTCCAAGCCTGGACGCATGGGTTGTGCTCGGCTTTGATCCTGAAGAAAATCCGCAAGTCTGCCGGCCGAACGCGAAGCTCAGCGTGCGTGCGGAATGGGCAGTAAAGCGAACCCTATTTCAAGCTTTCTGTCGTAAGCCTTTGATTTGGCTGGATAGTTACGAGTCATCAAGACGTGTTTTGGCCACGTTGGCGGGAGATGCCAGCGCAGGGCCCGGTTTCGATTACAAGGTCAAAGGCGAACTGGCTTCTGCGCCGCTGCTGGACTGTTTCGTGACGGCTGCGGGATTCATCGAGAATCTGGGGCTGGACGTGCCCGATGCAGTGGGGCGCATGAGCTTTGCCAAGGATGATCCGGATCGTTTGTTTTTCGAGGCGCTGAGCCTGTTCTGGCGTGCGCTGGAAGATCACTTGCTTGATCAGAAACCGCCGGTCATGACCTACAACCGCATGTTTGCCCTGTTCAGTGAACACTCCCCGGAAAATCTCAAGTTACTCAGCGACGACTTGCTGCGACCGATGTCGCACCTGATGATTGACGAGTTTCAGGATGTTTCCCCGCAGATCGTGTCATGGATCCGCGCCAGTCTCGGCGAAATCCGCAACCGCGGCCCGGCCATGCACGTGGGTCGCGGCGCACAGCGCTCGTCGTTGTTATGCGTAGGGGATGACTGGCAGTCGATCTATGGCTGGCGCGGCAGTTCGCCGAGCTACTTCATGGCGTTCAATAAAGAGTTCCCGTCGCCGAGCACCACGCGAGTGATGCTCAGTGACAACTATCGCAGCCATCAGCACATCATCGATGCTGCTGAACACATAGTGCGGGCGGCGCCGGCAATTCCTGGCAAAAAGGCCAAGGCCAGCGGTGATCAGAAGCCGTTGCAGCCCGTGAACGTGTTGGAGCGCGATGACCAGGCACTGGGCGAATGCCTCGCGGAGCACTACCGACAAGGCCATTCAATCTTGATGCTTTATCGAAAAAGCAGCGATAAATTATTGATAGAAAAGCAAATTCAATCGGTAGTTAATGTTGATTCGAGCTTGCCGTATGAATCCCGGCGATTGAAACAGTTGACCTATCACAGCGCCAAAGGCTTGCAGGCGGACGCGGTCTTCCTGCTCGGCGATTGTCAGCACTTGACCAGTTCACCCTATAAAAATCAGGTGTATCGCATGGCAGGGCTAGGCAAAACCGGCGACAGCGAGCCGTATGACACGGCGCAGAAGGACGAAATCCTGCGCCTGGCTTACGTCGGAATCACCCGCGCCGTCAGCCACTGCTACTGGTACGTCGAGCCGCAGGACAGCCAAGCGGTGAACATGCCGCGAGCGTCCGAGCAGATTGGCAAGGGCAAGCCGTTTTTCGTGGATCACCGGCAAAGCCAGAAAACAGCTTGAATCCCTCAGGCATAAAAAAAGCCCGATCAATTCGGGCTTTTTTGTTTTAAACCAATAAGTTAGGCGTAGCTTCTCAACGATTCTGGAGGAATAAACGCCTCAAGTTCGTCTTCGACCGCTTCAATGATTCGCTCTACATCCGCTGCATTCATCACCGTCGCGCAAGGTATGCCCGCGATGGCGATGACGGTTTCGCCGCTGGCCCGGTCGAACAAACGGGCGATCAGACTGCCCGGTGCGTCCATCGTCGCCTCGAAACCCATGGGATGAAAATGCCAGCGCATGAGCTGGCAAGCATTGGGGAACGTGACTTTGCTTGACCCTTTATTCATGGTGAAACCCGCCTGCTTCATCGAGCGCTTCCTTTTGCCCATCTTAGGTGGGAAGAGCCTTCATTGGCTCAACCGGTGACTGCCATTAAAAGTAGCACCCCGATGTGAAACTACTGTGGATTTTTTGAGTCCGTCCGGCGGATTGCTCGATTTTTTTTGATTCGTGTCACGCAAGGCGCATTAATCGCCAAAGTGCCAGTACGGATTTGTCATTGCTGCGCAGCTTGAAGTTGGGCAAAGTCGGTTTTTTTTCGCGAGTCCCCTATGCACGCTGCCAACGACGGCCCCGAGCAGAGCAAAGCCACGGCCGAGACGGTCATGCGCTACCACCTGTGTTGGAAACACCGTGACCTGGACGGGGTGATGGCGCTTTATCACGAGGATATCCAATACAACGACTTCTTCCAGAACCGCGTACTAGGGCTGAATGAGCTGCGCGAATACGTACGCGTCAGCATGCCGCGCGAATCCGATGAGGCGCTGGAGCATTGTGACCGCATCCGCATCGACGGCAACACAGCGTTCATCCAGTACGAAGTGACTCTGCGTGGCGGCGACGGGTTGGTGTCGTTCCGGTCCAGCGAAGCCATCACGGTCAAGGACGGCCTGATCTGGCGCGTCAACGAGTACGCCTCGCTGGTGCGCGAGCAGGCGACCGGATCGACCCCGGTCAATCAGCGGCCAGCAGCAAGCCGTCTCGGGTTGTCGCCGCGTCAGTTGAGTTTCATGGCAGACGATCTGCAGCAGTACTTCGAACGCCAGCAACCCTACCTCGACCCCGAACTCGATTTGCAACGCGTGGCAAAAGAGTGCGGCTACAGCCGCAACCAGATTTCCTACCTGCTCAACCAGGTGTTAGGGCAAAGTTTCTATCGCTACGTCAACCAGGCTCGGTTGCAGCATTTGCTGCGGTCGCTTGACAACGCCACGCCGCCACTGCGCATTGATGAACTGGCGTTTGCCGCCGGCTTCAACTCGTTATCGGCGTTCTATAGCTGTTTCCGTCAGCACACGGGCCAGTCACCCAAGGCCTACGTCAAACAAATTTCTTTGCGGGCACGCGCGCAAGACAACACCTGAGCCGCCGCACTAGGATCGACGCCATCGAACATTTCAGTGGCGGAGTCTTGCATGCCGGCGTGGCGCACTATCAGTTTGTGGATGGATCAACTCGACGAGCCATTGCTCGCACGTCCCGCGCTGGCACGTGATCTGGACGTCGATGTGGCAATCATCGGCGCCGGTTACACCGGACTCTGGACAGCCTACTACCTGAAAAAACAGGCGCCCGGCCTGAACATCGCCATCATCGAGGCGCAAACCGCCGGTTTCGGCGCATCCGGCCGCAATGGCGGCTGGCTGATGGGGAATCTGCTGGGCGAAGATCGCTTGCTCGCCGGATTGTCACCGGAACAACGTCGCGCCTCGTTCGACTTGCTGCACAGCATTCCCGATGAAGTGGAACTCGTGCTCGAACGTGAGGGCATCGACTGCGACTACCGCAAGGGCGGGGTGCTGTATTGCGCGGCCCGTTACCCGGAACAGGAAACCCATCTGCGCGAATACCTTGATTCGCTGCATGCCCAAGGCCTGACCGAAAACGATTACCGCTGGCTCAGCCCCGAGCAACTGGCGCAGCAAATCCGCATTGCCAGACCTTACGGCGGTATTTACGCGCCCCATGTGGCCACGATCCAGCCGGCGAAACTGGTGCGCGGTCTGGCCCGCACGGTCGAGGCCATGGGCGTGAAAATCTACGAAAACAGCCCGGTCACCCACTGGCAGCCCGGCAGCCTGCGCACGGATTCATCGACGGTTCGCAGCCGCTGGATCGTGCCGGCCGTCGAAGGCTATTCGGTCACGCTGCCGCCGCTGGGCCGTTATCAGTTGCCGGTACAAAGTCTGATCGTCGCCACCGAACCGCTTTCGACCGCGACTTGGGATGAGATCGGCCTCAGTCGCGGCCAGGCTTTCAGCGAATTCAGCCGACAAGTCACCTACGGCCAGCGCAGCGCAGACAATCGCCTGGTCTTTGGCGCTCGGGGCGGCTACCAATTCGCCGGCAATCTACGCCACAACTTCGACCTGACGCGTGATGAAGTCGAGTTGCGCCGCTATCTGTTCGGTGAACTGTTCCCGCAGCTCAAAAACGTGCAGATCACTCACGCGTGGGGCGGCAACCTCGGCATGTCACGCCACTTCAGACCGCACATGCTTTGTGATCGCGCCAACGGCATAGCCTTGTCTGGCGGTTACGGCGGGGAGGGCGTGGGTGCGAGCAATCTCGGCGGTCGCACCTTGGCCGATCTTATTCTCGAGCGTGATTCCGAGCTGGTGCATCAGCCATGGGTGCTGCCCGACGGCGGCATTCACGCACTGCGTGCCTGGGAGCCCGAGCCCTGCCGCTGGCTCGGTTACAACGCAATCATCAAAAGCTTCGTCCATGAAGACCAGACCCTGGCGAACCCGGCGACAGCTCCGTGGCGGCGCAAGCTTGCCAGCCAGGTCGCCGGTTTCATGGAAAGTTTCATGCACTAAACACCGACTTCAACATAAACAGGAAACGCCATGAGCATCACCCAATTCAAAAACACCGCGACCCTGCCTCTGGACGAATCCAACCCGGTGGCCGTTCCCCTCGGCACGCCGGTGGCGATTGCTTCGACCACCAGCGTCGAGCGCGACGACGGCGTCGAAACGGGTGTCTGGGAATGCACGCCCGGGCGCTGGCGTCGGCAGATCGTTGCTCAGGAGTTCTGCCACTTCATTTCCGGACATTGCACGTTCACTCCGGACGACGGTAGCGAAACCCTGCACATACAAGGCGGCGATGCACTGATGTTGCCAGCCAACAGCCTCGGTATCTGGGACATCCAGGAAACCGTGCGCAAGACCTACGTTTTGATTTTCTGATTCACCGATTTTTCGATCTTTGATTGCCTGCCGAACAAAACAGAAAACAGCCCTTACAGGAATCGCCCCATGATCCAGAAAACTCTCGCATTGGCGCCGCTGTTGCTGGTCGCCTCCCTCAGTCATGCCGCCGAAACGGTGAAAATCTACAACTGGTCGAGCTACATCGCGCCGGAAACCGTGAAGAACTTCGAGAAAGAAACCGGTTTCGGTGCCATGTACGATGTCTACGACAGCAACGAAACTCTCGACGGCAAGTTGATGACCGGCAATTCCGGGTATGACGTGGTGTTTCCCTCCAACCATTTCATGGCGCGACAAATTCAGGGTGGGGCGCTTAAAAAGCTCGACAAGAGTCAATTGCCAAACTGGAAGAACCTCAACCCGGTACTGATGAAAGCGTTAGAGACCAATGATCCGGGTAACGAACACGGCTTCCCGTATCTCTGGGGCAGCACCGGCATCGGCTACAACATTGCCAAGGTCAAGGAAGTGCTGGGCAATGACGCACCGGTCGATTCCTGGGATCTGATCTTCAAACCCGAATACATGCAAAAACTGCAGAAATGCGGCGTCGCCATCCTCGACAATGGCCCGGAGTTGCTGCCGGCCGCCCTCAATTACCTCGGTCTGCCACACCACAGCAAAAATCCCGAGGACTACAAGAAAGCCGAAGCGCTGCTGTTGAAAGTGCGGCCTTACGTCAGTTACTTCCATTCCTCGAAGTACACCGGTGACTTGGCCAACGGCAATATTTGCGTGGCAGTCGGCTTCTCCGGCGATGTCCTGCAAGCGGAAAGCCGCGCGAAGGAAGCCAAGAACGGCATCGAGATCGGCTACGCCATTCCGAAAGAGGGCGCAGCGATCTGGTTCGACATGGTCGCCATGCCTGCCGATGCCCCGGACGAAAAGGGCGGTTACGCCTTCATGAACTATCTGCTGCGCCCTGATGTGATGGCTGATATCACCAATTTCGTGCATTACGCCAACGGTAACGAGCAAGCAGATCGTCTGATCGACCCTGCCATCAAGAATGACACCAAGGTTTATCCGAGCCCCGAGATGATGGGCAAGCTCTTCGCTCTCGAAGCGATGCCGCTGAACATCGACCGCATCCGCACCCGCGTATGGAACAAGATTCGGACGGGTAGCTAACCACGCCGCCGCCACCCTGTAGCAACTGACGAGCTCAACGAGGCTGCGATCTTTTGATCCTAAAAAATCAAAATCAAAAGATCGCAGCCTCGTTGCATTCGAGAGCTCCTACAGTGGATTGGTAGTGCGGTTTTAATCTTCCTTGCGCACCGTGGCGACTTCATCGGCGCGTACTTTCACTTTGGCGCCGGAGATGTCTTCGAACTCGTAGAAGCCATCGTCAGTCTCGGTCTTGGGCATGTCCTCGGTCAGGTACTGAGTGCCGTTTTGCAGCGTGACTACCGTTTGAGTCGAGCAACCACCCAGAATCAGCAAGGCTGCGATTGCCATTGGAATGCCCAGTGTTTTGATTGTCATACCCACCTCTATTCATTAGACCGCTGGCGGCCTTCTCATCGTGCTTGTCCGGTTGGTGCCACGGTGCCCGAAAAAGTTCGATGGATCAGGAAAAAAACGTGTTTGATAGCGCCACTGATCTTTTTCCGTTTGCTTCATGCGGGCCGTAACTGGTATCTGTACGCATAACCAGTATCCGCTTCCCGATGGCTTCGAATCACCGTGACTGCCAACCCCCTCGACGACCCGTTCTATTACCTCAACAACTTCCGGCAAGTGCTTGATTGGCTTGAGCTTCGCTATGCTGATGTCATGAGCGACGAGGAGCACGCGTTCATCCGTGATTTCAAAACACTGCCACAAGCGCCCCAAGGCCTTTTGGTGAGGATGGTGATGCGCAAGGGTGTGCATTTTCGTCTCGGCAAGCTCAGTTATCCGGAAATCGGCGACATCGCGCTCGCCGCGCAACCGTTGCTGGCGCGCGGCTGGATCGACGCACAGGCGCCGTTGGCGATGGCGCAGTTATTCGAGGTGCTGCTCAAGGAGGAAATCCTTTTGGCGTTCAAGGCTGACATCGACCAGCCCAAGGGCAAGAAGGCCGACTGGCTGCCGCTGCTTGCCGAGCGTTTTCCTGATGAGCGCTGCTTCAGTGACTGGTGCCCGGATCTCGACGACCGCTTGTTCAGCCTGACGCTCATGGATCTGTGCGACCGCTTGCGGTTGATGTTTTTTGGCAATCTCCACCAGGACTGGTCAGAATTCGTCCTCGCCGACCTCGGCATATTTACCTACGAAAAAGTCGAATTCTGTGCTGACTCCCGAGGCCTGCGCAGTCGCGCCGACGTAGATGCCTGCCTGTTTCTGCATGACTGCCAGCAACGGTTCGAAGCCGGAGAGCCGCTGGAAGACATTGCCCGGCAGATCGGCGCCCTGGATTTCGCCAACCCATGGTTGCAGCGCCGTCGCGGCAAGGCGTTGTTCCAGATCGGCCAGTATTGCGAACGCATTGCCGAATTCGCCCTGGCGCTGCGCATTTATCGTGATTGCGCCTATCCCGGCGCACGTTTGCGGATGATTCGAGTGCTGGAGCGTACCGAGGAGTATGCATTGGCACTTGAATTGGGCACGCTTGCCGATCAATGCCCGGAAAGCGCCGCCGAACAGCAAGGCCTGCAACGCATACTCCCGCGTCTGCGGCGCAAACTCGGCGGGCCGGCGCTCAAACGTGCGGCGCCAAGACCGGTGGTGCGCCTTGATTTGCATCTGCCCCGGGTCGATCCGGCGTTGACCGTGGAATTCCATGTGCAGGCGCATCTGCATGAAGACGAAGGCCCGGTGCATTACGTGGAAAACAGCCTGATCAACTCACTGTTCGGCCTGTTGTGCTGGCCGGCGATCTTTGCGCCGCTGCCGGGAGCGTTTTTTCACCCGTTCCAGCGCGGGCCGGTGGATTTACTCAATGAAGACTTTCAGGAGCGCCGCGCGGCGCTGTTTCAGGCGTGCATGGCAGAACTCGATGATGGCCGTTATGCCGACACGATCCGCGAACGATTCGTCAGCAAGTGGGGCGTGCAATCGCCGTTCGTGTTCTGGGGCGCCCTGAGCGAAGCCTTGCTGGAACAGGCATTGGCCTGCCTGCCGGCCGAACACCTCAAGCACTGGTTCAATCGATTGCTGCTCGATATCAAGGCCAATCGCGCCGGCATGCCGGATCTGATCCAGTTCTGGCCGCAGCGCAAAACCTACCGGATGATCGAAGTCAAAGGCCCGGGCGACCGCTTGCAGGACAATCAGATGCGCTGGCTGGAGTTCTGTCATGAACATCAAATGCCCGTGACCGTGTGCTACGTGCAATGGTCGGAGCACAGCGCTTGAGCTACGCCATTGCGGTGCGGGCATTGTGTGAGTTCACAGCGAAAACCGGCGATCTCGACCTGCGCTTTACGCCTTCGCCCACGGCGCTGGAAGGCATCGCCGGCCATCGCACGGTGGCGTCGCGGCGCAGTGACGACTATCAAAACGAAGTGTTGCTGGAGGGCGAGTTCCGCCAACTGAAAGTCAGGGGCAGGGCGGACGGCTATGACCCGGCACAAAACTGCCTTGAAGAAGTGAAAACCTATCGCGGCGATCTGGGCAAGCAACCGTCCAATCACCGGCAGTTGCACTGGGCTCAGGCGAAAGTCTATGGCTGGCTGATGTGCCGCAAACTTGATCTGGCGCAGATCAATGTGGCGCTGGTGTACTTCGACATCGTCAGCGAGAAGGAAACCTGCCTGGTCGAAGCCTTTGACGCCGATGTGCTGCAACAGTTTTTCGAGGAGCAATGCGGGTCATTCCTGCAATGGGCCGAACAGGAAATGGCCCACCGCGAAGCCCGCAATCGGGCGGCGCAGGGGCTGGCCTTTCCTCATGTCGATTTCCGAGCAGGGCAGCGGCATCTGGCCGAATCGGTGTTCAAAGCCGTCAGCACCGGGCGCTGCCTGATGGCCCAGGCACCCACCGGCATCGGCAAAACCCTCGGCACGCTGTTCCCGATGCTCAAGGCCATGGCGCCACAGCAACTGGACAAGGTGTTCTTCCTCACCGCCAAGACCCCCGGCCGCAAACTCGCGCTGGATGCCGCCCAAGTGCTGTTTGATCGCAACGAAACATTACCCATGCGAGTGTTGGAAATGGTCGCTCGGGACAAGGCTTGCGAACACCCCGACAAGGCCTGCCATGGCGAGTCCTGTCCGTTAGCCCAAGGCTTTTACGACCGTTTGCCCGCCGCTCGCGAAGCCGCTGCCCGGGTCAATCTGCTTGATCAAGCCGCCATGCGCGACATCGCCGCCCAACACGCTGTGTGCCCGTATTACCTGAGCCAGGAAATGGCCCGATGGGCCGACGTGGTGGTCGCGGACTACAACTATTACTTTGATTTCAGCGCGCTGCTGTTCGGCCTTGCCCAGTTCAACCAGTGGAAAGTCGCGGCGCTGGTGGACGAAGCGCATAACCTGGTCGAGCGCGGTCGGCAGATGTACAGCGCCAGCCTCGATCAAGCGGCGTTGGCTGGCGTGCGTAAAACCGCGCCCGAGGTGCTGAAGAAATCCCTGCAACGGGTCAATCGTGAATGGAACGCGCTGCACGCCACGCAGCTTGCGCCGTATCAGGGCTACGACAAGGCCCCGGAAAAACTGCTTTACGCCCTGTCCCTGTGTTGCGCAAGCATCGGCGACTACCTGAACGATCATCCGCAGGGTATCGACAGCGCCTTGCAAACGGTCTATTTCGACATGCTGCAATTCGGCCGGGTTGCAGAGCTGTTCGATGAGCATTACCTGTTCGATATCAGTAAACGCGATCTCGACCGCAAACGGCCGCTGTCACAGCTGTGTTTGCGTAACGTGGTGCCGGCGCAATTCATTCGGCCGCGGCTGACCGCCGCCCGCAGCACCGTGCTGTTTTCCGCGACCTTGAGCCCCCGGCACTATTACGCCGACCTGCTCGGTACGCCGGCCGACACGGTGTGGATTGACGTCGAGTCGCCGTTCAGCGCCGAGCAGTTGCAAGTGCAGATCGTCAGCCGCATCTCCACGCGTTTCAATCACCGGCAGGCATCGCTGGAGCCGATTGTCGAACTGATCGCCCGGCAATTTACCGAGCGCCCTGGCAATTACCTCGCGTTCTTCAGCAGCTTCGATTACTTGCAGCAAGTGGCGCAGCTATTGGCCGAACGTCATCCGCACATCATTCAGTGGCGCCAGTCACGGGGCATGGCCGAAGGGCAGCGGCAGGATTTTCTCGACCAGTTCACCGCCGACAGCCAGGGGGTCGGTTTTGCCGTGCTCGGTGGCGCGTTTGGCGAAGGCATCGACTTGCCCGGGGCACGGCTGATCGGCGCGTTCATCGCCACCTTGGGGTTGGCGCAGCTCAATCCGGTCAATGAGCAGTTGAAAAGACGCATGGCGGCCATCTTCGGCGCCGGCTATGACTACACCTATCTGTACCCTGGTTTACAGAAGGTGGTGCAGGCAGCCGGGCGGGTGATTCGTACCCGTGAGGATCGCGGCGTGGTGATGCTGATCGACGACCGTTTTGCCGAGACCCGGATCACGCAGTTGCTGCCGCGCTGGTGGGCGCTCGATCATGCGAAGGACGCCGCCGGGTTGGCGAGATAAATGCTACGGTTTACATGCGCTTCGGCATGTATCACATTGATATTCATGTGCCGTGGCCGATGTCCAATCCGTCTGTTTGCGCATATGCCTGGTAATGAGTGCCTGCGGTGAGCCTGATGAGTGAAGAGAAGACTGAAAGCGCCTCGATCGAAGACATGCGCCTGCGGCTGCTGCTCGATGCGGTGATCGACTACGCGATCTACATGATCGATCCGACGGGCGTCATCACCAGTTGGAACGCCGGCGCCAAACGCTTCAAGGGCTACGAAGAAGCGGAAATTCTGGGCCAGCACTTTTCCCGGTTCTACACCCACGAGGATCGCGCGAACGGTTTGCCACAGCGCGCCCTCGACACGGCGGTTCAAGAAGGACGCTTCGAAGGTGAAGGCTGGCGGGTGCGCAAGGATGGCACGCATTTTTGGTGTCACGTGGTCATCGATCCGATCCGGGGCCCGGATGGCGTACTGCTCGGGTTTGCCAAGATCACCCGCGATCTCACTGACCGCAAGATGGCCGAGGAGACCCTCAAGCAAAGCGAGCAACAGTTTCGTCTGCTGGTGCAAAGCGTCACCGATTACGCCATCTACATGATCAACCCTGAAGGTCGGGTGACCAACTGGAATCAGGGCGCGCAACGGATCAAGGGCTATCAGCCGCAGGAAATTATCGGCCAGCACTTCTCTTTGTTCTATACCCCTGAAGACCGCGATCTCGGCGTCCCGCAACGTGCGCTGGAAATGGCCCGGCGCGAAGGTCGTTTTGAGGACAAGGGCTGGCGTGTACGCAAGGACGGCACGCGGTTTTTCGCGCACGTGGTGGTCGACCCGATTCGCGGCGATACCGGCACTTTGCTGGGTTTTGCCAAGATTACCCGCGACATCACGGAAGTAACCCAGTCGCAACAGGCGCTGGAAACCACCCGCGAGGCGTTGTTCCAGGCGCAAAAGATGCAGGCCATCGGCCAACTGAGCGGTGGTATCGCCCACGACTTCAACAACCTGCTGACGGTGATCCTGGGTAACCTGGAAATCGTGCGCAAGCGCGTGAACGACAACCCGAAAATCACCCGCTTGTTGGATAACGCCACCCAAGGGGCATTACGCGGTGTCTCGCTGACCCAGCGGATGCTGGCGTTTGCCCGGCGTCAGGAGCTCAAGACCGAGTCGGTCGACGTCGCGCAACTGATCAAAGGCATCACCGGGCTGTTGCGCAGTTCCCTCGGGCCAACGGTGCGGATCGAAACGAACTTCCCCGATGACATCGAACCGGTGCTTGCGGACGTCAATCAACTGGAGCTTGCGGTGCTCAACCTCGCCACCAACGCCCGGGACGCGATGCCCAATGGCGGTAGCGTGGTCATCGCTGCCCGTTCGGAAGTGGTGTTGAAGCAGAGTCGAAACCCTCTGGCAGCAGGACGCTATGTTTGCCTGAGTGTCACCGACACCGGCGAGGGCATGGACGAAACCACACTGGCGTCGGCGATGGATCCTTTCTTCACCACAAAGGGGCTGGGCAAAGGTACGGGATTGGGGTTGTCGATGGTGCACGGCTTTATTGAGCAACTGGGTGGCCGTTTCATCCTCAAAAGCCAGAAAAACCGTGGCACTACCGCCGAACTCTGGCTGCCGCTGGCCAGCAGCGGGGACAAAGCCATGTCCTTGGATCCGCATACTGAAACATCAACGGTGCCCCGGCTCAGTGTGCTGGTGGTGGACGATGACAGCCTGGTGCTGACCAGCACGGTTCTGCTGCTCGAAGACTTGGGCCACAGGGTGATCAGCGCCACGTCAGCGAAACAGGCGCTGACGCTGTTCGATCAAGGAGAAGTGGTTGATCTGTTGATCACCGACATGGCCATGCCCATCATGAGCGGTGCGCAACTGGCCCATGCCGTGCGCCTGCTCAAGCCGGATCTGCCGATCATCCTCGTCACCGGTTATGCCGAGCGGCTGGAGGGTTTCGCGGCGTCCCTGCCGAAGCTGTCGAAACCCTTCACCCAGCTCAGTCTCCTGGAGATCATTGCGAAATCGATCAAGTGATCCTCAGGCATGCATTTCGTACTGTGGGCGCAGATTTTCAATTGGGTGCGCCGACATCGGAATCGGTGGGAAATCTTCATTCAACAGTTGCAGATGTTCAATGGCTTCCTGGAACTTCAGATCGGCTTTCCTGCGCATCGCTTGATAACGAACAAACAACTCGACATCCAGATGACTGCCGTCCAGCAAGTCATGTGCAGCGCGATTGAGATCCTGCGCCTCTTCAAACATCAACCGATTGCGTTCAAGCGCGAAGGCCCTGCAGGCTTTGATTTGCGCAGAAGACGAGCATTCTTTCATGACCTGTACCTTGTTTTTCGGGTTCCTTTTCATGGGCTGAGGCCGCAGGGGAACTGAACCTGCCGGCCCCCGACGCGTGAAACCGGTCGGGGTTAAAGATGTGACCGTTCTCGATCACCTGCAGATTCATTTTTTTATAAACGAAAATTCGATGATTTCGCCAATAAAGCTGCGTGGAAAAATCAGGAAAACTATTTCTTGAACCGCTCGTAACGCGCCAGAACCGGCTGCGTGCTGATTCCGTGGATCAGAATGCTCAGCGCCACCACGGACAACGTCAGATCCGTGCAGACTTTGGCCACCGAGGAATCCAGACCGTGGTTCAGGGCATAAAACAGATAGAAGAAGCTGCCGATCCCGCGAATTCCGAACCAGCCGATCAACAGGCGCTGACGGCTGCCGAGCAGCGACCCCCAGGGCAGGATGGCCACACAGACCGGACGGATGAAGAAAAACAGCCCGCCAGCGACCCACAGCGCTCGCCAGTCCCAATGAGGCAGCAGCACCACGCCGAGCAACGTCACCAAAAAAACTTCCATGGCACGTTCGACAAGACCGCCGAATGCAAGCATGTCACTCATCATGATGCCCGCCGCCACCTGAGAGTCGCCCAGGCTTTCGGTGTCGCCATGTACCGCGTGTTTAGGGGCAATGTTCTGGTGGCCGACCACCGGCTGAACCTGATGTTCGGCGGGCTCTTCGTCGCTTCCCGTGGAGCTGACTTCTTCTTGGCGCAGACCCAATCCGGCGGCAAACACCGAAAGAAAGCCGTATCCGCCGATGGCTTCGGACACCACATAGGCCAGTGCGATCAGTGCCAGCGCCAGATAGTCGTTGGGGCTCAGGGTGCTGTCTTCGTTGTGGATACGCAGCAGCAGCGTCAGTCGCCCGATGCCGCGCCCCATCCAGTAGCCCGTCAACAATCCCGCCGGCACGGCCCACAGCAGATCGCGCCAGACCCAATGCGTCCACCATTGCGGATCACCGTCGGTGTGCAACAGCAACAAACCGAAAATGACGAAAGGAAAGGCAATTCCATCGTTGAGCCCGGCCTCGCCCGATAGCCCGAAGCGCACGCCGTCCACATCACGGGCGTCGTTTACCGACACCAGCGCCGCAAGCACCGGGTCGGTAGGGGCCAAAATGGCGCCGATCAGCAACGACGATCCCCAGCCCAGTTGCAAGCCAAAGTGCAGCAGCAGGCATACACCGGCGATAGTGAGCAACATTACCGGACCGGCCAGGCCATAAGCGATCAGCCAGCGCTTATCGCCCAGCGGCAGGCGCAGTTTCAATCCGCAGACGAACAGGGAAAACAGCACGGCGACTTCGGTGAGATGTTCCATCCAGATCGAAGCGTCGTCCAGCGGCAGACTCAGCAGATCGAATCCTGCCGGGCCGATGATGACGCCCAGTACCAGGCACACCGCTGAAGTGGTGACGGGCATCCAGCGCAGATACGACGAGGTCAATGCCAGGGTCAGCAACAGCGCGCCGAGCACGGCTACCCAGATAATGAACGTCATGACGGAGCGCCCGATGGCGCAGGACTAACCAAGCGTCGTTCGCAGATATTCGGGGGTGAGCACGTCGAACCACAGCAAGATCATCGACACCAGGATCGTCACCATCACCAGTAACCCGATGCCCCAGACGCTTGCGGCGTAGAGCAGTCCTTGTTCCTTGCGCTCATGCATGAAGGTCGGTAGGCCGACGAAGAGTAAAAAGGTTGAATACAGCGACGCCGCGCCAAGCACCAGAATGGCCAGCCAGCGGCTCGGATACAGCCCGGCGATACCGGCAATGAAAAACGGCGTGACCGTATAAGCGGCAAATCCGATGCACTGATTGAGCGTGGGCCGCGTATCAAAGGAACGCGACATCCAGCGAATGAATCCGCCGATCACCGCCACCCCGATGACAATCGCCAGGTACAGCATGACGCACAGTTGCACCGCGCTGGCACTGCTCAATCGCACGGTTTCATTCGCCGCGAGACTCCAGCCGACATACACAGTTCCGATGAACAGACACACCGCCGGAATCAACGCCAACAGCAGCAGATGGGCAATGTAGTGACGCGGGTGGGCTTCTTCTTCGCGGCGAATGTCCGTCCAGGCGAAGTTCGGTTGCGTGAACAGTTTGACGATAGGTGCGGACATGACGACCTCCTGATCCTCGGCTCCCCGGTTAAGGGTCTTAACGTATGGAGGTGGCCGTCATGCAAGCGGTTCACTTTTTCTTGCGCACGGTCACAGCATTGGCTTGCCGCCGGTCACGCCGTAGCGTTGGCCGGTAATGTAACTGGCTTCGTCGGAGGCTAGCAGCACGTAGATCGGCGCGACTTCAACTGGTTGCCCAGGGCGGCCGAGCGGTGTGGTGCCGCCGAAGTTGCGAACCTCTTCCTCGGGCATGGTCGAGACGATCAGCGGCGTCCAGATCGGCCCCGGCGCCACGCAGTTCACGCGGATTTCCTTCGGCCCGAGCATCTGCGCTAGACCACCGGTGAAGTTAGCGATCGCGCCTTTAGTGGTGGCATAGGCAAGCAGCGTCGGCTTGGGCATGTCGGAGTTCACCGAACTGGTGTTGATGATCGAAGAACCGGGACGCATGTGTTTAACCGCCGCCTGGCAAAGTCTGAACATGGCAGTGATGTTGACGTCGAAAGTCATCACCCATTCGTCATCGGGAATTTCTTCGAAATTTTCATGGGTCATCTGAAACGCGGCGTTGTTGACCAGTACGTCGATGCGGCCGAACTTCTCCACGGTTTTGTCGACCAGTGACTGGCAGACGGCTTTGTCGGCGATATCGCCGGGCAACAGCAGGCATTGGCGCCCGGCGGATTCCACCCAGCGCGCGGTTTCCTTGGCGTCTTCATGTTCGTTCAAGTAACCCACGGCAACGTCGGCGCCTTCACGAGCGAAAGCGATCGCCACGGCCCGACCAATGCCGCTGTCACCACCCGTAATCAAGGCAATCTTGCCGGCGAGACGGCCAGATCCGACGTAGCTTTGTTCACCGCTATCGGGATAAGGCTCCATCTTGCGTTCTGAGCCGGGCACGGCCTGCGGTTGGGTCGGGAAGGGTGGTTTTGGATAGTCAGTCATTTTCCATCTCCAATCTTTCAAGGCGAGTGTTTCGGGTTGACCCGGAGCGTTTGTCTTGAGTTCGATTGGATTTGATGACTGGAAATAATCGATTTTTTTAAAGCAAAAGATCGCAGCCTGCGGCGGCTCCTACATGGGATCTGTGCGCAGGCTGCGATCTTTTGATGTTCAGGCCTGCCAGGCTTGCTCGTTGACCAGATTCGCCGGTTTATCTCCCGACAGCGCTGCCAGCAAATTTTCCACCGCACAACGCGCCATCGCCTCGCGGGTTTCATGGGTGGCCGAGCCCATGTGCGGGGTCGCCACCACGTTGCTCAACTGCAGCAACGGCGAATCCGCCTGCAACGGTTCACGCTCGAACACATCCAGCCCGGCCGCGCGAATCCGCTTGTCGCGCAACGCCTCAATCATCGCCGCTTCGTCGACTACCTTGCCGCGTGAGATGTTGATAAAAATGCTCTCGGGACGCATCAGTGCGAACTGTTCGGCGCCAATCAGGCCTTCGGTAGCCGCCGTCAGCGGCAAGGTCAGGCAGATGAAATCCGCTTGGCGCAGCAAGTCCTCAAGGCTGCGGTACTGCGCGCCGAATCGCTGTTCCACCGCCGGTTTCGGCGACTGGCTGTGGTAGATCACCGGCATGCCGAATCCGAAATGCCCGCGCTGCGCCAATGCCTCGCCAATCCGCCCCATGCCGATGATGCCCAGCGTCTTGCCGTGCACATCGGTGCCGAAGTGCGCCGGGCCGATGCTGCTGTGCCATTGGCCGTCGCGCACCAGGTTTGCCAGTTCGACCACGCGCCGCGCAGTGGCGAGGATCAGGGCAAACCCGGTGTCGGCCGTGGTTTCGGTGAGTACGTCCGGGGTGTTGGTCAGCAGGATCTTGCGTCGGGTCAGGTAGGCAATGTCGTAGTTGTCGACGCCCACCGAGACGCTGGACACCGCTTCCAGCTGCGGCGCCAGATCGAGCAGCGCCGCATCGAGTTTCAGGCTGGCGCCAAGCAAGCCTTGGGCGCGAGGCAGGGCGTCACGCAGCTTCATCAGGCCATCGGCGTCGAGGCTTTCGATCAACGTGACGTCGACCTGCTCTTGCAGGCGCGCCATCAATGGCGCGGACAGTTTTTTGTACAACACAACCTGCTTTTTCATCGCGAGTCTCTCTTCAACAATTCAGGAGTGGGCCGGCGCGGGACGCGGGTGGGCAGATTTGGCGGTGACCCGATCACTGGCGCCGGGCTTGAGCAGCACCGTCAGCACCACCGACAGCAGCAATGCGCCGCTCATCAACAGGTACGAAGCACCGGGCGAACCGGTCGAGCTGTTCAGATATCCGACCAGATAAGAGCCGCCGAACGAACCGAGCGCGCCCATGCTGTTGATCAGTGCCATCGCGCCGCCAGCGACGTTGGCGGGCAGGATTTCCGGGACGATGGCAAAAAATGGGCCGTAGGGCGCGTACATGCAGGCACCGGCGATCACTAGCAGGGTGTACGACCACCAGAAATGCTCGGCACCGAGGGCGTAGGATCCGTAGAAGGCAATCGAAGCGATCAGCAGCGGCGGCCAGACGAAACGTTTGCGCTTTTGCAGTTTGTCCGAGCCCCACGACACCGCCAGCATGCCGATCACCGCTGCCAGATAGGGCAGCGCTGACAGCCAGCCCGCTTCGATCATGTCCATTTGCGCGCCGGCCTTGAGAATCGACGGCAGCCATAGCACGAAGCCATAGACCCCGATGCTCCAGAAAAAGAACTGCAACGCCAAAATGATCACCTTCGGCGAACGGAAAGCCTCGGCGTAATTCTTCACCGCTTTGATGCCGACCTGTTCCGCCGCCAGGGCGCTTTCCAGATCCTGCTTTTCCTGCTCGGTGAGCCACTTGGCCTGGGCTGGACGATCATCCGCCAGACGCCACCAGATAAACGCCCAGAACACCGCCGGTAAGCCTTCGATGATGAACATCCAGCGCCAGCTGAAATGTTGCACCAGATAACCCGACACCACCGACATCCACAGCATGGTCACCGGGTTGCCGAGGATCAGGAAGGTGTTGGCGCGCGAGCGTTCGGCGCGGGTGAACCAGTGGCACAAATAGACCAGCATCGCCGGCATCACCGCCGCTTCGACCACGCCGAGCATGAAGCGGATGACGATCAGCCAGTAGGCGTTTGAGACCACGCCGGTCAGGGTCGCCAGCCCGCCCCAGAGGATCAGGCTGACGAAGATCAGCTTCTTAACGCTGTGCTTTTGCGCGTAGATCGCACCGGGCACCTGGAAGAAGAAGTAGCCGAGAAAGAACAGTGCACCGAGCAATGACGACAGGCCCGGGGTAATCATCAGGTCAGCGGCCATGCCGGACGCGGCGGCAAAGCCGTAATTGGCGCGATCAAGGTACGCCAGGCTGTAGGTGATGAACACGATGGGCATGATGTACCACCAGCGGCGGGCGGCGAGTGTTGCGGTTTTCATGGCGTTGCTCCTGAGCTTGTTGTTTTTGTCGCAGCAGGTCCAATTAATGTGTTGCCTGTCAGGGCCTCATCGCTGGCAAGCCAGCTCCCACAAGGTCAGCGGCGTATGCAGGTTTTGTGTACGACTCGCTAATTGTGGGAGCTGGCTTGCCAGCGATGCGGCTTTCAAATTCAACGGTAAGCTCGGGCCGGGTCGGCAAACCCTCCATATCGCCCCGGCTCTGCACCGCACGGCTGCCAATCCAGTTGGCGCGTTTCACAGCATCAACAATGCTGTGGTTTTCCAGCAAGGCACTGATCAGGCCGACGGCAAATCCATCGCCGGCACCGACCGTATCGACAACGTTCACCACCGGCACGCCGGCAACGAAACCCTGATCCATTTGCGTGCGGTAATAGGCACCGTCCGGGCCGAGCTTGATCACCACCGCTTCAACGCCTTGGTCAAGGTAGAACGCAGCAATGTCCGCCGGGTCATCAAATCCGGTCAGCAAACGGCCTTCGCTCAACCCGGGCAAAACCCAATGGGCAAGGGCGGCGAGGCGATTGATTTCGCCGATCATTTCACGCTCGCTGGCCCACAGGCCGGGGCGCAGATTAGGGTCGAACGAAACGCTGCGGCCGGCATCGCGCATGCGCGTCATCAATTCAAACGACATCGCACGCGCCGAAGCCGACAGCGCCGGCGGAATGCCAGTAGCGTGCAAGTGTTGGGCGGCGAGCAAGTCCGGGGTGATCGACTGCGGCGACAAATGACTGGCCGCCGAACCACGACGGAAATATTCGACACGCGGATCACTGCCGTCATCACTGCGCGACTTCAGCTGGAAACCGGTTGGATGTTCGGCATCGACATCCACATGACTGCAATCCAGCCCTTCGCGAGCCAAAGTCTGCATCACGAACTTGCCAAGAGAGTCCGCGCCGACGCGGCTCAGCCAGGACACCTTGAAGCCCAGCCGTGACAGGCCAATCGCGACATTGCTGTCAGCGCCGGCAATGCGCTTGTGAAAGTGCTCGACCGCCGCCAGATCACCGCTCTGCTCGGCGACAAACATGGCCATGGTTTCGCCGAACGAAAGAATATCGATCTCAGACATGAGCAATCTCCAGGCGGGCTTGACCGAGGCGGGCGAGGGCGGCGACGTGCTCGGTGGTCAACTGCACGAGGTCATCGCCTTGCAGCGGGTACTCGGCGGCGCGCATAACGCCTTGGGCCATGTGCCGCAACAGTTGTTCCCACAGGTGCAGATCGGCCAGTGCCGGCGGCACCGCCACCAGTTTGCCGTCGGCGCGACGGGCGACGGCTTTGCAATGCACATAGCCGACATGCCGGCCGAGCAGGCGTGCGGCACTGGCGGCGGACTGGTCTTGCCACTGCCAGTTGCCGATGTCGAAGGTCATCTTGATTGGGAGGTTGTGCTGTTCAACAGCGGTGAAGAAACGCTGAAAGGGTTCGATCCGCCCGCCGTGCAGGGTCTGGTCGTTCTCCACCAGCAATTGGATCGGGCTGTTGCTCAACAGCTCGCCCAAGCGCTGCAGATCGTTGTTGTCGGTGAAATAACCGAGGGATACCTTGAGCCACTTCGAGCCGAAGACTTCGGCATTTTTCAGCGCCGTGGTCAGCTCCGGGTTGGGCTTCGCCTGGCCGGCCAGCCACAGTTCAGTGGGCGATGAATAGATACTTTGCAGGTGATGCGCCTGGGTGGCTTCGGCCAGTTGCTCACCGCGCTCGGTGGTCAGCAACTCTTCGCGCCATTCGATACGATCGGCACCTGCGGCGGCCAGCACCTCGATAAACGAAGCCTGACCGCGCTTGCGCACGAGATCCGCGCCGTAGCTGGAGAGACTGATGGAAACGGCTGGTTTGTTCATTGTTATTGACCTCTGAAACCGGTTTCATTTTTGTTCAAAAAAAATCAGGATCTGCGCGAGCAGGCTCGCTCCTATAGTTCGGCTCTGTCATCAGATCGTGAGTGGCTGCCCGAAATCCTGTGGGTCCAGTGGATCTTCAATGGACGCCAAATCCATTACCAGCCCAGAACCCTGTGGGAGCCTGGCTTGCCAGCGATGGCGTCCTGAGCATCACGGCAAATTTCCGAGCGTTGAGCCGCGCCTAATCAACACCGGCGCAAAATCCAGCTTCACCACCGCCCCGACATCCCCGCGCAGCCGCTTGAGCAAACACGCAAACGCCCGCGCGCCGATCTCTTCCGTAGGCTGGGCAATGGCCGTAATCCCGCTCCCCACCAACGGATACCAATCCAGATCATCCAGCGCGATCAGACCGACATCCTCAAACAGCCGGCAGCCGATTTCGCGCAGCGCACGGGTGCTCGCGAGCGCCGCGACACCGTTGGCGCAAAACAGCGCTTTCGGCCCGGCATCGGGCTTATGAAGAAAGGTTTGAAGTTCGTCAGCAAGAGCGTCGCCGGTTTCCAGCACTGCACCCTGCAGGGCCGGACGCTGCGCAATTTGTGCCTGAAAACTGCTGACCCGTTCGATCCGCGAACTGGTGCCGTCATAGGGTTCGGTCACCAACAGCACATCACGAAAACCGCGTTGTTCCAGGTGTTCCAGCGCCATTTGCACCGCTTGCGGGTTGTTCAGGCCCACCATGTCACTGTCGAGCCCGTCGACCTTGCGATCCACCAAGACCAGCGGCATTTCCCGGTGCAGTTCATGCAGTTCGTCTCGGTGATGGCCGAGGGTGTTCACGATCAGGCCTTCGATGTTGTAGGAGCGCAGCAACGCCAAATGTTGACGTTCCTGCTCGTCATCGCGGTCGGTGTTGCAGACGACAAGGCTGTAGCCGTGCTGACGGCAGGCGGTTTCTACCCCATGCATTACGGCGATTGAATAAGGGTTGCGGATATCGGCGACGAGCATGCCGATCAGGCGGGTACGCCCGCGTTTCAGGCCACGGGCCATTTGGTTTGGGCGATATCCGAGGTCGTCAATGGCTTGCTCGATGCGCGAGGCGATAGCCTCGGAGAGCAGCGCGCGGTCGTCGCCGATAAAGCGCGACACGCTGGCTTTGGACACGCCTGCGCGCTCGGCGACATCGAGCATTGTGACGCGGCTGCGCTGGGCGGCGGAGAAGTCGTTCACGGTCTGAAACCTTGTTATTGGATTTATTGGGTTTCAGACATTGAGACAATCCTGAAACCGGTTTCAGGAAACACCAGAAGCAAATCATTCGTCAAGTGAAGGCTAGGAAAATTTCTCTACCGTGACGACGGACGGTGATTACACAAGGACGGTGGCCCATGCAGAGGCCAACAGCAAAAGCGCCATCATACGGTTGAATCGTTGCAAGGCACGGGGTGAACGCAACCAGCGTGCGGAACCGGCTCCCAACAACGCCCACGCGCCGAGACAAGGCAGCGACACCAGAAAAAATACCAGAGACAGGGCGAGCACATGCGCCACGCGATCTTCGCCGACACCGGCGAAAACGCTGACAACGGCCAGCGCCATCATCCAGGTCTTCGGGTTGATCAACTGCAGGCTGGCAGCGCCGAACAGGCCGAGCCGGTCGCCTGCTTTCGCATTGCCGGGTTCGAAGGCCGGCGCACGAAAGATCTGCCAGGACAGGTAGCTCAACCACGCCACGCCGATCCATTGCATGGCCAATTGCACCTGCGGCAGTTCGGTGAGTACCGATCCGGCGCCACTGCCCACCACCAGAACGAGCAATGCGGCGGCCGCGCAGGCACCGACAATGATTGGCACCGCTGCGCCGAGGCCGTAACGGGCACTGTTACTCAGCACCAGAATGTTGGTCGGGCCGGGAGTGATCGAGGCGACAAAGGCAAACAGCAAGAAGGGCAGTAACGTCGGAAACGTGGACAACATGGCGGTGAAACTCCGGTGAAGATCGATGAACCGATCTTCAATGACCGCCCAGTGAGTTGTCTGGAAGATTTGAGCAGCGTTTGCGGTAGGCAGCGGGGGTCAACCCGTAGGCACGCACGAACCAGCGGCCGAGATGGCTCTGGTCGGCGAACCCCAGTTCCATGGCCACGGCGGCGGGTTGCGCACCGGTGGCAAGCAAACGGCGGGCCTTGGCCAGTCGCAGTTGCACCAGGTACGCGTGGGGCGCAAGGCCGAACGCGGCTTTGAACGCGCGGGTCAACCGGAAGCGATCAACGCCGGCGGCCGCCGCGACTTGATCGAGGCCGATATCGAAGCGCGCGTTGGCGTGCAGATAGTCCCGGGCTTTTTGCGCCACCCATGGCAGGCGCGGATCCTGCGCATAACGGGTGCGCCATTGCAGATGGCAGGTCAAGCGTTCCAGCAATGCGTCCAGTGCGGACTGCCTGACGATTTTCAGTTCGCCGCCGTGCAATGTCTGAAAGGCCTGACTGGTGGCGCGGGCCAGTTGCGGGTCGGTGGTGAGGGTCTGGGCAAAGCTCAGTTGGCTGTTGCCCGGCGCATCCTGAAACAACCCATTCAACTCGCATTCGAGCCAGGCCGGATCGAGGTAGAGCATGCGATAGGTAAAACCATCTTCAGTGGGTGCATCGCCGTCGTGAATATCGCCCGGTTCCAGCAAAAACACCTTACCCGGCGTGCTCTGGTGTTTCGTGCGCCGGCAATTGAATTGCTGCACACCTTGTTCGGTCACGCCTACCAGATAGCTGTCGTGCCAGTGCGGATCGTAAGCGTGGCCTTCGAAATGCGCGCGCAGGGTCTCGATGCCGGTGTCGGCATCCTGGGCCAGATCGATCCAGTTGTTAGCGCTCATGCCGCACCCGTGGGACGAAGGATTGCCTATTTAGCGCAGCTTTCATCTCGATGCCTAGAAGATTTGTGCAGCATCAGCCGAACAACCCGGCGGCGATGTTGATGGAAAAACCCAGAATGGCCGTGTTGAACACAAATCCGATCAACGATTGCGCCAATACGATTTTGCGCAGACCCCGGGTCGCGACGCCGACATCGGAAGTCTGCACCGCAACGCCGACGGTGAATGAAAAATACAGAAAGTCCCAGTAATTGGGGGTGGTCAAGCCTTCGGCGAAACGGAGTGCCGGTTCCTTGCCGTCCCAAATGTAAAACAGGCGAGCGTAGTGCAGGCTGAAAATCACCCCGATCAACAGCCAGGAACCCACGACGGTCAGCGCGGTGAAACCGTAGTGAAGCAGCTTAGTGGTGGTGTCCAGGTCGCGGCTGCCGGCGAGTTCGAAGGCGATGGTCGCCAGGCTGGCCAACGCCGCAATGGACACCGTCAGCAGCACCAGTCCCGCGTTCTCGTCCTCCATCTCGGCGATGCGTCTGACGTCCGGCGCTTTGGCCCGAACGGTGAGCCAGGTCATCAAGGCGAGATACGTCCAGACACCGGCATTCCAGCCGATGAGGATTTTGCTGATGACGGAGTCGGCAGGGGTCAGCAAACCCACCGCAACGCCAAAGGTTGCAGCAGCGGAGAGGCGAGGGTGGGTACGGGCAAGAAAGCGCATGGGGGCTCACTGAGGCAATGCATCGCAGCACCATAGCGCACGCATGCAGGCTTTTGTAGGCGCTGCGGCACGCTGCGATCTTTTGATTTTGTGGTTCGGATGAAGATCAAAAGACCGCAGCCTCGTTTCACTCGTCAGCTCTTACAGGGTTTTGCGCACGAGTTTCATGACGACGACGAAGAATACCGGGACAAACAATACCGCCAGCGTCGCTGTGATCATCCCGCCGATCACGCCGGTGCCGATCGCTTGCTGGCTCGCCGAACTGGCGCCGGTGGCGATGGCCAGTGGCACCACGCCGAGGATGAACGCCAGCGAGGTCATCACGATGGGGCGCAAGCGCAGGCGCGCAGCTTGCAGCGTGGCGTCGATCAGGTCGTGTCCTTCGTCGTACAGGCTCTTGGCGAATTCGATGATCAAAATCGCGTTCTTCGCCGACAGACCGATGATAGTGATCAAGCCGACCTTGAAGAACACATCATTGGGCATTCCGCGCAACGTTACGGCCAACACGGCGCCGAGTACGCCGAGTGGCACCACCAGCAACACTGAAGCGGGAATCGACCAACTTTCATACAGCGCCGCCAGGCACAGGAAGACGATCAGCAACGAGAGCCCCAACAGAATCGGTGCCTGACTGCCGGACAAACGTTCCTGTAGCGAGAGCCCCGTCCATTCTTGCCCCAGACCTTTCGGCCCTTGCGCAACCAGACGTTCAATTTCGGCCATGGCTTCACCCGTGCTGTGGCCCGCTGCCGGTTCGCCGGAGATGGCAATCGCCGGGTAGCCGTTATAGCGAGTCAACTGAGCCGGGCCCTGTATCCATTTAGCAGACACGAAGGCCGACAGCGGCACCATGTGGCCGCTGTTATTGCGCACGTGCATGTTCAGCAGGTCATCGACCTGGCTGCGTCGATCACCTTCGGCCTGAACCACCACACGTTGCATGCGCCCCTGATTGGGAAAATCATTGATATAGGCCGACCCGACGGCGGTAGACAGCACATTGCCGATATCGGTAAACGACACGCCCAAGGCGTTGGCCTGCTTGCGATCCACTTCAAGCTGCACTTGTGGCGCTTCGGCCAGGGCACTTTCACGCACGTTCATCAGGATCGGGCTTTTCTCGGCGGCGTCCAGCAACTGCGTGCGCGCCTGCATCAACGTGGCATGTCCGAGACCGCCGCGATCCTGCAAGCGGAACTCAAAACCGCTGGACGTTCCAAGGCCGTCAACAGGCGGCGGCAGCACGGAAAACGCCATGGCATCCTTGATCTGGCTGAAAGCGGCGTTGGCACGGTCAGCGATGGAGCTGGCCGAGTCGTCGCTGCCGCGCTGCGACCAATCCTTGAGCGTTGAAAACGTCAGCGCCGCGTTCTGGCCACTGCCGGAGAAACTGAAACCGAGAATAACCACGGTGTCGCTGATCCCCGGTTCGCCGGCGTTGTGCTTTTCGATCTGCTCGGCGACTTGCACCGTGCGGTTTTTGGTCGCGCCGGGGGGTAACTGAATGTCGGTGATGGTGTAACCCTGATCTTCTACCGGCAGAAACGAGGAGGGTAGACGCGCGAAACACAGGCCCAGGCCGATCAACAGAACCCCATAAATCAACAGATAACGCCCGGTGCGTTTCAGCGCATAACCGACCCAGCCCTGATAGCGGTCGGTCAATTGTTCGAAGCGGCGATTGAACCCGCCGAAGAACCCGGTCTTCGCGTGATGCTCACCCTTGCCGATGGGCTTGAGCAGTGTCGCGCACAATGCCGGAGTCAAGGTCAGTGCAAGGAACGCCGAGAACAGAATCGAGGTAGCCATCGACAGCGAGAACTGGCGGTAGATCACCCCGACCGATCCCTGCATGAACGCCATCGGAATGAACACCGCCACCAGTACCACGGTGATGCCGATGATCGCGCCGGTGATCTGGCCCATGGCTTTGCGCGTCGCCTCTTTCGGCGAAAGGCCTTCGCTGGCCATGATCCGTTCGACGTTTTCCACCACCACAATGGCGTCGTCCACCAGAATACCGATGGCCAGCACCATGCCGAACATGGTCAGCACGTTGATTGAAAACCCCAGCGCCAGCATCGTGGCAAAGGTGCCCATCAAGGCGACCGGCACCACCAGGGTCGGGATCAGCGTGTAGCGCACATTTTGTAGAAACAGAAACATCACCGCGAAGACCAGCAGCATTGCTTCGCCGAGGGTGTAAACGAGTTTAGTGATCGAGACTTTGACGAACGGCGAGGTGTCGTACGGAATCTTGTATTCCACGCCCGCCGGGAAGTAGCGCGACAGCTCATCCATTTTCGCCCGAATCAGCGTCGCGGTGCTCAGCGCGTTGGCACCTGGCGACAATTGCACGCCGACCGCCGTGGACGGCTTGCCGTTCAGACGCGTGCCGAACTGGTATTCCTGACTGCCGATCTCGACCCGCGCCACGTCGGCGATGCGCACGGTTGAACCGTCCGGGTTGGCCTTGAGCACGATGTCGGCGAATTCTTCCGGCGTCGACAGCTGCCCCTTGACCATGATGGTCGCGGTGATTTCCTGCGTGCCGGGGCCCGGCAGGTCGCCGATGCTGCCCGACGAAACCTGGGCGTTCTGCGCGACGATGGCGGCGTTGACGTCGGCCGGAGTCAAATTGAAGCCGATCAGTTTCTGCGGATCGATCCAGATGCGCATTGCTCGCTCGGCGCCGTACAACTGAGCCTTGCCGACGCCGTCCAGACGCTTGATCTCGTTCATCACGTTGCGCGCCAGGTAATCGCTGAGCGCCACGTTGTCGAGTTTGCCGTCGCTGGAGGTGAGGGTGATCAATAGCAGGAAACCGGCGGACACCTTTTCAACCTGCAAACCTTGCTGGTTTACCGCTTGGGGCAGGCGTGACTCGACCACCTTGAGACGGTTCTGCACGTCGACCTGCGCCAGTTCCGGGTTGGTGCCCGGCCGGAAAGTCGCCTTGATTGTCGCGCTGCCAAGGCTGCTCTGGGATTCGAAATAAAGCAGATGGTCGGCGCCGTTGAGCTCTTCCTCGATCAGGCTGACCACGCTTTCGTCTACGGTCTGCGCTGAGGCGCCCGGGTAAACGGCATAGATCTCGATCTGCGGCGGAGCGACATCGGGGTATTGCGCCACCGGCAACTGCGGGATGGCCAATGCGCCGGCCAGCAAAATGAACAACGCCACTACCCAGGCGAACACCGGCCGGTCGATAAAAAATTGCGGCATAAAAAAGCGTCCTGCTTACTGCCCGGAAGTCTGGGCAAGGGGAAGAGGGGTGTCGTCGACCTGCACTTTCTCGCCGGGACGAGCGTGCTGCAGGCCTTCGATGACAATGCGGTCGCCCGGTTTCAAACCGCCGGTGACGATCCAGCGATCGTTCTGCACCGCACCCAATTGCACCGGCTGCTGGGCCACGCGCATCTGCTCGTCGATCGTCAGCACTTGCGCAACACCGGCGCCGTCACGGGAAATCGCCCGTTGCGGTACGGTGAGACCGTGCTGGATCACGGCTTGCTCCAGACGCACCCGTACGAAACTACCGGGCAACAGGTCAAGGTCAGGGTTAGGGAATTCACTGCGCAGGATGATCTGGCCGGTACCGGGATCAACCGTTATGTCGGTGAACAGCAACTTGCCAGGCAGCGCATACAGGCTACCGTCGTCCTGAATCAGCGTGGCTTTCACCTGATCCTGGCCGACCTGTTGCAAATGGCCGGAGCGGAATGCCCGGCGCAGTTCATTGAGTTCACGGGTGGACTGGGTCAGGTCGGCATGGATCGGATTCAGTTGCTGAATCAAAGCCAGCGGCGTGGTCTCGTTCTGCCCGACCAGCGCGCCTTCGGTGACCAGCGCACGGCCGATACGCCCGGAAATCGGCGCGGTGACGGTGGCGTAACCCAGATTCAGCTTCGCCCGTTCAACGGCAGCCCTGTTGGCCGCGACGTCGGCGGCCGTCTGCCGTGCATTGGCCCGGGCGTTGTCGTAATCCTGGCCACTGATGGCGTTGTCATCGATCAACTGGGCGTAACGCTGCTCCTGCAATTTGGCCTGGAACGCATTGGCCTCGGCCTTGCGCAGGGCGGCGTCGGCGCTGTCGAGGTCAGCCTTGAACGGCGCCGGGTCGATGCGAAACAGCACATCGCCTTTTTTCACGTCGCTGCCTTCGCGGAAGGTGCGTTGCAGCACCACGCCAGCGACCCGGGCGCGCACTTCGGCGATCCGTGGCGCGGCGATCCTGCCGCTCAGTTCGCTGCTGATCGACAGGGGGCGGGCTTCGAGGGTTTCGATGCGCACCGTGGCGGGCGGTGCCTCGCTTTCTGTGTTCGAGGACGAGTCGCAGGCACTCACTGTCAGCATCAACGCAATCAGGCCGAGCCCGGCCAGCAGATTCTTCGACATGTACTACCCCCAATATTGATGCCCGCATCCTACGGACAGTTGAGCAAGGTAGCGGTGAAGCTTTGTACGTGCTCTGTGAAATTGTGTAAGGGTTTTGCTCGGGGGCGGGTGAGGCCGTATATCCTTCAGTCCTTGAAACTTATTGCGACAGTTGCGCCGCCTTCGCGAGCAAGCTCGGCTCCTACAGTGAATTGCTGACGTTCACAACACCGCTTGTAGGAGCGAGCCTGCTTGCGAAGGGGCCGGCCCAAACACCACAGCATTTTCCGGACGCCCCATGCCCAACATCCTCCTGGTCGAAGACGACACCGCCCTCGCCGAACTGATCGCCAGTTATCTGGAACGCAACGGCTACTGCGTCAGCGTGATCGGCCGTGGCGATCACGTGCGCGAGCGCGCGCGGGTCAGTCCGCCGGATCTGGTGATCCTCGACCTGATGCTGCCGGGCCTTGACGGTTTACAGGTCTGTCGCCTGCTGCGGGCCGATTCGGCAGCGTTGCCAATCCTGATGCTCACCGCCCGCGACGACAGTCACGATCAAGTACTCGGCCTGGAAATGGGCGCCGATGACTACGTCACCAAACCTTGCGAACCCCGGGTGTTGCTCGCTCGCGTGCGCACCTTGCTGCGCCGCAGCAGTCTCGGCGAACCGGTCACCGTCAACGACCGCATCCTGATGGGCAACCTGTGCATTGACCTGTCCGAACGCACGGTCACCTGGCGCGAGCAACCGGTGGAATTGTCCAGCGGCGAATACAACCTGCTGGTGGTGCTGGCCCGGCATGCCGGTGAAGTGCTCAGCCGTGATCAGATCCTGCAACGCTTGCGCGGCATCGAATTCAACGGCACTGATCGTTCGGTGGACGTGGCAATCTCCAAACTGCGGCGCAAGTTCGACGACAATGCCGGCGAGGCGCGCAAAATCAAGACCGTGTGGGGCAAGGGTTATCTGTTCAGCCGTTCCGAGTGGGAATGCTGAGCCGATGTTCAGAATCCTCTTTCGCCTGTATCTGGTGACAATCGTCTCCTACAGCGCGGCGATTTATCTGGTGCCGGATCTGGTGGTCATGGCATTCCGCGAGCGATTCGTCACTTACAACCTCGACTATTCCCGTGGTTTGCAGTCGCTCATCACCCGCCAGTTTCAGGCCGTGCCGCAAGCGCAATGGCCGGCATTGGCGGCGCAGATGGACAAGGAGTTCAAGCCGCTGCACATCGTGCTGGCACGCATCGATGACGCCCACTTCACCCCGGACGAACGCGAACGCCTGCGCCAGGGCGAAAACGTGGTGCGCATTGGCGACTGGGGCTGGCGAACCCTGGCGGTCACGCCGCTGAATGGCGATGCGGTGGTGCAAATGGTGGTGCCGCCGGATCCGCTGGACGTCAATTTGTTGTACTGGAGCATCAACGTGCTGATCGGCGCGACCCTGCTCGCTTGCCTTCTGTTGTGGTTACGTCCGCACTGGCGGGATCTGGAGCGGCTTAAAGGCACTGCCGAACGGTTCGGCAAGGGCCAACTGAGCGAACGCACGAAAATTTCGCCTCATTCGAATATCGGCAGCCTGGCGCATGTGTTTGACACCATGGCTGGCGACATCGAAAACCTGCTCAATCAGCAGCGCGACTTGCTCAACGCCGTCTCCCACGAGCTGCGCACACCATTGACGCGTCTGGATTTCGGCCTCGCCCTGGCGCTGTCCGATGATCTTCCGGTGGCGAGCCGCGAACGTCTGCAAGGCTTGGTGGCGCACATTCGTGAGCTGGATGAGTTGGTGCTGGAGCTGCTGTCTTTCAGCCGCCTGCAAAATCCGGCGCACCTGCCGGAGCGGGTCGAAGTGGCGCTCGACGAGTTCATCGATAGCATCCTGGGCAGCGTCGATGAAGAACTGGAAACACCTGACATCGTCATCGACGTCTTGCTCCACGGCCAACTGGAACGTTTTTCCCTTGATCCACGACTGACCGCCCGGGCCATCCAGAATCTGGTGCGCAACGCCATGCGCTATTGCGAAAAGCGCATCCAGATCGGCGTCCAGGTTTGCCCCAAGGGTTGTGAGATTTGGGTCGATGACGATGGCATCGGTATTCCCGATGACGAGCGCGAGCGGATCTTCGAACCGTTTTATCGACTTGACCGCAGCCGCGACCGCGCCACGGGTGGCTTCGGCCTCGGTCTGGCGATCAGTCGCCGGGCACTCGAGGCCCAAGGTGGCAACCTGACGGTTGAGTCGTCGCCATTGGCCGGCGCGCGATTCCGTTTGTGGTTGCCAACGTCTTCCTGAACGCCGATGGCATCAGTTTCCGATAAGTGGCAACACTGAGCACGGTTTACCTGTCAGATCTGACAGTAGCGGCTGAGGGGTCTCCAGTGTTTGATGGACAGTGCTGATTTTGTCCTCGTACCAAGGAAAACCGCGCAATGGCCGACTCGACACTCGTACAACCTCACATCCCGGAAATGAAGGTAGACATTTTGGGGCCGGAACCCATTGATGCCGGGCTTCCGCTGGCTCTGACCTACCTCTATCCCGAGGGGGTAAAAGTGCTTATCGAGCCGGCGCCGTCGGCATCCGCAAAAGATCATTACGTTGTACGGCTGAACGGTGACGTCGCCACTGAGATAGAAATCGCAGAGGGGGAGGCGTCGCAACAGGCGACTGTCTACGTCCCGGCGGAACTATGGAAGGACAAGCTGAACGTTCTTGAATATGGCCTGCAGCGGGCCACGGTTGAAATCGAAACGTCGCAGCCATTGCAGGTCTGGTTTAACACCGAGCGTCCGGGGCAGATGGATCGCTTCCCCGATCAAGAAGGCCATTCCGAACTTTCAATCACCGTGCCGAATGAAGTTCTGGAGGAGGGCGTGGATCCCGAGCGTGCGCGCCTGGGCGTCGAGGTCAGCGTTTTTTATCCGCTGATGCGGGCATTCGACATGATTCAGCTGTACTGCAATGGCGAAGTTCTCAGGCATATCGTCAACCAGGACGAAGTGGAGCAGCAGCAGCCGATCCGGATGATGATCGACGAGGCGACGTTTCTCGCTGCCGGTGACAATCCGCAATTTCCGGTGCGTTTCACGGTGCTGGATCGGGTCGGAAACGGCCCTGACGTAAACAGCCCCGACTCCGTTACCGTGAACCTGTTTGTAAGGGTAAAAGGCACCTGGTTCGACCCGCCGATTGTCAGCGAAGACCCCAACGACTCTGAAGACGATCCCGATGTCATCGATCTGGAAAAACTGGCCGGCAAGCCAGCGACGGCTCAGGTGTATGTCTCGCGCAGCTGGTTGAAGGACGACGAAATACAGCTGACCTGCCGTTTCCAGTTGGGGGATGAAACTGAACGGCTGACCTTGGCGGAAACCGTGAAAAACGTGCCGTTCATGTATTCGCTGCCGGTGCCGCACGCCTGTTTTCTCGCGGCGGCAGGCGGGTCGGCGGTGTTCAGCTATACGCGGGTTAGCGCGGGCGTTGAGCTGGATCGCTCCACCGTGCAGCGGGTCAGCATCAAAGGCGCATCGGCAGGTGCGCTGGAGCCACCCGTCCTGGTGGGTGCGGGCGATGAGATCGATCCGTTGGCGTTTGCCGAAGGCATCACCGCGCGCGTCGAATACCTTGAAGACCAGCCAGGCGACCAGGCCCGAATCAACGTTCAAGGTACGGCGGGGATCGGTTCCCCCCCATTAGCCGCCGTCGCGTTCAACAAAAACCATCGGGCAAATTTTCTGCTCAAGGCACCCGTACTGGCGGCCAATCAGGGCAACGTGCTGAAACTTTCGTGGGCGCTGTTGCGCGGTAGCGCCACTCAGCCGTCACGCACTCGCGATGTGACGGTCAAGCGTATTGAAGACAACGATTGGCGCTTGCCGATACCGACGCTGCCGCAATCACTGGACAACCAAGTTCTGGATCTCGTTACGTTCACCGGCCCCGCGCAGGCCTAGTGCGAACCATGGCCGTCCATGGCAGTCGACCAGTTGCGCTGGTTCCGACTGCACGGCATTGACAGGAACGGCGATGAATACGTGGTTCCCATTGCACAGGGCGCGCCAGTCACCAAACCGGAAGTCGGCAGCGGCCTCGATAACACCGTGCCGCGTGAACTGCTGCTCAAGTTCCAGCCAGGCAGCACGTTGCGCATCGAGCTGAAAGTCGCCTTTGACGGGCATGATGATGAGAGTGCAGCGGTGTGCTTCACGCCGCGAATTTTGCAGCTGCTGGATTCACCGCCCGTCTTGCTTCAAGACTTTACCGAAGTGCCGTCCCAAACCGTGCGAGCAGGGGAAGTGATTGAAGTGCCCGGCATGCTCATCACGTTCAAATCGGGTGAGGGCGAGTGTGCAATCACCGAGCGCACTGAAATTGGTGAGTCGTTTACGGGCCGAATCGAGGGGCAAGTACTGAGTGTCGGCCGCGAAGCCAATGGCGTCGATCCTGTAAATGTCGAATTGGCACTCAGCCAGGGCTGTTCACGGATCAGCTTCTGGCACGTCAGCTCCAATTACGATGACAGCACCGTGTCGTACTACAACGACGACGGAGCACTGCTCGGTGTGCAGCGGATCGGCGCCTCCTATGGCACACCGGTGAACGTCGAATTCGCAGCGACGGGCATCGTGCGCCTGGATTTCCATTGCCCGACGCCGGACTGGTTCTCGATGGATAACTTCAGGGTGCAATATTTCTGAGGCTCATCGGTGATGCATAGCGTTGCCCTGTCATTTGCCGAACGCAGCGCTGCGTCAGGTTTTCGATGACCCATTGATCGCTTCGGCCAGATCCCGATAAGCCTCGCAACCGGTGCCGCAGATCGAACGGATCTGTTGAAGCTGTTCCTGGGCCAGATCCAGTCGTCCTTTGGTCACGTAGGCTTCGCCCAAATATTCACGCACTTGCGCGTACTGCGGATCGAGTTTCACCGATTGCAGGTAATAGCCGATGCCCTCATCCGTACGGCCGAGTTTGCGCGTGGCATAACCGCGATAATTCAGGGCCTTGGCGGTGTTCGGCGATTTCAGGGTATCGAGCAGGGCCAAGGCTTCTTCATAACGCCCGTCCTTGGCCAGACGATAGGCGTAATCGGTACGGTCGGCGTCTGGCAACAGACTACTCGTCACCAACACGCATTCCTGCGTTTTGCTGTCCCAGACCTGACCTTTCGGGCAGTCGGGCTTCTTCACCGGTTCATCTTCATCGCCGTCGGCGAAGGCGAGAGGGCTAAACAATACAGCGGCCATCAACAACGGCGCGGCGAACATCACTGAGCGGATAGTCATGGTTCAGGCTCCATGGTGGTACATCGTTTTGCGCATCCTATAAAGAAAGACCAAATTCAGCGGTTGTGCTCGACCGCCCATGCCCGTTGATCGGCGTTTCGGATTGAACACCCATGCAGGCGCTTGATCCAGTCCCGCTTTTGGCCGAACCACCGCCCCGATGCCTTGTTATAGTTCGGGCCTCATTTTTCTGCCGGTAAAGGATCATCGCCATGTCTCAATACTCCGCCTTCAGCGTCGAATTGGTCGATAACATCGCTCATGTGCAGATCAACCGGCCGGAAAAGATCAATTCGATGAACGCCGCGTTCTGGACCGAGATCATCGAGATCTTCCAGTGGGTCGACGAGACCGACGAAGTGCGCGTGGTGGTGCTCGGTGGTGCCGGCAAACACTTTTCTTCCGGCATCGATCTGATGATGCTCGCCGGGGTGGCCAATGAACTGGGCAAGGACGTGGGTCGCAATGCGCGTCTGCTGCGGCGCAAGATCCTCGCCCTGCAAGCGTCTTTCAATGCCGTCGATAATTGCCGCAAACCGGTACTGGCGGCGATTCACGGTTATTGCCTCGGTGGCGCCATCGACCTGATCGCCGCGTGCGACATGCGCTACGCCGCCGAAGACACGCAATTCTCAATCAAGGAAATCGATATCGGCATGGCCGCCGATGTTGGCACTTTGCAACGGTTGCCACGGATCATCGGTGACGGCATGCTGCGGGAGCTGGCGTACACCGGTCGCACCTTTGGTGCCGAAGAAGGCCGCAGCATCGGCCTGGTCAACCGCGTTTACGCCGACAAGGACAGCCTGCTCGAAGGCGTGATGGAGATCGCCCGCGAGATCGCCGCCAAATCGCCGATTGCGATTGCCGGCACCAAGGCAATGATCAGTTACATGCGTGACCATCGCATCGACGATGGCCTCGAATACGTTGCCACCTGGAACGCCGCCATGCTGCAATCCACCGATCTGCGCGTGGCCATGGCCGCCCATATGAGCAAACAGAAACCCGAATTTCTGGATTGAAGAATAAACCATGACATCTCGCTGGATCACCGCAGTACTGGACACCGATCAACCCGGCGGCTGGGCCGTTGCGCGCAGTCCCGAAGGCTTTCTGTTCGACGACAACGGCGCGCTGTTCCCTCGGGAATGGCTCAAACGCCAGGATTTGTCCGTATTGACCGAGCACGGCATCGGCCATCTCGACGGCGAACCGGTGTTCTTGCTGGAGCTGTCGAATGCCAGCGAAGTGCCGGGTTGTAACTGGAAGGGCTTGCGGGCGTTCATGCTGGATGGCGATCACACCGTCTACAAAGTGCTGGGTTATGCGGCGCAAATCGGCACATGGGCCCGCGAGCATCGTTTCTGCGGCAATTGCGGGCAGGCGATGTCCCAAGTGCCACGGGAGCGGGCAATGCATTGCCAGCCGTGTGACCTGCGCAATTATCCGCGCATTTCGCCGAGCATGATCGTGCTGGTGACCCGTGGCGATGAGGTGCTGCTGGCACGCTCGCCGCGTTTCGTCACCGGGGTTTACAGCACGCTGGCCGGGTTCGCCGAACCGGGTGAGTCGGCGGAAGATTGCCTGATTCGCGAAGTGCGCGAGGAAGTGCAGATCGAGGTGAAGAACATTCAGTACCAGGGCAGCCAGTGCTGGCCGTTCCCGCACTCGATGATGCTCGGCTTCCATGCCGAATATGCGGGAGGCGAGATTGTCTGTCAGGAAGACGAAATCGAAGACGCCCAGTGGTTCAACGTACACAACCTGCCGCCATTGCCGGCGTCGCGTTCGATTGCCCGTTACCTGATCGACGTCTACGTGGCGCGCCGCTTAGGCCACGCTGAACCAGTGCTGCCAGGCTAAACGTACGGTCAGGCCCAGCACCACGGTGATGAACACCGGACGGATGAACTTCGCGCCACCGCTGATCGCGGTGCGCGCACCGAAGAATGCGCCGACCATCACCGACATGCCCATGCTAAGGCCGATGATCCAGTCCACTTGCCCCGAGAACACAAACACCGACAACGCGGCGATGTTGCTGACGAAGTTCATGCTGCGCGCCACGCCGCTGGCCTTGACCAGGTCGATCGGATAGAGCAACAGGCTGCTGACTGTCCAGAATGCGCCTGTGCCGGGGCCGGCCACGCCGTCATAGAAACCGAGGCTGAAGCCCTGGGTCGATTGCCATTTCTTTTTGATCGGTGCATCGCTGTCCAGCGGTGCTTTGGGCGTGCCGCCGAACAACAGATACAGACCGCAGGCGAAGACGATCACCGGCAGCATCTTGTTCAGCCATTCTGCTGGCAGGTAGTGCGCGACGATGGCGCCGGCCAAGGCGCCGATCAGCGTGCCGACGATGGCATGCACCCACTGACGCGGGTGGAACAGCTTGCGCCGGTAGAAGGTGAAGCTGGCGGTCGCCGAGCCGAACGTCGAACTCAGTTTGTTGGTGCCCAGCACCAGATGCGGCGGCAGGCCGGCGGTGAGCAGGGCCGGTGTGGTCAACAAACCGCCGCCGCCAGCGATGGCGTCGATGAAACCGGCAACAAAGGCAACGACGGCCAGGATGGCCAGGGTGGTGAGATCTACGCTGAGTTCGAAAGGCATGGAGTCGGGCTTATTCGGCAGGGGTGCAGCGCTGGGCTGCGGGGAAGGGCTGCCATGTTACTCATTTCCAGTTGTTGCGGCGACCCGGCTGACGCCTTCGCGGGCAAGCCCGGCTCCTACAGGATTCGCGGCTGATACCTGCAGGAGCCGCGGCACGCTGCTTAAAAAGGATCAAAAGATCGCAGCGTGCCGCAGGTCCTACATGGGGGACTGGTTACAAGCCGAGTTCGGACAGGCCCGGGTGATCGTCCGGCCGGCGGCCCAGCGGCCAGCGGAATTTGCGTTCACTTTCCTGGATCGGCAAGTCGTTGATGCAGGCGTAGCGCTGGAACATCAGGCCGTTTTCATCGAACTCCCAGTTCTCGTTGCCGTAAGACCGAAACCAATTGCCGGAGTCGTCGTGCCACTCATAGGCATACCGCACGGCAATACGGGTGTCGGAATAAGCCCACAATTCCTTGATCAGCCGATAATCCAGCTCCTTGGCCCATTTGCGGGTCAGGAACGCCTTGGCTTCTTCACGGTTGTTGGCGAATTCGGCGCGGTTGCGCCATTTGGTATCGAGGGTGTAGGCCAGCGAAACTCGTTGCGGATCGCGGGAATTCCAGCCGTCCTCAGCCAAACGGACCTTTTCGATGGCGGATTCACGGTTGAACGGCGGCAGTGGCGGGCGAACTTCGGCTGCAGTGGACATATCAAGTCTCCGATCAAGTTGAATGTTGTCAGGCTTATTGAAGCGTTACAGATCCAATAATTTTCGCGCCACTAATTGCGCATTATCGGCCGCGCCGTGATCACCCATCACCAGCGCTACGGTAATGGCGCCATCGATCAGGATCAGCAGTTGCCTGGCCAGCAGTTGCGGATCTTCGGCGCCATGTTCGGTACAAATTTCGCACACATAGTCGAGCAGCTTTTGTTTGTGATCCTTGGCGACTAATCGCACTGGATCTTGTGGGTTGCCGGTTTCGCCGCTGGTGTTGATGAAAGCGCAACCGCGAAAACCTTCCGAATCGAACCAGCTTCCGAGCACGGTGAACAGGTTGAGCAAGCGGTCGGCGGGAGTTGCGGCCTGATCCACGGCGTTTCTGTACCAGCTCATCCAGCGCACGTCACGCCGTTGCAGGGCGCCAATGGTCAACTCTTCCTTGTTGGCGAAGTAACGGTAGATGCTTTTCCTGGAGACGCCCGCGGTTTTCACCAGAAGATCCATGCCAGTGGCTGCGATGCCGCTTTTGTAGATCAGCTTTTCGGTGACATCGAGGATGATGTCGCGTGTGGTTGTGTCGGTGATTTTGTTCATGAGCGGACTGTAGAACGATCGTTCTTCATGGTCAATTTATTTTTTAAAGTGAAAAGATCGCAGCGTGCCGCAGCTCCTGCACGGATCGATGTAGGCGCTGCCGAACGCTGCGATCTTTTCTGGTGCCAGCGAGACCCGACGGGAGCGATGGTGTAAGCTTTCGCACTCTTCGGATTCGATCATTGCGAGCCCTATGCCGTTGCTCTTCAAACGTTCTCTGCTGCCCAAACTGCGCAGCTTTCCGCTGACCGCCGAGGCCGTGACCATTCTGTCCGGCGCCGCCGAGTTTCGTCGTTGCCTGCTGGAGAAGATCGCTCAGGCGACCCGGCGCATCTACATCGTCGCACTCTATCTGCAACAGGATGAGGCCGGTCAGGAAATTCTCGATGCCTTGCACGCCGCCAAACTGGCGCGGCCGGAGCTGGAAGTGGTCGTGGTGGTCGACTGGCTGCGCGCCCAGCGCGGGTTGATCGGCGCCGGCAAGCAACCGGGCAACTCGGCCTGGTATCAGGAGATGACGCGCACCCACCAGAGCGAAGTGCCTGTCTACGGCGTGCCGGTGCAGACTCGTGAGTTGTTCGGCGTGCTGCATTTGAAAGGTTTCGTGATTGACGACAGTGTCATCTACAGCGGCGCGAGTCTGAACAATGTGTACCTGCACAAGTTCGACAAGTACCGTTTCGACCGCTATCACGTGCTGAACAACCGCGACCTTGCCGATTCCATGCACCATCTGGTCAAGCATGGCCTGACCGAATCGAAAGCGGTGCATCGCCTTGACCTGCCGAATCTGCCGACCACCCGCAGCCTGCGCAATGACATCGGCGACCTGCGCAGCCGCCTCAAATACGCGACTTACGACACCAGCGCCGGCAGCACGGCGCGCGATGGTCTGTCGGTTGCGCCGTTGCTCGGCGTCGGCAAGAACAACCCGCTGAACCGCGCGATTCTCGAACTGATCGCCAGCGCCAAGCAGCAACTGACCATCTGTACGCCGTACTTCAACCTCCCCCTGGGAGTCATCCGCGAGGTCAACCGCGCGCTGGCCCGTGGTGTGAAGATTGACATCGTGGTCGGCGACAAGACGGCCAACGATTTTTACATTCCCCCGAGCGAGCCGTTCAAGGTCATCGCAGCGTTGCCCTACCTGTACGAGATCAGCCTGCGCCGCTTCGCCAAGCGTCATCAGCGCAACATCGACAGCGGCCAGTTGAACCTGCACCTCTGGCGTGACGGCGACAACACCTATCACCTCAAGGGCATGTGGGTCGATCAGCGTTACACGTTGCTGACCGGCAACAACCTCAACCCGCGTGCGTTCCGGCTTGACCTGGAAAATGCGTTGCTGATGGATGACCCGAAAGGGGAATGGCTGGCGCCCCGTCAGCGCGAACTGGACGAGATTTTTGTCCATACTCGGCGGATCGAGAGTTTCCAGGATCTGGAAACCCTGCCGGATTACCCGGCCGGGGTGGCCAAGTTTCTCAAACGTGTGAGCCGGGTGCGGATCGAGCGGTTGCTGTACAGGATTTTGTAAGCAGATCCGGAATTAGCGTTGCAGGTGCTGACGTCTTCGCGGGCAAGCCCGGCTCCCACAGGTTTGTTGGTGTAACACAGCATTTGTGGACAAACCAAATCCCTGTGGGAGCCGGGCTTGCCCGCGATGAGGCCGTGCCAGACGCTAAAGCAGTCAGTTCAGACCCAGTTTCCCACGCAACGTGGAAAGGTCTTCAGCCAGTGTATTCACCGGCCCGACCAGCATTTTTCGGTCGCTGTCCTTGACCTTGTCATAGGTCTGGAAACCACCATCCCTGGTTTTGTACTTCGCGAGAATCTTGTTCACCGTGGCGAAGTTCTTGTCGACTTTGGCGATGAACGTCGCGTCCTGCTTCTCGATCTGCGGACGGAACAAATCGACGATTTTCTTCGCGCCGTCGATGTTGCCCTGGAAGTCATACAGGTCGGTGTGACTGTAACGGTCTTCTTCGCCGGAAATCTTCGTGGCGGCGACTTCTTCCAGCAGCGCAGCGGCGCCGCCGACGACTTTTTCCGGGGGGAAGGTCAGGCCAGCCACACGGGTCTGCAAGTCCTTCACGTCCTTGTTCAAACCATCAGCCAATTCAGTCAGGCCCTGGGTGCTTTTTTCCGAGAACAGCGAATATTCGAGACGGTGGAAACCGGTGAAGTCTTCGGCGGCGACCCCTTTTTCGTGGTCGTCAACGCGCGAATCGATGGACGCATCGAGGTCACTGAACAGCTCGGCGATCGGTTCGATCGACTCGTAGTAAACCCGGGTCGGCGCATACAGTTTTTGCGCGGTGGCCAAGTCGCCTTTTTTCACTGCGTCGGTGAACTGCTGGGTGTGGCTGGCCAATTCGTCCAATTGTTCGGTGACGTAGATTTTGTAATCCGAGATCGGCCCCACCAGCTCCAGCGGAGCGGTCGCCGCGAAGGCCGACAGCGGAGTGTTGAGCAAGCCAAGGGTCAGCAGTAACGCGAGGGGTGACTTCTTCATGGGACGGTTCCGTGTTGGGGTGGTCATGCGGTTTTTGTCGGTTGTGTGGCATCGAGCAGCGAGCGGCCGATGAAGTCCTGGTCGCCTTTCACACCGGGCAGAGTGAAGAAGTAACCGCCGCCGGTCGGCTTGAGGTATTCCTCCAGCGGTTCGCCGTTGAGGCGGGTCTGCACGGTGATAAAACCTTTTTCCAGATCGGCCTGGTAACAGATGAACAGCAGGCCCATGTCGAGCTGGCCGTTCTTGTTCACGCCGTTGGAGTAGTTGAACGGCCGGCGCAGGATCAGATTGGCCTGGCTCTCGGCGGTACGCGGGTTGGCCAGACGGATGTGTGCGTCGAGCTTGGTGATTTTGCCGTGAGGATCTTTGCTGTAATCCGGAACCTCGGTTTCATGACTGCCGCCGATGGGCGCGCCAGTGGTTTTGGCCCGGCCGAAGATGCTTTCCTGTTCCTGCAAGGGTGTGCGATCCCAGCGCTCGACGAAGTTGCGGATGATCCGCACCGCTTGGTAGCTGCCATTGGCCGCCCAGGCCGGTTCGTCGCTGCCTGGTTGCACCCAGATCAGGCGATCCATGGCCTTGGCATCGTTGGAATCCGGGTTGGCCGAGCCATCCCGAAAACCGAGAAAGTTACGCGCGCTTTGTGCCGGTTCGCCAGGTTTGAGCGGCGCTTGCGGCGGCACGCTGCCTTCCTGCTTCCAGCGCACCAGCAACAAGTCCGGTAGGTTCTTCACGATGTCACGCAGGGCGTGGATGTTGGTATCAGCGGTGTTGGCGCAAAATTGCAGCGTCAGGTCGCCGTGGCAACAGTCGGGCTCCAGCGCATCGTTGGGAAAACCGACCATGCGCACCAGACGCTTGGGTTTCGCCGCTTCGAGGCCAAAGCGCTCGTCGAACAGCGATTCACCCACCGACACAGTGATGGTCAGGTTATCCGGCGTCACCACCGGGCCGAGGATGCCGGAATCCGGCGGTGGCAGTTTCGGATCGATCTGCGCCACCGGGCCGCCGTGCATCAGGAAAGCGATGCGCTCGTTGAGGGTGCGGAACAGCCGCTCCAGATCGTCGCGATCACTCGCCAATACGTCGAATGCGACCAGCATGCCGGCCGCCGGGCGCGGTGTGACGATGCCGCTCTGATGCACACCGTAAAAGTCGTGACGGTCTTCGGTTTTCTCGCTGCTGGGTGCCTCAGTGACCTGCGCCGGCGCCGCCGCCATTGCCGGGCAGCTCAAGGCTGAACCGGCCAGTGCGACGCCCGCGGCGCCCATGCCCATCAAGACGCGGCGGCGTTGCAAATTGAAGTGTTCTGAATCGTTCATTGGTCGTCGTCTTCTGCTTACAGGCCGGAAAGGCCAAGGGCGGGATCGATCCCATCAAGTGCATTGGCCAGCGCCTTGGCCTTGTCGGCGATCTGCTTGCGCTGCTCGTCGCTGACGCTGTCGTAACTGGCGTAGTCGTCCTTGACCTTGAAACCGTTGAGTAGCGTGTCGAAATCAGCCAAAGCGCTGTCGATCTTCGGCAGCAGGTTGGCGGCGGATTTGCTCAACAGCGGCCGCAGCAAGTCGACCACTTTGTGGCTCGTCGCAAGGTTTGCGGCGAAACCGTTGAGGTCGGTGTGGCTGTAGCGTTCCTCTTCGCCGCTGGCGGCGCGCACGTCGGCGAGCGTGTTGAGGTTGCGCACGACGATGCTCACCAGTTGCTCCGGCGGCAGGGGTTGCGCCAACAATTGCTGCTTGAGCGTGGTGACATCGGCGAGCAAGCGCTGATCCACTGGCGTCAGGTCGACCAGCTTGCGTTGCTGGAACAGCGCGTATTCGACGCGGTGAAAGCCGACGAACGCCGGATCCTGCTCGCGTTTTTCGAAATAATCGGCGCGGGCATTGATGCTGTTGTCCAGTTCCGCCAGTCGTTGCGCGGCCGGGGCCAGTCGCTGATACGCGGCACGGGCCGGCAGGTAGAGCGCTTGCGCCTGGCTCAAGTCGCCGCTTTCGATGGCTTGATTCAGCGCAGTCACCGCTTTGATCAGCGCGCTGCCCTGGCTCGCCAAGTACACACGGAACTCGGACAACGGCCCGACAAACGCGACCATCGACGGTTTGGCCTTGGCGGCGGCATCGGATGCCGCGGTCGGCGTGACGTGCAGGGTGCCGCGCGGATTGCTCAGCAGGCCGCAAGTGATGACGTAATCGCCCGGTTGCAGGTTGGCGTTAATCACTTGGCTTAGGCCTGGCGCGATGTTTTCGCGCTCTTCGACGACCAGCACGCCGTCGAGGATTTCCCATTCCACGGCGCGGTCGGAACGGTTGACGATGCGGAAACTCGCGCGTCCGGCCGGCACCGTTAGCGCATTCGGCTCGCAACTGTGCGGGTGAATGTTGACGACGACTTCGTCATGGTTGTGCTGACGCTTGGCGGCGGCCATTTTCGAGGCGTAGTAGAAGAGGCCACCGGCGGCGATCATTACGATCACCGAACCGGCCAGCGCCCAGCGCAACGCACGGGCAGGTGGAGCCTGGGGTGGTAGAGGCTTTGACATGAGCGCCCTTATTGGCAGGAAACGGAAGACGATTGCGCGGGCGCGGGGAGGAAGAACATCACCAGCGCCACCACCAGGTAAATCAGATACGCGCCGAGGGTGCTGACGGTTGGTCCATCCTGATAGCCGAACATGCCGGCCAGCACCGAGCCCAATGGGCCGTCCATCGGCAGCGTTGCGCTGAAATCGAAGAGCACTGTTTGCAGGTGATTCCACACCCCGGCTTCATGCAGCGCCTGCACCGAGTTGGCCAGAATCCCCGCAGCAACCACCAGAATGAACAGCCCGGTCCAGCGGAAAAACGCCGACAGATTCAGGCGCATGCTGCCGGTGTAGATGAGAACACCGACGATGATTGCCAGCGCCAGGCCGAGCAGGGCGCCAATCGGCGCGCCATAGCCTTCGCTTTGCTGGAATACCGCGAGCAGGAAGAACACGGTTTCCAGGCCTTCACGGGCAACGGCGAAAAACACCATGGCGATCAGCGCGATGACCTGGTGTTTCGAAGTGGTCAACGCGTGATCGAGTGAAGCCTGCAGGGAATGCTTGATCGAACGCGCCACTTTGCGCATCCAGAACACCATGGAACTGAGAATGCCTACCGCGACCAGGCCGACTACGCCTTCGAACAGCTCCTGCTGCTTTTGCGGAAATTCGGCACTGACCAGTTCAAGACCACCGCCCACCAGCAATGCCAGTGCGGCGGCGAGAAAAACGCCGATCCATACCGCCGGCAACCACTGGCCACGACCGGTCTGCTGCAAGTAACTGGCAATGATGCCGACGATCAGCGCGGCTTCAATGCCTTCGCGCAGCATGATGAGAAAGGGGACAAGCATCGGACACCGATCAGCAACTGAATTGGGTTACAAGTTGTAACATAATGAAAGTCATTCTCAAATGGTGATGGTTGCCATTTAGCTGAACGTAAGCTGAACGAGGTTTCATGTCGGGTCGCCAGCATTCTCGCGACAAACCTGCACAAATCCCTGTAGGAGCGAGCCTGTTCGCGATGGTGGTGTATCAGCCTGTGTAGATATTGCTGATCGGACGCGTTCGCGAGCAGGCTCGCTCCTACAGGTTGTGTGTTGTATGCAGGGTGCTGCGTTAAGATGCCGGGCATTCAATAAACAGGGTTCGCCGCGCTCCATGTCGGAAAAAGACACCATCGCCATCCAACTGGTGCGTGAAGCGCTGTTGCAGAGTTGTGCGCCGGGCGCGGCCACCGAAGAGGTCTTGCGCAAGGTCGGCATTGATCCGGCGATGTTGCAGGCCGAGCAAGGTCGCGTCCCCGCCTCGAACTACGCACGGCTCTGGCGTCTGCTGGCCCGGCGTGGCGATGACGAATTTTTCGGCATGGATTCGCGCAAGCTCAAGTCCGGCAGCCTGGAATTCCTTTGCCGCAGTGCCATGGCCCAGCCAACATTGGCTGCCGGGCTCAGCACCGGGCTGACCTTTCTGTCGCTGATGCTCGAACGTCTGCCCGCGCAACTGGTGCATCAACAAAGCCTGGCGGAAATCGTCCTGCTTGAAGACGACCCGCAGCCACTCCGCGCGTTTACCTATTTCACCTACTGGATGATCGTTCACGGCGTCGCTTGCTGGCTGGCAGGGCGGCGCATTCCGATTCTCGCTATCGAGTTGCGCTGTCCGGCCCCGGATTTCTGTGACGACTACCGGGTGATGTTTTCGCAAAACCTGCGTTTCGACCGACCCCGCACGCGGATGATCTTTGCCGCCGATTGCCTCGAACTGCCGATCAAGCGCAGTGAGGGCGAACTGAAGCGTTTTCTGGCCCATGCGCCGGCCAATATTTTGGTGAAGTATCGCGACCCTGAAAGCCTGGCGAGTCGAATCAAAAAGGATCTGCGCCAGTTGCCCGCCGAACAATGGCCGGAAACCGAGGCGCTGGCGCAGCAGTTGTGCATGTCGGCCTCGACCCTGCGCCGGCGCCTGGCAGAAGAAGGACAGACCTGGCAGGGGCTCAAGGACAGCGTACGCAAGGAATTGGCCATCACCTGGCTGGCGGAGCCTTCGATCAGCTTCGCGCAAATTGCCGAGCGGCTGGGATTTGCCGACACCAGTTCGTTCTACAAGGCATTTCGAAAGTGGTCGGGTTCCAACCCCGGCCATTACCGCAGCCTGATCCTCAACGAATCATCCATCCCTCAGCCTCGTTGACGAGATCGTTCCCACGCTCTGCGTGGGAACGAGCAGGAATGGAGAATTGGCCAAACCGGTCATCCATCTTGATGGCTTTGGCCATTGCCGCATCCGCCGAGCGGAGCGAGTATCCCTGTGTTGTTAACGGTTCCCAGCCTAATAAAAACACAGAGGGATTCTGGCAATGCGCGATTACTTGTCCGCTACCACACAGTTCAGCTATCAGCACACCGTCGAGGCCGCGCTCAGCGGTTCGCTCGACGCACTGAACGCCTGCGTCGAATGCTGCGACCGCCACGCTTTGCCCGGGCGCATCGCGCTGTTCTGGGAAGGCCGCGATGGCGCCAGCGCCACGTACACATTCAGCGACCTGCAAGACAAAGCCGCGCGCTTCGCCAATTTCCTGCTCGCCCAAGGCGTGCAAAAGGGCGACAAGGTCGCCGGCCTGCTGCCACGCAACATCGAATTGCTAATCACTGTGTTCGCCACTTGGCGCATCGGCGCGGTGTATCAACCGCTGTTCACCGCGTTCGGCCCCAAGGCGCTGGAGCACCGCCTGAACAGCTCCGGCGCCAAAGTCGTCGTCAGTGATGCGGTCAATCGCACCAAGCTGATTGACGTCGCAGACTGCCCAACCGTGGTAACCGTCGGCGGCGCCAAAGGTCAGGGCATCGTCCGTGGCGATTACAGCTTCTGGGCTGAACTGGCCAACTACTCCAACGTCTGCGAACCGGTGCTGCTGACCGGCGAAGACCCGTTCCTGCTGATGTTCACCTCGGGCACCACCGGGCCGTCGAAAGCCTTGTCCGTGCCGCTGAAAGCCATCGTCGCTTTCCAGAATTACACCCGCGACGCGGTGGATCTGCGTCCGGAAGATTCATTCTGGAATGTCGCTGATCCTGGCTGGGCCTACGGCATTTATTTCGGCGTGACCGGGCCGTTGTCGATGGGCCACCCGATCACCTTTTACGATGGCCCGTTCACCCTTGAAAGCACCTGCCGGGTGATCAACAAGTACGGCATCACCAACCTCACCGGATCGCCCACGGCCTATCGTTTGCTGATCGCCGGCGGCGATGAGTTCGCCCAATCGATCAAGGGCAAGCTGCGCATCGTCAGCAGCGCTGGCGAGCCGCTCAACCCGGAAGTGATCCGCTGGTTCGCCGACAACCTCGGCGTGGTCATTCACGACCATTACGGCCAGACCGAACTGGGCATGGTGCTGTGCAACCATCACGGTCTCGACCATCCGGTGCATTTGGGGGCCGCCGGTTTCGCCTCGCCGGGCCATCGCATCGTCGTGCTGGATGATCAGCACAACGAACTCGGTGTCGGCCAGCCGGGCATCCTCGCCATCGACCGTGCGCAATCACCGATGTGCTGGTTCGGCGGCTACGAGGGTGTGGTCACTAAAGCGTTCGTTGGCGATTACTACTTGAGCGGCGACACCGTGGAATGGAACCCGGACGGCAGCATCAGCTTTGTCGGTCGCAGCGACGACGTGATCACCACGTCCGGCTATCGCGTCGGCCCATTCGACGTCGAAAGCGCGTTGATCGAGCACCCGGCGGTGGTGGAAGCAGCGGTCGTCGGCAAGCCCGATCCGGAGCGCACCGAACTGGTCAAAGCCTTCGTCGTGCTTAACCCTCAATACCGTGCGGAGCCGGCGCTGGCCGAAGAATTGCGCCAACACGTGCGCAAACGTCTGGCCGCGCATTCGTACCCGCGTGAAATCGAATTCGTCAGCGAATTGCCCAAGACCCCGAGCGGCAAATTGCAGCGCTTTATCTTGCGCAACCAGGAAATCGCCAAGGCTCAAGAGGCCGCAGCGAAGAACGTTTCAGCTTGAATCCAGGGAAAACCGTCATGCAGATCGAAAATAAGGCTTTTATCGTCACAGGCGGCGCGTCCGGCCTCGGTGCCGCCACCGCTGAATTGCTGGTGGCCGCCGGCGCCAAAGTGATGCTGATAGACATGAATGCCGAGGCCGTTGCCGCTCAGGCCGAGCGCCTAGGCGCGCAGAGCGTGGTGGCTGACATCAGCAACGAAGCCGCCGCCGAGGCTGCCGTGCAAGCAGCGGTCGATGCCTTCGGCGGGCTCAATGGTCTGGTCAATTGCGCCGGTATCGTTCGTGGCGAGAAGATCCTCGGCAAGAATGGCCCGCACGCGCTGGGCAGTTTCGCTCAGGTGATCAACGTCAACCTGATCGGCAGCTTCAACATGCTGCGACTGGCCGCCGCAGCGATCGCCGAGAGCGAACCGAATGCCGACGGTGAACGCGGCGTGATCATCAATACCGCCTCGGTCGCCGCGTTCGACGGGCAGATCGGCCAGGCCGCATATGCCGCCTCCAAAGGCGCTATCGCCAGCCTGACCTTGCCAGCCGCCCGTGAACTGGCGCGTTTCGGCATCCGCGTGATGACCATCGCCCCAGGCATTTTTGAAACGCCAATGATGGCCGGCATGACCCCGGAAGTTCGCGAGTCCCTGGCCGCTGGCGTGCCGTTCCCGCCGCGCTTGGGTAAACCCGCCGAGTATGCCGCGCTGGTGCGACACATCATTGAAAACAGCATGCTCAATGGCGAGGTGATCCGTCTCGACGGCGCCTTGCGCATGGCCGCCAAGTAAGGAGAAATTGTCATGACCACTGCCAACGACCCGATTGTCATCGTCAGCGCCGTCCGCACCCCAATGGGCGGTTTCCAGGGCGAACTGAAAAGCCTCACCGCGCCGCAACTCGGCGCCGCCGCGATCAAAGCGGCTGTCGAGCGCGCCGGTGTCGCGCCAGACGCGGTTGAAGAAGTGCTGTTCGGTTGCGTCCTGCCCGCCGGTCTCGGTCAGGCGCCTGCGCGTCAAGCCGCTCTCGGCGCGGGGCTGGATAAATCGACCCGCTGCACCACGCTGAACAAGATGTGCGGTTCGGGCATGGAAGCGGCCATTCTGGCTCACGACATGCTGCTCGCCGGCAGTGCCGATGTGATCGTCGCGGGCGGCATGGAAAGCATGTCCAACGCGCCGTACCTGCTTGATCGTGCACGCAGCGGTTACCGCATGGGGCACGGTCGCGTGCTGGATTCGATGTTCCTGGATGGACTTGAAGATGCGTACGACAGGGGCCGCCTGATGGGCACCTTCGCCGAGGATTGCGCTGAAACCAATCGTTTCAGTCGCGAAGCCCAGGACGCCTATGCCATTGCTTCGACGACCCGCGCGCAGCAGGCGATCAAGGACGGCAGCTTCCAGGACGAAATCGTTCCGGTGACTGTGACGGTCGGCAAGGAACAGGTGCTGATCAGCCACGACGAGCAGCCGCCGAAAGCCAAACTCGACAAGATCGCCTCGCTGAAACCAGCGTTCCGCGAGGGCGGCACGGTGACGGCGGCGAATTCCAGTTCGATCTCTGACGGCGCGGCGGCGCTGGTGCTGATGCGTCAGTCGCAGGCGCAACAACTCGGTGTGAAACCACTGGCGGTTATCCACGGTCATGCGGCGTTTGCCGATACACCGGGGCTGTTTCCGGTGGCGCCGATTGGGGCGATCAAGAAATTGGTGAAAAAGACGGGTTGGTCGCTGGATCAGGTCGATCTTTTTGAGGTTAACGAAGCGTTCGCGGTGGTGGCCATGGCCGCCATGACCCACCTGGAAATTCCCCATGAAAAGCTCAATATCCACGGCGGCGCCTGTGCGCTCGGTCATCCGATTGGTGCGTCTGGGGCGCGGATTCTGGTGACTTTGCTCTCGGCCTTGCGCCAAAAAAACCTGAAACGCGGCATCGCGGCCATTTGCATCGGCGGCGGCGAAGCGACAGCCATGGCCGTGGAATGCGTCTATTAAACTCCCCCGTCCATGTAGGAGCTGCCGCAGCCTCATTGCACTCGACAGCTCCTACACAGCTCCTACAGAGGGGAGCCTTTTGAGGATTTACGATGATTCCCAACGAAGACCAACAACAGATCCGCGACATGGCCCGGCAGTTTGCCGAGGAGCGGCTGAAACCGTTCGCCGCCGAGTGGGATCGCGAACATCGTTTCCCCAGGGAGGCCATCGGCGAAATGGCCGAGCTGGGTTTTTTCGGCATGTTGGTGCCGGAGCAGTGGGGCGGTTGCGAAACGGGTTACCTGGCCTACGCCATGGCCCTGGAAGAAATCGCCGCCGGTGACGGTGCGTGCTCGACCATCATGAGCGTGCACAACTCGGTGGGTTGCGTGCCGATTCTCAAATTCGGCAACGACGATCAGCGCGAACGCTTCCTCAAACCGTTGGCCAGCGGCGCGATGCTCGGCGCCTTCGCCTTGACCGAACCCCAGGCCGGATCCGACGCCAGCAGCCTGAAAACCCGCGCACGGCTGGAGGGCGATCACTATGTCTTGAATGGTTGCAAACAGTTCATCACCTCCGGCCAGAACGCCGGGATCGTGATCGTGTTCGCCGTGACCGATCCGAACGCCGGTAAACGCGGCATCACCGCGTTTATCGTGCCGACTGATTCGCCAGGCTATAAAGTGGCACGCGTCGAGGACAAGCTTGGTCAACACGCGTCCGACACCTGCCAGATATTGTTCGAAGATGTGAAAGTCCCGGTCGCCAACCGTTTGGGCGAGGAGGGCGAGGGCTACAAAATCGCCTTGGCCAACCTTGAAGGCGGGCGCGTCGGCATCGCGTCGCAATCGGTCGGCATGGCCCGCGCCGCGTTCGAAGCGGCCCGTGATTACGCCCGTGATCGCGACGCTTTCGGCAAACCGATCATCGAACATCAGGCAGTCGCGTTTCGCCTGGCGGACATGGCCACGCAAATCGCCGTGGCACGGCAAATGGTGCATTACGCCGCTGCCTTGCGCGACAGCGGCCAACCGGCGCTGGTCGAGGCGTCGATGGCCAAACTGTTCGCTTCGGAAATGGCCGAGAAGGTCTGCTCCATGGCGCTGCAAACCCTTGGCGGCTACGGTTACCTGAACGATTTCCCATTGGAGCGCATCTACCGCGACGTGCGGGTTTGCCAGATATACGAAGGCACCAGCGACATTCAGCGCATGGTCATTTCGCGCAACCTATAACCACCCCCTGTAGGAGCTGCCGCAGGCTCGGGGCCGCTTTCGGACGATCTTTGATCGAAGGGAACGCGGCGCGTCCCGGCTGCATTTCCACGCACAGCGTGGGAACGATCAGGCATCAAGATCACAGCCTGCGTCTAACACGGGATCGAATTTGACTGGAGTTATGTATGAATTACGAAACGATTTTGCTGGAAATCCATGATCGTGTGGGTTTGATCACGTTGAACCGGCCGCAAGCGCTGAATGCCTTGAACGCACAGCTGGTCAGCGAAGTGAACCATGCGCTTGATGGTCTGGAAGCGGACGCGAACATCGGCTGTATCGTCCTGACCGGGTCAAAGAAAGCCTTCGCGGCCGGTGCCGACATCAAGGAAATGGCCGAGCTGACGTATCCGCAAATCTACATGGACGACTTGTTCAGCGACAGCGACCGGGTGGCCAACCGGCGCAAGCCGATCATTGCAGCCGTTAATGGTTTTGCCCTCGGTGGCGGCTGCGAACTGGCGCTGATGTGCGACTTTATTCTGGCAGGTGACAACGCCAAATTCGGTCAGCCGGAAATCAATCTCGGCGTGCTGCCCGGCATGGGCGGTACCCAGCGACTGACCCGCGCGGTAGGCAAGGCCAAAGCGATGGAAATGTGTTTGAGCGGGCGGTTGATCGACGCGGTGGAAGCGGAGCGCAGCGGCATCGTTGCGCGGATTGTGCCAAGTGATGAATTGCTCGATGAGGCACTGAAAGTCGCTGCGGTGATTGCCAGCAAGTCGTTGCCGATCGCGATGATGATCAAGGAAAGCGTCAACCGGGCGTTCGAGGTCAATTTGGCTGAGGGTGTACGGTTTGAGCGCCGGGTGTTCCATGCGGCGTTTGCCACCCAGGATCAGAAGGAAGGGATGGCCGCGTTTGTGGCCAAGCGGCCCGCTGAGTTTCAGGGTAAATAATCGGCGTCCGTGCTGACGCCTTCCCGGGCAAGCCCGGCTCCCACAGGCTTTGTGGTGTACGCAACATGCAATACACCACAAAGCCCTGTAGAAGCTGCCGCAGCCTGCGATCTTTAGCTTTTAGATCGGGTAGTTTTTCAACTCCCGTGCAATCACCATCCGCTGTATCTCGCTCGACCCTTCATAAATCTGGGTGATCCGCGCATCCCGGTAGTATTTCTCCACCGGGTAATCCTCCAGATACCCGTACCCGCCATGAATCTGAATCGCCGATGAGCAGACTTTCTCGGCCATTTCCGAAGCGAACAGCTTGGCTTGCGAGGCTTCCGACAAACACGGTTTTCCAGCCGAACGCAGGCGCGCCGCATGCAGGATCATCAACCGCGCCGCGTTGATTTGCATGTGCATGTCGGCCAGCAGGTTGGCGATGCTCTGGTGTTCGATGATCGGTTTGTCAAACTGCACACGATCGCGCGAGTAGGCCAATGCCGCGTCGAACGCCGCACGGGCAATGCCCAGCGCTTGCGCAGCGATGCCGATGCGTCCGCCTTCAAGGTTGGACAAGGCAATCGCCAGGCCCTTGCCACGTTCGCCGAGCAGATTAGCCTCTGGAATGCTGCAATCGTTCAGGGTGACGGCGCAGGTGTCGGACGCCCGAATGCCCATCTTGTGTTCCGTGCGATCGACGATGAAGCCCGGTGTATCAGTGGGCACCAGAAACGCTGACAGACCTTTTTTGCCCAGCTCCGGATCCGTCACTGCAAATACGATGGCCAGTTTCGCCCGTTTGCCATTGCTGACGAATTGCTTGGCGCCGTTAATGACCCACTGGCCATCGCGCAGTTCGGCGCGGGTGCGCAGATTGTGCGCCTCGGATCCGGCCTGGGGTTCGGTCAGGCAAAAGCAGCCAATCGTCTTGCCACTGGCCAGGTCCGCCAGCCAGGTCTGTTTCTGCGTTTCGCTGCCGTAATTGAGCACCGGCCCGCAACCGACCGAATTGTGAATGCTCATGAACGCGCCCGTCGCGCCGTCACCGGCGGAGATCTCTTCCACCGCGAGTGCGTAAGCGACATAGTCGACGTACGTGCCGCCCCATTCTTCCGTCACCACCATGCCGAGCAGGCCGAGGTCGCCCATCTTCGCCACCAGCGCGTCGTCGATCCAGCCGGCCTTTTCCCAGGCTTGTGCGTGGGGCGCGATTTCGCCACGGGCGAAGTCCCGGGCCATGTCGCGGATCATCACTTGTTCTTCGCTCAATTCGAGGTCGTGCATGATTCAGCTCCCACGCTTATCAAATCCGCGAAAAAAACTCCCGACATGCTCGGGGTGCAGTCCGGCAAGGGTCGGAGGGTTCCAGCGCGGGGTCTTGTCTTTGTCGATCAACAGGGCGCGCACGCCTTCTATCAGGTCACCGTTTTCAAACCACTGGCGATCCAGATGCAGCTCAAGGGCGAAGCACTGTTCCAGGCTGAGTTCACGGCCGCGACGGAGCATTTCAAGGGTCACGCCCATGGCCAGTGGCGAACGGGTTTCCAACAGATCGGCCGTGGCGGTTGCCCATTCATGGCTGTCGGCGACGGTCACGGCACGCAGCTGCTCGACCATGCTAGGCACGTCCGGCAAGGCGAAGAAATGGTCGATGGCCGGGCGCAAGGCTTCGAGTGGCGCGTCGGGAAGGGTTTGCACGGCGAGCTTCGCAAGCAGGCCTTGCAGATCCTTGAGCGGTGAATCGTGCCATTCGAGGCGGTCGAGCTGTTCGTCGAGCTTATCTAGCTTGCTGCTGTCCAGATACCAGTCGGCGAGGCCGCAATACAGCGCATCGGCAGCACGAATCTGCGCGCCGCTGACGCCGAGGTAGATGCCCAGTTCACCGGGTATGCGCGGCAGGAAATAGCTGCCGCCAACGTCGGGGAAGTAACCGATGGCCACTTCGGGCATCGCCAGACGGCTTTTCTCGGTGACAACGCGCAGGTCGGCGCCTTGCACCAGGCCCATGCCGCCGCCGAGGACGAAGCCGTCCATCAGCGCCAGTACCGGTTTGCGGTAGTGGTGGATGGTCAGGTCGAGGGCGTATTCCTCGACAAAGAAATCTTCGTGCAACGTGTCGCGGCTTTTGAAACTGTCGTAGAGGGAACGAATGTCGCCGCCAGCACAGAAGGCTTTTTCGCCGGCACCGCGCAAGACGACAGCGTGCACGCGGGCATCTGTTGCCCAGGCATTCAGATGCCGCTGCAGGTCGCGAACCATGTCGAGGGTGAGGGCGTTGAGGCCGGCGGGGCGATTGAGGGTGAGGTGACCGATGTGATTACGTACCTCGGCCAGCACTTCATGTTGCATGGCATCCATGGACGAAGTCCTCGGTGATGAAGCCTGTGCGGTCATCGCTAACTCCCTGCTTTTATTGTTTTTTATTCGAAAAAAGCCCTTGCCAGGGCGATACCGGATCCTAACAGTGCAAATTTGCCCGATACAACGGGGATATCTGCAGGGCAAGTCTGCGTTTTTACCTTAGACCAACGTCGGGGCAGCACCGGTACGGATCGTTCCCACGCTCTGCGTGGGAACGATTACCGCGTATGAAGCCATCTTTAGGAGAAGACACCGCGAATGCTGCGACGTTTCGCGTGCAGTTCACTGGCGTGGATCAATTGCTCGAGATCTTCCGGCGTGACGTCGATAAAGGCTTCCATGTCAGCGAGGGCCAGTTTCAGGTCTTCGGCGGTGATCGCCTGCGTATCGACGGGTATCACCGCAGGCGCAGGCTCGGCAGTACGCTTCGGGTAACGAATGCGCGTCAGGTTGTTGTACGCCAGGGCACTGAACAACATGCACACCGCGCCCAGCATCACCGGGCCCATGGCTTTCCAGTCCATGGCAATGGTTGCCGGATCGGCCAGCACCAATGTCAGCGCCAATGCACCGGCCGGCGGGTGCAGGCAGCGCAGCCAGCACATCAGAATCAGCGCCATGCCCGCCGCCAGACAGGCGCTGCCGAGCGTGCGCCCCAACACATGCGCCACCAGCAGCGACACTACACCAGCGCTCAGATAGCCGCCAATGATCGACCACGGCTGGGCGAGCGCGCCTGACGACACTGCAAACAGCAACACTGCCGAAGCTCCCAAAGGCCCGATCAAGTGGTAGGCGACGTCAATGCCGAACACCCGGCTGCACAGCCAGACACTGAATAGCGTGCCTAATGCCATGCCGATGGCGGCGCGGCTCCATTCAGTGGGGCGGGTATTGATGGCGGCGGGTAACCAGCGAGCGAGCATGAAACCGATCCTTGAGGCAGTTGTAAAAAAGCGGGACAAAAAAAAGGACTTGTCCGGCAAATCCGGAAAGCCCTCTGAAGAGTTCCAACTATTGGGGGAGGAACGTGCACAGTGTGCCGATCAAACCCGATGCTGACAAATTCATATAAATGCAGTTTGAGTGCATTAATGTTGAAGTAAAGAGGTGCGCCGCCCACTGATAAAACACAGATAGCCGCCAATCGCGGCGAGGCCGCTCAGCGCATAAAACATCGTCGGCGCCGGGGTGTGAACCAACAGGAAGCCACTGATCACCGGGCTCAGCGCACCGCCCAGTGCCGCGAGATTCTGTGCGCCGTAATAGCTGCCGCGCAGTTCTTCAGGGGCGAGCGTGTCGATGAACAGGAACTCAGCCGGATAGATGATCATTTCGCCGAGGGTAAAGATGAACATTGCCACGCACCAGCTCAGGAGGCTGTCGGCCAGGCTGAATCCGATCAAACCGACGATGAACAGCGCCGTGCCCGCGACAATCCAGTGCCGCAGTTGCTCGCGCTTGAGGAATCGCCCGACCTGGTATTGCAGAAGGATCACCGTGATCGCGTTGCAGGCGAGCAGGGCGGCCATGGTGTCCAGCGTGCCTTGTTGATCCTCGGTCACCAGCAGGTATTGCGACAGGTACAGGGTGAAGCGTCCATGAACCACCGTGCTCAGCAAGCAGCCAAGGGTGAACAGGATCAATGTCCGGTCGTTCTTCAGCGTGATCAGTGTTTTGAGAAAGCTCTGCGGCGCACTGGTCACCGATTCGGCAGACGCTTCATTGTTCACGCCCATCAACAGGCACACGCTGCCAGCGGCAATCGCCCCGGCGACAATAAACGGCGCGATCGGCCATACCCCGGCAATCACCACGCCAATCATGGGGCCAACGGCATAGCCGATATTGGTCAGCGTGTAGGTGAGCGAGAACGCCTTGACCCGCTGACCGACCGGCAGGTTTTCACTGAGGATCGCTTTGGAGCCAATCAGGAACAGCGCCGACGCGGTTTCGGTGACGATCAGAATCAGCGTGACCAGGTACAAATTTTTCGCGAAGGCCAGCAGGATCAGGCCGATGCCGCTGGATAGCATGGTCAGGATCAGCAACTTGCGCTTGTCCAGCCGATCAATGACGTACCCGCCATAAAGCGACAGCAGCGTCGCACTGAACACGGCAATCCCGAGCAACAGCCCGACGTCGGCCGGGTTAAGGCCGAGTTGATTGCTGAGGAACAGAGTCAATAGCGGGCCGATCAGGGCACGACTGATGACGATGGTCAGCGAGCTGATCATCAAGCGGCGGACGAGAGGGGAATAGGTGGCCATGGAGAATTGAACGTCCTTAGTTCGCAGGCGGCACACATCCTCTGCGCAGAAGGATTCCCGGTCAACCCCGCCCCCTGTGCAGGAGCTGCCGAAGGCTGCGATCTTTTGATCGAGGAAACAGAATCAAAAGATCGCAGCCTCGTTGCACTCGTCAGCTCCTACGGGCGTATTGATCGGGGGGATTCCGGTGTGCCAGCAATTGACTTTTGCGCCCTCGCTCGGCAGGTTGTGTGCCCCCGGCGACCCGTCATGCCGGTGTTCGAGCTGATTTCTTCTGTTGATGTGTTTTTTTTCAAGGCATTTGGTTTGATTGACTTACCTGGTTCTGTTTCCACCCCCGCAACGCCCAACCCGCTGACCGTTTATCTGGCCCGGCTGGCACCTTCCAGCCAGTTGACCATGCGTTACGTCTTGCAGGACGCCGCCGACCGCCTCGGTTTTGAAGAGGTGAACATCGAGGAAATTCCCTGGCACGGATTGCAACCCGAGGATGTGATTTCGCTGGTTGCCGCCCTGCGTACCGACGGTTACGCGCCGAACACCTCGTCGCTGTACGTCAACGCCGTGCGCGGCGTGATGAATGAAGCCTGGCGCATGAGCCTGATCAGCCAGGATCACCTGTTGAAGATGCGTTCGGTCAAAGGCATTGCCGGAACGCGGCTTTCTCAAGGGCGCAATCTCAAGCGCACGCTGATTCATGAGTTGATGGAAGTCTGCGCGGCCGATCCGCGCCCGCAAGGCCTGCGCGATGCGGCGATCATCGCGTTGTTGTATGGCACCGGCATGCGCAAGTCAGAGTCGGTGGACCTGGACCTGGCCCAGGTAGACTTCTGCGAACGCAGCCTGACCGTCACCGGTAAAGGCAATAAACAACTGATCAAATACGCGCCGACCTGGGCGTTCGCCAAGCTTGATGCCTGGCTGGAACTGCGCCGCTCACAGCTCAAGGAAGGCGAGAGCGACGACGGTTTTTTGTTCAACCGTATCCGTCGCGGCAGCCACATCACCCGCGAGCGCATTACCAAACACGCGATTTATTACATCGCCCGCCAGCGTGGCACGCAGGTCGGGGTGAAGATCATGCCCCACGACTTCCGTCGCTCGTTCATCACCCGGGTGATCGAAGAGCACGACCTGTCGATCGCGCAGAAGCTCGCCCATCACAGCAACATCCAGACGACAGCCAACTACGACGTGCGCGATGACAACGAGCGGCGCCGCGCGGTGGATCGCTTCGACCTGTAATCAGGCTGGCACGAACAAATGAGCCTCGCCGAGCACCGCTCCCATTCAAATTAGCAGTGACGCGCAATCGGCACGGCACCGTGCGTCATCTCCTGCAAGGTGATTTTGTGAGCAGGCTCAGTTGCGTGGGGGAGCCTGGAGTTGGGTGGGAGGGGCGTTGTTCGGGCGGCCACGGAT
>NZ_WKEQ01000019.1 GCF_021605415.1 Pseudomonas syringae
CTTGCGGGTTTGCTTGCGCTTGCCAGCGTACTCGGCGTCGGCGAAGGTCATCTGCTTCATCGGGAAACTCGGTGGGTGGGGTCGCGGTATTTTGCCAAATCAGAAAGTCTTTTTCAGAGTTTCCTTAGGTATACCGATCAGCCTGCTGCTCGGTTGTAAAGCGCTAATCGGTAATATTTAGACGGCTATAGAACTGTCCTATGAGATCAGAGCGTAATGCAGGCCCGCAAATGCATTTCCAACCCTTTCGTTGTAATTAAGCATGATTGCTTTAAGTCTTCCGGGCTTGAATGTTATATCCACCGTACTGCCGAATGCTTGTACCGCGGCTAACGCATGCAAGCCATGTTTGTATTCCACTTCCCCTGAATGGCCCATGACATATCCCTTGGCGTTACGCAGACTTTGTGAGTTTGCGCTCAATGAAGGATTAAGGGAGATCAGTTTTTCCTCTATGTATTGAGCGAAAAAATTGTATTCCCGACCATTCCAAAGCTCCGAGGCGATAGAAACCATCATCGCATCCATGATTGAATTTTTATGTTCCTCCGAATTCAAAGCCGCCTTATGTTTTGCTACTCCCGTATCGTAAAGAAATTCTGAAAAGTCGTTGCATTCACGAACCTTGTACTGATCGTCAACCCAAGCTGTCGCGCCAAACGCTGCGGTGATGTAGCCATACATACCGTCGTGACCTGTATGACCTAGCCCAAAATCATCTTTTGCCACTTCATGCATATGCGCCATGACGCGGTGGTAACCCAACTGTTTTTCCGCAGACAAAGAAATCGCATCTGCGGATAGCCGCATGATAATTTTCGCGGAAACCAAACTGGTAGTTCTATGGGTTTCATTCCACCCATTGAAGAATTTCAAAATTGCCGCGTCTGCTGCAGATTTTTCCAGAAGCACTTTGAATGTATTTTCGCAGTGTAACTGAGCTTCTTGGGTGATCGGATGGCTAAGCACTTCAGACAGCGCGATCTGAATTTCGTCGATGTGAGTAATATGCGCTGACATTGGCTGCCTCCGGTCGTTGTTGAATATCGCTCGACCGGGAATCTTTAATTTTCGTATATAGTTTGGCAGCGCCTTGACAAAAATCTCACCAAATTCTTGCATGGTCTTGTATTCAACTCGCTCGTATCGAACTTGCGGCAATGCTGAACTCATGATTTGCCTCCTTCCTTAAAGACTGGTCAAGATTATTCGGTTGTAATGCCTTAATGATCTCCAATCTGGAAAGTTATACGAGTTGAATGCTCGCATCAACTGACTTATACTCACTCCACCATTCACTTTTAGTGAGCAATGACATGGAGTTGTCTCAGTTAAAGATGTTTAAAGTCGTAGCCGACCAGGGAAGCATTATTCGTGCTTCCGAGCTATTGCACTGCGTTCCATCTAACATTACAAATAGAATAAAGCTTTTAGAGAGCGAGCTTGGCGTCTCGTTATTTATAAGAAAAGGCAGGGGGTTGATAATCAGCCCTTCCGGGCGGTTGTTTTTAAGCTATGTTAACAACATCCTGTCCTTGTGTGAGGAATCAAAAAGAGCGCTGGATCCTGGCGCTGCGCCGTCGGGAAACTTGAAAATTGGCGCTATAGAGTCATCCGCCACAGGCCGGATGCCAAAGCTGTTGTCAAACTTTCACCAACTTTATCCTTCTGTGCAAATGCAGTTCAGCACGGGCGATTGGCTGCAATTATCAAACGATGTAGCCAGTCATGAACTTGACGGAGCAGTCATTGCTGTCAGACCCGAACATCCGGATCTGGAAAGTACCGAGATTTACAAGGAAGAGTTGGTGTTGATCGCCTCTTCGATAGCCGGGCGGATAGATAAGCCGCAGGATCTGAGTGGCGTCGATATATTCATGTGGCCTGAAGGATGTCCTTACCGGAAGGCGTTGGTGAGTTGGCTGGGGAAGCATGGAGTATCAAGCACCATCACAAACATAGCCAGTTATGGCACCATCATTGGCTGTGTAAGTTCCGGGGCAGGCGTTTCGTTAGTTCCGAAAGGTATATTTGAGCAGTTTGGGCAGCTCGGAAGTATCAATGGGTATATGTTTGAAGACTTACAGCCTGTTCAAAATTATTTTATATCAAACAGGAATGTGGGCGCTCACCGTGCAAGAGACAAGTTTTCCGAGCTGCTCATAGAGAGTTTCAGGCAGCTGTGATGCTGCTTCTAAAATGGCCCAGACCGAATGCGGTAGTAATGCGTATAGCTAATGACCTCTAAAGAAAGCGTTCTTCATGATCAGAATTCGGCACCAGACAACTGTCGTATCGTCCAAAAAGCCGATAGCGGTTGAGCGCAATGCGGTCATAAACCCAATCCCGAACCCAACGCGGAAACACCCGCAAAAGTCGAAGTGGAAACCAGCGCCCGGGCAGCAGTGCAATGATTTCCAGAAACCCATCCGACCGTTCCCAACACTCCCGATCCCGAATCACCGCAATCGTCTCAAACTCATCCAACGGCAATCCCGCCCAAGCCAGCAACGTCTGCCCCTCAGGCGACTGCACCGCCGCCAACCGCAGCCGTTTCTCCCGGTCATGCCGGATTAAAAACCGCACCATCCCATTGCACAACTTACACACCCCATCAAACAACACTACGGTTTCCCCCGGCTTCAGCAACGGTGCAGGCGTGGGACGCGTTCGAGTGGCTGGCATAGGCGTGGTTCCTGTCCGGGGCTGTCATGTGTGTTCATCAAAACGCCCAACCCCCAACAGCTCAACCTTGGTGATTCGGCCCGCGATAGTTAAGCACAAACTGCACATGCGCCTTCACGCCGGTCGCGAGCGTTGCGTCGTCGGCGGTGAAGTAGGGGCTGTGGTTGTTCGGCGCTTTGCTCATGTCCTGATCCTCTGGCGTGGCGCCGAGGAATACGAACAGCCCGGGCACTTTTTGTGCGTAGTAGGAGAAGTCTTCGCTCGGCGACAGGGACGCGTCGAGGCGTTCAACCTTGCCCGGCGCTGCCAGTTCAAGGGCCGGGATCATGGCTTCGGTCAGTGTCGGGTTGTTGATGGTGACGGGGTTGTTGTTGATGAGCAGCAGGTTGGCTTCGGTTTCGTAGGCGGTGGCGATGCCGTTGACCAGGGGTGGCATTTTTTTCAGGATCGCGGCGCGGATGTCGGCGTTGTTGGTGCGGATGGTGCCGGTCATTTCGACGGTTTCGGGGATGATGTTGCTGGCCGATCCGGCGTTGAGGGTGCCGACGCTGATGACGCCCATGCCTTTGGTGAGGTCGATGCGGCGGCTGACGAGGGTTTGCAAACCGCCGATGATGCCTTGGCTGGCGACGATGGGGTCGACGCCGCTCCAGGGTGCGGAGCCGTGGGTTTGGTGGCCTTTTACGGTGATGCGGAATGAGTCGCTGCTGTTGAGCACGGTGCCGGATTTGTAATAGAGGTGGCCGGTCGGGTAGCCCGCCATGACGTGTACGCCGAACACGGCTTCGACTTTTGGCTTGTCGAGCGCGCCGTCGCGGATCATGGCTTGGGCGCCGATCAGGGTGTCGTTCTGGAATTCGTCGACATCGGCCGCGCCTTCTTCGGCGGGCTGGAACAGGAACACCACGGTGCCGCGAATCTGGTCACGGTGGTCGGCGAGCACTTTGGCGGCGCCGAGCAACATGGCGGTGTGGGTGTCGTGGCCGCAGGCGTGCATCACCGGCACGTTTTTGCCCAGGCGCACGCCGGTGGCCTGGCTGGCAAAGGGCAGGTCGGTCATCTCTTTCACCGGCAGCGCGTCCATGTCCGCACGCAGCGCAACGACCGGGCCGGGCAGCCCGCCCTTGAGCACGCCGACGACACCGGTTTTGCCGACCTGCGTGCGTACTTCGATGTTCGAGGCTTTGAGGCGTTCGGCGACCAGCGCGGCGGTCTTGAACTCCATGTTGCCGAGTTCCGGGTGCTGGTGGATGGTGTGGCGCAGGTCGATAACGTCCGGGTTGACCGCGGTGACGGCGGCGTCGACCCAGTTGGCGTCAGCGGCGTGGCTGGCGGTGGCGATGAGGGTGGACAGAATGGCGAGGCAGAGCGGGGCTTTGTCGAGGCGGATCAAGGCGGGTTCTCTCTTATGGTTTTATGGGGCACCAAATGGTTGCCGCGGCTCAAGGGTAAGCCGCGGCGATGAGAGCACAAGGGCAAATGGCCGTTAATCGCACGGCTTTTGTGTGCAGCGGTTGAAAGTGTGAACGCGCTGTCAGTAGTCCCAGAACGCCGCGACCCAACGGAAGGTATCGCCGTTGATTGCTACTCTGCCAACGGACGGGAAGGGCAGGTGGGTGGCGACCAGCAGTTCACCGCTGGCGGCGGCCTCTTGCATCAGGCGCACCCGAACGCGGATTGATTCCTCAGGGTCATGTTCGAAACCGTTGTGCCACTCAGGATGATCGAAGGCGACCGGGAACAGCGCGTCGCCCGCGAAGGTCAGGCGCTCGCCGCCGGAGTTCACGTACACAACGCAGTGCCCCGGCGTATGGCCGCCAGTGCGTTTAGCGGTCACGCCCGGTGCCACTTCGTACTCTTCGTCGAAGAGGCACAGCTTGCTGTGAAAGGCTTCGATGAACTGTTCGGCGGTGGAGCGCAGCACTTCTGGCACCGGCTCGGGCATGGTGGTGAGGGAAAAGTCCGGCGACTTCCAGAATTCGACTTCAGTGGCCGCGACGTGAATGCGCACGTCAGGACGCAGGCGATTCTTCACGTCATCGACGAGCAACCCGCCGATGTGATCCATGTGCATGTGGGTGATGACCACGTCGGTCACGTCTTCGAGTTCGATGCCGGCCGCCTTCAAACGCTTGGGGAATTGCCCGGCGCGCGGGAAGCCCGGAAATTGCCCGCCGAGTCCGGCGTCGACGAGGATTGTCTGTTCGCCGCTGCGCACCACCAGCACGTTCAGCGCCCAGTCGAAGGCGTCCGGCCCCAGGTACATATTTTTGAACCACGCAGCGCGGGTGGCGGGCTCGGCGTTGGTCGACATGGTTGAGGTCGGTAACGGCAGCACGCCGTCGCTGACCACCAGCACATCAATGTCGCCGATCCGCACGGCGTAGCGAGAAGGCACCAGATCTTCGAAACCGGGCGCGCCGGCAATCGGTTTGTTGTGCAGGCTCAGGTCTGAGGATTGTTGGGTGTTTGTTGTTTGGGCGAAGTGGTTCAAATGCACGGCCATGGTCATTCTCCAAAGGCTAGGGACAGGAATCTCAAACGGATGTCAGGCCACCGGAATCATCGGGTTGGCTGCGGCCAGTGCCGTGGCGCGGTCGGCGGCCGGCGGATAGATCCACACGCTGTTGATTTGTGACTTGAGTTCCTTGGCCTCTTCCCCGACCAGTTTCAGCTGGCGATCCCAGCCTTCGGTGTACACTGCGCCCCAGTTGCCCAGATCCAGGCAAGTGACATATTTGGGTTGGCGATAAGGCGTCGGCGCGACTCCGAGTAGGTCTGCCGCAACGTTGTTGCCGGCGTGTCGTCCCAGGCAGATCGCGTGCTGGCAGGACATCGCGGCGAAATTACCGAGGTCATCGGTGGCGGCATAGGCGACATCGCCTGCGGCGTAGACGTGCTCCTGACCCAACACCTTGAGGTTTTGATCGACATGCAAGCGACCGAGGGCATCGCGGGCACTGGTCATTTGTTCCGTCAGAGGGCTGGCGCGGAAGCCAACGGTCCAGATCACGGTCTGGCTTTCGATATGACGGCCGTCGGCGAGGGTGACGCCGTTGGCATCAATCGCCATGACACTGGCGTCGACAACCCACTCGATGCCCAAATGCTCGCAGGCCTCGATGATCGATGGACGGATGCCGTCACCCATGGACGCGCCGATGGCCGGGGAACGGTCAACGATGATCACGCGGATTTCCTGATGCCCACCGAGCGCGGCGCGCAAGCGGGCGGGCATTTCGGTGCCGGTTTCTATGCCGGTGAAACCGCCGCCCACGACCACTACAGTGTTACGAGCGGCGCTGGCCGGGCGATTTTTGAGTTCGTCGAGGTGTTTTTCCAGACGCGTGGCGGCCTCGATCTGATCGACATCAAAAGCAAATTCTTCAAGGCCCGGCACTTTCGGACGACTCAATTGACTGCCTGCCGCCAGAATCAACCGGTCGTAGCTCAATGTGCTCCAGCGCCCGGTCTCGTCTCGATAACCTACGGTTCGCGCCAGCTCATCGATACGCTCGGCGCTGCCCTGGACGAAACGCACACCGACGGTATCGAACAGCGCATCCAGCGGCGCAAACATGGTGTGAACGTCGCTCTCGTAGAAGCGTGGGCGGATGCGCAGTTGTGCTTGCGGTGCGAGCAGGGTGATTTCGACGTCGTTGCGATTGTGTTGATCCAGAAGGCGAGCGGCACTCAACGCACTCCACACGCCACCGAACCCAGCACCAATAACCAGAATTTGCTGTTTCATCAGTTGTTCCTCAAAAGATTTTCAAATGTTCTTGAAGTTGTCTTTGGGTTAGTTTCAGCAGGTCGCCCGCTGTCAACTGATGGTATGGCCAGGGTCTTTGATGCGCACTTCTACGTCGGTTCATAAAAACCATACGTCAGTGCCAGGAATGTAAACCAAAGTTTATAAGTCGGGGCAGTGAGGTTTGAATCAAATGTCAGTGGTGGAATGCAGGGCGGTTTTGACGAAGTTCAACAGTCTATCCGGGTCACAGGGTTTGGGCAGATAGGCCATCAGGGCAGGCGAATCGGTGAGCATCGGCGGAAAGGCTTCGGGATATGCCGTAATGAACAGGGTCGGGAGATGAATGCCCATCCGGACTAATTGCTTGTGCAGTTCCAGGCCATTCATCCCGGGCATCTGGATATCGGAAATCAGGCAATCAGTTTGTCGCGCACCGTTGGTTTCGAGAAACTCCGAAGCACTGCAATAAGTCTGGACTTTATAACCGCTGGATCGCAGCAGGCTTTTGATGGCGGAGCGTACGGAGTCATCGTCATCGACGATTGAGGTAACGACGGTGTGGCGTGTTTGTATAGGTTGATTCATTGGGGCTACCCATGAAGAATTCTGCCTTCACTACAACATACCCGTTGTGAATTGGGGAAGAATCATACTTATGTATGGTTTTCTAAGACCAACGCTTGGCGGCACTGATTAAACCCCATTAAATCAAGCCGTTCGAACTTTACTGCGCATGAAATATCCTTCGATCCAGCATACAAAAGTACGAGAAAACGCAACCAACGGATGCGCCTCTTGAACCTAGGTACAAGTGACGTGTTGGCGTGAGTTTGCAAAGCTTGTACTCCCTGCTGCCCGCCTGAAAAAAACGGGTAGCGCCTTGGTCTTGCGGTCTGGTAACTGGACGGTGAACGTGATGAACAGAAATGATTTGCGGCGAGCCGACATCAGTCTTCTGATTGTCTTCGAAACAGTAATGCGCGAACGCAACGTGACCCGCGCCGGTGAACGACTTTTCCTGTGCCAGGCGACAATCAGCAGTGCTTTGGGAAGACTGCGTTCGATGTTCAATGATCCACTGTTCATCCGCACGGGCAGGGTGATGGAGCCGACGGCGCGTGCGGCCGAAATCCACGCACGGCTGACTCCGGCGCTGGATGGCATTGCAACCGCGCTCAGTTGCACTCAGGCATTCGACCCGATGACCTGCGACGAAACTTTTCATGTAGGGCTTTCCGATGACGTCGAATATGCGCTGCTTCCGGCCCTCATGAGGCACCTGCGTGATGAGGCGCCCAACATCACGCTGGTTGTGCGAAGGGTTGATCATCGGCAATTGCCACACTTGTTGACCTCTGGCGACATTTCGGTAGGCATAAGCTTTGCCAATGAACTGCCGGCCAGCGCTCATTGCAAGCGACTGCGGTCGATGCAGCCGATGCTATTGCGCGCCGATGCGGATTCCCATGTGCTGGATCTGGACGCCTTTTGTCGGCGGCCTCATGTGGTGGTGTCGTCGATGGGTAATGTCATCGACGACGTCGATCATGCCTTGGGTCTGGTGGAGCGTCAGCGCAAGGTCGTCCTCGGCGTTGCGCAATTCAGTGCCTTACCCGGATTGCTGGCCGGCAGCGACATGATTGCGATCGTGCCGGATTACGTCGCCACGGCGATGGCGCGAATGGAAGGCATGCGTGCCGAGTTCGCACCGTTGTCGCTACCGACGTCGGACGTGTCGATGGCGTGGCGTGGAGCGACCCACAACGATCCGCGGGAAAGCTGGTTGCGCGGACGCTTTGCTCGATACCTCGGGGTCGCGCCCATCGCGGGTTTTGCTGCCAGTGCTTGACCCTCAAACCAGTGTCGGGCGGGTAGAGTCCGGTTGCGCGGGATCCACGAATTTGCAGCGATGGCGGCGCAAACCGCGAATCATCGGGCACTTGGTCACGACGAACAGCAGAATACGTTTCAGCAAAGATCAATGGCGACCCACCAGCGCCGAGTCACCACAACCCCCTGATCCGAAGCTAGGCTACAAGCTGACAATACGTTCCCGCACCAATGGATAACGATATGCAGATACTGTGGAACGATGGTGAGCGCACCTTCTGTCGGGAAGTGCGCACGGGTGTGGCTGGCGAGCGCAATGTCCTCGTCGCACGACCGACCGCCGAGCAGCCCCTTCCCGCATGCCTTGGACGGTTCGCCCATGAGTTTGCCCTGCGGGACGAACTGGATCGCGACTGGGCCGTGCTCCCGCTTGAGATGGAGCGGGAAAACGGGCAGATCAGCCTGCTGCTGGAAGATTGCGGCGGCACACCATTGATGCAGTTGCTGGTGGCCCCCATGCAGACGCCGACGTTCTTGCACCTGGCCATCCGCATCGTGCAGGCATTGGCAAAGCTGCATCAGCGCGGTTTGGTACACAAGGACATCAAACCCTCGCACATTCTAGTGAATTGCGCTGACGGGCAGGCTCGGCTGACCGGATTCGGCCTGGCGTCGTGGTTGCCACGGGAACGACAGCCGCTCGATACCATGGCCGGGACACTGGCGTATATGGCGCCCGAACAGACCGGGCGCATGAATCGCTCGATCGATTCGCGCAGCGATCTGTATTCCTTCGGCGTCACGCTTTACGAGATGCTCACGGCGTCGTTGCCGTTCCTGGCCAAAGATCCGATTGAATGGGTGCATTGCCACATCGCCAAAAAACCCCAACCGCCGGGCGAACGGGTTGAAACCGTGCCCGCCATGCTGTGCGCGATCGTCATGAAACTGCTGGCCAAAACTGCCGAGGAACGCTACCAGACGGCCGCCAGTGTCGAGCATGATCTGCAGCGATGCCTCGCGGATTGGGAGCGCTGCGGTCATATCGATGAGTTTGTGTTGGGCGAGCAGGGCTCGTCCGATCGGCTAATGATTCCGGAAAGACTTTACGGGCGCGAGAACGAGGTGAGCACCCTGATTTGCGCATTCGACCGGATCATTAAGAGCAGCGCACCTGAACTCATGCTGGTCAGCGGTTACTCCGGAATCGGCAAGTCCTCCGTGGTTAACGAGTTGCACAAGGCGCTGGTGCCGCCACGCGGAATTTTCGCCACGGGCAAGTTCGATCAATACCGACGAGACATTCCTTATGCGACGTTGGTGCAGGCATTCCAAAGCCTGGTGCGCACACTCCTTGGCAAGAACGACGCCGAACTGGCGCACTGGCGAGAAGCTTTGCATAACGCGCTCGATATCCACGCAGGCTTGATGACCGACCTGATTCCGGAGCTGAAGCTGATTATCGGCGATCCGCCCCCTTTGCAGCCTCTGGAGCCGCAACAGGCGCAGCGTCGTTTTCTGCTGGTGTTTCGACGTTTCATCGGTGTATTTGCCCGGGCCGAGCATCCGCTGGCGTTGTTTCTCGATGACCTGCAGTGGATCGATGCGGCCACCCTCGATTTGCTGGAAGACCTGCTGACCAGTTCAGATGTGCGCCATCTCATGCTGGTGGGGGCTTACCGCAGCAATGAAGTGGATGCCACGCACCCACTGACGCGCAAGCTTTACGCCATTCGAGCAGCAGGAGGGCGGGTTGATGAAATCACCCTGGCGCCGCTTGCCAAAATCCACATCGAGCGGTTGATTGCGGATGCGCTCGGTGATGCGCTTGTACGTATCGAGCCCTTGGCACAGTTGGTGCTGGAAAAAACTGCGGGCAATCCTTTTTTTGTCATCCAGTTTCTGCAGACGCTCGCGGACGAGCAATTGCTGACCTTCGACCATAAGGCATTGCGCTGGAGCTGGAGCGAGGAACGCATTCATGCCAAGGGCTACACGGACAACATTGTGGATCTGATGGTTGGCAAACTGACCCGATTACCGACTGAAACGCAACATGCACTGCAGCAACTGGCCTGCCTGGGCAGCGTTGCTGGTACCAGAGCACTCGCAACCGTTCTGGGCCTGGCCCCCGCGCAGATCCACGTCGTCATGTGGCAAGCCATCCGCCAGGAACTGGTGCAGCGGCTTGAAGATGCCTACGGCTTTGTACATGACCGCATTCATGAAGCGGCCTACTCGCTGATTCCCGGCACGGCCCGTGCCGAGGCTCACCTGCGAATCGGTCGGTTGCTGGCGGCGCAGACGCCTGAACAGGAACGTGAGGAGGTGATTTTCGATATCGTCGGCCAGCTCAACAGTGGTGCCGTGCTGATCATCGACCCTGCCGAGCGGGAACAACTGGCGGCGTTCAATCTGTTGGCCGGTCGACGGGCCAAGACATCGACGGCCTATGCATCGGCGCTCAATTATCTCGCCATGGGCTCGCGGTTGCTGGACGACGACAGTTGGGCCCGCCTGCACGAGCTGAACTTTCAGCTGGAGTTGAACCGTGCCGAATGCGAGCTGCTGACCGGGCAATTACCGGCTGCTGACAAACGCCTGACGGCACTGTTGGCGCATGCCACGACGACCATCGAGCGAGGTAATGTCGCGTGTCTTCTGATGGATGATTATTTGCTGATGGATCGTAGCGACGGCGCCGTTTCCGTTTGTCTGGATTACTTGCGTCATGTCGGCATCGAATGGTCTGCCCGCCCGAGTGATCAGGAGGTACGCGAGGAATATGACCGTATCTGGACGTTGTTGGGCGATCGTTCCATCGAAGACCTTATTGATTTGCCGCTGATTGAAGACACCGTCTCGGTAATGACCCTCAGCGCCCTGAGCAAGCTTTTCCCACCCGCATTGCAATCGGACGCGAACCTGGCGTGCCTGTCGATCTGCAAAGCCATCACGCTTTGCCTGGAACGAGGCAATTGCGATGCGTCGTGTGTTCATTACGCCAATGCGTTCAGAGTCGCCGGGCGGCGGTTTGGCGACTACCAGGCCGGTTTCCGGTTCGGCCAATTGGGGTGCGATCTGGTGGATAAGCGCGGCCTGAATCAGTTCGAAGCGAGTACCTATCTGTGCTTCTCGAATTTCGCCGTACGCTGGATGCGACCTGTAGCGCAATGTCGCGAGTTGCTGCGCCGCTCGTTTACCGCCGCTAATCGAATCGGCGATTTGCCTTATGGCGCGTATGCCGGTAATGCCTTTACTTCTGACTTCCTGTTCGCTGGCGAGCCATTGTCCGAAGTACAAGACGTGGCGGAGCGTGGTATGGCTTATGCCAGAAAGGTTCGGTTCGGGCTGGTCACCGATTTCATCGGTACGCAATTGGCGATCATCCGGATGTTGCGGGGTTCGACGCCGGTTTTTGGTTGTTTTGATAGCAGTGAGTTTGACGAGTCGACCACCGAGCAACACCTGTCCAGTAATCCGGATCTGGCATTGGCCGAATGTTGGTACTGGGTGCGCAAACTTCAGGCGCGCTACATGGCCGACGATCCCGGTGCGGCGATGCAAGCCGCCGCTAAAGCCCAGCGTTTGCTGTGGACGTCCTATCTGTTTTTTGAAGAAGCCGAGTTTTGCTTCTATGACGCACTGGCGCGTGCCCGCTGGTGCGACAGCCTATTGGTGGCCGAGCGTGCGCCGCACTTGCTTGCCATGGCGGCAAATCATCGCCAGCTTCAAATGTGGGCCGAGCAATGTCCGGAAAATTTTGCCAGCCGTGCTGCGTTGGTCGAGGCGGAGATTGCGCGCGTGGATGGGCGGTTGATTGACGCCGAAATGCTTTACGAACAAGCCATCCACGCCGCGCAGAAGTCTGGTTTCGTGCATGTCGAGGCGCTGGCCAACGAACTCGCCTCGCGTTTTTACGCGGCGCGTGGCCTCGGCAAAGTAGCCAGTGTCTACTTGCAAGATGCGCGCTATGGCTACCAGCGCTGGGGCGCGGACGGCAAAGTGCGGCAGCTTGAAATGCGCTATCCGTCACTCAGAAACGAACCGCCCGCACCCGGCGCGACGACGACGATGATCGCTTCAGTGGAACACCTTGATCTGGCGACGGTGATAAAGGTTTCGCAAGCGTTGTCGGGCGAAATCGTTCTGGAAAAACTCATCGACATCATCATGCGCACTGCCATTGAACAGGCGGGGGCCGAACGTGGGGTGTTGATCCTTTCGGACGCCAATGAACATCGCATCGCCGCACAAGTGACAACCGGTAGCGACGCCATGCAATTGCGCGACATGCCCATGACCTCGGCATTACTGCCTGAATCACTGCTCTACCATGTCTTGCGCAGCGGCGAGAGTGTTTTCCTGGATGACGCCCTGCACGAATCCGCGTTTTCCGAAGATCCTTACATCCGACGCAACCAGGCCCGTTCGGTGCTTTGCCTGCCACTGATGAATCAGGGCAAGCAGGGCGGGGCTTTGTATCTGGAAAACAATCTGGCGGCGCGTGTCTTCAGCCCGACCCGGATTGCAGTATTGAAACTGGTGGCTTCGCAGGCGGCCATTTCGCTTGAAAACGCGCGCTTGTACCGCGAAGTCGCAGAGCGTGAAAGCAAGATCCGGCGATTGGTGGACGCCAATATCATCGGGATCCTCGTTTGGGACGCTAACGGTGACATCCGCGAGGCCAATGACGCATTCCTGCGAATGGTCGGCTACGAGCGCGAAGATCTGGTCTCGGGTCGCCTGCGCTGGAAAGACCTGACCACACCGCAGTACCGTGAAATTAGTGAGCACTACCTGGCCAAGGCCGTACAGACAGGTTATGCCCAGCCGTACGAGAAGGAATATTTGCGCAAGGATGGCAGTCGGTTGCCGGTGATCGTCGGTCTCGCCATGTTTGAGTCCAGCGGCAAGGAAGGTGTGGCGTTCGTACTGGATTTGAGCGAACGCAAGCAGGCGGAAGAAAAAATCCGCGAAAGCGAGCGGCGCTACCGAGAAGTGCAAACCGAATTGGCGCACGCGAACCGTGTCGCAACCATGGGCCAGCTCGTGGCATCGATTGCCCACGAAGTCAATCAACCGATTGCGGCATCGATCCTCAACGCTAATGCCGCGTTGCGCTGGATGAGCATTCAGCCGCCGGAAATCGAAGAGGTTCGCACAGTGCTCGGCAGCCTTATCAAAGACGCCAATCGTGCTGCCGATATTCTGGGCCGAATCCGTCGCCATATCCGCAAAGCCCCTCCGCAAAAAGGGCCAGTCAATATCAATGTGGCGATTGAGGAAATGATCGAGTTCAGCCGTGGCCAGATCACCAAGCTTGGAACGGTGGTGCAGATGCTGCTGGAACGCGATTTGCCATTGATAGAAGGTGACCGTGTCGAACTGCAACAGGTGCTGCTCAACCTCATCATGAATGCGCTTGAGGCGATGGGTGCTGAACACGAATGCGAACCTCGGCTGCTCATCAGTACCTCGCTGGATGATGACGGTGACGTGCTGGTCAGCGTAAGCGATTCAGGGCCGGGGTTTGCGACTGAAAACATCGAGCAGATGTTTGCGTCTTTTTACACCACCAAACCCACTGGATTAGGCATGGGCTTGTCGATATGTCGTTCAATCATCGAGGCTCACGGCGGCCACTTGTGGGCAAGTGCCAACATGCCATGCGGTGCGACCGTTCAATTCACACTGCCCGTTAATACTTTGGTTTAGAGAGTGCATATCAACGGTCATTTAAAGTAGTCGTGTGTACAAATGAAGTTCCACAGCGCGGGCGATACATTACTCGTCAAGGGTTGTGGAGGTTTTTATCATGAACACGCTCGCAAACAAGTTGATGAAGGCAGTGGCCGTTTTGCATGTGCCGCGAACGGCATTGAATGTTGGCGGGTATTTGAGTACATGCCTGTACGCATGTTGCAAGTGCGCCTGTGGCCGCATCATCCCGGCGGTACCATCATCAATGCTGGCGGAAATGAACCCTGTCGACTTTCCTGTCGGAGCGCATCTGATGACGCCTCGACCGTTTTATGTTCACCACGGGATCTATCTCGGGCGCGGAAAGGTGGCGCATTATTCGGGTTTTAGCGGCTCTTTCACGGCGGGCCCTGTCGAAGTGACCACTGTTGGACAATTTGCCAACGGTAAGCCGGTCTGGCTGAAAGAGGAGTTTGGTGAATATTCAAACGAGGACATTGCCTTGCGTGCGCGATCACGTATAGGTGAAAGTCAGTACCGTATCTTTTCCAACAACTGCGAGCACTTCTGTAGTTGGTGCATCAATGGAACCAGTTGTAGCGCTCAAGTCCGGTCGCTTGTGTATTACCCTTGTTATTTATTTTTACTAATCTGGGTATTGGACTTAACGGTGTTCGCATAAATGTTTCGTGGGCGGTCTACATTTCTTACTTCGTCCATGAGAGGAGGAAGTGCTGTGTTACACTTTTTTCCATTTGACGGAAGGGCTTGTGCATGAGCAGTCATTCACCATCCGGTGAGCAGGCGGGTAAGGGGTCGATGGTCTTCGTAGTGGATGATGATGCCTCCATGCGCGAGGCCTTGAGCAACCTGTTGCGTTCCGCCGGTATTCAGGTCGAAACGTTCGCATCAACGGCAGAGTTTCTTCAGCATGCGAAAACCGACGGCGCGAGCTGTCTGGTGCTGGACGTAAGACTGCAAGGCAGCAGCGGACTGGAATTTCAAAGCCAACTGGCCAAATCCAATACCAATATTCCAATTATTTTTATCACCGGACATGGCGACATCGAAATGTCGGTCAAGGCGATGAAGGCCGGCGCGGTAGACTTCTTGGCCAAACCGTTTCGTGAGCAGGATCTTTTGGATGCAGTGTCAGCTGCGCTTCAGGCCGACGTTCGGCGCCGCGAAATCGAGGCGCAGTTCTCCGATCTGAATGCCCTTTTCCAGACGCTGACCGTGCGCGAGAAAGAGGTCATGGGCCTGGCCGTCAAAGGGCTGATGAACAAGCAGATCGCCGGCCAGATGAATCTCAGTGAAATCACCGTAAAAATCCATCGAGGGCATGCCATGAAAAAAATGCAGGCCAAATCGTTTGCCGATCTGGTGCGCATGGCCGAGGCACTGGGCGAGCGTCTTCATCAAACCTGAAGTGACCTCATCACCGCTTACACTGCGCCAACACCACTTTGCACGTCGACGGCGTCCCTCCGGATCGCCCGGCGTAACGCGCGCAGTTGTTCAGGGATTTCTGCTGCGCGATGCCCAAGGTCGAACCCCACGCCAAGCCACCTTCGCCCGCCGTCGGTAGCGCTTTGGCGTAGCAGTTCGAGCCTGCCACCGGGGTTGCCTTGCTCGCGCATCCGGCCATCGACAGGCAGAGGGCGAGCAGGGCACATGAGCAGCACGTTCTAATCATTACGGATCTTCTATCTCCAAAAGCAGGCCTGCATTAAACCCGACAATGGCGGCCGGTCGTTAACGGATAAACGCCTGGAGATCCGCCCCCAACTTATCAATCGCCGCTTTGAAGTCTTTCGCGGTGATTTTCTGGCTGGCGTTCGACAGCTGACTGCCGAAGATTTTGCGCACCACTTTGGCGACGGTCTGGTTGTTGCTGGCGTCGATCAGTTCGGCTTCGATGAACAGCGTGGTGTCTTGATCGCGATGGCCGGTGGCGGCGCTGACGCCACCGACGACGGCGGCGACGGGGACGACTTCATACCATTTCATGCCTTCGTTCTCGGCGTTTACCCCGGTGATCGCGGCACGCAGGATCAAGGCTTTGGCGCCGGCAGGCACGGAAGTCGTCTGGGTTACGACCCGATATTTTTGACCCAGGACGCCTTTGGCCTTGCTGGTCATGTAGTTTTGGATGTCATCGAGGGTTTGGCGGTTGACGCGCTCGTTCGGTTGCGGCGCCGGGTACAACTCGAGTCGGTTGAAGACCACGGTGTCATAGGCATTCGGGTTCCACGACGGCGCGACCCAGCGCATGGCTTTTTCGCCGCTGGTGGTGGTCACTTCCTCAAGGTTGTTGTAGTTGGGCAGGAAGCCGGAATATTGCGCGCGCTCGGTGACTTTCGAGGTGCAACCGCCGAGCACGACAAGGGCCAGCGCTGTGCTGACAAACAGTTTTCGGGACAGGTTCATGGTGGTGTGTGCTCCGTGGATTCAGTCGTATTTTTTTGGGGGTGAAATGGCGTCAAAAACGCCAGGTCATGTTGCCGGTCACGGCTTGAATCCAGGCGTTGTCGAACTGACCGGAAGTTCGCGTGCCCGACGTCGATTTGGTCTGATCCACCGGCATGTCGCCGAGCCAGACGAGCGCCCAGCTGACGTTGACGTCGGTGTCTTTATTGATGGCGTAAGTGGCGCCGGTCGCCAGGCGCCAGGATTCGCCCATAGGGACGGTGAAGGTGCGATTGCCGTCGGAGACGGCGCTGCTGTCGTAGGCGATGCCGACGTTCCACAGCAGTTGTCGGGTGGCTTGATATTGGGCGCCGAGGGCCAGCTGCCAGGTGTCTTTGAAATGCGCGTCGATGGTGGTCGATTGCGCACCGACCGCTGTGGTGTCGACTTGCACGGCGATGTCGCCGAATTCCGACCAGTCCTGCCAGTTGACCGAGGCCAGCAAGGCCCACTGCGCATCGAGTTGTTGAAACAGGCTCAGGGTCGCGGTTTGCGGCACGGTCATGTCGAGTTGGGTGTCGATGCCGTCCAGCTGCCGCAGCAACGGGCCGTCGCCTTTGACGTCCAGTCCGTCCTCGAAGTCCAGATCGACTTTGCTGGTGTAGGCCAGGCCGATGCGGGTGCCGGGTTGCGGCGCGTAGATCACGCCGACGTTGGCGCCGAATCCCCAGTCGTTGTCCTTGTATTTGAACTGGCCGTCGCTACGGTCGGTCAGGCCGAACGGCGAGCGGTCGATGGCGGTCTGCGCCTGAAGCATGCCGTACATGGCTTTGACGCCGAGGCCGACCGACCACTGCTCATTGAAGCGATAGGCCACGCTGGGGACAAAAGAGAGTCCGGCGAGGCTGGCGTTCTGGGCGAAGTAACGCCCCGACCAGTTGTTGTCGTAATTGGCGGCGAGGCCAAAATCGCCGTAGTTGCCGAAGCCGACGCTCCAGTGTTCATCGAGTTGATGGCTGATGAAGAAACTGCCGCCGGGAATCGGGTCGAGCGCATTGCCGCTGCCATTGCCGGTGCCGTTGGTGTTGGCGTCGCGGTTGAAGGTCAGGTTGCCGTAGATCACTTGCAGGCCACCGGTAATTTGCGTGGCGGGCAGGTAACTCATGCCGGCCGGGTTGCTGGCGATGGTCGACGGGCCTTGCGCGCGGGCAGCCGCGCCGGCATTCGCCAAGCCAGTGTTATCGGTGCCGATTTCGTAGAGCATGATGCCGCCGGCCTGGGCTTGCGAGATGCACAAGGCAAGCAGGGTGACGGTGGGCAGGGCGCTTTTGCTGATGTTCATGGGCTGACCTCGATCAACGTGCGTCAATGAGGCGGATGGCCGAAGAAGGTCATCCGCCTTTCGCGTGACGTGTTATTTGCCCATGGCACCCCGTGCCGCTTCGATCTTGGCCTTGACCGCTTCGAGATTGAAACTCGCGCCTTTCTGCATCGGCGGATACTCGATGGCCGTTTCAGCCAGTTTCACCACCTGCTGCTGGACGAAAACGAAACGCCAGAACTGGAATTTGAACCACTCGAAATATTCCAGGGAACCGCTGGCCGCCATGTTTTCCGGCCAGCCGGCACGCTCGAACGGGTCAAGCCGCAGGTTGGTCAGGATCGGCATGTCGAGGGTGACTTTCGCGCCCAGCCAGCCGCCGGGCTGATCGATGAAGCGGTACTTGAAATCATCAATGCGAATGGCCCCGAGTGCGCTCTCGCCGAAGTAGAAGATTTCGTGCCGATTTGACGGGCCTTTGCCGGTGATCATGGGCGTCTGGTCGTAGCCGTCCAGATGAACTTTGTAGGTTCGGTCGCCCAGTTGTTTGCCTTTGAGCAGTTCAGTAGTGATGGCCGAATTACCCGCCGCAGCGACAAAAGTGGGGAACCAGTCCATGCCGGACATGATGCCGTTGCCGATGGTGTTGGGCGGCACCTGGCCGGGCCAGCGGATGATCGCCGGCACGCGGAACCCACCTTCCATCACCGTGCCTTTACCCATCGCGAACGGCGTTGTGCCGCCGTCCGGCCAAGTGAAGTTTTCCGCGCCATTGTCGGTGGTGAACACCAAGATGGTGTTGTCGGCCATGCCGTCGTTTTTCAGCTTGGTCATGACGTCGCCGACAATGTCGTCAAGTTGCGCCATACCGGCTTCCTGTTCCGACCAGCCGTTTTGTGCGTTGCGCATGCCTTCGTATTTGTCCGAAAGGTGCGTGACGATGTGCATGCGCGTCGGGTTGAGCCAGAGGAAGAACGGTTTGTTGTCCTGCTTGGCTTTGTCGACAAAAGCGAAGGCCTTGTCGCGGATTTCGTCGTCGACGGTTTTCATGCGCTCAGGATAGAGCGTGCCGGCGTCTTCGATTTTCTGTTTGCCGACCTTGCCCCAGCGCGGCATGACGGTCGCATCGTCGCTGGTGGTGGCCCAGCTGTGCACCATGTTGCGCGGGCCGATGGTGTCGAGCAGATCCTTTGGATAGTTGGGATGCGCCGGGTCTTCCATGGCGTCGAGGTGGTAGAGGTAGCCGAAGAACTCGTCGAACCCGTGCACCGTGGGCAGGAATTCGTTAAGGTCGCCCAAGTGGTTTTTGCCGAACTGGCCGGTGCTGTAGCCCATGGATTTGAGCACGGTGGCGATGGTCACCGCTTCGGCGGGAATGCCGATGGGCGAACCGGCCTGGCCGACGGTGGTCATGCCGGTGCGGATCGGCAGTTCACCGGTGATGAAATTGGCGCGCCCGGCGGTGCAACTGGCTTCGGCGTAATAATCGGTGAAGCGCATGCCTTCGGCGGCGAGCTGGTCAAGGTTGGGCGTGCGGCCGGCCATCATCCCTTGGTTGTAAACGCCGATGTTCGACCAGCCGACGTCGTCGCCCATGATCACCACGATATTGGGCGGCGGCTTATCGGCGGCGTGAGTGATGAAGGGTACCGTCAAAGCGGATAACGACAGTGAAGCAGCGAACAACGCGGACAATCTTGTCGGGTTCATGAGCAGCTCCTGCGTACTTGCGTCAGTACCGAAGACAGGCCCCCCGACCTTTCTTGGGAATCGAATCCCCGGGGTCAGAGTAGGTTGGATCCGGGGATTCGCCAGAAAATATTTCAAGCGTGGAGCCGTTGTATCACGGGCGTTACAGGGTCAGGGTCGTGATGAGTGTGATCAAAGTGTTCGATTATCGAGCGTCCAGTCTTTGGTCCAATTGTCGTTGTTGCGGCTCAGGCGTACTGTGACCAATGAAGCCGATCTTGCCAGTGATTCGTTCGCTAAGCTTCGTGACTAAACTGTGAACCTGCACTTGCCTTTGTGATCAGCGGCAGGTGACAAAAATAACGACAACATCGAGTGCCTTGCCCATGGACAGTCGCCTGCTGAGTGACCGCAGCAGCGTGTTCCTTCACGCTGATCCCTATGCCGTCTCCGATTATGTGAACCAGCATGTCGGCCAGCACTTCATCGGTCTGTCCAAAAGCTCTCGTCCCCAAGCCAGCCTCAATCACCGCAAACTCGCTGACCTGGATCTGTGCCGCATCAGCTACGGTGGCAGCGTGCGCGTTACTTCGCTGGCGCTGGAAACGGTCTATCACCTGCAAGTGCTGCTGCAAGGCAATTGCCTGTGGCGCGGGCACAAACGCGAGCATTATCTGGTGCCGGGCGAGTTGTTGGTGATCAATCCGGATGATCCGGTGGATCTGACGTATTCGGAAGATTGCGAGAAATTCATTCTGAAGGTGCCGGCGACGGTGCTCGAATCGGTGTGCGATGACCAGCGTTGGCAGCGTCCGGGCAGTGGCGTGCGGTTTTTGCGCAATCATTATCGGCTGGATGAATTGGAAGGGTTTACCAATTTGCTCGCGATGGTGTGTCTGGAGGCGGAGGCGAGCGATCCGCTGTTGCGGGTGCAAGAGCATTACGCGCAGATTGTCGGCAGCAAGTTGCTGTCGTTGATGAGCACCAACATCATCCGCGAATCCCTCAGTTCACCCAGCGTCAGTTTCGAGCGCATCCTCGATTACATCGAGCGCAACCTGAAACTCGACCTGCGCGCCGAAGACCTCGCCGCGCAGGCCAGCATGAGCCCGCGCTCGTTGTATGCGCTGTTCGAACGCCAACTCGGCGTGACGCCGCTGCAATACATCCGCCAGCGTAAGCTCGAACGCATCCACACCTGCCTCAACGACCCGAGTTGCCCGGTCAGAAACCTCACCGAACTGGCGTTGGACTACGGCTTCCTGCACCTGGGCCGATTCTCTGAAAGCTACCGTATGCAATTCGGCGAACTGCCCTCCCAAACCTTCAAACGCCGCCACTAAAAGTCAGGTCGCCATCGCGAGCAGGCTCGCTCCTACAGCGGTTCGGCGGTGTCTACAAAATTGTGTGTCCCTGCCCATAACCCTGTGGGGGCTGGCTTGCCAGCGATGAGGCCGACACATTCAACACAAATATCGCCTGAGTTGATGCCATCGCTGGCAAGCCAGACTCCTGCAGGTTTGGTTGATGTTCGTAACACCCTCTGCACAAAACGGATAACGATCTGCACGATTCGGCTATTGCCGCGCCCATCACCTCCCTAACCTGACCTGGCCTGAACAATAACAATGGAGGCCCTGGCCATGTCCCTGGGAATCGATTACTTGAATGCCATGCTCGAAGACGATCCCGAAAAAGGCGTCTACCGCTGCAAGCGGGAAATGTTCACCGATCCGCGCCTGTTCGAACTGGAGATGACGCACATCTTCGAGGGCAACTGGATCTACCTGGCGCACGAAAGCCAGATCCCGAACAAAAACGACTTCCTGACCACCACAATGGGCCGCCAGCCGATTTTCATCGCGCGTAACAAGGACGGTGAGCTCAACGCATTCCTCAACGCCTGCAGCCATCGCGGCGCCATGCTCTGCCGCCACAAGGCCGGCAACCGTTCCAGCTACACCTGCCCCTTCCACGGCTGGACGTTCAACAACAGCGGCAAACTGCTCAAGGTCAAAGATCCAAGCGCAGCCGGCTACCCAGACAGTTTCAACTGCGAAGGCTCCCATGACCTGACCAAAGTCGCCCGGTTCGAGTCCTATCGCGGTTTTCTGTTCGGCAGCCTCAACGCTGACGTGAAATCCCTCGCCGAGCACCTGGGCGAGTCCGCCAAAATCATCGACATGATCGTCGACCAGTCCCCTGAAGGTCTGGAAGTGCTGCGCGGTGCCAGCTCCTATATCTACGAAGGCAACTGGAAACTCACCGCCGAAAACGGCGCCGATGGTTATCACGTCAGCTCCGTGCACTGGAACTACGCGGCCACCCAGAACCAGCGCCAGCAACGCGAGGCCGGCGAAGAAATCAAGACCATGAGCGCCGGCAGTTGGGCCAAGGGCGGCGGCGGTTTCTATTCGTTCGACCACGGCCACTTGCTGCTCTGGACACGCTGGGCCAACCCGCAGGATCGTCCGGCCTACGAGCGTCGCGACGAACTTGCCCGGGATTTCGGCCAGGCCCGCGCCGACTGGATGATCGAGAATTCGCGCAACCTGTGCCTGTACCCGAACGTCTACCTGATGGATCAGTTCAGCTCGCAGATCCGCATCGCCCGGCCGATTTCCGTCGATAAAACCGAGATCACCATTTACTGCATTGCCCCCAAAGGCGAGAGCGCCGGCGCACGCACCCGGCGCATTCGTCAGTACGAAGATTTCTTTAACGTCAGCGGCATGGCCACGCCGGATGACCTGGAAGAATTCCGCTCCTGCCAGACCGGTTACGGTGCTGGCCGAGGCTGGAACGACATGTCCCGTGGCGCGACGCATTGGGTCGAAGGCGCTGACGCGGCGGCAGAGGAAATCGACCTCAAGCCATTGTTGTCCGGCGTGCGCACCGAAGATGAAGGGCTGTTCGTGCTGCAACACAAGTATTGGCAGGAAACCATGCTCAAGGCAGCGTCCACCGAGCCGCAGTTGATCCCCGTGGAGGACGTGCCATGAACAGCGTCTACGACACCGTGCGGGATTTTCTCTACCGCGAAGCGCGTTATCTCGATGACGGCCAGTGGGACGAATGGCTCGAACTCTACGCCGCTGACGCCAGCTTCTGGATGCCGGCCTGGGACGACAACGACCAGTTGACCGAAAATCCGCAAAGCGAAATCTCGCTGATCTGGTACGGCAACCGTGGCGGCCTTGAAGACCGGATATTCCGGATCAAGACCGAGCGCTCCAGCGCGACCATTCCTGACACCCGCACCTCGCACAACCTGAGCAACATCGAGATCGTCGAGCACAGCGAAGACCAGTGCCAAGTGCGCTTCAACTGGTACACCCTGAGCTTTCGCTACAAGACCGTCGACACGTACTTCGGCAACAGTTTCTACACCCTCGACCTGCGCGGCGAACAGCCGCTGATCAAGGCCAAGAAAGTCGTGCTGAAAAACGATTACGTCCGTCAGGTCATCGACATCTACCACATCTGATCATCGCCGTTGCGAGCCGCCGCCGACGCGTGTTCGCGGCCGGGTTTGTCACGCCAGTGAGGTGCACCATGAGCTTTCAGATCGCATTGAATTTCGAAGACGGGGTGACCCGTTTCATCGAGGCTGCCGGCCACGAAACGGTTGCCGACGCCGCCTACCGCCAAGGTATCAACATTCCGCTGGACTGCCGTGACGGCGCTTGCGGCACTTGCAAATGCTTCGCCGAAGCCGGGCGCTACGAGATGGGCGATAACTTCATCGAAGACGCCCTCAGCGATGACGAACTTGCCCAAGGTTACGTGCTCACCTGCCAGATGCGTGCGGCCAGCGATTGCGTGGTGAAAGTGCCGGCGTCGTCGCAAGTCTGCAAGACCCAACAGGCCAGTTTCGAAGCGGCGATCAGCGATGTCCGCCAGCTCTCCGAGAGCACCATCGCGCTGTCGATCAAGGGCGAAGCCCTGAGCAAACTGGCGTTCCTGCCTGGGCAATACGTCAACCTGCAAGTGCCGGGCAGCGAGCAAAGCCGTGCTTATTCCTTCAGTTCGTTGCAGCAGGACGGCGAGGTCAGTTTCCTGATCCGCAACGTGCCGGGCGGGCTGATGAGCAGTTTTCTCACAGGGCTCGCCAAGGCTGGCGACAACATGACCCTGGCCGGGCCGTTGGGCAGTTTTTACCTGCGCGAAATCAAGCGGCCGCTCCTGTTGCTGGCCGGCGGCACCGGGCTGGCGCCGTTCACCGCGATGCTCGACAAAATCGCCGGGGAGGGCAGCGAACATCCGCTGCACCTGATCTACGGCGTCACCAACGACTTCGACCTGGTCGAGCTCGAACGCCTCGAAGCCTTCGCGGCGCGCATCCCCAACTTCACCTTCAGCGCCTGCGTCGCCAACCCGGCGAGCCAGCATCCGCTCAAGGGCTACGTCACCCAACACATCGAGCCGCAGCACCTGAATGACGGCGATGTCGACGTGTACCTGTGCGGGCCGCCGCCGATGGTCGAGGCGGTCAGCCTGTACATCCGCGAGCAAGGCATCACTCCGGCGAATTTCTACTACGAAAAATTCGCGGCCGCCGCTGCCTGAAACCTTTTTTTGGGGCTTCGTGTGGCCCCTTGTTTATTCGAGGTTGTCATGAACAACAGATTCGCCAACAAAGTCGCGCTGGTCACCGGCGCCGCGCAGGGCATCGGCCGTCGCGTCTGCGAACGGTTACTGACTGAAGGCGCGCAAGTGGTTGCGGTCGACCGTTCCGAACTGGTTCACGAACTGCAAGGCGAGGGCGTGCTGACGCTGACCGCCGATCTTGAGCAATACGCCGATTGCGCGCGGGTGATGAGATCCGCCGTGGATGCCTTCGGCCGGCTCGACGTGCTGATCAATAACGTCGGCGGGACGATCTGGGCCCAGCCTTTCGAGCATTACCAGGTCGAGCAGATCGAGGCGGAAGTACGCCGCTCGCTGTTTCCGACGCTGTGGTGCTGCCACGCGGCATTGCCTTACATGCTCGAACGTGGCTCGGGCGCCATCGTCAACGTGTCGTCGATTGCCACGCGCAGTGTCAACCGCGTGCCTTACGGCGCGGCGAAAGGTGGCGTGAATGCCTTGACCGCGTGTCTCGCCCTGGAAAACGCCGGGCGTGGTATTCGCGTCAACGCCACTGCGCCGGGCGGCACCGAAGCGCCGCCGCGCCGCATCCCGCGCAACGCCGCTGAGCAGAGCGCGCAAGAGAAAATCTGGTATCAGCAAATCGTCGATCAAACCCTGGACAGTAGCCCGATGCACCGCTACGGCACGATTGACGAACAGGTCGGCGCGATCCTGTTTCTGGCCTCCGACGACGCTTCCTATATCACCGGTGTGACCCTGCCTGTGGGCGGCGGTGACCTCGGTTGAACCCTTTGACTGGACGATCCTCATGAGCGACATACTGATCCAGGGCGTGACGACCATCATCGTCGACCTGCCGACCATTCGCCCGCACAAACTGGCGATGCACACGATGCAGAAACAGACGCTGGTGATCCTGCGTCTGCATTGCAGCGACGGCATCGAAGGCATCGGCGAAGCGACCACCATCGGCGGCCTCGCCTACGGTTACGAGAGCCCGGAGAGCATCAAGGCGAACATCGACGTGCACCTGGCGCCGGCGCTGGTCGGCATGGCGGCGGACAACATTAACGCCGCCATGCAGAAACTCGACAAGATCGCCAAGGGCAACACCTTCGCCAAATCCGGCATCGAAAGCGCCTTGCTCGATGCCCAGGGCAAACGCCTCGGTTTGCCCGTCAGCGAACTGCTCGGCGGCCGCGTGCGGGACAGCCTCGAAGTGGCCTGGACACTGGCCAGCGGCGACACCGCCAGCGACATCGCCGAGGCCGAGCACATGCTCGACGCGCGCCGTCATCGCATTTTCAAGCTGAAGATCGGCGCCAACCCGCTGGAGCAGGATCTCAAGCACGTCGTCGCGATCAAGAAAGCCTTGGGCGACCGCGCCAGTGTGCGGGTCGACGTCAACCAGTATTGGGACGAATCCCAGGCGATTCGTGGCTGCCGGGTGCTCGGTGAGAACGGTATCGACCTGATCGAGCAACCGATTTCCCGAGTCAACCGCTCTGGGCAGATTCGCCTCAATCAGCAGAGCCTTGCTCCGATCATGGCCGACGAATCCATCGAAAGCGTTGAAGACGCCTTCAGCCTCGCGGCGGACGGCGCGGCCAGTGTGTTCGCCCTGAAAATCGCCAAGAACGGCGGCCCTCGCGCTGTATTGCGGACCGCGCAGATCGCCGAAGCGGCGGGCATCGCGCTGTACGGCGGCACCATGCTCGAAGGCTCGGTCGGCACGCTGGCCTCGGCCCATGCCTTCCTTACTCTCAAGCAATTGACCTGGGACACCGAACTGTTCGGCCCCTTGTTGCTGACCGAAGACATCGTCATCGAAACGCCGGTCTATCGCGATTTTCAGCTGCACATCCCCCGCACGCCAGGCCTCGGCCTGACGCTGGACGAAGAGCGTCTGGCGCGGTTTCGCCGTCCCTGAACCGATCGAAGGAGAACACCATGCTGTTCCACGTAAAAATGACCGTGAAATTGCCCCGCGACATGAACCCGGCCCTGGCCACGCGGCTCAAGGCTGACGAAAAAGAACTCGCCCAGCGCCTGCAACGCGATGGCATCTGGCGTCATCTGTGGCGTATCGCCGGGCACTACGCCAATTACAGCGTGTTCGATGTGCCCAGTGTCGAGGCGCTGCACGACACCCTGATGCAATTGCCGCTGTTTCCCTACATGGACATCGAAGTCGACGGCCTCTGCCGTCACCCGTCGTCTATCCACGCTGACGATCGCTGATCAACGCTTGCGTCGCAGACAAAACAACAAGATGAGGTGAACACCATGACCGTGAAAATTGCCCACACCGCTGACCTGCAAGCCTTCTTCAAGGAAGCCGCCGGCTTCGACAATGACGTCGGCAGCTCGCGCCTGAAAACCATCATGCTGCGCGTGTTACAGGACACCGCAAAACTGATTGAAGACCTGGAAATCACCGAAGACGAATTCTGGAAAACGGTGGATTATCTCAATCGCTTGGGCGGCCGCTCAGAGGCTGGCCTGCTGGTTGCCGGGCTTGGCATCGAGCACTTCCTTGATTTGCTGCAAGATGCCAAAGATGCCGAAATCGGCCTCGGCGGCGGCACTCCACGCACCATCGAAGGGCCGTTGTACGTGGCCGGCGCGCCGATTTGCGAAGGCGAGGCGCGCATGGACGATGGTAGCGAGGAGGGCGTTGCCACGGTGATGTTCCTCGAAGGCCAAGTCTTCGATCTGGACGGTCAGCCACTGGCCGGCGCGACCGTGGATTTGTGGCACGCCAACACCAAAGGCACGTATTCGTTCTTTGACACGAGCCAGTCTGAATACAACCTGCGTCGGCGCATCATTACCGACGCCGAGGGTCGCTACCGTGCCCGCAGCATCGTGCCGTCCGGCTACGGTTGCGATCCGCAAGGGCCGACTCAGGAATGCCTGGACTTGCTCGGCCGCCACGGTCAGCGTCCGGCCCACGTGCACTTTTTCATTTCCGCGCCGGGGCATCGGCACCTGACCACGCAGATTAATTTGGCCGGCGATCAATACCTGTGGGACGACTTCGCCTACGCCACCCGCGAAGGACTGGTCGGCGAGGTGCAATTCAGTGACGACGGAGCGCGGGGCGTGGCGGGGCGATACGCCGAACTCAAATTCGACTTCCGTTTGCAGCCTGCGGTGGACGAGAGCGCCGAACAGCGCAGCCATCGCCCACGGGCATTGCAGGAGGCTTGATTGTCGTAGAGGTGAAGATCTTCGCGACGCAGAGATACCGTTGTAGGAGCTGCCGCCGGCTGCGATCTTTTGATGTGGTTTTTTAAGATCAAAAGATCGCAGCCAGCGGCAGTTCCTGCACTGGAGGGATTACTGCGCGGTGGCTGGCGTAGTCGAGTCCTGGCCGGTGATTTTGTCGTAGATTGCCTGGACGCTCGCGTCGGTGTTCTTGCTCTTGTTTTCTGATTTCTCGGACGCTTCGGCCGAACCCGACGACCACTGCGCCAGCAGCTCGGCGAGGATCATGTGCCGATCGCTCTTGCCGGTATCAGCCGTGCCGTCGGTGCCTGGCGCCTGGGCTTCATCGGTCAAGGCCCTGACCAGTGTGGCGCGCTGGTTCTGCCAGTAGGAGGACTGCTTTTCCTCGGGGCTGGCGCTGGTGAGAAAGTCGAGGCCAGCCTTGATGCGCCCCAGCAGATCCGTGCCGAACGGGTCGACGAAATCTTTTTCCAGTTCCGCGATGCCGCTGTAAATGCCGGTCGCCAGGCTTTGCTGTTGATTCATGATGAAGGACGCCGCTTGCTGTTCTTCATCGGTAAACAACCCACCTTCATTGCTGCTCACCGCATACAGCGAACGCCGATCCAGATCGCCCATCAACGAATAGACGTCTTTTAGATTCGAGCTGTCGTACGGCTCACCGCTTGTCATCTGCGCGTATTTATCGTCCATGCGCTGACGGGCGTCGATGGCCACGTCCGGAAAAGTCTTGCCTTGCGAACTGGTGCTGTTACCCGGGTGCAGGATGCCGTTGAGGATCGCATCGCTGCTCATGCCTTCGCGGGACGGAAAAAATTTCGCGTAGTAGGCGCTGGTGGTGCTGTAGTTGCTGGCGGTGCGGGAAATGCTCGCGGTGTCACCACTGGACGACGCGGTCGACTGGGTTTGCTGCGACGTTGCGCTGGTGCCGGATTCGGTTTGCGCGGTCGCGGCCACCGATTGCAATGTCGTATAGCCCGAAGTGCTCGGGCGCAGCGCCGTGAAAAAGTCCATGTGGCCAATTCCTGTTGTCGTGTTGGCAGAGGCAGCGATTTCTAACAGATCAGGGATCTACAAGCCACCTGAGCGGGGAAATCCATCCGAACTTCGTTATCGGCCTCAATGTCCAGACCTTTACACCTTCCGGCGGACAGTGGCGCCGGGAATGATCGACGAACCGGCAGAGGCGAGGCGAGACATGACGACGACAGTGGGAGATTTCCTGGTCGAACGGCTCAGTGAATGGGGCGTGACACGCATCTTTGGTTACCCGGGTGATGGCATCAACGGCGTGTTTGGCGCCCTGAGCCGGGCCAAAGGCAAGATCGAATTCATTCAGGCCCGGCACGAGGAAATGGCCGCCTTCATGGCCTCGGCCCATGCCAAGTTCACCGGCGAGCTGGGCGTGTGCATCGCCACGTCCGGCCCTGGCGCTTCGCATTTGATCACCGGGCTTTACGACGCGCGGATGGATCACATGCCGGTGCTGGCGATTGTCGGCCAGCAGGCCCGCGCGGCGCTGGGCGGTCACTACCAGCAAGAGCTTGATCTGGTCTCGATGTTCAAAGACGTGGCCGGCGCTTTCGTGCAGCAAGCCTCGGCGCCTTCGCAGGTTCGCCACTTGGTTGACCGGGCCGTGCGCACGGCAGTCGGTGAGCGGCGCGTCACGGCGCTGATCTTGCCCAACGATTTGCAGGAGGCCGAATACGAACCGCCGGCCCGGGCCCACGGAACGGTGCATTCGGGCGTCGGCTACACCAAGCCGAAAGTGGTGCCTTACGAAGCGGATTTGTTGCGGGCGGCGGAAGTTTTGAACGCGGGTGAAAAAGTCGCAATCCTGGTCGGTGCCGGCGCATTGAACGCTACCGATCAAGTCATCGCCATCGCTGAGAAACTCGGTGCCGGCGCCGCCAAGGCACTGCTCGGCAAAGCTGTGTTACCAGACGATCTGCCCTGGGTCACCGGCAGCATCGGCCTGCTCGGCACCGAACCGAGCTACAAACTGATGACCGAATGCGACACCTTGCTGATGATCGGCTCGGGCTTCCCGTATTCCGAATTCCTGCCCAAGGAAGGGCAGGCGCGCGGGGTGCAGATTGACTTGCAGCCCGACATGCTGAGCTTGCGCTACCCGATGGAGGTGAATCTGGTCGGTGACGCCAGCGAAACGCTTGCGGCGCTTCTGCCGTTGCTCGAACACAAGACCTCGCGCAAGTGGCGCAAGGAGGTTGAAGGCTGGCGCGGTACTTGGGAGAAAACCCTGGAAAAACGTGCGCTGGTGAAAGCTGATCCGATCAATCCGCAACGGGTCGCATTCGAGCTGTCACCGCGTCTGCCGGAGATGGCGATCATCACCAGCGACTCGGGTTCCTGCGCCAACTGGTTCGCCCGTGATGTGAAAATTCGGCGCGGCATGATGTGTTCGCTGTCCGGCGGGCTTGCATCGATGGGCGCGGCGGTGCCGTATGCGATTGCAGCGAAGTTCGCCCATCCGCAGCGGCCGGTGATTGCGCTGGTCGGCGATGGCGCGATGCAGATGAACAACATGGCCGAACTGATCACTGTCGCCAAATACTGGCGGCAATGGGACAGCCCCAAGTGGATCTGTGCGGTGTTCAACAACGAAGACCTCAATCAGGTCACGTGGGAGCAACGGGTGATGGAGGGCGATCCGAAGTTCGAAGCATCGCAAAGCATTCCCGACGTGCCGTATCACCTGTTTGCGATTTCCATCGGCTTGAAGGGTATCTTCGTCGACCGCGAAGAGGACGTTGCAGCGGCATGGGATGAGGCGTTGGCATCGGATGTGCCAGTGCTGATCGAATTCAAGACCGACCCCAACGTCCCGCCGCTGCCGCCGCACATCAAGCTGGAACAGGCGAAAAAATTCGCCTCTACGCTGCTGCAGGGCGATCCGGATCAAGCCGGCGTCATCGTGCAAACAGCCAAGCAGGTCATCAGTGCCGTCCTGCCTCGGGGTAAAAAGGACTGACGGCAACTTTGCCCGCAGTAAATGCGTCCGGTTGCAATTTTTCCGGATGCCCGGCTAATATACGATCCATATACATTTCGTATCGGATTTTGCCATGGGCATCGTAAAGATTTCAGAAGACATGCACGAGAAACTGCGCATCTCCAGCAATGCGCTCAGCCGCTCGATCAACGCGCAGGCCGAGCACTGGATGCGCATCGGCATGCTCGCCGAGTTGCACCCCAACCTTGATCACAGCGCGATTTGCCGCTTGTTGATTCGTGCCGAACAGGCCGGTGGCCTTGATTTGCAGCAACTGACTCGGGAAGCGGTCACGGCATGAAGAACCAGATCAAGATCAACACCCGCGAACAGATCGAACAGTCGCGCATCGCCGCACAACTGGCCGCCGACGTTTTGGCGATGCTGGTGCCGCACGTCAGGGCGGGCGTGACCACCGATGAACTGGATCAACTGTGCAACGACTACATCGTCAACGTGCAGAAAGCGATTCCGGCCAACGTCGGTTATCACGGCTTTCCGAAAACCGTCTGCGCGTCGGTCAATGATGTGGTTTGCCACGGGATCCCGTCCGGTACGCCGTTGAAGGACGGAGACATCCTTAACCTCGACATCGCGGTGATCAAGGACGGCTGGTTCGGCGACACCAGCCGCATGTACGTGGTCGGCGAAGTGAGCGCTGAAGCGCAGCATCTGATCAAAACCACTTATGACGCGTTGTGCGCCGGCATCCGCGTGGTACGCCCTGGCGCAACGCTTGGCGACATCGGTCATGCGATCCAGAGCCTGGCGGAGAAGGAAGGCTTCAGCGTGGTGCGCGAGTATTGCGGGCACGGCATCGGCAAGGTGTATCACGATGAGCCGCAGATCCTGCATTACGGCTATCCGAACCAGGGCATGAAGCTCAAGGCCGGGATGATTTTCACCATCGAACCGATGCTTAACGCCGGCAAGCGCCAGGTGAAAAACATGCCTGATGGCTGGACGGTGCTGACCAGGGATGGCTCGCTGTCGGCGCAGTGGGAGCACATGGTCGCGGTGACGGAGGACGGGTTTGAAGTGCTGACGGCGTGGCCGGATCAAATTGAAGGCTTCACCCCGATCACCTGACGCACACGACCCTTGTAGGCGCTGCCGCAGGCTGCGATCTTTTGATCGCCGGGAACGCGGAGCGTCCCGGGCTGCATTCCCACGCAGAGCGTGGGAACAATCACATCGCAGCCTGCGGCAGCTCCTGACAGGGGGCGGTCAGTGAGCGCCGGCCGCTTTGTTCAGGTCGCTTTCGGTCCATTCGGTGTATACGCAGGCGTCTGCGGTGGCCCAGCGGACTTTCACCGGGTCGCCCGTTTTCAGCGGCATGCCGGCGGCAGACAGCGCCTTGACCTTCATCGACGTCCCGCCCGATGTGACCACGCTGCACGTCTGGCTTTCACCAAGAAACAGCACTTCCACCACACTCGCCGACACTTCATTCCAACCCGCCGCCAACGGTTCAGCCGCAGCTTGTTGCGCACTCAACGCCAGCGCTTTCTCCGGACGCACCATCAGCAGAACATCCTGGTCGGTGTTCAAACCGGCCGTCAGGCGAATCGACAACGATTGCCCTTCGAAACTCGCCGCACCGTTGCCCTGGGCCTTGAGCTTGAGGAAGTTCGAGTTGCCCAGGAACGACGCGACAAACGCATTCGGCGGATTCTGATAAAGGTCATAACCGCTGCCCAACCCGACAATCTTGCCGTGACTGAAAATCGCAATGCGCTGCGACAGCCGCATGGCTTCTTCCTGGTCATGCGTCACATAGACGATGGTAATGCCGAGACGGCGGTGCAGTTGACGCAACTCATCCTGCAAGTCTTCACGCAGCTTTTTGTCCAGCGCGCCGAGGGGTTCGTCCATCAGCAGAATGCGCGGTTCGTAAACCAGCGCGCGGGCAATGGCGACCCGCTGCTGCTGGCCGCCGGACAATTGTGACGGGCGGCGATGGGCGAACGGCTCAAGTTGCACCAGTTTCAACATGGCATCGACACGCTTGTCCCGTTCGGCTGCCGCGAGTTTGCGGATCGCCAAAGGGAACGCAATGTTGTCGCGCACCGACAGATGCGGAAACAGCGAATAACGCTGGAACACCATGCCGATGTCGCGCTTGTGCGGCGGCACGTTGACCAGCGACTGGCCATTGACGAGGATCTCGCCGCTGCTCGGTGTTTCGAAACCGGCGAGCATCGACAGCGTGGTGCTTTTGCCGGAGCCGCTGGAGCCGAGGAAGGTGAGGAATTCACCGTCCTTGATGTCCAGCGAGATGTTGTCCACGGCGGCGAAGTCGCCGTAGTGCTTGTTCAGGTTGCGCAGGCTGACGAGGGGTTGGTCGTTCTGCTGGGCGGAATCTTTGATCACGGCACTCATGTCGTTCTCCTCGGCGCTCAGGCGCGAATTTCGTTGCGCCGGCGCAGGGCGGCGGCGATCACCATGACCAGCACTGACAAACCGATCAGCAGCGTCGAGGCGACGGCAATCACGGGGGTCAGATCCTGACGCAAGGTGGTCCACATTTTCACGGGAAGGGTTTGCAGGGTCGGGCTGGCCATCATCACGCTCAGCACCACTTCATCCCACGACACGAGGAAGGCGAAGAGGGCGCCGGCGACCATGCCCGGACGAATCGCGGGGAAGGTCACCTTGAACACCGCTTGCAGACGCGAGGCGCCGCAAATCACCGCCGCGTCTTCAATCGACTGATCGAACAGCTTCAGCGAATTGATGATCGAGATGATCGTGAACGGCAGCGCGACGATCACGTGGCTGACGACAAAGGCAAACATCGTCCCGGTGTAGCCGAGCTTGAGAAACAGCGCGTATACCGCCACGGCAATGATCACCAGCGGCACGATCATCGGCAGGGTGAACAGGCCGTAGAGCATTTCCCGGCCGGGGAAGCGGCCACGCACCAGGGCGAACGCAGTGGGCAGGCCGAGCGCGACGGCGAACACGGTGGTCAGCACGGCCACCTTGAAACTGGCCATCGCCGCGTTCATCCAGTCGGCATTGGCGAAGAACTGCGCGTACCACTTCAGCGTCCAGCCCGGCGGTGGGAACACCAGCCACTGGGACGAGCCGAACGACAGCAGGATGATGAACACGATCGGCAACAGCAGGAACAAACCGATCAGTCCAGTGGTTGCATACAGGCCGAAGCGCATCCGGCCGCTCATGGCATTGGGAGTCAGGAGCATGACGGCTTACCTCGCGTTGCTGGCGCCAACCGGGGATTCCGGCTGAAGCTTCAGGTAGAAGTAGAACAACACCAGGGTGATCACGATCAGCAACGCGGCACCGGCGCTGGCCAGGCCCCAATTAAGGAACGATTGCACCTGCTGAATGATGAACTCCGGCAGCATCATGTTCTGCGCCCCGCCCAGCAGTGCCGGGGTGACGTAGTAACCGAGCGACATCACGAACACCATCAGACCACCGGAAAACAGCCCCGGCCGGCACAGTGGCAGGAACACCCGGAAGAAGTTCGTCCATGGGCTCGCGCCGCAGATCGAGCCGGCCTGCAAAATCATCGGGTCGATGGCCTGCATGGTCGCCTGCAACGGCAGCACGATGAACGGGATCATGATGTAGCTCATGCCGATCACCACACCGGTGAGGTTGTGCACCATTTCCAGCGGTTGATCGATGATGCCCATCGCCATCAGCGCCTTGTTGATCACCCCCGAGGCTTGCAGCAATACCAGCCACGAATAGGTGCGGGCCAGCAGGCTGGTCCACATCGACAGCAGCACGATACTGAGAATCCAGCGGCCCCAACCTTTCGGCACCAGAGTGATCGCCCAGGCCAGCGGGAAGCCGAGCAGCAGGCTGAACAATGTCACCAGACCCGCCACCGAAAACGTGTTGAGCAACACACGCGCGTAGGCCGAGTTAGCGAACAACTGTTCGTAGTTGCCCAGGCCCGGCGTCGGTTCCAGCACGCCGCGCAGCAGCAAACCAATCAGCGGCGCGAGGAAGAACAGCCCGAGGAACAGCAGGGCCGGAACCAGGTTGCCGGCACCACGCCAGCGTTGCTTGAGGGATGGGGCTTGCTGCATCGCAACCGCCTTGCCGGACGCCGAGCCGGCAGCGCCAGTGGCGCTCCCGGTGGCAGTGGAGGGACGGGTGGCGGTGGCCGCCATTTTCATTTGACCAGCCATTCGTTCCACCGTGTCGCGATGGCCGGACCGTTCTTGGCCCAGTACGCGAAATCAAGAGTGATCTGATCCTTAGCGTAGGCAGTCGGCAGGTTCGGGGCCAGCACCGAGTCCAGGCGCGCCACGCTGTCGACGTTGACCGGGGCGTAGGCGGTCAGGTTGGAGAAGTCGGCCTGGCCTTTGGCACTGCTGGCATTGGCCAGAAACTTCATCGCCGCGTCCTTGTTTTTCGAACCCTTTGGAATCACCAGAATGTCGGCCATGACCAGGTTCTGTTTCCAGCTCACGCCGACCGGCGCGCCGTCTTCTTGCAGCGCATGAATCCGGCCGTTCCAGAACTGGCCCATGCTCGCTTCACCGGAGGCCAGCAGTTGCTGCGACTGCGCGCCGCCGCCCCACCAGACGATGTCTTTTTTGATGGTGTCGAGTTTTTTGAACGCGCGATCCAGATCCAGCGGGTAGAGCTTGTCGGCCGCTACGCCGTCGGCAAGCAGGGCGAGTTCAAGCACGCCGGGGCTTGGCCACTTATAGAGGGCGCGTTTGCCGGGGTAGGTTTTGGTGTCGAACAGCGCGGCCCAATCCTGCGGCTTGTTGGCGCCGAGCTTGCCTTCGTTGTAGCCGAGGACGAAGGAGAAGAAGAACGAACCGACGCCGTGATCGGAAACAAAGCGCGGGTCGATCTTGTCGCGGTCAATGACTTTGAAATCGAGGGGTTCGAGCAGGCCTTCGGCAGCGGCGCGCAGGGCGAAATCGGCTTCGACATCGACCACGTCCCACTGAACATTGCCGCTTTCGACCATGGCCTTGAGTTTGCCGTAGTCGGTCGGGCCGTCCTGGACAACCTTGATGCCGCTGGCCTTGCTGAACGGATCAGCCCACGCCTGTTTCTGCGCTTCCTGGGTGCTGCCACCCCAGCTGACGAAGTTCACGCTCTCGGCCGCCATGGCGGACTGGCCGGTGACGCTGAGCAGTCCCGCAAAAAGAATCGCGGTTGCAGCTTTGTTCAACACCATTTTTACGCCCTCATTGTTGTGTTTTTGAGCGGGCTTGCGTTGTTGCCCGCCTGTCGGGAGCAGTAGCTGAACGTATCGGTTGGATCGTCCGGTCTATGGAATATCATATTATGGTATTCCAAACATTGTGCAAGCACTTTGCCTTACCGGCTATCTGCTGGAGCTGTTTTAGATCAGCGGACTGAGTCGAAACGCAAACCCTGCAGGAGCGAGCCTGCTCGCTCCTGCAGGGGAATATGGTTTATTCGGTGAACGGAATGCTCTCGACCACTTCCAGGTCGTATCCCGTCAACCCTGCGTATTTGAGCGGCGGGCCGAGGTGACGCAGCTTGCCGACCCCAAGGTTTTGCAGGATCTGCGCTCCGGTGCCCACTTCCGAATAAATCCGCGACTGCGACCGGCTGAATTGCCGTGGCGGCTGGGTCAATTGCGGCACGCGCTCAAGCAATGCTTGCGACGATTCATGATTGGCCAACACCACGACAACGCCCTGGCCCTCGGCCGCAACCCGTTGCAATGCCGCCCACAACGTCCAGTTCGTCGGCCCGCTGTACTCGGCACCGACCAGATCGCGCAGCGGATCGATCACGTGCACGCGCACCAGCGTCGGTTCTTCCTGCCGCAAGTCGCCCATGACCATCGCCATGTGCACGCCGCCCTCGATGCGATCCTCAAATGTAATCAGCCGAAATGTGCCATGCACTGTTGGCAGTTCACGCTCACCGATTCGCTCAATGGTGTGCTCGGTGCTGAGGCGATAGTGGATCAGGTCGGCGATGGTGCCGATTTTGATCCCGTGCTTGCGCGCGAACACTTCCAGATCCGGACGCCGCGCCATGGTGCCGTCATCGTTCATCACTTCGACGATGACCGACGCTGGGGTAAAACCCGCCAACCGCGCCAGATCGCATCCCGCCTCGGTGTGCCCGGCACGGGTCAGCACGCCACCTTCCTTGGCACGCAACGGAAAGATGTGACCGGGTTGCACCAAGTCTTCCGCACAGGCATTCGGCGCCACCGCAGCAGCCACAGTGCAGGCGCGGTCGGCGGCGGAAATGCCGGTGGTGACGCCGACGGCGGCCTCGATCGACACGGTAAACGCAGTGCTGAACACGCTGCCATTGCTCGGCACCATCTGCTCAAGGCCCAGGCGCTGGCAGTGGTCGTCGGTCAGCGTCAGGCAGATCAGCCCACGCGCTTCCCTGGCCATGAAGCTGATCGCCTCGGGCGTGCAACGGTCAGCGGCCAGCAGCAGGTCGCCTTCGTTTTCCCGATCTTCGTCATCGACCAGCAAGACCATTTTGCCGAGGCGATAATCTTCGATGATTTCTTCGATGCTGTTGAAGGCCATGCTGGACTCTCAGTGTGGGATGGAAATAGTATTGGTATACCATAATACAAAATAAACAAAGAGGTCATCTATGAAGGCGTACTGGATTGCTCATGTGGACATCACCGACCCGGATCATTACAGCCAATACACCCAGCGCGCGCCCAGTGCGTTCGCCGAATACGGCGCACGGTTCCTCGCCCGTGGCGGGCGCAGCGAGGCGATGGAAGGACGCAAGACACCTCAACGAAGCGTAGTGATTGAATTCGATTCCTACGAACAAGCCGTGGCCTGCTACCGCTCGGCGGCGTACCAGGAAGCGAAAAGCTATCGCGAAGAATGGGCGAGCGCAGAGATCATCATCGTAGAAGGCATCGCTCCCTGACACCGCCCCCGTAGGAGCTGCCGAAGGCTGCGATCTGTTGACGTTTGATCGTTCCCATGCCCCGCGTGGGAATGCCGCCCGGGACGCTCCGCGTTCCTGATAACGTCAAAAGATCGCAGCGTTCCGCAGCGCCGACAGGCTGGGTATCAGCGCATGAAGTGAATCTTGCCGCTGTCGTCGTTGCCCATGTAGATGCCATACACCCCAGCCTGGCGTTCTTCGATGTAGCGTTCGAGGATCTGCCGGATGGCGGGGTAGTAGATTTGCTCCCAGGGGATGTCCTCCGGGGCGAAAAATTTGCAGTCCTGGGTTTCCGGGCCGTATTCGCCGGTGATCTGCAGCGCGACGGCGCGGAAGATGATGTAGACCTCGCTGATCTTCGGCACGCTGAAAATCGAATAAGGCGAGAAGATTTCCGCGCGCACGCCGCTTTCTTCCCAGACTTCGCGCAAGGCCGCCTGCTCGGTGGTTTCGCCGGCCTCCATGAAGCCTGCCGGCAACGTCCAGGTGCCCGGGCGCGGGGGGATCGCCCGTTGGCATAGCAGGTATTTGCCGTCCTGCTCGATGATGCAGCCGGCAATGATTTTCGGATTGACGTAATGGATGTAGCCGCAGCCACTGCACATCAGGCGCTCGTGCGTATCGCCCGGCGGCAACTGCTGACTGAGGTCAGGGCCGCCACACTTCGGGCAAAAGCTCGGGCTGAACATGTCAGCGGCCTATACGCGGTTCTTTCAACGCAATGGGCAGGATGATCGCGGCGGGGGCCGAGGTGGCGACGCCGGATTCTTCCTGTTTGCGCTTGAGGTAATCCATCGCGACAGCGGCGGCAGCGCGGACGTGATCGACCGATGCCTGATGCGCCGCCAGCGGATCACCGCTCTTGATCGCTTCGACGATTTTTTCCATCTCCTGGTTGCTTGCGCCGCGACGGTTTTGCTGGGACACCGAGGTTGCCCGCAAATAGCTGATGCGCGCCTGCAACTGGCGCAATTGAGTGGCCGCAACACGATTGCCCGAGCCTTCGAGCAATACGTCGTAGAAGCCTTGCACCGAGTCGATCACGGTTTGCAGCTCGCCATCCTTGAGCGCCTTGCGGTTCTCTTCGAGGGCTTTTTCCAGGGCTTTGATGTCCTTGGCCTTGGCACGCAGGGTGAACAACTGGACGATCAGCCCTTCAAGCACGCAGCGCAGCTCATAGATATCGACGGCATCGTCCAGGGTAATGATGGCAACACGCGGGCCCTTGGCGTCGGCGAATTCCACCAGGCCTTCGGATTCGAGGTGACGCAGGGCTTCGCGCACGGAGGTGCGGCTGACGCCGAGACGATCACACAAATCGCGTTCGACCAGACGGTCGCCCGGCATGAGCTGGAAGTTCATGATGGCGCTACGCAGTTTATCCAGCACGATTTCGCGCAGGGTAACGGGGTTGCGATTGACCTTGAAGCTGTCGTCGAGTGGCAGGCGTTTCATGGGGTCCGCTCTTTACTATGGCTGTCCATGCCAGACGGGCATCAAAACAGCCGAGGGGTTAACTGGAGGCCTCGGCGTCGGCTTCGGCGAAGGCTTCCCGGGCAAGCCGGAAACTGTCCACGGCTGCGGGGACGCCGCAATAAATGCCGACCTGAAGCAGAATTTCGCGTATTTGCTCACGACTCAGGCCGTTACGCAAGGCGCCACGCACATGCAGTTTCAGTTCGTGCGGCCGATTGAGCGCAGAGATCATCGCCAGGTTGATCATGCTGCGTTCTTTAAGCGACAACCCCTCGCGGCCCCAGACGTGGCCCCAGCAGTATTCGGTGACCATTTCCTGCAGTGGACGGGTGAAATCGTCGGCGTTTTCGATGGAGCGCTGCACATAGGCCTCACCCAATACCTGAGTGCGAATCTGCAGGCCTTTTTCGTATTTCTCGTTACTCATAAATCCTCCAGTCACCCAATTTCCTTTTTAGGAGTGAGGTTGTGTGAATCTGTCAGGTCAGGGTGGGCAACGGGCCCAGCTTGCCCTTGTGGTAGATCATCGGCGTCACTGGCTGCTCGGGCAGGATCAGATGCTTCACCGCCCCTACGATGATCGCGTGATCACCGCCGTCGTATTCGCGCCACAATTCGCACTCGATGATGGCTGTGGCCTTGGCGAGGATCGGGTTACCGAGTTCACTCAGGTGCCATTCGATGTCTTTGGCCTTGTCCTTGCCCTTGCCGGCGAAGGCGTAGGCCTCGGCGGTCTGGTCGGCGGACAGCAAGTGAATCGCGAATTTCTTGCTGTCGCGCAGGATCGGGTACGTGTCGGAGGCGTAGTTGGGGCAGAACAGCACCAGCGCCGGATCGATCGACAGCGCACTGAAGGCGCTGGCGGTGATGCCGACGATCCCGCCTTCCGGGTCGAGGGTGGTGACCACCGTGACGCCGGACGGGAACGAGCTCATGACGTCTTTGTAAATGCCGGGTTCGATCATTTCACTGGACTCCTAGCGCATCACAAATGGATCAGGCATCGGCGCCTGGGACAGGTTGATCCACACCGTTTTCAGCTCGGTGTAGGCCAGCACCGAATCGATGCCGCTTTCGCGTCCATAGCCGCTGTTCTTGAAGCCACCGATGGGTGCCATGGCCGAGACGGCGCGGTACGTGTTGACCCAGATAATCCCCGAACGCACGTCACGGGCCAGACGATGGGCGCGGCCCAGATCGCGGGTCCAGATGCCGGCAGCGAGGCCGAACTGCGAGTCGTTGGCGATGGCCAGCGCTTCGGCTTCATCCTTGAAACGGATGACCGAGGCCACCGGGCCAAAGACTTCTTCCTGCATGATCTTCATCGAGTTGCGGTCGCATTCGAACAGTGTCGGCTCGTAGAACCAGCCGTCGCCCACGCCGCTCGGACGCTTGCCACCCAGACGCAGACGCGCGCCTTCGGCGATGGCATCGGCGACCAGCCCTTCAACCACGGCCAGTTGCTGCGCGGTGGCCATCGGGCCCATTTCGCTGCCGTCGTCCTGCGGGTTGCCGATGCGGATGCGCTGAGCACGCTCCACCAGCCGGCTGACGAATTCGTCGTAGATCTCGTCCTGCACCAGCAGGCGCGAGCCGGAAACACAGCTTTGACCTGACGCCGCGTAGATCCCGGCGATAGCGCCGTTGATCGCGCTGTCGAGGTCGGCGTCGGCGAAGATGATGTTCGGCGATTTGCCGCCCAGTTCCAGCGACAGCTTGGCGAAGTTTTCGGCACTGCTGCGCACCACATGCCGCGCAGTGGCCGCACCGCCAGTGAAGGCGATTTTGCGGATCAGCGGATGGCGGGTGAGGGCGGCGCCGGTGCTCGGGCCATAGCCGGTGACGACGTTGACCACGCCCGGTGGTATCCCGGCTTCAAGCGCCAGGCGCGCCAGCTCCAGAATGGTCGCCGAAGCGTGCTCGGACGGTTTAATCACGATGGTATTGCCGGCAGCGAGGGCCGGCGCCAATTTGATCGCGGTCAGATACAAAGGGCTGTTCCACGGAATGATCGCGGCAACCACGCCCATGGCTTCGTGCACGGTATAAGCAAACAGATCCGGCTTATCCAGCGGCAAGGTGCCGCCTTCAAGCTTGTCCGCCAGACCTGCGGTGTAGTGAAAGAACTCCGGCAGATAACCGACCTGGCCACGGGTTTCGCGGATCAGTTTGCCGTTGTCGCGGCTTTCCAGTTGCGCCAGTTGTTCTTTGTTTTCGGCGATAAGGTCACCGAGGCGGCGCAGCAATTTGCCCCGCGCCGTGGCGGTCAGACCGCGCCAGGCCGGGTTGTCGAACGCGGTTTGTGCGGCTTGAACGGCGCGTTCGACGTCAGCTTCATCAGCGTCGGGCAATTGAGCCCACGGTTCAGCCAGCGCAGGGTTGAGGCTTTCGAAAGTCTTGCCTGAGAGGGCATCGACCCATTCTCCGCCGATGCACATCTGGAAGCGTGCGAGTGTCATGCAACGATCCCCTTTATATGGTTTTGTCGGGAGTGTGCGTTTTCAAGGAATTCGAGCAGCACCTGATTGACCAGGCGCGGCGACTCTACCGGCATCATATGCCGTTGCTCGGGCAGCACGGCAACCTGTGCGCCGGGAATGCACCGGGCCAGTTGCTCGGCCATTTCCGGGGTCGAACCTGGATCGAGCTCGCCAGTTGCGATGAGCGCCGGTGCCTGAATGCTGCCCAGGTCGTCGGCGCGGTACATGTCTTGAGTGGCGAACAATTCGTAAGTAGTCAGGTAACCCTGCGGATCGTTATTCGCCAAAGTCTGGCGTAGAGCGGCGATCTGCGCCGGATTGGCAGCCTGATATTCGCGGCTGAACCAGCGTGACAACGCGGCTTCGGCGTTGGCGTCCGGGCCGTGTTCGGCGGCCTGAGCGGTGCGGGCAATGACGCCGGCGCGCTGCTCTTCGCTGCGATTGAACACGCTGTTGAGCACCACCAGGCTTTTCAAGCGTTCCGGGTAGTGCAAAGCAAACGCCCGCGCCACGAGGCCGCCCATGGAAAAACCGATGACTGAGGCCAACGGCAATTGCAGGTGATCGAGCAGCTCCAGTAACTGATCAGCGTAACCGAGCAGGGCGGTGCCGCTGGCCGGTCGAGGACTGGCGCCATGGCCGAGCATGTCGTACGCGATCACGCGGTACTGCGTGGCCAGGCCAACGATCTGGCCGCCCCACATTTCTTTGTTCAGGCCCACGCCGTGGATCAAAACCACGGGCTGGCCTTGGCCGGTCGCCAGATAACTGGTGCCAGCCGGGGTGCGTTCAGCGGTGAGCCGAATCATGGAGCGCTCCTGCATGTGCCTTTTTCTTGTCGTTTTACTGGTCGATTACTGGGCTTTTTCAGCGGCCAGTTCTTCCAGGTCGATGTAGCGGTTACCGATGCGCGGGTGCAGACGACCACCGTCGGCGCAACCCAGTACCACGACGATTTCGTCGGCGCGCGGGGCGTCTTCGATCTGCATTTCCAGGGTGATGTAGTGCGAGCGCAGGCCTTCGTCGTCCTTGTGCATCATCGGGATCTGAATCGAAGTGCCCGGGCCGCCGCGCTTGTTGGTGAAGCTCAGGTAGCTCTTGGCTTTCACGGCTTCGCGGTAGTGGTTGCCGAAGCGCAGGGTGTGAATGACCGCAGAGGCATGCTCGATTTCGCCATCGGCGCCGACGACCGCGGCTTTGCCGTAGGCCTCGATTTTCTCGGCGCCGCCGATGATGCCCACCAGACGCTCGACCATCATGGCGCCGAGGTCGGAGCAGTTGGCGCGGATCTGCGGCTTGAGGTCTTCAACGAAACCGTTACCCACCCAAGGGTTTTTCATCACGACGGCGAGGCCGACCATGGTCACAGGCTTGTCGGTGGCTTTGCCGCCTTCGATGAAGGTTTCTTCGACATAGCTGACGATCTTGCGAATTTCGAAACTCATGAGCTGCTCCGTTGGGGGATTGAGAGTGTCTGTCGGTCTGATGGTATACCATAATACCGGTTATGCAAGTCCCCCACGCAAGATTCGCGTCATCGATCCGGCGAATGGCCGTGTATTCACCGCCAACCCCAATTTCCGCAAACACCACTCCTACAGGTGAAATCGCCGGCTGATTTGGTTAACAAAAGATAACGTGGCGCCGATTGTCAGACGAATCCAAGCCCCCTAGGATGAGTCAGCTTCCGAAGGGGCTCTGGGTTGCGGGTTTCAGGACTATGCTTCTGATCCGGCAGCCTTCGGGATCACCCTTGCGGCGCCCTTGAAGGCCAAATGGCCTAACAATAATAAATAGGGGAAGGTCTATGAGTCGTTGCCGCCCGCCGGCGTTACGCAAAACCGCGTTGCTGGCCACAGCACTCTCGCTGCTGGGCTTTGCCACACTGTCGGCGCCCGTGATGGCGGCCGAAGCGCCTGCCGACGTGGTGTATTCCATCGAATCGGCCAAAGCTGCGAAAAGCCTGATGCTCGATGTCGTTCACGCCGGTAGGCGGCTGGTAGCGGTCGGAGATCGCGGCCACATCCTCTATTCCGATGACCAGGGCAAGACCTGGGCACAAGCCAAGGTGCCGACCCGGCAACTGCTGACGGCTGTGTTCTTTGTCGACGACAAACACGGTTGGGCGGTCGGCCACGACGCGCAGATCCTCGCCAGCGAAGACGGTGGCCTGACCTGGACCAAACAGTTTGAAGACCTCAACCGCGAATCGCCGCTGCTCGACGTCTGGTTCAAGGACGTCAGCAGCGGCTTCGCCGTGGGCGCTTACGGTGCATTGCTGGAAACCACCGACGGCGGCAAAAACTGGCAAGACGTCAGTGACCGCCTCGACAACGAAGATCAATTCCACCTCAACGCCATCGCAGCGGTGAAGGACGCCGGGCTGTTCATCGTCGGCGAGTCGGGCAGCATGTTCCGCTCCGCTGACGGAGGCCAGACTTGGGAAAAAATCGAAGGCCCTTACGAAGGCTCGCTGTTTGGCGTGATCGGCACGGCGCAACCCTCGACCCTGCTGGCCTACGGCTTGCGCGGTAACCTCTACCGCTCCACCGATTTCGGTAGCACTTGGGAGCAGGTCGAGCTCAAGGCTACACGCGGTGCGCTGGAATTCGGCCTGTCCGGCGCAACCCTGCTCGACGACGGCTCCATCGTGATTGTCGGCAACGGCGGCTCGGTGATCAGCAGCAGTGACAACGGCGAAAGCTTCAGTGTCTTCAACCGTCCGGATCGTATTTCCCTGTCGTCGGTCACCGCCGCCGGCAACGGCAACCTGATCCTGACCGGGCAGGGCGGTGTGCGGACGACTTCGCCAAACGGCGCCGAGTTGGGCAAATGAGCCGGATCAATAATAAGAAGGCGCAGCTATGACTTCCTTGAGCACTCATCACCAGGACAAGGCGACGTTTCTTGAACGCCTGATCTTTAATAACCGCCCGGCAGTGATCGTCATCTGCCTGCTGGTCAGCATCTTCCTGTTCTGGCAGGCGACGCTGATCCGTCCGTCCACCAGCTTCGAAAAAATGATCCCGCTCAAGCATCCGTTCATTGAAAAGATGATGGAGCACCGCAACGACCTGGCGAACCTTGGCAACACCGTGCGTATTTCGGTGGAAGCCAAGGATGGCGACATCTTCTCCAAGGAGTACATGGAGACCCTGCGTCAGATCAACGACGAAGTGTTCTACATCTCCGGCGTCGACCGTTCCGGGCTCAAGTCGCTGTGGAGTCCGAGCGTACGCTGGACCGAAGTGACCGAAGAGGGTTTTGCAGGCGGCGAAGTGATCCCGCAGAGCTACAACGGCTCCCAGGACAGCCTCGATCTGCTGCGCAACAACGTGCTCAAGTCCGGACAGGTCGGGCGACTGGTGGCCAACGACTTCAAGTCGAGCATTGTCGACATTCCGCTGCTGGAGTCCTACCCGGATCCGCAGGATCAGGGCAAATTGTTGCCACTGGACTACCGCAAGTTCTCCCACGACCTGGAAGAGAAAATCCGCGACAAGTTCGAAGCGCAGAACCCTAACGTCAAGATCCACATCGTCGGCTTCGCCAAAAAGGTCGGTGACCTGATCGACGGTCTGGTGATGGTGGTGATGTTTTTCGGCATCGCCTTCGTCATTACGCTGATCCTGCTGCTGTGGTTCACCAACTGCCTGCGCAGCACCATCGCGGTGTTGAGCACCACGCTGGTGGCGGTGGTCTGGCAGCTGGGGTTGATGCACTTTTTCGGCTTCGGGCTTGATCCGTATTCGATGCTGGTGCCGTTCCTGATCTTTGCCATCGGCATTTCCCATGGCGTACAGAAGATCAACGGTATTGCCCTGCAATCCAGCGAGGCGGATAACGCACTGACAGCGGCGCGGCGCACGTTCCGGCAGTTGTTTTTGCCGGGCATGATCGCGATTCTGGCGGACGCTGTCGGTTTCATCACGCTGCTGATTATCGACATCGGCGTGATCCGCGAGCTGGCCATCGGTGCGTCCATCGGCGTGGCGGTGATCGTATTCACCAACCTGATCCTGCTGCCGGTGGCGATTTCCTATGTCGGCATCAGCAAGCGCGCCATCGCCAAGAGCAAAAAAGATGCAACCCGCGAGCATCCGTTCTGGCGCCTGCTGTCGGCCTTCGCCAGCCCGAAAGTCGCACCGATCTCCATTGCCCTGGCGCTGGTCGCCTTCGGCGGCGGCCTCTGGTACAGCCAGAACCTGAAAATCGGTGACCTTGACCAAGGTGCGCCGGAGCTGCGTCCAGACTCGCGCTACAACAAGGACAACAACTTCATCATCAGCAACTACTCGACCAGTTCCGACGTGCTGGTGGTGATGGTCAAGACCCAGTCCGAAGGCTGCTCGCGCTACGAGGCAATGGCGCCGATCGACGAGCTGATGTGGAAGATGCAGAACACCGAGGGCGTGCAGTCGGCGATCTCGCTGGTGACCGTGTCCAAGCAAATGATCAAGGGCATGAACGAGGGCAACCTGAAATGGGAAACCCTGTCGCGTAACCCGGACGTGCTGAACAATTCCATCGCCCGGGCCGATGGCCTGTACAACAACAGTTGCTCACTGGCACCGGTGCTGGTGTTCCTCAACGATCACAAGGCCGAAACCCTGGATCGCGCGGTGCATGCCGTGCAGGAATTCGCCAAGGAACACAACCGGGACGGCCTGGAATTCATCCTCGCTGCCGGTAACGCCGGGATCGAAGCGGCCACTAACGAAGTCATCAAGGAATCGGAACTCACCATCCTGATCCTGGTGTACATCTGCGTCGCGACCATGTGCATGATCACCTTCCGCTCCTGGGCGGCGACCCTGTGCATCGTCCTGCCGCTGGTGCTGACCTCGGTGCTGGGTAACGCGCTCATGGCGTTCATGGGCATCGGGGTGAAAGTCGCGACGTTGCCGGTGGTGGCGCTGGGCGTGGGGATTGGCGTCGATTACGGCATCTACATCTACAGCCGACTGGAAACTTTCCTGCGGGCCGGGTTGCCGTTGCAGGAAGCCTATTACCAGACGCTTAAATCCACCGGTAAAGCCGTGCTGTTCACCGGTCTGTGCCTGGCAATCGGCGTGTGCACGTGGATCTTCTCGGCGATCAAGTTCCAGGCGGACATGGGGCTGATGCTGACCTTTATGCTGCTGTGGAACATGTTCGGTGCGTTGTGGCTGCTGCCGGCGCTGGCGAAGTTCTTGATCAAGCCGGAGAAGTTGGCGGGGCAGAAGGGGAATTCGTTGTTTGCCCACTGATCTGCCGAGCTGAAATGAAAAAGCCGCAACCTTGAGAGGTCGCGGCTTTTTACATTTGAAGGATCATATAAACCTTGTGGGAGCTGGCTTGCCAGCGATAGCGGACTAACAGCCAACACCCATGTTGAATGTTAAGCCGCCATCGCTGGCAAGCCAGCTCCCACAGGTTTTTTGTCGTTCAGGAGAGCTCGGCGCCGAGCACATCACTCAGTGCACTGCGCGCATCATCCAGTTGCACCAGCGTTGCATGTCTTGCCCCCAGCGCATCACGGTTCTCGATGGCCGTCAGGATCGCCTTGTGCCGTGGCAACGCCAACTCATGCAAATTCGGCCGCTGGTTCGAATGCTTCAACGCTTCGGCAATTGCCACCGACAGCATGTTGCACAGATTGGCCAGCAAGTCGTTGTGGGTCGCGTCGGCAATCCGGCTGTGGAAATCCAGATCCGGTTGCAGCAAGGCCTCCGGGGTCGGGGCGGCTTCCATGCGTTGGTAGGCTTCGTTGATGGAGGCGATGTCCGCGTCGGTGGCGAACTGGGCGGCGAGGGCGGCCGCAGCGGGTTCGATGATGCTGCGCACACTGGTCAGCACGTTGAAGAATTCATTCTGCGGGCTGCTTTGCATCAACCAGTGCAGCACATCCGGATCGAGCATGTGCCACTCGCGTCGCGCCTTGACCACCGTGCCGACCCGAGGCCGCGAATACACCAGGCCTTTGGCGACCAGCACTCGGGTGGCCTCGCGCAACACCGGCCGGCTGACTGCGTACTCTTCGCACAACAAGGCTTCGGCGGGCAGTTTGTCGTCGGGCTTGAAGCGTCCGGAGACGATCTGCATGCCCAGTTCCTGGACGATGCGCGAGTGCATGCTTTTGCGGTCGGACGGTTTGCGGTAATCCATGGGGAACGGCGCGATCCTGAGGCGATGAAGATGCCGCGCATCATAGCAGGCGCGACCAAACTGGAGGGGCAACGATGATCGTGCCCACGCAGAGCGTGGGAACGATCAGTCGACGGGGTTAGTGGGAGTGGCGCGGCACTTCAGCCCCACGGCAACCGACGAGGAAGTCAAAATCGCAACCCTGATCCGCCTGCAGCACATGGTCGATGTACAGCTGACGATAACCGCCCACCAGCAACTGCTGCGGCGGCTTCAGATCGGCCATGCGCGCCGCCAGTTCCGCGTCCGGAATGTCCAGGTGCAAACGGCCACTGGCGCAGTCGAGCTCGATCCAGTCGCCTTCCTTGACCGTCGCCAAAGGCCCGCCGGCTGCGGCTTCCGGTGCCACGTGCAAAACCACGGTGCCGTACGCCGTGCCGCTCATCCGCGCGTCCGAGATACGCACCATGTCGGTCACGCCTTGTGCCAGCAATTTGGCCGGCAAGCCCATGTTGCCGACTTCGGCCATGCCCGGATAACCCTTCGGCCCGCAGTTCTTCATCACCAGAATCGAGTTGGCATCAACGTCCAGCTCCGGATCGTTGATCCGTGCCTTGTACATGTCGAAGTTCTCGAACACCACAGCGCGGCCACGGTGTTGCATCAGTTCGGCAGTGGCGGCGGACGGCTTGAGCACTGCACCCAATGGCGCGAGGTTACCGCGCAGCACGCAAATACCGCCGTCGGCGCGGATCGGGTTGTCGAGGGTGCGGATCACTTCGTCTTCGCCGTAGATCGGCGCGTCCTTGGTGTTCTCGCCGAGGGATTTGCCATTGACCGTCAGCGCGTCCGGATTCGGGATCAGATTGGCCTCGCCGAGACGACGCAGCACCGCTGGTAAACCACCGGCGTAGTAAAACTCTTCCATCAGGAAGCGCCCGGACGGTTGCAGGTCGACGATGGTCGGCATGCCGCGACCGATGCGCGTCCAGTCGTCCAGATCCAGCTCGACGCCGATGCGACCGGCAATGGCTTTCAAGTGGATCACCGCGTTGGTCGAACCGCCGATGGCCGCGTTGACGCGAATGGCGTTTTCGAAGGCTTCCTTGGTCAGAATCTTCGACAGGCGCAAATCTTCGCGCACCATTTCCACCGCGCGCATGCCGGACATGTGCGCCAACACATAACGGCGTGCATCCACCGCTGGAATCGCCGCGTTGTGCGGCAGCGAAGTGCCCAGTGCTTCGGCCATGCAAGCCATGGTCGACGCGGTGCCCATGGTGTTGCAGGTGCCCGCCGAACGGGACATGCCGCCCTCGGCGGCGAGGAAATCATCGATGGTGATGGTGCCGGCCTTGACCTGTTCGCTGAGCTGCCAGACCACGGTGCCTGAGCCGATGTCCTTGCCTTTGTGCTTACCGTTAAGCATCGGCCCGCCGGTGACGACGATGGCCGGGACGTCGCAACTGGCGGCGCCCATCAACAGTGCCGGCGTGGTTTTGTCGCAACCGGTCAGCAGTACCACGCCGTCAATCGGATTGCCGCGAATCGCTTCTTCAACGTCCATGCTCGCCAGATTGCGCGTGAGCATGGCGGTCGGGCGCAGGTTCGATTCGCCGTTGGAGAACACCGGGAATTCCACCGGGAAGCCACCGGCCTCGATCACCCCGCGTTTGACGTGCTCCGCGATCTGACGGAAGTGCGCGTTGCACGGGGTCAGTTCCGACCAGGTGTTGCAGATGCCGATGATCGGCTTGCCATGAAACTGGTGGTCGGCGATGCCCTGATTCTTCATCCAGCTGCGGTACATGAAGCCGTTCTTGTCGGCCGTGCCAAACCATTGGGCGGAACGCAGGGTGGGTTTCTTATCAGTCATGATCGATTCTCTTATTGTATGACTATAGTGTTCGAGCTGTGGCTTAACATAAGCGCAAATTCGCCGCTTTGGAAGTGTTGTTGCTCAAATAGTATTACTATATAGTCGTTTTCAACGGAGGGATTGGCCCTGGCGATTTTCGCGAGAGGCGTCCCCCGAGGTTCTATAACAACAACAATCGGAGACCGATCTCATGAGCCAGGAACTGCGGCTTATTCGTCGCATCACCCTCAAACTGATTCCCTTCCTGATCTTGCTGTACCTGATCGCCTATGTGGATCGCTCCGCCGTCGGCTTCGCCAAGTTGCACATGGGCGCCGACATCGGCATCGGCGATGCCGCCTATGGCCTCGGTGCCGGGCTGTTCTTTATTGGCTACTTTCTGTTGGAGATCCCCAGCAACCTGATGCTCGAACGCTTCGGCGCACGGCGCTGGTTCGCGCGGATCATGATCACCTGGGGCGCGATCACCATCGGCATGGCGTTCGTCCAGGGGCCGTACAGCTTCTATGTCATGCGCTTTCTGCTTGGCGCGGCGGAGGCGGGATTCTTCCCCGGCGTTCTGTACTACATCACTCAATGGTTTCCGGTGCGCCATCGCGGCAAGATCCTCGGACTGTTCATCCTTTCGCAACCGATTGCCATGATGATCACCGGGCCTGTATCCGGTGGTTTGCTGGGTATGGACGGCGTACTCGGCCTGCACGGCTGGCAGTGGCTGTTCATCGTCATCGGCACTCCGGCGATCCTGCTGACCTGGCCGGTACTGCGCTGGTTGCCGGACGGCCCGCACCAGGTGAAATGGATGGATCAGGCGGAAAAGGACTGGCTGACGGGCGAGCTTAAAAAGGATCTGCAGGAATACGGGCAGACCCGCCATGGCAATCCATTGCATGCGCTCAAAGACAAACGCGTGTTGCTGCTGGCGCTGTTTTATCTGCCGGTGACCCTGAGTATTTATGGCCTGGGATTGTGGTTGCCGACGCTGATCAAACAATTCGGCGGCAGCGACCTGACCACCGGTTTCGTGTCTTCGGTGCCGTACATCTTCGGGATCATTGGTCTGCTGATCATCCCGCGCAGTTCCGACCGGCTGAATGACCGATATGGGCATCTGGCGGTGCTCTATGTGTTGGGCGCCATCGGCTTGTTCCTCAGTGCCTGGCTGTCGCTGCCGGTCGCGCAACTGGCGGCGCTGTGTCTGGTGGCGTTCGCGCTCTTTTCCTGCACGGCGGTGTTCTGGACGTTGCCGGGGCGGTTCTTTGCCGGTGCGAGTGCGGCGGCAGGCATCGCGTTGATCAATTCGGTGGGCAACCTCGGCGGTTACATCGGTCCGTTCGTGATCGGTGCGTTGAAGGAATACACCGGCACTCTGGCCTCGGGGCTGTACTTCTTGTCGGGGGTGATGGTGTTCGGGTTGATATTGACCGGCGTCGTCTATCGCGTGCTTGAACGCAAACACGTGCTGCCGACCGACCAATTTGCCGCGAGCGCACGAGGCGCGACCCGAACCTGACACAAGACATCCATCACCACCGGACCTGTGGGAGCTGGCTTGCCAGCGATAGCCATCTGTTGGACACATTTGTTCTGGATGTGCCGCCACCATCGCTGGCAAGCCAGTTCCCACAGAGTTCTTCGGGGTTCAGAAATTTTGCTCACGGGAGAAAATTCAATGCATCTGGTTCAATTCGAATTGAGTAATGGCGAGCGCCGCGTTGGTGTGGTCGAGGGTGGGTCGGTTCGCGAAGTCCAGGACGCCCATACCGTGCGCGATCTGGCCCTGGCCGCCATCGAGGCCGGCAATAGCCTGGCGCAGCAAGTGCAATCCCTCGGTCTGGGCATCAGCCATGATTACGCCGAGCTGCTCGCCAACCTGCGCATTCTGCCACCGCTGGATCATCCGGATCCGGCGCACATGCTGGTCAGCGGCACCGGTCTGACCCACTTGGGCAGTGCCTCGGCGCGGGACAAAATGCACCAGCACGCCGGTGATGAAGCGGCAATGACCGACACCATGCGCATTTTCAAATGGGGCGTGGAGGGTGGTAAACCGGCGGCGGGGCAAGCCGGTGTGCAACCGGAATGGTTCTACAAAGGTGATGGCAGCATCGTCGTGCGTCCGGGCCAACCGTTCCCGCTGCCGCCGTTTGCCGAAGACGCCGGCGAAGAGCCGGAAATGGCCGGCCTGTATCTCATCGGCAACGACGGCAAGCCTTATCGGCTGGGCTTCGCGGTCGGTAACGAGTTCTCCGACCACGTGATGGAACGCAAGAACTACCTGTACCTGGCCCACTCGAAATTACGCAGTTGCAGTTATGGTCCGGAACTTCGCGTCGGTGAGCTACCCCAACACTTGGCAGGCAGCAGTCGCATCTTGCGCGACGGCGAAGTGTTGTGGCAAAACGAGTTCCTCAGTGGCGAGGCGAACATGTGCCACAGTTTGGCGAACCTCGAATATCACCACTTCAAATACAGCCAGTTCCTGCGCCCGGGCGACGTGCACATTCACTTTTTCGGCACCGCGACCCTGTCGTTCGCCGATGGCATCCGCACGCAACCGGGCGATGTGTTCGAAATCAGCCAGGCTGAATTCGGCGCACCGCTGGTCAACGGCATCGTCCCGGTTGCAGCGGCATTTGAACCGGACAGCATCGGCACCCTTTAAGGAGATCCCATGACTCAGATTCTCGGTCACAACTACATCGGCGGGCAGCGCAGCGCGGCCGGTACCACCAAATTGCAAAGCGTTGACGCCGCAACCGGCGAGCAGCTGCCCCACGATTTCATCCAGGCCACTGCCGAAGAAGTCGACGCCGCCGCCAAAGCCGCCGCGTCTGCCTACTCAGCGTATCGCAGCCTCAGCGCTGAACGCCGCGCGCAATTTCTCGACGCCATCGCTGATGAGCTCGACGCACTGGGCGATGACTTCGTTGCCGTGGTCTGCCGCGAAACCGCACTGCCAGCAGGGCGTATTCAGGGCGAACGCGGCCGCACCAGCGGGCAGATGCGCCTGTTCGCCAAAGTGCTGCGTCGCGGTGATTTCTACGGAGCACGTATTGATCTAGCGTTGCCGGATCGTCAGCCGCTGCCGCGTCCGGATCTACGCCAATACCGTATCGGCCTCGGCCCGGTCGCCGTATTCGGCGCGAGTAACTTTCCGCTGGCGTTTTCCACGGCCGGAGGCGATACCGCGTCGGCGCTGGCCGCCGGTTGCCCGGTGGTGTTCAAGGCCCACAGTGGACATATGGCGACGGCGGAGCTGGTCGCCGATGCGATCATTCGCGCAGCGGAAAAAACCGCGATGCCGGCCGGTGTGTTCAACATGATTTACGGCGGTGGCGTCGGTGAATGGCTGGTCAAGCATCCGGCGATTCAGGCTGTTGGTTTTACCGGTTCGCTCAAGGGTGGCCGCGCGCTGTGCGACATGGCCGCCGCACGCCCGCAACCGATTCCGGTGTTCGCCGAGATGTCGAGCATCAATCCGGTCATCGTGCTGCCTCAAGCCCTGGCTGCCCGGGCCGAAACCGTTGCCCGCGACCTGACCGCTTCGGTGGTGCAAGGCTGCGGCCAGTTTTGCACCAACCCGGGCCTGGTCATCGGCATTCGCTCGCCGCAGTTCACCGCATTCGTTGAGCAAGTTGCCTCGTTGATCGGCGACCAGCCTGCGCAAACCATGCTCAACGCCGGCACCCTCGGCAGCTATGGCAAAGGCTTGCAAAAACTTTTGGCGCATTCCGGCATTGAGCATCTGGCCGGCAATCCGCAACAGGGCAATCAGGCGCAGCCGCAGTTGTTCAAGGCTGACGCCAGTCTGCTGATCAATGGCGACGAAGCGTTGCAGGAAGAAGTGTTCGGCCCGACCACGGTGATTGTCGAAGTGGCGGATCAGGCGCAACTGAGCGCCGCGCTTCACGGCCTGCACGGGCAACTCACGGCGACGATCATCGGCGAGCCGGCAGATTTCGAGCAGTTCCCCGAACTGACGCCACTGCTGGAGCAAAAAGTCGGGCGCATCCTGCTCAACGGTTACCCAACCGGTGTCGAAGTCTGTGATTCGATGGTCCACGGCGGGCCGTATCCGGCAACCTCCGATGCCCGTGGCACTTCGGTGGGCACGCTGGCCATCGACCGCTTCCTGCGTCCGGTGTGTTTCCAGAACTACCCCGACAGCCTGCTGCCGGAACCGCTGAAAAACGCTAATCCGTTGCAGATCCAGCGCCTCGTCGACGGCAAGCCGTCACGCGAAGCCCTCTGACCCCAACCGGTGAGCATTCCCACGCGCCGCGTGGGAATGCATTTCGGAACGCTCGGCGTTAAAAGATCGCAGCCTGCGGCCGCCCGTCCAGAGGGGCGGCGGTCACATTGAGCTATCATTGGCCCTTTCCCCCTGAAAGACCGACTGCCATGACTGCCACCACACTTCTCCAAGCCCTCGAACACTGCGACATGGTCGAAATCGATGGCTTGCACGCCTTTGAATTCTCCCTCTATGAAGACGACGGGCTGCACATCGAACTCATGGACGGTCGCTTGTCGAAACACTGGGAATTCACCCCCGAACAAGTCAGAGCCGCCACCTTCGACAACGACCTGCAAAGCTGGGTGATTGTCGGCGAGTTTGGCGAACATCGCCTGGTGCTGATTGAGGCCTTCGGCGGCAGTGATGACGACGAGGAAGAACACAATGACAATGCGTAAATTCTGGCCGCTGCTGATGGCCGGCAGCGTCGGCGCGATGGGTATTTCCAGCGCATCCGCCGAAAGCTTTCAACTGCTGGTCGGCTCCTACACCGCCAACACCAGTCAGGGCATCTATCGAATGAATTTCGACAGCGCCACCGGACAGATCGACGCCAAGCCGCTGCAAGTGATTAAGAGCGGAAATCCGTCCTGGCTGACCCTGTCCCGGGATCAGCAACGGCTATTCGTGGTCAACGAAAACGGCCCGGGCCAGAAAGATCCGGTCGGCCGCGTCAGCAGCTATGCGATCGACCCGAAAACACACGAGATCAGCCTGATCAATCAAGTACAAAGCCTGGGTAACGAACCCACCCATTCGAGTCTGAGCGGCGATGCGAGCCATTTGTTCGTCAGCAACTACTCTGTAGTGGAAGATCCGGGCGGCACCCTCGCAGTGTTGCCGGTGGGTGGTGACGGCAAACTCAAGCCTGTGGTGCAGATGAGTGCTCACCCGGCGAGTCGCGTGAATGCCGAACGCCAGGCGTCGAACCATGTTCACTCGACCGTATCGTCGCCGGACGGCCGTTACGTGTTCTCCAACGATCTCGGCGCGGATAAGGTGTTCATCTACCAACTCGACCCGCAAGCCAATCCAGATCTGCCGCTGACCCCGGCGAAAACACCGTTTGTAGCCTTGCCGCCGGGCAGCGGCCCGCGTCATTTGCTGTTTAGCGCCGATGGCAGACACGCCTGGCTGACCATGGAAATGAGCGCGCAGGTGGCAGTGTTCGATTACAACGACGGCGTGCTGAAGCAGACCCAAATGGTCGACCTCGCCGCCGGCCAGCCGACCTCGGACAAGGCAGCCGCCGCGTTGCACACATCGAGCGACGGCAAATTCCTTTATGTGAGTAACCGTGGTACCGCCAACCAGATGCTGGTGTTCGCCATCGACCCGGCGACCGGTCAGCTCAAAGAGCTGCAGCGACGCTCCGTTGAAGGCGATCATCCCCGTGAGTTCAGCCTCGATCCGAGCGGCAACTTTGTGCTGATTGCCAACCAGAAGAGCAACCAGATCGTCGTCGTCGAGCGCGATGCCAACACCGGTCTGCTCGGTAAAACCGTGCAAAAGTTGCCGATGGACGCGCCGAGCGATGTGAAGTTTATCGTGCGTCAATGAGCCGCAGGTCCCGGTTTACGGGGCCTGAAGCGGTGTATCGATGACGCTGATAATCGCTAGTGTTTCAAAGCATTTCAGGCAACCAACCCTCGAGCGTTACGTTTGCTCCACGGCCCAAACGGGCAAGCAAACCAAACGAACACGAGGGTTACCGCCATGAACTTCAATCTTTTCTCCGTTATCGCCGCTTCCGCCATCTCCGCCACCGTCGCTCTGCCAGCCAGTGCCAGCGTTGAAGTCAGCAGCAAAAAATCCCACGCGCAAAGCTACACCCAAAAATACCTGCAACAGAGCGCGAACTTCTATGCCGCGCTGGATCACAAAATCCAACACTGAAATGACCGAATCCGCACTCCCCGAGGGGCTGCAGGAGGCTGCGATCTTTTGATCTTATGAAATCAAAAGATCGCAGCCTTCGGCAGCCCTTACACGCGCGTGCGATTGAGGGCGATAGGTTTTGTTTAGCGGCCGGATAGTGTCGCTTAATGATTAACGAAGCTGATACTTGGTATGGGAAACGCTGAGTGGTTCGTTCCGCTTATTTGATCGATTCTGTGGCCATCGCAACCCGCCAATGGAGAAGATCATGGCCAGCGCACTCATCACTTCCGCCAAACGCGGCGCCTATGTGGCCATCGGTCTGTATTTGGCGCTGGTCGTGGTTGTCAGCATTTCGTCCCAGCTCGAACACAGCTTCAACGCGCCGATAGACGTCGCAAGCCCCGGCATCCAGTTTGAACACCGCACGCAAAACGCAGCGGTCGATCACGCTGAACTCACAGAAGCACTCGGGGTATGAAAGGGTACAGACTCTGGGTGATCGCGACGCTCGCCTTCATCACCAACGGCACGGCGCTGCTGGGGATTGGCCAGGGCTCGGTCGGATCACTGGCTCGGGCCATCGAAGCCAGGCACACCATTGCTCATGACATCGAGCGGGCCAACGCGTCGGCGATGCTGTCGGGCAATCCGCCGTGCAGGGCGTCGGCCCCATTCCTCGGCCCGTTCGAAATCGATTGCGGCGCGCTGAACATGTGCGCCGCCTTAGCCTGAACCCCCCGAGCCTTCGGCAGCCCCTACACGGTGGCTATTTTTTCATGATGGACGTGAACAGGTCGGATTCGATATAGCGCTGCAGCCAGGCCTGCAAACGTAGGTAAGGCGTTTGTGCAAACCAGTCGCGATCAACGTGGGCGAATTGACGGATGAAGGGCATCAATGCCACATCCGCCAGGCAGGGTTGATCGCCCAGCAAGTAGTCATGACCGCTCAATCGTTCATCGAGTTGGTTGAGAAACAACGCACCTTCAGCGCGATACACCTGCATCGGTTGCTCTGGATAGCGCTCGGCGTATTTGTAGCGATTCAAGTGCACCTTGAACGCTTGGTCGTTGGCTTCGATCAATCCATTGATGCGGGCCATTCCCTGCGGATCGTCCTTGAGCAACCAATCATCCGGATCATGTTGCGCCAGCGCCCAGCGCATGATCTCCAGACTTTCCTCCAGCACCTGACCACTCGCATCGAGCACCGGCACCGTGCCTTTGGGCGACAGCGCGAGCATCTCGGCAGGTTTGGCCTTGAGGCTGACCTCAACGATATTCAGCGCCACGCCCGAATAGCGCAAAGCCATTCGCGCGCGCATGGCGTAAGGGCAGCGCCGGAAGGAATACAGCGTGTTCATTTCACCTCCAGCGTGCTCAAACCATTGCCCTGGCGCTGCACCTGAATCTGCACCGGTATCCGTTCGTGCATTTCCTGCACGTGGGAAATCACCGCAACCTTGCGGCCTTGGGCCTGTAAACCGTCGAGCGCGTCCATGGCCAGTTGCAGGGATTGCGGGTCGAGGCTGCCGAAACCTTCGTCGATAAACAGCGATTCGATTTTCAGGGTGCTCGACGCCATCGACGCCAGCCCCAACGCCAATGCCAGCGACACCAGGAACGTCTCGCCGCCGGACAGCGAATGCACCGAGCGCAATTCATCGCCCATTTCCGTGTCCATCACCAGCAAACCGAGCATGCTGCCACCGCGTTTCAGGCGATAGCGTTTGACCAGTTGGCGCAGTTGCACGTTGGCGTGATGCACCAGCAGATCGAGGTTGTAGGCCTGGGCGATCTTGCGGAAGGTGTCGCCGGTGGCCGAGCCGATCAGTGCGTTGAGGCGCGCCCAGCGCTGATATTCCGCGTAAGCGTCGGCGATTTGTTGCGCCAGTGCCTGATTGGCGTTTTGCCGACGCTGATCCTCGCTTTGCTCGGCACGCAGCTCAGCGCATTGCTGTTCGCTGGCGGCGAACTGGTTTTGCAGGTCGGTGAGGGCGCTGGCGAGTTGTTCGGCATCGAGGTTGCCATTGTGCTGCGCCTGATGACTTTGCAGCTGTCGGTCGCGCTCCTGCACCAACACGTTGGCTTGTTCGATGGCTTTTTCGTTGTGTTGCAAGCGTTGGCGCAGGTCAGCGACATCGGCATCACCCACCCGCAGCAAAGCTTCGAGGCCGCCGTCATCCAGTTCGGGATGCAGCGCGCGCCATTCGCTGATGCCGGTGGCGAGGCTGTTATGTTCAGTTTCCAGCACCGACAAACGTTCTTGCTGCGACTTCAGTTCAGTCGCGATCTGCACAAGTTGCGTGCGAACACTTTGCAGCTCGTGCGCCGTGGAGGTTTCGGCGGAGCGCGCCTGTTCAACGGCGTGTTCCAGGTGTTGCTGCCAATTTTCGGCGCTGCCGTGTTCGCCCAACAGTTCGGCAAGTTTTTGCTGGCTCGTCTGTTGCTGCTCAGCCAAGGCATTGAAAGCTGTTTCGGCACTCCGCTGCTGTTGCACGCGGGTCTGCTGGCGATCCTGTTCCTTCTCCAGCGTTTGCTGACGCTGTAGTTGCTCGTCCAATTCTTCTTTTTGCTGATCGAGTTGCGCCAGGCGCTCGGCGATTTGCCGATCGAGCTGCATGAACGTTTCGGCCGGTTGGTTGCGCAACGCCTCCAGCGTATCGGCCGGCAGCAGGCTGGCAAACGCGGTGAGTTCCTCGTCGAGACGCTGACGGTCGCTGCTCAGTTCGCGTTGCTGGTTAGCCAGCTGTTGAGCCGCTTGCTGATGCGCGGTTTCGGCCTGGCGCAGTTGTTGGGCAAGACGTGCGGCATCCTGTTGCAGGGTGAGCAAAGCGGTCTGACGCTGTTCGTCCTGGACGATGCTCTGGTTCAACTGACTGCTTTGCTGGGTGAGCCAGGCATCGCGTTTGGCCGCGTCCTGATTCATCAGCGAGGCCGACGACGGGTGCGCCGCCAGGCTTGGCGCCAGGGCTTGCTGCTGGCTCGCGACCTGTTCCTGCTGTTGCAGCAATTCTTTCTGCCGGGCGATCACGCCACCGACGTCCGCGCGCAGTTCGGTCAGTTTTTCCTTGAGCAGATCCACAGTTTGCTGGGCGTTGGCCTGTTCGCTTTCGTCATGCCGGCCGAGGCTTTGCAGCAGTGCTTCCGGCTGATGATACGGATGCTCGTGACTGCCGCAGACCGGGCACGGTTCGCCGTCGTGCAATTGCGCCCGCAACTCTTCGACACTGGCACTGCGCGCCAGACGCTGACGCTCCAGCAGTTCGCGGGTGACGCTGAGGGTTTGTTCGGCAATGGTCAGTTCGGCTTTGGTTTTCACGCCATCCTGAGTCAGGCGATCGCGTTCCTGCTGCGCGCTGAGCTGGCGTTGCTGCAAGTCGCTGGCGCGGGTGTCCAGTTCCTTTTGAGTGGCCCACAGTCGACTGAGGTCTTCGATGGCGCGCAGTTGTTTGCGATTGTCTTGCAGCAGGCTGCCGAGAATGCCGATCTGCTCGGCCACGGCGTCCGGCTCGGCACCGGCCTCTTTGTACAGCACTTCCAGTTGCTGTTTTTGCGTGGTGAACGCTTCAACGGTGCGTGTGGCGTTCTGTTCCAGGTTGGCCAGTTCGGCCTGGCCTTTGTTGAGACGATTGCCGATCAGCATCAATTGCTGCAAGCGGTCGCGGTAAGCCTTCCAGGCGTCGCTCAATGGCGCGAGGTGAGCGCTTTTCTCGAGATCAGCGGCAATTTGTTGCAAGCGCTGGGCGACCCGTTCTTGCTGCTCAAGCAAGTTTTGAATAGTGCCTTGTCCGTGAGTACTCGCCGATTGTGCATTGAGTTTCGCCTCGGCGGCGCCGGCCGCTTCCTTGAGGAGGCGGGCGAGGGTGCTTTGCACTTCGAAGGCTTCACGCAGCAACGGTGCGCTGTCGACCTGACGCTTTTGTGATTCGCCGAGGGCAAGCTGTGCCGCGCCCAGCCGTTGCTCCAGCAGCGACTGACGTTCAGTCAGTTCGCCGTGCTGACGGGTGTGCTCGGCGATCTGTGCGGCCAGTGGCGTCAGCAACCCATCCACCTGTGCCTTGCGGGCGAACTGATGGCGTTGCGGGGCGAGTTGTTCCAAGCGCGTCAAGGTCTCACGGTCAGCGCTCAGCAAATCCCACTGCTGCTGAGCGCCGAGCAATTGTTCGACGGCGGCTTGTTGCGAGTCTTGCAACTGGCGCAAATCTTTCAGCCAAGTGTGCTGCTGTTCCAGTTGCTTGAGTTGGGCCTGTTGCAGCTTCAGTTGCTGCTGGGCCGCGTTGAAGCGCTCGTCGAGTTCGGCACGGGCCTCGGGCGTTAGCGGTGTCACGCCGATGGCCTGATCCTGCAACAGCTTGTGCGCTTCGCGGGCCTCTTTGGTCTTGTCGAAGGCGCGGCGGCCGAGGCGTGTATAGAGCGCGGTGTCGGTGAGTTTTTCCAGCAGCTCGCTGCGGTCGTTATCGTCGGCCTTGAGGAACGCGCTGAACTCGCTTTGCGCCAGCAGCACCGCGCGGGTGAACTGTTCGAAGTTCAGGCCGAGGGCTGTTTCCAGTTGTGTCTTGTATTCGCCTTTCTGGCTGGCGAGCAATTGATCCTGATCGATGTCGCGCAAACTTTGGCGGCTGGCTTGCAACTTGCCGCCAGCCTTTTCCCGAGCTCGATTGGCTTCCCAGCGCGCGCGATATCGACGGCCGTCGACGCCGACAAAATCTACTTCCGCGTAGCCTTCACCGGTGCCACGGCGCAACAGCGTGCGCGGGTCGCCGGTAGCGATTTCACCGTCGGCGTCCGGCACTTTGGCGTCGCGGCCTGTGTTGTTCAAGCGCGGCACGGCGCCGAACAGCGCCAGGCACAAGGCATCGAGCAGGGTACTTTTACCGGCGCCGGTGGGGCCGGTGATCGCGAACAGTCCGGCGCTGGCCAGCGGTTCGGCGGTGAAATCAATTTCGAAAGGGCCGGCCAGGGAGGCAAGGTTTTTCAAGCGGATGGCGAGAATCTTCATGGCTGCTCGCCCTCCAGTTGCACGTCTTGCAGCAGTTCAGCGAAGTCCTTCAACGTCTGTTCATCGACTTCGTTGCCGTAGTTGTCGAGCCAGGCGCGGCTGAACAATTCCTGTGGCGTGAGCTGATCCAGTTCGATCAGTGCGCTGCCGTCATCCGCGCCGTCGCGGCCACCGGTGCCCGCATATTCGGCAGCAATGCGCACCAGGCGCACGGCTTTGCCCTCCAGCGCGCTTTCCACTTGGTGACGCAGATCCGGCTGCGGCTCGTCTAGACGCACACGGACTTCCAGCCAAGGTTGGCGCTGGGTGTCAGCGAGCAGATCAACGTTGGGCAAGTCCGCCAGTTGCAGCAGGATTTCTGCCAACGGCGCCGGGCCGATGCGTTGCAGGTTGACCGCGCGCGGGATCAGCTTCGGCTCGACGCTGACCAGGGTTTCGCCATCGAGAACGATGTCGAGAATCTGATGCTGATAGCCAATCTCCGAGAACGACAGCGGGATCGGCGAACCGCTGTAGCGAATCCGGTCTTCGCCGTTGACCTTCTGCGGCTTGTGCAAGTGGCCGAGGGCGACGTAGCTGATGCTTGACCCGAACAGACTGGCCGGCAGCGCTTCGGCATTACCGATGATCAGACTGCGCTCGGAGTCTTCCGAGACTGAACCGCCAGCCATGTGCGCATGGCTGATGGCGATCAGCGCCTGCCCGGGTTTGCGTTTGGCGTTGGCCGCCTCGATCAGCCATTCATGCACCTGACCGATACCGCGCAAATAGTTGTCGCCCAACTGCGCGCCGGTCACTTCCGCCGGCCGCAGGAACGGTAGCGCCAGGCACCACGCGGCGATTTCCCCTGTGGCATCCGGCAGCGGCAGCAACAGGCGTTCGGCGTCGAGTTGGCCGTCGTCCAGCCACAACACGCGGCCTAGCGCATGAGTGCGCAAACGCCGCATCAACGGTGCGGGCAATTCGATGCGCGAACCGGAGTCGTGATTGCCGGCGATCATCACGATAGTCAGCGATGGCAGCTGCTCGTGGGCGCTGACGATGAAGTTATAAAGGCTTTCCTGGGCTTTGACCGGCGGATTGACCGTGTCGAAGATGTCCCCGGCGATCAGCAGCACGTCCGGCTGCGCCAGTTTCAGTTGGCGCAGCAGCCATTCAAGAAAGCATGCATGCTCGAAATCGCGCTCCTGGCCGTGCAGGTTCTGCCCAAGGTGCCAGTCGGAGGTGTGGAACAGACGCAAGGTGGACTCCGCCAATAATCAGGTGATGGCCGCGAAGACGAAAAGGGCGGCGAAAAGGAGAGGAGTTTACTGGCATTTGAACGCGGATGCCCGTTCCCAATGTAGGAGCAGCCTTCGGCACCTCCTACAGAAACGATGACCGGTTTCGCCGCAGAGTACGTCGTTGAAATCATCGACGGCATCGAACAGCAGGACGAAAAGCGTGGCCATGTCCGCTTATGCGCGACGCTTTCCGTTCGGCGCCGAACGTTGCACTTCTGCAAAGATCTCGGTAATCGGCCGGCGCGGCTGGCGTTTTTGCAGTTTGCGCACTTGTTCGCTCAGGCGCAGCAATGCTTCGCTCGGCTTGGCCCATTGCGCGTTTGGCAGCGGTTCTGACCATTCGCGCATGACGTCGGGCAATGTCTGTTTGCCGATTCTTGCCAGGCGCCGCACTTCCCATTCGGTGATGTGGTTGGGCAGCGTCCACAGGGTCATGACGTGATAGAGGTACCAAAAGAACCCCGACAACCGATTGCGTTCGCCGTTGCGGATTTCCTGATGCATGCGGGCGCGGGCGTTGTAGAAGGTGTGCAGGCCTTCGTGGGGCGGATCGTCGGGGCCTTGCAGGTCTTGCAGATCCTGGATGGATTTGAGGTCGTTGACCTCGTATTCCATGTAGCCGCGAATCGCTTCCCAGTGGCTGATCGCGAGCGGCAGGCCGGCGCAGGGGAATTCCACGCTGGTCAGGGTTTCGCCGTGCTGGAAACCGATGCCCATGCCGTATTGGCGCTGGACGCCGTATTGGCTGACGCCCTGGGCTTCGATGATCCAGGCCGAGAGTGATTCCCAGGGGACGAAGACCGGTTCGGTAGCGCCTTCGGGCATGAAAAAGACTTCGCGGCGTTGGCGGTTGAAGCGGGTGGGGATGATTGAGGCGCGTTTTTTGTGGTTGTGGTGCCAGACGCCAAGGCCTATCAACAGGAGGAAAGGGGAAGTTGATAATGTGGTTTCGTACCCAACTTCAAACATCGCGATCATTGATTCCCAGATATGTCCTAATTCATAACCAAAAATAATCCCCAAAAATCCCGTCAACAAAGGGAATAAAAAGACGATCATGAACGAAACACTGAATGGTCCCCCTAATATGACTTGCCAAGAAAACACGTGTAGCGCCCCTAACCCGAAATCCATGAACACATTATTTAGTTCCCCTATATGAGGGCCATAGGCCGGCGAAAGGGTGGGTAATGGCAGGGGGGCTAAGTAGGTGATCGTTCCGCCAGGGAAAGGCTCAATCTCTCCGGCGTTTCGGGTTTGGTCATTAATTGGCAACTTTGAAGGCGTACTCATGCGTGTTTCGCTCCGTTCAGCGCCGAGCGTTGCACTTCTGCAAAGATCTCGGTAATCGGCCGGCGCGGCTGGCGTTTTTGCAGTTTGCGCACTTGTTCGCTCAGGCGCAGCAGTATTTCGCTCGGCTTGGCCCATTGGGCCTTTGGCAGCGGTTCTGACCATTCGCGCATGACGTCGGGCAATGTCTGTTTGCCGATTCTTGCCAGGCGCCGCACCTCCCATTCGGTGATGTGGTTGGGCAGCGTCCACAGCGTCATGACGTGATAGAGATACCAGAAGAACCCCGACAGCCGATTGCGTTCGCCGTTGCGGATTTCCTGGTGCATGCGGGCGCGGGCGTTGTAGAAGGTGTGCAGGCCTTCGTGCGGTGGGTCGTCGGGGCCTTGAAGGTCTTGCAGATCCTGGGTGGATTTGAGGTCGTTGACCTCGTATTCCATGTAGCCGCGAATCGCTTCCCAGTGGCTGATGGCGAGCGGCAGGCCGGCGCAGGGGAATTCCACGCTGGTCAGGTTTTCGCCGTGCTGGAAACCGATGCCCATGCCGTATTGGCGCTGGACGCCGTATTGGGTCACGCCTTGGGCTTCGATGATCCAGGCCGAGAGTGATTCCCAGGGGACGAAGACCGGTTCGGTGGCGCCTTCGGGCATGAAACAGACTTCGCGGCGTTGGCGGTTGAAGCGGGTGGGGATGATTGAGATGCGTTTTTTGTGGTTGTGGTGCCAGGTGGCGAGGCCTATGAACAGAATAAGTGGGCCGACTACTGAAGTGGTTTCGTGCCCAACTTCAAAAATGCCCACCATTGATTCCCAGATAAGTTCTGATTCATACCCAAATATAATTCCCATCATTCCGGTGATCAGGGGGAATATAAATATTTGTGTAAACGAAAGAGCGAATGTGCCTCCCAATATGACCTGCCACGAAAAAACGGCAGGAGAACCAAGCCCGAAGTCCATATACGCATCGTTTAATTCGCCGATATGCGGGCCGTAGGCAGGCATGGGTGTGGGTAATGGGAGTGGAGCAAGATAGGTAATTTTTCCCCCAACGAAAGGTTCGATGTCTCCCGCCTTAGGAGGCTTTTGGAGTAGGGATTGACATACGGAGAACTCGCATTTATTCGGCATGATCGGCCCGCTCCAGAAATTGGGTTTCAACATGCAAAACCGGTGGATTGCCTTTGACCAGTTGAGGGGAAACCACAGCAAAGTGGCCCTCACTGCGAGGCTTCAGATGGATCACTTGAGTTCGTGATATCCATTCACCTTTGGCGTTCAGGGTCTGGATGCAGACGGCCAGTTCCAGTGTTTCAGTGGCAGGGGTGAACTCCGTGTCCGGATCTACGGGATATTGAAGGCAGAGCACCAGCCCCTCGGGCTTTGATTGCACAATTCGCAAGCTGCTGACGACTTCCTCGCTGATGACATCCTTGCGTTCGCGTGGCGCGCCGCGACTGTGCAAAGGCATGGAAATACGGTGTGCGCCGATACCCAGTCGATGGCTCGGTTTCCCACCCAGTGGTGGCAGGAAGTTGGCCAGCGTTAATCCTGGCAAAACCAAATGGATATCGCTGGGCCTGGCTTTGAAAAGCAGGCTTTTGAGCCATGAGTCGTGTGGGTTCTCGCCCAGTTGGGCATAGGGCGCTTGAATGAGAAAGGCCAGATAGCGTTGATAATCGTCCAGTGAGTGATCGCCGCGAGTTTCGGCGTCCAGGCTCCACGGGGTGATTTTTAGCCATTTATCATGGGCGCTGATGTTGTAGCGGTTGAATAGCCAGGTACCGCTTAGTTCGAGCACCGTGAATAACGCCCCGGCGAGATTAAAGCGAAAAAACACTGTGGAGAGACGTGTACCGGCTGCGGCCCAGGCGGCTTTGCGTGCGGCGCTGTTTGCTGCGGTAATGACGGTATAGCCCGAGTACAACGTTTGACCCAGACCATATGCATTGACGGTTGTCATTCCTGCCGCTCCCACCGCAGCGAGAGATGCGGCGCTCTTGGCTGAGCGATTTCCACTGCGAACCGCTTGCTCCCAATTTTGGAGTTGATTGTTAAGACTAACGGCTGAGGAAAGGAACCCAAGACCATAGGTAACAAGCCCCAACCCAATATGTAGCTTGCCCATCTGTATATGTACATTTTGCAAAGCATGATGTTGAAGGCCTGCAACAAGCGTTGAACTGCGCGCTTTCAATGCTGTGTCCGTAAAACTTTGCGCAGCAATAAACCCGACGGCCCCAGTCGCTGCCGTCGCAGTGATCAAAGGTTTCCAAACTCGCTCGTTAGGCACCTGGTTGCGTACTTCTCGAAATACGCCCACCAAATTCACCACCTGCACCATCAAAACCACCAACCCCAACCCCTCCGTCCTCACCAGACTCGCATTCGGCACACTCGCGACCCCCAGCCGAATATTCCTCAACACCCCCCGCACTTCCTGTTGCTGCGCCGGCGCAAACACCGCCGTCACCCCGGCCCGCGCCGGCGTTGCGCCATACAAGCGCATCGATGCATCCGGCAGTTCGGCAATCGGGCTCAACGCCCCGGCAAGCCTCCCTTCAATCAGCGCCAGTTGCGCGCGCACCCGCACAATTTCCTCCTGCAATTCCACCGCCCGCGCCGTTTTGTGGCCCTGGCGGTTTTTGTTGTGGGTAAGTCGGTCGCGTTCGCGGTTGAGCGTCATCAGGTATTCGCGTTCTCTGAGCACTTCCTTGATCGCGCTTTGCAGGGCGCTGTGTTCGGCGGCGCTGGCGACGGTGAAGGTCACGCCGGTGGTTCGTGCGGCGTCGAACAGGCGCAATTTCAGGGCTTTGGGCAGGCGCAGAAACAGTTCGTCGAGGTCGGGGATTTTGCCGCTGTCCAAGTCAAAACTTTCCAGCGCCCGGGCCAGGCCCAGGTTCAGCGCCGGGCTGTAGCTGTGCTGCACGGCCTCGGCGACGGCGCGGGTGGGGTCGGGCAGGTCGTCGAGGGCCGGCAGGTGCGAGTGTTCGACGGTTTGCAGGGTTTTGAGCCAGTGCGGCAGGTTGTTGAACGTCGCCATGCCAGCATTGAACAGGGTTGAATATTGCGCGGCCTGATCCGGTTGCAGGCGCAGCGGCAAGGTGTAAAACAGCGCTCGGGTCAGTTCCGGGTGTTCCTCCAGATAGCCGAGTAGCTTGAGGCTGGCTTCGTCGCTGCGGCAGAGGTCTTTGACGCAGGCGTATTCAGCCACCAAGGCCTGGCCGAGTTGCGTCGGTTCATTGGCATCGAAGTACCAGGCCGACCGTTGATAGCGGCCTGCGCAGACCATATCAATACGGTCGGTCGTGATGCGCTCGAGCAAGCGGTTCCAACGTCCGATGTCGTCGCGGTGCTGATTAAGGACTCGATCCATGGCCGGGCGGTCAATGAGATCGTTGACCCCGCGCTTGCCGCTGAACACCGGGCCGTCGAGCACGTCTCGCATGCGCCGATCCTGATCCTTGCCCAGATTGACCAGCGTAGTCAGGTGACGATCGACGAAGTCCTCCGGCGCGATGGCGGCGAAATACTGCCGGGTGAAATAGCGCCGATCCGCCTCCGCCGACGTGCGGCTGTGGGCGTTGAAATCCGGCGCCATGCCATCGAAACGGTTCAGGGCCAATGACTCGTCGAGGGCCTTTTCCCTCGCCTGGGTGAGTTCTGGCGTCGCGCTGATCTCGTCCGGTTCGATCCGGCCGCCCTGGTTCAAATAGTCGAGCAGGGCCGTGCGGGTTTGGGTGCGATCCGGTTCCGGCAACTGTTCCAGATCGGCAAACAACGCCTTGGCCTGAGGGCTGTCAGTGGCGTTTGCCAGCCCGTCGAAATCCTCGGCGCCAAGCTGACTCAACGACTCGATATAACTCGCCAGCAAGTAATCGCGCTCGTTGTTGCCGGCCTCCATCCAGTCGTTGACCCAGCCGACCACGACATCCTGATAATCGGCCAGATCGCGCAGCACGCCGAGATCGTCGTTGACCAGCAGAAACAATGTGTCGTCCTGATAAGGCGGCTGCACCCGACCGAGAAACTCGCCAATGTGCGCCTCGCGAAACCGCCGGGGCTGCTCCCACAGATAGGGTTCGCGCTCGTGTTCCGGGGCATCGCTGACCTGCACCGCAGGCAACTCACCTTCAGTAGACGCAGGTGCGGTACCGAGCTCCGCCAACCAGCGTTTGGCCTGATGGACGTTCAACAGATCCTTGCCGCCGGTTTCGCAATTCACCGCCCCCAGGTCGACAACCTGCATGAAATGTTCGCGCTCCTCGGCGCTGTCGAGGACTTGCCGGCATTTCTGCGCCGTCCACTGCACCTCGGCGAAGGTGACGTACAAGGTGCTGCGCCGGGAAAAAATCAGCGCCGGGCGCTCTTCGATGGGCGAACGCTGATCCTCGCTGACGGTTTTACCCTTGTGCAGCAGCGCGCTGACCGTGCCGTCCTGCGTGCGGTATTCGTGAAGCTCGCCGCTGAGGCCGTCGATGATGTACAGCCAGCCGTCGCGCAACATCCGCACGCCCACGGGCCGGGCGGAAAGGGCATAAGGCAGCGTCAGCTCGGCACTGGGATCAAGCGGCCGCTCGACCAGCCCGTAACGCAACGGCAGCAGTTGCACATGGGTTTGCCGCAAGGGACAGGCACCGGGTGAGCCGACGGTGGTTTTCGAGGCAGCGGCGGCCGCGAGGTTGGCGGGATGGGTCATGGTCGGCCTCGTTGTATAGCCCAGTCGTAAGCCAGCGCCGCCGCCAGAGCGACGCGTTCGCCGGGTGATTGCAGGGAAGGCGTATGGAGCAACTGATGGATTTGCGGATGCTGCTCGGAATCGCCGTCGAGCCAGGCCATGACGTTGGCGTAATACAGCAGCTCTGACGGTGTGCTCAGGCCGATGCTCTGCGCTTGGGCCTGGCATTGCTCTAGCGCAGGCCAGCGAGAGGCGACGCTGTCACCGACGTGCTGGTCGGGAAAGTGCGCGAGCAAATGAGCGTCAAGGTCAAGCAGCACGCGGCGCTGATCGACATCCGTCAGCGCGGCATCCAGCCCGGCACTCAAGCGGTAAGGCGTTTGAAGTGTCGGCGTGTCAAATTCGATGGGTCGCTGAATCTGCCAGCTGCCATGGCGACTGTCGGCCGTCACTGCGCAGGTCAATGGCCCGGTCAGTTGCGGATCTTCAGTGTCGAACAACGCACGCATCACGGCGGCATCGGCCAGCCGCAACAGCACCGTATGGCCGTCGGGCGTCTCGACCGTCAGCAGCTTGCGCAAATGTTCAGCGACGTCATGGGGCGCTTCTGTGCTGAACAGCAGCGCACCCCATTCTTCGTGGGCATGGGCGAGGAAAAATTGTACGAGGGGCTCGTCGACACGATCCACCGGCACCAGCAATGGCGAGATGTCCTCTAGGGCCACAAACGGCGGCCGGTTGAACAGCGCAATGGTGATGGCAGCGGGGTTGAGCTGTTTCAGCTGCGCCGGCAAATCGGTCACTGTCGCGCCATCAAGCAGTAGAAGAGCTTGTTGCTGCCCCCATGGGAGATCGTCTGGAAAGGATTTCATGGGCATCATTGCTGCGCCGCCTCGCAAATCAGGCACCGTGCGGTGCGATTGGACACCAGCGTCCGGCGTTGCTGTTGCGGGTCAAACGTCACGGCCAGCAACGGCAGTGTGCCGGGCATCAGCGGCTCTGCGTGAAGACCGGTGGCGGGGACGCCGCCTTGCACAATGGGGACGCTGCTGAAAATGCCGTCCGGCCCCAACGTCAGCCAATGCCCGCCAGCCTTGATCGTCAGGCTCGCGCCGGCGTCGATGACGATCTGCTGCCCGGCACAGAGATGCACCTGTTGCGCGGCGCTGAGCCGCTGACTGGCGACGCGGATGTGCTGGTCGCCATGTACCCAGAGGTGGTCGTCCTGCTTCAGTTCAGTCTGGCGATTGCCGTGGGTGAGGTGCTGTTCGTCGCTGCGCAGTTCATGGCTGGCGATGCCGCTGACCACCACTGATCGTTGGTTGTCGACCTGAATGCGTTCGTCGTTGAGGACGACCTGGACGAAATCACGCTGGGCGCGGACGGCGATTTCTTCGGCACCTTTTCGGTCTTCAATGCGCAGCTCGTTGTAACCGCCGCCACCCGGGCTGCTCTGGCTGCGGAAGATGCTGCGGGTCTGTTCGGCTGGCAAATCCAGCGGCACCGGCGTCGAGGCGTTGGGCAGGCAGCCGAGAACGAACGGTTTGTCCGGATCGCCGTCGGTAAAGCCCACCAGCACTTCCATGCCGACGCGGGGAATCTGCACGCTGCCGTACCGGTCATGAGCCCAGCCTGCGGCGACGCGCAGCCAACAACTGGATCGTTCGTTGCGCTCGCCGTCGCGATCCCAGAACAGTTGAACCTTGACCCGACCATAAGCGTCGCAATAAATCTCTTCGCCGGCGGGCCCGGTGACGATGGCGTGTTGGGTGCCGGCCATGCGTGGTTTCAAATGTTCGAGGGCGGGGCGGAACGGGACATCCCACGGCGTTGCGACGAACTCGTTGCGATAGCCTTGGTGAAAGCCGTCCGCGGACGCCGCCTGCGTCAGCGTTTCCTCAAGCACTTGCGGCTGCTTCCCACGATGCGTGATCCCAGTGAGCAGCCAAAGACCGTTACAGTCCGCGCGCGGGTGGCCGGTCATGTCGACGAAATGGCCCGCGTGCATGCGGCTTTGGTCACTGCGGCCATGGCTTTGGCGGAAATCGGCACGATGCCGTTCCAATGCCCGTTGGCTCAAGTGTTTGCCGCGCTCGCGGTGAGTGAACTGCCCGGGAAACGCGTAATCCTCAAGCGCGGGCAGGTGCGGTTTTTTTGCGGCGGCGTCGAGTTGCACCTGAGGTTTCTCGAAGTGGTAGTCGCGACGGATGACGTGATTAGTGCGGGTTTCCAGACGTACCTGAAAACGATCAATGACGGCCAGCTCGGCAACCATGCCACTGCCTTGTACATACGCCGTGGGCGTGTCCGGTTTGTGGAAAACGGTCTGGTCGTCGCCGAACACCAGCGTGTGTCCGGCAGCACTGTGCCGGAAGTGAAAGTGCAGCCCTTCCTCCTCGCACAGGCGCTGGAGAAAACTCAGGTCAGACTCGTTGTACTGCACGCAATAAGGCCGGGGCGGGTAGTCGACACTCAGCTGGAAATGCCAGGCGTCGGACTGCAAGCCATGGTCGCCGAGAAGGCTGGCGATGATTTGCGGAACGCTCTGGTGCTGGAAGATACGCTGGTTGTGGCGATGGGCGAGGTAGGCGAGACGGGGCACCAGGGTGATTTGATACCGCGTCAGGCGCTTGCCGGAATCACCTTGAGCGACTCGATGGATCTGCCCGTGAATGCCCGAACCGTCTGGCGCAAATGTCAGAAAGGCTGATTGATGCAGCAGCGATTCAAGTGCAAGGTCAGGCCGTTCGCTGACAAGTTCGAGCAGAACCTCGTAGGGTTGGTTGAGTGCCTCCCTGGCACTGAACTCAAGCACTTGAAGGTCGTGGCGCAAACCGTCGATGTCGAGGACGAAATCGACGGGCTTATTGGAACTGGGCATCCACATTTCCCTGTGTCTTTCAAAGGCACGGGACTTTGCGTGGATCTACGGGTTTACGCAGTCGGTCGAGTCGACATTTCGTGTAGGACGCTTCCGTTTTAGTGGGCGACCCCGTTGTGGGAAATTTTACTTCGGGTAAAGCGGCGGCAGTCCACTGTCACCGGTTGCATCCTGAACCCGTTCCGCCATCGGTATGGTGCGGATCGCCCGCCACAGGTCTTCACCTTGCCAGTGCTGGCCGGTTTCGCTGTACAGCGCACCGTTGAGGCCATCCAGCGCATCCGACAGCGGCACAAAGCGCGCCGCCATATCCGCAAGGGTTTCCGGTTGCTGACGAGCCCAGGCATCCAGCGCCTGGCGGGTGGCGTGTGGGTCGTTGGCCTGGGTGGCACGTTTGAGGTCGTCGAGCACGGTGCGCGGGCTCGGGCCGGTTTGCGCGGCGCGCAGAATCGCCGGTTGCCATCGGGCGCGCCACCACAGGCCGAAGCCGAGCAGGGTGGTGCAAGCCAGCACGAAGGTGCTGAGTTTCCACCACCACAGAGTTTCGCCATCTATGCCGGATGCTTGCGGGTTACCCGTGGGCGTATCGACTTGCAGGCTCGGGTTGTCCGCCACGTGCAGGGTGCGCGCCGGCAAGCTGCTGTGTTCGAGGTGATCTTCGAAAGTGTTCCACCAGACTACGTCAACGGTCGGCAACTCGATTGCACCGCTGCGCGAAGGCACCAGCGCTTCGCGTTCCTCGCGGCTGCCGATCAGGCCACGGTCGCTGGTCTGGTTGCTCAGCACCGGTTGGTCGGGATAGCGGCGCAAGCCATTGGCGTCGGTGGCGGGCAGGGCGGGGAGTTGGGAGCCGGCGAGGCCTTCGACCTTCAGGGTCAGGCTACGCGTGAAGGAGTCGCCGACCTGCGCGTGCTCCGGCTCGGGGCTCCAGGTTTCACTCAAGGTCAGGTTGCGTGCCGGCAGCCAGGGCGCATCGGCGGGATACGTCATGGGTTTGGGTTTGACTGTGAGGGTTATCTCGGCGGATTTGATCCGCAGCAACTTGCCCGGTTTCGGCCCTTGTGTGGCGGCGTCCTGGGTCGGTTGGTTATCCACTCGGGTGGCGCTGAAGGTTTGCGGGGCAATCGTCAGCAAACCGCTGTGCTGCGGATAGAGGGCGTAGCGCATTTCGATCACGCCATGGCGCAGACCGTTGATGTCTTTTTCGTAGGTGCGCATATCGCCCAGTTGTTCGATGCGCGTGTCGGCGATTTGCGGCGGCGTCAGGCTGCTGTCGTCGTACAGCGACACCGAGTGATAAATGCGCAGGGTCAAAATCGCTTGAGCCTGCACATAGACGCTGGTCTGGTCGAGGCTGGCTTCGATGAATACTGGCGCTTGCTGATTGTTGTCTTCGCGCGCGTCACTTTCCACCACTTGCACGGTGATTGGCTGGCTTTCGGTGTCGCCCAGTTGCAGCGGCGGGATGGTCACGCTGCCGTTTTGTCTGGGCAGCAAGGTGACGATCCAGCGAGTGGTGGCGTGGTTGTCGCCGTTGAGCGTGTTCAACTGGTTAACCTGGCGCGTGCCGCGCACCTCGAACAGCGGTTCGAGCGGGGCCAGATCCGGTTTGCCGAACTGCGTGACATCGTCGGATTCGAGGGTGAGTTCGATCGTCTCGCCGGAGTTCAGGCGACTGCGATCCACGCTGGACGTCAGCTCGACCGCTTGGGCGGAGGCTGTGCAAACCAGCAAGGGCAGCAAGAGCGCGGTGAAGCGGGTCATCGAGTGTTTTCCTGATCCTGATGTTGTTGCTGTTCGTACCAGAACTTGCGTCTTAGCAGTTCGCCTGGATCGTCAGGGATTTTCCCCAGCCACTGCTCCAGCGCCTGGCGCTGTTCGCCTGCCAGGTTGTCCTCGCCTGGGTGAACCTGCGGTGTCTCTTGCTCCTCGCTCGGCTCGCTGTCCGGGATTTCGTTGGCACCCGGAAGCGGCGGGGCGGTCGGCGGTGGTTCTTCAGCGGACGGCTCGGGGCTCGCCTCGCCGTGGGTTTCGCTGCTGACCGCCGGCGGTGGCGCGGTCGCGGGCGGTGATTCATCGCCCGGCAGATTTTGTTCCGATGGTTTGCTCTCCGGCTCGGCGGGCGGCGGGGCGCTCTTCTGTTTGAGCAGGTTTTCCACCAGTGCCTTGTTGGTCAACGCCGGGCGCAGATCCGGTTGCTTTTCCAACGCCTGATCGTAGGCATCCAGCGCCGCTTCCAGCTCACCGCTCCTGGCCAGGGCATTGCCCCGATTGTAGTGGGCGCGGGCGTCGTTGCCTTTGGCGAAACGCTGGGCGGCGCCACTGTAATCGCCGGCCTCGTAGAGCGCCACCCCTTGCCATTGCGGGTCTTCAAAATGTTCGGCGGCTTCGGCCGGACGTTTTTGCTTGAGCAGGTGCAAACCCTGTTGATCCGGACGCAGCCACAGATCCTCGAAGTCGAAAGCGTAGCTCGGTTGCGGCAGGATCAATAGCAGCGGCAGGCAGAACAGCCAGCCCCGGCGCCCGGCACAAGCCGCGAGCAACAGCAATGGCAGCAACAGCCAGTAACCCTGATCGGCCCAGGTGTCGAGGCGCACGGTCTGGCCGTCATGACGCAGGCTGCGCGGCCCGTCGAGCAGGCCGAGATCACGAAGGTCGGCGTCATCCAGCCGCAGGTTGCGGTAGTCGCCGCCGACGGCATTGAGAAAAGCGCCCAACCCCGCGCTGTCCAGTTGCGGTACGCGGATCGCGCCTTGCTCATCCTTGAGGAAACTGCCGTCCTCCTGGGCAATCGGTGCGCCCTCGGCCGTGCCGACCCCGAGCATCAGCAACGTGGTCGATTGCCCGCTCAGCGCCCGGCGGATGCCTTGGCGTTCTTCCTCTGACAATGATGAACCGATCAGCAGAATCCGCCCCTGGCCGAGCGCACCCTGTTTCAGCAGCATCAGTGCCTTGGCGACCGCCAGATCGGCACGATGACCGGTTTGCGGCATCAGCGACGGCTTGAGCGCGTCAAGCAGATTGCGGCTGGTGGCCAGATCATCAGACAGCGGCACCAGCGTGTGCGCGCTGCCGGCATAGACGACGATGGCGGTTTGCGCGTCGCTGCGCACCCGCAACAGGTCGAACAGCTTGCGCCGGGCTTGCTCCATTCGCGTGGGCGGCGAGTCGGTGGCGAGCATTTCCGGAGTCAGTTCCAACACCACCACCAACGGGTCGGCGGGTTTCTGGCTGGTCTGTTCGACGCGCTCCCAGCTCGGCCCGAGCAATGCCGCGACCGTCAATAACCAGGCCACGCCGAGAGCAACCCATGGCAACTTACTGTCCCGGCCGTTTCCGCCGCTGAGCAGGGTGCCATGAAAGGCGGGCGGCAGAATCATCTGCCAGCGCCCGGCGCGTTTCTGCCGGTGCCAGAGTTGCCAGAGCAGCCAGCCGAGCAGCGGCAACAGCAACAGCCACCAGGGACGGAACCAGTGCGGCCAGAGGGCGATCATCGGCGCCTCCGCAAACGCAGGCGCTTGAGGCGTTCACGCCAGTCAGGCAATGGACTTTGCAGATAGAGTTCCTTGGTGAACAGCTGTTGCAGCGGATTGTTCGGCCAGCGCTCGCGCACAACCATCAACAGGCTCAGCAGCAACGCCAACGCCAGCGGCCAGTGATACAACGCCTGTGCGGGACGGGCCTCAGTCGGTTGCTGGGTAACCGGTTCAAGCAGGTCGAGGGTGTCTTTGATCGATTGCAGTTCCTGGCCGTCATGGGCGCGGAAGTAGCGTCCGCCGGTGGCTTCGGCGATGGCTTTAAGTGATGGCTCGTCGAGATCCAGACTCGGATTGACGCCGAGCAGACCGACGCTGGCGCTGTCTTGCGGATCCGCACCGATGCCGATCGGGTAGATTCTCACTCCTTCGCTGGCGGCGAGACGCGCCGCCGTCAGCGGATCGATTTCTCCGCCGTTATTGGCGCCGTCGGTGACCAGAACCAGCACACGACTCTGGGCCGGACGCAGGCGCAGACGTTTCAGGGCCAGGCCGATGGCATCGCCAATGGCGGTGTTTTTGCCGGCGATGCCGATTCGCGCTTCATCGAGCCAGACGCGCACGGTGCGCCGGTCGAAGGTCAGCGGTGCTTGCAGGTAAGCCTGGCTGCCGAAAAGGATCAGGCCGACCCGGTCACCTTCACGGCTTTCAAGGAAATCGCCGAGCAAATGCTGCACCAGCGCGAGACGGCTGACGTCTTCGTCCTGCCAGCGCATGTCAGGAAAGTCCATGGAGCCGGAGACGTCGACCGCCACCAGCAAGTCCCGGCCACTGGCGGCAATCGGCAACGGTTCGCCAAGCCATTGCGGGCGCGCCGCCGCGATCAGCAGCAATAACCACAACAGAATGAACGGTGCCTGCTGACGCCAGGCGGGCAGATGCGCGCGGGCACGACGTCGGGCCAGGCCTTCAAGGTCGGCGAGAAAGCTGACTTTCAGTGCCGGCTCACCGCTGTCCGCCACCGGCAGCACGACGCGCATCAACCATGGCAAGGGCAGCAGCAGGAAAATCCACGGCCAGGCGAACTCAAACATGTTTGCGAATCCACGTGTCGACGGCTTGCGTCAGGCCGGCGATAGCCTTGTCGTCGAGTTTGCATTCAGGTTTGTAAGCGCCTTCGACCAGTACCATCCAGCGCGTCAGCCCGGCGGCAGGGCAGCGGTTGTCGAGGAACGCCAGCCATTTGCGGCCGTTGAGCGTGTGACTCTGACTGTAGGGGTAGTGGTTGCGACACAGACGTTTGAGCAGGCCATTGAGTTGCTGCAGCCAGGCGCCGGCCGGCGCGCCGTCGTAGGGCTTGGGCATTTGCGACAATTCCACGAGCGCGGCCAGACGCACCGGATCCAGCGGCTGTTCGGCGCGGACGACAGGGCGTTTTTTCAGCGGAATGAAACGGCGCAGACGCCACAGGACGAAGCCCGACAGCGGCAGTAACAACAGCAACAGCCACCAACCCGGTGCCGGTGGCCAGAAGGCAATCGGCGGCGGGGAAATCAGCGGCTGCAGCTGTTCGAGGCCGTTCATCGACCTTTCCCCGGGCGCTGTGGGTTCAGGTATTCGCGCAACTGCTCGACCATTTCGCTCTGGGTGCTCAAGGGCATCAGCAACACGCGCAGCTTCTGCGCGAGCAATTCCCAGCGAGCGATGCGCGCTTCGGCCTGGGCGCGGTAAGTCTGGCGCAGATCGAAGTTGAGGGTGTCGAGTTCAAGCTGCGCACCGCGTTCGGCGAATCGCAGCAGGCCGGCGGCGGGCAGGGCGTGATCCAGAGGATCGGAAATTGGCAGCAACAGCAGATCGCAATGACGCGACAGCAGGCTCAATTGCTGCTCGGCACTGTCGGACAGCGCACGCTCGTCGCAAATCACGACAACCAGACTGCCGGGGCGCAACACTTCCCGCGCCCGACGCAGCGCCACCCCAAAAGCATCGCGATCAGGTTCGCGTTCGGTGTGCAGCGACTGATTGACCCGTACCAGCCGGTTGAGCAACTGCAAGAGGGACTGCTTGCTGCGCCGTGGCTTGATTTCGTAATGCTCGTTGTCGCCGAACACCAGCCCGCCGACCCGGTCGTTGTGGCCCAGCGCCGCCCAGCCGACCAGCGCCGCCGCTTGTGCGGCGAGTACGGATTTGAACGTCAGCCCGGAGCCGAAAAACAAGCGCCGGCTCTGTTCGACCATGATGAAGATCGGCCGCTCGCGCTCTTCGTGGAACAGCTTGGTGTGCGGTTCCTGGGTACGCGCGGTGACTCGCCAGTCGATGGTGCGCACGTCGTCGCCGGCCTGATAGACCCGCACCTGATCGAAATCGACGCCGCGACCACGGAATTTCGAGTGGTGCAGGCCGATCAGCGGACTGCGCTGGCTCGGTGTCGAAAACAGCTGCACTTCGCGCACGCGGTGACGCATCTCGATCAGTTCGGCGAGGCTGGTACGGACACCGGGTTCGGAGGGCAGGGAAGCGTTCATGGGGGTCAAGCGACAGCGACGACGTCGAGAATCCGCTGCACCACCCGATCCTGATCAATGCCAGCGGCTTCGGCTTCAAACGACAAAATGATGCGATGACGCAGCACGTCGAACAGCACCGCCTGAATGTCTTCGGGGCTGACGAAGTCGCGACCGGCCAGCCAGGCATGGGCCCGGGCGCAGCGGTCGAGGGCGATGGAACCGCGCGGGCTGGCGCCGTAGGCGATCCACTCGGCCATCTCCGGATCGAATTTGGCCGGGGTGCGCGTGGCCATGACCAGTTGCACCAGGTATTCCTCCACGGCGTCGGCCATGTACAGACCGAGGATTTCCTTGCGCGCGGCGAAAATGGCCTGCTGGCTGACCCGGCGCTCAGGTTTGGTTTCGCCGTTCAGGGCTTCGCCGCGGGCCTGCTGGAGAATGCGCCGCTCGACAGCGGCGTCTGGGAAGCCGATCTTGACGTGCATCAGGAAGCGATCGAGTTGTGCTTCCGGTAACGGATACGTGCCTTCCTGTTCGATCGGGTTTTGCGTGGCCATCACCAGAAACAGCGGCGACAGCTCATAAGTGCTGCGTCCGACGCTGACTTGACGCTCGGCCATGGCTTCGAGCAGTGCCGATTGCACTTTGGCCGGGGCGCGGTTGATTTCGTCCGCCAGCACCAGGTTGTGGAAGATCGGGCCTTGCTGGAATACAAAACTGCCGGTTTCCGGGCGATAGATCTCAGTGCCGGTGATGTCGGCGGGCAGCAGGTCGGGTGTGAACTGGATACGATGGAACTGGGCTTCGATGCCCTCGGCGAGTTCTTTGATCGCTTTCGTCTTGGCCAGCCCCGGGGCGCCTTCGACGAGCATATGACCGTCGGCGAGCAGGGCGATGAGCAGGCGCTCAATGAGTTTTTCCTGGCCGAGGATCTGCGTTGAAAGAAAGGTTCGCAGCGCCAAAAGCGCTTCACGATGTTCCATCGATGACTGTTCCTGGAAAGGGTGGCACGGGCGTTCAAATAACGCCGGGGCTGGGGGCGTTACTTTAATCCATCGTGGGGGGTGGCGACTAACGGCATTTTGCACAAAGTGCGGGAAACGACTGCGGGAATTGTTGGATTTTTGCAGGGCAATAACCATCAACGACCGCACTGGCCCCATCGCGAGCAGGCTCGCTCCTACAATTGATCGTCGTGCACCGTCCATGTAGGAGTGAGCCTGCTCGCGATGGGGCCAGCTCGAGCACCATCAAATTTGGCTGATAAAAGTGCCCGTGCCATCAAGGATGTTCTTCAGGGTTTCTTCAACCTCAGCCAGATCCACCATGTCCGGGTTGTAGGTAATTTCCAGCACGTCATCGCCATTCAACGCATCGGCATCGCCAGCGGCGATTTCGATCTTCAACAGCGTCGGCGTCAAGGTCACCTTGACCCCGTCCAGCGTCGACGGCTCGCCATCCAGGGTGATCTCCAGCTCGTCCTCGTCCGGGTAGCGGCTCATCAGGAACATGTCACCCTTGTCGCTGTGGCAGCAGAGCATGGCCATGTTGTCTTCTTCGTCGTCGCACGGGTTGACGATCAGTAGGGCGGTGGTCATTTGCATCGGGGTATTCCTGGTTAGACGAGCGCGACGGATGCGCCAAAGAATTGATTTTGCCAGCTGAACGAATACTTTGCTGCCCTGGCTGCGGGATTTCTGTTTTTTGCTCCACCATTTCTTTATAAAACGGCAGGGAATATAGAAAAAGCAGCGATGCAGCATGAACGGAACCATGAAGTATAGAAAAAACGACATGGCTGAATAAAAAATAGAGAAGAAAACTGCATTGAGCCCGAAGAGTCCTCCGTATTTTCCCGTCGCTGTTGCCAAGTCTTTTGAAGTCAGATAAAAACTCCATGCATAAAGTATGAAAAGAAGTGTGCCTCCAATGAGAATGGCTAGGTATCGCTTGAGTGTCATTTTGTCAAATTGTGTGGGGTCGAACTCTGTTGTGACGGCTTGATAGGTTGAGCGGATGGCTAACAATGGCCCGAATATGGCGACATAATTTGCGGCTGCCTTTGAACTGAAGGGGAAAAGAGATGACCAGAACCCGATAATGCCAAATAGCTGGTTATCTATGAATGCATTGATGGCAATGTCCAGTGTGTTTTGAGGGTGCGCGGGCAGTAAGAGACTTATGAGGAAAATTGGAATGCAAAAAATCCCGAATGCCGACAGGAATGAAGTTGGGTTGAATGCTTTTCCAGTCATAAAGGATTTCTGACCCGCCGTGGCTGTAATAAGTTAGATAGCCAAGGTTGAGTCGGTGTGGACGACCCAACCTTGATACAACTTTTTTTCGTTACCTAGGTAACGCGGTTTCTATTTGTTCTAGGATAATCGCGTTGATTTTTTCCACGTTAGTGGAGTCCAGTAAAAATGCTGCCACTGCAATCACCAAGCCAGCAGCTACGATGACAGATGCGCTGGTGGCAGCAGCTACAGGGAGAGACGCGACAACAGTTCCAGTTGCCGCATGTGCTAATTCCTTTTTCTGATAAAGAACCTGTTCCGTGGTTCGGTCTCATATTAGTAGCGCTGCCGACAGAAATATTCTGTAGGGTCTTGGTCTTTTAATTGTGTAAGACAATTCTTGTCAGGTTGTAAGTTTGTGTAAGTGTGGCTTGTTGTTCGTTGTTTTTGGTCCGCTTTGTCGATTAAAGAGCGGGTGGTAGGAAAGTTTCTGCGTTACGTTCTGATTGTTGATGATGAAATATCTGACTTGGCTGTAGGACTTTTTATCGTGGCACCAACAACAATGCGTTCGACAGCGACCTGGTCGGCCACTTGCAGCTCTTCTGCCGCGAGTGCGACTCCAGCAATATCGACGCCAGCATGGATAAATTGACCCTGCAAATGCAGTGCTACGACTGTGCCGCCATCAGCAAATTCCGGGCATACGAAGAGTTGCCGGACTGATCCGCGTCAACCGCTGGCGCTGAACCCGATGCCGCGCTCAAGGTCGATAAAACGGCGTTGGGCGTTTTCGTTTCTGGATATGTAGCTCTTCAAGCGCTGTTTATGGCACGAATGTGCCGCAAATCCGGGGATTCAGAGCGCTGGTTTGTCCTGCGCCTGCTAGTGTTTACCGGTGCCAAAGCCTCGGTTTACGTGCCAATGACCGAATATGTCGCAGCGCCGCAAGCAGGCACGTTGTCGCACCCTTTAAGCTGCGCAACGGATGAGCACCCGTAAAGGCATTGCCGACCTCTCGGCAGTCGTTTTTGCAGATGCCCATTCAATGGAAGGTGAATGTGACCTCAACGTCTCGTCCAGCTTCACCCACCTGTCTCCCTGTTTCCTCTGCCCGAGATTCAGGAACAGGGCGACGGAGGCCCCGAACAGGGGTTTTGCAAGCGACGCTTTCCATCAATAACAAGCCCCAAGCGGAGTACCACAGATGGCGTTCTTCACCGCAGCCAGCAAAGCCGACTTCCAGCACCAACTGCAAGCGGCACTGGCGCAGCACATCAGTGAACAGGCACTGCCACAAGTGGCGCTGTTCGCTGAGCAATTTTTCGGCATCATTTCCCTGGACGAGCTGACTCAACGTCGTCTCTCCGACCTCGCTGGCTGTACTCTTTCTGCGTGGCGCCTGCTTGAGCGCTTCGATCACGCGCAACCGCAAGTGCGCGTCTACAACCCCGATTACGAACGCCATGGGTGGCAGTCGACCCACACCGCGGTCGAAGTGCTTCACCACGATCTGCCGTTTTTGGTGGACTCGGTGCGTACCGAACTGAACCGTCGCGGCTACAGCATCCATACCCTGCAAACCACCGTGCTGAGTGTGCGTCGTGGTAGCAAGGGTGAATTGCTGGAAATCCTGCCGAAGGGCACCCAGGGCGATGACGTCCTGCAAGAATCGCTGATGTACCTGGAAATCGACCGCTGCGCCAACGCGGCCGAATTGAATGTGCTGAGCAAAGAGCTGGAACAGGTGCTCGGTGAAGTCCGCGTCGCGGTGGCTGATTTCGAACCGATGAAAGCCAAGGTTCAGGAAATCCTCACCGGCCTGGACAACAGCCAGTTCGTGGTCGACGCTGAAGAAAAAGCCGAGATCAAAAGCTTTCTGGAATGGCTGGTGGGCAACCACTTCACGTTCCTCGGCTACGAAGAATTCGTGGTGCGCGATGAAGCCGACGGCGGCCACATCGTCTACGACCAGAATTCCTTCCTGGGGCTGACCAAACTGCTGCGTACCGGCCTGACCTACGATGACCTGCGCATCGAAGATTACGCCGTGAACTACCTGCGCGAACCGACCCTGCTGTCGTTCGCCAAAGCTGCGCATCCAAGCCGTGTGCACCGTCCGGCTTACCCGGACTACGTGTCGATCCGCGAAATCGATGCCGATGGCAACGTCATCAAGGAATGCCGTTTCATGGGCCTGTACACCTCGTCGGTGTATGGCGAGAGCGTGCGGGTCATCCCGTACATCCGCCGCAAGGTCGAGGAAATCGAACGCCGCTCCGGCTTCCAGGCCAAGGCTCACCTGGGCAAGGAACTGGCCCAGGTCGTCGAAGTGCTGCCGCGTGATGATCTGTTCCAGACCCCGGTCGACGAGCTGTTCAGCACCGTGATGTCAATCGTGCAGATCCAGGAACGCAACAAGATCCGCGTGTTCCTGCGCAAAGACCCGTATGGTCGTTTCTGCTACTGCCTGGCCTACGTGCCACGCGACATCTATTCCACCGAAGTCCGTCAGAAGATCCAGCAAGTATTGATGGAGCGCCTGAAGGCTTCCGATTGCGAGTTCTGGACCTTCTTCTCCGAGTCCGTGCTGGCTCGCGTGCAGCTGATCCTGCGTGTTGATCCGAAGAACCGCCTCGACATCGACCCGGTGTTGCTGGAAAAAGAAGTAGTGCAGGCTTGCCGCAGCTGGCAGGACGACTACGCCGCACTGACCGTCGAAAGCTTCGGCGAAGCGAGCGGCACCAATGTGCTGGCGGATTTCCCGAAAGGCTTCCCGGCCGGCTACCGCGAGCGTTTTGCCGCGCATTCGGCCGTGGTCGACATGCAGCACTTGCTCAACCTCAGCGAAAAAAATCCGCTGGTCATGAGCTTCTATCAGCCGCTGGGCCAGGTATCCGGTCAGCGCGAGCTGCATTGCAAGCTCTACCACGCCGATACCCCGCTGGCACTGTCCGACGTCTTGCCGATCCTGGAAAACCTCGGCTTGCGCGTCCTCGGTGAGTTCCCGTACCGTCTGCGCCACACCAATGGCCGCGAGTTCTGGATTCACGATTTCGCGTTCACCGCCGCCGAAGGCCTGGATCTCGACATCCAGCAACTCAACGACACCTTGCAGGACGCCTTCGTCCACATCGTGCGTGGCGACGCCGAAAACGATGCCTTCAACCGACTGGTATTGACCGCCGGCCTGCCATGGCGCGACGTGGCACTGCTGCGTGCCTACGCCCGCTACCTGAAGCAAATCCGTCTGGGCTTCGACCTCGGTTACATCGCCAGCACCCTGAACAACCACACCGACATCGCCCGCGAGTTGACCCGGTTGTTCAAGACCCGTTTTTACCTGGCGCGCAAACTCACCGAAGACGATCTGGAAGACAAGCAACAGCGTCTGGAGCAAGCGATCCTCACGGCACTGGACGACGTTCAGGTGCTCAACGAAGACCGCATTTTGCGTCGCTACCTCGACCTGATCAAGGCGACCCTGCGGACCAACTTCTATCAGACTGACGCTAACGGTCAGAACAAGTCGTACTTCAGCTTCAAGTTCAACCCGCACGCGATTCCAGAGCTGCCAAAGCCAGTACCGAAGTTCGAAATCTTCGTTTACTCGCCACGCGTTGAAGGCGTGCACCTGCGCTTCGGTAACGTGGCGCGTGGTGGTCTGCGCTGGTCCGACCGTGAAGAAGACTTCCGTACCGAAGTCCTCGGCCTGGTAAAAGCCCAGCAAGTGAAGAACTCGGTCATCGTACCGGTGGGCGCGAAGGGCGGCTTCCTGCCGCGTCGCCTGCCGCTGGGCGGCAGCCGTGACGAGATCGCGGCCGAGGGCATTGCCTGCTACCGCATCTTCATTTCGGGTTTGCTGGACATCACCGACAACCTGAAAGACGGCGCATTGGTGCCGCCGGTCAATGTTGTGCGTCACGACAACGATGACCCGTACCTGGTGGTTGCCGCGGACAAGGGCACTGCAACCTTCTCCGACATCGCCAACGGCATCGCGATCGACTACGGCTTCTGGCTGGGTGACGCGTTTGCATCCGGCGGTTCTGCCGGTTACGACCACAAGAAAATGGGCATCACCGCCAAGGGCGCGTGGGTCGGCGTGCAACGCCACTTCCGTGAGCGTGGCATCAATGTGCAGAAAGACAGCATCACCGTGGTCGGCGTCGGCGACATGGCCGGTGACGTGTTCGGCAACGGCTTGCTGATGTCCGAAACGTTGCAACTGGTCGCGGCCTTCAACCATCTGCACATCTTCATCGACCCGAACCCGGAAACGGCTTCGAGCTTCGCCGAGCGTCAACGTCTGTTTGACCTGCCACGTTCGGCCTGGTCGGATTACGACACCAGCATCATGTCTGAAGGCGGCGGCATCTTCTCGCGCAGCGCGAAGAGCATCGCCATCTCGCCGCAGATGAAAGAACGCTTCGACATCCAGGCCGACAAGCTGACCCCGACCGAACTGCTGAATGCCTTGCTCAAGGCGCCAGTGGATCTGTTGTGGAACGGCGGCATCGGCACCTACGTCAAGGCCAGCAGCGAAAGCCACGCCGATGTCGGCGACAAGGCCAACGATGCACTGCGCGTTAACGGCAACGAGCTGCGCTGCAAGGTGGTGGGCGAGGGCGGTAACCTCGGCATGACCCAACTGGGTCGCGTCGAATTCGGCCTCAATGGCGGCGGTTCCAACACCGACTTCATCGACAACGCCGGTGGCGTGGACTGCTCCGACCACGAAGTGAACATCAAGATCCTGCTGAACGAAGTGGTTCAGGCCGGTGACATGACCGACAAGCAACGCAACCAGTTGCTGGCGAGCATGACCGACGAAGTCGGCAACCTGGTGCTGGGCAACAACTACAAGCAGACGCAGGCCCTGTCCCTGGCGGCGCGCCGTGCCTATGCACGGATCGCTGAGTACAAGCGTCTGATGAGCGATCTGGAAGGCCGTGGCAAGCTGGATCGTGCCATCGAGTTCCTGCCGTCCGAAGAGCAGATCAACGAGCGCGTTGCTGAAGGCCACGGCCTGACGCGTCCTGAACTGTCGGTGCTGATCTCCTACAGCAAGATCGATCTCAAGGAACAACTGCTCGGCTCCCTGGTGCCGGACGACGACTACCTGACCCGCGACATGGAAACCGCTTTTCCGCCGACGCTGGTCAGCAAGTTCTCCGAAGCCATGCGCCGTCACCGTCTGAAGCGCGAAATCGTCAGCACCCAGATCGCCAACGATCTGGTCAACCACATGGGCATCACCTTCGTTCAACGACTCAAAGAGTCGACCGGCATGAGCCCGGCGAACGTGGCCGGAGCGTATGTGATCGTGCGTGACATTTTCCATCTCCCGCATTGGTTCCGTCAGATCGAAGCCCTGGATTATCAGGTCTCTGCCGACGTGCAACTGGAGCTGATGGACGAGCTGATGCGCCTGGGCCGTCGGGCCACGCGCTGGTTCCTGCGTGCCCGTCGCAACGAGCAGAATGCTGCCCGTGACGTCGCGCACTTCGGTCCGCATCTGAAGGAGTTGGGTCTCAAACTCGACGAACTGCTGATCGGCCCGATCCGCGAAACCTGGCAAGCGCGCTATCAGGCGTATGTCGAAGCCGGTGTGCCTGAGTTGCTGGCGCGCATGGTGGCTGGCACTACGCACTTGTACACGCTGCTGCCGATCATCGAAGCGTCGGATGTTACCGGCCAGGATCCGGCCGAAGTGGCTAAGGCCTACTTCGCTGTCGGCAGCGCGCTGGACATCACCTGGTACCTGCAACAGATCAGCGCTCTGCCGGTTGAAAACAACTGGCAAGCCCTGGCCCGTGAGGCGTTCCGCGATGACGTCGACTGGCAGCAACGTGCGATCACCATCTCCGTCCTGCAACAGGGCGACGGCAGCCAGGATGTGGAAGCACGCCTTGCGCTGTGGATGGGGCAACACGAAAGCATGATCGAACGCTGGCGCGCCATGCTGGTGGAAATCCGTGCGGCGAGCGGCACGGACTACGCCATGTACGCCGTCGCCAACCGCGAACTGCTGGATCTGGCGTTGAGCGGTCAATCGGTAGTGCCTGCCACTGCCTGATTGAAAGCTGAATGAAAAAACCCCGGTATCGAGAGATGCCGGGGTTTTTTATTAGAGCTTCACATCACGCGCCCTACATGATCTGTGTGGGCCAATTACAGTGTTGATAATTTATCTGTCGATCTGGTCAATAAATTACTGAGTGACTGGTCAAACTTTTGCAATGCGCGAACTTGCACTTCCTGCTGCTGATTAATATCCGCAACAATCTCTTCAGAGCGTTTGAAATCGGCCCATAACGGCGTCAATTCGCGCGCGTCCGACCCTTTCGCCGTGCCGATGTAGTTGGACTTCGCATCATAAAAATCCGCACTGACTTGCGCGTTGATATCGGAACTGCGCGAAGTGATCAACTGACTATGAGTATTGACGATGGCCACGACGTCGGGACTGGCGGCGCGCAGGCTTTGCATGTCTGGATAGACCGTCACCGAGCCGAACTGGCGCTGTAACGAGGCCTTGACCCAGTCCACCGCCATGTCGGGTTTCGAGGTGGCCACATAGGCGTCATGGATTGGTTGCACCAGCAGACTCTGGCCGAAACCGGTGCCGGCGTTGGCCTGGTAGCCGCGCAGATATTCCCGGTTGGTCTGGGTGCTCGGGCTGTAGACGATGCCCAGCGACACGCCGGGACCGCTTTGCACTTGGGTGGCACTGCTGCGGCCTACCGGTTTGCTGAACAGGGTATCGAGTGATGAGTAGGATTTGGGTGCGGTGGGAATAGAACAGGCTGACAAGGCCAGCATTGAAATCGCGAAGGTACTGACTAACGCAAGTTTCATAGTGTCTCTCCGGTGAAACAAACTGCAGTTAGGGAAGTTTGATTGCCACTTGATGTCGGCAGTGGCTTCAGACTAAACCTGTCGGCGTCCAGCGAAGTAGCCAATATGAAGGCTTGTCGGCAGGCCAATAGTTTTATTTGCTTTAAATATTAAGCTTTAATTTCGCCGGGAAATAAAAAGGCCTGAATCATCTTTTCGGGCTTTTTTATTTATGGCTGACGCGCTGGTCATCAGTTTTTCAATGGGATCAACACTTGTTCGTCCGGCGACAGCACCATAAACACCAGCAATTTGGCTGGTCTGGTTTTGCTGGCGTTTTTCGATACCAAATGTTCGGATCCGGCCGGCTCGTACCAGAATTGACCTTTCTTGTAGGTGATCGCTTCTTCCCCTTTGACTTGAGAAACGACTTCGCCTTCCAGCACATAGGCCATGGCGGTGCCCTCGTGTTTATGGGCGATGGAGGATTGACCCGGTTTGTAATCGACCTCGATCATCATGGCTTTTTTGCCTGGTACGTTTTTCAGCGCCTGGTCTTGCAGGACGGTGATTTTTTCCGATGGGTCGTGGGCGAAGGCCGAGGTGCAAACGGTCAAGGTCAGGGCAGCGAGCAGGGGCAGGACTTTCATGAAGGTCACCTGAAGATGTGTAGGAGTCGGTCTTCACGGTAGACCCTGAAGCGGTCTGTTCACACCGCCAATATTCGAGAAGATCGGGTGACCAATTGATTTATCAAGCCTGAAAATCAAGAGATCGCAGCCTTCGGCAGCGCCTACACGGGTTTCTGTAGGTGCTGCCGGAGGCTGCGATCTTTTGATCTGCTTTAAACGATGGGAAAACTGTTGAAGTCGACGCTGTTGGCCAGCCGACTGTCGATCAAATCGATGAAGCCCTGCACCTCTGGCCGGCTGAAATGCGCCTGCATGGCCGCTTCCGATTGCCAGTGCGCGCTGACCGTCCAGCGATGACTGTCGTCGGGGCAGCGGTCGACCATGTAGGACTCGCAACCCGGCAGTTCACGCAGGGTTTCGACGATCTTCTGCAGTTGCTTGCCCAGCTCATCCGAGCGGCCGGCGGCGGCTTGCACCCTCACCGTGTTGATCACTTCATTGGACATTGCTCACACTCCTGAATCAGGCCGGACGAATCCTGCTCATTGAGGGATAACGCCTGTGCAGAATAGGCTTGCACGGGGTAGACGCCAATAACCAATCGCCCATTAAACCGCCATACCAATCCGCTCAGGCCACTTGCTGGAGGATGTCGTGCAGGCGATCCAGCGCCGTGTCGATGTCGAGGGTTTCAATGGCACCGAAGCCGAAATACAGACCGGTTTTGACGGGCTGCTGGTAATAAAAGTCGTCGATGGCGTACAGCCCGACTTCGACCTTTTTTGCCAGTTCAATGACCAGCGGTACATCGAACGGCACCTTGCAGAGCGCTGTCATGTGAAAACCGGCCGACGTCGGCACCACTTCCAGCCACGGCGCCAGATCCGTGGCCATGCGCGCCAGAATCCGCTCGCGGCGCTGGGTATAAACGGCGTGGCAGCGGCGGATGTGCTTGAGCAGGCAACCTTCGGCGATGAACTTGGCCAATGCCCATTGCGGCAGGGTGGAGGCATGTCGATCGGTGAGCTGCTTGGCACGGATTACCGCTTCGAGAATCGCTGGCGGCAGAATGGCATAGCCCAGGCGCAACTCGGGCAATAGGGTTTTCGAAAAGGTGCCGACGTACGCGACGATGCCGCGCTGATCGAGATTATGCAGCGAGTCTGTCGGCCGACCTTCGTAGCGGAACTCGCTGTCGTAGTCGTCTTCAATGATGATCGCGCCCAGTTCGTATGCACGGGCGAGCAAGGCTTCACGGCGTGCCTGGCTCATCGGCATGCCCAGCGGAAATTGGTGCGACGGTGTTACGTAAATTACCTGGGTACCATCGGGGATGTGTTCGACCTGCATGCCTTCGGCATCCACCGGCACGCCAACCACTGTGGCCCCGTGCGAATCGAACAACAGACGCGCGGGCGGGTAGCCCGGGTCTTCAATCGCCACCACACTGCCAGCGCCGAGCAGCACACGCGCGAGCAGATCCAGTGCCTGTTGCGCGCCGTTGCAGACCACCACGTCGTCGTCCTGGCAATTCACGCCTCTGGAAAACGCGATGTGTTGGGCGATCGCATTGCGTAGCGCCGGCAAACCCTCGGGCACGCTGTAAAACCCCTTCGATGCCCCAATTTGCCGCAGCGCATGAGACGTGCAGCGGCGCCAGTCGTCTTGGGGGAACTGGCCCTTGCTGGTGGCGCCGCCGATGAAGTCATAACGGAGCGCCCCTTCGAGCGTCGGGTGACGCAAGAACTCCGGCAGGTTGCGCCAACGTTCGATGATGTCCGAGGCAGCGAGTTCGGAGTGAGCCTGCTTGCGTTGGCTCGGCGCGGGACGTGCGTTGACGTACGTGCCTTTGCCAATCACGCCGGTGAGGAAGTTTTCGTAAGTCAGTTGGGCGTAGGTGTCGGAGATGGTCTTGCGCGAAATGCCCAGTTGCTCCGCCAGCAATCGGCTGGGTGGCAGCTGCGTGCCGGCGCCCAGGCGTCCGGACTCGATGGCCTCGCGCAACTGCTGATACAACTGACCCGCCAGATCCTTGCGGCCGTTGATGACAACGTGAAGTTCCATACCGACAAGGCTCCGCAGCGAAAGAAGTGCCCGCCAGATTACCTCTGTTGCCGGTTTGGCAGTAGTTGTGCAGTGTAAAACCCCGGAATTGGTCTCCAGACGTCAGTTTTACCCGCGAAGATTTGAGCACGGTCGACGAACGCCATCGCTGGCAAGCCAGACTTCCACAGGATTGCGGGCAATTCAGAATTTCTCGGGCTCACCCAAATCCCTGTAGGAGCAAGCCTTCAGTCAACGCATCACCAACCGGGATCGCGGCGTCGGCTTCAACTGGTGATTGGTGCAGCGATTTTTCGTGGAATTGGGGCTGGGTTGTCCGCGCGTGAGCGCCTAAATTGATCGTCATACGCATTATGACGAGACCTCAAACATGTCCCCGCGTCTGGATTACTACAGTGCGTCGCCTCAGGCGATGAAGGCGATGATCGCCATGGAGACGCTGACCCGTAACCTGAGCATCGAGCCGCCCCTGCTCAATCTGATCAAGATCCGTGCCTCGCAGCTCAACGGCTGCGCGTTCTGCACCGACATGCATTCCGTTGACGCGCGACGGGCCGGGGAGACTGATCGGCGGCTGTATGCGATTGTGGTCTGGCGCGACAGCGGGTTCTTTAATCCGCGTGAGCGCGCGGCGCTGGCGTGGGTCGAGGCGGTGACGCTGCTTTGCCAAAGCCATGTGCCGGATGACGTCTATGCGCTTGCCCGCGAACAATTCGACGAGACCGAACTGGTGGATCTGACCATGGCCGTCAGCACCATCAACAGCTGGAATCGCCTGGCAGTGAGCTTCCGCCAGAAGCCCAGCGACTGAATCCACCACACCCCGTGCAGGCGCTGCCGCAGGCTCAGGCCGCGTGCAAACGATCTTTTGATTTTGCTTCAACCCCACAAACTATCTGGCTACAGGTAAACTCCGCGCACTTTCCAAGGAGTTCACATGAGTTACTACCAGCCGGGCATTCTCGCCACCCCCGTTCCCCCGCAAGCGCGTCATCTGTTCTTCGCCCTCGAGTCGGCAGACGCGTTGCCCGAGGCGTTCGACACCTTGATGAGCCTGGTGGACGGCAAGTCGGCAGTGGTCGGTTTTGGCGAATCTCTGCTCAAGGCGATCAACGTCGAGATCGACGGTTTGCGCAGCTTCCCGGCGATGACTGGCGTCGGCGTGAATAATCCGTCGACCCAGCACGCGTTATGGGTCTGGCTGCACGGCGTCGACCGGGGTGAACTGCTCAATCGTTGCAACGCCGTCGAGGCCGCGCTCGCACCGGCGTTGCGTCTGGTGCAGATGAATGAAACCTTCCGCCACATGACCGGCCATGACCTGACCGGTTACGAAGACGGCACTGAAAACCCCCACGACGAAGCCGCTGTTGCTGCCGCGCTGCGAAGCGAAGGCGCTGACGGACTGGTCGGTGGCAGCTTCGCCGCGATCCAGCAATGGCAGCACGACCTCAAGGGTTTCCATGCGCTGTCCGCCGATGACAAAGACAACATCATGGGCCGCCGCCTGAGCGACAACGAAGAGATCGACGACGCGCCGGTTTCCGCCCACGTCAAACGCACCGCCCAGGAAAGCTTCGCACCGGAAGCCTTCGTTGTGCGCCGGTCGATGCCGTGGATCGATGGCGACCGTGCCGGCCTGATGTTTCTCGCGTTCGGTTATTCCCTCGACGCGTTCGAAGCCCAATTGCGCCGCATGAGCGGTCTGGAAGATGGCATTGTCGATGGCCTGTACCGCATCAGTCGACCGATCACCGGTGGCTACTACTGGTGCCCGCCGCTCAAGGACGGTCATCTCGATCTGCGCGCCTTGCGCCTCGGTTGAAACTCAAGGGGTGACGATGAACGTGGTGCGTTGGGGCATGATCGGTTGTGGCAGTGTCGCTGAGCGCAAGAGTGGCCCGGCCTTTTACAAGGCGCCGGGCTCTGCGCTGGTGGCGGTGATGGGGCGCCGGCTCGAGGCCGTCAGCGATTACGCCGCGCGTCACGGCATTGCCAGGGTCTACACCGACGTCGATGCGTTGATCAACGATCCGCAAGTTGACGCGGTGTACATCGCCACGCCGCCCGATAGCCATTACGCCTACAGTCTGAAAGTCGCTGCCGCCGGTAAACATTGCTGCGTGGAAAAACCCATGTCGCTCAACGTCGGGCAAAGTCGTGAGATGCAGCAAGTGTTCGCCAATGCCGGTCTGCACTTGTTCGTTTCCTACTACCGACGCTCGCTGCCGCGCTTCCAGCAAGTGCGGCAATGGCTGGATGAGGGCCGAATCGGCGAGGTGCGGCACCTGAGCTGGACGCTGACCAAAGCCCCGTCGCCGATCGATCTGGGCGGCAACGATAATTGGCGCACCGATCCGGCGGTGGCCGGCGGCGGCTACTTTGCCGACCTCGCCAGCCATGGGTTCGACCTGTTCCAGTATTTGCTTGGTGACATCACCGAGGTTGCCGGTTTCACCGCCCGCCAGGCCGGTTTGTATACGGCGGAAGATGCGGTCAGTGCCAGTTGGCGATTCGCCTCCGGGGCGCTGGGCATGGGCTGCTGGAACTTCGTGGCGGATCGGCGCGAAGATCGGGTCGAGATCATCGGCAGCCTTGGGCGGATCGTTTTTTCGGTGTTCGATGAGCACCCCGTCGAGCTGCACGCCAAAGAAGACATCAGCCTGGACATTGCGCATCACGACCACATTCAGTGGCATCACGTCTTGGGCATCAATGCGCATATCCGTGGAGAGTCGCAACACCCTGCGGTGGCTGAACAGGCCTTGAAAACCGATTGGGTGATGGATCAGATCCTCAAGCGCCATTAAAAGATCGTAGCCTTCGGCAGTTCCTACTGTGTGATTCGTGTTGGGCCATGCAATCCGGATACACCGCAAGACATTGTGGGAGCTTGGCTTGCCAGCGATGGCGTCGTGTCATTTGCAACTCCTACACAGGCTGCTCCGCCAATTCCATGGCAACCCACGCCCGCATGGGGATTTTGTGTTCTGACTGGCGGTGCTTGTCAGAAAAAACCGACAGGAGTACAAATGTACTCCATGACGACTCTGACTCCCCGCCGTACCGCCATCCTGACGTTCATCCGCGATCGCATCGCCGAGCACGGTCAGCCCCCAAGCCTCGCTGAAATCAGCGAGGCTTTTGGTTTTGCCTCGCGCAGTGTGGCGCGCAAGCATGTGCTGGCGCTCACCGAAGCCGGGTTTATCGAGGTCAATGCCCATCAGGCCCGGGGCATTCGTTTGCTCAATCAGCCACCGCGTACGGAATTACTGGAGGTTCCCGTGCTCGGTCGCGTAGCGGCGGGCGCGCCCATCGGTGCCGATCCCGACGTGCACAATCGCTTGATGCTCGACCCGGCGCTGTTCTCCCGGGTGCCGGACTACATGCTGCGGGTGCAGGGCGATTCGATGATCGAGGACGGTATTTTTGATGGCGATCTGGTCGGCGTGCGGCGCAATCCCGTCGCGCAGAACGGCCAGATCGTTGTCGCGCGTCTCGATGGCGAGGTGACGATCAAGCGTTTCGAGCAGGTCGGCGAAACGGTGCGCCTGTTGCCGCGTAACCCGGCGTACGAACCGATTGTCGTGCGGGTCGATCAGGATCTGGCGATCGAAGGTGTGTTCTGCGGTCTGGTGAGGCAAGGCTGATGGGGGCCGTCGTCGCGCTGGATACGCTGTTCAATGGTGGCCAGGTCTGGAAGGGCCGGCCTGCGCCCCCGACTGCCAGCCCGCAACCCACCGGCCATGCAACGCTGGACGCGGCACTGCCCAGTGGCGGCTGGCCGGAAGCGGCATTGAGCGAAATCCTCATCGCCTCGCCCGGTGTCGGTGAGCTGCAATTGGTGTGGCCGACCCTGGCGCGGTTGTCGGTGGCGGGCGAGCGCATCGTGCTGGTCGCGCCGCCGTTCGTGCCGTACCCGCAGGCTTGGGCGAATGCCGGGGTCGATTTGCGCCAGTTGTCGATCATCCAGGCCACTGAGCGTGATGCTTTGTGGGCGGCCGAGCAATGCTTGCGTTCCGGCAGTTGCGGCGCGGTGTTGTGCTGGCCGAACAAGGCCGATGACCGGGCGTTGCGGCGTTTGCAAGTGGCAGCGGAAACCGGCCAGACCCTGGCGTTTGCCTGGCGGCCACTGAGCGAAGCGATCAATCCGTCGCCGGCGGCATTGCGCATCGCCATCGATGCCCGGCCGGCGCAGTTGCGCGTGCTCAAGTGCCGTGGCGGTCTGGCTCGCAGCGCGCCGATTGCCTTTGCCGTGGGTCACTGAACCATCATGCGTTGGGTCTGCATTCTTTTTCCGCAATTGGCGCTGGACGCCGTGCTGCGTCAGCGCCCTGATCCCGATGAACCATTGGTGCTGCTCAGCGGTCCGGCCCAGCGCCGGGTGTTGCAAGCGGCGAACACGTCGGCACGGGCGCTGGGCCTTCGTCCGGGCATGTCGATGACCGCCGCCCAGGCCTTGAGCAAAGGCTTTGTCACCGCCGATTATGATGTGGCCGAGGTCGGTCACTGGCAGCAGTTTCTCGCGGCCTGGGCCTATCGTTTCAGTGCGCAGGTCAGCGTGCATTACCCGCGAACCGTGGTGTTCGAAATCGAATCCAGTCTGGGCCTGTTCGGATCGTGGGCGCAGTTCGAGGCTCGCTTGCGTGCAGAGCTGACGGAGCTGGGCTTTCGTCATCGCATCGTCGCCGCGCCCAACCCGGCGGCGGCGCGAATATTGGCCAACGCTTATGACGGCCTGGTGGTGCCCAATGGCGAAGCCTTGCAGCATCACCTCGGGCAATTGCCCATTGACCGCGTCGGTCTTGAGCCGAGCGTGGCCACGGCATTGTCGCGCATGGGCCTGCGCAACCTCAGTCAGGTGCAGGCGTTACCGCGTCAGGCATTGGCGCGGCGTTTCGAGGCACCGGTGCTCAAGCACCTCGACGTGCTGTTCGGTGCACGGCCACTGGCCTTGGGCTTTTATCTGCCACCGGATCGCTTTGATGTGCGCATCGAGTTGAACTACGACGTGCAATCCACTCAAGCCCTGTTATTTCCATTGCGACGATTGACCGCCGATCTGTCGGCATTCCTGTGCGGGCGCGACAGCGGCGTTCAGCGTTTCGACCTGCACCTGGAACACGCCGGGCTGCCAGACACGTTGATCAAGGTCGGCCTGCTCAGTGCCGAACGCGATCCGGCGATGCTCTTTGAACTGGCGCGCGGACGCCTCGAACAGGTGCAGGTCGAAGCGCCGGTACGCGGTTTTCGGCTGCGTGCCGAAGACTTGCCGACCTTCGTGCCGCAGCATCAGGAACTGTTCGATGATCGTCCGCAACAGACGTTGCCCTGGGAGCAATTGCGCGAACGCCTGCGTGCGCGCCTGGGTGATGAAGCGGTGCAGGGCGTAGGGTTTCAGGCCGATCACCGACCTGAATGCGCCTGGAAGCCCGGTGTCGATAAACAGCGATGCGCTGCGTTGCCGGGCATTCATCGTCCGGGCTGGCTGCTGACCGAACCGCAAGCGGTAACCGATGGTTCGGCACGAATCCTCATGGGCCCGGAACGCATCGAGTCCGGCTGGTGGGATGGCGAAGATGTGCGCCGCGATTATTACTTGATCCAGAACCGCAGCGGCCAGCAAGGCTGGGCCTACCGGGCGGTGGGCGAGGGCGGCCCGTTGTGGCTGCAAGGCTGGTTCGGATGAGCCCCGCTTATGCCGAACTGCACTGCCTGTCGAACTTCAGTTTTCAGCGCGGTGCTTCAAATGCCCTCGAGCTGTTCCAGCGGGCGAAAAAACACGGCTATCAGGCCTTGGCCATCACCGATGAATGCACCATGGCCGGCATCGTGCGCGCCTGGCAGGCGGCCAAGTCCGTCGAAATGCCGCTGATCATCGGCAGCGAGATGCGCATCGACAACGGCCCGAAAGTGGTGCTGCTGGTTGAAAACCTTGAGGGCTATCAAGCGCTATGCCGCTTGATCACCCGGGCGCGACGTCGTACGCAGAAAGGCCTGTATCAAGTGCTGCGCGAAGACTTCAGCGAACCGTTGCCCGGATTGCTTGCGTTGTGGGTGCCTGATACCACTACCGATCTCGAGGAGGGCCGCTGGCTGCGGCAGACCTTCGCCGAGCGTTTGTGGCTGGCGGTGCAGTTACACCGTGGGCAGGATGATCATCAGCGGCTGACAGCGTTGATGGGCCTGGCCGAAGCGTTGCAGATTCGCGCCGTGGCCAGCGGCGATGTGCACATGCACGCCCGGGGTCGCCGCGCCTTGCAGGACACCATGACTGCGATCCGTCATCACGTTCCGGTGGCAGAGGCCGGGTTGCGCCTGCACCCCAACGGCGAGCGGCATTTGCGCGGTCTTGACGTGTTGGCTCAGTTGTACCCGCCGGCCCTGTTGCAGGAATCAGTGAACCTGGCCCGGCGCTGCACGTTCGATCTGAGCCAGTTGAAATACCAATACCCAAAGGAGCTGGTGCCCGAGGGGCATTGCGCCAGTTCCTGGCTGCGTCATCTGACTGAAGAGGGCATTGCCTGGCGTTGGCCGCAAGGGGCTCAGCCAAAGGTGATCAAGCAGATCGATGATGAGCTCGAACTGATCGCCGAGCTGGGCTACGAAAGCTATTTCTTGACGGTGCACGACGTGGTGCGCTTTGCCCGCGAGCAAAGCATTCTTTGCCAGGGACGCGGTTCGGCGGCCAACTCGGCGGTTTGTTTTGCTTTGGGCATCACTGAGATCGATCCGGATCGCACCACGTTGCTGTTCGAACGCTTCATGTCGCGCGAGCGCAACGAGCCGCCGGACATCGACGTCGACTTCGAACACGAACGCCGCGAAGAAGTCCTGCAATACATCTTTCGCCGTTACGGTCGTCATCGGGCGGCGCTGACAGCGGTGGTCAGCACCTATCACGCGGCCGGCGCGGTGCGTGATGTCGCCAAAGCGCTGGGGCTGCCGCCGGATCAGATCAACGCATTGGCCGAATGCTGCGGCCACTGGAGCGACGAAACTCCACCGGTTGAACGCTTGCGCGAGGGCGGTTTCGACCCGGACAGCCCGGTGTTGCGCCGCGTATTGAGCCTGACCGGGCAACTGATCGGCTTCCCCCGACACCTGTCGCAGCACCCTGGCGGTTTCGTGATTTCCGAACAGCCGCTGGACAGCCTCGTACCTGTGGAAAACGCCGCCATGGCCGACCGCACCATCATCCAGTGGGACAAGGACGACCTCGACGCGGTCGGGCTGCTCAAAGTGGATATTCTCGCCCTCGGCATGCTCAGCGCGATTCGCCGCTGTTTCGACCTGCTGCGCCGCCATCGCAATCAGGATTTGAGCCTGGCGACGATCCCGTCCGAAGACGCGCCGACCTACGAAATGATCAGCCGCGCCGACACCATCGGTGTGTTCCAGATCGAATCCAGGGCGCAGATGTCGATGTTGCCACGGCTCAAACCCCGAGAGTTTTACGACCTGGTGATCGAAGTCGCCATCGTCCGCCCCGGCCCGATCCAGGGCGGCATGGTTCACCCGTACCTGCGGCGACGGAACAAGGAAGAGGCGGAAACTTATCCTTCGGAAAAGTTGAAAGCAGTCTTGAAACGCACGCTTGGTGTGCCGCTGTTTCAGGAACAGGTGATGCAGATCGCCATCGTCGCCGCCGACTACACCCCTGGCGAGGCCGATCAATTGCGCCGTTCCATGGCCGCGTGGAAACGCCACGGCGGGCTTGAGCCGCACAAAGAGCGGCTGGCCGCCGGCATGAAGAAAAACGGTTACACAGCGGAATTTTCGGCCCAGCTTTTCGAACAGATCAAAGGCTTCGGCAGTTATGGGTTTCCCGAGTCTCATGCCGCAAGTTTCGCCTTGCTCACTTACGCCAGTTGCTGGCTCAAATGTCACGAACCGGCGGCCTTCGCCTGTGCCTTGATCAACAGTTGGCCAATGGGTTTTTACAGCCCGGATCAGATTCTTCAGGATGCGCGGCGTCATCAGTTGCAGATCAGGCCGGTCGATGTGCGCGCCAGTGACTGGGATTGCAGTCTGGAGCCGATCAGCGGCGCGCAGCCTGCCATTCGCATGGGGCTGCGGATGATCAAGGGGTTTCGTGAGGACGATGCCCGGCGCATTGAATCCGCCCGGGCGCGAGGGGCGTTTGCCGATGTCGGTGATCTGGGCGAGCGCGCAGCACTCGATGGCCGGGCCCAGGCTTTGCTGGCGGATGCAGGAGCGTTGCGCGGTCTGGCTGGCCATCGTCATCGGGCGCGCTGGGAAGTGGCCGGGGTGCAGAAACAGCTGGGCTTGTTCGCCGGGTTACCGAGTCAGGAAGAGGCTGAAGTGGCGCTGCCCAAACCGAGTGTCGGCGAGGATCTGTATGCTGATTACGCCACGGTCGGCACGACGCTGGGGCCGCATCCGCTGGCGCTGTTGCGCGATGAATTAAGGGCCCGGCGCTGTCGAAGTTCTCAAGAGTTGATGACGGTTGAACATGGCCGTCCGGTCAGCGTTGCCGGGCTGGTGACAGGGCGTCAGCGGCCAAGCACCGCCAGCGGCGTAACCTTCGTGACGCTTGAGGATGAGTTCGGCAATGTCAACGTCGTGGTCTGGCGCGATCTGGCTGAACGCCAGCGTAAGGTGCTGGTGGGATCGCAGTTGCTCAAGGTCGATGGACGCTGGGAGCGAGAGGGCGAAGTCCGGCATTTGATTGCCGGACGACTGAGCGACCTGACCCCATTGCTGGACGGCATTCACGTGCAAAGCCGCGATTTCCGCTGACCCCAACAACAAAAGATCGCAGCCTTCGGCAGCTGCTACATTCGCTCGTTCCCACGCGGAGCATGGGAACGATCAGCGTGGAGAGGGCCACAGTCGATCGCCACCGCCCGGCGCTTCTGTCCACGCCTGCAACGTACGCGTCGGCAGATCAAAATAATCCCGGGTTCGCGCATAACCATGCCCGCCCATGCGCCCGATCGCGTCCAGCCCCAACTGGTCGATGTACAAGGTTTTCGGGTCAATCAGTTCATCCCGCACATGGGCCATCAAGACCTCACCAAAAATGATCTCCCGCGATTGACCAATGTTCAGCGCCATCATCCGCCGACATTCCAGTGCGACTGGAGCTTCGCCAATACGCGGGCATTTCACTGTGGTGCCGGGTATCGCGGTCAGGCCCGCCGCCGTCAATTCATCGAAGCCGGGGGCGAACGGCACGGCGCAGACGTTCATCGCCTCCACCAATGCGTCACTGACGATGTTTACGGTGAATTCCTGGTTCAACTGGATATTGCGGGTGGTGTCCTTCGGGC
>NZ_WKEQ01000002.1 GCF_021605415.1 Pseudomonas syringae
TAAACCGTAGCTGTCGAAATGCTGAGTGCCGGAAGGATCAAGCTGTGTCAGCAACTGCCCGCGCTGATTATGGGTGGGCGAATTCGATGCATCGGCATACAGAAACGTTTCGGTATCCGGCAGGCTGTTTTCTTCCAGGGCGACGACGCGTAACTGATCGTCGTACACCGTGCGCCAGTGACCGCCGCGCGCGTCCCAGCGTTGCAGGGTTTCACCGGCCAAACCCGGTAGATTCAAGCGCCAGCCGGCATCGACGCTTTCGGTTTTCAGTGGCTCGCTGGCCAGTGCATACACGGTGAGGAGGTTGGGCAGGGGCAGGCGTGGATCACGTTGCGCAATCAAACGCCCGGCGACGTCATGCTGCTGACGCGTGACCAGTGCCGTCGCGGGATCGCTATCGAGGGTTCGCAAATAGGCCACCTGCCGTATTTGCAGGCGGCGCGGGTCGTGGCTCTTCACGCCAGGCGTGTGGCGATGGACGGAGGAATCCATACTTATCCGTCCGGCGCGTTCGTCAACGCACGTTCAGGCCGCATGTTTTTTCTCCTCAAGGAACTGCCAGACGCGTCCGGTCAGGTTTCTCGCCTGTTTCAGCGAGCCGCGCATGACCCCCACTTGCTCCCGAATGGCCGCCAGGTCGACCGGTGGGGCAAGGTGCGTGGCGTTCTCCAGCGTGGCGAAGTGGGTTTGCATCAGCGGTTCTTGCTGATCGAAAAAGGTTTCCAGTTCATTGAGCCGCGTACTGATGCGATCCATGTCGCCCTGGCCCACTGAACCATTGAGAGCTTCGGTCAGATGCGCCATCTGCCGCGCGATGTTCAAGGCCTGTTTCAGGTAAGGGACTTTGAGGTGTTTGCCGGCAGCTCTGGCCGTGGTTTCGACGACGGTTTTGACCACGCTTTCAGACGATCCCGAGGTGAAGCTATCGACGATGGTGCCCACGCCGAAAGGCCCCGCCGCTGCTTTGGCTTTAAGGCTCTTGACCGACAGTGCGTCCGGTGAGGGCATGATCGGATGACCCCAAGTGGTTTCTTCACCGACTTTTTCCATGATCTTCGTCGCTGTCTCCGCAGCGATGATTGCCCCGACGGTTGCAACCACCGGCGCTGCGGGGCCGGTGACCGCACCTATGCCGCCACTGATCGTGGCGCCGACCGCACCGGCCTGTATGGCAACAGCGAACGTGGTGACGGTCAAAATGAGTCTTTTGCCGGCGCTTTTGTAAATGTCGCGGGTGCGCGTGATGTTGTAGAGCTGGTGGTTGATTTTTGCCAGTTCACTGTTCACCTGCGTCAGAAAATTCGAGTAGTCGGTGATGGCCTGGCGGGCGGCGCTTTCCTCCAATGAAGTACCTGCGACATCAACGTAGCGCAACGGATTGTTGCCCACCATCGCATACAGATTAAGACCATCGACGTCGCCCGCCGGATCGGCGCTGATCCAGCGCTGTAACCAGGGCGCGAGATAGCGCGCGCCGAAATAGCACAAGCCACTGGCGTCCATTTCCTTGCCCGAGTAACGCAGGGTTTTGTAAGGCGCCTCGATCACATTGCGCGCGGCTCGCCAGGCACAGCCGCCAAACGGGTAGGAAAACTCAAGGCTCATCAGCGCCCCTTCGCGATCCAGCTCCAGGGCGCACGTGCCCAGGTGATCGTCGCCGTGATAGCGCAACTGATCGGGCTCGATCTCGGCCGGTTGTCCGGTTACCCAGTGCAGGCACCGGACGTTGCCCAGGCCCAGTGCCAGGCTGATGACGTGCAAGGTCTGGCCGTCGCTGCGGGTGTGAATCTCCAGCCCTGGCAAGTAGCGCACTTCGTGACGTCGGGTAGACGACGGGGTATGGCACAAAAGGCGTTTGTAAACCCGTTCGCCCCGACTATAGAGGTAGCTTTCTTCGTCATCCGGCAAGCCGTTACTGTGTTTGAGTAACGTCACTCTGGCCAGTTGATCGCGCACATTCCACAGCAGCGGCTGGCTGCCCGTATACAGATCGCGGGCGTTGCCGTGAGCGTCGAAGCGCTCATCGAATATCGGCTCGGGATCACCTTCCTGCCAGCGCACGCCCCGGTTGCTGACGGCGTCGATGCGCATGGATCGGGTGTAGGTATTGCCTTGGCGAACGTGGCGCAGTTCGGTCAGGTTGTTGCCGGCATCATAATCATAGAGTTCGGTGTAATTGAAACGCCGGCCCGAATCGATCGGGCTGATCAGAACCGGCAGCCCCGGTTCAAGGTTCGGGATCTGTGCTTCAAAGCCATTCGCGCGGATCAGCCGGTACAACGAGTCGTAACTGAATTCGCGCGTGGCCCGGACTTGTTGATTGGCGAAATACACCGTCGCCAGCGTGTGATCGTCGATACGCAGCACGTTCCCCATCGGGTCATGCTCATAGCTCAGGTGTTGATACAGAGCCTGCCCGGGCTTTCCACTTTTCTGAGCGATCAGGCGATGATCGGCCGGGTCATACTCCCAAGTGCTGATCACGCCGTTACCGGTGATCTGCGTTGCGATCTGCGCGGCGGCGTTGTACTGAGCATCTTGCAGAATCGGTTGTTGACTCTGGTTTTCGAGTTGCAGGAAAACCTGCTTGAGCTGGCCGGCAACCGTGTAGCGCATCTGCTGTTGATGGCCGCCGGCATCGGTCTGGCTGAGCAGGGCGCCCAAAGGGTTGTAACGTCTGCCGGTGGAGAACTCATCGCCAGCAAGGGTTCGCGTTTCATCCAGCGTCTGCCCGAGCAAATCGTAACTGCCGAGGCGCACGGTGCCGGAAGGATCACCGTGCTCAATCAAACGGCCGCGCACATTGTGGTCGGGGTTGGCCAGTGCATTGGCGAAAATCAGGCGTTCACGATCCTGTTGCGTGGATTCTTCAATGCCGGTCAGGCGCAATTGATCGTCATAGTTCATATGCCAATGGTGGCTGCGTGCGTCCCAGCGCTGAAGGGCTTGCCCGGCCACGCCCGGCAGGTGCAGGCGCCAGCCGGCGTCTGCGCTGTCGATCCGCAAGGGGTCCCCCATCAATGTGTAAAGGGTGGCGAGGTTGGGGCTGGGCGCCAGGTCGAACAGACGTGAATCCCATCGTGCGGCCAGTTGCCCCGCCACGTTATGCGTCTGATGCGTGATGAGGCTTTCAGTCGCGCCGCCGGGGGCTTTTCGCAAATAGGCAATCTGTCTCACGTTGAGACGCCGAGGATCCTGAGCGAGCAGGGTCGGCGTGCGCGCATGTGTCGAGCACATCACTTGCAACCTCTGCGAAATACGTTCATTGCCTGGCAGCCTTGATATGAGCTTTGGCTTGTTTGAGGAGAAACTGGTTGTCCGTGGTGCCCATGGCCTCATAGTGATCCAGGCCCGTTTTTGCCCGGCTGATGTAATCGAGAATAACGTTGGTTCGCTGCTGTAACGCAGCCTGGAAAATCGGCGCGAGCATTTCTTTAGGCGTCATGCCGTTGACATTCGGCAGTACGTTGGCCGGATAAACAACAGTGCTGCCCAGTGATTCAAATCCGGCCTTGGCAAGAGACCAGCGTTTCTTTGTTGTACTTTCCCAGTCGTTGAGCAAGGTACGGATTTTGTCGATCTTGACCGGGGTGAGTCGGTTTTTGATGTCTTCTGCTTCCTGGACGCGCGACCCCAGTGCAAGGAAAGCGCCTACCGCAGGAACCACCGAGCCGACGATCCGGTTGAGGAAAAAATCCGAAAAACCTTCGACCGAGATGCTGTAGTCCATAGCCTGATCCGGTGCCAGGCCCAGTTTGCTGTCAATCGCCGCGACGGACATCGACGATGTCTGCGGAATCAACGGGCGAATGAGGCGGGGAGTGGGTGCCGCGAACGATGAAGCGTCCGCCGCCAGATCGCCTCCGGCGTTTCCTCCGACAATGCCACCCACGTAAGGAATGCTGTTGACGCCGGGAAACAGACTGCCGAAAACCTCCGACCCGCCGTAGCCACCGGCGAAGCCGATGACGGCATTGAGGGATTCGCCGGTGAGGTTTTTCATCATTTCATAACCGATGGTCTGGTTGATGATGTTATCCAGTTGCTCCAGCAGCGTTGCCGCTTCTGTCCCCAGTTCGGAGATGAATGCCGAATACGCCATGACGCCCCATTCCGCTTTGGATGTGCCGCTGGCGTCGACAAAACGCAGCGGGTTGTTGGCGGTAAAACCATAGAGATTGAACCCATCGGCAACCCCCGCCGGATCCGCACTTACCCAACGCGAAAGCCACGGCGCGTAATAACGTGCGCCGTAGTAATACAGGCCGCTGACGTCCATTTCCTTGCCTGAATAGCGGACGAATTTGTATGCCACTTCAATCTGAGAGCGCCCGCTCATCCACGCCGGCGCGCCACTTGGCAGATAGCCTTCATGGCTGATCATGTGCGCCAGGTCATCGAGTTCCATCACGCTTGAGCCCAGATGATCTTCCAGTGTGTAACGCAGTTGATCCTGATCGATGCCCGAAGGCGGAACCGCCGCCCAATGCAGGCAACGCAGCGTGCCGGTGCCGGCAGTGACACTGATGACGTGAAGTTCTTCGCCGTTGTCCCGGCTGCGGATTTCCAGGTTGGGCAAGTAGCGCACTTCGTGGAAATGGCTGTTCGCAGCATTGAAAAAATCATGACGTTTGTAGACCCGCACGCCCTGGCTGTAACGGTAGTGCTCGGTGTCATCGGGGTCGTTGTCGCGTTGGACCAGCGTTACCGAGGCCAACTGATCGCGGGCGTTCCACAGCATGGGCTGGCCAGGTTGCACGGCCAGCAGGTTGCCGTTGCGGTCGAACAGGCTGGCGAAATCCGGCGGCGGATCGCCTTCGGCCCAGCGCACGCCGCGATTGCTCGCCGGGTCGATGGCCATCTGCAGCGTGTGGCTGGCGCCGTCACGCTGGTGAATGCGCCGGATCAGGTTGTTGCCGTGATCGTAGGTGAACGTTTGCCGGTAATTGCGCCGGTCGTTGGGGTCGCTCGGCTGCGGAACAACGGGCGTGCCGGAGGGCGGGGCGTCGTCGTAGCCGCTGGCGCTGTGCAACCGGTACAACGAGTCGTAGCTGAATTCCCGGTGGCCGTCGATGCGCTGATTGGCGAAAAAGAACGGCGTGAACACATGATCGAGAATGCGCGTGATGTTGCCGACCGGGTCGTAGACGTATTCGAAGTCCTGCAGCATCGGCTGTTGAGCAACCTGCGCGAATTGCCGGTGCAAGCGCCCGTCGGCAGGGTCGTAACGCCAGCGACTGACCACGCCGTTGCCGACCCACTGCTCGACAATCTGCCCGGCGGCGTTGTACTGCGCATCGACCAGCACCGGTTGCCAGGCATTCTGCCCGTCGAGCTGCAATTGCGTGTGTTTGAGCTGCCCGGCGAGGTCATAACGCGATTGTTGCCGGTGACCGCCGGCATCGGTCTGTTCCAGCACGGCTTCGAGAGGGCTGACAACGCGCTGGCTGATGAAGGATCGGCCGTCGTGAAAGAGGCGGGTTTCACGCAACGGCTGGCCGGCTAAACCGTAGCTGTCGAAATGCTGAGTGCCGGAAGGATCAAGCTGTGTCAGCAACTGCCCGCGCTGATTATGGGTGGGCGAATTCGATGCATCGGCATACAGAAACGTTTCGGTATCCGGCAGGCTGGTTTCTTCCAGGGCGACAACGCGTAACTGATCGTCGTACACCGTGCGCCAGTGACCGCCGCGCGCGTCCCAGCGTTGCAGGGTTTCACCGGCCAAACCCGGCAGATTCAAGCGCCAGCCGGCATCGACGCTTTCGGTTTTCAGTGGCTCGCTGGCCAATCCATAAACACTGGCAATGACGGGAGCGAGCAACCGAGCATCCCACTGGGCAATCAGGCGTCCAGCCACATCGTGCTGCTGACGGCTCATCAGGGTGGTTGGCGTGTCGTCGGCCGCAGTGCGCAAATAGGCAATCTGGCGAGTCGACAGACCCCGGCTGTCAGTCGCGGTGATCGACGGCGTGCGACGGTCGACGCTGGTGTTCATCAGCGTTGCGTCCGCTTGGGCGGTGGCGATGATGGTTCGTCAGTGTCGTTGAAGTCTTCGCTGATCTGATACCAGGGGTGATACGTCTCGCGGGAGAAATAGCCTTTGGCGTTGATCAGTTTGATCGGCCGCCCAAGCACGTCATGAAACAGCTGATCGAAGTAGCCCAGATCGCGAAGCGATGCGTCATTGACGTAATGATGAGTGTTGGCGAAGAACGGGCGGAACTGGCGCACGGCCAATCCCTTGTTGTTGTATTCCACCCGTTCACTGATGCGCCATCGAGGGTCGGCGAACACCTCGACGAATTGCCCGTTCTCGACGATCAGAGACCCGTCCGCCGCCACCGCATAGGCCATGCCGGGTTCGACCAATTGCTGGGTTTGCAGGGTGCGGCCAAAACCGTCGACACAGACTTTGGCGATCTGGATTTGTGCGGCGACCGGGTCGTCGGGATAGCGGTCGGCGCTAAGAATGACGGTGTGCACCGGTTCGCGATGCACCGTGGCGATCAGCTCGCACAATGCCTGCTCGTCCCGGCTCAGCGCGGTGCTTTGTTGCAGGCCTCGGGCGCGGTGGCGAATGTACCCGCCGCGCAGTACCAGACCCGCGTCGATCCATGCTTCGCGTTGTTCAGGATTGATGGCCAGCGGCAACTGTCCCATCCAGCTGAACAGATCCTTGCGCGACGTGTTGGCGGCGTGCTGTACCGCTGCAACCGGATCGGCGATGGCCGCGTCCGGACGCGGATCGAGAGGGCGAACGAATTGATCCAGCGCTGCGAAACCGGCCGGAAGACCGTTTTCAGTGCCATGAAAGCTGCTCGCCAAAGGTTGCCCGGAAGGCTCGTAGACCGCCTCTTCGATGTTCTCGTTGGCATCGACGATGCGCATCGGCTGCTGGGCGTGGTAGTCATACTCGATCCGGGTCGTGCAACCGTCGGGCAGCTCGATGCTTTTGATCGTCAGATGATAGTCATCGTGCTCGGCTTTCGTTTGACCGTGGCTGAGGGTTTGCCGAACGTTGCGCACTTTGTAAAAACCGCCGAGATCCTCGTACTGCGCGTAACCGTAGCGGGACGACCACAAGTTTTCATCGGTCTCGGCGTACGGCGCGTCTTCAAACAACAAGGGCATCGGCGTGTAACCGATGTTCGCCAGTTCGACCCGGATGTCGAACGGCGGCGGCAGGATGGCGTAGGCATCGAGCGCGGTCTTGTCCAGTTGCGCCACCTCCAGCGGTCCGGCCAGTGCTTCGAAATCAGCCTGGCCATCGGGCAACACACTGCCGTCGGAGGTCTTGAGGTAGCGCTGCACCGATTGGCCCGTCAATACGCTCTGCGCTTTCCAGTGCGCCGAATCCTGGTGCAGGGTGATTTGCTCGTAGCAGATTTGCTCGGGTGAAAGCCCTTGGGGGAGCGTTCCCTTGGGCAGCACCATGGCATTGGCGCGGATTTGAAACGCCAGCCCTGTGCGCCAGTGCTGCAAATCCGTGGTCAGATCGATGAAGCGTGCACGCGACTCCTTCAGGTAATACAGTTGTTGCGCTTCGTCGTGTGCATCGAGCCACCATTGTTGCTCGTCGGGGTCTGTAAATTGCGGCGGGTTTTGTGCGGTCAGGCGCCGCGCATAGTTGATCGTCTGGGCGCGCGTGGGCATGCCGGCGCCGTTCCAGCACAAGGTCAAGTCATGTGCGCACATCGGGTCGTCGATGAAACGGTCGTACCCGTAGCTGATTTTTTCCACGGTCAACGGCATCAGTACCGCCGCGCCATAACGGTCTGCGGGCCGGACTTCGCGCACCAGATACCGGTACTCCTCAACGGCGTAAGGCAGCGCCGTGGCCGGGTCATCATCGGCGGCATACGTCTCGGTTCTGGCGACCCGGCCGACGAGTGAGCGGGCAATCTGATATTCGGTGGCGGCGTCGGGAGGCGGAAGGATTTCTTCGCAGTCATCGTCGGTGTGGTAGCGACTGAATAGCGTGGGCTTGAGCGCGATGGCTTGGGTGTCCAGGGCGAAATAATCCTGGCGCGATCGATTCATCGCGTGACCGTTATGGAACCAGGTGCGCAAACGTGTCGGCGCCGTGAACGACACGTCATCATCGCTGGCGGCGGACTCGCTGTCGCGTTGTTGCAGTTGCCCGAATCCGCGGAATTCTCGCTCCTGACTGTCATAAGCGCCCTCGCGGTAATCAAAGCATTGCGTCAGGCAATTGCCGGTCACCTCATCCAGCTGTTGCTGACGTTTGACGACCTGAACGGGGAATGGCAAATGGCAGGCCGGCATGACGTTCGGATCCTGGGCGAGCCGTTGCTGTTTTTCATCCAGCCATTCTTGCGCCGAACTGCGATAGACCACGGCCGTGCTGCTGCCCATGTTGTTGTTGCTGGAGGTGAGCAAGTAGGGCTTGGCGTCGACAAAATCATAGCGCCAGTGCTGCGGCGTCATGTGCGGCACGGTCAGGATCAGGCTCGCGCAACCCAGGCCTTGCAAGTCCGCCAGCGTGACCTGGCACAGACGGTCGTAGCGCACGCCGGCGGGCCATGGAACGCTGACCGGGTGTTCTTCCAGTCCGTGGCCGCCACGGTTCAGGTAAATATCGAACCCCTGCGCGCGCAAATAGATCAACGCTGGCGCGCCCGAGCCGTTCAAGTCGGCAATCCGTATCCGCGAAGCGTCGAATTCCTCGTAGCTGAACTGCGGGCCATTGAGGCGCCGTCCCTTGTCGAACGTGCCGTGGCCCAGGTTCGCCCAACACATGATTTCGTTGTGGCGGATGCGGCACAGCTCGGGCATGTCGCTGGCCAGCAGATTGCCGAGAAACACCAGCTCAGTGGGCGTGGCGCTGAACAGCGGAAGGCGGTCATCCTGCGGCTCATGCAGCACTTGCTCGGCCGGCGCGAACCCGTCCTCGCGTTGATTGGGATAGATGCGCACGCTGGTGGGGCCGATGAGTCCGATTGAACTGAGGCCATCGCCGACAAAATCGCCCAGCTGTGCAAGCGTATGGAGTAACTCAAGAGGAAATGCAGTGAACGGCGCGAATGCTTTCCAGCTGCGATCGGCGTTGAGGGTGTAAAAACCGCTCAGCCCTGGGCGGGCGATGACCCAGTCAAGGCGTCCGTTGCCGGTCAGGTCGGTAAGCCACTGGATCGCCGGGGCGTTGTTCCTGGCTGCGGGAATCCGCTCCAGCGCCGTCCATGGACCGTACTCGATAGATTCCGGGCCGGATGCGCCGCGCTGCGGTTCGCGGTAGAACACGCTCTGGTCATGGCGCCAGAGAAAACCGGGTAGCCCTTCGCCGAACAAATCGACGCATTGATAGCCTCGGTGATCTTCCACGCCGGGCATGTTGTCCGGTTCAAGAAGCCGGGCCGGTGTTGTGTTGATCCGGAAGCGCGAGTAATCGAACTCCAGCGGCGGGGTGTTTTCCACGCCGCCGCTGGCGTCCCAGGCCTGATAGTGTGCGGCAGTGAGCTGGCTGAACGTCCATTGGGTCGCGGCGTCGGTGTATTCCAGCAAAAGACGTCGCACCAGCACCGGATCAGGGCCCAGTTCGGCAGCAAAGTGATGGAACATCAAGACCTGCCGGCAGAGCAGGCGTGAGCCGATCTCATAACCTTGGCCAAACGTCTGAAAAGGATCCGCTCGAATAACGGGCAATTGCGTAGCGTCGATAACGTATTCAGGTTTTTCCGTAAGCGCTGTCGTTCGCTCGCCGTAATCGAATACCAGATGAAAATGCCAGCCGCGAGAAACCGGGTTTTTTTGCGTCCACGCATAGAGATGCTGACTGGCCGTGACATTGCCGTAGAGCACAGTGCGCAGGTAGCGCTGGGCGCGGTAATCGCTTGATGGATCGGGTTCGAGCGCATCGTTGCGGTAGTCGAAACAAATATGTTCGCCGTGGCTGTTGAGGCTTTCGCACAGCAGCCAGGCGCTGACACGATCCGGGTCATCGGGATCCGCGATGCGCGCATCCGGCGTCATGCCATAGGCATGCAATGAGCCATCGCTGCCATGCATCAACCAGAACGCCGGAGCTGTTGGCTCTTTGGACGTGCCGACCGGTTGCCAGCGTTCCTGCGCCACGTCTTTTTTGATCCGGTCGCGGTAGATCACCACTTCATGCGGGCCGACCGGCTGGCCGTTGTAGGTCGATTCGTAGCGCGAAACGGGGGTGCCGTCGTCGTGGTGATCCGCTATCCAGACCTCGCCATCGGGGCCGATGATCTCATCCTTATCGGTGTAGCGCGGCACGCCTTTGTTGAGGCGGCGGCTGATTCGACTCGCCGTCATGTGCCAGCCAACTCCGAATTCGCCGTTGCCCGATTGGCTGCTGTAACTCAGCAACAGTTGCGGATCCCAGCCTCGCCCCGGTGATGCCGGTATCGGCAAATCGAGCCCCGCCGCACCGGTCGGCCCCACGGCGCCCCAGCTCTTGCCGATCGTGGCGATCGAAGCGCTTTTGGCAATGGACGGCGTGGTGATGCTCAGGTCTTGGTCGGCCATGGTGTTATCCGCTGCGCACGTGGGGGCGTGGGTGGAATAACGCTATCAAAACAACAGAACGCCGTGACCTGTCAGATCTGACAGGTACAGCCGGGTATTCAAGATCAAAAGGAGTTTAAAAAACGGCCATTTATAACGGCCCAAAAAAACGGCCGGTCATCCTTCGATGAACCGGCCGTTCGGCTGCTGCGAAGCGCTTACTGAACTTCTACCGCCAGGCTTTCGCTGATCTTCTGTTGCCAGATCGCGGGACCGGTGATGTGTACCGACTCACCCTTGCTGTCCACCGCAACGGTGACCGGCATGTCTTTGACCTCGAACTCGTAGATCGCTTCCATGCCCAGCTCGGCGAAGGCCAAAACCCTGGACTTCTTGATCGCTTGGGCGACCAGGTAAGCGGCACCGCCGACGGCCATCAGGTAGACGGCTTTGTTGTCCTTGATCGCTTCGATGGCGGTCGGGCCGCGTTCGGACTTGCCGATCATGCCCAACAGGCCGGTCTGCTCGAGGATCTGACGGGTGAACTTGTCCATCCGTGTCGCCGTGGTAGGACCTGCCGGGCCAACCACTTCGTCACCGACCGGATCAACCGGGCCGACGTAGTAGATGAAGCGGCCCTTGAGGTCTACCGGCAGGGTTTCACCCTTGTTCAGCATCTCGACCATGCGCTTGTGCGCGGCGTCGCGACCGGTAAGCATCTTGCCATTGAGCAGGACAGTCTCGCCCGGCTTCCAGCTCTGCACGTCTTCCGGCGTCAAGGTGTCGAGGTTGACGCGGCGGGCCGACGGGCCGGCTTCCCAGACGATTTCCGGGTAGGCGTCCAGTGGCGGCGCTTCCAGGGTCGCCGGGCCGGAGCCATCCAATACGAAGTGCGCGTGACGGGTGGCGGCGCAGTTCGGGATCATGCACACCGGCAACGAAGCGGCGTGGGTCGGGTAATCCATGATCTTCACGTCGAGCACGGTGGTCAGGCCGCCGAGACCCTGGGCGCCGATGCCCAACTGGTTGACCTTCTCGAACAGCTCCAGACGCATTTCTTCAATGCGATTCTGCGGGCCACGGGCCTTGAGCTCGTGAATGTCGATGGATTCCATCAACACTTCCTTGGCCATGACCGCGGCTTTCTCGGCGGTGCCGCCGATGCCAATACCGAGCATGCCCGGTGGGCACCAGCCGGCGCCCATGGTCGGAACGGTCTTCAGCACCCAGTCGACGATCGAGTCGGACGGGTTGAGCATGGCCATTTTCGACTTGTTCTCGGAACCGCCGCCCTTGGCCGCCACGTCCACTTCCACGGTGTTACCCGGGACGATGGAGTAGTGGATAACCGCCGGGGTATTGTCCTTGGTGTTTTTACGAGCGCCCGCCGGGTCGGCGAGGATCGAGGCACGCAGAACGTTTTCCGGCAGGTTGTAAGCGCGACGCACGCCTTCGTTGATCATGTCGTCCAGGCCCATGGTCGCGCCATCCCAGCGCACGTCCATACCGACGCGAACGAAAACAGTGACGATGCCGGTGTCCTGGCAGATCGGGCGGTGGCCGGTGGCGCACATGCGCGAGTTGATCAGGATCTGCGCCATCGAGTCACGGGCCGCTGGCGATTCTTCGCGCAGGTAGGCTTCGTGCATCGCCTGGATGAAATCCACGGGATGGTAGTAGGAAATGAACTGCAGGGCGTCGGCAACGCTCTGAATCAGGTCGTCTTGCTTGATCACGGTCATGAGTCGCGCTCCTCTAAAAGACGGGAACATTTTTGATGGGCAGCTTTGAGCTTGAAGCTATGAGCGGCAAGTTGAAGCAGTACGCGGACTGCTTGAGCTTTTCGCTTGCAGCTTGAGGCTCGAAGCTGACCTCAGGCACGCCGGGGCTGCTGGCGCGACGCTAAAAAGGCGCGGCAGTATACCGCGCCTCGGAGGCGGGCACACTCGCAGGCAGTCATTCGTTGGTCGCATATCGCACACAATTGCGCAGCTGGAAATCTATGGCTGATGGCACGCGGCATCGCCGGTGCCGTGGAACAGTTTGATAAGTAACCTTATATTCAAAATTAACTTCCAACGGGTCTTTTACACCTGTCATATATGACAGTGGTGAGCATTGTGTTTTCTGCTTAGGCTGACTCTCGTCGGTTTCGACTTCATTCGAGAGGGATAAAAACATGCACCCGTTAATGAAAGATGTGCTTGATTCATTAGGCAATAAAAACAATGTGAGGGCAGGGAGCATTTCCTTCACGTTCAAAGGAAAGGACTTCAGGGTCACGGACATCGGCCTGATTCCGTTTCCAGGAAGGCACTTACTCTACGGCCTCGGAGAGGGTGAGTTTAATGGCTCGCGGGAAGGCATCATCATTACCTTGCCGCCGGTGTATGACACCACGAGACCTTTGCTCTTCACCACCACTGCGGGAGAGCAGGAAGCGGGTTTGCTTCCAAGTGTCGAAGGTTTTAGCGATGCGGATGTGCCGATCGGTGGGCCCGGCTTCCAGTTCGGAATACTTGAATCCACATTTGCCTGTGACAGAATCAAACTGATTAACGGAAAAGTCACACTTATCTGACGGCGTTAACGCCGTTCTTTTGAACTCATTATTGGAACTCGTTCAATTCGCAGCGGGTCTTTGTTGAATCCCGGACATCGTTGATACCGTGGGACCCAGAGTGGCGCATGCAGGGTGGTAACAAGCCATGCCTTTGACGCCATTTTCCCGGCCCCAAAATCGATGGTCATTTGTCGGCCGCGCCACTAAAGTGGCAGCCGGTCTGTAGAGTAGGACACTCGGTCAGCCTCTTATCGCACGGTGAGTCAACGATTGACCCATAACGCCATTCAACGCACTTTGCTCATACGTTTTGCCCTGGCGGCCGGTACCTATGGACTGGCTTTGCTGCTGCTGTGGCTGGCGTTTTTTACCGGGCATTACGCCGACTCCATCAGCACCGTTGTCATCGGCAGCAGCCTGGTCGTCATCAGTCAGGCCGTACTGTTTGCGGTGTTTGTTTCTGGCTACAACCTGCGATTTTCCGACCCGAGCCTCACCGAAGTGCAGGTGCTGCTCGGGATCGCCTGGCAAACCTGGCTGATCGCCCATCTGGATGAAGCCCGAGGCGCGTTCCTGGTCTTCTATGTGCTGATCCTGTTGTTCGGTCTGTTTCATCTCTCTCGCCGAGTGTTTATTCGCTGCGCGATGCTCGTGTTCTTCAGCTTTTGCACGATCACTTTGTGGGATCTTTACCACCTGCGCCTGGCCGATCCGGCGCTCGCCGCGTTGCAGGTGTGCATCCTGTTCATGGTGCTGGCATGGCTGGTGATGTATGCGCGTTTCGTCCAGCTCTCGCGCCAGCGCATGCGTCAGCGACGTTTTGCCTTGCAAGCGCATCAGGACACATTGCGCGGCATGATGCGCCAGCTCGAAGACCTTGTGGCCACTGACGAGTTGACCGGATTGTTCAACCGCCGACACTTTTTGCGCATGGCCTCCAGTGAACTGGAAGCGATGGGCCCCGGCGTCGCCCACGGCCTGGCGCTGATCGATCTCGATCATTTCAAACGCATCAATGATCTGCACGGCCACGCCGCTGGCGATCAGGTATTGCAGGCATTTGCCGCCGTCGCCGGAGCCTGTCTGCGCGAGGGCGATGTGCTGGCCCGCTATGGCGGCGAAGAGTTCGTCGTGCTGCTGCCCGATTGCGACGCCGAACGGCTGACCGCCTGCTGCGAACGCCTGCGCATCGCCTTCACTGATGTAGAGTTGGTCGGCCTTAAGGTCGGCAGCCTCAGCCTGTCGGCGGGCATGACACTGCTTGAACTGGGCGACGATCTGGACGATGCCTTGCAGCGCGCCGACCAGGCGTTGTATCGAGCCAAACGCGACGGCCGCAATCGCTGCGCGGCGGCGTGGGAGAACGTCGATGCCTGAGTTGCGGGTCGGTGAACAGCGCTGGCCCGTAGCGGCGGGCAGCAACCTGCTCGATGCCTTGAACAGCCAAGGCGTGGCGGTGCCCTACAGTTGCCGCGCCGGCAGTTGCCACGCGTGCCTGGTGCAATGCGTGCAAGGCTTGCCCGCCGACAGCCGTCCGGACGCCTTGAGCGCCGAGCAGCGTCAGCAGGGTTGGCGTCTGGCCTGCCAGTGTCAGGTGATTGAAGATTTGCAGGTGCACACGTTCGATCCGGTCACCGACGGTCGTCCGGCAGAGGTCTGCGCGCTCGACTGGTTGAGTGACAGCGTTCTGCGTCTGCGCCTGACGCCGCAACGCCCTTTGCGTTACGGCGCCGGCCAGCACCTGGTGTTGTGGATCGATCACATCGCGCGGCCGTACTCGCTGGCCAGCTTGCCCGAAGAAGACCGCTTTCTCGAATTCCACCTCGATTGCCGTCAGCCCGGCGAGTTCAGCGATGCGGCGCGACGCTTGCAGATCGGCGATACCCTGCGCCTCGGCGAACTGCGCGGCGGCGCGCTGCATTACGACCCCGACTGGCACGATCGCCCCCTGTGGCTGCTGGCGGCCGGCACCGGTCTCGGGCCATTGTTCGGCGTGCTGCGTGAAGCGTTGCGCCACGATCACCGAGGCGCCATGCGCGTCATTCACCTGGCCCATGACGAGGCCGGGCATTATCTGGCCAAACCCTTGCAAGCACTGGCCGCGCACCGTGAAAACCTCAGTGTCGAGCTGTGGACGGCGGCCGACTCAGCCGCCGCTTTGGCGCAACTGCGCCTTGTTTCGCGGCAGACCCTGGTCTTAGTCTGCGGCTCGACGGCCAGTGTCGACGCCTTCGCCAAACGTCTTTACCTGGCCGGACTGCCGCGCAACCAACTGCTGGCCGACGCTTTTCTGAGCCGTGGTTGAACGCTGATTCTTTCAGACGCGAGACACGCCATGACTGATGCCATCCTGCTGGAACGCGAACGCGGTTTGCTTACCCTGCGGCTCAACCGCCCGGACAAGAAAAACGCGCTGACCCGCGCCATGTACAGCCGCCTCGCCGACGCCCTGGAACAGGCCGATGCCGACCCCGAGATCAACGCCGTACTGATCACCGGCAGCGCCGAATGTTTTACTGCCGGCAACGACATCGCCGACTTCATCCAGCAACCGCCGAGCGACCTGGACAGTCCAGTATTTCATTTCATGCTTAACCTCCTCGAATGCCGCAAACCGGTCATCGCCGCCGTGGCAGGGGCGGCGGTGGGCATCGGCGCGACGATGCTGCTGCATTGCGATCTGGTTTACGTAAGCCGCGATGCTCGATTGCGCATGCCGTTCGTCAACCTTGGACTGTGTCCGGAGTTCGCTTCCAGCCTGATCCTGCCGCGTTTGCTCGGGCATGCCAGAGCGGCGCAGTTGTTGCTGCTGGGCGAAGACTTCAGTGGCGAGCAGGCTGCCGAGTGGGGCATCGCGACCGAGGCGTTGTGCAGCGGGGAAGCGGCGTTGGCCACGGCGCGAGAAGTCGCGTTGCGGTTCGATGAGTTGCCGGTGGACGCAGTGCGCATCAGCAAGCAATTGATGAAAGCGCCGGATCGCGAATTGATCCGCAAAGTCATCGAGGAGGAGGGCGCGCTGTTTACCCGGCGGTTACGCTCGCCGGAAGCGGTGGCGGCGTTGACGGGGTTTATCAAGGGGCAGACCGATGCATCTGCTTATTTATCCAGCAAACCCAAAGCCCCGCCGGTCCTCTAACGGAGCTTTGCATCGCACTATCAGGTGAGCAACCCGCGTGTTACGCAGGGATAAACCCACTGGTCTAAAAATGCGACCTTGTCTGGAATGAAGACTGCAGACGTCCAGACGTTCCATCGTTCAGTAAACATTGACCATCCATTATTTGATCCAAACGTCGTATCCAGTACGCCCTCATCAGTAAACAGTGCGACTACGTGACTGGCGATGCCGAGGCGCTCGATGAGTCCATACACGATTATTTTCCCATCGGGCCGAATGAAGGCGCTGCGCCATTGGGTGGGGCTTGCATTGAGCTGCGTCAGCAACGGCTTGCCGCGATTGAACTGGATATTTTCGCTACCATCCGGCTCTCGACTGATCAGTACGCCATTTGAATTAGTACTACCCACTACCAAAAGACGCCGGTTAGTCTGCTGAACCATTTGATAAAGGGAGGCGGCACTGCCCAAGTCAATGATCGTATAACCGTCCTTGCCAAACGAAGTATCCAAGGCGCCCGTTGGGAGCAATTGGCTCAGGAAAACATAGGAAGTTATCTCGTCCTCGACAGTTCCCGCAATTGCATACATGCCTTGTTGGGTATGCAAAACGTCGATTACCCGGGTGGACTTAAAGTCGGGATGGTTGATCAGCACTTTGCCTGTTTGATTGAATGAGGTGTCGAGATCTCCTGGGGCCAAGAGTCTGACAACGCAACTCTGAGTATTGAAGTCGGCAACAGTCGACTGGTCATGCAGCAGGATTTTCCCGTCCGGTAACACCGTGCCTGATTTGCCTGATTGATCATTCGCTAAAGAATGAACGTGTTCAAATACTGTCTCGGCCCGGGCACCAGAAATCAGTGTGGACACGATTGCTGTGCCTCGGCTGCCGAACGATGTATCCAGCTCTCCGTTCGGATGCAAGCGTGCCAGAGCCTTGAATTTGTCTTCAACGCCAAAAGAATCCCCGGTCAAAAATAGTTTGCCGTCGTCGAGAACAGACACTTGAGCCATGATGGTATCCAATGGCATCGTGTCTTTGGTGAATCGGATAGTCATATAGCCATTCGTACCGAAAGTCGTATCAATATGGCCGTTCGGAGTGAAGCGTGCGCAGAAAACGTCGTAATGACGGTCTATGCGCAATACTTCACCGGCAACGCAATAGCGGCCGGCGGAATCGACGGCGAGGCTGGCCGGTCGGAACATAATGTCGTCGGGATTAGGTTTTTCCAGGACTGCCCGGCCGTTGACGCCAAACAACGGATCGAGGTGTCCCGGCGGCTTTGTGGCTGATTGTTGTACGCTCATTTGATTTCTCCTTGTAAATGAAGTCTTTCGTCGAACGCAATAAACGTGCTCTGCACCCGTAAGGCGAGATAGCCAATGTCGACGACGTCCCATTTAATAAGTAATCAAAGCAGAGCATATACTGTCATAAGTGACAGTTCTTTAGAGTGAGTGGCAATAAAGAAGTTGGCCGCTATAAGCAATGACCTGACGACCTGCTGGAATTTGGCTCGCGCTTCGATTGGATAGGAGTACCAAAAGCCGGGTGGCTTATGGTGAACCTTGGCCATCGTGTGTCACAACCGAACTTCCGCTCCAATACGCTTTTATTGGTAAGCCGTGCAACGCAATTGTTGGAGAAATAGTAAAGCCCTGCCGTTATAAGCAGCAGAAGAATGGATGATTGGCGAGTAGCCCAGTGGTCCATCAGCGTTGTAACGTACAGCGGCACTCATCGTCAGAAAGATGAGAAAGACTTCTCCAAACAGCAGAATTTTTCCATCCTCCTGAACGGCAAGTGAATGGCCACGTGAATTGGGGTGCTCGGGAAATTGGCCTGTCACTATTCCGGTTTCAGCAAAATCACTATCTAAACTGCCATCTGAGCGCAGGCGGCCCAGAAGATAATGAACGCCTGCGTCACTGTTCACGGTGCCTGCAACGTGAAGCTTCCGGTCATCGCCGTCGCCCACGATCCAGACAAAAAAAGCCCCGCCATTCACATGGCGGGGCTTTTGTTTGCAGCAGAACGGCGGTTTAAACCTGCGGATCACCTACGTGCAAAATTTTCATGCCGTTGGTGCCACCAGTGGTGTGGTAGCTGTCGCCCTTGGTCAGGATGACCCAGTCGCCTTTTTCCACGACACCGCGTTTGGTCAGTTCGTCGATCGCTTTCTGGCTGACTTCGTGCGGTTCCAGCGAAGCCGGGTCGAACGGGATGGTGTACACGCCACGGAACATTGCCGCGCGGGCCTGGGCTTCGCGGTGCGGAGTGAACGCGTAGATCGGCACCGAGGAACGGATGCGCGACATGATCAGCGGGGTGTAGCCGCTTTCTGTCAGGGCGATGATCGCTTTGACGCCCGGAAAGTGGTTGGCGGTGTACATGGTCGCCAGCGCAATGCTCTCGTCGCAGCGGGTGAATTCCTTGCCGATGCGGTGGCTGGAAGTCTTGCCGGTCGGGTGTTTTTCAGCGCCGACGCAGATACGCGCCATCGCTTGCACGGCTTCCAGCGGATACAGACCGGCAGCGGATTCGGCGGACAGCATCACGGCGTCGGTGTAGTCGAGCACGGCGTTGGCCACGTCGGACACTTCGGCACGGGTCGGCATCGGGTTCTGGATCATCGACTCCATCATCTGGGTCGCGACGATCACTGCTTTGTTGTGGCGGCGTGCGTGCAGAATGATTTTCTTCTGGATGCCCACCAGCTCGGCGTCGCCGATTTCCACGCCGAGGTCGCCACGGGCAACCATCACGGCATCGGAAGCCTTGATCAGACCGTCGAGGGTTTCGTCGTCGGCCACGGCTTCGGCGCGTTCGATCTTCGCCACCAGCCAGGCAGTGCCGCCGGCCTCGTCGCGCAGTTGACGGGCGTATTCCATGTCGGCGGCGTCGCGCGGGAAGGACACGGCGAGGTAGTCGACTTCCATTTCGGCGGCGAGCTTGATGTCGGCCTTGTCTTTTTCAGTCAGGGCCGGCGCGGTCAGGCCACCACCACGACGGTTGATGCCTTTGTGGTCGGACAGCGGGCCGCCGATGGTCACGGTGCAATGCAGTTCGGTGGCGCTGGCGGTGTCGACGCGCATGACTACACGGCCGTCGTCGAGCAGCAGCTCGTCGCCCACGCCGCAGTCCTTGACCAGGTCCGGGTAGTCGATGCCGACCACTTGCTGGTTGCCTTCGGTCAACGGATGGCTGGTGGAGAAGGTGAATTTGTCACCGATCTTCAACTCGATCTTTTTGTTGGCGAATTTGGCGATACGGATTTTCGGGCCTTGCAGGTCGCCGAGCAGGGCGACGAAGCGGCCGTGCTTGGCCGCGAGGTCCCGCACCAGTTTCGCGCGAGCCTTGTGCTCGTCGGGGGTGCCGTGGGAGAAGTTCAGACGGGCAACGTCCAGGCCAGCCAGAATCAGCTGTTCGAGAACTTCCGGCGAGTTACTGGCCGGGCCAAGGGTAGCGACGATTTTGGTACGACGGACGGACATGCAAAGACTCCTGAGTTCAAGCGCTAGCGAAGGCTACTATGCTCTTGAGGTGTAGTCATTGTTCGATTGCACTACTTTTTGGGCGAGTTTCTTTCTTTATCGAACGAGGCAACTTTAGTTGACGCGTGCCTGAAGATTTCCCGTGCAGGGTCGATACAGAGCACAAGACAGGAGAACCCCCATGCGATTGTTGCCCATTGCCGCCCTTGCCCTCAGCGTCCTCGCCGTCACGGGCTGCACCCGTTGGTCGATGAACCATCATTTGAATAATGCCTACAGCGCCTACGACCGGGGCAATTGCGACCAGGTAATGCTCGAACTGTCGAAGGTCGAGCGCTCCAGCCGTGCCCGCCCGTACGTGTGGCCGGAAGTGTCGATGATGCGCGGGCAGTGCCTGGAACGGCAAAAGCTGTACATCGATGCAGTGCAGACGTATCAGTTCATCATCGCCTCGTATCCCGACAGCGAATACGCTTACCGCGCCCGCGCCCGTCTGGAAACATTGCAGAGCCTGGGCCATTACCCGACCCGCAGCGCGGCCGCCGTTGTACGTCCGACGCGTTTCTGATGCCGGTTGTCATACAAAACCTGACCGACTGTATAGGCTGAGCTATAGTCCAGAAACCCGGTTTAGAGCCAGAGTTCTGGACGGGCAACACCCGCGACTGGTCAGCAGTCAGGTGACGGCAGTGTTGCGACCGTCACACCGGAAGCGGGGAGAGCAGGCCTGCCAGACAGGGCTGTTCCGAAGCTAAGGTGCGGCTCCCTGCGGAGCCTTGCATGGCGAACTGCGCATGTTTACTGACCGCCGTATTCAACGGCAACAGCTGCCGTATTTCCTCAGGGTGTTCAACAGTGTTACCGACAGGCCCATCGGTTTTCTGGGCAATGTCTCCGGCGACGGACTGATGCTCATCAGTCATTTGCCGATGATGATCGGGGCGGATTTCGACTTGCGGCTGAAAATCCCCACGGATGACGGGTGCCAGCAGATCATCGACCTGTCGGCGTGTTGCCTCTGGTGCCACGAAGATGCAACGCCGCTGCATTACGACGCCGGATTCAGCCTGCAACGGGCGCCGCCGGAATATGGGCAATTGGTCGAAGCGCTGCGCCAGTACTTCAGCTTTCTGCCGTTGCCAGCGTCGGCCTGACCCTTTCAAAAGCAAAAGATCGCAGCCTGCGGCAGATCCTGCAGTGGGATTGCGCGAGGCTGCGTTTTTACCGCTTAGGCGACCGCAATTGCCCGTTCGCTATCGAGCGTACGTTCGACCAGCAACAACCCCAACTCACTCAACTGATACGCCGCCATCGCCAGATGCCGTGGTTTGTCGTCCAGGCTGTCGGCCAGGTCGAGCAGCAGAATGCTGACCGACGAAAAGGTTTCGTAGGTCTGAATGGCGATGGCTTCAGGGTTGGCGTCGGGTGCGATGGTGAACATTTGCATGGCGCGATCCACCGAGTTGACGGGTTTGCGGGTGTCGGGTTTGAGGTAGTGGTCGAGCGCCTTTTCGGCAGCCTCGCTGAGCTTCTTCGAATCGAGGGATTCGTAGGGGGAAACGTCGTCGGTTTCCGGAGGGTTCGGTGTAGGTTTGAACATGGTGATTAGCCCTTTCATTAGTGCTTTCACCTCTTCGCGACTAAACGAAGGGGTGGCAGCTGTACGCAGGTTAGTCGACCGGTCCAATCACCAAACCCGGCGCGCCGAAGCGCCCTGCGCACAGCCACCATCAAGTGCAGGAATTGGAAGTACCTGACTGATAGAGCGCAATGCAAATTGGTGACATACCCGAGCGACTAAACCCGATCGCTGAGATCAGCGACAGGGCTCACGTTACGGGGCATGACCCAGGTGCACAAGCCGGCCGATTCTGGCGGATGTGTAGGCAAAGGCGCAAGGCGCGGTGGTTTGCGGCAAGTGTCTTACAGACAACCGTTGATCGGGACTGTCAACTCTGACAGGTAGGCGGCCAACCTCATCTGTTCTACAAAATCCCCTGAGCCCAAGTCGCGGCAATGGTCAGGAGATAGGCAGCATGAGCACGCAAAGCACTGACGACGAAACACCCCTGGCCCCCTTGGTGATCAATCTCCCGACTCAAAATGCTGTTGTCGGTCCACGCGTCACGGCGTCCGGAAACTGTGATTCGGCAACAGAGCTGAGCGTGCAAATAAGAGGGGTGCATTATCCGCCTTACGCAAGCGGTCAATGGTCTGTGACGGAGGTGCTCAGCGTCGACAAACTCACACCGGTTACGCTCCTCGCGCGTCAGGGGGCGAGCAGTGTAACGAGACAGTTATATGTCCAGCCCTTTGAGCAAATCCCGGAAATACAAGCGCCCGCGAACGGCGCTGTATTTTCAACCGTTCCAATCCCTATCAGAGGTGTCGCGCTGACGGGATCGGTAGTGACCATCAAAGATACCAGGCAAGGCATTTTGGGCACAGTAACGGCAGGCGAGTTCGGGGAGTGGTCGACCCATATTTCGCCCTCGGTCGGCGAACTGATCGTTACCGCCAGTCAGGCCATCCCTACCGGTACACCAAATCCCAGCGCCCCCTGCACCTTCGCATATACCGCATTGATACCGACTATTACATCCCCGGACGACAACTCGTTTCAGAACGACACGTTTACCTTGGGAGGCATACACGGTCTCGTTGAGGGTGTGGTTGAGGTGTTGATCGATCTCAGCGAAGAAATAGTAGGCAGTTCGCAGTTGTTGACACAATCAAGCTGGACGGCTCCGGTCAAAATCCAAAAGCCTGGAATTGTTTCGCTGGTGGCAAGAAACGTCAAAGACGGCGAAGCCTTTGGCAGAAGCGCCCCGAGGGCGTTCAAGATTCGCCCACCCTATGTGAAGAGTTTCAACGCTGAATGGACCCTGGAAAGCCTCACATTTCATGGAGAAGGCTACGAGGGTGCAACGATCCTGATCGTTTTCAAGCAATGGCCAGGCGATACACCACCGGCACCACTGCCTCTCGTTGTCGTGAAAGAAGGCACTTATGAAATGACGGTGCCGAGATGGCCTTATGGTGTCTATCTGTTGGAGATCGCACAAAAGTTGCCCGACGGCGCCGGCGGCTGGATTGAGTCAAATTATTCTGACGAACTGGTCAACCTTATCGTTGCCGAACCTACTGCGACCTACGTCGTCAATGAACGCATCCCTACCTTCACCGGCACAGGCATCAGCAATGCGACAATCATCATCGCAGACGACAAGGGCGACCCGGTTGGCGTAAGCAACACCACGGTATTCAACGGTATCTGGTCGGTCACGGCCGATATCGCCTGGGCACCGGTCACTAATCGTGTCATCCACGTGGTGCAGGAAGTCGACGGTCACCGCTCCCTGCCATGCGTACTCGAAGTCACCATCGACCCGCTTGAACTGCCGACGGATGTCGATTACCGCACCGAAGCCTACAAACCCGTCTTTTCAGGGCGAGGAGTCGTTGGGGCAACGGTTTTCATTCAGGACGAGAACGGCGTCGACGTCGCTCAACCGCTTCTGCTCACGACAACAACCTGGACAATCCCCGCCAAAGACATCTGGGGCCCGACCAGCCCCGCGCGCAAGATTCATGTGCTGCAAAAAAAGGATGGCTTAAGCTCCGAGCGGGTCACGCTGGATGTCTCCATTGCACTGCTGGCGCCTGAAATTACCGAAATCATCGATGTCACCGGCAAAGATTTGCATGTGCGAGTCAAAGGCACAGGCTGGACTGGAGCGCAGGTCACGCTGACCTTCAGCGACAGCGCCGCCGCGCACTTGATTGATGTCCGAGAAGGGAATTGGGAGTTCGAGCGCACCACGCCGTTCGTTCCAGCCACGGTGTACACGGCCACCGCCATCCAAAAATTCGGCGGCCAGGTATCGCCTGTTGCATCAAAATCGTTCGAAGCCCGGTTGCCGGCCCCCACCATTACCTACCCTGGTGTAAACGATGATGAATGGCGCGACCTGACGGTTATCGGCGGCAAAGGATACAAGGGCGCGAGCATGCAAATATGGGACGCGCAATTCATGCTTCCACTGGGTAATCCCAAAATCCTTGACGCAGACGGTATCTGGTCGATCGACCTGGCCGGTCTGGAACTGCGCACCACCGAAATCAAGGCCATCCAGTCATTCAACAGCCGGGATTCCGAGGCCAGTAACATCGTCAAATTCGATGTGACTGTCCTGCCACCGCAAATCACGGTGCCGATTGAGAGCGGCCATCTGCCGCGAATCTCGACGCTGTCCGGCAAGGGCGTTGAAGGGGCGTTGGTCACGGTTTGGTTGCAGGGCGAGAGTGAACCTTTGCTGAACCAAGTGTTGGTCAACGATCAGGGCATTTGGTCGGCGATGGTGATTTTGCCAGTTGGTAGGAAGGTCATTCGATGCCAGCAACGTTTCGCCAACATCACGTCCAAAGACAGCCCTTTGCGCACCTATGACGTCGTACCGGCCGCGCCAGTGATAGAAACGCCGGTGGCGGGCGAGCACGTTGGCCGTCGCGTGGTGGTGTCTGGTTTTGGCGTGCCGGGTGACAGCGTGACGGTGGCACTGGGCAGTGCCACGAACCCGTTACGGCAAAGCAGCCCGGTGCTGGAGGATCGCACCTGGTCGGTCACGCTTGAGATCGATCATCCCGGCGGCGATGACACATTGCAGGCGTTCGCTTCCTACAGTGGCTTCACATCGGACGCCGCCGAGCGAGCGTTACGGTTGGGTACTTATCAGCCATCCATCGATCTGCCCGCGCCAGGACAATGGGTCAGCCATCCGGTGATATTCAGCGGCCAGGGCCGACCCGGCGTCGGGCAACTCGTGAGCTGGTTCAACCCGGAGCAGGTCTGGGTGCCGAATATTGCCGTCACCGCCGCAGGATGGCAGTGCGAAGCACAACAAGCGCTGCCGCCGGGGGGCCAATGGTGCCGGTTCAGGCAAACGTTGAGCGATGGCGCGGACGGCGCGACGCAGTCTGACTGGGTCGACAGCGAGCGCTTCGAAATCGAGCCGCCCGCCACATAGCCTCGTAAGCGAATAACCGACGGGCGGTGGGCTGACCTGTCAGATCTGACAGTAGACGACCGACCCGCCCGGGCGCCCAATCAATTGAAGCTAAATGCGCGGCCTGCGACGTCATTCCGGCCGTTCAGGATTGTTATCGTCTCAAGGAAATAGATCATGGCTGATGCCCGTCCGGCTTCGCAGCTATTGAGCCAGGTGTTCAGTGAAGAGCAGCTCGCGCAATACGCCAACCTTGCCACTTACCTCAAGGACGGTGGCTCGATCTTGCCGCTGGTGGAGAAGGGCGTTCACGGGCTGGCGCGTGACTACAATCTCAGTCCTGACGACGCCCGGCAGTTTTTGCGCAGAGCCAACAGCATGGCGGTCTACCTGCGGCGTCAGTTCATCGAACACACCTTGTACGGTGACTCACCGCAGGTTTTTCGGGCTCGCAGCGGTTTCACCGCGCTGATCAGCGGCCCTAGTTTCGAGGGCTTGTTTTCGCCCAAATTCGAATCCATGTGCCCACCGGATGCGCTGGAATCGATTACCTCGCCCGTGGCCTACCTGATCGAATTGCTGCGCTGGATCGAGGATCGTATCGAGGCCGTGGGCAGCGCTGAAGAGAAATACCGCTTCAAGCAGCGTCGCCAGGATCTGGCGGCATTGGCGGTCGACTTCAACGCGGTTCATCAGTCAGTGTCAGCCGTGGACATCATTGTCAAAGTGCTCGAAACGTTTATCGAAAAACAAGAACCGGACGTGCAGCTTGAACAATCATTGATCGACGCGCGCTATCCCAATGGACTGCCGTACTACCAGCACTGGGTGACAGTGGATGCCGTTGCCCGCCACCATGGAATGTCGGTGGGCAACTTTGCGCACATGGTGGATATCAATTTCCCCTACTTTCTGCAGGATCAGGCCTGGGATGATGATGCCGGTCGGGCGTTGACGCATGCCACGCGGCTGGGGCCCTATCAGCGGACACTGCTGACAGAGGCGGCCCCGGAGATTGATGATCGAGACGAATTTTATGTCGTCAATTTCGGCGCGGCACAGGTGACATGGCAAAACCTCAATCAAGTGGCCTTCTTTGGCCAGCGAACCAAACTCGATACGCCGGGGCTGGAAGCGTTGTTATCAGTGCGTGCATTCGCGCCGACACGATCGCCCAACGTCAGTTATTCATTGGATGGGGCGAAGCTTGATGGCGTGGCAGAAAGCGGTTACTCGGGTTCGGTCTATATCAATGCCAATGCGTTTCCCGGCATTGAAATTGTCGGTTCGGACGACGGATTCCAATTCCTCCACAAGCTGGACATTGATCCGATCGAGTTAGAAGGGCTACGACAGTTCGACCGGCTCAACCGCAAACTGCGTCTGGATCAGTGGCTCGATCTGCCTTCCGATCAAGTCGATGCGTTACTCGCGGCGGCCATCCGTGCCGATTGTCGAGAAACGCCTGAGGAAAATAAGTGGCTGATCAGCGAAAACGTCATCCATGCCTTGGGACTGTTTCAATCGTTGCGTGAGCGCTATGACTGCACGGCGCAGGATTTCGCGGCGTTTATCGATGAAGTCTCTTTATACGGTCGCGGCGAAACACTTTCGCAGTTCGATCAGATCTTCAATGGCCAGGGCGATTATCGTCAGCCATTGGTGCTGGATAACGAGCCTTTCCCGATATTGCCCGCACAAGGTCAGCCCGATCTGACCGTGACGCAAATCTGCAGTGGCCTGGCCATCGACCTCAAGACTTACGCGTATCTGGCCGTTACGATTGCCGGCGCGCAGGGCAAAGCGGATAACCTGTTGCGGGACGCGCCGACGCTGTCCGCTTTCTACCGCCTGGTGAAACTGCCGACTCTGCTGGGCATCACGCCGGTCGAGGGCGTATTGATGCTCAGCTTGCTCGGGGGCAAGGGATGGGTTGACGGTCTGGCCGGTATCCCGGGAATCGGGTCGGACGCCGGCGTACCGGATGCGCTGAATCTGATTTACGCGATGCATTCGTGCGCCGGCTGGTGTACCGATCGCAAACTGCCAATGTTATGGATACTGCAGCAGGTAGCGCCGCCCCAGGCGCCCACGGTTCCCGGCGAAACCGAGACCCGCTTGTTCGAGCAGGTGCTCAATCTGTTACCCGGTTCACTGTTCACCAACACGGCTTTGCTGATGGCAGGCGTACCGGTGCTGCCGGGTGCCAGTTGGCTCGATTTGTTGACGGTGCTGGTCGATCCCGATGGTCTGGTGATCGGCGCTGCGGACGTTCAAGGCGATTATCCGACGTTCGTCCGAACGATCCTCAATCAGGCCGTCAGGGATGGGCTCGGCGAAATCGATAGCGCCACCCGAGCGCTGATCGTCGAGCAAATGTTTACCGTATTGATGCAGGCCCAAGAAGCCCAGGTGTCCTTGGTCAAGGAGACCCTGGCGGTGTATGCGGGTATCAACGCCGAGCAGGCGCTGTTGGTTCTGGCCTGGGCCAATGCGACGGTCTACCAGCTTTTGCGCCAGGTTTCCGAGCGTTCGGAGTCAGGGCTTGAAGGTGTCACGAAGGCTCGTTGGGCGCCTGCCGATCCCCTGCTCGTGCTGCTGGCGGATCTGCGCCGGCGCAGTGCAATCGTGACCCGATTTGAACTGTCCGCCGAGCTGTTGCAGGACTATCTGAATTACGGCCACAAAGCCTGGCTGAATCAGGATGATAAGCACGCATTCACAGTCAGGACTCTCTATTACTTGACCGTGCTCGCCCGGGCCTTCGAGCTCAGTGAGCAACCGGCCAGCAAACTGCTTGCCTATTTGCGCGAGGTCGATGCCTTGCCTGATCCGCTCACGCCAAATCCAGCACGCATCGCTCAAGAAGCGGCGGCGATCCGCCTGGCGGAATTTTTCGACTGGAGCGTACAAGAGGTGCGCGAATGCGTCGACCGCATTGCGCCGCAGTACAAAATTCTGCGCAGTCTCATCGAACTGGATTTGCTCATGCGTATCCGTGTGCTGTCGGCGCACACCGGCATGGACGCGCTGACAATCTTTCTGATGGGGAGGTTGCCCGAAGTAGTCGATAAGGACAGTTATAAGGATGCGGCTGAACACGCATTGCCCAGCCTTACCGAAACCGCTGCGCCGGTGCTCAAGGTTGCCGAAGATCTGAAGCAGATCGTCAGCATGACCTGCGAGGTCGACCAAACCGAGGTGGTTGCCAACCAGCAGGACGCACCTCTCACGTTTACCGTGACGCTCAAGGACATCGCCGGCAAACCGTTGACCGGCGTCAACGTCTACTGGAGGGCTGTGCTCGGCACTCTCGCGACTGTCGCGACGGACTCCAGTGGGCAGGCCAAGGCGACGTTCATTCCCGGCAAAGTCATGGGTACCGACACGCCGATGTTCTGGCTGGATCTGTTAGAGCCCGAGTATGCGCCGACCATCCAGGTGATCGCCGATAAAGACACTTTGCAGTTTCCACCTCCGCTCATGTCGCCAGTGCCACTGGGCGTCGTCGCATTCGGCGGAGAAATCGAGCTCTACGCCACGCTAATGGATCGTTACCAGAACCTGGGTATCAACAGCCTGGTCGACTGGACTTTCGAGGCGCTGGACAGCGATATCGAGTCGCCCACCTTGATCATCCGTCCCGCTCAGGGCCTTACAAACCAGGAGGGGGTGACGCGGGTGTTTGTGTCCAGTCCCAGCGGTGGGCGGTTCAAGATCGAAATCATCATCTCCGCCAGCAACACCAAGTCGGAGTTTGAGCCCATCACGTTTGCACCCGCACCGGACGTGCCATGACCGGCTTCGCTGATGCTTCACGTGTGCTCGCTTTCGCCCCGCAGGAGAACGGATCATGACACTGAACACGATGGCCGGCTTGCTTGAAAAACGTCGAGAAGCCCTAGTCGAATATTGCATCGGCCAGGTCGGTAAAGGCGACCTGCCGAAGTACGACTTTCTCAGAACCCCTGCGGATCTGTTTGAGTTGTTGCGCATGGATCCGTTGGACACCTATGCGGTTCAAAGCTCCTGGGTCGCCGAAGCGACGAGCTGCGCCCAGCAATTCATTCATGCGGCGTATCGCAAGCTGGAGCCGGGATACGCAGACATTCAGTTCGACAAATCGCATCTGGCCATGTGGGAGCTTTACAACAACCGGCCCGATTGGGTCGCAGTGAAAATGATCGAAAATTATTCGGAAAACTACACCAACCCCTTTACACGGCTACGCAAGACCAGTCTGTTCAAAACCCTTGAAAACAATCTGAACCAGGCGCGTTTGAGCATCGACTCCGTGCAGGCCGCCCTGCAGGACTACCTGAAAACATTCGAGCAGACCTGCAACCTGGACGTGGTCAGTGGCTACATGGATGGTGCTTCGCCGCTGTATGCCGACTACTACTTTGTGGGTCGCCAGCGAGTGCCGCCTTATCAGTACTTCTGGCGTAAGGCCGAAGTAGATTTGAATACGAAATCCGACGCCATCAATCCGGCAGCCTGGAGCGAATGGCAGCCGGTCGATATTCCCACCGGCAGGGTTCTGGACATGCGCCCGGTGTTCTGGAGCGGCCGGTTATGCCTGGTGTGGGCCGAGTGGCGCGACAAAGTAGATCTGGACGATGGTAGATTTTCACCGCATCAGTTGATCATTCAAGTCGCGTTCAAGTCGCAAAACGGCACGTGGTCGGCACCGTTGAACGCCCACACGTCAACCCACACCACCGACAAGTCCGCTGGCCTTCGACTGCTCGCCACTGTGTGGACGGATTACTTCTCCCCCAAGGGCAAGCTGGGGATTCTGGCGACAAACGAACAGTCGGATCCCCATACACTTAAAGTATTCGTGGCGTGGGATGTGCTGTTTCGACCATTGGTTAGCGATGAGGGCGTTTGGCTTAACGATCGGCTTTCGCGTTTTGACAGTGTGAACACTGTCCAGCATCCCCTCGGAATGGACTTGAAGGTTGTTCGCACCGACGCGCCAGCGGGTCAGCTGACGCCCTACCTTAATGTGCGTTTACAGGCATATCGCCAAGGAGACGAAGATAAGCTTGTCGTGCAGGGATTTTGCAGGCCGACGGGGCTGGTCGGGGACGATGTGGAGCTGGAACTGAAATTGCAGCACGCTTCTGGTACAGACCCGGCGATCAAAGAGAGCTTTGCGTTAAAAGGTGGCTGGAATACGCAGTCGCTGACATTCACGCGTGCGAAAGGGTCATGGCCTGATCCTACGATACTGTTGTTCGGCGACACTTCGGAAGGCGCGAACGGGTGTCTGAGCTTGAAGCTCACGATCAACGATCTCGCGGCGTGGGCTGCGCCTCGGCTGCACAAGAACACCGAAGATGCGGCCCAGTTTCTCGACATCAATCAGCAAGAGCTGGCACTGAAGTTCGTCCGTTTGAACTCGCTATTCGGTCCGGAACTGGTTCAGCGTTCAAACATTTCCGTCGATGCGGTGCTCGATTGGGACAATCAGTTCGTGGCAGAGCCGCCGCCGGAAGGTTTCACAATCAGTGAGCGCAACGGTGGATTCAACAGTGCCAACGGTTTGATTTTCTGGGAGCTGTTCTTTCATGTGCCGCACCTGGTATTTGCTCGGTTGAACGCCGAGGATCGATTCCTCGAAGCACAAAAATGGCTGCACTATCTGTTTGACCCGCAAGCGCCCATGGTCGCCGAGTCAGACGAAACGCCAAATGCCAAACCGGCGTACTGGCGCTGTCGGCCGCTGGATGAGGCCGGTGACATCGGCTATGAAACTAAAAGCGTCGTTGATCCAGACGCGATCGGCTATGGCACCCCTCGTCACTTCAGGATTCTCATATTCACCGAATACGTGAGGAATCTGGTGGCGTGGGGTGACTGGCATTACCGCCAGCTGACGCGTGAAGGTATAAGTGCGGCGAAACTGTGTTATGTCCAGGCGGAGTTCCTGATGGGGCCGGCCCCACTGATAAGAACCGCCAACCGTTGGCAAACCACAACCATTAAAGACCTGTTGGAGAAAAGCCGCTCACGGCCGGCCCTCGAAGCATTTGAAACGAGTCTTGAATTCAGCCTGAGCGATTTTCCCTCCACCGCCGAGGTGGCGCCCGAGTTCGGGTTACTGGCGAACGAGCCTTTTGTCTGCCCGATCAATGAACAGTTGCTTGCGCTGTACGATTTGCCGAACCAGCGTCTGCACAACCTGCGCAATAACCTCACACTGGATGGCAAACCGCTGGACATACCGCTGTTCAGTCCGCCGACAGACCCCAACCAGTTGTTGCGTGATCTGGCATCGGGCGGCATTGGCGGGCCGAGGCCCATGGGCGGGCGTCTGGTCGTGGGGGCTTTCCGTTGGCGCGTGACGTACGAAGTCGCGTTGCGCGCGGTGCAAATTCTGCAGGAGCACGGCAGCCAGGTGCTGCGTCTGCTGGAGCAACGCGATCGCGCCGAACAGGAAGAATTGCAGCAAAACCATCTGGTCGAGCTGGGCGCCTATGCAAAGAGTGTTCAAGAGCAAACCATTGAGCAACTGCAAGCGAATGTCGCCGCCCTGATGCAGAGCCGCGCGCTTGCGCAGGAACGGGCGACGGCCTATGACCAGCGTTTTGTCGAGCATATTTCGGCAGTTGAATACGAGGTCATGGAGAGCTTGCACCTGTCCAGAATCCTGTCGCTTTCGTCATCCAGTATCAAACCTGCCGGTGCTGTGCTGGCCGCCTTGCCAAACATCTTCGGTATGGCTGCGGGCGGTTTCCGGATAGATAAAATCACTGATGCGGTGTGCTTCGGATTGAGCGTAGCGGCCTCGGTCATGCAAATCGACGCCGATAAACAAGCCACCACCGAAGGTTACCGCCGGCGCCGTGACGACTGGCAGTTGCAGCGTGATCAAGCGCTGGCTGAAGTGCGGGCCATCGATGAACAAATCAAGGCGCAAAACCTCGCCGTGGCGGCGGCACGCACGAGCCTGACGCAAACTGTCACGGCCAATAATCAGGCGCTGACGGTTTACAACTTTCTCAAGAAACGTTCGGGCAATGCCGAATTGTTCGGCTGGTTGCTTGGCCAGTTCAAAGCGTTGCACTACCAGGCGTACGACGCGGTGGTCAGTCTGTGCCTCAGCGCCCAGGCCTCGCTGAGTGCCGAAACCGGCGATTACGAAGCGCAGATCCCGATGCCGCAAGTCTGGCTGGACAACCGATATGGCCTCACGGCGGGCGAGCATCTGCGCGGTTATCTGCTGCGGCTGGAGCGTGAATATCTGCAACGTCATGAACGTCGACTGGAGCTGGTCAAAACCGTTTCCCTGCGCCAGCTGTTTGCCGACACCCTGGAACCGCAACCCGGCTATACGAACTGGCCAGCAGCCCTGGCGCAATTGCTGGACAAGGGCACGCTGGAGTTCAGTCTCACGCAACTTGCATACGATCGTGACCATCCCGGGCATTACTGTCGGCAGATAAACTCTGTCGAGGTGGATCTACCGGTACTGGTCGGACCTTATCAGGATGTGCGGGCGACGCTGGTGCAAATCAGCAGCATGACGGCAACGAAGGCATCGCCGGCGTCCGTGCTTTATTTGCATAAGCCCGAGGGTAATCTGGCGCCGGCGGATGTGCAGATCAACTTGCGCAGCAGCCAACAAATTGCCTTGTCGCTGGGCATGGCTGACAACGGACTGTCGGCGATGAAGCCTGACGAAGGCTTGCTCAACCCCTTCGAAAACACTGGCGCGGTTTCACGCTGGCAACTGCATTGCCCGTGGCCGAAAAAGGAACCGCAAAGTTCCCTGCTCGCTTCACTGACCGACATCATCGTGCGCATTCGATACACCGCCAAAGCGGGGGAGCCCGTCTTCGTTCGATCCGTGGAAGATCTGGTAAACCGGTTCGAAGCCGAAGCTCTGCACACTCGGGCGAAAGGAGTCGGCAGCCATGAATAATCCCATCATCCAAGGCAACAAGAGCCTGGTGCTGAACGGTGATTTCCGGCAAGCGATGGATTTCTGGGAAAAGGGGCCCATCAACGCCAGTTGGCTGGGTGTTGCAACAGAAGAATACGAGTCTGTGCTGACTTCCTTCTTGAAAGCCGGCAACCGGTCGTCCGTCAGTCAGGAGTTCAAAGTCCCCAAAAATCCCGGTGCGCAGGCGAGCTACAGCTTGAGCTTTTTGTGCGAAACGCAACACACCCTGCCCGGCACAATGACCATAAGCGTCGTTGGTAATGAATCGGAACAGCTGACGATAGAGTTGATGCCGGGAGCAGAACGGGACCTTGAAGAAGATCAGGCGCGAATCGAACGGGGTTTGCCACGGGTCTATAAACCGATCAAATACGAATGCCCGCTGCTTCTGGCTTTCACCGATCAGCAAAGCATCAAAATCGAGGTGAAGAGCCCCATCAATGACCCGGGGGATTTTTTAAGCGCGATCCGCATTACGCATATCAGAATCTCACTGAATCTGGCACCGGTCGCATTGCAGGGATGGAAGCTCGACTCGCAGCCTGCGCGCAAGGATGAGCCGCTCTATCTTTGCCTCGGCGCTTCAGGATCGTTTTCTCATCAGCTTCGCTTCGAACTCGATCCCGACAGTGCGTGGACGGGCACTCAAGCGGCATTGACCCTCAGCGATGAGCTGTCAGGGATTGTTGCCACTCCTGAATGGGATCAAGACCATCCGCTGAATGCCCCATGGTCGCTCGACTGTCCGTATCTCGGCGATGAAGAGCCCTATCTGTTTACGATGAACCTCGTGAATGAATACACGGCCGATCCTTACCCGATTGAAGTGTCGCTGGGCCATCACTGTCTGATTTTCAGAGAATGGCAGGAGGCGGCTTACTACCCGGTGCTCGAATACGGACAAAGTGTGCGGCTTGGCGTGTTGGTCGCCTCGTATTACACCGGCAAACCGGTAGAAGGGCGCACGGTTCGCTGGTCTGTTGCGGGACAGGCCGTTGAGGTTTCTGCGATCACCGGCGCCGATGGCTGGGCTTATTTTGATTACACACCTGACATTGCCGGTACGTTCGACGTCCAGGCCTCGGTTGACAGCGCCTACTACGAAAGCGGTGTGTATACCGAAACCACCGTGCTGCGGGTGCTGGCAACCGATCCATGGAAAGAGCTTATGGCGGTCAGCGGTGGCATCGAGGCACGCTGGGAGGAAAAAACCGGTTATCCCAACCGGGGCACGAGCTACCCGGTCGATGTGAAACTGCCGGTCGACAGTCCATTGCTGGGCAGCGCGTTTTCATTGCACTGGAACGGCGATTCGCCCGAGCAGCTTGGCGTCTTTATCACCCCGGCGCTTGGCGATCCGGTGCTGATCGACCAGGTGAACACTGTCTGGACGCTGATCAACGAGGATCGTCTGGACGGTCGTTTCGAACTGTCGCTGGTCTGTTCGAAACTGTTGCTGCCCTCGCCGAAGAAACCCATGTCACTGGCGCGCAATCTTGTTGAAATCGGCGAAGTGCGCGAGGCCAACAAGTTTCCCGTGGTGGATGAGCAGGAAAGCGTGCTGCTACGGGTGCAAGTGTTGCACGTGACGAGCAGCGGCCCGGGCGAACCGGTGAGCAATGCGCTGGTTGACTGGCAGACGCCGGAGCACGTCGTCTCTACCGTCACCGGAGCAGGCGGCTGGGCCAGTCTGCTGTACTCGCCGACCAGTGCCGGAAACATGATTGTCACCGCCGGCATCAGGGCACATGAAGATGCGGTGCCGATCGAGCATGCTTTCGACGTCGAGGCACTGGCTACGAGCCCATGGAAGACAGAAGTCCAAATCCTTCTCGACGGTGAAGCGGTCGATCACGTTGCGGTCGGCTTGCTGTGTTGGCGGGGTGGTTCGCACCGTCTGAAAGTGCTGCCGATTTCCGACACGCTGATCGGTGAGCCGCTGACCCTCGACTGGCGAGGCGCTGATCCCGCCATCGGTCTGACCGTCAAGGACATCGGCGTTGCCATCGCGCTTCCCGCAGAGGGTGTGGAATGGCCGATCAGCTCTGAGATAAACAGCGTCAGCAGTTTGTTCGATCTGAAGTTAAGTACCCCGAAACTGTCTACCGATCGTGAATTGTTCGGCCGTCTCGTGGCCCCTGATCTGGATGACGAGTTCACTGTTTATCTGGATCAGGTGTGGGCGCCCCCCGGGGCGCAAATGTATCCATGCCTGGGGGCGCATCACCGCCACGTCTTTGTACCCAACGCACTGAGCCCGCTGGTAGGGCTCTCAGCGAAGCTTGGTTGGTCGGGAACGCCAGCGGATGAATTGAATGCCGGCGTCGAACCCGCGCTGGATCAGCTGCAAACAATCGAAGATGGCGGCGCTCGCTGGCTCCTCGATTTCAGTGCCAGTGCCGCACCTGGCTTGTTCAGCCTGGCACTGGAACTGCCGCAACTGCAAAAAGACACTGTCGCCAACCCAATGAATCTGGCTCATAACAGGATCAGGATCGAGGCAAGCCGTGAAGCGTCCGTCGACCCGGTTATCGGGCAAGCCCCGGCGTGGCTGTGGCTACAGGTGTTTTCCCATTACACCGCACACGCGGTGGAACATGTGCCGGTGACATGGCTTACGCAAAAAGGCTCCGTTGAAGTGCCGACCGATGCCAATGGCTGGGCCGGTTTCGCCTTCGAACCGAATCTCGCGGGTACGCAGGATGTCAGCGCCGAGATTGCCAGCCGTTATGACGATTTTGTCCACAAACGGACGATGCCGGTCACCGTGCTGGCCAGTGATCCATGGGCAGGATTGCTGGTCAGCTTTGATGGGATGTTGGAACAGCCGTGGGGCGAAAAAACCTATTTTCCGCGTCGCAAGGGCCAACACAGAATTGAGTTTTCCGCGGAAAAGGACAGCCCCTTGGTCGGGCGTGAGTTGACGCTGGGGCTGACGGGAACCGGGCCCGCCGAACTGGGTTTGCGCTTCTCGCCGAGTACTGCATTGGGAATGCCGAGGCCATTTCTCGGGTCATTTTTGGAGTATGAATTCGAGGGTGGGGACATCAAGGATGGCGGGTTCGCCTTGCGCCTGGGCGCCGAGCGGCTGGCGAGTCTGTCACCGGCCAATGCGATGTCATTGGGCGTAGGCGATCAGGTATTGAAAATTCTTGTGGGTGACACGGCTCATCAAACGCTGGATTGGGGCCAGGTGCTCGAACAGCAGGTCTCGGTAACTTCATCCATTACCGGCAAACCGATGTCCGGGTGGCGGGTGACCTGGCGCAGTCCTGACCTTGGCGACGTGACGTCAATAACGGATTTTTATGGCGTCGCGCGGGTTCGTTTCACGCCGACAACCCCGGGTGCGGCGCAACTGGTTGCGACAGTCGGGGAAGGCGGATATGCGGCGTCCGTCTCCATTTCGTATGCCCTCAATCATCCTCGGGATATCCAGGATCTTACGAGTCCACAACCGAGTTGGGCGATCGGAGAAAAAGTGACCGCGTTCGCCATCGTTGTCTCGGCCATGACAGGCGAGCCTTTGGAAAACGTGGAAGTTCGTTGGGATGTTCCGGATCGCGTTATTCCACCGACCTTCACAAATGCCGACGGAGTGGCCGAGATTTCGTTTTATATGCCAGGTCGCTCGCCAACGCTTGTCGATGCTGTTGTGACGGGCGGCTATGTCGGTTGGGTCGGAAAAACCATTGCGCTGGAGGTACGCCCGACTGCAAGCGATAGGGACGGTTGATGAGCAAATACTGCTTATGAAACAGGAGAGAACATTTTGAATAGAGTCGGTGCTTCGTTCGAAAATTTTGCTACAGAGCGTTTTCTTTGACTTTTAGTTGTCGTTCGTTCTACAACATCTAGGAGAAAAACATGGACAACAAGGTACTGGATTCAAACACTTGGTATCAAGAATTCATCCCTTTTGTAGACGGTGTATGGGTCAGATGGGACGATCTTCAGCTGAATATTCCGGTGGGTAAAAATTGTAAGTTGGAGCTGTATTATGAATACAGTTGGTTGATCGGTAATCCTGATGCGCTCGTCGAACTTGAATACCTGGGCAGTATTAAAGGCCTGGTATTCGACCCTCCAATTAATCAGGGGTGTGCGATGGCAGCAGGCACCACCTCGTTGATCTGGACTATTTCCACGGAACTGGCAGATATCGGTCCTTTTTTACTGCATTTTTCGCTCCGGAAAATGGGTTTGCCAGAATCTCCCCCGGTTCCAGGCGGTGTAATTGATACTCCCTTGGACATCGAAGTTTTGTTCGACGATATGCCCGTCGCTTTCGATTCAGTTGCCACCGCTTATCCATGTCACGGAGCAATCCATAAGCTGAAAATGAGGCGCAAACCATCCGACTACCCGCGAAACAAAGAGATTTTTCTGGTCTGGACGGGAGAACCAGCCGAAAACCTCGGGGTGGTAATGACGCCAGCTCTGGCAGGTTCCCGTTTATTGACAACCGACTGGATAAGTTGGGAAATGAATTGCGCCGATACTGTAGCTGACGGAATTTTTTCCTTGCATCTTAAGGTAGTTAATGCGGAAGAAACCACCGATGTATTATCCCTCTCGTTGGGGCATAATCTCGTCGCTGCGAAAAGATGGCAAACCGGGCCGCATTCTCATCAGCCAGGTTCAACATTTTATTTTAAATATATTCAAGCAACGTCGGTACATACAAAGAAACTAACACCGGGTGTCAAGGTACTCATTAATGGCGCGTCATCCGGTATGGTTACAAATATAGCGGGTGAAGCAGTCACTACGCAGACAGGTTCGACCAAAGATTTATCAATAAAAAATCGTTACGACGGAAGTATCGTCTGAGCTAATCGCTTACCACGTTCCGGATTTTTTTTTCCGCGAGATACGACGTCACTAACTTTGCACCTAACGCGGCGGATCGAGTTTGAAATAGCGAAATACCCTGAGCGCTCAGCCGTTCAAGAATTTCGGACTGAGTGTTCAGGTAATTTATCGTCCCACAGTAAGTCAGCGCTTCGTGTGCCGTTTGCACTGGAAATTGGCGAAGCTCGTCAAGCACCTCTTCGTGCAGAATGATGACTAATACTCGATGCTGACAACTCAGACGTTCTACGGCCATCAGCAATTCATCGTCCTCGTCGCGTATGTTGGTGATCAGAACGACTAACGCCCGACGCTTTTGTCTGGCCAGTAATCGGCTGACTGCTGTTTGATAGTCCGCAGTACGTCGACTGCTTTCGAGATCATAAACCGCGTTGAGCAACACATTCAGCTGCCCCGAGCCTTTAACCGGCGCCACATAGCGCGGCTGTTCACAGGCAAACGTGCTCAGCCCGACGGCGTCGCCCTGACGCAGCGCCACATAACTGAGCAGCAGACACGCATTCAACGCATGGTCGAAGTGCGACAGTTCCCCGTCCTGGCTACGCATTTGCCGGCCACAGTCGAGCATGAAAATGATCTGCTGATCGCGCTCGTCCTGGTATTCGCGAGCAATCGGCGTGCGCTGGCGTGCGGTGGCTTTCCAGTCGATCTGGCGCAGGCTGTCGCCCTCGCGGAATTCGCGCAGTTGATGAAATTCCAGGCCTTGTCCGCGTCGTTGCCGCTGGCGCACGCCGAGCTGGTTGAGCCAGTTGTCCACACCCAGCAGTTGCCCACCATAGAGTCGGGCGAAGTCCGGATAGACACGAACGCTGCCGGGAACGCTCAACAGGCGCTTGCCTGACCACAGGCCGAGCGGGCTCGGCAGATTGATTTCGCAACGTTCGAAGTTGAAATGGCCGCGCTTGAGTGGGCGCAATCGATAGCCCACTTGGCTGGCGCGGCCCGATTGCAGCTCGACAGACAGCGGCAGGTTTTCCAGATCGAGCCCGTGGGGCACATGGTCGAAAATCTGCACGGTCAGGGTTTGCTCGAAATCATGCGTGACTTGCAGCCGAACCTCGCGCCATCGCCCGAGCGCCAAGCTACCGGGCATTTTTCGCTGCACGCGCGGGGAAGGCAGGCGGCAGAGGCGGATGCCATCGACAGTCGCCAGTATCAGCAGGGCGAGCAGCAAACCCCAGTTGATTGCCAGCAGGCTTGCTGGCACCGCAAGGTCGAGCGCCTGCAATGCGCCTAGCACAATGCCGACAGCCAGCAACGTGGCCAGCCAGATCAGTAACAGGCGCGAAGGTTTCACAGCCGCGGCGCCGGGACTTGATCGAGCAATTGCTGGAGCACCTGATCCACTTGCAGGCCTTCAATATCCAGCTCCGGCGCAATGCGCACGCGATGGCGCAGCACCGCCAGCGCGCAGCCCTTGATGTCGTCCGGCAAAACGAATTCACCGCCACGCAGCAGGGCGCGGGCGCGGGCGCAACGTGCCAGCGCAATCGATGCGCGCGGCCCTGCGCCGAGGATCAGCCCGGGCCAGGTGCGGGTGCTGCGGGCCAGACGCACGGCGTAATCGAGCACTTGATCGTCCATTGGCAAATCGCTGGCGATGCGTTGCAGCGCTTGAACGTCCTTGGCTTGTAACACGGTACGCAAGGGCTGCACGTCGAGCATGTCGGCGCGGGTCGAACGGCTGACCTGACGGACCATGTTCAACTCCTGATCCGCGTCGGGGTAATCCATGCGCACCTTGAGCATGAAACGGTCGAGCTCGGCTTCGGGCAGCGGGTAAGTGCCTTCGTGTTCGATCGGGTTCTGCGTCGCCAGCACCATGAACGGTTGCGCAATGGGCAAGGCCCGGCCCTCAAGTGTGACCTGGCGTTCCTGCATGGCTTCGAGCAGCGCTGCCTGGGTTTTCGCCGGTGCGCGATTGATCTCGTCGGCGAGCAGGAGGTGGGTGAACAACGGGCCTTTGCGCAACTTGAACTGCTCGGTTTTCAGGTCATAGACCGCGTGGCCGGTGACGTCGCTGGGCATCAGGTCCGGGGTGAACTGAATGCGCGCGAACTCGCCACCAAAGCAGCGGGCCAGAGCCCGCACCAACAAGGTCTTACCCAGTCCCGGCACGCCTTCGAGCAACACATGGCCGCCGGCAATCAGGGCGGCGAGTACATCGTCGATGACGTCATTCTGGCCGATCAGCGCCTTTTGCAATTCGCCACGTACGGCTTGGGCGAGTTGACTGGCGCGTTGCCGTTGTTGCGCGGCGTGACTCGCACTGCCGGGCTCGGTGGGTTCACTCATAGGGAATTCCTCAAGGTTTGCAGGTGGGCAACCTGGCGGCTGAATTCAGTATCGGACACACGTTTTTTCGATGGCGGACTCAAGGCCTGGCTGATGGCGCGCGTGGGTTGTCGGGTCAAGCGCGCGAGCACCAGCCATTGTTCGGCAACGTTCAAGCGTTCGAAGCCTGGATGACGGTGGCGTGCGCGGCGCAGAACGTCTTGCTGCAAGCCTTGCAACAACGTGTGCTGACCGTTGTGCCGCAACTGGAAGTCAGCGCTCGCTAGCAGGTGTTCCTGTAACCGGCGCCTACCGGCCGGGACGGGTGCGTGAACCGGACCATGCCGCATGGCAACATGCCACAGCCACAGGCCGATCAAGGCGAGCAGCGCGATGATTGCCTGTGGGAAAAAACGCCAGAGCAGCGTCAGCAGACCATCGTGCTCAGTGTTGAAAATCAGCGTGACGGCGGTGTCGGCGCTCAGATACCAGAGCAGCCAGGCGTTGTCGTATCGGGCGATGGCCGGGGTTTTCCACAGGTCGGCATCGGTGACCACGGTGATCGAACCGAGCCCATGGTTCAGCTGCATCATGTGCGTGGCCTTGGCGCTGTTGGCCCAGGCTTGGGCGAGGTTGTTCGGGTCTTCGAGATGAAACGCCGTATCGAAACCGGCATAGGCGGGCGCGTCTTCGTCTTCCAGATACAACTTGGTCAGCGACGGATAAGGATCTTTGGGCTGATCATCGGGCGGTGGGTTGAGATCCTTGCTCAGTGATTGATGCAGCCCCACGCGGTCGAGGAGCAGGTCGTTGCTCTGTCCGGTCTTTTCATCCCAGATGGATTCGGCGACGAAGATCAGCCGCCCGCCGGCTCGCGTCCAGTTCAGCACCTGATCGACCTGGCGTGGGGACATTCTCGAACGGTCGCCGAAGAGTAGCAGGCCATGTCCACGAGGATCGATGTCGGGCAGCGCGGCCAGGGTTTCGGCGTGGCCGACATCGATGCCCCGACCGCGCAGGAACATCTCCGCCGCCAGATACGGATTGGCCTGGGCGGCCGGGGATGGACCGTGATCGATGGTCTCTTGATAGGGCTTGGCTTTCAGGTAAAGGAACGCGATCAGCGCCCCCAACAACGCCATTATCAGCGCCGCTATCACCCATCCCGTGCGCCGACTCAATGGCTCGCTCCGGGACCGAATAGAGCCCGCCAGCCATCGCATAATTCCTGTTTCAAGTGTGCCGCCGGTGCGCGATGCCCATAGGCCATGTTCTGCCAGTGTCCGGTCAGTAGGCGGCTGAAGGCGAGCAGATCCGGGCGCTGCAGCAACTCGATCCGAGCCAGCACCTGGCTTTCGGTGTCGGCGGGTTTCAGGGTCAGGTTGTGGTCGTGGAGCAAGTGACTGAGAAGTCCACGATAAAGCAGACTCAGCGCGGCGCGAGGCTGGGTTTGCCAGAGTACTTCGGCGGTGCCGGCGACATCTTCAGGCAAGGTTTGCAGGCCAAGATCCAGGCCAACGGCTTGCTGCGGCACAGACCTTTTAACGTTGCGCGCCAGACTCGGGCGACGGCTACCGAAGGCTCGCAACCACTCGCGGTAGCGCCAGATCAGCCAGCCAGTGGCGCCGATCAGCGCACCCCAGAGCAACACTTCGAGCAGCCCGGCCAACCCGTCGAATCGATGCCTGTTCAACCAGCCGAGCAATGTCTTGAGCCACTGCGGCGTACCGTTTTTGTTGTCGGTGGAATTGGCGGGATCGGGCTCGTTGCCAAACCGGTAGCGGGTGACGGTTTCCTTGTTCCTGAACGGTGCTTGTTCGATGAGCGTCTTGATGCTGTTGCGCGCGTCCTGACTGTTGAGCGGCTGATTCAACAGGCGTGGCCCATCGGGCGCATCGATTGGCTCTTCGGCCCAGACCGGCGGGGCAGGGATCAGCAGGCAAGCGATCAGCAACAATAACGGCGCACTCGCGGCAAGACGTTGGCGCAAGCGGCGAAACACCAGCTCGATGTCCCAGGCTTCCAGCACGGTACGGCGATTCAGATAAAGGCTGAAACCGCAGGCCACATAAACCGGCTCCCAGACCACCAGCACGAGCACGTAAAAAGCGTTGGTCAAGTGTTCGAGCCAGAGCCAGTCGTGGCCGGAGGCGAAAATCAGCGTCTGCCAGTTCCAGTCGGTTTCGACGTGCTGCGGCAGGAACAAATAGAACAGCACCATCAAGCCGATCCACAACGCTGATTCCAGATGCGCACCGATCACCGTCAGCCATTGCGCCGCACCGGCGTCGCGTTGCAGCAACACCTGTAACCGTTGCTGACGGGCCTCTGCGCCCAGACCTTCAAGCTGGATGACCGGCAAGAGAAAACTGCGACTGAGGCTGAAACGGCGCCAGGTCAGACTGGCGAGCAGTTGCGGCTTGAGCAAGCGTGGCCACTGGCGCAACGCCTGAAGCAGGGTCGGTGTTTCACCGAACAATGCGCTGGAGAGGATGTACAGCGGCAAGCGCTCGAAGGCCGGTTTCAACCACCAGAACAACAGCAAGGCGATGGAAGGAGAACTCCACAGCAACGCGCTGAGCATTGCAAATACCGGGAGGGTGACGATGGCCCAACTGGTCATCAACAGGCGTCGGTGCCGCTGGCTGAGCAGTACGCCCAGATCCATGGCTTCCCAGGTCGGACGAGGACGAATCACCACGGTCGCGTCACTCAGGCGCATGGCGATTCCTTCCGGCGAACGTCAGGTAGGCGATCACGCCGATCCACAGCGTGGTGCCGATCAGGTATTTGGTCGATGGCGCGACCGTGGTTTTCGATGACCAATAGGCTTCTGTAAATGCCGCGATCAGCAAAAACAGGATCACGCCGCAGATCAACAGGACGCTTTGGTGCGCGGCGTCTTTCAACGCCTGAGTGCGAGTGAAACGCCCCGGCGCAATCAACGCCCAACCCATTTTCAGCCCCGCCGCACCCGCCAGGGCGATGGCGGTCAGTTCGAAGGCGCCGTGGGCGATCACGAATGACCAGAAGGTCTCGCCGAAGCCGATCTCGGTCAGATGGCCCGCCACGGCGCCGATCATCAGCCCGTTGTAAAAAAGAAAGAACGCACTGCCCAATCCGAACAGCAATCCGCTGGCGAACGTTTGAAAGGCGATACCGATGTTGTGCATGACGTAGTAACCGAACATGACCCAGTCTTCACTGGCCGCGCGTTCGGCGGAGCGGCCGAGATGACCGGCGACCGGGTCGTACATGCCTTGCAACTCGCGCACCTGGTCGGCGGGGATCAGGTTGTAGATCAACTCCGGAAACAGATACACCAGCAGGCCGAAGCCGACGAGACTGCCGAAAAAAAGCACGCCAGCCGCCAGCACGAAACGCCACTCGGCCCTCACCAGCCGGGGGAAATCGGCGAGGACGAAACTCAGCAGGTTGGCACCCAACCGACTGCGATGGCGGTACAACTGCTGATGGCCGCGCAGGGCTTGTTGTTGCAGCGTGTCGATCAGATAACTGCTGTAGCCGCGCTCCTGCGCCAGGGCCAGATGCTGGCAAAGGCGTCGGTAGGCCTGGGGGAAATCGGCGACTTGCGAGGTTTCTTTGCCCCGCTCCAAACGTTCGAGCGCCAGCCCGAAGCGTTCCCATTCGGCCTTGTGCCGACTTTCAAAAAGACTCTGCTTCATGCCGGGCCCAGCAAGCCGCGAGCGATGCCGTTGAGTTCGTTGACAGCATTCGGGGCAGAAATCTGTAATGGCTGAGCCAGCAGGGCGGCCAGTTCCGCCACCCGGGGCGGCGACAATTCGCCCTGACGCTCAGCGAAGGCGAGCAGTGCGCGTTGTTCATTCAGGGTCAGTGGAACAGGTGAGCGGCGGGGTTCGGCTTGCGGCAGTTGCGGTCGCTTCAATGGTTGTTCGTTGTAGACCACCAGCGTGCCGGCGGCGATATCGCCGAGGCGTTTGAAGGTCGGGTGTTGCAGGCAGCTGACCGCGCCGAGGAAATATCCGAACGGCAGCAGATCGACGAAACGCAGCAGGTTGCGCACCAGCGAAGCCGACCAGCCGACCGGCGTGCCATCGTCATGCGCCACCCGCAGGCCCATGTACTGTTTGCCCGGCGAGCGGCCCTGACGCAGCACTTCGAACAGCACCATGTACCACCAGCTCACCACGAACAGCAGCAGCGAGCCCAGCCCCATCCCCAATTCGCCCAGCAGCGCCAGCACGAGAAACAACACACCGAGAATAACCCCGCGCATACCCAGATCAATGGCGAACGCCAACGCGCGCACCATCAACCCTGCCGGCCGTAGCGGCAGGTCGATGCCTTCCGGCGTTTCGATCCGATGCCGGGTGTCCAGTGGCGCAATCAGCGGTGCGTTCCGTTGCGGTGCTGTGTTCTCGAGCATGGGCTACCTGATGTGGCCTGATCGGGATTTGACGTCGCCCGATGCTAACAGCCTCTTAATGGAAAACGACATAACTATGTATTGCACAGAGTGTTGCCCGAGGTGCTTCAATGATCGACCGCTGGCCGTCGGCACGCTCGACCGCCTAGACTTCGCCGATCTTCTGTTCAGGAATCGCCCGTGACTTCAATCTTCTGGTACGACTACGAGACCACCGGCATCAATCCGCGCAACGACCGGCCGTTGCAGGTGGCGGGAATCCGCACCGATCATGCGCTCAATGAAATAGACGAACCGGTCAACCTCTACTGCCAGCCCAGCGAAGACATCCTGCCGCACCCGGCCGCGTGCGTGATCACCGGTATCACGCCGGGCAGGCTCGCCGAGCAGGGCTTGAGCGAAGCGGATTTCATGACGCGCATTCACGCCCAGCTCGCCGCGCCGGGCACCTGTGGCGCGGGTTACAACACCCTGCGTTTCGACGATGAGATGACCCGCTACAGCCTGTACCGGAATTTTTTCGACCCTTACGCCCGGGAATGGCAGGGCGGCAACAGTCGCTGGGATCTGATCGACGTGGTGCGCGCCGCCTACGCGCTGCGCCCTGACGGGCTGGTCTGGCCAACCGATGATGAAGGGCGGGTGACGCTCAAACTGGAACGCCTGACCGCCGCCAACGGCCTTGACCATGGTCATGCCCACGAAGCGTTGTCGGATGTGCGCGCGACCATCGCCCTGGCCCGGCTGATCCGCGAGAAGCAGCCCAAGCTCTACGACTGGCTGTTCCAGTTGCGCAGCAAGCAAAAAGTCATGGATCAGATTCGTCTGTTGCAGCCGGTGGTGCACATCTCCGGGCGTTTCTCGGCGGTCCGGCATTATGTCGGCGTGGTGTTGCCACTGGCCTGGCATCCGCGCAATCGCAACGCGTTGATCGTCTGTGACCTGCACCTCGACCCTCAAGGCCTGCTCGACCTGGACGCCGAAACCCTGCGCAAGCGTTTATATACGCGCCGGGACGATCTGCTGGACGGCGAGTTGCCGGTACCGTTGAAGGTCATTCACATCAATCGATGCCCGGTGGTGGCGCCGTTGTCGGTCTTGCGCGCCGAAGATCAGCAACGGCTGGGGCTGGACATGGCGCTTTATCAGGCCCGTGCATTGCGACTAAGTGACGCACAGCAAGTGTGGGTGGATAAATTGTCGGACATTTATGCCAGTGAAAATTTCACGCCGAATGAAGACCCGGAACAGCAGTTGTATGACGGATTTATCGGTGATCGGGATCGGCGTCTGTGCGAACAAGTCAGAACCTCTGATCCGGCAGAGTTGGCGCACGGTCATTGGCCGTTCGATGATGAACGTTTACCCGAGTTATTGTTTCGATACCGAGCACGTAACTTTCCCGAGACGTTGAATTTTGAAGAGCTAGAACGTTGGACAACCTTTTGTCGGCAGCGCTTGTCCGATCCTCAGTGGGGCGCTCCTAATACGCTGGCCTCTTTTGCCGAAGCCGCCGCCGAGTGGTCGTTTAATGCGACGCCCCTGCAACAGAAAGTGTTGAGTGAATGGCGAAGTTATGTCGAGGCATTACGCAAACGTTTGACTCTTTGATACTGAACAGGGCTTTAATCCGGGTATAAAAAAACGCCAGCACAGGGCTGGCGTTTTTTTCGCAAACAAGCCTGCGACGTCGGTTGCGGCTTAGCCCAGCAGGGTAGCCCAGCCTTCAACCACGTCACCGCCCCACTTGGCTTTCCACTCTTTCAGCGTTTTGTGGTTGCCACCTTTGGTTTCGATGACTTCGCCGTTGTGCGGGTTTTTGTATTGTTTAACTTTGCGTGCACGCTTGGTGCCGGTAGTTTTTACTGCGCCACCGCGTGGAGCCTTGGACTTGGACTCTGGATCCAGCAGCGCGATGATGTCACGCAGCGACTTGGAGTATTCGCCCATCAGGGTGCGCAATTTGCCTTCAAATTCCAGCTCTGCTTGCAGTTTGTCGTCTTCGGACAGGTTCTTCAAACGGGCTTGCAGCTCTTTGATTGCTTCTTCGGTGGCGCGATATTCGTTGATCAAGGACATGGGAACTACCTTATGAGTGAAAGCGGAATGGCAGGGGACAGTGGCGCAATAATAGTCAGGGTGTTTCATCAAGTAAACATTTAACCGGAGTTTTTATTTAAATTAGTTACAGGGAAAATCCAGGAATTGAATATTCGTTTTAATAATGTGATGCAGTCACCAGCGATATTTACAAACGCCCTGAAAAGTGTGCCATCACTGCGCCATTGGTCGTCATTGCGCCTCGTTCTGTTGGCGCATGCGGTGGCGACGGGATGCGCAGCTGTCATCAATACTGCAGTTTTTCCGCGCAGTCGCTAGAATGGCGGCCTTTGCGAAGTTCTGGAGTTTCCCCCACATGCGCACTTATCGGCTGGTGATTTCTTGCCCGGACCGCGTAGGCATCGTTGCCAAAGTCAGTAACTTTCTGGCGTCCCATAACGGCTGGATCACCGAAGCGAGCCACCACTCTGACAATCAGAGTGACTGGTTCTTCATGCGTCACGAGATCCGTGCCGACTCGCTGCCTTTCGGTATTGAAGCGTTGCGTGAAGCCTTTGCGCCGATTGCCGAAGAGTTTTCGATGGACTGGCGCATCACCGACACCGCGCAGAAAAAACGCGTTGTACTGATGGCCAGCCGCGAATCCCACTGCCTGGCCGACTTGCTGCACCGCTGGCACAGCGATGAGCTGGACTGCGAAATCTCCTGCGTGATCTCCAACCACGACGATCTGCGCAGCATGGTCGAGTGGCACGGCATTCCTTATTACCATGTCCCGGTCAATCCGCAGGACAAGGAACCGGCCTTCGCCGAAGTGTCGCGTCTGGTCAAACAGCATGACGCCGAAGTCGTGGTGCTGGCCCGCTACATGCAGATCCTGCCACCGGCGCTGTGCCGCGAATACGCCCACAAAGTCATCAACATTCACCACAGCTTCCTGCCGTCGTTTGTCGGGGCCAAGCCGTATCACCAGGCGTCGTTGCGCGGCGTGAAGCTGATTGGCGCGACCTGCCACTACGTGACCGAAGAACTGGACGCCGGCCCGATCATCGAACAGGACGTGGTGCGCGTCAGCCACAGCGACAGCATCGAAGACATGGTGCGTTTCGGCCGTGACGTCGAGAAAATGGTGCTGGCGCGTGGTCTGCGTTATCACCTGGAAGATCGCGTGCTCGTGCACGGCAACAAGACGGTCGTGTTCTGATCGAACCCGGCAATTGAAATTCGAAGGGCCTGGGCGTTCAATCGCTTCAGGCCCTTCGCCGTTTCTGCACCGAGGAATTTCGCTATGACCGATCCGCTGGATAAAGCCACCTCCAAAGCGCCCGCCACCTTGGGGGAGGGCTGCCTGAGCCGTTATGACCCGGACGACATGGGCCCGGAGGACGGCACCGAATTCCCCGGCGCGGCAGAATTGTGGGAACAGCTGAAGCCCGACCCCGACGAAGACACCGATCCCCTGTAGGAGAGGCCGAAGGCTGCGATCTTCAGATTTTCAAACCTGCCGCGCACTCATTAATTTCTTCAACAGCGGTCGCCCCAGCATCAATAGAAACACCGGCCCACCCACCAGCAGATAAAAGTAATACGTCACCACCCGCCAGATCAGAATCGCCGCCGCCGCCGTGGACTTCCCCACCATCGGCGCCAACAGCGCAGCGGATGTCAGTTCCGCCGCCCCCGCGCCGCCCGGCAACAGGCTGAACTGTCCGGCGCCGAGTGACAGCATTTGAATCAAAAAGCACCAGGCCCACTGCAAATCCGCACCCAGACCGCGCAGCGCCAGATACAGCACGCTGTAGCGCAGCAGCCAGTGCACGCAGGTCAGTGCGAACACCTTGCTCAACGTCTGCCATGGCAATTTCAACGTATCGGTGAATGCCGCCAGAAAATGCAAAAGTTTGCGCGCCCAGCGACGGCGCGTGGCGCCTTTGACATTCATTTGCGCCAACAAGCGGCCGCTCAGGCGAATCAAGGCGCGGTGATATCGCGCCAGTAATACACAACTGAACAAACCGCCGAACAGCGACACGGCGCTGACCATCAACAGCCATTCCAGGCGATCACTCAGGTGCTGGAATAACGCGTAAATCAGAATCCCGCTCAAGGCGCAGAGAAAAAACAGCAAGTCACTCAGTTGATCCATTGCAAACACTGCGCTGCCCCGGGCCGGGCGCACGCCGCTGCGAGCCAGCAGCGCCATAATCGTCAGAGGCCCGCCACTGCCACCGGGTGTGGCGCAATACGCGAACTCGGCGGCCATCACCACGCCAAGACTCTTGATGCGCGTGACGCGCTCGCGCTGATCGCCCAATAGCAGGCGCAGGCGCCAGGTATTGATGACCCAGCACAACAGAATCATGCCAAACATGACCATCAACCATTGCAGGGGAAAGGCTTGCAAGCGCTGCCAGGTTTCGCTGCCGCCGAGCACCGCCGGAATCAGTACCGCTGCGATCAGACCGATCAACAGGATAATGCCGCGACTCATGCTGCGTGTTCCAGGCGTGCGGTTTGCCGGGCCAGCCAGTCGGCCTTGGTCATCGCTACGCGTCCTTCACCGAGCAGGCGTTGCAGGGTTTGCATCCAGTAGTCGCGAGAGAATTTGTGGCGCATGTCCACGGGGTGCAGGCCCAGGCGGATCACCGACGCCTCACGCCAGCGCCGCTCGCGTTGATCGCTGAGCATTTTCGACAAGCCTCGACGCCAGGCACTGCGGGCACTCCAGACCAGACCGGGCGCTTCAACGGGGGCGAAATCCGGCAGCCGATAAAGATGTTGGGGATCACTGGTGTAAGTGAACGGCAGTTCCGTCAGAGCCTGACGCGTGCCTTCGCTCATCAGCCAGGCAGGCGCGACGAAACCGTGCAGCGGCCAGTCATGGCGACGGAACACTTGTATGCCCGCCTGCAACCGAGTCAGCGCTTCTGGCCGGGATAATTGATAGAACTCGCCCTCGTGGGTGTAGATCCTGCGCATGAACCAGTCCTGCGGGTGTGTAGGAGACGGTTCCTGATCATCGTGGAAAAAACCGTGCAGCGCCAATTCATCGCCACGGGCGACACGAGCGCTAAGCAATCGGCGAAATTCCGGGCTGGATTGCAGCGCGTCATGACGGTGAAAGTCCGGCACTACCAGCCAGGTCATCGGCACGTTGCCCAAGGCGTCGACGGCCTCGACAAACGGCTGGTAATCGGTCCAGGTCGAAGGGGCCACGTCGTGCAGCACCAGCAGCAACGCGCGTTCTGTCAGAGGCTCAGGCATGCGCCACCTTCGGGATGGTGTTGCCGAGCACCGCGCGATAATGGCCGAGCAGGCTGTTGACCACCGTGTCCCACGCATAGCGGCGCTCGACGTACTGGCGGGCTTGCCGACCCAGGTTCGAACTGCCACGGCTGAACAACTCGCGCACGGCGTTGGCCATGGCATGGGCATTGTTGGGTGGGCACAGCAAGCCGCAATCCTCGTTGACGATTTCGTTAAACGCCCCGGCTGCCACGGCGACCACCGGAATCCCGCAGGCCATCGCTTCAAGAATAACCAGGCCGAAGGTTTCCTGGTCGCCGGCATGCAGCAGGGCATCAGCGCTGGCCATCAGTCTCGCCACTTGGGCGGCGGGGCAGAATTCGTCGAACACGCTGACATTGTCCGGCACCGTGGCGGGCATTGATGAACCGACCAGCAGCAGGTGATAACGCGGGCCGAGACGCTTCATGCAGTTGAGCAACACCGGCAGGTTTTTTTCCTTGGAACCGCGTCCGGCGAAGATCAGCAGGCGAGTATCTTCGGCAATACCCAGCTGCGCGCGCAGGTTTGGATCCCGGGCACTGGGGTGAAAAGTTTGCAGATCCACGCCTAAAGGCTGTACGAAAACATTGCGCACCCCTAAGCCGCTGAGTTTGTCGGCCATCACTTTGCTCGGCGCCAGCACTCTGTCGAAGTTTCCGTAGAGTTTGCGCACGTATGCCTCGACATTTGGCGTAACCCACTGGCCCATGCGGTTGCTCGCCAGTAACGGCAAATCCGAATGATAAAAACCGATCACCGGCACATCCAGTTGCCGCCGCGCATCCAGTGCAGCCCACGCAGTAAGGTAGGGATCGCCGACTTCTATCAGATCGGGCTGCAAATCCTGCAGGACATTTCGCCAAGGTGCGAGACGGACAGGGAATCGATAACCCTTGCCGAAGGGCAGGGCGGGGGCAGGAACGGTGTAAATGCCATCGTGTACGCCGAACTTGGCCCCGGGAATCAGCAGGCTGTGATCAATGCCTGGCCTGAGGCCGAGGCGACGATGCTTGGCGTCAAGATAAGTGCGCACGCCACCGCTGGCCGGGGCGTAGAACATGGTGATGTCAGCGATGTGCACGATGCTCATCCCTCCGCTTGGTCGTACTCCCTTGGTTGACCTTTATACGCAATGGATGTTCGGTCTGAGTTGTGCGTAGAGGGTGCAACAAAAGATCGCAGCCTGACATTTATCTTGTAGGAACTGCCGCAGGCTGCGAACTTTGATCTTTATAACTTTAAACTCGGTTCCGCTAGGGTCCTAATGGCCCGGGCGTGCTTTTATATAGGGCAGGCGAAGTGGACGATGATGGCTAAGCTGGTATTTCCGTCTCTGCTTAGGAAATGTCCGACCCGATTGTCAGTCCTGGTCGTACACCTGTCCTCTGCGCCAAACCGGATCAAAGATTAACCATGGGTGACCAAATGCCTGACTCTTCGCAACTTTTGATCGGCGCCGATCTTTCTGGACAACCGATCGGCCAGGCCATGCGTCTGGCGAACCGCCACGGGCTAGTCGCTGGCGCCACCGGCACCGGTAAAACTGTCACTTTGCAGCGTCTGGCTGAAGCGTTCAGTGACGCGGGTGTCGCGGTGTTCGCCGCTGATATCAAGGGCGATCTTTGCGGCCTCGGCGCCGCCGGTAACCCACAGGGCAAAGTCGCCGAGCGCATCGCCGGCATGCCGTGGCTGAACCACAAGCCTCAGGCTTATCCGGTGACGTTGTGGGACATCCACGGCGAGACCGGTCATCCGCTGCGCACCACCTTGAGTGAAATGGGTCCGCTGCTGATCGGCAGCCTGCTCGAACTGACCGACAGCCAGCAGTCGGCGCTGTATGCAGCGTTCAAAGTGGCGGATCGCGAAGGTTTGCTGCTGCTGGATCTGAAAGACCTCAAGGCGCTGCTCAATCATCTCAAGGACAATCCGCAGTTGCTGGGGGATGACGCGGCGCTGATGACCACCGGTTCCAGTCAGGCGCTGTTGCGTCGGCTGGCGACGCTGGAGCAGCAGGGCGCCGAAGCCTTGTTCGGCGAACCGGCGCTGCAACTGGAAGACATCCTGCAACCGGCCGCCGACGGACGCGGCCGCATCCACCTGCTGGACGCCAGCCGTCTGGTGCACGAGGCGCCGAAGGTCTACGCGACGTTCCTGCTGTGGTTGTTGGCCGAGCTGTTCGAGCAACTGCCGGAGCGTGGCGATGCCGACAAACCGCTGCTGGCGCTGTTCTTCGACGAGGCGCACTTGTTGTTCGCCGGTACGCCGAAAGCTTTGCAGGATCGGCTCGAACAAGTGGTGCGGCTGATTCGCTCCAAAGGCGTCGGCGTGTATTTCGTCACCCAGTCGCCGGGGGATTTGCCTGACGACGTGCTGGCCCAGTTGGGTTTGCGCGTGCAGCACGGCTTGCGTGCCTTTACCGCCAAAGAGCAGAAATCGCTGCGTGCCGTGGCTGAGGGTTTTCGCCCGAATCCTTCTTTCGACACCCTGTCGGTATTGACCGAACTGGGCATCGGTGAGGCGCTGGTTGGCACATTGGCGGAAAAAGGCACGCCGGAAATGGTGCAACGCGTGCTGGTGGCGCCGCCGCAATCGCGGATCGGGCCGTTGACTGAAACTGAGCGGACGATGCTGATTGCCGGGTCGCCATTCAAGGGGCGGTACGACAAACCGATCGACCGTGAGTCGGCCTATGAAATATTGATGGGTCGCAAGGGGCTGGCCCCGGAAGCCGCGCCGGACAAGCCTGCGGATGAAGAACCGAGTCTTGCGGACAAGGCAGGCGAGTTTCTCGGCACGGCGGCAGGGCAGGCATTGAAATCGGCGATGCGCCAAGCGGCGAATCGGCTAGGCCGAGAATTGGTGCGCGGCCTGATGGGCTCCCTGCTCGGCGGCAGCAAACGCCGCTGATCCGAATGTAGGAGCGAGCCTGCTCGCCAAGGCGTCCTGGCAATCAACATCGTTGTTGGCTAGTACATTGCTTACGCGAGCAGGCTCGCTCCCATATTGGATTTGCGTCAGGTTTTGGCTTTGGCGTGCGCCGCCAGTCGCTCCAGTGCCGCGCGCAATCCCGGATCACTGATGCCATCGGCCGTTGACTGAATCGTCGCCGCCGCATCCGTCGATAAATCCATCGTATGTCCGGCCGCGCCCTGCTGGACGGTCGGCGGCTGCACCTTGAACAGAATCCGCGTCAGGCTGGCGAACTCGTCGAACATCTGCAATTGCCGTTGCAGGCGTTTCTGCTGATAACGCAGGCGCGTGGCCCAATGGCCGTCGGTGACGATCAGCAACAGACTGCCTTCTCGCCATGACGCCACGTGGCAATGCGCGCGGGCGGCGGGTTGCAGTTGGCTTTCGAGCAGGCGCTGCAAATGGCCGAGTCGTTGGGCGTGGCCGAGTATGGCTTTCAGCGGTTTGGCTTCGCGAAGCAGGACGGCGGGTGCTCTGGCCGTGAGAGGGCGGAATGCCATGATCGAACACCTGAAGTTACAGAGGCGCCATGGTAGCAGAAAGCGCCCATCGCACCGGCCCATTGCTTTTGTCCCCGCTTTGCCCATTAAATCAACGACTAACTTCTGCCCCTGATCGCTTGAAGTTGAACAAAACGCCCCTATTTAAAGTAAGCCCCGTCAAAGCGCAGTGCCAGCATCGTGGAATATCCCCACTTTCCTCACCACCGTTTCCGGGTAGAATGCTCGTTCGCATGCGGCCATGAGGGCTGCACGGGCGACTCACGGGGCCGCCCTCCATCCCTTTAGTGTGGAAGATCCTGCCGATATGTTTGCGCCTTTGTTAAAGAAACTTTTTGGAAGCAAGAACGAGCGTGAAGTCAAGCGCATGCTCAAGACGGTGCAGTTCGTCAATGCCTTCGAAGAGCAAATGGTGGCCCTTTCGGACGATCAGTTGCGCGCCAAGACCAATGAGTTCAAGGAGCGCATCGCCAAAGGGGAATCCCTCGACAAGCTGCTGCCCGAAGCCTTTGCGGTCGCTCGCGAAGCCGGCAAGCGCGTCATGGGCATGCGCCACTTCGATGTTCAGCTGATCGGCGGCATGACCTTGCATGAAGGCATGATTGCCGAAATGCGTACCGGTGAAGGCAAGACCCTGGTGGCAACGCTGGGCGTTTACCTCAACGCGTTGTCCGGCAAGGGCGTGCACGTTGTGACCGTGAACGATTACCTGGCCCGCCGGGACGCCAACTGGATGCGTCCGCTCTATGAATTCCTCGGCCTGACCGTCGGCGTCGTGACGCCGTTCCAGCCGCCGGAAGAGAAGCGCGCCGCCTACGCCGCTGACATCACCTACGGCACCAACAACGAATTCGGTTTCGACTACCTGCGCGACAACATGGCGTTCAGCATGGAAGAAAAATTCCAGCGCGAACTCAACTTTGCCGTGATCGACGAAGTCGACTCCATCCTTATCGACGAAGCCCGTACCCCGCTGATCATTTCCGGTCAGGCCGAGGACAGTTCCAAGCTGTACATGGAGATCAACAAACTGATCCCTCAGCTGGAACTGCACGTTGAAGAAGTCGAAGGCGAAGTCACCAAGGCTGGCCACTACACTGTTGACGAGAAGACCCGTCAGGTCGAACTCAACGAAGCCGGCCACCAGTTCATCGAAGAAATGCTCACCGGCGTCGGCTTGCTGGCCGAAGGCGAGAGCCTGTACTCGGCGCATAACCTGGGCCTGCTGACCCACGTTTACGCCGGTCTGCGTGCGCACAAGTTGTTCCATCGCAACGTTGAATACATCGTGCAGGACGGGCAGGTTGTCCTGGTCGACGAACACACCGGTCGTACCATGCCTGGCCGTCGTTTGTCCGAAGGCCTGCACCAGGCCATCGAAGCCAAGGAAAACCTGAACATTCAGGCCGAGAGCCAGACCCTGGCCTCGACCACGTTCCAAAACTACTTCCGTCTGTACAACAAGCTGTCCGGCATGACCGGTACCGCCGACACCGAAGCGTTCGAATTCCACCAGATCTACGGCCTGCAGGTCATGGTCATTCCGCCGAACAAGCCGCTGGCGCGTAAAGACTACAACGATCTGGTGTTCCTCACCGCCGAGGAGAAATACGCCGCGATCATCAACGACATCAAGGAGTCGATCGCCGCCGGTCGTCCTGTGCTCGTGGGTACCGCGACCATCGAGACGTCCGAGCACGTGTCGGACCTGCTGAACAAGGAAGGCATCGAGCACAAGGTGCTCAACGCCAAGTTCCACGAAAAAGAAGCCGAAATCATTGCGCAGGCCGGTCGTCCGGGCGCGCTGACCATTGCCACCAACATGGCCGGTCGCGGTACCGACATTCTGTTGGGCGGTAACTGGGAAGTGGAAGTCGCTTCGCTGGAAAACCCGACTCCTGAGCAGATCGCGCAGATCAAGGCCGACTGGCAGAAGCGTCACCAGCAAGTGCTGGAGTCCGGCGGCTTGCAGGTGATCGCGTCCGAGCGTCATGAATCGCGCCGTATCGACAATCAGTTGCGTGGCCGTGCCGGCCGTCAGGGCGATGCCGGTTCGAGCCGCTTCTACCTGTCGCTGGAAGACAGCCTGATGCGCATCTTCGCGTCCGACCGCGTGAAGAATTTCATGAAGGCTTTGGGCATGCAGTCCGGTGAAGCGATCGAGCACCGCATGGTGACCAATGCCATCGAGAAAGCGCAGCGCAAGGTTGAAGGCCGCAACTTCGACATTCGCAAGCAACTGCTCGAGTTCGATGACGTCAACAACGAACAGCGTAAAGTGATCTATCACATGCGTAACACGTTGCTGGCCGCCGACAACATCGGTGAAACCATCGCCGACTTCCGTCAGGACGTGCTCAACGCCACCGTCAGCGCACACATTCCGCCGCAGTCGTTGCCTGAGCAGTGGGATGTCGCCGGTCTGGAAGCGGCGTTGCAGAGCGACTTCGGTGTGGCGTTGCCGATCCAGCAGTGGCTGGACGAAGACGATCACCTGTACGAAGAAACCCTGCGTGAAAAGCTCATGACCGAGCTGATGGCCGCGTACAACGATAAAGAAGACCAGGCCGGTGCCGAAGCACTGCGCTCCTTTGAGAAGCAAATCGTTCTGCGCGTGCTGGACGACCTGTGGAAAGACCACTTGTCGACCATGGATCACCTGCGTCACGGCATTCACCTTCGCGGTTATGCACAGAAGAACCCGAAGCAGGAATACAAGCGCGAGTCGTTCACCCTGTTTTCCGAGTTGCTCGATTCGATCAAGCGCGATTCGATTCGTGTGTTGTCGCACGTTCAGGTTCGCCGCGAAGATCCGGAAGCCGAAGAACAGCGCCTGCGTCAGGAAGCCGAAGCACTGGCCGCTCGCATGCAGTTCGAACACGCCGAGGCGCCTGGCCTCGAAGCGCAGCCTGAGCAGATCGGTGAAGAGGTTGATGTGGCCCTCGCCGCCGCGCCGGTTCGCAACGAGCAGAAGCTGGGCCGCAACGAACTGTGCTACTGCGGTTCGGGCAAGAAATTCAAGCATTGCCACGGGCAGATCCAGTAAAACCCGCTTCAATTGCTGAAATACCCGCGCCGCGACCGGCTCATGCCGTCGCGGCGTTTTGCCATTTAAACCACCGTGCCCGCGTGGACGGTGCTGACCTCATTAAATAAGGAGCGCATTCATGGCTGTTGGTCTTGGTCCTTTGCCAACGTTGCACCCGGTTGCCGGTTTTGAACTCGGTATCGCCTCGGCCGGCATCAAGCGCCCGGGGCGTAAAGATGTCGTTGTGATGCGTTGCGCCGAAGGTTCGACCGTCGCTGGCGTGTTCACGTTGAACGCGTTTTGCGCGGCGCCGGTTATCCTGGCCAGGAAACGCGTGCAAGGCCCGGTGCGTTATCTGCTGACCAACACCGGCAATGCCAACGCCGGCACCGGCGAGCCAGGCCTCGCGGCTGCCGAGCGCACCTGCGCCAAACTGGCCGAACTGACCGGCGTCGACGCCAGCCTCGTGCTGCCGTATTCCACTGGCGTGATCGGCGAACCGCTGCCGGTCGAGAAAATCGAAGGCGCGCTGCAAGCGGCGCTGGACGACCTCTCGGAAAACAACTGGGAAGCCGCCGCCACCGGCATCATGACCACCGACACCTTGCCAAAGGGCGCCAGCCGCCAGTTCCAGCATGACGGCGTGACCATCACCGTCACCGGCATCAGCAAAGGCGCGGGCATGATCCGTCCGAACATGGCAACCATGCTTGGCTACATCGCCACAGACGCCAAAGTCTCCCGCGACGTGCTGCACAATTTGATACTGGACGGCGCCAACAAGTCGTTCAACCGCATCACCATCGATGGCGACACTTCGACCAACGACTGCTGCATGCTGATCGCCACCGGCAAGGCTGCCTTGCCGGAAATCACCCAGGCTGAGGGCGAACTGTTCGCCAAGCTCAAACAAGCGGTGTTTGAAGTGTGCATGGACGTGGCCCAGGCCATCGTGCGTGACGGCGAAGGCGCGACCAAATTCGTCACCGTTGAAGTCAATGGTGGCGTCAATCACCAGGAATGCCTGGACGTCGGTTACACCGTGGCGCACTCGCCGCTGATCAAGACCGCGCTGTTTGCGTCCGACCCGAACTGGGGCCGCATCCTTGCAGCCGTTGGCCGTGCCGGCGTGCCGGATCTGGACGTGAGCAAGATCGACGTGTTCCTTGGCGAAGTCTGCATCGCCAGCCGTGGCGCCCGCGCCGCGACCTACACCGAAGCCCAGGGCTCGGCGGTCATGCAGCAGGAAGAGATCACCATCCGTATCGAGCTGGGTCGCGGCGATTGCAGCGAAACCATCTGGACCACGGATCTGTCGCATGAGTACGTAAAAATCAACGCCGAGTACCGTACTTGATTTAAGTCCGGGACCGAGTCGCCGCCATCGCCAGCAGGCCGGCTCCTACAGTGGATTTTCAGCGAACACGATATCGTGCATGACAGAAAACCTTGTAGGAGCCAGCCAGCCTGCTGGCGAAGATGTCGGCTCAGACACTGACATCCCTTGGGTTACCACTGACGAAAAGGCGCCACACACCATGTCCTTGCACCTGATCATTGGCGACAAACTGCTTTCTTCCTGGTCTCTGCGCGGTGCTCTGGCCCTCGAACTGACCGGCGCGCCGTACAGCGAAGAACTGATCAAACTCGGCAAGCCTGATACCCGCGAGCGAATGCTCAAGCATTCGGCGACCGGCAAAGTGCCGTTGTTGAAGACTGAGCACGGCACTATCGCTGATTCCCTGGCCATTGCCGAATACCTCGCCGAACAATTCCCTTCAGCCGCGCTGTGGCCCAAAGACCCGGCGGCCCGCGCCCAGGCACGTTCCGCGTGTGCGCAAATGCACGCCGGTTTCTTCGCCATGCGCAACCACATGCCGTTCGACCTGGGCCGCAACGCGCCGCTCAACCCGGTGCCGCCGGAAGTGAAAGTCGACATCGAGCGCATGCTCGCGCTGTGGGCCGAATGTCGTGCCGCGGCAAAAGAGCAAGGGCCCTACCTGTTTGGCAGCGTGTCCTTGGCGGATGCTTTTTTCGCACCGATTGCCGTGCGTTTGCGTACCTATCAGGTATCGCTGCCGCCCGCCGATGAAGCTTATGTTGAAACCGTCTACCAATGGCCGGCCTTCAAGGCCTGGCAGAAGGCTGGACTGGAGGAGTTGCAAAAGTGAAACGCGTACACGTCGCCGCTGCCGTCATCCGTGATCCCAGCGGCAAGATCCTGATCGCTCGCCGTGCCGACAGTCAGCATCAGGGCGGCTTGTGGGAATTTCCCGGTGGCAAGGTCGAGGCCGACGAGTCGGTGCAAACCGCGCTCGCCCGTGAGCTGCACGAAGAACTGGGCATCGTCGTCGGTGCTGCGCGACCGCTGATCAAGGTTCACCACGATTACCCGGACAAGCAGGTGTTGCTCGACGTTTGGGAGGTTTCGAGCTTCACCGGCGAACCTCACGGCGCCGAAGGTCAGCCTTTGGCCTGGGTGAGCGAGCGGGATCTGGCGAGCTATGAGTTTCCGGCGGCCAATCAGCCGATTGTGGCGGCGGCGCGTTTGCCCGCCGAGTACCTGATTACTCCGGAAGACCTGGAAACCCCGGCCTTGCTGCGCGGTATCCAGAAGTCGATCGCCAATGGCACCCGACTGATCCAGCTGCGTGCGCCCAACGGCTATGACCCCAAATACCGTGACCTCGCGGTGGATGCGGCCGGGTTGTGCGCCGGCAAGGCGCAGTTGATGCTCAAGGGACCGTTCGAATGGCTGGGGGATTTCCCGTCCGCCGGTTGGCACATCACGTCCGCGCAGCTGCGCAAATACGCGGCCAAGGGTCGTCCATTACCGGCCGAGCGCTGGCTGGCTGCGTCCTGCCATAACGCCGAAGAGCTGGCGCTGGCTGAGCAGATGGGCGTGGATTTTGTGACGCTGTCGCCGGTGCAGACGACGCTGACGCATCCGGATGCGGTGCCGTTGGGTTGGGAACAGGCTTCGACGTTGATTGAAGGGTTCAGCAAACCGGTGTTTCTGCTGGGCGGTGTTGGCCCCGCGGAGCGGGAAAAGGCCTGGGCGGCCGGGGCTCAGGGTGTGGCGGGGATTCGGGCGTTCTGGCCTGAGGCTTGATTTGCATAGATGCTGCCGGCCCTATCGCTGGCAAGCCAGCTCCCACAGGGTTTTCGTCGTTCGAAGATGACATGTACACCCTTAAAGCGGTGGGAGCTGGCTTGCCAGCGATGGCGGCAGATCAATCAATACACATCTACGGTTTCGCTGCGGGCTGCCACAAAATCTCCGCAATCCCTTGCCGCCGCGCAATCAACCGCGCCGCCACAAACAGCAAATCCGACAACCGATTGATGTACGCCAGGCCAACTCCGGCCAGTGGCTCAAGCGCATTCAAATGCTGGCAGCGCCGCTCCGCGCTGCGCGCCAGACTGCGGCAAACATGAGCCTGGGCAATCAACATCGAGCCGCCCGGCAAGATGAAATTCTCCAGCGGCCCCAACTCTTCGTTCCACACATCAATCGCCGCTTCGAGTCGTTCGATTTCAGCGTCGTTCAGCGCCCGATATTCCGGCATTGCCAATTCACCGCCCAGATCGAACAGCCGGTGCTGACAGGGCGCCAACACTTCAATCAGCTCATTCAATCCCGGAAAGATTTCTTGCTCGGCCATCAACCCGGCCAGCAATACACCGACCTGACTGTTCAGCGTATCGACCTCGCCGATGGCCTCGATGCGCGGGTGATCCTTGGGCACGCGGCGGCCATCGCCCAGGCCGGTTTCGCCCTTGTCACCGGTGCGGGTGTAAATCTTCGACAGGCGAAAGCCCATGGGTTACCTCGGCAGTTGATTGGTTTCAAAAGCAACGGATGGCGCGGCCGTCAGTGGCAGGCGCAGGGTGAAGCACGTGCCTTGCCCCGGCGCCGACTGCACCTCCATTTGCCCTTTGTGGTTGTTGGTGATGATGAAATACGACACCGATAACCCGAGCCCGGTGCCCTGGCCGATTTCCTTGGTGGTGAAGAACGGCTCGAAAGTGCGCTTGCGCACGCTCTCGCTCATGCCGATGCCGTTGTCCTCCACCTGAATTTCGGCCCATGGCGGGTTGAGCCGGGTACGGAGAATGATGCGCCCCGGTTCACGGTCGTCCTCACGCTGATGAATCGCCTGCGCGGCGTTTTTCAACAGGTTGAGCAGCACTTGTTCGAGTTCGTTGGCAGTGCCCGGTACCGGACCGAGCGCCGGGTCGAACTGGCGAATGATGGCCTGCCCCTTGAAGTCGAAACCGATGGTCAGGTCAAAGTCGTTGCTTGCGATCTCCACGGCTTGATCGATCAGCGCCGGCAGGTCGCACGGCGCCATTTGCCGGGTGCTGCGGCGGCTGAAACTGAGCATATGGGTGACGATTTTCGCCGCCCGCGCACCGGCCTGCTGAATGCCGTCGAGCAGTTGCGGCACTTCTCGTGAGGTCAGGTATCGATTGACGGTGTCCAGCCCGATACCCAGTTGCTCGGCCTGTTCGAGGTTTTTCGGCAAGTCGGGTGACAAGCGGCGGCGGATGTTCTGCACGTTGTGCAGGATTGCCCCCAACGGGTTGTTGATCTCGTGCGCCATGCCCGCCGCGAGGCCGCCGACCGAGAGCATTTTTTCCGACTGCACCATCATTTCCTCCAGCGACAGGCGCTGGGTGATGTCATCGATGCGGATCACCACGCCACGCCCGGCGCCGCCCGTCAGCGGGTAAAACGTCAGGGCGTAGTGCCTGGGCTCTTCGTCCTTGAACCACGTCACGCGCTCTACTTTAGCGACGGTGTGCTGCTCGACGGTGTTCTTGATCTGCGGCAGGAACGGCTTCAACGGTTCGAAGGCGAGGAAGATCGGCTGGTTCAGCGCTTCATCCAGGCGCGTGCCGGAAAGCGCGCTGGCCTCCTGGTTCCATTGGGTGACGTAGAGTTGCTCGTCGAGAGCGATCAGCGCCGACGGCATCGAGTCGATGATGCTGTTGAGGTAGTTCTGAAAGCCGGTGAGCTTCTTCTCGATCTTGCTGCGCACCTGAACTTCAAGTTCCAGTTTCCGGTTGGTGTGGCGGGTTTCTTCCGCGAGCCCTTGCGCCTGATCGTAAGCCGACTGCGAATCGTCACGAGCGCGTTTGAGCTGCTGCTCTCGGGCTTCGATACGCGACAGCATGGTATTGAACGCTTCGGCGAGGCTGCCGATTTCGTCGTGGTTGCCGCGAGAGGCGCGCAAGGCGTAGTTCTCTTCGCGGGTGACCTGACGCGACAGTTCTTCGAGTTGATGGATCGGCCGGGTGATCAGGCGTTTGATCTGCCGGGCAATCACCAGCCATAGCAGCACACTGAAAATCAGGATGCCCAGACTGGCGGTGAGCGTGCCGGTGTAGAACGCCATCGGCAATTCGCTGCTGGCGACCAATAGCAGATGCCCGGCGGGGCTGCCGGGGCGGGGCAGGGTGATCAACTGGTTACTGCGAAATTCAGTCAATTGCCAGGCTTCGATATGACGGTAATGCTCCGGCAGCTTCAGTTTGTCGCCGTGCTGCAACTGGGCGAGCCGTTCGCCCTTGCCGTCATAAAGCGCGGCGGCACGCAGCGGGGAATAACTGTTGAGTTCCTTAAGCAGGCGTTCGGCGCTTTGTGGCGACTGCAAGGCTTCGGTGACCAGGCTTGGGTTGGACACCAGCCGGCCGATGGTCTGCAAGGCCTGGGGAGCCATGCTTTCCTGGGAAATGTAATAGGCGGCGCTGATAAAGGTCAGGTTGGCCACCAGCAATACGGTGGTCAACAACACCAGCAGGGCGGCCAGCAATTTCTGACCGACTGGCAGGTTTTCGAGGCGCTGGCGCAATGGCATCAGGTTTATCGCAGCAAAGGAACAAGTCGCCAGCGTAGCCGCTGCTCAGTCGCTGGGCAATCCAAGGCTGTGCAGGCGGGCGATCAGGCGCTGCTGCAATTGATGGAGATGCGGCAGGATCAATTGATGCCGCGCAGCGACTGTGCAGGCGTGGCCCAGCAGGTAGCTGATTTCCGTGCGACGACCGTTGTTCACGTCCTGGTACATAGATGAGTAGTTGGCGGCGGTGGCCTGGATTACCCGCTCGACTTCCTGATGCAGGTTTTGCGCTGCCGCTGGTTGCCCGCAACGCTCAAGCAGTTGCGTGAGTTCACCGCACAGGGTCGCGACTTCGCAATGGTGTTGCTGCAAGCCGCCGTTGCGGCAGTCGTGCAGCACCGTTAGCGGATTGATCGCGCAGTTGAGTGCGAGTTTGCGCCATAGCCGCGTGAGGATGTCGGTGCTCCATTCGTAGGGGATTTTCGCGGCGTCAAGATCGTCCAGCCAGATCGGCGCAACCGGGTGACCCACATCGCCCAGCCACGTGTAGCCATGGCCGGCGAACACCACGCGCCAGTCGCCATCACGGAATGCGCCTTCAGTGCTCGAAGCGCTGATGCAACGGGCCTGTGGCACTCGGGCGGCGACGGCGTCCTGACTGCCGAGGCCGTTTTGTAGAAGGATCAATTCGGCATCCGGCGTCAGGCGCGGGGCGAGACGGGCGACCGCGTTTTCGGCGTCGTAGGCTTTGCAGGCGACCAGCAGGCGCTGGATCGGCTCGCAACTTTCCGGCGTTTGCGCTGCCACAGCGTAGGTGCTGGCCACGCCGTGTTCCACCAGGGTCAAACCGCCAGCGGCTTGGTAGCTGTGCAAGCGCTCAGTGTCACGCAGGATCAGCCGCACCGGTAATCCGGCGCGGGCCAGCCGGGTGGCCCACAACGTGCCGAGGCTGCCGGCGCCGAGAATATGCCAAGGGGTGGACATCAGTTTTTCTCTCGATAGGATGCAGCCATGCAAGGCTCGCCGTGTCGTCAGGAAAAGACCCGTTATAATGAGCCCGATTTTAACCGCAAGCCAAGCGCGCGCCTTCCTCAATGAGCGCGCCTTTTTATTGGAGACATGACATGCCGTCGTTCGACGTGGTATCCGAACTGGACAAACACGAACTCACCAACGCGGTCGAGAACGCCGTGAAGGAACTCGATCGTCGCTATGACCTGAAAGGCAAGGGCAGCTTCGAGTTCAAGGAAAAAGACCTGACCGTAAGTCTGACCGCTGAAGCTGGATTCCAGCTGGAAGCGATGATCGAGATCCTCAAGCTGGCCCTGGTCAAGCGCAAGATTGATGTGCAATGCCTGGAAGTCAAAGACGCCTACGCCTCAGGCAAGCTGATGAAGCAGGACGCCATCCTCAAGGAAGGCATCGACAAGGAGCTGGCGAAGAAAATCGTCGCTCACATCAAGGATGCCAAGCTCAAGGTGCAGGCCGCCATTCAGGGCGAGCAGGTGCGGGTGACCGGCAAGAAGCGTGACGACCTGCAAGAAGCCATTGCGGCCCTGCGTGCCAAGGAATTCGGCATGCCATTGCAGTTCAACAACTTCCGCGACTGAGATTCCCTGCGGGAACCCTGTGGGGGCGAGCCTGCTCGCGAAGAAGGCGTGTCAATGGCATCACTGTTCAATGACATACCGCCTTCGCGAGCAGGCTCGCTTCCACCCTTCGATTTTGTTTACCGGGCGAATTTTTGCCGCTGAATTTTTTACAGGCCCGGTTCGCCGGACATCAGGAGATGAACAATGGACTTGAATGCTGAAGTGGATCACCTGGTCAAGGCGTCCCAGGCGTGGATCCCGATGATCATGGAATACGGCAGCCGCGTGTTGCTGGCCGTCATCACTCTCGCCATCGGCTGGTGGTTGATCAACAAGGTCACGCAAAAGCTTGGTGGCCTGCTGGCGCTGCGCAATGCCGACCTGGCGCTGCAAGGTTTCATCAGCAGCCTGGCGAACATCATTCTCAAGGTGCTGCTGATCGTCAGCGTGGCATCGATGATCGGCGTCGAAACGACTTCGTTTGTTGCGGCAATCGGTGCGGCCGGTCTGGCGATCGGTCTGGCATTGCAAGGCAGTCTGGCGAACTTCGCCGGTGGTGTGCTGATTTTGCTGTTCCGTCCGTTCCGCATCGGTGACTGGATCGAAGCGCAAGGTGTATCGGGTACTGTCGACAGCATCCAGATTTTCCACACCGTGCTGCGTACCGGCGACAACAAGACCATCATCGTGCCTAACGGCAATCTGTCGAACGGCATCATCACCAACACCAACCGTCAGCCAACCCGCAAGGTAGTGTTTGATGTCGGTGTGGATTACGAAGCCGATCTGCAAAAGGCCCGTGAGGTGCTGCTGGATCTGGCCAAGGATGAGCGTGTTCTGCAGGATCCGGCGCCACAAGCGGTCATTTCTACGCTGGGCGACAGTTCGATCACCGTTTCCCTGCGTGTATGGGTCAAAACTGCTGACTACTGGGACTTGATGTTCATGTTTAACGAGCAATCCCGTGATCGTTTAAAAGCAGCCGGCATTGATATTCCGTTTCCGCAACGGGTTATTCGTGTAGTTCAGGAGCCGGCGGCGCAGTAACTTCGCTGTGATTGCTGGCTTCGAAGTCAGATAAGTTGATGTATTAACCCAAGAGCTGTTCGCACTCTTGGGTTTTTTACGGCCTCTGGAAATGTTTGCTAGCTAATAGATAGTCAACTAATGTTGTTCGTTTTCATTGGAATGTTGAAGATCAAAACATGTCCATAAAAAAACCGCTCACCTGAATCAGGTGAGCGGTTTTTTATTAGAGCAATGCTCCAGACTTCGACCGTTTTACATCCTGGATTACAGGATGCTCAGCGGATACTCAACGATGATACGTACGTCGTTGTTGTCTGCAGTGTAGTCGGCGTTGTAAGCATTGTTCGCACGATAGATCGCGCTACGCAGACGGAAAGACAGATCCTTGGCTGGACCTTCTTGCAGAACGTACTTGGTTTCGAAGTTGAACTCGTGCTCCTTGCCTTCGGTATCGGCGGAGGTGGTGATGTTGTCACCGTACACGTAACGCGTCATGAAGCTCAGGCCAGGAACGCCATAGTTTTTCATGTTCAGGTCGTAGCGAGCCTGCCACGAGCGTTCGTCTTGACCGATGAAGTCGGAGATCTGGATGGAGTTGGCTACGAAAATCGTGCCGTTGCCGTCCACGCCGTACAGGTAGTTGGTGTCGCCGGTCGAACGCTGGTGGGCGATCGTGAATTTGTGAGCGCCAATGCTGTAAGCGGCTGCAAGGCTCCACAGTTTGTTGTCAAGGTTGCCGTAAAGCGCCTGGCCCTGATCCTTGGTGCGATAGCCGTTGAAGTCGATGTTCAGCGACTGATCGTCATTGATCGGGAAGGTGTAGTTGGCATTGATGTACTGCTTCTTGAAGTAGTCATCAACGTCGGACGCAGCGACACCGGCAACGAAGTTGTCAGTGAACTGATAGGTCGCGCCAGCGATGTTGGCGCTGGTCAGGCCTGGCGTCGACTTGCCGTTGATGCTGTCCTTGCCCATGCCGGTTTGCGAGCTCAGCGCGGTGAAGCGACCGGCGCTCAGTTCCAGGCCTTTGATTTCCTTGCTGGTGATCACGGTGCCTTCAGCGACTTCTGGCAGCAGACGGCTGTCATCGGTAGCGAATACAGGGCTGGCAACGAATTGACGACCGTATTTCAGAGTGGTGTCGGAAAGACGGAACTTGATGGCTGCGCCGCTTTTGCCCTGAGCGTCTTCTGGCTCATTATCGCCGTTGCGTGCGAACAAGCCGTTGCCGGAACGACCTTCGCCGCCATCGAGTTTGGCACTGCCCATTACCATGGCATCGAGGCCGACACCGATAGTGCCTTGAGTGAAGCCCGACTCGTAAGTCAGCAGTTGGCTGATGCCGGTATCCTGGCGATAGCCGCTTTTGAAACTGCCGTCATCGCGTTCAATGTTGCCGGCGCCGTTACGGAAGTCGCGGTTCATGTATTGCAGACGGGTTTTCAGAGTCAGACTCTGATCTTCCACGAAACCTTTAGCGTCGTCCTGAGAGGACGCGATTGCGAACTGCGAGGTGCCTGCTGCAACAGCCAGGGCGATCATGCTCCACTTCATCACGCGCATCGTGATTTGCTCCTTTGGTTTTTAGAAGAGTACTGCCGTCCCACCTGTTTTTTTATCTGGGCGGCTCTTTCTTTTTGTGTCGGCGCAAACTTATATCACGCTGACCATGTTGGCGATACTTGCACATACAACCTTTCAGCTTCTTTACGACCCTGTCGCAAATGGCTCGGTGAATGTCGCAAACTCACAGTTCCGATGCAGCCGGTTTGACAACTTCAACGCTGTTTTCCAGGCTTTATGCATCAGTAAAAAAGAGTCCCTGGCAAAACACTTGAATCTCCGTCGGGCAATCCTGCCACTGTTATTATGGGGCTTAAGGCATCCACATCCAGTGGTGCGCTTACAGCCCATATGGGTATCAATGCAACAAGCGTGCTCAAATCGTAAAGCGTTTGTGAAAATTTTGTCGAAGGCCTGAGTTCTTCCGTAAAAAGCTTATAAACGTTGGGGCTCAGGCACTCCCCACACCGGGGTTGACGCCTTTCTTCCTATGGTGTTGCCCCACTGGGTTACTCCGCGCGACAACACAAAACGTTACCGGTTCACCCCAAGAGTGAGTATTCGGCGGATGCTGACGCAGTGAGCGTAGACGCACTGGGCGGTTTTGGTGCAAAAAAAAATCCGGATTTGCTGAATCCGTAGCGCTCGCTTACGCGCAAACCTCGGGCGGAAAAGGGCTTTTTGGTCACTTTGCACGCGTTCCCGTGAGCGTCGGGTGTCGCGACGGTGCGTTTTTTTCAAAAATGTCACATAACGGTGCGCGGGCAGGGTGCGGTGCGCTGTTCGATGTGAACGCTGCTGCAATCGCAGGTATGCTGCCGTCCTGTCGCTTGGCGCGCCTGCCTCAAGGGAGGCCGCTAAGCTGAATGTTAAAGATCTGCCGGGGGTACGCGCCGTGTTTGCTTTAGATCCACAGCTTGAAAAGGACACATTGACGATCGGTGACTTCCCGCTCAGTCGGTTGTTGCTGTCCAACGACGCCAACTACCCGTGGTTCATCCTGGTACCTCGTCGTGAGGCTATCAGCGAGTTGTTTCAGTTGGATGTCACCGATCAGCAGCAACTGTGGAACGAAACCACGGCGCTGGCCGAGTTGCTCAAGGATTTGTTCGAGGCGGACAAAATGAACGTCGCCACGTTGGGCAACGTTGTCAGTCAGTTACACATGCATGTCATCGTTCGTAAGCGCGATGACGCCGCATGGCCCGCGCCAGTCTGGGGTAAGCACCCGGCGCGCCCTTACACGGCGGAACAGGTGACGGCGATTCGTGAGCGCCTGCGCCCGGTGATGATTGATCACTTCACTTTTCTGGAGGACTAAGTCATGAATCTGGAAGATCGCGTCACCGATCTGGAAAGCCGACTGGCATTTCAGGATGACACCATTCAGGCGTTGAACGACGTGCTGGTCGCGCAGCAACGGGTCGTCGAGCGGTTACAGTTGCAGATGGCCGCGCTGCTAAAGCGCCAGGAAGAAATGGTCGGCCAGTTCGAGTCGTTCGAAGAGGAAGCGCCGCCGCCACACTATTGATGGCCCATGCTGCTCTGTAACGACGGACATAAAAAAACCGCGACCAGCCAGGCTGGTCGCGGTTTTTTTGCTTTGGATCAGCGACGCGGCAAAGCGGCGATGACGTCCTCGGCTTGCAGGCCTTTGTCACGGTTCATCACCGAGAACTCGACGCGCTGGCCTTCGACCAGAACGCGATGGCCTTCGCCACGAATGGCGCGAAAGTGCACGAAGATATCATCGCCGGAATCCCGGGAGATAAAACCGAAGCCTTTGGAGGTGTTAAACCACTTCACCGTGCCAGTATCGCGATTGGTCATGTCGTAGTTGGTGGCGGCGGCAGCGGGTGACGACTTATAGAAGCAGATGGCCAGATGAAGGGCGACGGCAACCAGAGCGATTGCCAGGCTGAACAGCACCGCTGGCTGGCCGGCAATTTCCGGCATCGGTGCGATCAGGGTCAAGGTTTGCAGGACGACGGTCAGCACCAGCAGGGCGCTCACCAGATTTTGCAGATGCTGACGGGTGCCTTTGTTCCAGTACGGAATGACCGGAGCGATCAGCAGGTTCAGCAGGCCGAAAAAGGCCAGGTACAGAGCATCGGGTTGTTGCAGGTAAGGAACGGCTTCGGATTGCAGGCTAGGTATGAAGGACAGCAGCAAAGCTGCTGCGCCCATTAGCAGGTGGACGATTTTCAACATTTTGATTGGCTCACGTTATGACGGCTCACAAGGAAGAGCTGAAGGCGCACGGTTCGCTTCGAAATAAAAAGAGGCGTTGGACACGTACACAGACATCAGCCTATGCGCAACGCCCGAAAAATGGGGCATAGCGACACACTGCCTATTTAACAGCAAAGCCTGCGGGTACTCAAATCAGGACGGCCAACGGCGCCGTATCGGTCGATTTGTCGCAGTTCTTGTTCCTATCCGGGGCTGCGGCATCCCGGCAGCCTTGCTAGAGTGGGTCTGCACCTGTTGGATGAATCCAATCGCCTTTAGGGGGACACATGGCAATCGATATCGGTATCAGTGAAGAAGATCGCAAGTCCATCGTCGACGGTTTGTCGCGTCTGCTATCGGACACCTACGTGCTGTATCTGAAAACCCACAACTTCCACTGGAACGTGACGGGGCCGATGTTCCGTACGTTGCACCTGATGTTTGAAGAGCAATACAACGAACTGGCCCTGGCCGTGGACTCGATTGCCGAGCGTATTCGCGCTCTGGGATTCCCGGCGCCGGGCGCCTATGCAACCTACGCGCGGCTTTCCTCTATAAAAGAAGAGGAGGGCGTGCCGAGTGCCGAGGACATGATCCGCCAACTGGTCGCCGGCCAGGAAGCCGTCACCCGAACCGCGCGCGGGATCTTTCCTCTGTTGGATAAAGTCAGCGACGAACCCACCGCAGACTTGCTGACCCAGCGCATGCAGGTACACGAGAAAACGGCCTGGATGCTGCGGGCCTTGCTGGAAGCTTGAAGCCCAGTCCGGGCTGCATTCGTGCGTTTGTTTTCTCCAGAGTCCGCACCTCGCAGCCTGACTGCGTTGCGCGGACTCTTACCTGCATCGTTGGCTTATCCTACGCCGACGGTCAATAAGTCGTCTGGATATAACTTTGCGCCTGCGCTTTTATGGGGACACAGGATGTGGCCTTCATAACGAGCAGAGATGACAAAGGAGTGTCAACGATATGGTGGGTGAAGACAGGCGAAACGACAGGATTGTCGGCTCGCATCAGGACAAAACCGTCGATCCGGTTCTTGGCCGGTTCGACATGGCCTTGATTCGGCCGCTGTCGCGGTCGATCCGGTTGAACGGTTTTGCAACGTGCATGCGGCTGGAGCAGGTTTACTGGGACATTCTCGGCAACATCGCCGAGGACAATTGTTGTTCCATCGGGACGCTTTTGTCCCACGTGGATCGCGAAGTGCACTTGCGCCACGGCGGGGTTAAGAATTTCAGCGGGCTGGTGCGTGTGGTCTGCGTGACGCACGGCCTCAGGAAATCGCCGACGACGGTGCCGCTCCTCGGTGAGTAAGGATGCGGCCTGTGCTGTCTTCCGGCTGCACAGGCCGCATTTAATGGATATAATCCCGCTCTTTCGCCGCACAGCCCTGCACGCGGTAGCAATCCGAACGCCGAGATCGCCCCATGCCGATGTACGATTACCAATGTGCTTCCTGCAGTCATCAACTGGAAGCCATTCAAAGGATCAGCGATGCACCGCTGGTCGATTGCCCGGCCTGTCAGGCGCCGGCGCTGAAAAAGATGTTGTCCATGCCTGGCTTCCGCCTCAGCGGCAGCGGCTGGTACGAAACCGATTTCAAGACCGGCGCGAAGAAGAATCTGGCCGGTGGCGACAAATCTGACTAGGGTTCAGGCCCAAGTCGCACGACACGCGCGAGTTTCCGGTTGCCGCATATCTGCTTGAATGCGACGGGATCTCCACCGAATTTTCGAATTACGAGAAGTGAATACACGACCATGATGCGCAGCCATTATTGCGGCCAGTTGAACGAAAGCCTGGAAGGCCAGGAAATTACCCTTTGCGGATGGGTTCACCGTCGCCGCGACCACGGCGGGGTGATTTTCCTCGATATCCGTGATCGTGATGGTCTGGCTCAGGTCGTGTTCGATCCGGATCGCGCCGAAAGCTTTGCAGCCGCCGATCGCGTGCGTAGCGAATACGTCGTGAAAATCACTGGCAAGGTTCGCCTGCGTCCGGCCGGTGCCACCAACGCCAATATGGCGTCGGGCATGATCGAAGTGCTGGGCTACGAACTGGAAGTGTTGAACGAGTCGGAAACCCCGCCGTTCCCGCTGAACGAGTTCTCCGACGTCGGCGAAGAAACCCGTCTGCGCTACCGCTTCCTGGATCTGCGTCGTCCGGAAATGGCCGAAAAGCTGCGTCTGCGTTCGCGCATGACCACCAGCATCCGTCGCTTCCTCGACGAGAACGGCTTCCTCGACGTCGAAACGCCAATCCTGACCCGTGCCACCCCTGAAGGTGCGCGTGACTATCTGGTGCCTAGCCGCACTCACGCAGGCTCGTTCTTTGCCTTGCCGCAGTCGCCACAACTGTTCAAACAACTGCTGATGGTGGCCGGTTTCGACCGTTACTACCAAATCGCAAAGTGCTTCCGTGACGAAGACCTGCGGGCCGACCGTCAGCCGGAATTCACCCAGATCGACATCGAGACCAGTTTCCTCGATGAAAAAGAGATCATGGGCCTGACCGAGCAAATGATCCGCAACCTGTTCAAGGAAGTGCTGGATCTGGAATTCGGCGAATTCCCGCACATGACTTTTGAAGAAGCCATGCGCCGCTACGGTTCCGACAAGCCGGATCTGCGTATTCCGCTGGAACTGGTTGATGTTGCCGACCAGCTCAAGGAAGTCGACTTCAAGGTATTCAGCGGCCCGGCCAACGACCCGAAATGCCGTATCGCCGCACTGCGCGTTCCAGGCGGGGCGAGCATGCCGCGCAAGCAGATCGACGACTACACCAAGTTCGTCGGCATCTACGGTGCCAAGGGCCTGGCGTACATCAAGGTCAACGAGCGCGCTGCCGGTGTTGAAGGTCTGCAGTCGCCGATCGTCAAGAACATCCCGCTGGACAACCTCAATGCCATCCTTGATCGCGTTGGCGCAGTGGATGGCGACATCGTGTTCTTCGGCGCCGACAAGGCCAAGATCGTCAGCGAAGCCCTGGGCGCGCTGCGCATCAAGCTGGGTCATGACCTGAACCTGCTGACCTGCAAGTGGGCGCCAATGTGGGTCGTTGACTTCCCGATGTTCGAAGAAAATGACGACGGCAGCTTCTCTGCGCTGCACCACCCGTTCACCGCGCCGAAGTGCTCGCCAGAAGAGCTGGAAGCCAACCCGGCCGGCGCTCTGTCCCGTGCCTACGACATGGTGCTCAACGGCACTGAGCTGGGTGGCGGTTCGATCCGTATCCACCGCAAGGAAATGCAGCAAGCGGTCTTCCGTCTGCTGGGCATCAACGAAGCGGAACAGGAAGAGAAATTCGGCTTCCTGCTCGACGCCCTGAAGTACGGCGCACCGCCGCACGGTGGTCTGGCGTTCGGTCTTGACCGTCTGGTGATGCTCATGACTGGCGCCCAGTCGATCCGTGAAGTAATCGCCTTCCCGAAAACCCAGAGTGCTGCCGACGTGATGACGCAGGCGCCGGGTGTCGTGGACGCCAAGGCCTTGCGCGAGCTGCACATTCGTTTGCGCGAAACGCCAAAGGCTGAGTAAGACGGGCCTGAAGGCGCATCTTCGGATGCGCCTTTTTTCTATCTGAAAGGTAGAAAGCAGGTCGCGATTTTTTTGTTTGCCGGCCGCTGCAAAAGCAGGGCGGGCAATGTTTCAAGAGAATACGGAGCGAGTTATGGCAGGTCATTCCAAGTGGGCGAACATCAAGCACCGCAAAGAACGTCAGGATGCCAAGAGAGGCAAGATCTTCACCAAGTGGATCCGTGAACTGACCGTTGCGGCCCGTGCCGGCGGCGGCGATCCGGGTTCCAACCCGCGTTTGCGTCTGGCCCTGGACAAGGCGCTGGGTGCGAACATGAGTCGCGACATCATTGATCGCGCGGTCGCTCGCGGCGCCGGTGCCACCGAAGCCGACAACGTTGAAGAGCTGACCTATGAAGGCTACGGCCCGGGCGGCGTGGCGGTGATGGTCGAGTGCATGACCGACAACCGCAACCGCACCGCGGCGGCCGTGCGCCATGCGTTCAGCAAGTGCGGTGGCAATTTGGGCACCGACGGTTCAGTCGCGTATCTGTTCGAGCGCAAGGGTCAGATCAGCTTCGCACCGGGCGTCGATGAAGATGCGCTGACCGAAGCGGCGCTGGAAGCCGATGCCGATGACGTGGTCGTTCACGAAGACGGCTCGATCGACGTGTTCACCTCGTTCTCCAGTTTCTACGCCGTGCGTACCGCGCTGGAAGCTGCCGGGTTCAAGGGTGACGACGCGGAAATCGTCATGCAACCGACCACCAGTGCCGAACTGGATCTGGAAGGCGCGGAGAAAGTGCTCAAGCTGATCGACATGCTTGAAGATCTGGACGACGTGCAGAACGTCTATTCCAACGCGGACATCCCCGAAGACGTGGCCGCCCAGCTGGGTTGAAAGGGGCTAGTCTCCAGTGTGGGAGCTGGCTTGCCAGCGATGGCGTCGGCGCATCAAACGATGATGGCGCCTGACACACCGTCATCGCTGGCAAGCCAGCTCCCACATTTGTTTTTTGTTGTATCGATTTTTTGCTCTTACCTGATTTGCAGGCGTTATGACTCTAATTCTTGGTATCGACCCCGGTTCGCGCATCACCGGTTATGGCATTGTTCGCGATACCGGGCGTGGTTGTGTCTACGTGGCTTCGGGCTGTATCCGTACCGGTAGCGGCGAATTGCATGAGCGTCTGCAAATCGTTTATCGCGGCGTGCGGGAAATCATTCAGACCTATGGCCCTATCACGATGGGCATCGAAAAAGTGTTCATGGCGAAAAACGCCGATTCGGCGCTGAAGCTGGGGCAGGCGCGGGGTGCTGCGATTGTCGCTGGCGCCGAAGAAAGCCTGGAAATCGCCGAATACACCGCGACCCAGGTGAAACAGGCCGTGGTCGGCACCGGCGCGGCCAACAAAGAACAGGTGCAGATGATGGTCATGCACATGCTCAAACTGACCAGCAAGCCGCAAATCGATGCGTCCGACGCCTTGGCCATCGCCATTTGTCATGCACATACCCGTTCCAGCCTGCTTCCTCATGGTCTGGGAACCGCACGCAGTCGTGGCGGGCGCCTGCGTCTCTGATAGCATCTGCAGTCAAATGTGCGCGATGCGGGTTTTGCGCCTGAACTGTCGGCCCGAAATTCCCATTCCAACCGTCGCCAGCCCCGGGCTGGCCAACGCTCAAGGATCTCAACGTGATTGGACGCTTGCGCGGCACCCTGGCTGAGAAACAGCCGCCGCACCTGATTCTGGATGTAAACGGCCTCGGGTATGAGCTGGAAGTGCCCATGACCACGCTTTACCGCTTGCCGTCGGTCGGTGAACCGCTGACGCTGCACACCCATTTGGTCGTACGTGAAGATGCGCAGTTACTCTATGGCTTCGCCGGCAAGCGGGAGCGAGACTTCTTCCGCGAGCTGATTCGTCTCAATGGCGTCGGGCCAAAACTGGCGCTGGCGCTGATGTCGAGCCTGGAAGTCGACGAGCTGGTTCGTTGCGTGCAATCTCAGGACACGTCGGCCCTGACCAAAGTGCCAGGCGTGGGCAAGAAGACCGCCGAGCGTTTGCTGGTCGAGCTGAAAGATCGCTTCAAGGCCTGGGAAACCGTGCCGGCGATGTTTGCGCTGGTGCCAAACCAGCCGGACGGCCCGGCGCCGGTCAACACGGCGGAAACCGATGCGGTCAGCGCGTTGATTTCCCTGGGCTACAAGCCGCAGGAAGCGAGCAAGGCGATTTCCGCCATCAAGGATAAAGATTTGAGCAGTGAAGACATGATCCGCCGCGCGCTGAAGGGAATGATTTAAGTGATTGAAGCTGATCGTCTGATCGCCGCCACGCACAGTCCCCGTGAGCGCGAAGAAGTCCAGGATCGGGCGATTCGTCCTGTCAGCCTGGCCGAATACATTGGTCAGCCGACCGTGCGCGAGCAGATGGAATTGTTCATCCAGGCAGCTCGCGGGCGTAATGAATCACTCGACCACACCTTGATTTTCGGCCCGCCTGGCTTGGGTAAAACCACGCTGGCCAACATCATCGCCCAGGAAATGGGCGTTTCGATCAAGAGTACCTCTGGCCCGGTGCTTGAACGTCCCGGCGATCTGGCGGCGCTGCTGACCAATCTAGAACCGCATGACGTGTTGTTCATCGACGAAATCCATCGGTTGTCGCCGATCGTCGAAGAAGTGCTGTACCCGGCGATGGAAGATTTTCAGCTCGATATCATGATCGGCGAAGGGCCGGCGGCGCGCTCGATCAAGCTTGATCTGCCTCCGTTCACGTTGGTAGGCGCCACCACGCGCGCGGGCATGCTGACCAATCCCCTGCGCGACCGTTTCGGCATCGTCCAGCGTCTGGAGTTCTACAGCACGGCGGATCTGGCGACGATTGTCAGTCGTTCGGCGAGTATTCTCGGTCTGCCGCTGGATCCGGAAGGGGCGTTCGAAATCGCCCGCCGTGCCCGAGGCACTCCGCGTATCGCCAACCGTTTGCTGCGCCGAGTACGGGATTTTGCCGAAGTTCGCGCCAAGGGTCACATCACCAAACCCGTCGCCGATCTGGCGTTGAACCTGCTGGATGTCGATGAGCATGGCTTCGATCATCAGGATCGGCGCCTGTTGTTGACCATGATCGAGAAGTTCGATGGCGGTCCGGTCGGCATCGACAGTCTGGCGGCGGCGATCAGCGAAGAGCGCCATACCATTGAAGATGTGCTTGAGCCGTACCTGATTCAGCAGGGTTACATCATGCGCACGCCCCGTGGCCGCGTTGTGACACGTCATGCGTACCTGCACTTTGGTTTAAATATTCCGACACGAATGGGCGAAATGCCCGTGGCAGACGAGTTTCTCGACGCCGTCGACGATTAATACACATGATGTGCCGATTTATTCTGGGAATGTGCTGTCCGACGTCGGTACTTTTCCTGTAAAGCCTTCACCCAATGAAAAAACAGTTGCCTGGCCGGATTGGCAACCTGAGGAGTAAGCACTAGAGTATGCGCGCGCAAAACGGGCTTGAGCCGTTCGCACATCGTTGTCGCGTTTATTACGAGGACACCGACGCGGGCGGCATCGTGTATTACGTTAATTACCTCAAGTTTATGGAACGGGCTCGAACCGAGCGGCTCCGACATCTGGGCTTTGCCCAATCGGAACTGGCCGGGGAGGATCTGTTGTTTGTCGTGCATTCCAGCGAAGCGCGCTACCACGCGCCGGCGCGACTGGACGACGAGCTTCTGGTAAGTGCTGATGTCATCGAATTGAACCGTGCCAGCCTGCGTTTCAAACAGCAGGTCAGGCGGGCAACGGATAATGTGCTGCTCTGCGAAGGGCAGTTTCTGGTGGCCTGTGTGCGCACCAACAGCTTGAAACCCCGGGCCATTCCAGACGCCCTGCGTGCGGCCTTCGCCGACGCGGGCAGCCCGGGTACACACTCAAAGCAGGAGATAAAGCGTGGAAGCTAACGTCGTCGACCATTCCTCCATGTGGAGCCTAGTCAGCAATGCCAGCATCGTGGTGCAGTTGGTAATGTTGACCCTGGTGGCCGCATCGGTCACTTCATGGATCATGATCTTTCAGCGCAGCAATCTGCTGCGCGCCGGTCGACGTGCCCTGGAGAGCTTCGAGGAGCGCTTCTGGTCGGGTATCGATCTGTCCAAGCTGTACCGTCAGGCAGGCAGCAATCCGGATCCGGATTCGGGCGTGGAGCAGATCTTCCGTGCCGGCTTCAAGGAATTCTCCCGTCTGCGTCAGCAACCGGGCGTCGATCCTGAAGCGGTGATGGAAGGTGTGGCCCGAGCCATGCGCGTGGCCATTTCCCGTGAGGAAGAGAAGCTCGAGCAAAGCCTGCCATTCCTCGCCACGGTCGGTTCCGTCAGCCCGTACATCGGTCTGTTCGGTACGGTCTGGGGCATCATGAACTCCTTCCGCGGTCTGGCCAGTGCCCAGCAGGCAACCCTGGCCACCGTCGCTCCGGGCATTGCCGAAGCCCTGATCGCTACCGCGATCGGTCTGTTCGCCGCGATTCCGGCGGTCATCGCTTACAACCGATTCGCTGCCCGCAGCGAAACCTTGCTGGGCCGTTACTACACCTTCGCCGATGAATTCCAGGCGATCCTGCACCGCAAAGTGCACACCAGCGAAGAATAAGCAGGTATATCCCAATGGCTTTAATCGCTCGAGCGCGCAAAAAGCGCAAGCCGGTCGCCGAGATGAACGTGGTGCCCTACATCGACGTGATGCTGGTGCTGCTGGTCATCTTCATGGTGACCGCGCCGATGCTCAATCAGGGCGTGAAAGTTGATCTGCCCAAGGTTTCCAGCGAAGCCTTGCCGCAGGACAACAACACTCAGGTTCTGACCATTTCGATCAAGGCTGACAAGACCTATTACTGGAACCTTGGCAGCGAAGTCGATACCGAGAAACAGCAGGATCGGGCAATGACCCTGCCACAGATGACCGATGCGGTGACCAAGATCATTCGCGCCGGTACTGAAGGCGGCAAGCGTACCCAGGTCTTCATCCGCGGTGACAAGACCGTCGACTATGGTTCCGTCATGGGCGCCATGGGCGGTTTGCAGAAAGCCGGGGTCGGTAATGTTGGCTTGATTACCGAGGCCCCCTGATGCAGCAACAGCGAGAGCCGTCCGCCTCGGAAAGCTACTTCTGGCCTAGTGTTCTGGCAATTGTCCTGCACGTGCTGGTGTTCGGCATGCTGTTCGTCAGTTTTGCCTTCACACCGGAACTGCCGCCGGCCAAGCCGATCGTCCAGGCGACCTTGTACCAACTGAAATCGAAAAGTCAGGCAACCACCCAGACCAATCAGAAGATTGCGGGTGAGGCGAAGAAATCCGCCGCGCGTCAGACTGAAGTCGAGCAGATGGAGCAGAAAAAGGTCGAGCAGGAAGCGATCAAGGCTGCGGAACAAAAGAAAGAAGAAGCGGCTCAAAAGGCCGAGGATGCAAAGAAGGCCGATGAGGCGAAGAAAGCGGACGAGGCGAAAAAGGCTGATGAAGCCAAGAAGGCCGACGACGCGAAGAAAACCGCCGAAGCCAAGAAGGCAGAAGAGAAACAATTGGCTGATATAGCCAAAAAGAAATCCGAAGAAGAAGCAAAAAAGGCAGCTGAAGAAGAGGCCAAGAAAGCCGCCGCTGAAGAAGCCAAGAAGAAAATCGTCGAAGACGCGAAAAAGAAAGCCGCCGAAGACGCCAAGAAGAAAACTGAAGCTGAAGAGGCGAAGAAGAAAGTCGCCGAAGAAGCGAAGAAGAAAGCTGCTGCCGATGCTGCGAAGAAGAAATCGCAGGATGCGGCACGTAAATCCGCCGAAGACAAAAAGGCTCAGGCCTTGGCAGACTTGCTTTCCGACACGCCGGAGCGTCAGCAGGCCTTGGCCGATGAGCAGGGTGACGAAGTCGCGGGCAGTTTCGATGACCTGATTCGTTCGCGGGCAGCGGAAGGCTGGGCACGCCCACCTTCGGCGCGCAAAGGCATGACGGTTGTGCTGCAGATCGGCATGTTGCCGGACGGTACGGTGACTACGGTCAGCGTGTCCAAGTCCAGTGGTGACGGTCCGTTCGATGCTTCGGCAGTGGCAGCAGTCAAGAATATTGGACGTTTGACAGAAATGCAGGGAATGAAGCCGAGCGATTTCGCTCCGTATCGTTCATTCAAGATGACATTCACACCTGAGGATTTAGCCTTGTGAGAAACCTTCTTCGAGGAATGCTGGTTGTGATCTGCTGCATGGCAGGGATCGCGGCGGCAGATGAAAAGAACATTCTGGTCACTAGCGGCAGCGATCGGGCTACCCCGATCGCCGTTGTACCGTTCGGCTTGCAGGGCGGTTCGGTACTGCCGGACGACATGGCTGAAATCATTGGTAACGATTTGCGCAACTCGGGCTATTACTCGCCGATTCCAAAGCAAAACATGATCAGCCAGCCAAGCCAGCCGAGCGAAATCATCTTCCGTGACTGGAAGGCGGTGGGTGCTCAATACATGATGGTCGGCAGCATCACGCCGGCCGGCGGCAAGCTGCAGGTGCAATACGCACTGTTCAACGTCGCCACCGAACAGAACGTGATGAGCGGTTCGGTGTCGGGCAGCGTTGATCAGCTGCGCGACATGGCGCACTACATCTCCGACCAGTCGTTTGAAAAACTCACCGGCATCAAAGGTGCGTTTTCGACCCGTCTGCTGTACGTGACGGCCGAGCGTTTTTCCGAGAAAAACACGCGCTACACCCTGCAGCGTTCGGACTATGACGGTGCGCGCGCCGTAACCCTGCTGCAATCGCGCGAGCCAATTCTGTCGCCGCGTTTCGCTCCGGATGGCAAGCGTATCGCTTATGTATCGTTCGAGCAGAAGCGTCCGCGCATCTTCATGCAGAACATCGACACGGGTCGTCGCGAACAGATCACCAACTTCGAAGGCCTGAATGGTGCACCAGCCTGGTCGCCGGATGGCAATCGCCTGGCGTTCGTGCTGTCGAAGGATGGCAACCCGGATATCTACGTGATGAACCTGGGTTCGCGTCAGATCAGCCGCGTAACTTCTGGTCCAGGTATCAACACCGAACCGTTCTGGGGCAAGGATGGCTCGACCATCTACTTCACCTCCGACCGTGGTGGCAAGCCGCAGATCTACAAAACCAGCGCCAGCGGCGGTGGTGCCGAGCGTGTAACGTTCGTTGGCAACTACAACGCCAACCCGAAACTTTCGGCTGATGAAAAGACCTTGGTGATGATCCATCGTCAGGATGGCTTCACCAATTTCAAGGTGGCAGCCCAGGATTTGCAGCGAGGTAGTGTAAAGATCCTCACTGATAGCACTCTGGACGAGTCGCCTACTGTTGCGCCCAACGGCACCATGGTAATCTACGCCACCCGCCAGCAGGGCCGGGGAGTCTTGATGCTCGTGTCCATTAATGGGCGCGTTAGGCTCCCGCTTCCTACCGCACAAGGCGAAGTCAGAGAACCGTCCTGGTCCCCTTACCTGAACTGACGCGGCGCTACACGTTTTACTTAACACACTGGGGTTCATTAGGAGTTTCACGATGGAAATGCTGAAGTTTGGTAAATTTGCTGCGCTGGCTCTGGCCATGGCTGTAGCTGTAGGTTGCTCGTCCAAAGGCGGCGACAACGCCGGTGAAGGCGCTGTTGATCCAAACGCTGGTTACGGCGCAAACACTGGTGCCGTTGACGGTTCCCTGAGCGAAGAAGCTGCTCTGCGCGCAATCACCACCTTCTACTTCGAATACGACAGCTCGGACCTGAAGCCAGAAGCCATGCGCGCTCTGGACGTTCACGCCAAAGACCTGAAAGCAAACGGCGCTCGCGTTGTTCTGGAAGGCAACACCGACGAACGTGGTACTCGTGAGTACAACATGGCACTGGGCGAGCGTCGTGCGAAAGCCGTTCAGCGCTACCTGGTACTGCAAGGTGTTTCCCCAGCTCAGCTGGAACTGGTTTCCTACGGCGAAGAGCGTCCAGTTGCTACCGGCAACGACGAGCAGTCCTGGGCTCAAAACCGTCGCGTCGAACTGCGTAAGTAATTCGATATGCGAACGTGCCGTCGTGCTGTAACTGTTCTGGCTCTCAGCCTCGCGCCGCTTGCGGCGTGGGCTGCGGTTCCTGTAGTGGATGACAACTCCGGTTATAACAATAGCGGGAGCAGTAGTCCGCCTGCGGGTTACGGTACGAACGGCGCCTATGCCGGGGGAGGGGTTTCGGCCCCTGCCTCTGCGCAGGGCATGCTGTTCAATCAACTGCAACAAATGCAGGATCAGATTTCGCGCCAGCAAGGCGTGATCGAAGAACTGCAAAATCAGGTTTCGCGCATGAAACAAGAGTCTCTGGAGCGATACCAGGATCTTGATCGGCGCATCGGATCCGGCGTTGCACCTGCCGCGACTCCCGAGAATTCTTCAACCGGTGGCGATCTCAATGCCCCCGCAGCTGCTGCTGCAGGAGCTGGGGCTGCTGCCGCCCAGGCACCTGCCGCGAGTAGCGAACCGGCTGATCCGGCCAAGGAAAAGCTGTATTACGATGCCGCTTTCGACCTGATCAAAGCCAAGGATTTCGACAAGGCCAGCCAGGCATTTGCCGCCTTCCTGCGCAAGTATCCAAACAGCCAATACGCGGGCAATGCCCAGTACTGGTTGGGCGAAGTCAATCTGGCCAAAGGCGATCTGCAAGGTGCGGGTCAAGCGTTTGCCAAGGTTTCGCAGCTGTACCCTAAGCACGCCAAAGTGCCTGACTCGTTGTACAAGCTCGCTGATGTAGAGCGCCGCCTCGGTCATACCGATAAGGTCAAAGGCATTCTGCAACAGGTGGTTGCCCAATATCCGGGCACGTCCGCTGCTCAGTTGGCCCAACGCGATCTGCAACGCATGTAAAGCTGTTTGAATCGTTTTGAAGAAACCCGCACTTGATGCGGGTTTTTTCGTTAGAATTCACGCCCTTTTTCTGAACACGCTTCCTGGGGTCCACGCGTTGGCGGGATTGCTTGAAGTGCCTGACGGAGGCGGACAGCCTGTTTAGCTGTTACGCCCGTGGCGACTATGCAAGACACATTGAGAATCACCGAAGTTTTCTACTCGTTGCAGGGGGAAACACGGACTGCCGGGCTGCCCACGGTTTTTGTGCGCCTGACCGGTTGTCCGTTGCGTTGCCAGTATTGCGACAGCGCCTACGCCTTCAGCGGCGGCACGATCCGCACCCTCGACGACATCCTCGAACAAGTGGCCGGGTTTCGCCCGCGTTATGTCTGCGTCACCGGCGGTGAGCCGTTGGCGCAACCGAACGCCATTCCCCTGCTCAAGCAGTTGTGTGACGCCGGTTACGAGGTCTCGCTGGAAACCAGCGGTGCTTTGGACGTTTCGGCTGTCGATCCACGGGTCAGTCGCGTCGTCGACCTTAAAACCCCGGGCTCGAAAGAAGCGCATCGTAACCGTTACGAAAATATCGAACTGCTGACGCCCAACGATCAGGTGAAGTTTGTCATCTGCTCGCGGGAAGACTATGACTGGGCGGTGTCCAAGCTGATCCAGTACGGTCTTGACCGCCGCGCCGGCGAAGTGCTGTTTTCGCCGAGCCATCACGATCTCAATGCGCGGGATCTGGCGGACTGGGTCGTGGCGGATAACTTGCCTGTACGCCTGCAATTGCAGCTGCACAAATATCTTTGGAATGACGAGCCGGGGCGCTGAGATGACTGAACCACTGAACACTACCGAAAAACGCGCGGTCATTTTGTTGTCCGGAGGTCTGGACTCGGCAACGGTCGTGGCCATGGCCCGTGCCGAAGGCTACAGCTGCTATACGATGAGCTTCGACTACGGGCAGCGCTCCCATGCCGAACTGCACGCCGCCGCCCGCGTCGCCCGTGACCTGGGCGTGATCGAGCACAAGGTGATCGGTCTGAACCTGAACGGCATGGGCGGGTCGGCCCTGACCGACACCCGCATCGACATCCCGGAAGAACTGGGCGAAGGCATTCCGGTGACTTACGTGCCGGCGCGCAATACCGTATTCCTGTCGCTGGCGTTGGGTTGGGCGGAAGTGCTGGGCGCGCGTGACATCTTCATCGGCGTCAACGCAGTGGATTATTCGGGTTACCCCGATTGCCGTCCCGAGTTCATCGAATCGTTCGAACGCATGGCCAACCTGGCGACCAAGGCTGGCGTGGAAGGCAACGGTTTCCGTATTCAGGCGCCGTTGCAGAACCTGAGCAAGGCGCAAATCGTCGAGGCGGGCGTGAAGCTGGGCGTCGATTATGGGCTGACGGTTTCCTGCTATCAGGCTGACGATGAAGGCCGTGCATGCGGTAAATGCGACAGCTGCCGCCTGCGTGCAGAAGGCTTCGCAGCGGCCGGCGTTAGCGACCCGACACCTTATTTTTGATTATTTTCAAATAAAGGGTTGAATAGTCGTTAAAAATCAGTATTATACGCGCCACCACGAAGCGGGTCGTTAGCTCAGTTGGTAGAGCAGTTGGCTTTTAACCAATTGGTCGTAGGTTCGAATCCCACACGACCCACCATATTTTGGCGGTTTAGAAAATCCGGAAGGCCCACGAAAGTGAGGATTTCCGGGTTTTTTTTTGCCTGCGATTTGGCCTCGTGCCGTTGTGCGGCAACGCCTCGGTGATGCAGGTCAGAATCATCTTTTGCATCCACCGGATATTCTGTAGCCTTGCGCAGCCTCAACGCTGTCCGTGCCTGATAAAACTCATCCTCCCGGCGGTACCCTTAGCGGTCCGGAGCCGGGTGTATACTCGACTTTCGCGCGAATGCGCCTGCAGGTCTTGCGAACATGACGCAAATTTCCGAACGCCTTCTGGTTCAAGCCCACCTCGATGCCAAGCAGCCCAAACCGCTGACGACCGAGCAAGAGGCTTTTTACCGTGCCGCCATCGCCGCCGAGCTCAAAGCTCAGGACGCGGTGCTGGTTGCCCACTTTTATTGCGATCCGGTGATCCAGGCCCTGGCCGAAGAAACCGGCGGTTGTGTTTCCGATTCCCTGGAAATGGCTCGCTTCGGCAATGCCCATCCGGCCAAGACTGTCGTCGTCGCCGGTGTGAAGTTCATGGGCGAGACTGCGAAAATTCTCAACCCGGAAAAACGTGTACTGATGCCGACCCTGGAAGCGACCTGCTCGCTGGATCTGGGATGCCCGGTAGACGAGTTTTCGGCTTTCTGCGATCAGCATCCGGAACGCACCGTGGTGGTGTATGCCAACACCTCGGCAGCGGTGAAAGCCCGGGCGGATTGGGTGGTCACTTCAAGCTGTGCGCTGGAAATCGTCGAAAGCCTGATGGATAACGGCGAAACCATCATCTGGGGCCCGGACAAGCACCTTGGCACCTACATCCAGCGCAAGACCGGCGCCGATATGCTGCTGTGGGACGGTGCCTGCATCGTTCACGAAGAGTTCAAATCCAAGCAGCTCGAAGACATGAAGGCGCTGTACCCGGATGCCGCGATTCTGGTGCATCCGGAATCGCCGACGTCGGTGATCGAGTTGGCGGACGCCGTGGGCTCCACCAGTCAGCTGATTGCAGCAGCGCAAACCTTGCCGAACAAGACGCTGATCGTAGCCACTGATCGCGGCATCTTCTACAAGATGCAGCAGCTGTGCCCGGACAAGGTCTTCATCGAGGCGCCCACGGCCGGTAACGGCGCGGCATGCCGCAGTTGCGCACATTGCCCGTGGATGGCCATGAACACCCTTGAGCGCACGCTGAAGAGCTTGAAGGAGGGGACGAACGAGATCTTTGTTGACCCGGCGTTGATCCCACAGGCGATTCGCCCGCTCAAGCGCATGCTGGACTTCACGCAGGCGGCACGGATGAAGCTGGCCGGTAACGCCTGAGACGTGTAGGAGTGAGCCTGCTCGCGATAGCGGTGTGTCAGTTAATGTCGACTGATAAACCGCTATCGCGAGCAGGCTCACTCCTACATTGGTATTTGCTGTATGGGGATTATTTTGTTTTCTTTGGAATGCGCACCAGGCGGGTGCCGGAATACATGTCATGCCACGTACGTTTCTGCTTGTCGAACAATGACCAGAAGAACCCGAGCCCCACGCACAGCCATGATGCAATCGACACCATAAACCGCAGCAACGCCTGCCACAGGCTGATCGCCGTGCCATCTGCGTTCTGCACGCGAACACCCCAGACTTGCATGCCCAACGTCTGCCCGCCGTGTGTCCAGAATTTGGCGAAGAAGCCAAACAGCACCAATAACAAAACGGTGGAGTAGAGCGGGTCACCATCCAGTTTCCCGGCGTCAGTCATCACGCGCAGGCGCTCCTCACCGATGATTGCAGCCTGGATCATTTTGTAGATGCCGCCCGTGACAATCAGCAGGGCAGTGCATAGCAGAAAATCATAGAACATCGCCGCCAGACGACGACCCAGCCCAACGGCCGGGAAGTCGCCCTGAGGGGTGAGCAGGTTTTTCGACATGGCAGCCTCTGGATGCTAAATAAAGCGCCATCTTACGGATTTGCGCCCACAAAAAAGCCCCTGATATCAATATCAGGGGCTTTTTTGTAACTGCGGATCAGGCTTCGGCTTGTACTTCGTCAGCCTGCATGCCTTTTTGGCCTTGCACAGCAACGAAGGTCACTTTCTGGCCTTCTTTCAGGCTCTTGAAGCCGTTGCCCTGAATGGCGCGGAAATGCACGAACAGATCCGGACCGCTTTCTGGAGTGATAAAACCAAAACCTTTCTCGTCGTTAAACCACTTGACGGTGCCGCTCTGACGTGTGGACATTTCTTATTTCCTTTGACGCAATAATTAATGACAGTCTCCTTCTCGTGAAAGAGTACTGGGGCTGGTTGCAGGAGAGTAAGAAGACGTCGAACGGGATGTAGCTAACTTTGTAGGCTACTGCCCAGGTCACGATTCAAAGCTGACCCATGCAAACACAGTAGACAAACTCTACGCCAACTACGGGAGAAAAAACAAGCCCCGCGAAGCCCCCGGTTTCTCGGGGCATTGTGGCTATATGTCAGTTCATTAGTGGGGGCTTATGCGATTGCCTTGTTCCATTGTTTTCGAACGTTATAAGGCAAGTTCATATTCGAATCGAATGACCAGTAGTGCACTGTTTTATGGCGATTGCGTTACACATTAGTGCACGTTTAACGCAATCGCGTTACTTATAGAAACAGTCAATCAACCGCGATAGTAGCGTTGCGGAACAAATGGCATTTTGCTTACAAGCATTTGCACCTTTTTCCCACGAACGATGGCCCATACCGGCGTATCAAGTGCGACGTAAGCGGTGTCCAGGTAACCCATCGCCAGCGGGCCACCCAGCGTCGGGCCGAAACCGCCGCTGCAGACGCTGCCGATCATCTCGCCGGCTTCGTTGACGATCTCGGCGCCTTCACGCACGGGCGTGCGTTCTTGTGGCAGCAGACCGACGCGTTTGCGCTGCACGCCGCCCTGTTGTTGTGCGAAGACCTGCTCGGCGCCGGGGAAGCCACCGGCCCGCGCGCCATCGGCACGGCGTGGCTTGGAGATTGCCCACAGCAGGCTGGCTTCGATTGGCGTGGTTTCGGTGTTCATGTCGTGGCCGTACAGGCACAGGCCGGCCTCCAGACGCAGCGAATCTCGCGCACCAAGGCCGATGGCCTGGACTTCCGGTTCGGCCAGCAGGGCGCGGGCGATTTTTTCTGCGTCGGCGGCGGGCACGGAGATTTCGAAACCGTCTTCACCGGTGTAGCCCGAACGGCTGACAAAGCAGTCCACGCCCAACAGCGTCACACGGTTGAACTGCATGAACGTCATCTGCGCGACTTCCGGCGCCAGGCGTGCCAGCGCAGTGACGGCAGCCGGGCCTTGCAGGGCGAGCAGGGCACGTTCTTGGAACAGCTCCTCAATGCTGCACTGATCACCGATGTGTTTTTGCAGGTGCGCCAGATCCTGATCCTTGCACGCGGCGTTGACCACCAGGAACAGTTCGTCGTTACCCAGATTGGCAACCATCAGGTCATCAAGGATGCCGCCCTTGTCGTTGGTGAACATCGCGTAGCGCTGCATGCCCACCGGCAGGTCGATGATGTCCACCGGCACCAGGGTTTCAAGAGCCTTGGCGGCATTGGCGCCGGTGAGGCGGATCTGGCCCATATGCGAAACATCGAACAACCCGGCCTGCTCGCGGGTGTGCTGGTGTTCTTTCATCACGCCGAGCGGGTATTGCACGGGCATGTCGTAGCCGGCGAACGGCACCATGCGCGCGCCAAGTTCGATGTGCAGAGCGTGCAGCGGGGTTTTCGAAAGTTGTTCGGTGGACATGCGGAGCTCCTTTGAAAATGGTTAAGGAATAAGGATCAAAAGCCCCTCATTCCAGCCCTCTCCCGGAGGAAAGGGGGCTATAAGCGTGATCAGCATTCAATAATGTTGACCGCCAGACCGCCGCGAGCGGTCTCTTTGTATTTGCTTTTCATGTCGGCGCCGGTCTGGCGCATGGTGCGGATGACTTTGTCGAGGGAGACGAAGTGTTGCCCGTCACCGCGCATGGCCATGCGTACCGCGTTGATCGCTTTCACCGAGCCCATGGCGTTGCGCTCGATGCACGGCACTTGCACCAGCCCGCCAATCGGGTCGCAGGTCAGGCCGAGGTTGTGTTCCATGCCGATCTCCGCAGCGTTTTCCACCTGCTGCACGCTGCCGCCGAGCACTTCGCACAAGGCGCCGGCCGCCATCGAGCAGGCAACGCCAACCTCGCCCTGGCAACCGACTTCGGCGCCGGAGATCGAGGCGTTTTCCTTGTACAGAATGCCGATGGCCGCTGCCGTCAACAGAAAGCGCACGACGCCGTCATCGTTCGCGCCGGGAATGAAGCGCATGTAGTAATGCAACACCGCCGGAATGATTCCGGCCGCGCCGTTGGTGGGGGCTGTCACCACGCGCCCGCCGTTGGCGTTTTCTTCGTTGACCGCCAGTGCATAGAGATTGACCCAGTCGAGTACCGACAGCGGGTCACGCAGCGCTGATTCCGGGTTTTTGCACAGTTGCCGATGCAACGCTGCCGCCCGCCGTTTGACCTTCAAGCCGCCCGGCAAAATGCCTTCGTTGCGACACCCGGCTGCGACACAGTCCTGCATCACTTGCCAGATTTTCAGCAGGCCGGCACGGGTTTCCGCTTCCGGACGCCAGGCGCTTTCGTTGGTCAGCATGACCTGGCTGATCGACAGGCCGTACGTGCTGCAATGGCTCAATAAGTCCTTGGCGCTTTTGAACGGGAACGTCAGCGGCGTGGCGTCTTCGACGATACGGTCGGCGCCGGCCGCGTCTTCATCGACGACGAAACCGCCGCCGACCGAATAGTATTCGCGGCTGCGGATCTGAATCCCCGCTGCGTCAAACGCGCGAAAGATCATGCCGTTGGGGTGATAGGCCAGCGGTTTACGGATCATCGCCAGATGTTCTTTTTCGTTGAACGCGATGCTGTGTTCGCCGAGCAGGTTCAAACGCCCGCTGCCACGAATGGCTTGCAGGCGGGCGGCGACGGTTTCGGTGTCGACGGTGTCCGGGTGTTCGCCTTCAAGGCCAAGCAGCACGGCCTTGTCGCTGCCGTGCCCCTTGCCGGTGGCGCCGAGCGAGCCGTACAGCTCGACCCGGACACTGGCGGTCGCGCCCAGCAGGTTTTCCCGGCGCAAGCCTTCAGCGAAGCGCGCAGCCGCGCGCATCGGGCCGACGGTGTGAGAGCTGGAGGGGCCGATGCCAATCTTGAACAGGTCGAATACGCTTAACGACATGAGGGCTCCTGCGGAGCAGAGGTGAGCTTCAAGCGGCAAGCTGCAAGTTAAAGACGGATCGGCTTTTCCTTGCAGCTCGTGTTCACGCCGCAGTGCATGCAGAAAGATACAAGCCGCCAGTAAAAAGCAGATCAGCCCTTACTTGCAGCTTGTAGCTCAAAGCTCGCAGCTGCTTCCTTTAAGCATAGCTTTCGATCGACGGGCAAGCGCAGACCAGGTTGCGGTCGCCGAACACGTTGTCGACGCGACCGACCGGCGGCCAGTATTTGCCTTCGATCAACGAGGCCACCGGGTAAACGGCTTGCTCGCGGCTGTACGGGTGAGTCCACTCGCCGACCAGTTCCGCAGCGGTGTGCGGCGCGTTCTTGAGCGGGTTGTCGTCCTTGTCCAGCGTGCCGTTTTCCACTGCGCGGATTTCCTCGCGGATGCGGATCATGGCGTCGCAGAAGCGATCCAGTTCTTCCTTGGATTCACTTTCGGTCGGCTCGATCATCAGCGTGCCGGCGACCGGGAACGACATGGTTGGGGCGTGGAAGCCGAAGTCGATCAGGCGCTTGGCAACGTCATCGACGCTGATGCCGCTGCTGTCTTTCAGCGGACGCAGGTCGAGGATGCATTCGTGCGCCACCAGGCCGTTGCTGCCGGTGTACAGCACCGGGTAGTGCTCTTCGAGGCGACGGGAGATGTAGTTGGCGTTGAGGATCGCCAGTTGCGAAGCGCGTTTCAGACCGGCGCCGCCCATCATACGAATGTACATCCAGGTGATCGGCAGAATGCTTGCACTGCCGAACGGTGCCGCGCACACCGCGCCTTCCTTGCGTTCCATCTGGGCGTGGCCCGGCAGGAACGGGGTCAGGTGCGATTTCACGCCAATCGGGCCGACGCCCGGGCCGCCACCGCCGTGCGGGATGCAGAAGGTTTTGTGCAGGTTCAGGTGGGACACGTCGCCGCCGAACTTGCCCGGTGCGCAGAGGCCGACCATCGCGTTCATGTTGGCGCCGTCGATGTACACCTGACCGCCGTTGTCATGAATGATGTCGCAGATTTCGCGAATGCCTTCTTCGAATACGCCGTGGGTCGACGGGTAAGTGATCATCAGCGCGGCGAGGTGTTCGCGGTGCTCGATGGCCTTGGCACGCAAGTCTTCGATGTCAACGTTGCCACGGGCATCGCACGCGGTCACGACCACACGCATGCCGGCCATGTTGGCGGTCGCCGGGTTGGTACCGTGGGCGGACGACGGGATCAGGCAGATGTCGCGACGGTCTTCGCCACGGCTCTGGTGATAGGCGCGAATCGCCAACAGGCCCGCGTATTCACCCTGCGAGCCGGCGTTCGGTTGCAGCGAGATCGAGTCGTAGCCGGTGGCGGCGCAGAGCATCGCTTCCAGCTCGTCGGTCAGTTGCTGATAACCGGCGCTTTGCTCGGCTGGGGCGAACGGGTGCAGGGCACCGAATTCGGCCCAGGTCACCGGGATCATTTCGCTGGCGGCGTTGAGTTTCATGGTGCACGAGCCCAGCGGGATCATGGTGCGATCCAGCGCCAGATCCTTGTCCGCCAGTTTGCGCAGGTAGCGCATCAGCTCGGTTTCCGAGTGATAACGGTTGAATACCGGGTGGCTGAGGATCGGCGACTGACGTACCAGCGCAGTCGGGATGGTGCTCTGCACTGTGGCTGCGAGGGCTGTGAAGTCCGGCAGGGTTTTGCCGTCGGCGAACACGGCCCACAGGGTTTCGATGTCGGCTTGCGACGTGGTTTCGTCCACCGACAAACCCAGGCGCTCGCCGTCGACCACACGCAGGTTGATCTGCTGGGCGCGAGCCTTGTCATGCAGCGCGGCGGTGTGTGCGCCGGTTGCCAGGGTCAGGGTGTCGAAGAAGTTTTCTTGTTCAACGTTCAGGCCCAGTGCGGTCAGGCCCTTGGCGAGAATCGCGGTCAGGTGGTGCACGCGGTTGGCGATCTGGGTCAGGCCTTTCGGGCCGTGGTAGACGGCGTACATGCTGGCAATGTTAGCCAGCAGCACTTGTGCGGTGCAGATGTTCGACGTGGCTTTCTCGCGGCGGATATGTTGCTCGCGGGTTTGCATCGCCAGACGCAGCGCCGGTTTGCCGAAACGGTCAACGGAGACGCCGACCAGACGGCCCGGCATGTCGCGCTTGAACGCATCTTTGGTGGAGAAGTAAGCCGCATGCGGGCCACCGAAGCCCAGCGGCACGCCAAAGCGTTGCGCGCTGCCGATGGCCACGTCGGCACCGAACTCGCCCGGCGGCGTCAGCAAGGTCAAGGCCAGCAAGTCAGCGGCCACGGCGACCAGCGCGTTGGCGGCGTGGAAGCGTTCGGTCAGTTCGCGATAATCGAAAACATCACCGTTGCTGGCCGGGTATTGCAGCAGCGCGCCAAAGAACGGCGTCACGTCGGTCAGTTCGCGCTCATCGCCCACTACGACGTCGATGCCCAGCGGCTCGGCACGGGTGCGCAGCACGTCGAGGGTTTGCGGGTGGCTATGGATCGAAGCGAAGAAGGCGTGGCTGCCCTTGTTCTTGCTCAGGCGTTTGCAGAAGGTCATGGCTTCGGCAGCGGCGGTTGCTTCGTCGAGCAGGGAGGCGTTGGCGATCGGCAGGCCGGTGAGGTCGCTGATCAGGGTCTGGAAGTTCAGCAGCGCTTCGAGACGGCCCTGGGAAATCTCCGGCTGGTACGGCGTGTAAGCGGTGTACCAGGCCGGGTTTTCCAGCAAGTTGCGCAGGATCGGCGACGGCGTATGGGTGCCGTAGTAGCCCTGGCCGATGTAGGTCTTGAACAGTTGGTTCTTGCTGGCGATGGCTTTGATCAATGCCAGTGCATCGGCTTCGCTCAAGCCGTCTTCCAGGCCAAGCACGCTGGTGCCCTTGATGCTTTCCGGGATGACGCTGGCGCTCAGGGCTTCGAGGGAGTCGAAGCCGAGGCTGTTGAGCATGGCTTGCTCGTCACCAGCGCGCGGGCCGATGTGACGGGCGATGAATTCGTTGGCAGTGCCGAGAGTGGTGGTCATGTCGGTGTTCCTCAGGCTTCGGCTTGGGCTTTGATCAGGCGGTCGTAAGCGTCCTGGTCGAGCAATTTGCCGACGGCGGTGGCGTCAGTTGGCTGGAAGCGGAAGAACCAGCCTTCGCCCAATGGATCTTCGTTGACCAGTTCCGGGCTGTCTTCCAGTGCCGGGTTCACTTGCAGCACTTCACCGTCGAGAGGCATGTACACGCCGCTGGCGGCTTTTACCGATTCCACGGTCGCAGCTTCCGCGCCTTTGTCGTAAGCCTGCAATTCAGGCAGTTGCACGAACACCACGTCGCCCAAAGCGTTCTGCGCGAAAGCGGTGATGCCGACTGTAACGCTGCCGTCAGCTTCGGTGCGCAGCCATTCGTGATCTTCAGTAAAACGCAACTCGCTCATGGAAACTCCTAAGGGGCCAGACGTGTCTGGTGGACGCGATGGAAAGCTGGGGCTGCAAAGCCCTGGTTTATGAGCGGTTACTTAGCAAGAACGCGGCCATCATTGAATTTATCGTTATAAATCAATTGATTAGCGTATTTCGTAGCGAGAGGGTTTATGGCCGCTGTAGCGAAATCGCTACAGCTCAGAGGCGAGATAAAAGCTGAACGGGATCAAAGCCTTGCGTGGCGGCGGCTGGGAGGGTGTGTATCGATATCGTTCCGCTGTAGCGCTTTCAGTACAGGTGAGGGTCGTTTTCAACACAAATACCGAGCCTGCCAAACCCTGTGGAAGAGCTGGTTTGCTTGAATAAATGCCGGACCTGTACCAAACCCTGTGGGAGCTGCGGTGACGTCAGGACTCCAGCCAGCTCCGACAGGGATTTGTGGGGCGTCAGGGTTTGTTGGGAATGCCGTATTTGCGCAAGCGATGGGCGATGGCGGTGTGTGAGGTTTGCAGGCGGTTGGCGAGCTGGCGGGTCGAGGGATAGCTGACGTAGAGCTTTTCCAGCAGGGATCTCTCGAAAGCTTCGACCGCTTGTTCGAGGCTGTCGACGTCGTTGTCGCTCTGCCGCGCGACGGAAGTGCCAGCGATATCGAGGTCGCCGATGTCCACCAGCGAGCTTTCGCAAATCGCGGCGGCGCGGAAGATCACGTTCTGCAATTGCCGCACGTTGCCCGGCCAGCGATTGCCGAGCAGCGCCGGGTACGTGCCCGGTGCCAGGCGGCAGACCGGACGCTGAATTTGCGCGCAGGCCTGCTGCATGAAATAGCGCGCCAGCAGCAAAATGTCCTGACCGCGTTCACGCAGCGGCGGCACTTCGACGTTGAGCACATTGAGGCGGTAGAACAAATCTTCGCGAAACAAGCCTTCGCTGACCATGTTTTCCAGGTCGCGGTGAGTGGCGCTGAGGATCCGCACGTTGACCTTCACCTCACGATCCCCGCCGACGCGGCGGAAGCTGCCGTCATTGAGAAAACGCAACAGCTTGGCCTGCAAGTACGGTGACATCTCGCCGATTTCGTCGAGGAATACCGTGCCTTGGTTTGCCAGCTCCATCAGCCCCGGTTTACCGCCCCGTTGCGCGCCGGTAAAGGCGCCGGGGGCGTAGCCGAACAGTTCGCTCTCGGCGAGGTTTTCCGGAAGCGCCGCGCAGTTCAGTGCGAGAAACGGCGCACTGTGCCGCGCGCTGATCGCATGGCAGGCGCGGGCGACCAGTTCTTTACCCGTACCGGTTTCGCCCTGGATCAGCAGCGGTGCATCAAGCGCCGCCACACGTTGCGCGCGCGCCTTGAGCGTGCGAATCGCCGGGGATTCGCCGAGCAACGCATCGAAACCTTCAGCGTGATCGTGGTGCAGCGCCGAGAGCTGTTCGCCGATACGATTGGGTTGATACAGCGTCAACAGAGCGCCGGCGTCGGTGATCGGCGTGGCGTCCAGCAGCAAGGTCTGGCCATTGACGGTGATTTCCCGCAGCGGCAGACGGAAGCCGTGTTCGAGCAAAGTGTCGAGCAGGCCTGGATCGGCGAACAGTTGATCGACGGTTTCACCCGCCGGTTCGCGTCCGTACAACGCGATCAACGCCGGGTTGGCCAGTAACACCTTACCGGCGCTGTCGAGGGCCAGCACCGGGTCGGTCATGGCGGCGAGCAACGCGTCGAGCTGCAAGTGCCGGCGCTGGCCCGGCAGGATGTCGACCACCGTCACCGCTTGCACGCCGTGCACACTGAAAAGCGCATCGCGCAGCTCTTCGAGCACATCCGGGCTCAGGGTCGGGGCGTCGATGTAGACGTTCGGCGGCACCATTTCCACGGCATCAAGATTGAGGTTGCGCCCACCGAGCAGAGCCAGGACTTCCTGGGTGATGCCGACTCGGTCGATGAAACTGACGTGAATGCGCATGGGGCGGTTCGGTGTTCTGGGCTACGGAGGGTGGCAAGTATGCCTTGGCGCGGGGGCAATGGTGAAATCTGGCGCAGGTTTCCAGGCCAGACGAGGATCCTGTAGGAGTGGGCCTGCTCGCGATAGCGGTATGTCAGTGATGACGGTGTCGACTGAACAATCGCTATCGCGAGCAGGCTCACTCCTACAAGGATATGGGGTGTTCCGTTATTCCAGATGCTCGGGTTTGACCGGCTCCCCGGATTTCACATTCAATTGTTGCCGCACATCTTCAAACATCAGGTCGTAATGTTTATGCACCGAACCGATGCTGCTGTGAGTCTTGGGTATCCCGTATTTCTCGGCAATTTTTGTCACATTGCTGGCGAAGTTGTAGGCCATGTCCTTGGGCAGGAAAAAAGCCTCCTTCATCTCTTTGCCCTGAATGCTGCCATGCATCGTGAACTGCATCCCTTTGCCTTCTTTGGGATCGGTAAACACTTCGTAATCGAGGTTCACGTCGTAACTGACATCATCCGGCGTCAGCGCATGTCGCTCGATGTGCAGATGACCGGGTTCAAACTGGGCCATGGGTTTCTCCTTTCAAGACAGGGGCAAAGGGCAGACCGTCGATCTGCCACCGGAGTTTCCGATTACCGATAAGTAATGCCCGGCTCGGCGGTGCTGACGCGAGTACCGGCGGTGCCCTGGACGATCGCTTCGATGTCCGAGAGTGAGCCGATCACGGCGACTTTGCCAGTGTGCCGTGCGAACTCGCAGGCCGCCTGCACCTTCGGCCCCATGGAACCCGCCGCAAAGCCGAGGCGTTCAAGTTCGTCCGGGTGAGCCTGGGCGATAGCTTTCTGGGTCGGTTTGCCGAAGTCGATGAACGCCGCGTTGACGTCGGTGGCAATCACCAGCAAATCGCTTTCCAGCTGTTCGGCCAGCAACGCCGAGCACAAGTCCTTGTCGATCACCGCTTCCACGCCTTTGAGCTTTCGGTCGGCTTCGTACATTGTCGGGATGCCGCCACCGCCAGCGCAGATCACGATGCTGCCCTTATCGAGCAGCCATTTGATCGGGCGGATTTCGAAGATGCGTTTCGGCCGGGGACTGGCGACTACGCGACGGTATTTGTCACCATCCGGGGCAATCGCCCAGCCTTTTTCGGCGGCGAGTTTTTCCGCTTCGGCCTTGTCATAGACCGGGCCGATGGGTTTGGTCGGGTTCTTGAACGCCGGGTCGTTGGCGTCGACTTCAACTTGGGTGAGCAGCGTGGCGAACGGCACTTCGAAGTCGAGCAGGTTGCCCAGCTCCTGTTCGATGATGTAGCCGATCATGCCTTCGGTTTCAGCGCCGAGCACGTCCAGCGGATAAGGGCTGACCGAGGTGTAGGCCGCCGCTTGCAGCGACAACAGACCGACTTGCGGGCCATTGCCGTGGGCGATGACCAGTTGGTTGCCGGGGTGGATCTTGGCGATTTGCTCGGTGGCGATGCGGATGTTGGCGCGCTGATTGTCAGCGGTCATCGGTTCGCCACGGCGGAGCAGGGCGTTACCGCCCAGAGCTACGACGATACGCATGGTGCATGTCCTTTTAAAAACAGTGATATCTCGCAGGACGAATGCGGTCATTGTGGGAGCCGGGCTTGCCCGCGATGGCGGTGGGTCAGTCAACATTGTTGGTATCTGACACATTGCTATCGCTGGCAAGCCAGCTCCCACAGTAACCGAGTCGTGTCAGGGGAGCTTTATCAGTTACAAATCAGCCAAGGTCGAAACCAGGATCGCCTTGATGGTGTGCATGCGGTTTTCCGCTTGCTCGAAAGCGATGCAGGCCGGCGACTCGAACACGTCGTCGGTGACTTCGATGCCGTTTTTCAGATGCGGATACTGCTCGGCGATCTGTTTGCCGATCTTGGTGTCGCTGTTGTGGAACGCCGGCAGGCAATGCATGAACTTGGTGCGCGGGTTGCCGCTGGCTTTCATCAGGTCGGCGTTGACCTGATACGGCAGCAGTTGCTGAATACGCTCGGCCCAGGCTTCCACCGGCTCGCCCATCGATACCCAGACGTCGGTGTGGATGAAGTCCACGCCTTTAACCGCTTCTTTCGGGTCTTCAGTGAGGGTGATGCGCGCGCCACTTTCTTCGCCGTATTGTTTGCAGCGAGCGACCAGGTCATCCAGCGGCCACAGCGCCTTCGGCGCACAGATGCGCACGTCCATGCCCAGTTTGGCGCCGATCAGCAGCAGCGAGTTGCCCATGTTGTTGCGCGCATCGCCCAGGTACGCGTAGCTGATCTCGTGGATCGGTTTGTCGGCGTGCTCACGCATGGTCAGCACGTCGGCGATCATCTGGGTCGGGTGATATTCATCGGTCAGGCCGTTGAACACCGGCACCCCGGCGAACTTCGCCAGCTCCTCGACGATTTCCTGTTTGAAGCCACGGTACTCGATGGCGTCGTACATGCGACCCAGCACTCGGGCTGTGTCTTTCATGCTTTCCTTGTGGCCGATTTGCGAGGAGTTCGGGTCGATGTAAGTGACGTTGGCGCCCTGGTCATAAGCCGCCACTTCAAAGGCGCAACGGGTGCGGGTCGAAGTTTTTTCGAAGATCAGGGCGATGTTGTTGCCCTTCAAATGTTGCTGTTCGGTGCCGGTGTATTTTGCGCGTTTGAGGTCGCGGGAAAGATCGAGCAGATAGCGCAGTTCGCGAGGGGTGTGGTGTTCCAGGCTCAGCAAATTACGGTTGTGAATGTTAAAAGCCATGATGGGTCTCCTTCGGTATCGGTTATCCCCCTGGCCGCGCTGGATAAGCGCTGGCCAGGGCGCAAAGATTAGTAATCGATCGGGTCGCGAATGATCGGGCAGGTCATGCAGTGGCCGCCGCCACGGCCCCGGCCGAGTTCGCCGGCGCTGATGGTGATGACCTCGATCCCGGCCTTGCGCAGCAGGGTGTTGGTGTAGGTGTTGCGGTCGTAACCGATGACCACGCCCGGTTCCACCGCCACCACGTTGTTGCCGTCGTCCCATTGCTCGCGTTCGGCGGCAAAGCTGTTGCCGCCTGTTTCAACGACGCGCAGCTTCGGCAGGTTGAGGGCTTTGGCCACGGTGTCGAGGAAGGTGCCTTCTTCGCGGCGGATGTCGATGCCACCCTGTTTGCTTTCATCAGGGCGCAGGGTGAAGGCGACGATCTGACTGACCACTTCCGGGAAAATCGTGACCAGGTCGCGGTCGCAGAAGCTGAACACGGTGTCCAGGTGCATCGCCGCGCGGGACTTCGGCAGGCCAGCGACGATGACTTTTTCCACGGCTTTGTGCTTGAACAGGTTCAGCGCCAGTTGGCCGATTGCCTGACGTGATGAGCGCTCGCCCATACCGATCAACACCACGCCGTTGCCGATCGGCATCACGTCGCCGCCCTCAAGGGTGGAGCTGCCGTGATCCTTGTCCGGGTCGCCGTACCAGATTTCAAACTCGGCGTTGGTGAACTGTGGGTGGAACTTGTAGATGGCGGTGGTCAACAGGGTTTCCTGTCGACGCGCCGGCCAGTACATCGGGTTCAGCGTCACACCACCGTAGATCCAGCAGGTGGTGTCGCGGGTGAACTGGGTGTTCGGCAGCGGCGGCAGAATGAAGCTCGAATGGCCAAGGAAATCGCGGAACATCTGGATGGTCTTGCCGCCGAAACTGTCAGGCAGATCATCAGCAGAGACGCCGCCAATCAGGAATTCAGCGATGTGTCGCGGCTCAAGGCTTTTCAGCCAGGACTTCACTTCGTGTATCAGGCCCAGACCGACCGAGTCGGCGGTGACCTTGCGCTCCAGAATCCAGTCCAGCGCTTCGGGGATGGCGACGATGTCGGTCAGCAGGTTGTGCATTTCCAGCACATCGATGCCACGCTCGCGCATCTTGGTAACAAAGTCGAAATGGTCGCGCTTGGCCTGAGCCACCCACAGCACGTCGTCGAACAGGAGTTCATCGCAGTTGTTCGGGGTCAGCCGCTGGTGGGCCAGGCCTGGGGAGCAAACCATGACTTTGCGCAGTTTGCCGGCTTCGGAATGGACGCCGTACTTAACTTTTTCCGTGGTCATTACAGTGATCCTCCAGAGGTAAAACGATCAGATTCTGCGTTGAAAACTACAGCGTCAGGAATCCGTCGTAGAGACCGTAGGCAGCGGCGATGGCGCCCACGACGACTGCGGCGAAAATCAACTTTTCAAGGTTTGTAAAAACCGGTTTGTCGACTTCAAGCTTGGCCTTGGCGAACAGGATCGCGCCCGGTGCATAGAGCAAGGCTGAGAGCAGCAAATACTTGGTGCCGCCGGCGTAGAGCAGCCAGACCGCATAGATGAAAGCGACAGCGCCAATGAGCAGATCCTTGCGCCGCTCGGCCGCGAATCCTTCGTAGGTTTCGCCACGCACCGCGAGCAGCAGCGCATAGGCCGCCGACCACAGATAAGGCACCAGAATCATCGAAGTGGCGAGGTAGATCAGCGACAGGTAAGTGCTGGCGGAAAACAGGGTGATGACCAGAAACAGCTGCACCATCGCATTGGTCAGCCACAGGGCATTGACCGGTACATTGTTGGCGTTTTCCTTGCGCAGGAACGCCGGCATGGTGTGATCCTTGGCGGCGGCGAACATGATCTCGGCGCACAGCAACACCCACGACAGCAGCGCCCCGAGCAGCGAGATGATCAGGCCGACGCTGATCAAGATCGCGCCCCATTCGCCGACCACGTGTTTGAGCACGGCGGCCATCGACGGGTTTTGCAGTTTGGCCAGTTCCGGTTGCGTCATGATCCCCAGCGACAGCACATTCACCAGCACCAGAAACAACAGCACCGTGATGAAGCCGATGACGGTGGCCTTGCCCACGTCTGAACGTTTCTCCGCCCGCGCCGAAAAGATGCTCGCGCCTTCGATGCCGATGAACACCCAGACGGTGACCAGCATCATGTTGCGCACCTGGTTCATCACGCTGCCCAGATCGGGGTTTTTCAGGCCCCAGATGTCAGCGGTGAAGATATCGAGCTTGAAAGCGAAGATCGCAATCAGCACAAACAGAATCAGCGGCACGACCTTGGCGACCGTAGTCCCCAGGTTGATGAAAGCGGCTTCCTTGATGCCGCGCAGCACCAGAAAGTGCACGCCCCACAACAGCAGCGACGCGCCGATCACGGCGGCAACGGTATTGCCTTCACCAAATATCGGGAAGAAATAGCCAAGGGTGCTAAACAGCAAAACGAAGTAGCCGACGTTGCCCAGCCAGGCACTGATCCAGTAGCCCCACGCGGATGAAAACCCCATGTAGTCGCCAAATCCGGCCTTCGCGTAGACGTACACGCCGCCGTCCAGATCCGGCTTGCGATTGGCGAGGGTCTGGAACACGAAGGCGAGGGTGAGCATGCCGACGGCCGTGATCGCCCAGCCGATCAGCACCGCGCCGACATCTGCACTGGCCGCCATGTTTTGCGGCAAGGAAAAGATCCCTCCACCAATCATCGAGCCAACTACCAACGCCACCAGCGCACCGAGTTTAAGTTTTCCGGGGGATTCAGACATTGCATGACTCCATTGCAGGAGAAGAGAGACAACAGGTTAAAACTGTTGATCGTTCAATCATCTGATTTAGATCAGTGCATGGTGACATTCCATTGTTGAATGAATGACTTTTGAATCCACCGAAGGCAACGCGGAGCCGGCCTGTAAGCCCGTAACAGAGCCGTTGGGAAAATAAACGGGAATAACCCGTATTGCCCGGCACTTTGAAGCTAGTTCCTATTTTTGATTTGGCAAATTTTTCAAATGTGTTTCGGGTGGTATTCAATTATTACGATATGCGCACACGAAACGATTTTCGTCATAAGCCGTAGAGTGATCGGTTATATATAAGGCGGGCGTTAATTGGCGTTATTCAATAAACGTACTTACTCTTTATCCGTTTAGTTAATGTTGCTTGTATTCGGCGATGCCGCGCAGGAATCTGGAGACGCTGGAATGTCGCAACCGACGGAAAAACTGCGCCTTGGCGCGCTGATCGCCCTCGTGGTGGGCTCGATGATTGGCGGCGGGATTTTCTCTCTGCCGCAGAACATGGCGGCCCGCGCCGATGCCGGAGCGATTCTGATCGGCTGGGGCATCACCGCCATCGGCATGCTGACCCTGGCGTTCGTGTTCCAGACCTTGGCCAACCGCAAACCGGAACTCGACTCGGGGGTATACGCCTACGCCAAGGCCGGGTTCGGCGACTACATGGGATTCTCGTCGGCGTGGGGTTACTGGATCAGCGCGTGGCTGGGCAACGTCGGTTACTTTGTGCTGCTGTTCAGCACGCTTGGCTACTTCTTTCCGGTGTTCGGCCAAGGCAATACGCCCATTGCCATCGGCTGCGCGTCGGTGCTGCTGTGGGCCGTGCATTTTCTGGTAATGCGCGGGATCAAGGAGGCGACATTCATCAATCAGGTGACCACGGTCGCCAAGATCGTGCCGCTGATCATGTTCATCGTTATCGCGGCCGTGGCGTTCAAGGCTGACATCTTTACCCGGGACATTTGGGGCCGCAGCAATCCGAGCTTTGGCGGGGTGATGGATCAGGTGCGCAACATGATGCTGGTCACCGTGTTTGTGTTCATCGGCATCGAAGGCGCCAGTGTGTATTCGGCACGCGCGCAGAAACGCAGCGATGTCGGCCGCGCCACGGTGATCGGGTTCGTCGGTGTGCTGGCGCTGCTGGTGCTGGTGAATGTGCTGTCGCTGGGGATCATGTCCCAACCGCATCTGGCCGGTTTGCAAAATCCGTCGCTGGCGGCGGTGTTGGAACACATCGTCGGGCCATGGGGCGCGTTGTTGATCAGCATTGGTCTGGCGATTTCCTTGCTGGGGGCGCTGCTGTCGTGGGCGCTGCTCTGCGCTGAAATTCTCTTCGCCACGGCCAGGGACAACACCATGCCGGCGTTCCTGAAAAAGGAAAACGCCAACCATGTGCCAGTCAACGCATTGTGGCTGACCAACGTGATGATCCAGATTTTCCTGCTGATCACGTTGTTTTCCGCCGGCACCTACACCAGCCTGATCTACCTCGCCTCGTCAATGATTCTGGTGCCGTATTTGTGGTCGGCGGCGTATGCGGTGCTGTTGAGCGGGCGGGGAGAGACCTATGAAGGATTCGCGGCCGAGCGACGCAAGGATCTGCTGATCGGTGTCATCGCCCTGGTTTACGCCGTGTGGTTGTTGTATGCCGGCGGGATGAAATATTTGCTGCTGTCGGCGCTGCTTTATGCACCGGGGGTGCTTCTGTTTGCCAAGGCCAAGCGGGAGCAGGGCGAGCCGCTGTTTACCACGATTGAGAAGGGCATTTTCGCCTGCGTGATCGTCGGTGCGGGGCTGGCGGCGTATGGGTTGTATAGCGGGGTGTTGAGTCTATGAAATTGCCATTGATCAAGATCTTTATTGGCAGTGCCGGCCTCTTCGCGGGCAGCCCGGCTCCTACGGGGGGCTGTGTACGCCGCGAAAGCTGTAGGAGATTCTCTGTTGCAGAGGAACCCGCCAACATCAATGTCGCCTGAGCCGACGCTTTCGCTGGCAAGCCAGCTCCCACAGTGGATCTTCAGGGGACGCAAAATCGGATGCCAGCCTAGAATCCTGTGGGAGCTGGCTTGCCAGCAAAAGGGCCAGGACAGTCACTGCCACATCGGGCGATGCGAACCCAATTCCGTCGCCGGCAATGTCCATTTCAATGGCGTCCCGACAATTTTCAGCGGCACATGCAACCTGTGCGCCGGCCCCCATGGCGTCTGTTCCACCCACGCGCTTTGATCGCGCTCATCCTCATCTCGCAATGTTTCACGTGTTCCCGGCCCTTGCTCAATCAGCAACTTCGCCGTGCGCGCCAATGATAGCCGCGCCGATCCGCCACCCCGACTCAACAACCGAATCGCACTGGCCGCCATCAAATACCCGGTCGCATGATCCAGCGCCTGCACCGGCAGCGGCGTCGGCTTGTCGGCCTGTTTCCAGCGCTGGCCCGCCTCGGCGATGCCGCTGCTCATCTGCACCAGGCTGTCGAAGCCGCGACGGTTTTGCCAAGGGCCGCTCCAGCCGTAGGCGTTGAGGCAGACATCAATCAATCCGGGCGCGAGTTGCCGGCGTCGCTCAGCGCCGAAACCAAGGTTTTCCAGGGCATCGGCGCGGTAGCCGTGGAGTAGGATGTCGGCATTCTGGAGCAAATTTTCGAGCACCGCGCGATCGGTCGAATCATGCAGATTGAGCCGCGCGCAGCGTTTGCCGAGGGTGACTTCCGGCACTACGCCCGGTTCGTTCCAGGTCGGCGGATCGATGCGTAACACATCGGCCCCAAGGCCAGCGAGAAAACGGCTGGCGGTTGGGCCGGCGAGGACGCGAGTGAGGTCGAGCACTTTGATGCCAGCCAGCGGTTGTGCCGCCGAACAGCGCCACGACCGGTTGTTGGCAACCGGATCCGCACTGAAATCAACCAGCGGCTCGGCATTCACTGCCATACCCTGCGGATGCTGCTGCCATTGCGCCCAACTGCGCATGTGGGCGGCGCAACCCTTGGCGTCGACCACGGCTTGCTCCAAATCAGCGCTGGCCCATTGCGCGACTTTCTCTGCCATTGCGGCGCGATCGGCGCAGGCCCCCAGTACGCTTTCGGCGGCGGTGCGGTGATGCGGGGCGTTGGTGTGCAGGCGAATCCAGCCGTCCTGCGTCGCGTAGTCACCGGCGACCGGATCCCACAAGGGCGGCACGCTCCAGCCGATGGGACGGAGCGAGGTGGCGAACCAGAAGGAGGCCAGTCGGCGGTCGACTTCCAGTGCGGGCAAGCTTCCAGTCTGCTGATGGATCAGCTCGCCGACAGCCTGACCGGCAGCCGCCATGCTGGCGCAAGCCAGATCCGTGACGGCAAAGGCCGAGGGCAGGGCGCCCGTGCCGGTGAACGGGATTGGCGTAAGGGACAAGCCGAGCGCGGCTTGCATGGACGTGAGCAGATCAGACATCGAAGGCCCTCCGGGACGAGAGGCCGAGCATAAATCAAAAAACCGTCACGAGATCGTTCCCATGTGGAGCGTGGGAACGATCATCGGAGGGCCGCAGGGATCAACCTTTTGATCTGCCCTTGTAGGGGTGAGCCTGCTCGCGATTGCGGTGTGTCAGGCAACATAAATTTGACTGATCTATTGCCATCGCGAGCGGGCTCACTCTTACAAGGGATTTGCGGTGTCGTCTTATACGCGGAACTGATCCATCAATTTCATCTGCTGGCTTGCCAGGGCATTGAGCTGGCTGCTGATCGCCGCCGATTCGGTGGCTTGCTCGGTCAGGGTTTCGGTGACGGTGCGGATCGCCGAGACGTTGCGGTTGACCTCTTCGGCCACCGCGCTCTGTTGTTCGGCGGCGCTGGCGATCTGCAGGTTCATGTCGCTGATGACGGTCACCGCATCGCTGATCTTGCTCAATGCGTCCACGGCATGGCGGATCTGTCCGGCATTGTTGTGCGCCTGAGTCTGGCTTGAATGCATGGTCGCGACCACGCCTCGGGTGCCGCTCTGGATGCGCTCGATGACCAGCCGAATTTCCTCCACCGAATCCTGCGTGCGCTTGGCCAGGTTGCGTACCTCGTCGGCGACCACGGCGAAACCGCGACCGCTCTCACCGGCGCGGGCTGCTTCAATGGCGGCGTTGAGCGCCAGCAGGTTGGTCTGTTCGGCGATGCTGCGGATCACTTCCAGCACCGAACCGATCTGCTCGCTATTGACCGCCAGCGCTTCGACTTCGGTCACCGCTTTGCTGACTTCATCGGCCAATTGATTGATGTCGCGGGTACTGCGCTCGATGATCGACATGCCGTCTTTGGCCGACTGATCGGCGCCCTTGGCCGCATTGGCCGCATTGGAGGCGCTGGCGGCGACGTCGTGGGCGGTAGCGCTCATTTCGTTGGAGGCCGTGGCGACTTGGTCGATTTCGCGGAACTGCACCTGCATGCCTTCGCTGGTCTGACGGGCGATCGCATTGGACTGATCCGCCGTGCCACGCGCTTCGGTGATGCTCTGTTTGATCTGGGCGATGGTCGGTTGCAGTTTGTCGAGGAAGCGGTTGAACCAGTTCACCAGTTCGCCCAGCTCATCCTTTTTGCTGTAGTCCAGACGCTGGGTGAGGTCACCTTCACCGCTGGCGATATTTTTCAGCATGGCGGCAACGCTGTTGATCGGCCGGGTAACGCCCGAAGCGGTGAGCCAGATCAGCAGCAGGCCGACGAGCCCGGCGACGACGGCCACCAGCAACGCAGTGAGTGTGCCGGTTGCTTGCGTATCGTCGAGCACCGCTTGCAGCTTGACCGAGTCGGCCAGCAGGACTTGTTTCGGCAGATCGATGACCACGCCCCAGGCCCGGGAGTTGCCAATCGGGTCGACCGGGTACACCGCGCGGATCAGGTCGCCCTGTTCAAGAATTTTCGGCGTGCCACTGCCGAGCAGTTGCAGGATGTCCTTGCCGTCGGCGCCAAGGGTGTCGCCAATGTTTTTGCCGACCTTGGTTGCGTCGGCACTGTCGGCACCGAGTACGCCGCTAGCGGAGACGATCAGCATGTGCCCGGCGTTGTTGAACAGTTCACGTTGGGAACCCACCGCCGCCGCTTGCAGTGCGTCGAGGGCGATGTCGATGCCGACCACGCCGATGGCCTTGCCGTCCACCAGCAATGGCACGGAAATCGTGGTCATGAGCATTTCCTTGCCGCCGACGGTGTCGGCGTAAGGGTCGAGCAGGCAAGTGCGTTTGTTGTCGCGAGGGCAGGTGTACCAACTGTTGTACGGCGTGCCGCTGACACTCAGGGTGGTTTTGGTCATGTCCTCTTCGACCATGATTGTGTTCAGCGACGAACCGGCGGCGCGGCTCCAGTAGCTCGCAAAACGCCCGGCTTCGTTGGACTGACGCGCAGCGTCGTTGGCGAACTCACTGTCCTTGCCGTCGAGGCCGTTGGGCTCGAAAGCGAGCCAGATACCGAGCACGCCGCTGTTGCGCTCGAACGCGGTTTTCAGGCTCTGGTTCAACTCCTCACGCAAAGCGCCCGACTCTAGCGAGCGTTTGGCGGCCATGACGCGCATGTCCTTGATCTGATCCGCCAGCGCAGTAATCACCAAGAGGCTCTCGCCGAAGGTTTTCTGCACGCGCACCGCTTGCTCGGCCGCCTTGGCCTGCAACAGGTTTTGCACGCTGGCGGTGAGCATTTTGCTGCTGGAGTCGCTGACCAGGGCGTCGTTTTGATTGGTCTGGTAGATGTTCAGGCCGACAATCAGCGCAACCACGCCGATCAGGCACAGACCGGACAGCAGGACGATTTTCAGGCGGATGGAGAGGGAGTCGAACATGCAGGTGATCTCGCGAAGGGATTTGCCGGTGGTGTGGGCCAGGAACGACCCGCTTTGCCAAATCCATTCAGCGCCATGAATTGCCATCGGCGCACGGAGCATCGGCATGAGGGCGATGCCGACGAACGGTCACTGCAAAACGTTTGCGCGGAGAAAACTGCCGAAAGGTGAATAAAAACAGGGGAATAACGCGGTAGTCAGGCAGGGTTTTGCGACGCCTCCGGGCGTGACCAGATCCACAGATTGACCATCAGCATGCCGCCAAGCGCGAGGTAAATCGGCCAGCCGTGATCAAGCGTGAGCAACATGAGCGCGGCGCACAGCAACATGCTCACGGTCGCGCTGACCTTGGCCCGTCGCGCGATGATCTTGCCGTTGTGCCAGTTGACGAGGACTGGCCCTAACACGCGGTGGTTTTCCAGCCAGGCGCTCAGCCGCGGCGAACTGCGCGTCGCAGCCCACGCGGCGAGGAGGATGAACTCGGTGGTCGGCAGGCCAGGAATGACGATGGCGATCAAGCCGACGCCGAGGCTGACGTAGGCCAAAAGGCCGAACAGCGCACGGGCAAGTCTGGAGGAGGCGGGTTTCGGCATGGACTCGGCAAAGAGGGAGCGAAACGGGGATCTTACAGACTTATTCCGCTCCCTGTAGGACTGAGCAGGCTCACGATAACGGCGGGTCAATCACATTAATGTGGAATGTGCTGCCGTCTTCGCGAGCAGGCTCGCTCCCATAGTCGCGCGCAATCACATAACGCCTGTAGGAACTGCCGCAGGCTGCGATCCTCGATCTTAAGATCAAAAGATCGCAGCCTGCGGCAGCTCCTGCATGTAAGCGTTGCTTACTCGGCGTTGCACAGCGCCAGGCAGTTATCGAGCATGCGGTTGGAGAAGCCCCACTCGTTGTCATACCAGGCCAGCACCTTCAGCAATTTGCCGCTGGATTTGGTGTGGTTGGCGTCGAAGATCGACGACAGCGGGTTGTGATTGAAGTCGCTGGAGACCAGCGGCAGCGTGTTGTAGCCGAGGATTTTCGAATGTTGGCTCGCGGCTTTGAGCAGCGCGTTGACTTCATCGGCCGACGCTTCGCGTTTCAACTGCACAGTCAAATCCACCAGCGACACATTGATCACCGGCACACGCACGGCCATGCCGGTCAGCTTGCCGGCCAGTTCCGGCAACACCAGACCAACGGCTTCGGCGGCGCCGGTTTTGCTCGGGATCATGTTCTGCGTGGCCGAACGGGCGCGGTACGGGTCGGTGTGGTAGACGTCGGTCAGGTTCTGGTCGTTGGTGTAGGCATGAATCGTGGTCATCAGACCGCTTTCGATGCCCAGTTCGCGGTGCAGCACTTGCGCCACCGGCGCCAGGCAATTGGTGGTGCACGATGCGTTGGAAATGATCTGGTGCGATTGACGCAAAATGTCGTGGTTCACGCCATACACCACGGTGGCATCGGCGCCTTTGGCCGGGGCCGAGATAATCACTTTGCGAGCGCCGGCCGTAATATGCGCGGCGGCTTTGGCGCGGTCGGTGAACAGACCGGTGCATTCGAACACTACGTCGATTTTTTCCGCAGCCCACGGCAGTTCGGCCGGGTTGCGAATGGCGCTGACAGCGATACGGTCACCGTTGACCGTCAGGCTCTCGTTATCATGCTGAACGTCGGCATCGAAAGTGCCATGAACGGTGTCGTACTTGAGCAAATGCGCGTTGATCGAGCTGTCGCCCAGATCGTTGATGGCGACGATCTGCAAGTCCTGACGATAGCCTTGGGTATACAGTGCGCGAAGGACATTACGGCCGATGCGGCCAAAACCATTGATTGCGATTCGAAGAGTCATGGAACAGCGCCGCCGTCGTTTTGTTGTTGGAATTACAAGATTATTCGCATAAAAATAGAAAACAAGCCTTTTTAATGGCAATATTTTGTTTTATCTACAACGAGTGACCTGAATCAACTGGTCCGAATGATCAAAAAAACCGTCCGTCATCCCATCGACAGCGGCTTTTGATCAGCATAGACAATCAGGTCGCCACATCCGTTAGCCTGGAGTTCTACACATGCATCCCCGCGTCCTTGAGGTCACCGAACGGCTTATCGCCCGCAGCCGCGCCACACGCGAGGCTTATCTTGCATTGATTCGCGGCGCCGCCACTGACGGCCCGATGCGCGGCAAGCTGCAATGCGCCAACTTTGCCCACGGCGTGGCCGGGTGCGGCAGCGAAGACAAGCACAGCCTGCGGATGATGAACTCGGCGAACATCGCCATTGTGTCCTCCTATAACGACATGCTCTCGGCGCATCAGCCGTACGAAGTCTTTCCTCAACAGATCAAGAATGCCCTGCGTGAAATCGGCTCGGTCGGCCAGTTTGCTGGCGGCACCCCGGCCATGTGCGATGGCGTGACCCAGGGCGAGCCGGGCATGGAGCTGAGCCTGCCAAGCCGCGAAGTGATCGCGCTGTCCACCGCAGTGGCGTTGTCGCACAACATGTTCGACGGCGCGCTGATGCTCGGTATCTGCGACAAGATCGTCCCGGGACTGATGATGGGTTCGCTGCGTTTCGGTCATCTGCCGACCATCTTCGTGCCGGGCGGGCCGATGGTTTCGGGGATTTCCAACAAGGAAAAAGCCGACGTCCGCCAGAAGTACGCCGAAGGCAAAGCCACCCGCGAGGAGCTGCTGGAATCGGAGATGAAGTCCTACCACAGCCCGGGCACTTGCACCTTTTACGGCACCGCCAACACCAATCAACTGCTGATGGAAGTCATGGGCCTGCACTTGCCGGGCGCCTCTTTCGTCAACCCGAACACGCCGCTGCGCGATGCCCTGACCCGCGAAGCCGCGCATCAAGTCACGCGCCTGACCAAGCAGAACGGCAACTTCATGCCGATCGGCGAAATCGTCGACGAAAAATCGCTGGTCAACTCCATCGTCGCCCTGCACGCCACGGGCGGCTCGACCAACCACACCTTGCACATGCCGGCCATCGCCATGGCTGCAGGCATTCAACTGACCTGGCAAGACATGGCCGACCTCTCCGAAGTCGTCCCGACGCTCAGCCACGTCTACCCGAACGGCAAAGCTGACATCAATCACTTCCAGGCGGCGGGTGGCATGTCGTTCCTGATTCGTGAACTGCTCGGCGCCGGCCTGCTGCACGAAGACGTCAACACCGTGCTCGGCCATGGCTTGAGCCGGTACACCAAGGAACCGTTCCTCGAAAACGGCGAACTGGTGTGGCGCGAAGGCCCGATCGATAGCCTCGACGAAACCATCCTGCGCCCGGTGGCCCGTGCGTTCTCGCCAGAAGGTGGCTTGCGGGTCATGGAGGGCAATCTCGGTCGCGGTGTGATGAAAGTGTCTGCCGTGGCGCTGGAAAATCAGGTTGTCGAAGCACCGGCGATGGTGTTCCAGGATCAACAGGATCTGGCCGACGCGTTCAAGGCCGGCTTGCTGGAAAAAGACTTTGTCGCGGTGATGCGCTTCCAGGGGCCGCGTTCCAACGGCATGCCGGAACTGCACAAGATGACGCCGTTCCTCGGTGTGCTGCAGGATCGCGGTTTCAAAGTCGCCTTGGTGACTGACGGTCGTATGTCCGGCGCGTCGGGGAAAATTCCGGCGGCGATTCACGTCAGCCCCGAAGCCTACGTAGGCGGCGCTTTGGCGCGGGTGCAAGAGGGCGATATCATCCGCGTGGATGGCGTCCAAGGCATTCTAGAGCTTAAGGTGGACGCCGAAGAATTCGCAGCGCGCGAACCTGCCAAAGGCCTGTTGGGCAATAACATCGGCAGTGGTCGCGAACTGTTTGGCTTTATGCGTATGGCCTTCAGCTCGGCGGAGCAGGGCGCCAGCGCGTTCACTTCTGCCCTGGAGACGCTTAATTGAAACTGGCTTTGGTCGGTGACATCGGAGGCACCAACGCGCGGTTTGCGTTGTGGAAAAATCAACAACTGACCTCCGTGGAGGTGTTGGCGACCGCCGACCATGCCAGTCCGGAAGAGGCGATCAGCGTCTACATGGCCGGGCTCGGTCTGGCGCTGGGTTCGATCGGTTCGGTGTGCCTGTCGGTGGCCGGCCCCGTCAGCGGTGACGAATTCAAGTTCACCAACAATCACTGGCGTCTGAGCATCAAGGCGTTTTGCGACACCTTGCAGGTCGAGCAACTGTTGCTGATTAACGACTTCTCGGCGATGGCGCTGGGCATGACCCGATTGCAGCCCGATGAGTTCCGCGTGGTCTGCCAAGGCGCGCCGGAACCGTTGCGCCCAGCCGTCGTCATCGGCCCGGGCACAGGGCTTGGCGTCGGTACTCTGCTCAGTCTGGGCGAAGGCCTTTTCGCCGCGTTGCCGGGCGAGGGCGGTCACGTCGATCTGCCGCTGGGCAGTCCGCGTGAAACCCAGCTCTGGCAACACATCCACAGCGAGATCGGTCATGTCAGCGCTGAAACTGCGTTGAGCGGCGCGGGTTTGCCGCGCGTCTACCGGGCGATCTGCGCGGTGGACGGGCATGAACCGGTACTCGATACCCCGGAAGCGATCACGGCGGCAGGGCTTGCGGGCGACCCGATCGCGCTGGAAGTGCTTGAGCAGTTCTGCTGCTGGCTTGGCCGTGTAGCGGGCAACAACGTGTTGACCACGGGCGCGCGCGGCGGTGTGTACATCGTCGGCGGGGTGATTCCGCGATTTGCCGATTTCTTTTTGCAAAGCGGTTTCGCCCGTTGCTTCGCCGACAAGGGCTGCATGAGCGATTACTTCAAGGGCATTCCGGTGTGGTTGGTGACAGCCCCGTATTCCGGGCTCGTCGGCGCCGGTGTGGCCCTCGACCAAGCATGAGACCGAGTCGCCTGCATCGCTGGCAAGCCAGGCTCCCACAGGATTGAAGACATTTTCTAGATGTGTACATGACCTTGTGGGAGCTGGCTTGCCAGCGATGAGGCCAGAACAGGCAACAAATCTTCAAGCTTCATCAGGCATAATCCGCCCCAATTCCAACAACAAGGACGCCTTCGAAGTGAATTCAATCAACAAGTCGATTTTGTTGGTCGATGATGACCAGGAGATACGCGAGTTGCTGGAAACCTACCTGACCCGCGCCGGGTTTCAGGTACGGGCCACGGCCGATGGTGCCGGGTTTCGTCAGGCACTCAACGAGGCGCCCAGCGATCTGGTGATCCTCGACGTGATGCTTCCCGACGAAGACGGCTTCAGCCTGTGCCGCTGGGTGCGCCAGCATCCGCGTCAGGCGCAGGTGCCGATCATCATGCTCACCGCCAGTTCCGACGAGGCCGACCGGGTCATCGGTCTGGAACTGGGCGCCGACGATTACCTCGGCAAACCCTTCAGCCCCCGCGAACTTCAGGCACGCATCAAGGCATTGCTGCGGCGTGCGCAATTCGCCCAGGAGCGCAGCAGCAGTGATGTGCTGACGTTCGACGATTGGCGGCTGGACATGGTCAGCCATCGTCTGTTCCACACCGATGGCGAAGAAGTGATTTTGTCCGGCGCCGACTTTGCGTTGCTGAAACTGTTCCTCGATCATCCCCAGGAAATCCTCGACCGCGACACCATCGGCAACGCCACCCGTGGCCGCGACCTGATGCCGCTCGACCGGATCGTCGACATGGCCGTCAGCCGTTTGCGCCAACGCCTGCGCGACACGGAAAAACCACCGCGTCTGATCCGCACGGTGCGCGGCAGCGGTTATCAATTGGCAGCCAATGTGGTTGCCGGCAATGGCCACTGAGTTTCTGCGCAACCTCGCCGCCAAGGTGCCGATGCCGCGCTCGCTGCTCGGGCGCATGCTGCTGCTGACCTTGCTCGCGGTGTTGTTCGCGCAGACGTTGTCGAGCGTGATCTGGGTTTCGCAACTGCGCGCCACGCAACTTGAAGGCCTGGTTACCAGCGCCCGCAGCCTCGCCCATTCGATGACCGCCAGCGTCAGCTATTTCCGCTCGTTGCCGGTGGCCTATCGGCCGCTGGTGCTCGACCAGTTGCGCAGCATGGGCGGCACGCGCTTCGTCGTGACGCTCAACGACAGACCCCTGGGCATGGACGTGTTGCCCGTCACGCCACGCAAAGCGGCGGTGATGCAAGCGGTGGACGAGGTGTTGCGTCAATCCCTTGGCCACGACACCGATATTTCCGTGACCTTCGTCAGCCCTGAAGACCTGCGGATTTTCAACGCTGGCCTTAAGCTCGATGAGTTGCCGCGTTCCTGGGCGCATTACGCACTGACCCTCGAACCGGTGAATCCGCCGGTGCTGGTCACCCAAATTCAAATGGCGCCGGGCGAATGGCTGTACATCGCCTCGCTGCTGCCCGAGCCTTACACCAGTCTGGAAGAACAAGGCCTGCCGGCGCAGCAAGTCTGGTTCATCGTGCTCACCAGCGGGTTTCTGTTGCTGTTCATCGGCCTGCTGGTGCACTGGCAAAGTCGCCCGCTCAAGCGTCTGGCGCGGGCGGCCCGGGATCTGTCGTTGGGTGCCGACGTCGAGCCGGTGGCCGAGGGCGGTGGTAGTGAAGTGGTCGAAGTGGGCCGCGCGTTCAACGCCATGCGCGAACGCATCAGCCGTTACCTGACCGAGCGCAGCCAGTTGTTCAGCGCGATTTCCCATGACTTGCGCACGCCGATCACTCGCTTGCGCCTGCGGGTTGAGCTGCTCGAAGACGAGCAGATGCAAACCAAATTCGGTCGTGATCTGGATGAGCTGGAACTGCTGGTCAAGGGCGCGCTGCAATGCGTGAAAGACACCGACATCCACGAAAACATCGAGCCGGTCGATCTCAACCATGTGCTCGAATGCCTGGTGGAGCCGTATCTGGCGCCGGTCGGTAATGGGCGCGTGACCCAGCAGGGCAGAGCACTGGCGGCGTATCCGGGCAAGCCGTTGGCGCTGAAGCGGTGTATTGGCAACCTGATCGACAACGCTTTGAAATATGGTCAGAACGCCCATTTGCATGTTGACGATGATGAGAGTGCGTTTGTCCTGCACGTTGATGACGAAGGGCCGGGCGTGCCGGAGCAGCGGCTGGAGCAGGTATTTGAGCCGCATTTTCGACTGGCCGGGCAGAAACAAGGGTATGGGCTGGGGCTGGGGATTGCGCGCAATATTGCGCACAGCCATGGCGGCGAAGTCACACTGCAGAATTTGCGCGACGGCGGATTGCGCGTGACCCTGCAGTTACCGCGTTCCATGGATTGAAGATCAAAAGATCGCAGCCTGCTTTGTCACGACACGGTGACAAAACCCGCCCCTTTCGTTACAAGCCACACCCGACCCGTTGTTTAGACTGCCCGCAGTCATAACAAAAAAAAGGGTCATCCATGGACACCTTCAACCCCGGCTTCAGCACCTGGCTGAACGCCCCGGCGCACCAGCATTGGCTCGCCGCCGAAGGCCTGCGTCTGCTCGACTTCGCCAAGGCCTCACGACTTCCCGAAGGTTTCGGCAACCTCGACGAACGCGGCCAACTGACGGCCGATGCGCAAGCCGAAACCATGAACACCGCGCGCATGACCCACAGCTTCGCCATGGCCCATATTCAGGGCTTGCCGGGGTTCGCCGAACTGGTCGATCACGGCATCGCAGCCCTGCGCGGGCCGCTGCGCGATGCGTTGCACGGTGGCTGGTTCGCCACGGCTGAACACCGCGATGGCAACACCGGCAAAAATGCCTACCTGCATGCCTTCGTCGCGCTGGCCGCCAGTTCCGCCGTGGTTGCGCAACGGCCCGGCGCCCAGGCGCTGCTCGATGACGCCGTCGACATCATCGACACGTATTTCTGGAGCGAAGAAGAGGGCGCCATGCGCGAATTCTTCAGTCGCGACTGGCGCGAAGAAGAGGCCTATCGCGGCGCCAACAGCAACATGCACGCCACCGAAGCGTTCCTCGCCCTGGCTGATGTCACTGAAGATCCGCGCTGGCTGGTGCGAGCCCAGCGCATCGTCGAACGGGTGATCCACGGTCATGCCGCCGCCAATGACTACCTGGTGGTCGAGCATTTCGACCGCAACTGGCAACCGCTGCGCGACTACAACCGTGACAACCCCGCCGACGGCTTTCGTCCTTACGGCACCACGCCGGGCCACGGTTTCGAATGGGCGCGGCTGTTGCTGCACCTCGAAGCGGCTCGCGTGCAGGCCGGCATGTTGACGCCGGGCTGGCTGGCGACCGATGCGCAAAAACTCTTCGAACACAATTGTCGCCACGGCTGGGACGTCGACGGCGCGCCAGGCATTGTCTACACCCTCGACTGGGATAACAAAGCCGTGGTTCGCCATCGCCTGCACTGGACGCACGCCGAAGCCAGCGCCGCCGCCAGCGCCCTGCTCAAACGCACCGGCGACGAGCAATACGAAACCTGGTACCGACGATTCTGGGAGTTTTGCGAAACACATTTCATCGACCGCTGTGACGGCAGTTGGCACCACGAACTCGATCCGCAAAACCGCCCGAGCGCCGATATCTGGCCGGGAAAACCGGATCTGTATCACGCCTGGCAAGCGGTGTTGATTCCGCGTTTGCCACTGGCGCCAAGCATGGCCACTGCGCTGGCGCAGTCATCCCAAAGCGTTGCTGTGTAACCATGCGGTGACATTTGCGCATCCCTTCGTTACCTGCGAAGGGAAATGCCCTGTTTAAACTCCTGTGCAGCGCAAGCTTCAGACTTGCATGCATAACAACAAGAAAGGTACATCTCAGATGAATGCGATTTCTCGCCTCGCTACTGTCATTTCTGTCGCCTCCCTGTTCCCGCTCGCCATTCTGCCGCTCAGCGTTTCTGCTGCCGATTCCAAAGGTTCGGTAGAAGTCGTGCATTGGTGGACATCCGGTGGCGAAAAAGCCGCTGTCGATGTGCTCAAGGCTCAAGTTGAAAAAGACGGTTTCACCTGGAAGGACGGCGCCGTAGCCGGCGGTGGCGGTTCGACTGCCATGACCGTGCTGAAAAGCCGCGCCGTTGCCGGCAACCCGCCAGGCGTGGCCCAGATCAAGGGGCCGGACATCCAGGAATGGGCCTCAACCGGCCTGCTCGACACCGACGTACTGAAAGACGTCGCCAAAGAAGAGAAGTGGGACAGCCTGCTCGACAAGAAAGTCTCCGACACCGTGAAGTACGAAGGTGATTACGTGGCTGTGCCGGTGAACATTCACCGCGTCAACTGGCTGTGGATCAACCCGGAAGTCTTCAAGAAAGCCGGCATCACCAAGAACCCGACCACCCTCGAAGAATTCTACGCGGCAGGCGACAAGCTCAAGGCTGCCGGCTTCATTCCGCTCGCCCACGGTGGCCAGCCTTGGCAGGACAGCACCGTGTTCGAAGCCGTCGTGCTCTCGGTCATGGGTGTCGATGGTTACAAGAAAGCCCTGGTTGATCTGGACAACGGCGCGCTGACCGGCCCGGACATGGTCAAGGCCCTGACCGAGCTGAAAAAAGTCGCGACCTACATGGACGTCGACGGCAAAGGCCAGGACTGGAACCTCGAAGCGGCCAAGGTCATCAACGGCAAGGCCGGCATGCAGATCATGGGTGACTGGGCCAAGTCCGAATGGACCGCCGCCAAGAAAGTCGCCGGCAAGGACTACGAGTGCGTAGCGTTCCCGGGCACCGACAAGGCGTTCACTTACAACATCGACTCCCTGGCCGTGTTCAAGCAGAAAGACGCGGGCACTGCGGCCGGTCAGAAAGACATCGCCAAAGTCGTGTTGGGTGAAAACTTCCAGAAAGTTTTCAGCATCAACAAAGGCTCGATTCCGGTTCGCAACGACATGTTGAACAACATGGAAAAGCTCGGTTTCGACTCCTGCGCCCAGACGGCGGCCAAGGACTTCCTGGCTGACGCCAAGTCCGGCGGCCTGCAACCAAGCATGGCGCACAACATGGCGACCACGTTGGCTGTGCAGGGCGCGTTCTTCGACGTCGTGACCAACTACATCAACGACCCGAAAGCCGACCCGGCCGACACCGCCAAGAAACTCGGCGCTGCGATCAAGTCGTCCAAGTAGGCGTAAGCGGCAAGCTGCGAGCTACAAGTTAAAAGCTGTGCACTGTTGATCTTGCAGCTTGCAGCTTGTAGCTGCTCCTCCTCTTTTTTATGGATTTCCCCATGAGTTCTGTTGCTGTGTTCAGCAAAGCCTCGCCGTTCGATGCACTGCAGCGCTGGCTACCGAAACTGGTGCTGGCGCCAAGCATGTTCATCGTTCTGGTGGGCTTCTATGGCTACATCCTGTGGACGTTCGTTCTGTCGTTCACTACGTCCACCTTCCTGCCGACTTACAAGTGGGCCGGTCTGGCGCAATACGAGCGCCTGTTCAACAACGACCGCTGGTGGGTGGCGAGCAAAAATCTCGCGGTCTTCGGCGGCATGTTCATCGGCATCACGCTGGTGATCGGCGTGTTGCTGGCGGTTTTTCTCGATCAGCGCATCCGACGTGAAGGGTTCATCCGCACCATTTACCTCTACCCGATGGCGCTCTCGATGATCGTCACCGGTACGGCCTGGAAATGGCTGCTCAACCCCGGCATGGGCCTGGACAAACTGCTGCGTGACTGGGGCTGGGAAGGCTTCCGTCTGGACTGGCTGATCGACCCGGATCGCGTGGTCTATTGCCTGGTGATCGCGGCTGTCTGGCAAGCCTCGGGTTTTATCATGGCGATGTTCCTCGCCGGCCTGCGTGGCGTCGATCAGTCGATCATCCGTGCCGCCCAGATCGATGGCGCAAGCATGCCGCGCATTTACTGGAAAGTCGTGCTGCCAAGTCTGCGTCCGGTATTTTTCAGTGCTGTGATGATCCTGGCGCACATCGCGATCAAGAGTTTCGACCTGGTGGCGGCAATGACAGCGGGTGGTCCGGGTTATTCCTCCGACCTGCCGGCGATGTTCATGTACTCCTTCACCTTCAGTCGCGGCCAGATGGGCATGGGCTCGGCCAGTGCGATTCTGATGCTCGGTGCGATCCTCGCGATCATCGTGCCTTACCTGTACTCCGAGCTGAGGACCAAGCGTCATGACTAGTCTCGCTGCCAAATCGCCCATCAGCCTGAGTCGCATCGCGATCTACGCAGTGCTGATCCTCGCGGTTCTGCTTTATCTGGTGCCGTTGGTGGTCATGTTGTTGACCAGCTTCAAGACCCCGGAAGACATCAGCACCGGCAACCTGCTGAGCTGGCCGACCGTGGTCAGCGGCATTGGCTGGATCAAGGCCTGGGCCACGGTTGACGGTTACTTCTGGAACTCGATCAAGATCACCGTTCCGGCGGTGCTGATCTCCACCGCCATCGGCGCGTTGAACGGCTACGTGCTGTCGATGTGGCGCTTTCGCGGTTCGCAGTTGTTCTTCGGTCTGTTGCTGTTCGGCTGCTTCCTGCCGTTCCAGACCGTGCTGCTGCCAGCCTCGTTCACCCTCGGCAAAATGGGCCTGGCCAGCACCACCACAGGTCTGGTGTTCATCCACGTCGTCTACGGCCTGGCGTTCACCACACTGTTCTTCCGCAACTATTACGTGAGCATTCCCGATGCACTGGTGAAAGCGGCACGGCTGGACGGCGCGGGTTTCTTCACGATTTTCCGGCGGATCATTCTGCCAATGTCGACCCCGATCATCATGGTGTGCCTGATCTGGCAATTCACCCAGATCTGGAACGACTTCCTGTTCGGCGTGGTGTTCTCCAGCGGTGATTCGCAACCGATCACGGTGGCGCTGAACAACCTGGTCAACACCAGTACCGGGGCCAAGGAATATAACGTTGATATGGCGGCGGCGATGATCGCCGGGCTGCCGACCCTGCTGGTCTATGTGATCGCAGGCAAGTATTTCGTGCGCGGCCTGACGGCCGGCGCGGTCAAGGGGTAATCATGGCAACGCTTGAACTTCGCAATGTAAACAAGACTTACGGCGCCGGCCTGCCGGACACCCTGAAGAACATCGAACTGTCGATCAAGGAAGGCGAATTCCTGATCCTCGTCGGCCCTTCGGGTTGCGGCAAATCGACCCTGATGAACTGCATCGCCGGCCTGGAGACCATCACCGGCGGCGCGATCATGATCGGTGACCAGGACGTCAGCGGCATGAGCCCGAAGGATCGTGACATCGCCATGGTGTTCCAGTCCTACGCGCTGTACCCGACCATGAGCGTGCGCGAGAACATCGAATTCGGCTTGAAAATCCGCAAGATGAAACAGGCCGATATCGACGAAGAAGTCACCCGCGTCGCCAAGCTTTTGCAGATCGAACACCTGCTCAATCGCAAGCCGGGACAGCTCTCCGGTGGTCAGCAACAGCGCGTGGCGATGGGCCGTGCCCTGGCGCGTCGGCCGAAGATTTATCTGTTCGACGAACCGCTGTCCAACCTCGATGCCAAGCTGCGCGTCGAGATGCGTACCGAAATGAAACTGATGCACCAGCGCCTGAAAACCACCACGGTCTACGTGACTCACGACCAGATCGAAGCGATGACCCTGGGCGACAAAGTGGCGGTGATGAAGGACGGCATCATTCAGCAATTCGGTACGCCGAAAGAGATCTACAACGATCCGGCCAACCTGTTCGTGGCGAGCTTCATCGGTTCGCCGCCGATGAACTTCATCCCGCTGCGCCTGCAACGCAAGGACGGCCGACTGGTTGCCTTGCTAGACAGCGGCCAGGCCCGTTGCGAGTTGCCGCTGGCCATGCAGGACGCCGGTCTTGAGGATCGCGAAGTCATCCTCGGCCTGCGCCCGGAGCAAATCCTGCTGGCCAACGGCGAAAGCCAGCCCAGCATTCGCGCCGAAGTACAGGTCACCGAACCGACCGGTCCCGACACGCTGATCTTCGTCAACCTCAACGACACCAAAGTCTGCTGCCGTCTGGCACCGGACGTAGCACCGCAGGTGGGCGAAACCCTGACCCTGCAATTCGATCCGGCCAAAGTGCTGCTGTTCGATGCCAAGACCGGTGAACGCCTGGGTGTTGCCAGTCATGAACAGGCAGAAACCCGAGCGCCGAATGTGGCGCAGTTCAAAGGGCGCTGAGACACAAATGTGGGAATGCGGTCAGGTGGGAGCTGGCAAGCCAGCTCCCACAAATGCCCGGCCACAGTGGGGATCCGCAACGAATGGCCTGTCATTCGTCGCAACTGATGTAAACCGCGTTAGATAAAAACAGTTAATAACAATAAAACGAGGATGTAGGGATGAAAAAGAAACACATCAATGCCCGGTTGATCTGCCAGGTGACAGTTGCGGCTGCGCTGGTCATGGCGGGCAATGCGATGGCCGATGATGCGTTCAGTGCCGACTCGCAGTGGATGACGGGTGACTGGGGTGGCGAACGGACCAAGCTGATCGAGCAAGGCATCGACATCAAAATGGACTACGTCGGTGAAGTGGGCGGCAACCTGCACGGTGGTTACAACAACGACAAGACGGCACGCTACAGCGATCAGTTCGGTCTGGGCGCGGCACTGGACCTGCAAAAGCTGCTCGGCTGGGACAACACCCAGGCGAAGATCCAGTTGACCAACCGTAACGGTCAAAACATCTCCAACGACCGCGTGGGCGATCCGCGTGCCGGCACCTTGAGCTCGTCTCAAGAAGTCTACGGCCGTGGCCACATGGTTCGTTTGACCCAGTTGTGGATCAAGCACCAGTTCTTCGACAACAAGCTCGACGTCAAGGCCGGTTACTTCGGTGAAGGCGAAGACTTCAACACCTTCCCGTGCGAGTTCCAGAACCTGGCGTTCTGCGGATCCCAAGTGGGTAACTGGGCCACCAACATCTGGTACAACTGGCCGGTCAGCCAGGCGGCCATTCGCCTGAAGTACAACTTCAACGACGAGTGGTATGCGCAGATCGGCGCCTACAACCAGAACCCGTCGCAGCTCGAACACGGCAACGGCTTCAAGCTCAGCGGCAGCGGCACCAAAGGTACGGTGATCCCGGTCGAACTGGTCTGGTTGCCTAACCCGAACAACCTGCCGGGCGAGTACCGTGTCGGTTACTACAAAAGCACCGCCAAGGCTGATGACGTTCGCGAGGACGACAACGGCGCCGATGCAGCGACCAGCGGCAACGCCTATCGCAGCCACAGCAGCAAGAGCGGTTACTGGTTCGTCGCGCAGCAACAGCTGACCGACCACAACGGTGACAAGAGCCGTGGCCTGAACATCGCCGCCAACGCGACGTTCCACGACAAGGACACCAACGTCGTCGACAACTACCAGTCGCTGATGTTCGTCTATAAAGGCCCGTTCGATGCGCGTCCGAAAGACGACGTCGGCATCGGTTTCTCGCGGATCCACGTCAACGATGACGTGAAGAAAAACGCCGAGCTGACCAACGCCGCCAACGGTGTGGCCGACTACGCCGATCCGCTGTTCTCGCCGCTGCGTGACACCGAATACAACTACGAGTTGAACTACGGGTTCCACGTGACCAACTGGCTCACCGTGCGTCCGAACCTGCAATACATCACCCACCCGGGCGGTGTTGACGAGGTGGACAACGCGCTGGTGGCCGGTCTGAAAATTCAGTCGGTGTTCTAACGCTGTTGCGATAAGCTCCTCTCTATGTGCGCATATTTGCGGACAGCCAAGGCTGTCCGCTTTTTTTTGGGGAAGGCGCTGCCCAGGAACAGATGTTTTCAGGATTGCGACACATGCATGAGCATCCGCTGCAACGCTTCTTCAAATCCTTGCGTGAACGACCGGTGTTCGCCTGGGATCGCTATCAGATGCGCGACGTGTTGGTGATCGATCATCCGCTGTGTCAGGCGGTGTTCAGTCGCCAGGGGGCGCAATTGCTGCACTTCCAGCCGCGCGAGCAAAAGCCGTGGTTGTGGTGCGCGGCGAAGTGGCCGCATGTTGGTGCCATTCGCGGCGGCGTGCCGGTGTACTGGCCGTGGTATGGGCGGCATCCGAGCGAAAACGCGTGGCCGTCCCATGGCTGGGCGCGGTTGCTCGACTGGAAACTGCTCGACAGCAGCAGTGCCGAAGACGGCGTGCGTTTGCACTGGCAGTTGCAGTTGTGCGACTGGCAGGTGGACTTGCATGCGCACCTGGGCGAACGCATGGAATTGCGCCTGAGCACCGAGCATCAGGACGACATGCCGTGCCAGTTGAGCCAGGCGTTGCACGCTTACTGGCGTATTGGCGATGTGAGTGAGATAGCGCTGTCTGGGCTGGAGGGCGCACAGGGTTATGACCAGTTGAGTCGTCAGGCGTGTCAGCAGGAAGGCGAATTGCGGGTAGAGGGCGCCTGTCAGCGAGTGTTTCAGCATGACGGCGAATTACAGCTCAAGGATCACGCCTGGCAGCGGGAATTGTGCATCGACACGGGCGAGACGGCAGACACGGTAGTCTGGCATCCGGGCGCGCGGCCGCTGCTCGGTGTGAGCTGGGATGAAATTTCGGAATTCGTCTGCGTGGAAGCGGCGGCGGGGGGGACGGACAGTCTGCATCTGGCGCCGGGGGAAAAGGCGCACATCAGTTTGCAGGCACGATCTGCGGCTTAAATATGCGGTGTTGCGACTGGCCCCATCGCTGGCAAGCCAGCTCCCACAGGTTTCATTCGCGTTCGCAAATTCCATGTTCGACGCGGACACTGTGGGAGATGGCTTGCCAGCGATGAGGTTGGTTCAGGTAGCGGAAATTCCGGATCAGTTGAACTCGTCTCCCACCGGATACCGGCTGGCATTCAGGCTCTCTTTGATCTTGCGCAGATGCGGCTGGAAATCCACCCCGCGACGCAAGGTCATCCCCGTCGCCAGCACATCCAGCACGGTCAACTGAATGATCCGCGAAGTCATCGGCATATAGATGTCGGTGTCTTCCGGCAACGGAATATTCAGGCTCAATGTACTGGCCTTGGCCAGCGGCGAGTTTTCGGCGGTCAGGCCCAGCACCGAAGCACCGTTCTCCCGGGCAATGCGCGCCACTTCCACCAGTTCGCGGGTGCGCCCGGTGTAGGAAATGATCACGAACAACTCACCGGTATGCGCCACCGAGGCAATCATTCGCTGCATCAATACGTCGGCGTGAGCGGTGACGGCGAGGTTGAAACGGAAGAACTTGTGCTGCGCATCCAGCGCCACCGGAGCCGAAGCGCCGAGGCCGAAAAAGTGGATCTGCCGCGCCTGAATCAACAGGTCAACGGCTCGGCTGATCAAATTCGGATCAAGTGCCTGGCAAGCGCTGTCCAACGAGGCAATGGCGCTGCCGAAAATCTTCTGGGTGTAAGCCTCGGGATTGTCGTCCGCTTCTACCGCCCGGCTGACGTAGGCCGCGCCGCTGGCCAGACTTTGGGCCAGTTGCAGTTTGAGTTCGGGGTAGCCGCTGACGCCGAACGAACGGCAGAAGCGGTTGACCGTCGGCTCGCTGACCGAAGCGGCCTGGGCGAGGGCGGCGATACTGAAGCGGGTGGCCTGCTGTGGATTGAGCAGGATCACCTCGGCGACTTTGCGTTCAGCCTTGTTCAGGTCTTCAAGGCGACTCTGGATCTGTTCCAGTAAATTGCGCACGCGATCCATATGGGTTTCCTGGTTTCACCTGCGCCGATAAGCGCGCGGCTATGCAAATTGGGCCTTTGATGAGACCCGTGACGGTGGCCTATCCTACTGATGGCTCCGGCCGACCACCACACGGAATCTGCATTTCGGGAAAATGTTGTGGTTATTACTACATTTTCCCTTGAGTGATGCCTTGAAAAAAGGTATTTGTAGCTTAACTTGATAAAAGAACAAACATCATGCCTTCGATTACGGTTGAACCGTGCACCTTTGCCTTGTTCGGCGCTCTTGGCGATCTCGCCCTGCGCAAGCTGTTTCCTGCCCTTTATCAACTCGACGGCGCCGGCCTTCTGCACGAGGACACGCGCGTCATCGCCCTGGCCCGTGAGGCCGGCAGCGAACAAGAGCACCTGGCGTTCATCACCGCCGAACTGCGGCGTTACGTTGGTGAAAAAGATCTCGATGCCGCCGTACTCGAGCGATTTCTGGCGCGCCTGAGCTATCTGCACGTCGACTTCCTCAAATCCGAAGATTACGTCGCCCTGGCCGAAACCGCCGGCAGCGAACATTGCATGATTGCCTACTTCGCCACCCCGGCGGCGGTGTACGGCGCGATTTGTGAAAACCTGGCCAAAGTCGGTCTGGCGGAAAACACCCGCGTGGTACTGGAAAAACCGATCGGCTCGGACCTCGAATCGTCGCGCAAAGTGAACGACGCCGTGGCGCAGTTCTTCCCGGAGAACCGCACTTATCGCATCGACCACTATCTGGGCAAAGAAACCGTCCAGAACCTGATCGCCTTGCGTTTCGCCAACAGCCTGTTCGAAACCCAGTGGAACCAGAATTACATCTCCCACGTGGAAATCACCGTGGCCGAGAAGGTCGGCATCGAAGGCCGTTGGGGCTATTTCGACAAGGCCGGCCAACTGCGCGACATGATCCAGAATCACCTGTTGCAGTTGCTCTGCCTCATCGCCATGGACCCACCGGCCGACCTGTCCGCCGACAGCATCCGCGACGAGAAAGTCAAAGTGCTCAAGGCCCTGGCGCCAATCAGCCCGGAAGGCCTGACCACCCAAGTGGTGCGTGGCCAATACATCGCCGGCTACAGCGAAGGCAAGCCGGTGCCGGGTTACCTTGAAGAGCCGAATTCCAACACCCAGAGCGACACCGAAACCTTCGTCGCCCTGCGTGCCGACATCCGCAACTGGCGTTGGGCCGGCGTGCCGTTTTACCTGCGAACCGGCAAGCGTATGCCGCAAAAACTGTCGCAGATTGTCATTCACTTCAAGGAGCCGTCGCACTATATCTTCGCCCCTGAGCAGCGCTTGCAGATCAGCAACAAACTGATCATTCGCCTGCAACCGGATGAAGGCATTTCCTTGCGCGTGATGACCAAGGAACAAGGCCTGGACAAAGGCATGCAGCTGCGTAGCGGCCCGTTGCAGCTGAATTTTTCCGATACCTGGCGCAGCGCGCGGATCCCCGACGCCTACGAACGGTTGTTGCTGGAAGTGATGAACGGCAATCAGAACCTGTTTGTCCGTAAAGATGAAATCGAAGCCGCGTGGAAGTGGTGTGACCAGTTGATTGCCGGTTGGAAAAAATCCGGTGATGCGCCCAAGCCGTACGCGGCCGGGTCATGGGGGCCGATGAGCTCCATTGCACTGATCACGCGGGATGGGAGGTCGTGGTATGGCGATATCTGATGTGAAACTGCCGACGGGCGTCCGCGCCCACGAATTCAAGAGCCCGGTGCTGCTGGCCGAAGGTCAGGCGCTGGCGGTGGCGAAGCAGTTGAGCGACGCGATCTCCGCGCGCGGCAAGGCTGTGCTGGTGGTCTCCGGCGGTCGCAGCCCGGTAGCGTTCTTCCAGCACCTGGCCAAGCAGGCGCTGGACTGGTCGAAGGTCATCGTGACCCTGGCGGACGAGCGCTGGGTGCCGGTGGAGCACGCCGACAGCAACGCCGGTCTGCTCAAGCAATATCTGCTCAAGGGCCCGGCGGCCAAGGCGCAGTTTTTGAGTCTTTACAGCGCGGCAGCCAATCTGGAGCAAGCGGCGGAGCAGGCGGATCGTCTGCTCGGTGAGTTGCCGACGATTGATGTGCTGGTGCTGGGCATGGGCGATGACGGCCACACCGCGTCATTGTTTCCCGACAGCCCTAACCTTTCCGAGGCGCTGCGAGCCGACGGCACACGTCGTTGCTGGCCGATGATGGCGCCGAGTGTGCCGCGTCAACGCCTGACCATGAGCCGCGCGTTGCTGGCTTCGGCCCGGCACAAGATTCTGTCGATTTCCGGTCAGTCGAAACTGACCACCCTGAATGCCGCGCTGGCCGGTGACGATGTCGCTGTCATGCCGGTTCGTGCATTTCTGCAACCTACGTTAGAGATTTACTGGTGCCCATGAGCCAAGGAACAGCCGCTATGACAACCCCATCCCCGACCGTTTCCATGGCGGACAAAGTTGCGTTGATCGACAGCCTCTGCGCCAAGGCGCGGATCCTGCCGGTGATCACCATCGCGCGCGAACAGGACGTGCTGCCATTGGCCGATGCTCTGGCCGCCGGTGGCCTGACCGCGCTGGAAGTGACGTTGCGTTCGCAGTTCGGCCTCAAGGCGATTCAGATCCTGCGCGAACAGCGTCCGGAACTGGTGACCGGTGCCGGCACCGTGCTCGATCGCAACATGCTCGCGGCGGCTGAAGCGGCCGGCTCGCAATTCATCGTTACGCCGGGCATCACCCGCGATCTGCTCGAAGCCAGTGTCGCCAGCCCGATTCCGCTGTTGCCGGGTATCAGCAATGCCTCCGGCATCATGGAAGGCTACGGTCTGGGTTATCGCCGCTTCAAACTGTTCCCCGCTGAAGTCAGTGGCGGCGTGGCGGCAATCAAGGCATTGGGCGGCCCGTTCGGCGAAGTGAAGTTCTGCCCGACCGGCGGCGTGAGCCCGGCCAATATCAAAAACTACATGGCGCTGAAAAACGTCATGTGCGTGGGCGGTAGCTGGATGCTTGATCCGGAATGGATCAAGCACGGCGACTGGGCCCGCATTCAGGAATGCACCGCCGAGGCTCTGGCGCTGCTGGACTGATTGTTACCCGACACGTCGTTGTGTGTTCTACGGTTTTACGGTGCGCTTGGTCGGCGCACCGTTTTTTTATGCCCGAAATAAACTGATTCGCCTCACGAACGTATTCCCCCCATCCAGAAGCTGACGCAGGCCGCAACCTTTTGATCCTGTTCGTTGATCATTCCCAAGCCACGCGTGGGAATGCAGCCCGGGACGCTCCGCGTTCCCCCACAGAGTATTGAAACGACCAGATTAAAAGATCGCAGCCTGCGGCAGCTCCTGCACCTGATCTGTTACGCCGCGATACATAGTTACCACCCGGCGATTTTTTCGGGGCGCTAATCTGCGTTCATCTTATGGAAGAGAGAACGCGTCATGGATCAGGCCTCGAATGCTGCATGCACCGATGTTTACCAATTGGCCCCCGAGCAAGTCGCCGGGCCGTATTTTCGAAATCCCAAATTGCTGCGTCGCAACATCAGCGAGGGCGCCGAAGGCTTGCCCTTGCTGTTGCGCCTGAGCATTGTCGACGCCATGACCGGCAATCCGGTGACGGGCGCCCTGGTGGACATCTGGCACTGCAACGCCCGTGGTGCTTATTCGGGCTGGAGCCGGATCGATCCCGATAAAGAAGTCGACGTCGAGGCAATCGGCTCGATCCCGCGCACCGACGACGACACCTACCTGCGCGGCAGCCAACTGACCGACAAAAAGGGTACGGTACGTTTCACCACGATCTATCCAGGTTTCTATGCCGGTCGCACGCTGCATATTCATGTGGCAGTGCGGATCGTCGGGGGCGGCGATTGCCTGGATGAGCGTCAGGTTGCCTGGGTCGGACAGATGTACTTTCCCGAAGTCACGTCCCGCGCCGTGCTCAATGCCAAGGGCTATCGCGGGCGCTCTGCTGTCGCGCTGAACAATGCCGAGGACGCTATCTACTCCGGGATGAACGGTGAAGCATCGACCCTGACGGTCTGGCCGGTCGGGCGCGCTTCCCATGAAGACGGCTACTTCGGCCATCTCACCATCGGCATCGACACCTTTGCGGTGTCGACGCAGATCAAGCCCGAGGACTTTGACAAGTACACGGTTTAGGCGGGGTGGCGCAACTCGTCAATGGCGCGGATCAACAAGTTCATGTCTGCCGCCGTTGTGGTCAGCCCTGCGGTAATGCGGATACACGACCCGCACGCCGAGCCGTCGCGCGCCACGGTGAACAGGTTGTAGTCATTCAGTAGGCGTTCGACCATGGCCGGCTGGTCGTGATGGGTAAAGCGCATCGACGTGATGCCGCAGTAAAGGCGCGGATCATCCGGGGTCATGACTTCAATGCCCGGCAGGTCGCGCACGGCACTCACCCACAAATTGCGCAAATAACTGACCCGCGCGCCCTTGGCTGCCGCACCACCGAGCGAACGGTGTTCCTCGAACACCAGCGGCAGCGTCATCAGCGCGGGAATGTTCGGCGTGCTGTGAGCCGTGCGCGAACGGATATCGCTGATCGGGAAGTGAGTTTCACCCATGTCCGGATCAATGTCGGCCAAGCGTTGCGGCGCAATATAGAGAAAGCCGAGGGTCAGTGGCCCCCCGATCCATTTGTGCAGGTTGTAGCCGGCGAAAGCGATGCCCAGGTCTTCCAGATCGAATTCGATCTGGCCCAGGGCGTGGGCACCGTCGAGAATCACGTCGACGCCATGCTCCTTGGCCAGCGCGGCGATCGCCTTCACCGGCATGACCAGGCCAGTGCGGTGAGTGACGTGAGTCAGCACCATCAGCTTGATCTTCGGATGGCGAATGAACGCCTCTTCATAGGCCTCTACCAGGCTTTCAAAACTGGCCGGGTGTGCGTGTTCGATCTCGATCACTTCAACACCGCGATTGCGGCCGAGCCACTGCATGGCACCTTTGACGGTGCCGTAATCGAGGTCGCACACCAGCACCTGATCGCCGGGTTGCAGGCGGTTGTAGTTTCGGATCAGCGATTGCAGGCCATCGGTGGCGTTGCTTGTGAAAGCGACGCTGTGGGAGCGCGCGCCGATCAATTCGGCCAGTTGCGCGCGAATATCGAGGATATCGGTGGTTTCAAAGCGCTGACGCGCGTACAGCGAGTTGCTGCTGTTGATCAGCTCGATGTTGCGTTGATATTCCTCGATCACGGTGCGCGACATACGCCCGAAGTAACCGTTTTCCAGGTTAATCGGGCCTGGCAGGCTGTCGTAGCGGTCAGCAAAGGTTTGCCAGAAAGCTTCATCACGGGCACGGCGAGTGTTATCGGGCATAAGAGGCTCAGTCAGGGGGGGGCCGTCAATGGCGCGGGGCGGGTTTGCCGTGTTTGGCACGCAGCGGTTCAAGCAAATCCGACAGTCCGTTGTGGTCGATTTCCTGCATCAAAGCCAATAGGCCGCCGAGTTCACCGTGGGGAAAACCTTCCCGGGCGAACCAGTTCAGGTACGGCCCCGGCAAGTCGGCGATGATCCGGCCTTTGTATTTGCCGAATGGCATTTCGCGGGTAATCAACAGTTCGAGCTTTTCAGGATTCATCAATCGGTCATCTGGTTTCAGAACAGTTCGAAAAATACAGGCATTCTGCATGGAGGCCAAATGACAGATCATGCAAATAACAGGCATACAGATTTACGGTTAATCGTTATCTTATTGATTTATATAGTTTATTTTTACTCTGAAAAGCTGGCATGCACGCTGCAATATTCCTTGTATCTTCCACTGATCGCAAGGAACTGAAAAATGACTGATATGAATAAAGAAGCCATTTCTGTACTCAACGACCTGATTGAAACCAGCAAGGACGGTCAGGAAGGGTTCAAGACTTGCGCCGAAGACATCAAGCACCCTGAACTGAAGCAACTGTTCGTCACGCGCTCCGCCGATTGCGCGACCGCGGCAGCCGAGTTGCAGGCAGAAGTGCGTAAACTGGGCGGCGATCCGGAAACTTCTACCAGCGTCAGCGCTGATTTGCACCGCCGCTGGGTCGATGTCAAAGCCATGTTCACCGGCAAAGACGAAGAGGCCGTGCTGAATGAAGCCGAGCGTGGCGAAGACCATGCGCTGAAGGCTTACAGAGAAGCCATCGAGAAAATCAACAAGCACAACCTGGTGGGTATTCGTGATCTGGTTGAACGCCAATACCACGGCGTACAACGCAATCACGATCAGGTGAAATCCCTGCGTAACCAGGCTCGCGCACGCTCTTAAGCGTCTAAAGCCTGTCAAAAACGCCAGCCTGTCTGGCGTTTTTTTGTGCCCGGGATTTAGTGCTGGACGATAGTTGGATAGCTAGCTAATAATTAGTTTTCAAGTGACTTACAGTCACCCGACTATCGTTAAATCATCATCCACAGAGTCCTCTTCGTGCCGATCACTTTTCAGGCCTTATTTGCCCCCGACCTTCGCGCTGTGCAGTTTGCAATCAAGACTGTGCTCGGCGGCGGGCTCGCGTTGTGGCTGGCGATGCGTTGGGGCCTGGAACAACCGGCCTGGGCGTTGATGACGGCTTTTATCGTTGCTCAGCCGTTGTCGGGTATGGTGGTGCAGAAAGGATTGGCGCGCCTGCTCGGCACCTTGGTCGGGACGATCATGTCCGTGGTGTTCATGGGTTTGTTTGCGCAAACGCCATGGTTGTTTCTGTTGGCACTGGCGCTGTGGCTCGGTCTCTGCACGGCGAGTTCGACGTTGTTGCGCAGCGCCTGGTCGTATTCCTTCGTGCTGGCCGGTTACACCGTGGCGATCATCGCATTGCCGGCGATCAGTCATCCGCTCAACGTATTTGATCAGGCCGTGGCGCGCTGTACGGAGATTTGCCTCGGCATTCTTTGCGCCACCGCGAGCAGTGCGTTGCTCTGGCCGATGCGGGTTGAGCGGCAATTGGCGGATCAGGCCCTGGCTGCCTGGCAAAGCGGCATCAACGCGGCGCGGGCAACGCTCGCCGGTGATGGCAAGGCGCGCAAAGGCTTGCTGGAAATTCTCGGCAAGATTGTCGCGGTGGATGCCCAGCGTGAGCACGCCTGGTTCGAGGGTGGTCTCGGTCGTCAGCGCGCCAGAGCCATCGGCGGCTTGAGCCAGAAACTCTTGATGTTGCTGCGTATCGCCCGGTCGGCGCGCCGGCAGTGGAAGCAACTCACGCCGACGGAAGCCGAACAACTCCAGCCGTGGATGGACGAGGTGCAACAAGCCCTCGACAGCGCTGACTCGCCAACGCTGCAAGCATTGCGGCCGAGATTGCTCGACGCAACTCACGACCCGCACCTCAGTTCGGCGCAAAGTTATTGCCTGGCGCGTTTCAGTCTCTTGCTCGACACCGCCATGGCCGCCGGTCTGGCGCTGCAAGCGGTGCGCGAGGGCAGGACGACGGTGGACCCGCCGCGCGCACTCACGCCACATCGCGACTTGTCATTGGCCCTGGTGTTTGGTGCGCGCAGTGCCCTGGCCTTTCTGGTGGTGGCGAGTTTCTGGCTGGCGACCGCGTGGCCGGCAGCGTCCGGCGCATTGTTGCTGACCTGCGTGGTCTGCAGCCTGTTTGCCAGCCGTGAAAACGGCGCGCAGATTGGCATGAGTTTCTTGCGCGGAATTTTTCTGGCAATACCGTCGGCGTTTTTGGTCGGGCAGATTCTGCTGCCGCAATGGAGCAGTTTCGCGCTGCTGGGCATGGGCATGGGCGTGCCGTTGTTCTTCGGTGCGCTGGGCATGGCCCGGCCACAGATCGGCGCCACCGCGACTTCATTCTGTCTGCATTTCATCGTGCTGATTTCTCCACAGAACGCCATGACGTTCGACGTCGCCAACTTCTTCAACAGCGCCCAAGCCATGATCATCGGCGTCGGCGCGGCAGTGCTGGCGTTCCATCTGCTGATCCTGCGCAACCCCGCATGGCACGGCCGCCGCTTGCTGGCCGCGACGCTTGAAGATCTGGTGCGCCTGACCCGACGCAACCTCAGCGGTGCCGAGAGCTGGTTCGGCGGACGCATGGCCGATCGTCTGCTGCAATTGGCGCGGCACTCTCCGGAGCTGCCGGAACCGGCGCGCAGTCGCTGGGACGACGGATTGCTCAGCCTCGACATCGGCGACGAGTTACTGCATCTGCGCATGAGTCTGGCGGTGGCGCAGATCCCGGAACGACGTTATTTCGAAGCGCTTGAACAAGTATTGGCTCAGGGACCGGCAGGCGAACGCGCTGATGCGCTGGCCGAGCCCAGCGAAGAGTTGCTCGAAAGACTATCTGCGTTGCCGCCCAGCGACGCGTTGAAACTGGCCCAGGGCGCGGTGTTGCAATTGCAGAACAGCTGGCGCGCCTGGTGTCGTCAACAGGAGCACAGCCATGGGTTTGCGTGAATGGTCGCTGGGTGGCGTGCTGCTCAGTCCGTTTCTGATTTATGTGTTGCTGGCGTTGCTGATCACCGGTGGGCTGCGCCTGCTGTTGCGCCTGACTCCGGTCAGTCGCTGGATCTGGCACGAAGCATTGTTCGATTGCGCCTTGTACGTATGTGTCCTGACTGTGGTCACGTTCGTACTCGGGCCTTTATAAGGAGTGAATTCATGCGTACTTCCGTACGTGTCGCGGTAACCCTGTGCCTGGTGGCGGTGGCGATTTTTGCCGGCCTCAAGCTGTGGCAGTACTACATGCTCACGCCCTGGACGCGCGATGCGCGGATCCGCGCCGATGTGGTCGTCATCGCCCCGGACGTGGCAGGTTGGGTGCAGCATTTGAACGCTGCTGATAACCAGCAGGTGAAGGCCGGCGATTTGTTGATGAGTATCGATCGCGACCGTTTCGAAGCCGCCCTGGATAAGGCGCAAGCGGTGGTGCAGACCCGTCAGCAGCAGCTCACGTTGCGTGAACGCGAAGCCAGCCGCCGCGCCGCCCTTGGGCCGCAGGCAATCAGCGCCGAGTTGCGCGAAAACGCACAGATCAACGCCGGCATTGCCCGTGGCGAACTGCGCGAGGCGCAGGCGGAGGCGAAAGTTGCACAGATCAACCTGGATCGTAGCCAGGTACATGCGCCGCGTAGCGGCCACATCACCAATCTGCGTCTGGCTGAAGGCAATTACGTGAACGCCGGGGAGTCGGTGATGGCGTTGATCGATGATTCAACGTTCTACGTGCAGGCGTATTTCGAGGAAACCAAGTTGCCGAGCATACGCGTCGGCGATCCGGTGAAAGTCTGGCTGATGAGTGCGGGTGAACCGTTGGAAGGACATGTCGAAAGCATCAGTCGTGGCATCACCGACCGTAACACTACGCCGGATGGGCAGTTGTTGGCCGAGGTTGAACCGACGTTCAACTGGGTACGACTGGCGCAGCGGATTCCGGTGAAAATCCGTTTTGATCACTTGCCGGAGGGGATCAATTTGAGCTCGGGGATGACGGCGAGTGTGCAGGTGGGGAAGGGGGACTGAGATCAAAAGATTGCAGCCTGCGGCAGCTCCAACAGGTGTAAACCGTGTGGGAACTGCCGTTGCGAATGTCAGCCGATGCTGATCGCCGGCAACACCGGCAATGTCACGGTCTGCTGCTTGCGCGGCGCCAGAATCTCGGCCTCGCCATCCACCACCAACTCGTCACGCTGGTTGAACACGCGAGTCGCAATGCGCACGCGAAACTTCGGCAGCTTCTCGAGAATTTCCAGGCGCACGGTCAGTGTGTCGCCGATTTTCACCGGCTTCTGAAAGCTCATCTGCTGACCGATATAAATGGTCCCCGGCCCAGGCAGTTCGCACGCAACGGCCGCGCTGATCAGCGCGCCACTGAACATACCGTGGGCAATGCGTTCCTTGAACATGCTGGCAGCGGCGAATTCGGCGTCAAGGTGCACCGGGTTGTGGTCGCCGGACATGGCGGCAAACAGTTGAATGTCACGCTCTTCGACGGTCTTGCTGTAGCTGGCGGTCTGGCCGACTTCGAGGGCTTCGTAAGGGGTGTTGGTAACCTGAGTCATCGGTCTGGGTTCCTGAATGAATCCACAAAAATAATCATTCGCTGCGGTGCGGCCGTGGGCGGCTCAAGGCCTGGTCGATCCAGGCCAGCACGTCGGCGATCACTTCGTCGCGGTTGGTCTCGTTGAATAATTCGTGCCGGGCCTGCGGGTAGATCTTCAAATGCAGGTTCTGGCTACCGGCGGCGCGCAAAGCGTTGGCCAGATCAGTCAGACGCTTGCCATCGCTGACCGGATCACATTCGCCGCCAATCACCAGCAGCGGCAGGCCCGGATCGATCTGCGCGAGATTGGACGCTTTGCTGATTTGCTGCAACCCGCCGAGCAGGTCGATCCACAGTTGATTGGTGCAACGGAAGCCGCACAGCGGGTCGGCGGCGTATTTGTCGACCTCGGCCGGGTCGCGGCTGAGCCAGTCGAACGGCGTACGCACCGGTTTGAATTTGTTATTGAACGAGCCGAACGACAGCCACTCGATCAATGCACTGCGCCCCTTGCCGCCCTGACGCAATTTCTCCAGTCGGGCAATCTGCCGCGCCGCGCCATACAGCGCGACGGGCTGAAAGTTGGAGCCACTGAGAATCGCCCCGTGAAGACTCGCGCTGTGGTGCAGCAGATAGGCCTGAGCAAGGTAGCTGCCCATGCTGTGGCCGAGAAGAATGATCGGCACGCCGGGATGCTGTTGACCGATGTGCTGATTGAGGGTGGCCAGATCGCCCACCACCTTGCACCAACCGTCGTTATCGGCGAAATGCCCAAGCGTAGCGTTTTCGCCGGTTTTGCCATGGCCACGCAAGTCAGGGGCATAAATGCCGTAGGACTTTTCGCAAAGTTTCTCGGCCAGCCGGCCATAGCGCGCGCTGTGCTCTGCCATGCCATGGGCCAGCAGGATCACCGCTTTCAACGGCGCTGTCGGCAGCCACTGATTGACGAAGAGGCGGCTGCGATCACTCGCCGCCAGCCAGAAAGTATCGTGGACCATGACGGTTCCTTTGCAGGTAGACGCTGCATGTATAGCGCATCCACGGACGAACGTCCGATCAGGCCACACCACGGCAGGAAGATTCACACGATCAATGACGCCATTGCCCATATTTGCCTGTTTGGCCATAGCTGCTAGTGTCCGTGAAGCTCCGCTTTCTGCTTTTAGGGATAAAACAGAAATGACAGAAAGCGGCCCGGATCGGCTCAGGTAAAGAGGACAAGAACAATGCAACCTGATTTCTGGAATGACAAACGCCCTGCGGGCGTACCCCTGGACATCGACATGGCTGAATTCAAGTCGGTGATCGAGGTGTTCGAGCGTTCCTGCAAGAAATTCGCCGATCGCCCGGCCTTCAGCAACATGGGCGTGACCCTGACCTACGCTGAACTTGAACGCCAGAGCGCTGCGTTCGCCGGTTATCTGCAAGCCCACACCGACCTGGTGCCCGGGGATCGCATCGCGGTGCAGTTGCCCAACGTGCTGCATTACCCGATTGCCGTATTCGGTGCCTTGCGCGCCGGGCTGATCGTGGTCAACACCAATCCGCTGTACACCGCGCGCGAGATGCGCCATCAGTTCAAGGATTCCGGTGCCCGTGCATTGGTGTACTTGAACCTGTTCGGGCAGAAGGTTCAGGAAGTGCTTGCGGACACTGATATCCAATATCTGATCGAAGCGAAGATGGGCGACTTGATGCCCGCCGCCAAGGGCTGGCTGGTCAACACCGTGGTCAGCAAGGTCAAGAAACTGGTGCCGGCGTATTCGCTGCCCCAGGCGATTTGTTTCAAGAGCGCTTTGCGCATGGGCCGGGGGCTTGGCATCAAGCCGTTGAAGGTCGGCCTCGATGACATCGCTGTCCTGCAATACACCGGCGGCACTACCGGGCTGGCCAAGGGCGCGATGCTGACCCACGGCAATCTGGTCGCCAATATGCAGCAAGTACGCGCCTGCATGGCGCAGACCAGCAGCGACGGCCAGCCGCTGATTCGTGAAGGCCAGGAAGTGATGATCGCGCCGCTGCCGCTGTACCACATCTATGCGTTCACGGCGAACTGCATGTGCATGATGGTTTCCGGCAACCACAACGTACTGATCAGCAATCCCCGGGACATCGGAGCCTTCATCAAGGAGCTGAAAAACTGGCGGTTCTCGGCGTTGCTGGGGCTGAATACGCTGTTTGTCGCGCTGATGGAGCATCCGGACTTCAAGACCCTGGATTTCTCCACGCTGAAACTCACCAACTCCGGCGGCACCGCGCTGGTCAAAGCCACCGCCGAACGCTGGGAGCAGCTCACCGGTTGTCGCATCACTGAAGGTTACGGCCTGACCGAGACCTCGCCGGTGGCCTGCACCAATCCCTACGGTGAGCTGTCACGACTCGGCACGGTCGGCCTGCCGGTGCCTGGCACGCTGCTGAAAGTCATCAACGACGATGGCTCCGAGCTGCCGATGGGCGAGCGGGGCGAGTTGTGCATCAAGGGCCCGCAGATCATGAAGGGTTACTGGCAGAAACCCGAAGCCACCGCCGAAGTGCTGGATGCCGAAGGCTGGTTCAAGTCCGGCGACATCGCAGTGATTGACCCCGACGGTTTCGTGCGCATTGTCGATCGCAAGAAAGACATGATCATCGTCTCCGGTTTCAACGTGTACCCGAACGAGATCGAAGACGTGGTGATGGCTCACCCGAAAGTTGCCAACTGCGCAGTGATCGGCGTGCCGGACGAACGTTCGGGGGAGGCGGTGAAGCTGTTTGTGGTCGCCCGGGAAACCGGTGTCAGCCTGGAAGAGCTCAAGGCCTACTGCAAAGAAAACTTCACGGCCTACAAAGTGCCGAAGCACATTGTCTTGCGTGAGTCGTTGCCGATGACCCCTGTAGGGAAAATTCTACGGCGTGAGTTGCGCGACACCGCCTGACCGTTGAAAGCGAAGAGACCGCAGCCTTCGGCAGCTTCTACAAGGGAACACATGACCCCTGTAGGCGCTGCCGGAGGCTGCGGTCTTTTGTTTTCACCCCGATATTTCAGGCCTTTCAGCGACATCTAGGATCTTTGCTCTAAAATGACTGCTAGAAAGTCTTGAGTCACCAAAATGACCGATTGGATCGTTTTTGGCTCTGGTCGACCCATTCCAAAGCTGCTACTCTCGGCGCGCTTTGGGACTTCTCGGCCTTGAATCGAAGCCAGATTCACCCTAAAACAAACACCAATAATAATCGCATCAAATGCGGTGCTGAATTCGCGTTGCTGAGGAGTGGGCTTCCATGAACGAAGACTTTTGGAAGGATAAGTACCCTGCTGGAATTGCTGCCGACATCAATCCAGACGAGTATCCGAATATTCAGGCTGTGTTGAAGCAATCCTGCCAACGCTTCGCCGATAAACCGGCGTTCAGCAACCTGGGCAAGACAATCACGTACGGTGAACTGTACGAGTTGTCGGGTGCCTTTGCCGCATATCTGCAGCAGCATACCGATTTGCAGCCCGGTGATCGAATCGCCGTGCAGTTGCCCAACGTGTTGCAGTACCCGGTTGCCGTGTTCGGTGCGATCCGCGCCGGCCTGATCGTGGTCAACACTAACCCGCTGTACACCGCGCGGGAAATGGAACATCAATTCAACGACTCCGGTGCGAAAGCGCTGGTGTGCCTGGCGAACATGGCGCACTTGGCTGAAGCCGTGGTGCCGAAAACCGGCGTCAAGCACATCATCGTCACCGAAGTTGCCGACCTGCTGCCGCCGATCAAGCGCCTGCTGATCAACAGCGTCATCAAATACGTGAAAAAAATGGTGCCGGCTTATCACCTGCCCAAAGCCGTCAAGTTCAACGACGTGCTGAATAAAGGCCAGGGCCAGCCTGTCGCCGAAGCCAATCCGCACAGCGGTGATGTCGCGGTGCTGCAATACACCGGCGGCACCACAGGCGTTGCCAAAGGCGCGATGCTGACCCACCGCAACCTCGTCGCCAACATGTTGCAGTGCAAGGCGCTGATGGGTTCCAACCTCAATGAAGGTTGCGAAATCCTCATCACGCCGCTGCCGCTCTACCACATCTATGCGTTCACCTTTCATTGCATGGCGATGATGCTGATCGGCAACCACAACGTCCTGATCAGCAACCCGCGTGATCTGCCGGCGATGGTCAAGGAACTGTCGAAGTGGAAGTTCAGCGGGTTCGTTGGCTTGAACACGCTGTTCGTGGCGCTGTGCAACAACGAAGCCTTCCGCAAACTGGACTTCTCTGCATTGAAAGTCACCCTGTCCGGCGGCATGGCCCTGCAACTGGCAGCGGCCGAACGCTGGAAAGCGGTCACTGGTTGCGCCATCTGCGAAGGTTACGGCATGACCGAAACCAGTCCGGTGGCCACGGTCAATCCGATCCAGCACATCCAGATCGGCACCATCGGCATCCCGGTGCCGTCGACCCTGTGCAAAATCATCGACGATGCCGGCGTTGAACAGCCGTTGGGCGAGATCGGCGAATTGTGCGTGAAGGGGCCGCAAGTCATGAAGGGCTACTGGCAGCGTCAGGAAGCCACCGACGAAATGCTCGACAGCGAAGGCTGGCTCAAGACCGGTGACATCGCGCTGATCCAGCCGGATGGCTTCATGCGCATCGTCGACCGCAAGAAAGACATGATTCTGGTCTCCGGTTTCAACGTCTACCCGAACGAACTGGAAGACGTGCTGGCAACCCTGCCGGGCGTGTTGCAGTGCGCGGCGATTGGTGTGCCGGACGAGAAGTCGGGGGAGGCGATCAAGATTTTCATCGTCGCCAAACCGGGCGTCACGCTGACCAAGGAAACCGTGATGGAGCACATGCGCGCCAACGTCACTGGCTACAAGGTGCCGCGTTCGGTGGAATTCCGCGATGCGTTGCCGACGACCAACGTTGGCAAGATTCTGCGACGAGAATTGCGCGATGAAGAATTGAAAAAGATCAAGGCGAAGAGCGCCGCATAACAAGAAGGTCAGAAGATCGTCCGAACGTGGCCCGAGCCTGCGTTCGGACGATCTTTTGCTTTATTGACGAAACGGCGCGAAATTCACGTTGGTGCCCGCCGGACGCATGTCCTGCAGGTACGAATCCTTGTCCGCGCTCAATTCCAGGCTCAACGCCGCCTTGCGCTTGCCTTCATTGCGAATCACTAGCCCTTCGAGCTTCTCGCGCAGAAACACGGTCGGCACTTTCAGGTGGATCAGTTCATCCGTGGCCGGCGTGTGCATCAACAGGTGAATCCACTCGTATTGGCCCACCGCCAGCCGCGTTACCGGAAGGTCGAACCACCAAATGTTGCGGTTGCGGTTCAGCTCGGCGAAGTGGCAGTTGTTGACGCCGAGCACGGCGCCGCCCAGTTCCTGGTTTCTGCGGGCGATGGCGAGCTTTTTATCGAGTTTCATAACATTCCTGCGGGGATCGGGTCTTCGGCGCCTCGCGCCAATAGGTTGCGCATTCTCAAGGCTAAGCCTGCAAACATAAAGCGCAACCTGCGCGCAGCGACGAAATGAGCGGCGAAATAAATGAAACTTGCGTTGCAGGCGGCCAGTCAACCGTTTCGTACAGACTTTCCTGTCCGCTAAACGATCCAGGAGAAACACCATGGGTAGCACCAGCGATAAAGTGAAAGGCATGGCCAACGAAGCTGCCGGCAACGTCAAGCAAGGCGTGGGCAAGGCTGTCGACAACGATAAAATGCGCGCTGAAGGCGTGGTGCAAGAGAAAAAAGGTGAAGCCCAGCAAGCGGTGGGTAAAGCCAAGGACGCAGTGAAAAAAGGCGTCGACAAGGCTTGATCCAGCCTTGAACGAATGACTGCAGCGGCCATCCAAGGATGGCCGTTTTTGTGTCATTGACTGGCATTCATTGATGAAAGTGTTTCAAAGTCGCCAGGTTGGGCTACTTTGATGAGAGAAAACGGCCCCTGAGTCGCCACGACTTCGAACCTGTTCTGCGGCGAAAGGAGACGCGAATGATTTTCCCGAACATGAAAGGTCTGCCCCTGCACCGGGTAATGGTGCGCACGGTCACCGAATTCGTTGACGACGAGATGTCGACCTACGCCTCGGCACTGGCCTACCAGATGCTGTTCTCGCTGTTCCCCTTCATTCTGTTCCTGATCGCCCTGATCGGTTTCCTGCACTTGCCTGATTTTTTTTCCTGGTTGCGCCTGCAATCGGAGCTGGTCTTGCCGCCTCAGGCACTGGAGCAGGTCAATCCGGTGATCGACCAGTTGCAGCAATCGAAGGGTGGCTTGCTCTCGGTCGGTATTGTTATCGCTCTGTACACGGCTTCCGCCGGTGTACGGTTGATGATGAGCGCGATGAACGCCGCGTATGACGTGGTTGAAGGCCGCCCGCTGTGGAAGCGTTTTCCGCTGTCGATCGTGTACACCGTCGGCATTGCCGGCATGTTGCTGATCGCCGCCGCACTGATGGTGCTCGGGCCGCAGGTCATGGGCTGGATCGCCGCGCAGGTGGGGCTGGAAAACTTCATTGTCACCGTGTGGACGATTGCGCGCTGGCCGGCCATCGTGATTTTGATGATGATCGCGGTCGCACTGATCTACTACGTGATGCCCGATGTCAAACAGGAGTTTCGCTTCATCACGCCGGGTTCAGTGTTGGCGGTGATGGTGTGGATCATCGCTTCGTTGGGATTTGCGTTTTACGTGAAGACGTTTGCCAACTACAACGCGATGTATGGCAGCATCGGGGCAATCATCGTGCTGTTGCTGTATTTCTACATTTCCGCCGCCGTGCTGCTACTCGGGGCTGAGATGAATGCGGTGATCGAGCACATGTCCAACGAGGGCAAGGATTCGGGCGAGAAAGTCCCCGGTGAACTCGGCGAGCATCCCAAACAACACGTTTCCGGCCTTGGACGCGATCACTCGCTGGCACCGGATACTGACGAAGCCCGACCATGATCCGTGAAATCCTGAAAATGGGCGATGAGCGCTTGCTGCGCATCGCTCCGCCCGTACCACCGGAAATGTTCGACAGCCCTGAACTGTGGCAACTGATCGACGACATGTTCCAGACCATGGAAAGTGTCGGCGGGGTTGGGCTCGCGGCGCCGCAGATCGGCGTCGACCTGCAACTGGTGATCTTCGGTTTCGAGCACAGCGAACGTTATCCGGACGCCGAAGCGGTGCCACAGACGATCCTGATCAATCCGTTGATCACGCCACTGAATCCGCTGATGGAAGAGGGCTTCGAAGGTTGCCTGTCGGTGCCAGGATTGCGCGGTGCGGTGGAGCGTTATCAGCAGATTCGCTACGAAGGTTTCGACCCCAAGGGCCAGCCGATCGTGCGGGTCGCTTCAGGCTTTCATGCCCGGGTGGTGCAGCATGAGTGCGATCACTTGATCGGGCGGCTGTACCCTTCGCGCATCAGCGATTTCAGCAAGTTCGGGTTTACCGAGGTGATGTTTCCGGATCTTGATCCGGCAGCGGATGATTAACCGATTTTTTCCATTTCCTGCAGAACCCTGTAGGAGCAGGGCTTGCCCGCGAACGCGTCAGATCAGTCGACATCAATTTTGGCTGTACCAGCCTCTTCCCGGGCAAGCCCGCTCCCACAGGGGACGGTTCGCTCCCGCCCCATTGCGATCATGGGTTTGCTGCGTGCGTAGCGGCTCAGGCGCTCGGCCATTGCGTAGGGCATGTCGGGGTCGGCGGTAAAACCCTGGCGCTCGTAAAAACTGCGCAGATCGGGATGGCAATACAACCACACCGGCGCTTGCACATCCTTGACCGCCGCCGCGATCAGTTGCGCAGCAATGCCTTTGTTGCGACAGGCCGGGTCGACAAACAGCCCGGTCAGCCAATGCCCGCCCGCCACCGGCCGCAGGCATAATGCCGCGACGATCCCCTCGCGGCGGGCCACCCACAATTGCGCCTCGCGCACCGCTTTCATCGATGACTGATGGGCCCGGTAGAACTTGTTCATCAACGGCCAGGACAAGGCGTCGAGTTGATTGAATCGGGTATCGGACATGGGCATGGCTATGGTTGGGCAAGGTTGGCGATTATAAAAGAACTCACGCGCGCGGATAGGTGTATACCTGATCTGACATCCCCCTGAGTGGAGTCGCGATCATGTCAAAAGGTATGGATTCAAAGAAAGCCGCGAAGAAGAAACCCGCCAAGACTGCGATTGAAAAACGCGCGGAGAAAAAAGCCAAAAAACTCGACGTGTTCGGTCACTGATCCCGGTCTATCAGGAACCCGAATTCACACCCCTGTAGGAGCTGCCGAAGGCTGTGATCTTTTGATCTTCAAAATCAAAAGATCACAGCCTTCGGCAGCTCCTACGCGGCTTTTTTGTTCCGCTGAAACGATTCTTCTGCCAAAAATGCTCATTACTGGCCGACTAGGCCTTGCGCGCCGGGTTGTGCTGTCTATGCTCAGACGTAACTAACCAAGTCGACCGTATCGGTTAGCCAACAGAACTAACGCTGCCAGAGTGCGCAACTAAAGGCACCAAGACACTGTACCGACAAGGAGCTGTCTTAATAGGGAAGTTATTCGTCATGGGCTGGCCCGTCCACGGGCTATCAAGATAGGGATGTCTTGATTAGGGCGGCGCGATCGCGACGCCTGGATTAAACATCATTTATCACCTGACAACTTCCTCCCGTGGAGGAATGCGTGTGCCTGTTCCATGGAACGTTGTGGTGGATCTTGAAAGAACCGAAACTTTCCTCAATCAAAAGATCGCGCTAAAGGTGATACAACCATGTTCAACCTGCACAGCAAGGCTGACCGGCTGGAAGTTCAACGTTGCAACGCTGACTTGAACGAAGCCAATGCCAGACTCGCGGCGATCAGCCGCTCAATGGCAATGATCGAGTTCTCCCCGGATGGCATCGTGTTGGATGCCAACGAAAATTTCTGCAAGACCATGGGTTACAGCGCCGGGGATGTACGGGGCAAACACCACCGGATGTTTTGTGAAGAAGCGTTTTACCGCAGCGAGGAATACGCCAGATTGTGGCGCGATCTGAGTCGCGGCGAACCGGTCAGCGGCACTTTTCTGCGCCTGGACAAAAGCGGCAAGGAAATCTGGCTCGAAGCCAGTTACATGCCGGTGCTCGGCCCGGATCGCCAAGTCAAAAGTGTGATCAAGGTCGCCTCGGACATTACTGCGCGCATCAACAAGGAGCACGAAGAGGAAAGCATGCTCGCCGCCATTGGTCGTTCCATGGCGATGATCGAATTCACCCCTGAAGGCAATGTGATCAAGGCCAACGACAACTTCCTGCGCACCATGCAGTATTCGCACAGTGAAATTGTCGGCCAGCACCACAGCCTGTTTCTCCACCGGGCCGAAGCCGAGTCAGCGCAATACCGCGCGTTCTGGGCGTCGCTTAATCGCGGCGAGTATCACTCCCATCGTTTCGAACGGCGCAACAAGGCCGGAGAGACGGTGTACCTCGAAGCGTCCTACAACCCGTTGTTCGACGCCAAGGGCCGTCTGTACAAAGTGGTGAAATTCGCCAGCAACATCACCCATCAAATGACCACGTTGCAGACCGCTGCGGAATCGGCCCACAGCACCTCGGTACAAAACGACGCCTGTGCGCAAAAAGGCTCACAGGTTGTTCAGCAAACGGTGCAGATCATTCAGGAAATTTCTCGCGACCTCAACGAAGCGGCGGTGAGCATCGATGCGGTCAGCAAACAGTCGGACATCATCGGCACCATCGTCCAGACCATTCGCGGTATTGCCGACCAGACCAATTTGCTGGCACTCAACGCCGCCATCGAAGCGGCGAGGGCGGGCGAGCACGGACGTGGTTTCGCCGTGGTCGCCGACGAAGTGCGCAGCCTCGCGGCACGCACCAGTCAGGCGACGCTGGAGATCGTCGACGTGGTGCGCAAGAACCATGACTTGTCCTTGAGCGCGGTGTCGAGCATGCAATCAAGCCTGAGCCGAACGGGATTGGGTGTGGAACTGGCAAATGAAGCGGGGGAGGTGATTCTGGAAATCCAGCAGGGCTCGCGGCATGTGGTGGATGCGATCAGCCAGTTCAACGAAACGTTGCAACTGAACTGATCACTCCTACAGGGGGATGCGGTGAACCATTGCGGATCCCTGTAGGAGCGAGCCTGCTCGCGAAATCGCCAACCCATTCAACATCGAGTCGACTGAGCCATCGCTATCGGGGGCAAGCCCGGCTCCTGCAGGTTTCATACGGCCAGGTAATTACAGTGAAGCGAGAAATTTGTCCGCCAGGGCTTCGTTGTCCTTGTTGACGCTGTTGCCGGATTCTTCCTTATCCGCCTGCGCCAATTGCATCTTGTCCTGCATGCGCTGGGCGATTTCTTCGCCGATGGCCAGTTGTTTTTCCGGCGGCATGGCGTCGATTTCTTCTTGGGTAATACCCATCTCGTCCAGAATCGAGTCGCGAAGACGCTGTTCCGGCGTCTTGCTCATGTATTCCTTGAACGCCTCGGTGGCCGAGGTTCCGGTGGTGCCAGCGGCGTCGGCGGTCTGCAGGCCCACCCGCGTCTTGGCAAACGCTTCATCAACGTTGTCACTGATGCGCTTGGCTTCGTTGACTTGCTGGGTGGCGATGCCGGTGGCCGATTGTTGAACCCTGGCGGTGGTTTCGGCGGTCTGGGTCTGTACACCGTTTTGCAGGCTTTGCAGCATGGCGCCGTGCAGGCCACCTTGCAGGCCGGCGGCGGCGGTCGCTGTCGGGTCTTCGGTGACACGCTTGGACAATGGAATCATCTGCAGCTGTTTTGTGCTGACCAACATGATGATTGAACCTGTAGGTAATGGCTGACCGTGCAATAACAGCAATTACCGTGCCTCTCTGTAAAATGTTTTTAAATCAATGAGTTGCATCCGAGTGTTGCCCGTGGGGCGGCCATCCCTTGCCGACGAGCGGCAGGGGATGACCGTCGCCGTTCAACGATGGGCAATGTTCTCCAATGCCAGATTCCGCGTGCGCGGGCCGAACCAGCCGATGGTGATCATCACGATTAACATGCTGCTGGCGATGAACGCCAACACGCCCGGCGTGCCGAGGTGTTCGAGGAACAGACCGATCAGCAGGCTACTGAACACCGTCGACAAACGACTGAACGAATAACAGAAGCCCACCGCTCGAGCGCGGATGTTGGTGGGGAACAATTCACTTTGGTACGAGTGATAACTGAAGCTCAGCCACGCATTGCAGAACGTGATCATCACGCCGCAAAAGATCAGGCCGAACGCGCTTGTCTGCAACGCGAACAATGTGCCGAAGGTCACGGCGCCCAGCGCCGAGCCGACGATCTGCCATTTGTTCTCGAAGCGGTTGGCGAATTTCACGAACAGCAGTGGCCCCAACGGGTAGGCGAGGGTGATGATGAACGCGTACATCAGGCTGTGAGTAACGCTGACACCCTGGCCTGAAAGCAGCGCCGGCAACCAGTTGCCGAAGCCAAAGAAGCCGATCGCCTGAAAGACGTGGAAAACGATGAGCATCAACGCGCGACGGCGATAGGGCGGCTGCCAGATATCGGCGAAGCGGCCCTTGCCCTCAACGTCCACGGCCACCGGTTCCGGCGCATCCAGGGGTTGGCCGTGGTCTTTCTCGCAGCGCGCCTCGATGCCATCGAGAATCCGGCTCGCCTCATCGAAGCGACCTTGCTGGGCCAGCCATCGCGGCGATTCCGGCAGCCGTTTGCGCAGCCACCAGATGAACAGCGCAAACACCGCGCTGGCCAGCACCACAAAGCGCCAGCCGGCGACGCCGAACGGATCTTGCGGCACCAGCCACCACGACATCAGCGCCACCGCTGGCACCGACAGGAACTGCACGAAAAAAGCGAACGCAAACGCCGAGCTGCGCATGCGCTTGGGTACCAGTTCCGAGAGATAGGCGTCGATGGTCACCAACTCGATACCGAGGCCGATGCCCACCAGAAAACGCATGCAGATGATACCCAGCGCATCGCTTTGAATGCCCATCAGCACCGTGGCGACCGTGTACCAGACCAGCGCGAAGGTGAAGATCGCCCGGCGTCCGAAGCGATCCGCCAACGGGCTGAGCAGGCTGGCACCGAGGAACAGGCCGAGAAACGTCGCCGAGGCAAACGCGGCCTGATCGGAGAAACCGAACACGCCCTGATCACCGGTGAAAAAGATCCCGGCGCGGATCAGTCCAGGGCTGATGTAGGCGGTCTGGAACAAATCATAGAGTTCGAAGAAACCACCGATAGACAGCAGCGCGACCAGACGCCAAATTGTCGCGACAGCGGGGAGTCGGTCGATGCGGGCGGAAATCTGGGCGGCGCGTATCGGGTCGATGCCGTCGCGTTGCGCAGCGGCGTAAGGTTGAGCAGACATAGGCTGATCCATTTTTTATTGATGGAGAAGCTTAGCTTGCTATCGGAATCCATGGATTGTGAATATCGGCGACGAAGACGCAAAAAACGCTAGATTATCGCAACAACCCCTTACAAATTAACGAATTATGCCTGTTACGTGGGATGCTCGTTCCCACGCGGCATGGGAACGATCGGTAGCGGGCGTTACGTGCTTTCGCGGATTTTCAGTTCGAAGCCCATGTCTTCCACCGGGCGCGCCACGGTGTTGCCGGCCATGAGCGTCAGCATTTGCTCTGCAGCCCGGCGGCCAATGGCTTCGCGCGGGGTGTTGATGCTGCTCAGGCGCGGCACCATGTGTTCCGACATCGGCAGGTCGTTGAAGCCGAGGATCGCCACCTGTTCGGGAATCTTGATGCCGTGACGCAGGGCTTCGAGCAGCGCACCCTGCGCCAGGTCGTCGTTGCCGAAGAAGATTGCGTCGACGTCCGGATGTGCGGCCAGCAGTTGCAAAAACAACTCGCCGCCCAGGCCCACCGAAGAAGCGCGTGGCGTCAGCACTTCGAGATCGGGATCGTAGCGTCCGGCCTTCTGCAAGGCTTTGCGGAACCCTTCACCGCGCAACAAGGTGCGTTGGTCGAGCTGCGCACCGATGTAAGCCAGGCGCTTGCGACCACGGGACAATAAATGTTCGGCAGCGGTTTCGCCGGCACTGAGCTGGGAGAACCCGACGCAATTGAGGCCGGCGGCGCTGTCCAGCTCCATCATGTACACGCAGGGAATCTGGCTGGCTTCGATCATCCGTCGCGAGCTTTCGGTGCGATCAAACCCGGTCAGCAGCAAGCCGCGCGGTTGATACGCCATGTAGTTGCGCAGCAGCTTTTCTTCTTCATCGCGGGAGTAGTGAAAATTGCCGATCAGCACTTCGAAGCCTTTTGGCGTCAAGACGCGATGAATGGCTTCAAGGGTGTCAATGAACAGCAGGTTCGACAGCGACGGCACGAGCACCACCACCGAATGGCTCTGCGCCGAGGCCAGGGCACGGGCCGCAGGATTGACCACGTAGTTGAGTTCGAGAGCGGCTTTGCGGACTTTTTCCACCAGTTCGGTGGCGACCGTACTGACCCCGCGCAGGGCGCGCGAAGCGGTGATCGGGCTGACACCGGCCAGTCGCGCGACTTCGTTGAGGGTGGGACGGCCGGTGGTGCGAGTGTTTTTATCGTTTTTAGGGGAGGTCATCGGGCGGCTTGCCAAACAAAAATCAAGGCACTAAGGTAGCGCTGTCCTGATGCAGCTGCAAATGCGTAAGCGAAGTCCTGCCTGATAATCGCTTTTTGGCATTGGGCGCAAACCTGCTGCAACCCAAAAAAATCACAAGAAGGCGTCGGCAACTTCTGCCTGTGCACTAGAGTCATAGCTAGCAAAGGTAGCGCTGTCTGCGCGCTGAGGTGTTACATGAATCACTCCATCACCGCCCTGGTCATCATGGGCGTTGCCGGTTGCGGCAAAACGTGCGTCAGCCAGGCCCTGTGCCATTTAAGCGGCGCCACTGCCATTGAAGGCGATACTTTCCATCCAGCCGCCAACATCGAAAAGATGAGCGCGGGGATTCCCCTGAACGACGACGACCGTGCCGGCTGGCTCGACAGCCTGTGCGATGAGCTGCGTCGCGTCGACGCCACGGGCCAGCGTCCGGTGCTGACCTGTTCGGCTCTCAAACACAGTTATCGCGAACGTCTGCGCAGCGCCTTGCCGGGCCTGGGTTTTGTGTTCCTGGAACTGACGCCAGAAGTAGCCGCCGAGCGTGTGTCCCACCGCCCGGGCCATTTCATGCCGGCCACGTTGATCGAAAGCCAGTTCGCGACCCTCGAGTCACCGAAGGGCGAGCCGTTGACCTTGCCGCTCAATGCCTCAGTGCACAGCGTTGAAGAACTTGCCCTGCAAGCCCACGTCTGGTGGCAGGCCAATGGCCTGGAACAGGCGTGATGAGTGTGTCGAAACAGACAGCGCTGTCCTCGCGACTTCTGATTAACCCGCTTCAATAACAACAACAACCAGGAGACACCCCCCATGCTTGGCATGTCCCACGACTCGTTTCTGCTGCTTGATGCAGTGGTCACGGTGATCGGGCTTATCGTCCTCATCACCAAGTTCAAGATTCACCCGTTCATTGCCCTGACTATCGCCGCGGCGTTCCTCGGCCTGACCTCCGGCATGCCGATCAACACGATCATCAAAGCGTTCCAGGACGGCTTTGGTGGCGTGCTCGGTTTCGTCGGCATCATCCTCGCGCTGGGCACCATGCTCGGCAAAATGATGGCCGAATCCGGCGGGGCGGATCAGATCGCCCAGACCCTGATTCGCGCATTCGGCAAGGACAAAGTCCAGTGGGCAATGATGTTCGCCGCGTTCCTGGTGGGCATTCCGTTGTTCTTTGAAATCGGCTTCGTGCTGCTGATTCCGCTGGTGTTCATTGTTGCCCGTCGTACCGGTGTGTCGATCATCAAGATCGGTATCCCGCTGCTCGCCGGCCTGTCCGCCGTGCATGGCCTGGTGCCGCCGCATCCCGGCCCGTTGCTGGCCATCGGCGTGTTCGGTGCCGACATCGGCAAGACCATTCTTTACGGTCTGATCGTTGCGCTACCGACTGCAATCATTGCCGGTCCCATCTTCGGTACGTTCATCGCCAAGCACATCCCGGGTCATCCGAATCAGGAACTGGTCGATCAACTGGCCCGTGAAAACGATTCGGCTAATCTGCCGAGCTTCAGCATCACCCTGATCACCGTGCTGTTGCCGGTGTTCCTGATGCTGTTGAAAACCTTTGCTGACGTGGCGCTGCCGGACGGTAACTTCTTCCGCACCTGGATGGACATGATCGGCCACCCGATCTCCGCCCTGTTGCTGGCATTGCTGCTGTCGCTGTACACCTTCGGCCACAAGCAAGGCATCGGTTCAAGTCAGATGCTGAAATGGCTTGACGCGAGTCTGGCCCCGACCGCCGCGATCATCCTGATCATCGGCGCTGGCGGTGGCTTCAAGCAGATGCTGGTGACCAGCGGTGTGGGCGATGTGATCGGCCACATGGCGGTCAGCGCGCAGATCTCGCCGATCCTGCTGGCATGGCTGGTGGCGGCGGTGATCCGTATCGCAACCGGTTCGGCCACCGTGGCAACCATCACGGGCGCGGGCATCGTAGTGCCGGTGGTCGGGATGATTCCGGGCGTCAACCGTGAGCTGCTGGTGCTGGCCACTGGCGCAGGTTCGTTGATCCTGTCTCACGTTAACGACGCCGGTTTCTGGCTGGTGAAGCAGTATTTCAACATGACCGTGGCCGAGACGTTCAAGACCTGGACGGCGATGGAAACCATCCTGTCTGTGGTTGGCCTGGGCTTCATCCTGTTGCTGTCGCTGTTCGTCTAAGCGATTGGCGGCCACAAAAAAACCGCAGCGATGCGGTTTTTTTGTGCCTTCGAATATTACCGGGAGCCCCATGTGGGAGCGGGCTTGCTCGCGAAAGCGGTGGTTCAGTCAGCAACGGTGTCGACTGACACGACGTATTCGCGAGCAAGCCCGCTCCCACAGGGGATAGGTGTCAGGTAGTGGATTTTGCGACCAGGCCATCGGCCCGGAACATCCCGCGAATCCCGCGTACGGCCTGGCGAATGCGATCCTGGTTTTCGATCAGGGCGAAGCGCACGTGATCGTCTCCATACTCACCAAACCCGACGCCCGGCGAAACGCAGACCTTGGCCTCGGCCAGCAGTTTCTTGGCGAATTCCAGCGACCCCAGATGCGCGTAAGCCTCGGGAATTTTCGCCCAGACGTACATCGACGCCTTCGGGTTTTCGACCATCCAGCCCAGTTCATGCAAGCCTTTGACCAGCACATTGCGCCGTTGCCGGTATTGCTCGGCGATGTCGCGCACGCATTGCTGATCGCCTTCCAACGCAGCAATCGCCGCCACTTGCAGCGGGGTGAAGGTGCCGTAGTCGTGGTAACTCTTGATCCGCGCCAGGGCGTTGACCAGTTCCGGGTTGCCGACCATGAACCCGATGCGCCAGCCCGCCATGTTGTAGCTCTTGGACAAGGTGAAAAATTCCACCGCTATGTCCTTGGCGCCCGGCACCTGCATGATCGACGGGGCTTTCCAGCCGTCATAAACGATGTCGGCGTAAGCCAGATCGTGCACGACCAGCACGTCGTACTGCTTGGCGAGGGCGATCACCCGCTCGAAGAAATCCAGTTCCACGCACTGCGCGGTCGGGTTCGACGGGAAACCGAGAATCATCATTTTCGGTTTCGGGATCGAGCCGCGAATCGCTCGCTCCAGTTCATCAAAGAAATCCACACCGGGAATCAGCGGCACCGAACGCACCTGTGCGCCGGCAATCACCGCGCCGTAGATGTGAATCGGATAGCTCGGATTCGGCACCAGCACCGTGTCGCCCTGATCCAGGGTCGCCAGCATCAGATGCGCCAGACCTTCCTTGGAACCGATGGTGACGATGGCTTCGCTTTCCGGGTCGATGTCGACCTCGTAGCGTTGCTTGTACCAATTGGAAATCGCCCGGCGCAGGCGCGGAATGCCTTTGGACGTGGAATAACCGTGGGTGTCGTCACGCTGGGCGACTTGCACGAGTTTTTCGACAATGTGCGGCGGCGTGGCCCCGTCGGGGTTGCCCATGCTCAAGTCGATGATGTCTTCGCCACGACGTCGCGCGGCCATCTTCAGCTCGGCGGTGATGTTGAAAACGTAAGGGGGGAGTCGATCAATGCGCGCAAAGCGGCGCGGCGAACCTTGTTCGGCCATTGTTGCCTCGGATAACGTAAGCGCCCGGAACCGTCCGAGCGACGCTGGTCACTGCGGTGACCTGTGGCGGAAGATAAGGGCAGTAATGGCATACTGTCCAGCGCCCGAGTAAACAATTTTTTCCCAAGGAAAACGCTTAATGGAGTTCACCAGCGGCTTTTTGCTGAGCCTTTCGTTGTGCCTGGATATCGGCGTCGCCAACATTGCGATGATCACCCTGGCGATGCAGCGCGGTTACTTTCAGGGCTTCGCCCTGGGGCTCGGCACCTGCGTTGGCGACTTGATCTACGCGGTGCTGGCGCTGGCCGGGATGACCGTGCTGCTGCAATACGAAACCGTGCGCTGGGTGCTGTGGATCGGCGGTTCGGCGCTGCTGATCTATTTTGCGGCGAAGATGATTTACTCGGCGATCCATCACGAAGCGCTGCTGGCGGAGTCTGCTGAAGTGGGCAACAACTCCCATCGCAAAGAGTTTTTCCGTGGCATCTTCCTCGCCATGTCATCGCCGAGCGCGATTTTGTGGTTCGCGGCGGTGGGCGGCACCCTGATTGCCCGTTCAGGCGGCGGTGGCCCGGCCAGTTCGGCATTGTTCCTCGGTGGTTTCCTGTGCGCCGGATTGCTCTGGTCGGCCGGCCTGTGCTTCGCCGCGAGTCACGGCGGCAAGCTGCTCGGCGACAAACTGCTGCGTTACTCCTACATGGCATCTGCGGCGATTTTCTGCTATTTCGCCGTCTACGTGATCCTTTCAGGCTATAACGAGTTTGTCGGTTCGGGTGCCGTCGAGCCGTTGCACACGTTGTAACAAGACGAATCGGGTTTGGCTTCTATACTCCCAGCCGAACCCACATTTTTCGTTTCAGGAGTCGAGTCATGGATGAGCAAACACGCGTCGAAGTGACTGAACCTCGCTTCGAACATGGGCATTTTCTGCTAATTGCAGGGCTTGGTGGACGATTTACTCAGGACACCACCGACGGCATTCCCGAATTGTGGGAACAATTCATCCCGCACCTGGGCAAGATTCCCGGCCAAAAAGACGAAGTGACCTACGGTGTCTGCTGCAATGCAGACGGGAAGGGCGGCTTCGAATACATCGCCGGCGTGGCCATCAGCAAACTCGATGACCTGCCGGAAAAATACCGTTGGGTCGAGATTCAGCCGCAGCAATACGCGGTCTTCGAGCACAAGGGCTCGCTGGATTTGTTGCCCGCAACCTTTCAGCACATCTGGAAAACCTGGCTGCCTCAGTCCGGGCGCGAAGCGGCGGATGCGCCGGAATTCGAGCGTTACAGCGAAGATTTCAACCCGAAGCTCAACACCGGCAAGCTGGAGATCTGGCTGCCGCTCAAACCTGAATGAGCATTGGCGAGGCGGTGTGCCGATTCTCCTTTATGATTGGCAGCCTTTCTCCTGCTGATTTCGAGCTGCCATGACCACCGTCATCCGTCCCGTCACCGCCAACGACCTGGATCGTTGCTACGCCATCGAAACCGTTGCCTATGAAGGCGACGAAGCCGCCACCCGCGAAAAAATCGCCACGCGCATTGCCACCTGGCCGGACGGTTTCATCGTGGCCGAAGTGGACGGCGTGGTCGCCGGGTTCATCAATTCCGGCGCGGCGTTCGACGTGCAAATGTCCGATGAAGCCTTCAAGGAACTGATCGGCCACGATCCGGCCGGGCCTAACGTGGTGATCATGTCGGTGGTCGTACACCCGGATTTTCAGGGCCAAGGCCTGGCGAAGCGCTTGCTGGGCGAATTCATTGAGCGAATGCGCGGATTGAACAAAGCGACGATTCACCTGATGTGCAAGGAGCAGCACATTCCGTTATATGCCGGATTCGGATTCGCCTACATCAAACCGTCCGAGTCCGATCACGGCGGCATGGCGTGGCACGAGATGATCCTGACCCTGAGTGAATGATCGTTGCCGTGCTCCGAGTGGGAATGCCTGCTGTGCTCCGCGTCACGAGGCTGGAAACGCGGAGCGTCCCGTGCTGTGTTCCCACGCAGAGCGTGGGAACGCTATTAAACGGGGGCGGCTGTCAGAAGGTCAGGGACATCCGGCGTTCGTAGCCGATCCGGCCTTTGTATGCCTCGCCGCTGTCGACATAACCGTGTTTGACGTACAACGCGATGGCGGCTTCATTGTCGGCGTCCACCGATAATTCCAGCCCCTTGATCCCCGGCCACGCCGCAAGCGCAACTTGCGGCAAACCCTGCAGGCACGCCTTGCCATAACCCCTGCCTTGCGCCCGCCGGTCAACCTGCAACGCATGCAGCGTCGCGCTGTGTTCATTAGCCCAGGCCGGCAGCACTGGCGGGCGTTTGAGCAGCAGGAACGCTACCGGCACGTCGTCCGCCAGCAGCGCAAAACCCTTCACGCCCGGGCCGGGTTTCGACAACAAGGTGTGCAACGCACCGTGAATGTCACCCGAGAATCTGATCTGTTCGGCATGGATCTCAATCGCCTCGACCTGTCGCTGTTGCAGGGCATTCAGGCTGTCGTAGGGCACAAGTCGGGTTGTCACGGGGCTATCCTTTTCGCATCACCAATGAGCCAGCGATTCTAGCGATTCCGCCCATGGCGAAAATCTTTTATTTCGTCTGTCGATCCGCACACGCCTGGAACGACTAAAAGTGTCTTCAAACAAAAACAGCGGAGAACACCCATGAACGCACAAGCGCAAATCCAGACGTTGATCGACACCTACCGTCAGGCTGTCATGGCCAAAGACGTGGACAAAGTCATGGCGCTGTACGCCGATGACATCCTCTCGTTCGATGCCATCAAAGCCCTGCAATTCAAGGGCAAACCTGCTTACCGCGAGCATTGGCTGGCGTGCATGGAAATGTGCCCCGGCCCGCATGTTTTCGAATTCCAGGACATCACTATCGAAGTCAGCGACAACATCGCTTTCGCTCACTGGGTCGCCAACTGCGGCGGCACCAATGAGAAGGGCGAAACCCAGAGCTGCTGGATGCGCGCCACCGCGTGCTACCGGCAAGTCGGCGGGGCGTGGCGAATCGTGCACGAGCACTGGTCGGCACCGTTCGACCCGATGAGCGGCGCGACTTTGTTCGACGTGCAGCCCTGATCCTCGTCCATAGTTGATCCGTTCGATTCAGGAGAAAGCCATGAAGTATTTATGCCTGGTCTACAGCGATGAGCACCTGTTGCATTCGCTGCCGGAAAGCCCTGAAGACGCCGAGTGCATGGCCTACGCCGAGTCGGTGCAAGGCAGCGGCCGCATGGTTGCCGCCGAGGCGCTGGAGTCGGTGCAGACGGCGACGACGGTGCGCATGCGCGGCGGCAAGCTGTCGATCACCGATGGGCCGTTCGCCGAAACCAAAGAGCAACTGGCCGGTTTCTACCTGATCGAGGCGCGGGATCTGAACGAGGCCATTCAGGTGGCCGGCGACATTCCGGCGGCCCGGGTGGGCTGTGTCGAAGTGCGTCCCGTACGCCAGTTGAATCCCTGAATGACGGCGGTTCAGGCGCGGGTCGAGCAGGTCTATCGCAAAGACTCGCGACGGATTCTGGCGACGTTGATTCGCCTGCTCGGCGATTTCGACCTCGCCGAAGAAGCCTTGCACGAGGCGTTCTTCGTCGCGGTCGAACGCTGGCAGCGCGACGGCGTGCCGGATAACCCTCGCGCCTGGCTCGTCTCCACCGGGCGTTTCAAAGCCATTGATGTGTTGCGCCGTCGTGCAAGGTTCAAGGCGTCGCGTCCGCTGTTATTGGCACAACTGGATGAACTGGAGCAGGCCGACTGGAGTGTTGAGGATGTGGAAGACGATCGCTTGCGGCTGATCTTCACCTGTTGTCATCCGGCGCTGGCGGCGGATGCGCAAGTGCCGCTGACCCTGCGCGAAGTCTGCGACCTGACCACGGAAGAAATCGCCCGGGCGTTCCTGTCGGCACCGGCCGCCATTGCCCAGCGCATCGTGCGCGCCAAGGCGAAAATCCGCGACGCGAAAATCCCTTATCAAGTGCCGGGCCTGAGCGAATTGCCCGAGCGTCTCGACAGCGTCTTGCGCGTGATCTATCTGGTATTCAACGAAGGCTATTCGGCGTCCGTGGGCCCTGAATTGACCCGCGATGACCTGACGCATGAAGCGATCCGCCTTGGACGGTTGTTAATGGAGTTGCTGCCGGAGCCGGAGGTCATGGGGTTGCTCGCGCTGATGTTGCTGCATGAATCGCGGCGTCCGGCGCGCACCTCTGAAGAGGGTGAACTGATTTTGCTGGATGACCAGGATCGCTCACTGTGGGACGCCGAATTGATTGCTGAAGGTTGTGCGCTGGTGGAACGGGCGCTGACGACTCGACGCTTCGGGCCGTATTGCCTGCAAGCGGCCATCGCCGCCGTGCATGCCGAGGCGGTGACTGCGGCGGACACGGATTGGCAGCAGATCGTCGGTCTGTACGACGTTTTGCAGCGGGCAATGCCGTCGCCAGTCATCGAGTTGAATCGCGCAGTGGCGGTTTCCAAGCGCGATGGTGTGTCGGCGGGGCTGACACTGGTTGATGCGATTCTGGATCGCGGCGAATTGCAGGACTATCACCTGGCGCACTCGGCGCGGGCGGAATTCTGTCGGCAGTTGGGCCGAGTAGAAGAGGCGCGCGCGGCATATGAACGGGCATTGTCATTGACCCGACAAACGCCGGAGCGGCGCTTTATTGAAGCGCGATTGCAACAACTGTAGGCGCAGCCTTCGGCAGCACCTACAGGGTTTTTCATTCAAGCATTTTGCTGAGTAGCCAACTTCCCGCCGGCCCCGGCGGATACAGCCGTGACCACAATGCATCGACGAACACCGGTTTTGGCCAGCCACGGACTTTGATTTCGACCAGTGTACCGGTGCCGAAACGTCCCACCAGCCAACGCGGCAAAGGCGCCCAGCCGAATCCCTTTTCGGCCATTTCCAACAGCATCAGATAACTCGGCGCCGACCACACGCGACCCTTGGCCCGACTGTCATAAGGATTGACGATAGTCGCCAGACGCAACTCCCGATGTTGCTCCAGCACCTGTTGATCGATGAATCGCAAGGTCGTCAGTGGATGATCTTTGGACACAAACAGCGCGATCTCGGTGCGTTCGTCGACGGTCGACGTGGCGAGATCCGGCGGGTAGCTGCTTCGCAGTTCAGCGAACGCCAGATGGGCCCGACCGCGTTGTACCAGGGACACCAGGTCATCGCATTCGGCGATCAGGCATTCAAGTTCGAGATCCGGGTAACGCTGCTCGAAACCCACCAGCGCCGCTTCGAAACGGTCGGACTGATACGTGTCGGAAATCGCCACGGTCAGCTTCGGTTCGACACCTTGGGCCAGTTGCCGGGCGGTCATGTCCAGACGACTGGTCGCCGCGAGGATCGCCTCGGCCCGTTGCAGCATGACGTGACCGGCCGGGGTGAGGCTCGGTTTGCGGCTGCTGCGGTCGAACAGGATCAGATCCAGATCGATCTCAAGGCTCGCCACCGCCGCGCTGATGGTCGACTGACTGCGCCCTAGCTTGCGCGCCGCCGCCGAAAATGAGCCTTGAGTCGCCGCCTGAACAAACGCCAGCAACACTTCGTGAGAGGCCATGAACTATCGCCCTGATCGATGGTTATTGGTTTTGAAGTATCGGTGCGAGGCCGGATGATGGCAACCATCGTTACTCAGGAGATCGGCCATGACCGCTCACAAGACCATCACTGAACGTGTTCTCCAGGCCATCGGTTTCGAACTGTTGGCCGTGGTTATCTGTACGCCGCTGCTGGCGTGGATCATGGACAAGCCGCTTCTCGACATGGGCGTGGCGACCGTCGCCATTGCTGTGTTGGCGCTGGCCTGGAACGTGGTGTTCAACAGCGCGTTCGACCGATTACTCAAACACTGGAACATCGAGCGTAACGCCTGGATTCGTGGTGTGCATGCGCTGCTGTTCGAAGGCGGACTGATCGTTCTCGGCGTGCCGTTGGTGGCGTGGTGGTTGTCGATCAGTCTGTGGCAGGCGTTTTTGCTGGATATCGGCATCTTGCTGTTTTTCCTGCCGTACACCTACGCGTATCACTGGGGCTACGACGTCATTCGCGAGCGCATCACCGCAGCCCCCACATCCCCCCTGTAGGCGCTGCCGCAGGCTGCGATCTTTTGACCTGTTGCTTTAGAGGAACATCCCGCCCGAAGCCTCAATGCGCTGACCGTTAATCCAGTTCGCCCCGGGGCTCAGCAGCAATGCCAGCGCCCCGCCAATATCATCCGGCTGCCCGGCACGTCCCAGCGCCGTGTTGTCGGCAACCATCGCATTCACCGCCGCATTGTCCCGCACGCTGCCGCCACCAAAATCCGTTTCGATCGCCCCCGGCGCAAGAATATTCACGGTGATCTGCCGCGCACCCAACTCCTTGGCCTGATAACGCGTCAGCACTTCCATCGCGCCTTTCATCGCCGCATAGGCGCTCGCGCCCGGCAGACTGAAACGGGCGAGGCCGCTGGAGACGTTGACGATGCGCCCACCGTCATTGAGCAGCGGCAACAGTTGTTGAGTGAGGAAAAACGGCCCTTTGAAATGCACGTTCACCAGCATGTCGAATTGCTCCACCGTGGTTTCGGCGAACGGCACATGCAGTCCGACTCCGGCATTGTTGATCAAGAAATCAAAACGCGACTGGCCAAAAGACGTCTGCAACGCGTGTTCGACCTGCCTGCCGAAATCATCGAAGGTTTCGCTGCGGCCCACATCCAATTGCAGCATCACGGCCCGGGCGCCGAGTTTTTCAAGTTCGCTGACCAGCGCCTGCGCTTCATCAGCGCGACTGTTGTAGGTGCCGACGATGTCCACGCCTTGTGCCGCGAGGTGCAGGGCAGCGTTTTTGCCGAGGCCACGGCTGGCGCCGGTGATCAGTGCGATTTTGCGGTTCATGGTGTTCCCTCTTGAGCGATGAATGTCGATGGAGCAAAGTCTATTTATCCGCTACAGGGTGATAAACAGGCCTGGATCGGAATCACTTGTCGGTCAGTCCGAACAATCAGAAGGTCAGCCATGAACAAACTGGAACTGCTGCGCACGTTCGTGAGGGTCAGCGAATTGTCGAGTTTCACCCTCGCCGGGGAAGACCTCGGCTTGCCGCGTTCCACTGTGTCCGAGCATGTGCAGGCACTCGAAGCGCTGCTTGGCACGCGCCTGTTGCAGCGCACCACGCGCAAGGTTCAGGCGACTCAGGACGGTCTGGTGCTGTACGAGCGCAGCAAGAATTTGCTGTCGCACATGGACGAGATCGAGGGTTTGTTTCATCAGGACGAAGCCTCGTTGACCGGGCGCATCCGCATCGACTTGCCCAACATCCTGGCGCGGCAAGTGGTGATGCCGCGTCTGCCGACGTTCATGGCTCGGCATCCAAACCTTGAATTGGAAATCAGCAGTACGGATCGCCGTGTTGATTTGCTCGGCGAGGGTTTCGATTGCGTGTTGCGGGTCGGCGCGCAGCCGGATCAGACGGTGGTGGCGCGGCATCTGTGCGACTTCGTGATGGTCAACTGCGCGAGCCCGGCGTATCTCGAACGCTATGGCGTGCCACACAGCCTCGAAGACCTGACGCAGCATCGGCTCGTGCATTACGTCGGTGTGCTGGGCGCGCGTTCGGAAGGTTTTGTCTATGAGCACGACGGACGAGTACATCGGGTGCCGATGGCCGGCAGCGTAACGGTGAACAATACCGACGCCTACGAAGCGGCGTGCCTGGGCGGATTCGGCCTGATCCAGGCGCCACGCCGGGGGATGCAAGTGCATCTGGATCGCGGCGACCTTGTGAAGGTCTTGCCGCAATTCAACGCGCCGGCCCTGGAGGTTTCCTTGTTGTACGCCCGGCAGCGCCACCTGCCGCTACGGGTGCGGGCGTTCATGGACTGGCTGACCGACGTCATCCGCTCCAGCCCCTGATGATTCCGTTGTAGGAGCTACACCGGGCACGCGCTTCCAGCCGACCATGGTGCCGAGCCCACAATCAGTTCGCGGCGCACGCACACCCACAGTATCGACACGTCCGCAGACGCCCTGCTGCTGAGGTTAAACACCACGTCATTGACCACCTCCAGCAACGCCGAATCCACCTCGGCAGCCGCGTTCGCCTTGTAAAAAGAAGAATGAACTTTTTGTGACGGCAAAATGACCTCAAATCAATAACTTACCGGTGGTCGGATTATCTTCAAGAACCGCTCCGTAAGGCCGATCACCCTTAAGTTACGTTGCGCGCCGTTGGCCGATGGCCGCGGTTCGTCGACAGGGAAGTCCGGCCTATTTCACGCCCCAGTACGGCGTGTCTCATCCCTGTTACGAGTACCTTGCGATGTCTCTGCAAAAATCCTTGAGAGCCCAAATACTGGCCCTGCTCAGCGGTAGCCTGCTGGCGATGCTGTTGATCGCGCTGGCCTGTTTTCACTTCCTCTCCAACGGCGTGCAAAACTACAGTCAATTGATCGCCGGCCCTCTGCACACGTCGCAATTGATCGATGAAGCGAACCTGCAATTCAAAGTGCAGGTTCAGGAATGGAAGAACGTCCTGCTGCGTGGCAAGCTACCGTCCGACCTGGCCAAATACTGGGGCCTGTTCGAAGATCGTCAGCGCGATGTGCAGGGAATTTTGAGCGAACTGGCGAGCCAGAAAGGCATCGACGCGGGGCTCAAGACACGCATCGAACGCTTGCGCGAAGAACACCGTTTGCTCGGTGCCGCTTACCAGAAAGGGCGCGACGCCTTTGTGGCGGCCGGTGGTGATGCGGCGGCCGGCGACGCGGCGGTCAAGGGCATGGATCGTGCCGCCAGCGACCAAATGAGCGAACTGGTCGTCGAACTGCGCAAGCTAGGCACCGAACAATCGGCCGTCATCAGTGCCGACGCCGACCGCACGGTGTTGCTGGGGTTGCTGGTCATGCTCGCGTCGGGCCTGCTGATCGGTCTGCTGAGCCTGTGGCTGGTCAACCGCAATCTGGTCGACCCGATCCACAAGCTGATCGACTACGTCACGCAACTGAGCCGTGGCCGCTTCGCCGATCGCGTGGTCAGCCATCGTCGTGACGAGCTGGGCAATCTGGCCGCCGCGGCCAATACCCTGCGCGATTTTCTCTCTGAAACGTTTAACCGCTTGCAGCGCAGCGCCTCAGACCTTGATAGCGCCAGCGGCGAATTGCAATCGATTGCCAGCCTGATGGCCGGTGGCACCACCGAGCAATTCAGCCGCACCGATCAGGTGGCTACCGCAATGAACGAAATGTCCGCTACTGCCCAGGAAGTCGCGCGCCATGCCGCTGATGCCGCGCGGGCGGCCGACGATGCCGATCAGTCCGCTCAGCAAGGCGAAAAAGTCATGCAGGGCACTATCCACACCATCACCCAAATGCGCGGCGAAATCGCCAATACCGCCAGCGTGATTCGTCGTCTCGAAGCTGACAGTGGCCGCATCGGCAAAGTGCTCGAAGTGATTCGCGGCATCGCCGAACAGACTAACTTGCTCGCGCTCAACGCTGCCATCGAAGCGGCGCGTGCCGGTGAGGCCGGCCGCGGTTTTGCCGTGGTCGCCGATGAAGTGCGCAGCCTGGCGCAGCGCACGGCGGCCTCGATTATCGAAATCAATCAGATCATCCAGACCGTGCAGACCGGTGCGATAGACGCGGCGCAGGCCATCGAAAGCGGTCAATCGCGTAGCGATGAAAGCGTCAAGCAAGTGACTCAGGCGGGCGCCATGCTCGAACGTATTACCCATGCAGTCGAAGCGATTCGCGACATGAATCGTCAGATCGCCACCGCCGCTGAAGAACAAACGTCTGTGGCCGAAGACATCTCGCGCAACCTCACCGAGATCACCGCGATTGCGAGCACCAACCTCGACAACGTGCAACGAACCGAAACCGCCAGCCAGAATCTGCATGGCCTGTCGGGTGCGTTGAACGAAGTCACTGCGCGCTTGGGCGCCTGACGCGCGGACGGTGTACCGATTCGGATACCGAGTGCGTACACAGACCTCTGTAGGTGCTCAGGCAATCGGCAGGTGGAAGATGAAGACTGTGCCGTTCTGCGCATCCGAGGTGGCTTCGAGCGTGCCGCCGTGGGATTTGGCGATCTGGCTGGCAATGTACAACCCCAGTCCTAGGCCGGCCCTGGGTGTTTCGCCCTGTGCCGGTCGCGAGTACGGCTGAAACAGAAAGGGCAGGGCGCTGTCGGCGATCTGTCCCTCGTTCTTGACGGTCAGCACGAATTGCTCGTGGTCGATGGTGGCGCGCACTTCGACCGTGCCGCCCGGCTCTCCATGAGCCACGGCGTTGGCCAGCAGGTTGGACAACAATTGCCCCAGTCGCTCACGGTCGCAATGCAGTTCAGGCAAATCATCCAGGCGCGTGTCGATAATCACGCCGGGATGCACACTCTGGATTTCGCCCACCACCTGTTCGAGCACGGAGCGCACATCGGTGCAGGTTTGCAGACGCAGCGGAATGCCCTTGCCCTGACGGCCGCGAGCGAAATCCAGCACGTCGTCCACCAGTCGGGTCGCGCGGCGGGCGCTGCCGAGAATCTGCGTAAGACGCGCCGCAATGGGCGGTTCGGGGTTTTTGCGCAACAGCATTTCGGCGCCGGCGCTGATGGCGAACAACGGGTTGCGCAAATCATGCCCGAGGACGGCGATGAACTGTTCGCGCAGCACACTGGTATCCAGTTCGGCCTGCAACTCGGATTCGGCACGCTGCTGGTTTTCTTCTGCTTCGATCTGCAGGGCAAGCAGTCGTGCAAAAGATTCCAGCGTGACCCGGATGCTGCTGGACTTGAGTTCGGCGGGTGTCGGATCGAGCGCGCAAATCGTGCCGAAAAAACGCCCGTCGGTGCGGAACACTGGCACCGAAATATAGCTTTCGAACTGGTAAAGGCGCGGTGTGTGGTGATCGCGATAGAGCGGGTCGTCACTGGCCTTGTCGATCAGCACCGAGACATGATGGGCGCGAACTTCATGACACAGCGTGCTGGAGACCTCCAGTTCGCCGCCGACCTGCAGACCGATATTCAGTCGGTCAAGCACCGCGCAGGCTGTCCAGGAGTCTTCGGTGACCCGTGCCACGGCGGCGAAGCGCAAACCGGTCAATTCCTGAACCACCTGAAGCATGGCCGGAACGGCACTGATGCGACCGATGGTGGCGATATCTGCTACTACTGCTTGATCTGCGCCCATCGCTGGTTTCTCTGCACTCGTTGATTGAACCCCGGCAATACTAGCGGGCCGACGCGGATTTGGCGCGTCTGCATGCGGGACTGAAACGATTTCCCCACGCCAAAACGCAAAAAAGCCGCACGATCCGAAGATCGTACGGCTTTTAAAAGGTCGGTGTCAGGTGTCTTGCTTGTTGCTCAACACTTTGCCGGTGGCGGCGTCGAAGTCCACGTCGAACTCTTTGCCGTCGGCGGCGCGCAATTCAACTTCGTATTCGTAGCCGTCGAAATGGTTGTCCAGGTCAGTGTCAGTGATGGTCGCGCCCGGGTGCAACTTCAGGGCAGCCTGGTTCATTTCTTCCAGTGGCTTGATCTTGCCTTCCTTGACCAATTGAGGAATCTGGTCGACCCGCACGTCAGCCTGGGCCAGACCGGCGGTGAGGGTAAGAGCAGCGGCGGTGAACAGGGCAGTCAATGTTTTCATGGGTGGCTTTCCTTGGTTTGTTTCGTTTAAGTGGGGCCAGATTAACCAGCGCAACTTAATTCACCCTTAAAAATCCCTGCCTCGCAAAACGCTGCGTACCCTGTGACTGGGTGTGATCGATTTATGTGTAGGCGTTGCCGAAGGCTGCTCCTACACAAGCATTCAGAACCCGTTATTGCGCAACACCTGATCCACACTCGCCGCCGCCGGACGTTTAAAGAATTTCAACAACTCGCTGGCGCGGTTGGTGAAAATCCCGTCGACACCGGCGTCCATGACCTTTTGATAATCCACTGGCTCATCGATGGTGTAGACGTGCACCAGCAAACCCTGATCGTGGGTGAACTGGTTCATCCACGGCTGCACCAGATCCGAGTAACTCTGGTCGCCGCCGTGGGTCAGCGCCGCCGAAGGGCCGGTGCCGATGGCGCCTTGGGCTTTGGCGTATTCGACCCATTGCTGGAATTCAGCTTTGGATTTCGGTTCTTGCTTCGCATAGAAGGTGGCTTTGTCCTTCTCGCCAGAGTCGGCGAATTTCACCTTCGATTTTGGCTCGATGCTGCCCTCGCCAACCCACAGCAGAAGAATTTTCGGCACCTGCGGCATTTCTTTTTGCAGCAACTCGAGGCTGCTCTTCTCAAAGGTTTGCAGGATCACCCGGCCTTTGCCCTGACCGACAGCGAGTTCACTTTTTGCCAGCTTTGGACCCGCCGGGCTCAGCCAGCCGTGATCCTGGAGTTTCTCCTTGAGGTCTCGTTCGATCCCGGGAAACTGTTTCGGCTCTTTGGTTTCGATGTACAGACCGGGCTTGTGCAGGGGATTTGCCTGAGCGATGTCCATGATCTCGGTCAGGGTCAGGATTTTCAGCCCGACATAGGATGGCCGCGCACGCTCGGGATACGCGGCATTGAACCAGCTCCCGGCGTCCAGCGTTTTCAGTTCGGCCATGGTGAACTCATTGGCCGGACTGTCTTTACGCTCGGGGAATTTGCTCGCCACATCAGTGGTGCGCAGCAGGGTGTCGTCATGCAGGGCGAACAGTACGCCGTCCTTGCTGCGTTGCAGATCCATTTCCAGGTAATCGGCGCCCAGATCACGGGCCAGTTTGTAAGACGCGGCCGTGGATTCGGGCGCGTCAAAGGAAGCACCACGGTGGGCGATCACCGCCGGGTGCGGGATGCCATTGGCCGCAGACAAGTTGTCGGGGCTGATCGCGCTGGCGGCATGTGCCTGGCCGAGGCCGAGCGCCATGCTGAGCAACAGAACACTGCGGGTGAAGGTGGCGGGCATGATCGAGATCCTTTCGCTGACATTTTCAAAGACATCCCTTTTAACAACTGCAGCGATTGCGTGCTATCGCGAGACCGACATAAACGTATTGAAAGCGAAATTTCCCACGCGTTTGTGCTCTCGTTTGCAGTCCGCTGCGCCACGGCAACCGCTCCGGCAGAGGGCGTGCCATTCACCGGCCTTCGCGTGTAGACCATCGATTACTTTCGTGAGGGTTACCATGCGCATCACATCCGAACTCATTTGCCAGGCGGCCGACGCACTCAAAGGCTTCGTCGGCCTCAACCGCAAGACCGGCCAATTCATCGTGCGTTTCAGCGAAGACTCTTTCGGCATGGACGTTGCGGATGACGGCATCATCCCTGCCAGCGAATTCGTCTGGGCACCGGCGACGGAACACACGATGACGCTCAAACGCGAGCTGATCCAGTTGCTGCTGGATCAAAACATCGACGACCGGATCAACATCACCGAACCGCTGCGGGCGTATATGCACAAGCGCGAAGTGCCGGAAATTGTGGCGATTCGCAGTTTGCTTGCCCGCGAAGGCAACAACTCGGTTCCCAAGTGACATCAAACCTCAGCCCGGCGCTCGCTCATTGGCGAACATGCTCACCGCTTGTACCGCCTCACTGGCGCCGTCGCGAATCTGCAAAATAACCGTTCCCGCTTGATCCGCCAGTTGAACACCTTCGGCCGCACGGCCACGAGTGCCGTCCATGCTCTTGATCGCCTGGCGGGTTTCGCTCTGGATCAGCCCGATCATGTTGGAAATCTCCGCAGTCGAGCCGCTGGTGCGCGCCGCCAGTTGCCGCACTTCGTCAGCCACCACGGCAAAACCGCGTCCTTGTTCACCGGCGCGGGCGGCTTCAATGGCGGCGTTGAGCGCGAGCAGATTGGTCTGATCGGCAATCGCACGGATGGTATTGACGATGGCAGTGATTTGCTCGGAGCGCTCGCCCAGTTGCGCGATCAGGTTGGACGAGTCGGCGATGTCGTGGGCAATTTCGCGCATCTCGCGGGCGGCTTGCTGGATCACCTGCGTGCCGTGTTCGGCGACTTTCCGGGTTTCCACCGAGATGTGATAGGCCGCACTGGCGCTTCGGGCATCTTGCTCATGTTGCTCGACTCGGGCGGTGACGTCCGAGGCGAATTTCACCACTTTGCACAAGCGCCCGGCGGCGTCATACACCGGGTTGTAGTTGGCTTCGAGCCACACCGTGCGGCCGTGTTTGTCGACACGCTCGAACTGACCGTGAAAAAACTCGCCCTGATTGAGTCGGCGCCAGAAGTCCTGGTAAGCGGCGCTGTTGACCAGTTCGCCGGTGCAGAACAAACGGTGATGTTTACCTTTAAGTTCGGCCAGCGTGTAACCCATCCGCGTCAGGAAATTCTGGTTTGCTGTAAGAACTTTGCCGTCGAGATCGAATTCAATCACCGCCATCGCCCGATCGATCGCGTGCAACTTGGCGTTGGCCTCGCTTTCCTGCTGCATCTTCACCGTGACGTCCATGGCGTACTTGACCACTTTCACCACGCGTCCCGATGCATCCTTGATCGGGTTGTAACTGGCCTGAAGCCAGATCGGCCGGCCTTCGCTGTCGACGCGTTCGAAAGTACCGGACTGGAACTGGCCGCTTTTCAAGCGTGACCACAAGTCGGTGTACTGAGTGCTGCGAGCAAACTCCGGCGTGCAAAAACGGCGATGGGGCTGGCCGATCACCTGTTCCGGCGAGTGACCCAAGGTCTTCAGGAAGTTGTCATTGGCACGTAACACCACGCCTTCGAGATCAAATTCGATCACGGCCATGGAGCGGTCAATGGCATCCAGCAGGCCGGTTTGTTGAAAAAGGGACTGCTGGAGATCGGCGAGGGCGGATTTGTGACGGTTGAAAAACATGCATGAAGTCTCTGGAAAATAGGGAAAACCGAGGATGTCTGTCCCTATTCCCGCGCCGGCCGACCGAATGCACGGATGGCGTTCGGCATAGACATGCTCAAAGCCATCAGTCCGGTTGCTGGCAGTACGCTACTTATACAAAACTCTACAAACTTGTACAAGAAATCGATTTTTTCATTGTGTTGTATAAGTTTTCAGGCGTTGGACGGGTTGGCATTTTTCAGCATTGGACGAGTCACCGCGACGCTGACAGTGTTGCGCCCCGTGTGTTTGGCGGTGTAGAGCGCCTTGTCGGCGTCGTCCAGCCAAGCCAGCGCGTCGGTATAAGAAATTTGATAGCGCGCAATGCCGATGCTCAAGCTGACCCGCAGGTTCGGTATTGCAGGGTGGCGATATTGAAGCAACGTTTGGCGCAGTTGTTCCATTCGCGCCTCGGCTTCGTGCAATGGCAGATTTTGTAGCACCACGCAGAATTCGTCACCGCCATAACGTCCGGCGAGTTCGCCGTCATCAAGCAGGTGTTTGAGCTCGTGGCTCATTTCGCGCAGCACCGTGTCACCGACAATGTGCCCGTAACTGTCATTGATGATTTTGAAGTGGTCGATGTCAATCAGGGCCAGCGTGGACTGGATGTTGTGTTCGCGGCATTGCTTGAATTTCAGATGCAGCAGATCTTTCCAGGCGCCGTGGTTGAGCAGCCCGGTCAGGCTGTCGGTGCGACTCAAGGCGCTGAGCGCGCGTTTGTGTTCGGCGAGTTTGATCGCCAGCCGATAACACACCAGACCCAGTGCCAGTGGATACAGCGTGAGCATGGGCAAGCAGGCCCAAATCTGCAGTTGCGAGGTGGTGGCGGTGAAATGCACGCCGAATATCGACCAGCCCAGCAGTATGCCGATCAATTGCGCGAGGGCACCGAACAAGAACAACCGTTGACCACCGGCCGAGACATTGTTCATGGTCATCATCGACAAAATGGTCACGGTGGTTAGCGGATTGAACTGAAAACATGCCGCCCAGAAACCGCCTAACACCGAGTCGTACAGCAAGTTACGACGCTCGGCGCGATAGGGAAATGCCGAACGAATCGACCATTGAAACGCCAGGTGCGGCCAGAGAAACCCGTTGAACAGCAGCAACACCCAGATCCACGGCGGCGGATTTAACGGGTCCAGCGCGGCGGCAACGCTGAAGAAGCCGATAGCCAGCCCAATGGTCCGGGGCAAGTAAATGCGCCGGGCGAATGACAAGCCTTTGCCCCGTTGGTTATCCATAAGGTTTTTGCGCCAGATTCATTCTGAAACACTTTGCAGTGTTCTAATCAGACTGACCGGTCGTCGGTCATTGGCGGACATTGTCATTTATTCCAGCGGGAATGATCAGTGTCCTTCTGAGCCATTTACCGTGGGCTGGCACGCCAGAGCTGGCGGATTAGAGCTGATAGCACGTCAAAAACATGTCCATGGCGGACTCTGCGACCGAGATTTGCCTGTCAGCATCAAGCGGCGCCTGGCCCATGGAGATCTGTGGCCAGAACCCGAACGACTTGAGCAAGCCTTGCAACTGATGTGCGGCGAACGCCGGATCCACGGCTTTGAGGCGCTTGTCCGCTTGTGCCGCGCGAATCCAGACGGTCAGGCCTTCTTCGCGCTCGCTCATGCGCTCGACCATATTTTGAGCACGTTCCGGGGAATGGATTGTGGCGGCAATCGCCACTCTTGCCAGCACCAGAAAGTTGTCGTCGGACATCATTTGCAGCTTCGCCAGCAGGATTCGTCGCAGTTGTTCGCGCAGCGGTTGTTCTGGCTCATAGGGCGCCGCTTGCTCGGCAGTGATTCGCGTCCATAGCTGATTAAGAATTTCGGCGAACAATTCTTCCTTGCTCGGAAAGTGGTTGTACACAGTGCGCTTCGACACGCAGGCCTTGGCCGCGATCTTGTCCATGCTGGTGACCTCGAACCCGTTGACCCGGAATTCGGCAATCGCCGCCTGAATAATGGCTTCGCGTTTGCGGTCGGTGAGGCGCTGTGGAGCTGTCATAAATGAACTTCGGCAGAAGAGGATAGGAATTACACTTGGCAGTTTACTTGTCATCGGCTTTGATGCAACCTACGAAACTACACCGTCGAGTGTAATCTTTCCTTAACCGGGGAAGCTTAAAAGCAGAATGTCCGGCTGATGCGTGCGTGCCTTGGCCCTTTATCGTCCAACCATGGAAGCCGTGAATTGCGCGGTTTTCTGGAGTTTCTCAGTTATGGCCAATTCAATTTCTTCTGCGGACAACAACACTACGCCTGAAGCATCCCGCCAGGCTCAGGGGCTGTTTCGCAACCATGCACCCGTGAAGCGTGAAGGTTTTCGCAAGACCTTGCGCATCATGTGGAACATGATCTTCCACAAACCGCAAAGCACCCGGCCGACCGCAGCGATTCCAGTACAAAAGCTGACGTTGGCTGACCTGATGGCTGCGCCTAACCACAGTGTTTATCGCCTCGGCCATTCGACCCTGCTATTGAAGATGCAGGACAAATTCTGGATCACCGACCCGGTCTTTGCCGAACGCGCCTCGCCAGTGCAATGGGCCGGTCCGAAACGATTCCACCAGCCGCCAATCAGTATCGACGAATTACCGCCGATCGAAGCGGTGATCTTGTCGCACAACCACTACGATCACCTCGATTACGGGGCTGTGCTTAAACTGGCCGATAAAACGAACTACTTCCTGACCCCGCTGGGCGTCGGCGACACGCTGATCAAGTGGGGCATCGATGCTGTCAAAGTTCGCCAGTTCGACTGGTGGCAAGGTACTGAAGTTGAAGGTATCCGCTTTATCGCTACACCGTCACAACACTTTTCCGGCCGAGGCCTGTTTGACGGTAACAGCACCCTCTGGGCATCGTGGGTGATGATCAATGGCGACACGCGAATCTTCTTCAGCGGTGACACCGGTTACTTCGACGGCTTCAAGCGCATCGGCGAACAATACGGCCCATTCGACCTGACCCTGATGGAAACCGGCGCCTATAACGTCGAATGGCCCCACGTGCACATGCAACCCGAAGAAACCCTGCAAGCCCACCTCGACCTCAAGGGCCGCTGGCTGCTCCCGATCCACAACGGCACTTTCGACCTGGCCATGCACGCCTGGCATGAACCCTTCGACCGCATCCTCGCCCTGGCCTGGGAGCGCAATGTTGCGATCACCACGCCGCAAATGGGCGAGGCGTTTCATCTGGCGCAACCGCAGCGCGGCGAGGCTTGGTGGCTGGGGTTGGAAGCAGAGGGGGAGGTGGTTGCCCAAGAAGCCTGAAAGCTCTGAATCTGTTCACTGTTGAGGCGAACAGATTGATTCAGAGTTTCTTTCTCATCAACGATGAGGCCGGCACGTCACAAAATCTTCCTCGAAGAATATCGTCCAGTTTCAAGAGAGACTTCGAGGCTTTGTGCTGCTTCCGCTTCACTGATTTTTCTGGTTTCTATCGATGAAGCCAGTTTGATCACGAGCCCGGATTTGGTTTGCATATCGTGAACATTCGCAAACTCTAAATCCTGATAAACGCTTCCTTGGGCTTACGTTGATTTCAATCAGGTTTTGATTCCTCATTCGGCCATTGCATAGTCGCTGTGCCCCACCAACGCCTGCCCCGTATCCTTTCCACTCGCACTACGCCCCGGCGCAAACCCCGGGAAGAAAACCAATCCCTGCGCCTCAAACCGATACGCCAGCGCCAGACGCGTCGCATCCGCCACCTCGCGTTGCGCTTCAAATCGCTGGATGTCTTCCACCGAAACGCCGGCTTCACGCGACAGTTGTTCAATGCTCCAGCCCAACATGATCCGCGCCTGGGCGCAGTGGGTCGGGGTGAACTGGAAGAGGGCAATACGTTCGAGGATGAGGTTCATCGCAAGAGAGGCCATGGTGTGCTCCGGGCTCAAGAGTGCTGATTGAAAATGTACTGTGTTTTTGTACAGTTGTTTTTGATTTGGAGCAAATGCAATTTTTGATTTTTTCGGGTTTGCCCGGCCGAACCAGACAGACGGCTATCCGGCACAGGTTGGGATAGCGCCGGACTGCAACTGAAACCACAAGGCTGAAGATATGCGAGCTTAGAGGCGCACACTCAGACGTCGCAGCAAAAGATTGGCGGCTATCGGGCGTTTGCAGAAAGGTCTTACGCGCCTTGAAGAATCTTTCCTTCAGATGACAGCCAGTCGCGCCGCGAGCGCGATTCCCTGCGTGCGGGCGACTGGATGAAACGGCAAACCTTGTGTTTAAGATGCGGGCATCTCGATAACACGATCATTGAAAAAGGAGGGTGTCTGTCGATCAGTGAAAGTGACTGGAAAAAGCACGAATCTTAGGGCAGATGCGATCAAACACGCCTTCATGCAATGGGTCGACGGCAGCGTGATGTTTGAGCGCGAATAACATGGTGAAAGGTTCGAAAGAGCAAAAAGATCATTTCTACCCGAATGAAGAAAGGGTTGCGCACTGGCTGCGCCAATACAGTGGTCACGATGACACGGGTATGCAAAATACGCTGGCGCGCCGCAAGCAAGCCGACCTGGAAATCCGCGCGTTCAAGCAGCAGGCAGAAAGGTACTAAGCGCTTTACGCCAACCCCGGTGCTTCCCGCACAATAAAGTGATCCAGACTCTCGATGTTGGCACTGAACACCCCGAACGTTTGCTCGGGGTTCTTCTTGCTCGGCACCTGCTTCAACTCCGGCGTCACTCCGTAGAAGAAGCAGAACAACTCTTTCTCACTGTCGATCGCATGTTTGATCTCTTCCAGAAAAGCCTTGCGCTTGCGGTAGTTGTCGATCAGTTTCTTGCTCAAGTACACGTTCACCGAGTAAGGCTTCTTCTTCGCCTCATCCGTCTGCTTGAACCAGACCTTTTGCTCGAAATCGATGCGAAAGCTCTGAGTGTAATCCTTGATCTCCTTGATCTTGCCCCAGTAAATCAGCCCTTTGTTGTCCGTCAAATATTCAATCTTCTTGAAGAACGACCCGTAAGGCGCCGTGTGCTCGCCGATCTTCAACGGCACACGCTTGAGCAGCTCTTTGTCTTCGAAGTTCGAAACAAAACACTCCACGGGATGGGCGAAAACACTGGTCTTGTCGGGCGCCGATTCGTGGGGCGATGATGCTTTCGCGGTTACCGCTTTAACCGGCCCCGCGCCATCGCGCAGCACATCCGCCGCCCCCGCCGGAACCGCAGGCTTGCGCACATACTCACGCCGCGTCAGCAACAACTCCGAAGGAAAATGCTCCTCGCGCCCATCATCTTCCGCCTCAACGCCCGACGCCAGAGCTCGCAAACTCACATACGGACAACCCGCTACATGCTGAGTGCTCGGCAAATTCTTGAAATGCGGCGTGCGCACGTAATTCACATTTTTCGCGTTGAACGTACCCAACTCGTTCGCGGCATCAAATGCAGAACGGCAGGCATCGTTCGGGCACTGGAAATGTTCCTTGGCGGAATCGAAAGCCACCGTCTCATCAAAATTCAGATCGCGAACGTCATAAATCGACAACTTGTCATCGAGGCTGAGGCAGTAAGCGAGATCGAATTTCATGGTGGGGCTCGGATCCTTGAGGAGAAGATGGAGTGTTAACGAGTTAGGGGAGCACGTCGCTTTAACACCTATAAATAGTGGCTCTTTGCTCTGTCATGTATTGAAACCCTTTTGGAGTTTGGAGACTATAGGAATTTTCCTACAGCCATTAACTACAAAAGGCGGTACTCGTGGTGATCAAGGCGGTCTCGAAGGAACGAATAGGCAGCGCGATGCTGGAGTTTGATCATAAATTTCGGAGTAGGCCTGAGTGGCGGGACTGGGAAAACAACCAAGCTCATCGTTATGCAATTAACGCTGGAGGTGAGCTGTATCCAGTAAAGAAAATCATCTCTCTGGCGACTGGTATTTCCGTAGGCGAGTTTTCGGGCGGGCATCCTGCCAACAGTTACCTTAAGAAGCGAGGTTTCACTGTTGTGGAGTTGCCGCGCGGAGAGGGTGAGCTAGTGTTGCAGTTCACGCCGGAGGCTATTTACGATCGAAAAACTGAAATCAATGGTCCGTTCGGCGGTAGTCGGCAGAGCGGCATTGCAGCATCAGCTATCTATCCAGTGATTTTTTTGTTCACTGGCGATAGCGGTGAACAATACGGTTATGCAGATCGTTGGGACGGCGGCGCCTACCTTTACACGGGCGAAGGGCAGCGAGGTACGATGACTTTGACTCGTGGCAACCGCGCTATTGCTGAGCATGCCGTGAATGGCCGAGCACTGCATTTGTTTAAGTCACTCGGCAAAGGAAAAGGCTGCGCTTATGTGGGTGAGTTTTCTTGTGCTGATATGTTCACGCGGACTCAACCGGATGTAACTGGCCAGGATCGTGCGGCTATTGTTTTTCGACTAGTCCCTGTTGGTATTTCTGGCGGAACGATTGAGGTTGGTAAAGAGGACGAGGATAAGGCTGACCTTCCTGAGTCTCTGGCTGCTGCGCGGCTGGTAGCGTTGGCTGCATGTAAGCTTGCCAGTGATGGAATCGTGCAATCCGCCCCGCGTAAAATTTATGAGCGTAGTCGGAAGGTCTCGTACTACGTATTGATGCGTGCTCAGGGAATATGTGAAAGCTGTGAGATGCCAGCTCCGTTCTTGAAAAAAGATGGCACACCCTATTTAGAGCCGCATCATGTGAATAGGCTCTCCGATGGCGGTTTAGACCACCCACGGTTTGTGGCAGCTGTATGTCCAAGTTGTCACCGGGAAATTCACTCTGGAGTGCATGGCGCATTGGTGAATCAGAGATTGAAGCTTCGCTTGGAAGCAATTGAAGGTTGAGTATGCCCATCACGGGTTTTCTTTTTCGTACACATATGTACGCCGAGGGGGCAAACCCTCGGTCGATATTGATTGGTTGCCATGAACTCCTTACGAAGAGTCGGTATGGGACTCGCAAGTGCTCCTATAAACACGTCACCTAACTCATTGAGCGCTTCGAAGATTGGAACGCCTGAGCAACTCGTCGCCACCAAGGTCGAATTATAGTGATTCTTCGCTGAGTCTGATCCCGCAACAGATAAGGCATATCCCGCAGCCGAATCCAGCCCTCATCCTGCCAATGCAGCAGACTCAACGACATCTCTGGCCAATCCAACAAGCTCAGCATTGGCCGATTTGAATCTCCCGAATCTGATGCGTCGCGCAAGGTCGGCACTACCTCATTAGTCAGCCACTCACGCAACAACCGATTCCCCGGAACATAGTGATAGACCAACAGCGCGTACACCCCAGATTCACTGAGCATCAACTGCTGTTCTGGTTCTCGAAAGTACTCAATCCACAAGACGCGGCGTTGATCGCTATCTAGCTTGTTGACCACCCGCTCATTCAGATGGAAACCCATCAAGCGGCCGACATCGCGGGCGGAGAACCATGGCTGGTTTTCGAGTAAAAGGGCATGTAGAGAAAGATTGTGGCGAGAGAACACTATTACCGGGAGCGGATCAGACATATCTATGACCTCTACGTTTTAGATTTTGGGAGGCCTGACCCCAACGTAGAGTGGACTTAATAAATCCCAACGAGCAGAGCAGTTGCCACCGACGAATTACACGTCTGTGTCACTGACCAAGCTTTCTACGTTGGGCGTTTCTTAGGCACCTGTGATGGAGCTTAGTAGTGCTCGTAGCAGGCTTCAATGGGAAGCGACTGTAAGTGCTGTAGGAGATTGAACGCTGTGACGTAGGCGTAAAAAAGATTACCGCTCGCCCATAAAAAAAGCCCCGATCATATCGGGGCTTTTTTGCTTTCTCGATTCACCGACTCAGGCAGCAATCGTCAAATCGTGCCAAGCGAGACCATTAGTCCCAGCTCAGAGCACCACCAGTCTGATACTCAATAACCCGCGTCTCAAAGAAATTCTTCTCTTTCTTCAAGTCCATAATCTCGCTCATCCAAGGGAACGGGTTAGTCGTCCCTGGGTACTCTTCCTTCAAACCGATCTGCGACAAACGACGGTTAGCGATGAACTTCAGGTAGTCCTCCATCATCGCCGCGTTCATGCCCAATACGCCGCGAGGCATGGTATCCCGTGCGTATTCGATTTCCAGTTGAGTGCCTTGCAGGATCATCTGGGTCGCTTCTTCCTTCATCTCGGCATCCCACAGGTGCGGGTTTTCGATTTTGATCTGGTTGATCACGTCGATGCCGAAGTTCAGGTGCATGGATTCGTCGCGCAGGATGTATTGGAACTGCTCGGCGACGCCGGTCATTTTGTTGCGGCGGCCCATGGAGAGGATTTGGGTGAAGCCGCAGTAGAAGAAGATGCCTTCCAGAACGCAGTAGTAGGCGATCAGGTTGCGCAGCAGCTCTTTGTCGGTGTCCGGGGTGCCGGTTTCGAATTTCGGATCGGAGATCGAGCGGGTGTATTTGAGGCCCCAGGCGGCTTTTTTCGCGACCGATGGGATCTCGTGGTACATGTTGAAGATTTCGCCTTCATCCATGGCCAGGGATTCGATGCAGTACTGGTAGGCGTGGGTGTGGATCGCCTCTTCGAACGCCTGGCGCAGGATGTACTGGCGGCATTCCGGGTTGGTGATCAGGCGGTACACGGCCAGCACCAGGTTGTTGGCAACCAGGGAGTCGGCGGTGGAGAAGAAGCCGAGGTTGCGCATGACGATGCGGCGCTCGTCGTCGGTCAGGCCTTCCGGGTTACGCCACAGGGCGATGTCGGCGGTCATGTTGACTTCTTGCGGCATCCAGTGGTTTGCGCAGCCGTCGAGGTATTTCTGCCAGGCCCAGTCGTACTTGAATGGCACGAGTTGGTTGAGGTCGGCGCGGCAGTTGATCATGCGCTTTTCGTCAACGGCGACACGGGCGGAGGCGCCTTCGAGTTCGGCGAGGCCTTCGGCGACGTCGAGGGAATTCAGTGCAGCCTTGGCGCGGGCTACGGCAGCCGAGTCGTCGGCGGTCACGGCGCGGGCTTCGAGCGCGGCGATGCCGCCGGCGTTGTCGAGGCGATCCATGTTGGCTTCAGCAGCGTGGCCGGCGTTGGCGCCTTTCGGTGCTGCTGCTTCACTGTCTTCTTTGTCGAATTCGTCCCAGCTCAGCATGACGTGTCGTCTCCTGCGTGAGGGCCTGTGCCCGTGTGAAACCTGGTGGATTGGTTTTTCACACGGTCGTACAGACCGCGTTGGATGTCGTTTTTTGCAGCGATGCACGCAGGCAAATAAACAGAAATTTTGACGGGTTCCGAGAGCCTCTGATGGGCGCAATCAGCGTTGAACGCTGTTGCGGGGCTTCAGAATGGCTTTTGATCCCTGTAAGGGAATATTGCTGACCCGTATGGGGCGGCATTATAGGGAAAAAAACACGGCTGTGCTGAGGCGAATCCGCGCATGGAGCGGTCGAGGCGGGTGGTTTTTCGACGAGAGTGAGGGTTTACAGGGCTTTGCCGGTGAAAGATTTTTTTTCGTAAAAATCTCGCCAATGTGATTTTGCTCAAAAAACGAACAAAAAAACCGGTTTTTCACTACATCTAGTGTTTTGCAAGCATTTTTGCCGGCTTCAAACACAACTTAGCCCGACCGAAGTCGGGCTGGAATCGACCTTCAATGACGCGCTGAAAGGTCCAATTCGGTGCAGTCTGGAATCATCAGTTGGTGCAGCCGTTGCCCATCACGCTGTACCGCAGAATATGCCGCTGACCTTTGGAGTCGTCATATTCCATTTTCGCGGGAACAACTTCGCAAACATTCGGAATTTCGCTCATGGAAACCACTTTGGCAACGTCCAGGTGGGTGGAGTAAGTGTATTCCTCTACAACGGGTTGTTGCTGCGCGACATCAGTCTGCGCCTCGTCTGCCATGGCGGTTGCGCACAAGCTGCTGAGGGCCAGAACTAATAAAGCTTTCATTTCAAAGTCACCTTTTTAAGGTCGAGTGGGGTCACGCAACCTTTTTGGGGTTGCGTGTGGAACTTCAACGCTTGGGAATTTGATTAACGGCCTTCGTGGGGGCTGTAACGTTGTTAATCGGCTTGCCTTGTCGGCGAGGCAGATTTTAGGGAGGTGAGGCGAGGGTAAACAGCCAGAGTTTTGATAAACACTTTTGGCATATTCGGTAACAATCCCGTGTAGGAGCTGCGGCAGACCCGGGCTGCGGGGGCGCGCGCAGGGGTTGTTACTACCATCGTCGAATGGTTCTATGGGCCCGGCCCGGCTACAACGGGGTCATACAAAAACAACTATTTCACCGAGGTAAGAAAGATGAGTGCGGCTTCTCTGTATCCCGTTCGTCCCGAGGTTCTGGCCAATACGCTGACTGACGAGGCGACCTACAAAGCCATGTACCAGCAGTCGGTCGTCAACCCTGACGGCTTCTGGCGCGAGCAGGCCAAGCGTCTCGACTGGATCAAGCCCGCCACCACGGTGAAGCAGACTTCCTTCGACGATCATCATGTCGACATCAAATGGTTCGCCGATGGCACGCTGAACGTTTCCTACAACTGCCTCGACCGTCATCTGGCCGAGCGTGGCGATCAGATCGCAATCATCTGGGAAGGTGACGACCCTTCCGAGAGCCGCAACATCACTTACCGCGAATTGCATGAAGAAGTCTGCAAGTTCGCCAACGCCTTGCGCGGCCAGGACGTTCACCGTGGCGACGTGGTGACTATCTATATGCCGATGATCCCCGAAGCCGTGGTCGCCATGCTGGCCTGCACCCGGATCGGCGCGATTCACTCGGTGGTGTTCGGCGGTTTCTCGCCGGAAGCCCTGGCCGGTCGCATCATCGATTGCCGCTCCAAAGTGGTGATTACGGCCGACGAAGGCATCCGCGCCGGCAAGAAAATCCCGCTCAAGGCCAACGTCGACGACGCGCTGACCAACCCGGAAACCAGCAGCATCCAGAAAGTCATCGTGTGCAAGCGCACCGGTGGCGGCATCAAGTGGAACCAGCATCGCGACATCTGGTACGAAGACCTGATGAAAGTGGCCGGCACCGTTTGCGCGCCGAAAGAGATGGGCGCCGAAGAAGCGCTGTTCATCCTGTACACCTCCGGTTCGACCGGCAAGCCGAAGGGCGTGCAGCACACCACCGGCGGTTATCTGTTGTACGCGGCGATGACCCACGAGCGCGTGTTCGACTACCGTCCGGGCGAAATCTACTGGTGCACCGCCGACGTCGGCTGGGTCACTGGTCACTCGTACATCGTCTACGGCCCGCTGGCCAACGGCGCGACCACTCTGCTGTTCGAGGGCGTGCCGAACTACCCTGATATCACGCGGGTGGCGAAGATCGTCGACAAGCACAAGGTCAACATCCTCTACACCGCGCCGACCGCAATCCGCGCGATGATGGCGTCGGGCAACGCAGCAGTTGAAGGCGCCGATGGCAGCAGTCTGCGCCTGCTCGGTTCGGTCGGCGAGCCGATCAACCCGGAAGCCTGGGACTGGTACTACAAGAATGTCGGCAAGTCCCGTTGCCCGATCGTCGATACCTGGTGGCAGACCGAAACCGGCGGCAACATGATGAGCCCATTGCCGGGTGCTCATGCCCTCAAGCCGGGTTCGGCGGCGCGTCCGTTCTTTGGTGTGGTACCGGCGCTGGTCGACAACCTCGGCAACATCATCGAGGGCGAGGCCGAGGGCAATCTGGTGATCCTCGATTCGTGGCCAGGTCAGGCCCGCACGCTGTATGGCGATCACGACCGTTTCGTCGACACCTATTTCAAAACCTTCCGTGGCATGTACTTCACCGGTGACGGCGCCCGTCGTGATGCCGATGGTTACTACTGGATCACCGGTCGCGTTGATGACGTGCTCAATGTGTCCGGCCACCGCATGGGCACGGCCGAAATCGAAAGCGCGATGGTGGCCCACCCGAAAGTCGCCGAGGCGGCGGTGGTCGGTGTGCCGCACGACATCAAGGGGCAGGGCATTTATGTCTACGTCACGTTGAAAAATGGCGAGGAGCCGAGCGAGCAATTGCGTCTTGAGCTGAAGAACTGGGTGCGCAAGGAGATCGGGCCGATTGCTTCGCCGGACGTGATCCAGTGGGCGCCGGGGCTGCCGAAGACGCGGTCGGGCAAGATTATGCGACGGATCCTGCGCAAAATTGCCACGGCTGAATATGACGGGTTGGGGGATATCTCAACCTTGGCTGATCCGGGTGTGGTGCAGCATTTGATTGACACCCACAAGACCATGAACGTCGCGTAAGCGGCGGGGTTGAGTGAATCAGAAGCCTCGTCCGGTAATGCCGGGCGGGGCTTTTTTGTGCCTGAGGGTTTTGCGGTGCTTGGGCTGGCCCCATCGCTGGCAAGCCAGCTCCCACACTGATTTGTGTCGGGGTCTGAAATCTGGATTCGGCGCCGGCATTGGTAGGAGTGAACCTGCTCGCGATAGCGGTGTATCACCCAAATCAAATGTTGGATTCGCTTGCGCATCGCGAGCAGGCTCACTCCTACAGCGATTTTGTGTCGAACCCGAGAAATCTCGACTCACCGCCGAACACTGTGGGAGCTGGCTTGCCAGCGATGGCGATCTGTCAGGTGGCACAGCAATTCAGCCAATATTTATCGACTTCATCCGACAGTCCATTCCCACTGTTACCGCCCGATCTTCAAACAACACAATGTGTAACCTCGCCGCCCCGCAACGGGGCGAAGGGAAACGTAACGCCCCATTTCAGGTCTGCAAACCTTGCGCTAAAAAATAAGACATAACCCCGCGCTTGCCGGATTAGAAGGCTTTGCCAATAATAGGCCCGCAATTTGCAACATTGATCGGTTTACTGTCTTTTGCTCTTGCATGATTTTGCAGGGCTGTCAATGTGCTCGGGCGGGTTTCTCGGTGCATCTGTAATTAGTTGTCGCATTGAAGAAATATCGGCCTCGGGCCTGTCGTTAGAATGCCGATCACTCGCTCGTCGTGGCTGATGTTGAAATTCACACCGGTTTCAACGGGAAATTTCCTGGCGACGCAGCAACGATTTCCAGTACCACCCATTCGCATATTGGGCTCTCGCTCACTCTGCCGTTTTTGCCCTTTTACCGATGGAGTCCCAAGATGAAGAAACTTGTGCTGCTTGGCGCCCTGGCACTGTCCGTGCTGTCCCTGCCGACCTTCGCCGATGAGAAGCCTGTAAAAATTGGTATCGAAGCGGCCTACCCTCCGTTCGCTTCCAAAGCGCCGGACGGCAGCATCGTTGGTTTCGATTACGACATCGGCAATGCCCTCTGCGAAGAAATGAAAGTCAAGTGCGTGTGGGTCGAGCAAGAGTTCGACGGCCTGATCCCGGCGCTGAAAGTGCGTAAGATCGACGCGATCCTGTCGTCCATGTCGATTACTGAAGACCGCAAGAAGTCCGTGGACTTCACCAATAAGTACTACAACACCCCGGCTCGCCTGGTCATGAAGGAAGGCACCCAGGTCAGCGAAGGCCTGACCGAGTTGAAGGGCAAGAACATCGGCGTGCAGCGTGGCTCGATCCACGAGCGTTTCGCCCGCGAAGTCCTCGCGCCGCTGGGTGCCGAAGTCAAACCATACGGCTCGCAGAACGAAATCTACCTCGACGTGGCTGCCGGTCGTCTCGACGGTACCGTGGCAGACGCTACCCTGTTGAATGACGGCTTCCTGAAAACCGACGCCGGCAAAGGCTTCGCGTTCGTCGGTCCAGCATTCACCGACGTCAAATACTTCGGCGACGGCGTCGGCATCGCCACCCGCAAGGGCGACGCACTGAAAGACAAGATCAACACCGCCATCGCGGCCATTCGCGAGAACGGCAAGTACAAGCAAATCCAGGACAAGTACTTCGACTTCGACATTTACGGCAAGTAAACACGTCGCAACGACACGTCCAAAATGGCGCAAGCAACAGGATCTCTGCGGTTTGCGCCATTTTTTCATCCCAACATTCGAGGACCTGAATCATGTTGAAAGGCTACGGGGCTGTCATCCTCGATGGCGCATGGCTGACGCTTCAGCTCGCCTTGTCGTCCATGGCCCTGGCCATCGTTCTCGGGCTGATCGGTGTCGCGCTGCGTCTGTCGCCGGTGCGCTGGCTCGCCTGGCTGGGCGACCTGTATTCCACGGTGATCCGTGGCATTCCCGACCTGGTGCTGATTCTGCTGATCTTCTACGGCGGTCAGGACTTGCTCAATCGCGTTGCGCCGATGCTCGGTTATGACGACTACATCGACCTGAATCCGCTGGCCGCCGGTATCGGCACCCTGGGTTTCATCTTCGGTGCGTACCTGTCCGAAACCTTTCGTGGCGCGTTTATGGCGATCCCTAAAGGTCAGGCCGAAGCGGGCATGGCGTATGGCATGAGCAGTTTTCAGGTGTTCTTCCGGGTGATGGTGCCGCAGATGATTCGCCTGGCGATTCCCGGTTTTACCAACAACTGGCTCGTACTGACCAAGGCCACCGCGCTGATTTCCGTGGTCGGTCTGCAAGACATGATGTTCAAGGCCAAGCAGGCGGCCGACGCCACCCGCGAACCTTTCACCTTTTTCCTCGCTGTGGCGGCGATGTACCTGGTGATTACCAGTGTCTCGTTGCTGGCATTGCGTCACCTTGAGAAGCGCTACTCGGTAGGCGTAAGGGCGGCTGATCTATGATCTTCGACTACAACGTCATTTATGAGGCTTTGCCGCTGTACTACGGCGGCTTGCTGACCACGCTCAAACTGCTCGCGCTGTCGCTGTTTTTCGGTCTGATGCTGGCGTTGCCTTTGGGGCTGATGCGCGTCTCGAAGAACAAGGTTGTCAATGGCTCAGCCTGGCTCTACACCTACGTGATTCGCGGCACACCGATGCTGGTGCAGCTGTTTTTGATCTACTACGGTCTGGCCCAGTTCGAAGCCGTGCGCGAGAGTGTTTTCTGGCCATGGCTGTCGAGCGCGACGTTCTGTGCGTGTTTTGCCTTTGCGATCAACACCAGCGCCTACACCGCCGAGATCATTGCCGGTAGCCTGCGGGCCACGCCGAACGGCGAGATCGAAGCCGCCAAGGCCGTGGGCATGTCGCGCTTCAAGATGTACAAACGCATCCTGCTGCCCTCAGCCCTGCGCCGGGCACTGCCGCAGTACAGCAACGAAGTGATCATGATGCTGCAGACCACCAGTCTGGCATCCATCGTGACCCTGATCGACATCACCGGCGCCGCCCGTACCGTCAATGCGCAGTACTATCTGCCGTTCGAGGCGTACATCACCGCCGGCGTGTTTTACCTGTGCCTGACCTTCATTCTGGTGCGCCTGTTCAAACTGGCCGAGCGTCGCTGGCTGGGCTACCTGGCCCCACGGAAGCATTGATATGGAACGCATCGATCACGTATTGCCGTGGAGTCATCTGGGCAGCGAACGCCGTATTTCAGTGTTCCGCTTCGGCAGCGGCGAGCGCAAAGCCTACATCCAGTCCAGCCTGCACGCCGACGAGTTGCCGGGCATGCGCACCGCTTGGGAACTGAAGAAACGCCTCGGCGAGCTCGAAGCCAAAGGCCTGCTCAATGGTGTGATTGAACTGGTGCCGGTGGCCAATCCGCTGGGTCTGGGTCAGCTGCTGCAAGGCAATCACCAAGGTCGTTTCGAGGCCGGCAGCGGCAAGAATTTCAACCGCGATTTCGTCGAGCTGAGCGCGCCGGTCGCGGCTGCGCTGGCCGACAGTCTGGGCGACGATCCCCACGCCAACATTCGCCTGATTCGTCAGGCGATGGCTGATCATCTCGCAGCTTTGCCAGAAGCGAGCAGCCAGTTGCAGGGCATGCAGCGCGTCTTGCTTAGCCATGCCTGCACTGCCGATGTGGTGCTCGATCTGCACTGCGACGCCGAAGCCGCGCTGCACATGTATGCCCTGCCGCAACACTGGCCGCAGTGGCGTTCGCTGGCGGCGCATTTGAACGTGCGTGTCGGTCTGCTGGCGGAAGATTCCGGCGGCAGTTCGTTTGACGAAGCGTGCTCGCTGCCGTGGCTGCGACTGTCACGGCTGTTTCCGGACGCGCAGATTCCACTGGCGTGTCTGGCGACCACCATCGAGCTGGGCGGTCAGGCTGACACCGGTCGCGTTGAAGCCGAGGCTTACGCTGAAGGCATTCTCGCGTTCCTCGCCGAGCAAGGCCTGATCACCGGCGAGTGGCCGAACCCGGCGCACGAACCGTGCGAAGGCATGCCGTTCGAAGGCACTGAGTTGTTGTTGGCGCCGCACCCGGGTGTGGTGAGTTTCCTGCGCAAGCCCGGCGAATGGGTCGAGGCGGGCGACGAGATTTTCGAAGTGATTGATCCTGTGTCCGATCGGGTCAGCACGGTATGTGCTGGTACATCCGGGGTGCTGTTTGCCATTGAACGGCTGCGCTATGCCCAACCCGGTTTCTGGCTGGCCAAGGTGGCGGGGCGCGAAGCGCTGCGTCACGGGCGCTTGCTCAACGACTGACTGACTGTTTTTGTGAGAACCGACCGCATGTACAAACTTGAAGTCCAAGACCTGCATAAACGCTATGGCAGTCACGAAGTGCTCAAGGGCGTGTCCCTGAAAGCGGCAGCCGGCGATGTGATCAGCATCATCGGCTCCAGTGGCTCCGGCAAAAGTACCTTTCTGCGCTGCATCAACCTGCTGGAGCAGCCGCACGCGGGCAAGATTCTGCTGAACAACGAAGAGCTGAAACTGGTGGCCAACAAGGACGGCGCGCTGAAAGCTGCTGATCCGAAACAGCTGCAGCGCATGCGTTCACGCCTGTCGATGGTGTTCCAGCATTTCAACCTGTGGTCGCACATGACCGCGATTGAAAACATCATGGAAGCGCCGGTTCATGTGCTGGGCATGTCCAAGCCTGAAGCCCGCGAGAAAGCCGAGCATTACCTGAACAAGGTGGGTGTGGCGCATCGCAAGGATGCTTATCCGGGGCACATGTCCGGTGGCGAGCAGCAGCGTGTGGCCATTGCCCGGGCGCTGGCGATGGAACCGGAAGTCATGCTGTTTGACGAACCAACCTCGGCCCTCGACCCGGAACTGGTCGGCGACGTGCTGAAAGTCATGCAGGCGCTGGCGCAGGAAGGCCGCACCATGGTTGTGGTAACCCACGAAATGGGCTTCGCCCGTGAAGTGTCGAACCAGTTGGTGTTCCTGCACAAAGGTATTGTCGAAGAGAGCGGCGACCCGCGCGAAGTGCTGGTTAATCCGCAATCGGAGCGTTTGCAACAATTCCTCTCGGGCAGCCTCAAGTAAACGCTGCCGTTATGCACCAGATTAGGGCATGCTTCGCGACCTAGAGGCTGGCCTAAATCCTTGTGGGAGCTGGCTTGCCAGCGATGGCGTCTGGTCAGATTGCATCCATGGCATAGACACACCGCCATCGCTGGCAAGCCAGCCCCTACATGGGATGTTTGTTGGTTTTGAGGTTTTGTGTGTGTTTACGGGCTAGCATTGGCCCACGTCTTCATCACTGTTTTTCGTTTCGGATTGCCCGCCCATGACTGCCCATCGAATTGGTTTCCTGATTTGGCCCAGCACTAAAGCCTTGACGCTGGCGCTGGCGGAGGAAGCCTTGCGTGTTGCTCAGCGTGTGCATCCGGACGTGGTTTACGAACTGTCGTTCCTGCAAGCCGAACCGCCAACCGAAGGCGCCTGGCAACTGCCCGGCGAGCCGTGGGCCGGCAAGCTGGAAAACTTCCAGAAACTGTTCCTGCTCGCCGACGAGCCACCAACCGCTTTGGCGCCACCGCTCAGCAGCGCGTTGAAGCAGCTGGTGCGCGCCGGCTGCGTCATTGGCGGTTTGTCCGCCGGCGTGTATCCGCTGGCGCAGCTCGGGTTGCTCGACGGTTACCGCGCCGCCGTGCACTGGCGCTGGCAGGACGATTTCGCCGAGCGTTTCCCGAAAGTCATCGCCACCAGTCATCTGTTCGATTGGGATCGTGATCGCCTGACCGCGTGCGGCGGGATGTCGGTGCTCGACTTGTTGCTGGCGGTGCTGGCGCGCGATCACGGCGCGGAACTGGCCGGTGCGGTCTCCGAAGAGCTGGTGGTCGAGCGCATCCGCGAGGGTGGCGAGCGTCAGCGCATTCCGTTGCAGAACCGTTTGGGCTCCAGCCATCCGAAGCTCACCCAGGCGGTGTTGCTGATGGAAGCCAACATCGAAGAGCCGCTGACCACCGACGAAATCGCCCAGCACGTGTGCGTGTCCCGTCGCCAGCTGGAGCGCATCTTCAAGCAATACCTCAACCGCGTGCCGAGCCAGTACTACCTGGAGCTGCGCTTGAACAAGGCCCGGCAGATGTTGATGCAGACCAGCAAGTCGATCATCCAGATCGGCCTGTCCTGCGGTTTCTCGTCGGGGCCGCATTTCTCCAGCGCCTATCGCAACTTCTTCGGTGCCACGCCGCGCGAAGATCGCAACCAGCGGCGCAGCAGCAGTCCGTTCGAGTTGTCGTCAGTGCCGTCCGAACGCGGCTAAGCCTCAGTCCTCATGCGCCGAATCGGTTGACTCGCCGGGCTCCAGTTCCGCTCTCTGGCTGACAGCGTCAACGCCAAAGTCGGCGCCGGTACGCTGGAAGTAACTGATGAGCAGCTGCAAGCTTGCCTCGGAAAGCGGATTGTTTTGGAAGTTGTAGCTTTCAGTAATCGAAGGCGGCAATTCGAAGTAGTCGGGGGGCAGCTCGGTGATGCTGTTATGGCTCAGGTTGGCGTCATCGATCTGGGTCAGAGTGAACAGGCCATTCGGGACTTCGCTGATGTGGGTGTGGCTCAGGGATAACGTCGACAGTGCATGCATTTGACTGACATCGGGTGACCTTCCCAACGGATTGTCGGTGAGGTCGAGTATGTCCAGGTGATCCATGCCTGCCAGCGCTGTAGCGGATGCGTCATCAAGCTGGATATGGTTCTCTGGCAACGCCAGCGACTTGAGTTCACCCATGTTGAACACCTCGGCGGGGATTCCGCCCAGCGCGTAGCGTCTGATGGTCAGTCCCTGAAGTTTGGGAAAGGCGTGCAGAAAATTGCCAAGAGTCGTCAGGCCATGTCGGCTTTCCAGGTAAAGGACGGACACATGACTGAAGTCGGCGGTGATCGTCGGCAGTTCGCCAAACATTGATGCGGCGAAATAAAACTCATGCATGGGTTCGAAATTTTCGTTGAAATCGTCCAGCTCCGTTTCCCTTCTCCAGCACGCCTCGAGCTGAGCCTTGAAGTCATCGCGCAAGTCCTGCTGGATAAAAGCTTCCGCAGGATCCAGCGCAGCGCCGGTCAACGGGTGCACCTGCGGTACGGCTGCCGTCCAGACTGACAAGTCATTGGACAGCTGGGCGTACTCGGCCTCAAGACGCGTGATCTCCATTCGACCCTGTTCCAGTGTTCCCGCCAGTCGATAGACAAAGTTGCTGGCCTCTTCGATATCGTTCGTCGGATACAGCAAGCGCACTCGTCGAATGTCGTCGGCGGGCGCCAGGACGCCGAAGTCTCGTCCGCTGTTGGCGAACAGGGTTTTTATCCGCTCCAGGCATAAGTCCGACAAAGGATTGCCCGCGACATCAATGGCGTCCTGCATGACTTCAGATAGCTGAAACACATGGGCGGGCAGATCGGTGATCTGGTTGTTGCTCATGATGATCGTGTTCAGGTGCTCGCGCGTCAGCCATCCCTGGGGAGGCTCCGTGATGCCGGTGCTGCCCAGGTCGGCGTACTCCAAATCAGGCATGCGCTGGAAGTCGAGGTTGAAACCCAACGGATTGTTGTAGAGATCCAGGGTCTTGAGGCGCGTCAGGGAGCCCAGCGCTTCTCGTGTTTCTATCGACAGTCGAATGCCGCAATCACTGAGAATCAGCGCTTCCAGCATGGTCTGGCGGGCGATCACTGGCGGAAGCGCGTCAAGGGGGAAGTCACGCAGATCCAGTCGACGCAGGTCGGTGAACCGCTCCAGAAACGGGTCGATGGCACCGCTGCCACTGTTGCCCTCCAAGGACAATGTTTTTACATGGCTGAAATCGGCAGCGAGCACGGGCAGGTCACCGAGTATCGGTTCGGAAATAATGAAACTGAGGCCGGCGTCGCTGCCTTCGTCCCTGAACCAGCAGCGTTTGAGCGCTTTTTTGAACATCCGCCGGTTCTGTCGCGCAGCACTGAATTGGTCGGGGGTCAGCCGTTGGCCGGTGACCGGGTGAAAGCGCGGCGTCTCGTTCACCCAGGCGCGCAAGTCGGTTCGCAGCTGCGCGATTTCAATGGCTCGGCGCGCCAGTTCCATCCGTGCGCCTTGTGGATGGGCACGTAATTCTTCGGCCATCCGTTGAAGTTCGTCTGCTCCCAGATTGGGGTAAACCTCCGATATGCGCTCATTTAGCGTCATAGCGACTTCGCCGACTCGGCGGGTATATCCCGACGTGCCAAGCAACCGCGTCGTTTCAATCGAGGGTTCTGTCTGGGGCGCTCCGGTCAGTACGGTTCTGAATTCATCGCGCGCCAGAGGCCTTTTGCGCACGGCTTGCCTGAGCGTTTCACCTTCCCCGATGTGAATGTTCAGCGCATCCCGCTCGGTGTCGGGCAGGGCTTGCAACACGCTGGAATAAAAATCCGTTGTGCCGCTGAGCGCCTGCCCCTGTTCGTCATAGGCTTGAAAAGTGTTGTCAGTCACGCGCACGAGGGTTTTGTGTACAGGCGCGTCCGCCTGACCGGTGCTGTCCAGCGGCGGCTGTGCATACGAGGCTTCGCGAATGTCGAGGCGAACCTGATCGGACCAACCGTCCAGCCTTGCCAGGCTGTGCAGCGCCAGTCGGTCGGTGTCCGGATTACTGACGGAGGCGAGCTCCAGTCCTTCATACGCGCGGGTCAGGCGCACCTCTTGGCGGCCTATCGCGGTGAGCGTTTTGATTCGCTCGGGCATGACGCCTTTGTCCAGTTGCAGCAGTTCGTTGCCGGTTGCATTGTCGACCACGGCGCCTGCCATGCTCGTCGGCAAGTTCGGCTCGAGTTCGATCAGCCGGTTGATCAGCGGCTCGTCGCTTGTGTCGGCGTTTTTGTAGCGCTCTTCAAACAGCGTCGCGCGATGTTTGCGAGCGGCCTGTGCGGTGATCTTGCGCAAGTTGCCGGCCCGCACATTCAAGTTGATGATCGCGCCATCGGGCGGCTCACCGAGCAGGGTCTTGATTTGCGGTTCGCTGAGGTTGATCAGCAGGGTCTTGAGTACATCGCCGTCCTTCAGCGTTGCTTGCTCAAGCTGGCGCAGCGGCAGGTTCGTCTGTGGCGAAGACGTCCAGGCAATGTCTCCCTGATCGTTCACCCAGTTCCACCTCGTGCTTTCGGGCAGACGGTTTTCTCTGGCTAACAATTGCAGTTGGGTCATCGGGTCGGCCCTGAGAAATTGATCAGGCCGGTCACTGCTGATCTGCTCGATAAACGTCTGTAAATCCTGGTCGATGATGAAGCGCTTGGCGCTGTCGGCGAGCAGCGGCGGAAGGGGTTCTTCATCCACGTGCATTTTGCGCAATGCGTCTTCCGGACAACCGCTGACTTCGAGCAAGTCTGCACGTCGCGCCAGACCCAGCGGTTCGAACGAAGGCCCGAGACGCATGAGCACGGTGGCGCGATCCCATGTCAGCGGGCGCTCCAGTTCCGTATGCCAAGCGCCCTGGTCGTTGGTATAGAGTAGCGGCTGGTAGGCATCGGCGCGGGTGGGATGCTGAATGCGATGACGCCCGGTTCGTGGATCCTTGTCCACGGCATAATGCGCACCTTCTAGCGGCAAGACAGGCGTGCCGTCGTGGACATGCAGGCCGGTGGGATCGGGTCGCGAATGTTTCGGCAACGGGATTTTGCGCTGATACGGTGTCAGGTTCGGTTCCCAGTACCGAGTCTCTCCGCCGGGCGTCTTGATCACCGTGAGCCGATCAATGAAGGCCACCACTTCAGCAGGCAGGAGCTGACGGAATTCACCGGCACCGATGCTGCTGCCGGCAGCGAAAATACCCGCCTGGATCAGCGACTCGAGTGCGTCCATGAAATGTCCGAACGCCTCAAGTGCCCGTCCCTGAGCCCAGTCGATGATGCCTTCGAAGGTCGCGTCCAGCAGTTGCCACGCCATGTAGGCCATCATCAGCTCGCCGAGCCCGGGCACGAACGGCGCCACAACGAACAGCGCCGTTTCGAAAATCGATGTGACCGTGTGGACGAATGAATCCCAGGCAGCCCAGCGCGCGTTGCGGTCGACGATTGCCGTTGCGACGGCGATGGCTTGGCCGTCATTCAAAATCTTGTTCAATTTTTCAATGTAGAGGTGTTGCCAAAGATCAGCGGTAATCGGGGCGACCGAGAATTGCAGGTTGGGGCTGTTGATCGGCGTGTCTCGCCACGCCGGCAGTTGGCTTGGTGCCTCGGTCTGGTGCCAGGTGATGACGCCGAGTCGACGATTGAGGCCGGAAAAGAACTGCCCTCGTTGTTCATGCGCCACGAAACGGCTGAAGAAACGCTGGTAATCGCTTGAACGCAATTGACGCGTCAGTTCCTTGAGCATGTCGATGGCCGATGCGTATTCCTTGATCGGATGCTCGGGATCGTCAGGCACGTAAGCGACGACCCTGACCGGCGCATTCGCGCGCATCGGATCGGCTGCAAAGATGATGATGCCGGTCAGGGTCGTGGACATCATCGCGAGGTCATGACACAGCACGTGCTGGCCATCGGCACGAATACCCTGGATGCCATCGAGTGTGCCGTTGATCATCCGCAAAAAATCTTCGCTCAGGTCGCCATTCATTCGTCCCAATTGCAGGGCGGCGCGCAGCGCAGTCTGCTGACTGGCCAGCACCTTGGGGCGCAGTGCGGCGGCGGTAACCGGATTGGCGATGCCGAGATTGGCTTCGAGATAAGTTTTGTAGCGGGCGCCGATATCCAGTTCACGGCATAGCGATGCAAATCCCTTGATGGTCATGCTCGCGGCGACAAGCGGCAAGGGCTCGAACTGCCCTGACAGCGAAGGCTGGCTGATGAACGTCGAGTCGGTCTCGTAGGCGCCATCTTCGACCTCGTCTCGTTCGAAGTTATGCAGTGCAGCGGCGAGCAGCGACACCGTCCAGGTTCGCGAACCGGTCGGGAACGGAAGCAGGGTGGGCTTTACCGGAATATAGAGGCGCAGGTACGTGGCCCGCACGTCCAGATCCAGACCGAAGCGCTGCTCAATGGCTTGCTTGAGCAGGGGCGCGGCAAAGGCTTCAGCGTCCTGCAGGTGCGCGAGGCGTCTATCGACCTCGTTCTGCGCGGCCATGTGTTTGGCAATCAGGCTTTTGAGCTCGATGTGATGCGCCGCGCGAGCGTTTTTCAGCGTATCTGACGGCAGCGTGCGAATGTTTTTCAGTGCAACGCGACGTGAAAGCGAGGCGTCGCCCAGCCATTGCGGCATGGCATTACTCAGATGCTCATAGTGAGACGGTGCATGAAAAGCAGTGGTTTCGGTCGCCTCCATCGCGCGGATGGGCGGTGAGTGGGGTGAAGCGGGCATCGGGCGAATCCTTTCGCGTCGGGAAACGCCAAGCAAAACAGAAACCGATCGTCCCTGTGCGGTACATATGTATGACAGCTAGGGACTCGGGAATTGATATGCTGCGCGCCGCCGCAAATTCGCCGTACCGGTTTAAACTGCGCCTTTGCGACGGTATTTGTCGCATTGCCGTAAACCCGTGCAAATCCGGGGTTTGCGCTATAAGAAGTTGTCGCTTGGCGACAAGGCCGGGCTGAAAACTGTCCTTACAATCCCCCCCATCGCTCGCCAGTTTCCGGCGAGTGTTCGTCTTCAGGAGACTCCGATGTCCGTTGAGCACGCTGCGGTACAACGCGCCGATTTCGACCAGGTTATGGTTCCCAACTACGCGCCTGCCGCTTTCATTCCAGTGCGTGGCGCCGGTTCCCGTGTCTGGGATCAGGCCGGCCGCGAGCTGATCGACTTTGCCGGCGGCATTGCCGTCAACGTATTGGGCCACGCGCATCCGGCGCTGGTCGGTGCGCTGACCGAGCAGGCCAATAAGCTGTGGCATGTCTCCAACGTTTTCACCAACGAACCGGCCCTTCGTCTGGCGCACAAGCTGATCGATGCCACGTTCGCCGAGCGCGTGTTCTTCTGCAACTCCGGCGCTGAAGCCAACGAGGCCGCCTTCAAGCTGGCCCGTCGCGTTGCGTTCGACCGTTACGGCAGCGAGAAGTACGAAATCATCGCCGCGCTCAACAGCTTCCACGGCCGCACGTTGTTCACCGTTAATGTCGGTGGCCAGTCGAAATATTCCGACGGTTTCGGCCCGAAAATCACCGGCATCACCCACGTGCCATACAACGATCTCGCGGCGCTGAAAGCCGTCGTGACCGACAAGACCTGCGCCGTGGTGCTGGAACCGATTCAAGGCGAGGGCGGCGTGTTGCCGGCCGAGCTGGCTTACCTGCAAGGTGCCCGCGACCTGTGTGACGCGAACAACGCGCTGCTGGTGTTCGACGAAGTGCAGACCGGCATGGGCCGCAGCGGCAAGCTGTTCGCTTATCAGCATTACGGCGTGACCCCGGACATCCTGACCAGCGCCAAGAGCCTGGGCGGCGGTTTCCCGATCGCGGCGATGCTGACCACTGAAGCGCTGGCCAAACATTTGGTCGTCGGCACCCACGGCACCACTTACGGCGGTAACCCGCTGGCGTGCGCAGTGGCTGAAGCGGTCATCGATGTGATCAACACTCCTGAAGTGCTGGCCGGCGTCAATGCCAAGCACGACAAGTTCAAGGCGCGCCTGGAACAGATAGGCGAGAAATACGGCCTGTTCACCGAAGTGCGCGGCCTTGGTCTGTTGATCGGTTGCGTGCTGAGCGATGCCTGGAAAGGCAAGGCCAAGGACGTGTTCAATGCCGCCGAGCGTGAAAACCTGATGATTCTGCAGGCCGGGCCGGACGTGATCCGTTTCGCCCCGAGTCTGGTGGTGGAAGATGCCGATATCGATGCCGGCCTGGATCGTTTCGAGCGCGCCGTCGCCAAGTTGACGCAAGCCTGATAGACCCTTCGGCGCCTGGTGTTCCAGGCGTCGAACCCAATTTTGATGCCAGACAAATCAACTGTAGCAGCGAGCCTGCTCGCGAAGAGGCAGCGTCAGTCGCCGACAAGACTGGCGGATAGACCGCTTTCGCGAGCAGGCTCACTCCTGCAATGTCCGGTGTTTTTTTCTGTAAGTTCTGAGATTAAGGAGTGACACCATGCTGGTGATGCGCCCCGCGCAAATGGCTGATCTGGGCGAGGTACAGCGTCTGGCTGCGGACAGCCCGATTGGTGTCACTTCCTTGCCGGATGACGTGGAACGTCTGAGCGACAAGATCGCCGCGAGCGAAGCGTCGTTCTCTGCCGAAGTGAGCTTCAACGGTGAGGAGAGCTACTTCTTCGTTCTCGAGGATTCCACCACCGGCAAATTGGTCGGCTGCTCGGCCATCGTCGCCTCGGCGGGTTATTCCGAGCCGTTCTACAGCTTTCGCAACGAAACCTTCGTGCACGCTTCTCGTGAGCTGAAGATCCACAACAAGATCCACGTGCTTTCGCAATGCCACGACCTGACCGGCAACAGTTTGCTGACCAGTTTCTACGTGCAGCGAGAGTTGGTGGGGTCGCCGTGGGCCGAGCTCAATTCCCGTGGCCGTCTGCTGTTCGTCGCCAGCCATCCCGAGCGCTTCGCCGATTCGGTGGTGACCGAGATCGTCGGCTACAGCGACGAAAATGGCGACTCACCATTCTGGGATGCCATCGGCCGCAACTTCTTCGACCTCAACTACGCTGAAGCCGAGCGTCTGTGCGGTTTGAAGAGCCGCACGTTCCTCGCCGAACTGATGCCGCATTACCCGATTTATGTGCCGCTACTGCCGGATACCGCGCAGGAGGCGATGGGTCAGGTGCATCCTCGCGCACAGATCACCTTCGACATCCTGATGCGCGAAGGCTTCGAGACCGATCACTACATCGATATTTTCGACGGCGGCCCGACCTTGCATGCCCGTGTCTCGGGGATCCGTTCGATTGCCCAGAGCCGTGTGGTGCCGGTGAAGATCGGCGAGCCGGTCAAAGGTGTCGGGCGTCAGTATCTGGTGGCCAACGCCCAGTTGCAGGATTACCGCGCGGTGTTGCTCGAACTCGATTACGCGCCCGGCAAACCGGTGACCCTGGATCTGGAAGCCGCCGAAGCCCTGGGCGTCGGTGAAGGTGCCAGCGTGCGTCTGGTAGCGGTCTGACCGCTCAGCCGCATTGCTCAGTAAGCAGCGAAGTTTCACGGGTGGCGCAAGCGGCCCGTTTGAGGAGATAGCATGATCGTTCGTCCCGTACGCAGCAGCGACTTATCCGCTCTGATCGACCTGGCCCGCAGTACCGGCACCGGCCTGACCACATTGCCGGCCAATGAAGAGCGCCTGACGCATCGGGTCGGCTGGGCCGAGAAGACCTTTCGCGGCGAAGCCGGCCGTGGCGACGCGGATTACCTGTTCGTCCTCGAAGATGACGACGGCCGTGTGGTGGGCATTTCCGCCATCGCCGGCGCAGTCGGCCTGCGTGAACCCTGGTACAACTTCCGCGTCGGCCTGACCGTCAGCGCCTCGCAAGAGCTGAACATCTATCGCGAGATTCCGACGCTGTTTCTGGCCAACGACCTGACCGGCAATTCCGAGCTGTGCTCGTTGTTCCTGCATGCCGATTATCGCAATGGCCTTAACGGCCGGATGTTGTCCAAGGCGCGCATGCTGTTCATCGCTGAGTTTCCGAAACTGTTCGGTAACAAGATCATTGCCGAGATGCGCGGTGTGTCTGATGACGCTGGCCGCTCGCCTTTCTGGGAAAGCCTGGGCCGGCACTTCTTCAAGATGGAATTCAGCCAGGCCGATTACCTGACCGGTGTCGGCAACAAGGCATTCATTGCCGAACTGATGCCGAAGTTTCCGCTGTACACCTGCTTCCTGTCCGAAGGCGCGCGTCAGGTGATCGGTCAGGTCCACCCGGACACCGAGCCGGCGCTGTCGATGCTCAAAAGCGAAGGTTTCAGCTATCAGGGTTACGTCGACATCTTCGACGCCGGTCCCGCCATCGAATGCGAGACCACCAAGATCCGCGCCGTGCGTGACAGCGAAGCGCTGGTGCTGGCCATCGGCACGCCGGGCGATGACGCCACGCCGTTCATCATTCATAACCGCAAATGCGAAGACTGCCGCATCACCGCCGCGCCGGCCCGCCTCGCCGCTGGCACCCTGGTGGTCGATCCGCTGACCGCCAAACGTCTTCAACTCAACGCCGGCGATCAAGTGCGCGCCGTGGCGTTGTCCGCTGCCCGGGAGTCGAAACAATGAATTCGCTATACATCGCAGGTGAGTGGCTGGCCGGTCAGGGTGAAGCCTTTCAATCGCTGAACCCGGTGACCCAGCAAGTGCTGTGGACGGGGCAGGGCGCAACGGCTGCTCAGGTCGAATCGGCGGTGCAGGCTGCGCGTCAGGCGTTTCCGGCCTGGGCCCGGCGTTCGCTGGAAGATCGCGTCAGCGTGCTGGAAGCGTTCGCCGCTGCGCTGAAGAGCCATGCCGACGAACTCGCTCGCGCCATTGGCGAGGAAACCGGCAAGCCGTTGTGGGAATCGGCGACCGAAGTCACCAGCATGGTCAACAAGATCGCCATTTCGGTGCAGAGCTACCGCGAGCGTACCGGCGAGAAGAGCGGCCCGCTGGGCGACGCCACCGCCGTGCTGCGCCACAAACCTCACGGTGTTGTCGCGGTGTTTGGCCCTTACAATTTCCCCGGTCATTTGCCGAACGGCCATATCGTTCCAGCCCTGCTGGCCGGTAACACCGTGCTGTTCAAGCCGAGCGAGCTGACCCCGAAAGTCGCCGAACTGACGGTCAAGTGCTGGATCGAGGCCGGTTTGCCGGCCGGTGTATTGAACCTGCTACAAGGCGCTCGCGAAACGGGAATCGCGCTGGCGGCGAATCCGGGTATCGACGGTCTGTTCTTCACCGGCTCGAGCCGCACCGGCAATCATCTGCACCAGCAATTTGCCGGACACCCGGACAAGATTCTGGCGCTGGAGATGGGCGGCAACAATCCGCTCGTGGTCGATCAGGTCGCCGATCTGGACGCGGCGGTCTACACGATCATTCAGTCGGCGTTCATTTCCGCCGGTCAGCGTTGCACCTGCGCCCGTCGTTTGCTGGTGCCGCAAGGCGCCTGGGGCGACAGCCTGTTGAAACGTCTGGTCGCGGTCAGCTCGACCATCGAGGTTGGTGCGTTCGATCAGCAGCCGGCACCGTTCATGGGCTCGGTGATTTCCCTCGGCGCTGCAAAAGCGTTGATGGACGCCCAGGCGCATCTACTCGCCAATGGCGCGATGGCCTTGCTGCAAATGACTCAGCCACAAGCTCAGGCCGCGCTGCTGACCCCGGGCATCATTGATGTGACGGCGGTTGCCGAGCGTCCGGACGAAGAGTTCTTCGGGCCTTTGCTGCAAGTGATTCGCTACGCCGATTTCGAAGCGGCCATCGCTGAAGCCAACGACACTTCTTTCGGCCTGGCGGCTGGTTTGTTGTCGGATTCCGAAGCGCGTTATCAGCAGTTCTGGCTGGAAAGCCGTGCAGGCATCGTTAACTGGAACAAACAATTGACGGGTGCTGCGAGCAGCGCGCCATTCGGTGGCGTTGGCGCCTCGGGCAACCATCGCGCCAGTGCCTATTACGCAGCGGATTACTGCGCGTACCCGGTGGCCTCGCTGGAAACACCGACCCTGGTGATGCCGGCCGCCCTGACGCCAGGCGTGAAAATGGCGTGATGCCCAATCGCTGGCAAGCCAGCTCCCACAGGGATCGCGTCCACCGCTAAACCTGTGTGAGCTGGCTTGCCAGCGATGGCCGCGCCTCGGTCTCAAATCCAGTTACTGAAGCCTAAAACAACAGATTCTCGTGGAGCCTCACCGATGAAATCCTATGAAGTCAATTTTGACGGTCTAGTGGGGCCGACCCATAACTACGGCGGTCTGTCGTACGGCAACGTCGCCTCGCAAAGCAACAGCCAGCAGTCTTCGAACCCGAAGGAAGCGGCGCTGCAAGGCTTGTCGAAAATGAAAGCGCTGATGGACATGGGCTTTCAACAAGGTGTGCTGGCACCGCAGGAGCGGCCGGACGTGGCCGCGTTGCGCCGTTTGGGTTTCAGCGGCACCGACGCTCAGGTCATCGAACGCGCCGCCAAAGAAGCCATGCCATTGCTGGTCGCCAGTTGCTCGGCGTCGAGCATGTGGGTGGCCAACGCTGCCACCGTCAGCCCGAGCGCCGACACGGCCGATGGTCGTGTGCATTTCACCGCCGCCAACCTCAACTGCAAATATCACCGCAGCATCGAGCACCCGACCACCAGCCGCGTATTGGGGGCGATGTTTGCCGATCAGCAGCATTTCGCCCATCACGCCGCGTTGCCGGCGGTGGCGCAATTCGGTGACGAGGGGGCGGCCAACCACACGCGTTTCTGCCGTGAGTACGGCGAAGCGGGTGTCGAGTTTTTCGTGTTCGGGCGCAGTGCTTTCGATATGCGTTACCCGTCGCCGCAAAAATACCCGGCGCGCCAGACGCTCGAAGCATCTCAGGCTGTTGCCCGTCTGCACGGCTTGCGCGACGACGGCGTGGTCTATGGCCAGCAGAATCCGGCGGTCATCGATCAGGGCGTTTTCCATAACGACGTGATTGCCGTGGGCAACGGTGAGGTGTTGTTCTACCACGAGGACGCATTCCTCGACACCGAGCGGATGCTGGCCGAACTGCAAGGCAAACTCGCCAAGGTCGGTGGGAAATTTCAGTCTGTGTGTGTTCCGCGTTCTGCGGTCACCGTGGACGACGCGGTTCGTTCCTACCTGTTCAATAGCCAGCTTCTGTCGCGTCCTGACGGCTCAATGCTCTTGATCGTGCCGGAAGAATGTCGTGGCAACGAGCGCGTCTGGAACTACCTGCAGGGTTTGACCAGCTCCGGCGGGCTGATCCGCGAAGTGAAAGTCTTCGATCTCAAGCAAAGCATGCAGAACGGCGGTGGTCCTGCTTGCCTGAGACTTCGCGTCGCACTCAACGAAACCGAACTGGCGGCCGTCAATCCAGGCGTTATCATGACCGCACCGTTGTACGGTTCGTTGACCGCATGGGTTGAAAAGCACTACCGCGACCGCATGACCGAAACCGATCTGGCGGATCCGCAGTTGCTGCTTGAATGCCGGACGGCACTGGATGAACTGACGCAAATCCTTAAACTGGGCGCGGTTTATCCATTCCAGATCAATTGATGGCCGGCGCGCCGCCTGAAACCGGCGTGCGGTCTTATCTCCCCAAAAGAGCGTAAAAAACATGAGTGATTCCCTGCAGCTGATCCTTGAAGACACCGACGGCACGCAACTGCAAACGTCCTGCACCCGCGTCGCGGTCATGTGGCAGGGCAAGGAGCTGTGGATCCAGCAGGACGGCCGTGGCCAACTGTTGATCGGCGTTGACGTCGAGGAAGGCGATGCCGAATACGCCAACCTGCTGTTGCGCCCATTGGCGACTAATCTGGTAAGTCTGCAACTGGAAATGGAACCGGCCGACGTGGGCGGCGACGAAGAACACGTCCACGGCCCGGACTGCAACCACGACCACTAAGGAAACGGCTCTATGCTCGCCCTCGGCAAACTGCTTGAACTGACCCTCGCTGGTCGCGAACCGGCGGAGAAGACTCAACTGACTGTCGAAGGCGTGCGCATGCGCTGGTTGAGCGAAGGTGCGCTGGAAGTCCGGCCGCCCGAAGCGCGCGACAATGGCCTGGATCTGCTGCTCTCGGCGGGAATCCATGGCAACGAAACAGCGCCGATCGAGTTGCTCGACCGGTTGCTGCACGACATTGCCCGTGGTGATTTGAAGCCGCGAGCACGCATTCTGTTTTTGTTCGGCAATCCCGAAGCGATTCGCAAGGGCGAGCGCTTTGTCGAGCAGGACGTCAATCGGCTGTTCAACGGCCGGCATGAACAAAGCAGTGGCAGCGAAGCGCTGCGCGCCTGTGAGCTGGAACGTTTGGCGGCGAGCTTCTTCAGCCTGCCGGATCGCCAGCGCCTGCACTACGACTTGCATACGGCGATCCGTGGTTCGAAGATCGAGCAGTTTGCCCTGTACCCGTGGAAGGAAGGTCGCCAGCATTCCCGTCAGCAACTGGCGCGTTTGCGCGGGGCGGGTATGGAAGCGGTGCTGCTGCAGAACAAACCGTCCATCGTCTTCAGCTCCTACACCTACGACAAGCTCGGCGCGGAGTCTTTCACGCTGGAACTGGGCAAGGCACGACCGTTCGGCCACAACGACGGCGTCAACGTGTCGCTGCTGGAAACCCGCTTGCAGCAAATCATCGAAGGCAACGAGCCGGAGCTGGCGGATGACGGATTGGACGGCTTGCAACTGTTCAGCGTGGCGCGGGAGATCATCAAGCACAGCGATGCTTTCCGCCTGAACCTGCCGCAGGACATCGAGAACTTTTCGGAGTTGGAGATGGGTTATGTACTGGCCGAAGACCTGGCCAATACCCGCTGGATCATTGAAGAGCAGGGCGCGCGAATCATCTTCCCCAATCCCAAGGTCAAGAACGGCTTGCGGGCGGGCATCCTGATCGTGCCCGCTACCGACGAAAACCTCGCCTGACCGATCCCCTGTGATGATCGCCCCCACGCGGAGCGTGGGAACGATCAATCAACAATCAATCAGGTATCAGACCGCTACAGCACGCGGCTCGGTACGGCGCAGCGCGCGGATTTTCTTCAGGGTGTCTGCGCAGGTTTTTGCCGCTTCCTGACCCTTGTGCACAAAGTGCTCGAAGAAGAATTTCTGATGTTCTTCACCGGAATGGAAGTGATGCGGGGTCAGGGACACCGAGAACACCGGCACTTCGGTTTCCAGTTGAACCTGCATCAGGCCGCTCACCACCGACTGGGCGACGAACTCGTGACGATAGATGCCGCCGTCCACTACGAGGGCTGCCGCGACGATGCCGGCATAACGACCGGTCTTTGCCAGCAGCTTGGCGTGCAGGGGCATTTCAAAGGCACCGCCGACTTCGAAGAAGTCGATATCGGATTCCTGATAACCCTGGGCAATCATTTCGGCGACAAAACCGATTCGGCTCTGATCGACGATTTCCTTGTGCCAGCAGGCCTGGATGAACGCGACGCGCTCGCCATGGGGGTGTTTGTTTTTGCTGTCGATTGCGGTGGGTTGCATGTTCTGACTCCTGTTTGTGTGAAAAACAGGGCGTTATGAATCGAAGGGGATTCAAGGGGACGAACGTCGGCACGCATGCCGCGAACGATCCTTTGGCGTCAATCCCGTTCTCTCTTCATCCGGACTATGACCGTCGGCCCCGGGATCACACCGGGTCTGCTGACCTTGCCGCCATCCACCGCCGAAGCCGTGTCCGTCGCCAAGCGCTCGCGGGCTATGCGCGTTGCGCGCAATTACCGCCGGTGGGGAGTTGCACCCCGCCCTGAGAACGTTTTCGCCGCCCTTTATCGGGCGGCGCAGCGTTTTTAACACAGATTGTTACGTCGTGCATTGCGCCTTTCAGATGATTGCCATCGGATTTTTCGACGGTTCGAAAAGACTTTTCCTTGCGCAAGGGTTGATTAATCGGCGTCTTGACCGCAGTAATCCCACTTCGTAAAGGGATTTCCCCTGCTGACTTGAGGCCAGGTTCATGAGCGTTATCGATCTTCGCAGCGACACCGTTACCCAACCGTCCCCCGCCATGCTCGACGTGATGACTCGCGCGGCGACTGGAGACGACGTGTATGGCGAGGATCCGACGGTCAATCAGCTCGAAGCAGAACTGGCCCGGCGCCTGGGCTTCGCGGCCGCGCTGTTCGTGCCGACGGGCACCATGAGCAACCTGCTCGGCTTGATGGCCCACTGTGAGCGGGGTGACGAATACGTCGTCGGTCAGCAGGCCCACACCTACAAATACGAAGGCGGGGGCGCGGCGGTGCTCGGTTCGATCCAGCCGCAACCATTGGACGTGCAGGCCGACGGTTCGCTGGATCTCGATCAAGTGGCCGCCGCGATCAAGCCCGATGACTTTCACTTCGCCCGCACCCGGTTGCTGGCGCTGGAAAACACCATGCAGGGCAAGGTGCTGCCACTGGAATATCTGGCGCGAGCGCGCACGTTTACCCGCGAGCATGGCTTGCAACTGCACCTGGACGGCGCGCGCCTGTACAACGCGGCAGTCAAGCTGGGAGTTGATGCACGGGAAATCACTCAGCATTTCGATTCGGTGTCGGTGTGCCTGTCCAAAGGCCTGGGGGCGCCGGTCGGTTCGGTGCTGTGCGGTTCGCTGGAGTTGATCGGCAAGGCGCGGCGTTTACGCAAAATGGTCGGTGGCGGCATGCGTCAGGCGGGGTTGCTGGCGGCGGCGGGGCTGTATGCGCTGAATCACAACGTCGAGCGACTGGCTGATGATCATGCCAACGCGCAGTGCTTGGCGGATGGCCTGCGTGACGCCGGTTTCACGGTGGAGCCAGTGCAAACCAACATGGTGTACGTGCAGATGGGCGATCAGGCCGAAGCCATCAAGGCCTTTGCTGCCGAACGCGGGATCAAGTTGAGTGCTGCCGGCCGTTTGCGCATGGTCACGCACATGGACGTCAATCGCTCACAAATCGAGCAAGTGATCGCGGCATTCGTCGAGTTTTCACGCCACTGACAGGGTTAGCCGTCCAATTGACAGCTTCTATCGTATAAACACGCTGTACCCCACGCGCAGGGCCGATATAATGCGGCCCTTTGCCGTTGCTTCGTCTGTTGACGTTTCGCACAGGCCTTTGGCCGCAGCCTCCGTGGAAGAACCTAATGAAAAGCGCAGAAATCCGTGAAGCCTTCCTTCGCTTCTTCGAAGAGCAAGGCCACACCCGAGTAGCCTCCAGCTCTTTGATTCCGGGCAACGACCCGACCCTGCTGTTCACTAACGCGGGGATGAACCAGTTCAAGGACTGTTTCCTGGGCCAGGAAAAACGTGCGTACACCCGGGCCGTCAGCAGCCAGAAATGCGTGCGTGCCGGCGGCAAGCACAACGACTTGGAAAACGTCGGTTATACCGCTCGTCACCACACCTTCTTCGAAATGCTGGGTAACTTCAGCTTTGGCGATTACTTCAAGCGCGACGCCATCACCTACGCGTGGAATTTCCTGACCTCCGAAAAGTGGCTGAACCTGCCAAAGGAAAAGCTGTGGGTCACGGTCTACGCCAGCGATGACGAGGCCTACGACATCTGGACCAAGGAAGTCGGCGTGCCGGCGGAGCGCATGGTGCGCATCGGCGACAACAAAGGCGCACCTTACGCCTCCGACAACTTCTGGACCATGGGCGATACCGGCCCGTGCGGTCCGTGCACCGAGATTTTCTTCGACCACGGCGCCGATATCTGGGGCGGCCCACCGGGCTCGCCGGAAGAAGACGGCGACCGTTACATCGAAATCTGGAACAACGTGTTCATGCAGTTCAACCGCACCGCCGATGGCGTGTTGCACCCGCTGCCAGCGCCGTCGGTCGATACTGGCATGGGCTTGGAGCGGATCAGTGCCGTGCTGCAGCACGTTCACTCGAACTATGAAATCGACTTGTTCCAAAGCCTGCTGGACGCATCGGCCAAAGCGATCGGTTGCAGCAACGACGCTCAGGCATCGCTGAAAGTCGTCGCCGACCACATCCGTTCGTGCGGCTTCCTGATTGCCGACGGCGTGCTGCCTTCGAACGAAGGCCGTGGCTACGTGCTGCGCCGGATCATTCGTCGCGCTTGCCGTCACGGCAACAAACTCGGCGCCAAAGGCAGCTTCTTCTATCAGATCGTTGCCGCGCTCGTGGCCGAAATGGGCGAAGCTTTCCCGGAACTGAAATCCCAGCAGGCGCACATCGAGCGCGTGCTGAAAGCTGAAGAAGAGCAGTTCGCCAAAACCCTGGAGCAGGGCCTGAAAATCCTCGAACAGGATCTGGCCGACCTCAAAGGCGAAATTGTCCCCGGCGACGTCGTCTTCAAGCTCTATGACACCTACGGTTTCCCGATGGACCTGACCGCGGACATCGCCCGCGAGCGCAGCCTGACCATCGACGAAGCCGGCTTCGAACGCGAAATGGAAGCCCAGCGCGTCCGTGCGCGTTCCGCCAGTTCGTTCGGCATGGACTACAACAGCCTGGTCAAGGTTGATGTCGACACCGAGTTCACCGGTTACAAGGCCACCAGCGGTTCGGCGAAAGTCGTCGCGCTGTATAAGGATGGTCAATCCGTAGACATCCTGAGCGAAGGCCAGGAAGGTGTGGTTGTCCTGAGCAGCACGCCGTTCTACGCCGAATCCGGTGGACAGATCGGCGACTGCGGCTTCATCCAGGCCGGCGACAGCCGCTTTGATGTGCGCGACACCACGAAGACCGGCGGCGCATTCCTGCACCACGGTGTGCTGGCGTCGGGCAGCCTGACCATTGGCGCGCCGGTGGAAACCCACGTCGAAGCCGATGTGCGTCATGCCACTGCGCTGAACCACTCGGCCACTCACTTGCTGCACGCCGCATTGCGCAAAGTGCTGGGCGATCACGTTCAGCAGAAAGGCTCGTTGGTGGACAGCCAGCGCCTGCGTTTTGACTTCAGCCACTTCGAGGCGATCAAGCCTGAGCAACTGAAAGCGCTGGAAGACATCGTCAACGCCGAGATCCGCAAGAACTCCGCCGTTGAAACTGAAGAAACCGACATCGAGACCGCCAAGCAGAAAGGCGCGATGGCGCTGTTCGGCGAGAAGTACGGCGACAACGTGCGCGTGCTGAGCATGGGCGACTTCTCGGTGGAACTGTGTGGCGGCATCCACGCCAACCGTACCGGCGACATCGGCCTGCTGAAAATCATCAGCGAAGGCGGTGTGGCATCGGGTGTGCGTCGTATCGAAGCGGTCACCGGCGCTGCGGCGCTGGCCTACTTGAATGCGGCGGAAGAACAACTCAAGGAAGCGGCCAGCCTGGTCAAGGGCAGCCGTGACAACCTGATCGACAAGCTGTCGGCTGTGCTGGAGCGCAACCGTCTGCTGGAGAAGCAACTCGAGCAGTTGCAGGCCAAGGCTGCCAGCGCCGCCGGCGACGATCTGTCGTCTTCGGCGCTGGACGTCAAAGGCGTGAAGGTTCTGGCCGCACGTCTGGATGGTCAGGACGGCAAGGCGCTGCTGGCGCTGGTCGATCAGCTGAAAAACAAACTCGGCCGCGCAGTGATCCTGCTCGGCAGTGTCCATGAGGAAAAGGTCGTCCTGGTTGCAGGCGTGACCAAAGACCTGACTGGCCAACTCAAAGCCGGTGATTTGATGAAGCAAGCCGCTGCGGCAGTGGGCGGGAAGGGCGGTGGTCGTCCGGACATGGCGCAAGGCGGCGGTATCGACGCTGGCGCTCTGGACAACGCACTGGCGCTGACCGTGCCATTTGTAGAGCAGGGTCTATAAGGCAGTCGCCGGGTTCGCAGTCCAGTGGCGGGCCCGGCGACTGTTTGAGTGATTATTTGGGCGCCCTTCATGGGCAGAGGCGGCTTTGAAATGGCTTTGATCGTACAGAAATTTGGAGGCACCTCGGTCGGTACTGTCGAGAGAATCGAGCAGGTCGCCGACAAGGTTAAGAAATTCCGCGAAGCTGGCGATGACCTGGTGGTTGTGCTGTCTGCAATGAGCGGCGAAACCAACCGTCTGATCGATCTGGCCAAGCAAATCAGTGGCGACGAGCAACCGGTTCCGCGTGAACTTGACGTGATCGTTTCCACCGGTGAGCAGGTGACGATTGCCCTGCTGGCGATGGCGTTGATCAAACGCGGTGTGCCGGCGGTTTCCTACACCGGCAATCAGGTGCGGATTCTCACGGACAGCGCGCACAATAAAGCGCGTATCTTGCAGATCGACGATCAGAAGATTCGCGGTGATCTGAAGGCGGGTCGCGTGGTGGTTGTCGCCGGTTTCCAGGGCGTCGACGAGCACGGCAACATCACCACGCTCGGTCGTGGCGGTTCCGACACCACCGGCGTAGCGCTGGCGGCAGCTTTGAAGGCTGACGAATGCCAGATCTACACCGACGTCGACGGCGTTTACACCACTGATCCGCGTGTGGTGTCCGTGGCCCAGCGGCTGGACAAGATCACCTTCGAAGAGATGCTGGAAATGGCCAGCCTCGGTTCCAAGGTGTTGCAGATCCGTGCGGTGGAATTCGCCGGCAAGTACAACGTTCCGCTGCGCGTACTGCACAGCTTCAAGGAGGGTCCGGGCACCCTCATTACTATTGATGAAGAGGAAACCATGGAACAGCCGATCATTTCCGGCATCGCTTTCAATCGCGATGAAGCCAAGCTGACCATCCGTGGCGTGCCAGACACCCCGGGCGTGGCGTTCAAGATTCTCGGCCCGATCAGTGCCGCGAACATCGAAGTCGACATGATCGTGCAGAACGTCGCGCACGATAACACCACCGACTTCACCTTCACCGTGCACCGCAACGACTACCAGGCCGCACAGACCGTGCTGGAAAACACCGCTCGCGAGATCGGTGCCCGTGAAGTCGTCGGCGACACCAAGATTGCCAAGGTGTCGATCGTCGGCGTCGGCATGCGCTCCCACGCGGGCGTTGCCAGTCGCATGTTCGAATCCCTGGCGAAAGAAAGCATCAACATCCAGATGATCTCGACGTCGGAAATCAAGGTTTCCGTGGTGATCGAAGAGAAGTACCTGGAACTGGCCGTGCGTGCCCTGCATACGGCGTTTGAACTGGACGCTGCGGCTCGCCAAGGCGAGTGATGCGTTTGGCTCTAGGGGGCGCGGTCTGACCGCGCCCTTTATTTTTTGAACGGCGCGAGCCCGGGATCTGTTCTTTTGCTCGCGCTGGACAATACTCAGGCATACAGGGCTGCGACCTTTACGGTTGTAGGTTGGATGCCTTTTTTTTGCAGACTGTTGTTCCCGAACTGAAATGCGTGAGGAGAAAGGTATGCTGATTCTGACCCGTCGGTGTGCAGAAAGCCTGATTATCGGCGATGGCGAAATCACGGTAACTGTGCTCGGCGTTAAAGGAAATCAAGTGCGTATCGGCGTCAATGCCCCGAAAGAGGTGGCCGTGCACCGTGAGGAAATTTACCTGCGTATAAAGAAAGAGAAGGACGAAGAACCAAGCCATTAATTTTTATCGTTTTTTATGTTTGCAAACGGGGAAGAAGCTGGTTAATATACGCCCCGTGTTGCGGAGAGCTGGCCGAGTGGCCGAAGGCGCTCCCCTGCTAAGGGAGTACACCTCAAAAGGGTGTCGGGGGTTCGAATCCCCCGTTCTCCGCCATTATTTGCGTGGTACGTTGTAATCTGGCTTCTTCGGTAAGTTGTTGAAATTACTAGAAAAAAGCGCTTTACAAAAAGATTCGACGGCCTATAATGCGCGGCAACAAATGCACTCGTAGCTCAGCTGGATAGAGTACTCGGCTACGAACCGAGCGGTCACAGGTTCGAATCCTGTCGAGTGCACCATTTAAGAGTTGTTTATAGCAATATAAGCAACTTGGCGTCAGCCAGTTGTGGTCTGGTCTAAAAACACAAAATGCACTCGTAGCTCAGCTGGATAGAGTACTCGGCTACGAACCGAGCGGTCACAGGTTCGAATCCTGTCGAGTGCACCATATACCAAAAAGCCCGCGTTCAACGCGGGCTTTTTGCTGTCCGGGATTTGGCTTTTCCTGCAACGCATCCCTTCTCGTCGAAATCCACTTGTGCACTTCGTCCTCGCTTGAGGTCGTAGCGATAGGTCGTGACCGAATTGCGAATATTCACCTTGTTGGGTTTGCCCAGCGCGCTTTCGACGTCTTGCTGGCTCATGCCGGCGATGATTCGCTGGTTGAGGATTGCTTCTCGACGCTGTCTCGCACTGATCAGGTTGCCGCACTTGTCTTCCGACTGACCCACGACGGCAGGATCGCGCCTGGTAGGTTTGATGCGAGTTGTGTCTGTCACATTGGCGGGTGGAATAATCGCTATGATCGATCCGGGCAGGTAGGGATGAATTTCCTGGCGGGACAATTGCTCATCGCTCGCACAGCTCATCGTCGTGAACGTAACGTTGCCGTCGGGTGCCTCGCAGCGATGAACCGTAGTAGCGAGTGCGACTAGCGGCAGGCAGAGCAGGGTGGGCAGTAGAAGTCGAGCGAATCTTGCTGACATATGACGTCCTCCATGACGATCCACGCTCAAGGGTAGTCGCTATATTTTCAGTCGCCGGTGTGTTTTCTTTTCAGGATGAGTCGTCGCAATTTCATGGATCAGTGCGCTGCTCAGGTTTGTCTCGCAAGCGCTTGTTTCAGCCATGATTTTTTAACGTTTAAAACCGTCAGGCGGTGTATCATTGCGCCCGTCAGCCCCGCCGGGGCTTGTGGAATATCTCCATGGACTTACCCAGTAGTTACTCAGTACCCCGTTTCACCAATCATGAATTGACTGATTGATCCTTCCGGCGTGCCCCGCTGCTGGGAGTGGAGTTCGCCTATGTCCGAAGTTGAAGTAAAGAAAACACAGGAAAGCCTGCAGGATCGCCTGGCTCAGGTCGTTGAGCTGCTGCAGCGCCAAAAGGTCGTTGAAGACCTGACTCATCGCCAGGAAGGCCCGCATCATGACCGGGTCGAGAACCTGGTTCACCGGCAAAACCTCGTCGAGTTGCAGCGCAAGCTCGATGATCTGCACTCCGCCGACGTCGCCTACATTCTTGAAGCCCTGCCGCTGGACGACCGTCTGACGCTGTGGCAACTGGTCAAGGCTGATCGCGACGGCGACATTCTGCTTGAAGTATCCGATTCGGTTCGTGAAACGCTGATCGCCGACATGGACGATCACGAGCTCCTGGCTGCGGCCAAGGACATGGACGCCGACGAACTTGCTGACCTGGCTTCAGAGCTGCCGCGAGACGTCGTCCATGAGCTGATGGAGACCCTCGATAACCAGCAGCGTGAGCGCGTGCGTTCGGCTTTGTCCTATGAGGACGAGCAAGTCGGTGCGCTGATGGACTTCGAGATGGTGACGATCCGTGAGGATGTCAGCCTGGAAGTGGTTCTGCGTTACCTGCGCCGTCTCAAAGAGCTGCCGAGCCATACCGACAAACTGTTTGTGGTCGATTACGACGGCGTGCTCAAGGGCGTGTTGCCGATCAAGCGTTTGCTGGTCAATGATCCGGATAAACAGGTCGCCGAGGTCATGGCCAGCGACCCGGTGAGTTTCCATCCGGATGAAGACGCTTACGACGCCGCTCAGGCCTTCGAGCGTTACGACTTGATCTCCGCCCCGGTGGTCGACAAGAACGGCAAGCTGATCGGCCGTCTGACCATCGATGAAATGGTCGACCTGATTCGTGAAGAGAGCGAAAACGAAGTTCTCAACATGGCCGGTCTGCGTGAAGAGGAAGACATCTTTGCCTCGGTCTGGAAATCCCTGCGTAACCGTTGGGCCTGGCTGGCGGTGAACCTGATCACTGCGTTCGTCGCTTCCCGGGTGATCGGTCTGTTTGAAGGCTCCATCGAGAAACTGGTGGCGTTGGCGGCTTTGATGCCGATCGTGGCGGGCATCGGCGGCAACTCCGGCAACCAGACGATCACCATGATCGTGCGGGCCATGGCGCTCGACCAAGTCAGCACCGGCAATACGTCGCGCTTGATGCGTAAAGAACTGGCGGTTGGTTTGATCAACGGTCTGGTGTGGGGTGGGGTCATCGGCGTAGTCGCGTATCTGCTGTACGGCAGTTGGTCGCTGGGTGTGGTAATGACAACGGCAATGACGCTCAATCTGCTGCTCGCCGCATTGATGGGCGTCCTGATTCCGATGACCCTGGCAAAGATGGGGCGCGACCCGGCGATGGGTGCCAGCGTGATGATTACCGCGATGACCGACAGCGGTGGTTTCTTTATCTTTCTGGGGTTGGCGACCATCTTCCTGCTCTGACAGGCCATCCAAAACAGCCCGCCGAAATGGCGGGCTTTTTTTGTCTGGCGAAAGCCAAATCACAGGCAAAAAAAAGCCAGCAATCATGCTGGCTTGAGGTGTTCGGTGTGATCAGGACGCGTCGGCGGCCATTTCTGCATCATGCGCGATCAGGGAGACCAGTGCATTTTGCTGACGGTGAGAAAGCTGACGGAAGCGCTGCAACAGCTCGCGTTCGTGCAGCGACAGCTCCGGGCTGTCCAGGCGCATGCTCAGCTCTTCGCCCAACGCACCTTCCTGAATAAGGCTTTGTTCAAGGCGCGCAATGATTTCGGAGTTCATGCTGCGATGATGATTGCGAGCCACCTCGGCGATGCGTTCCCGCATTCCGTCTGGCAGGCGTACGACGAACTTGTCAGCCGTACGGCTGGAATAAATTGCCTGTTTCAATGGGCGCATATAGTTAACCGGTTAGTTCAGGGGAGCGGTTCTCGGGATTTGCCGCAGGATGTGTGATAGGACAAGCATCCGCGCCAAATGGTTCAACCTGAATTGTTAAGAGGCCCGCATCATGCCTCAAGTAAGCCAGATCATTGGCGTCAATTCTGTGACAAATATTGATCCGGGTAAAGGCGAAATGCCAGTACCCATGGTCAGAAATGTGCGCTGGTTTGAAAATATTGACTCGGCGCCGTTGCCTGAGTGCATTTTGTTTCATGCCGAGGGTGCCCACAGGCGCTGAGACGCGCATTCTTTGCGGCTCAAGTCCTTTTACCCTTACCTTGTACAGGATAGTGGCAAATGGCCGATTTACTAGGGCAAACAAGCTTCCGGGGGGTTTTCAGGATGGGCGGCAGGCTGATTTATCTGATGGGGCCATCCGGGTCGGGTAAGGACAGCCTGATTGATGCCGCTCGAAAACCATTGCTAAGCCTCAATTGCGAAGTCGCACGAAGGGTGATCACTCGTTCAGCGGAATCGGTCGGTGAAGATGCCCATGGCGTGTCGATGGCTCAGTTCGAGCGGTTGCGCTTGGCGGGCGAGTTCGCATTGTGCTGGCAGGCCAATGGGCTCAGCTATGGCATTCCAGTTCAAATGGATCAATGGCTCAAAGAAGGCCGCCACGTACTCGTCAATGGCTCGCGGGCCTACCTGCCGCAGGCGCTGGCGCGGTATCCAACGCTTCTGCCGATCATGCTGACAGTCGACGATAAAGTGCTGCGTCAGCGCCTGCTGAAGCGCGGGCGCGAGGCTGTGGCGGACATCGATGCACGGCTTGCGCGAAATACGCTGTTTGAGTCGAGCGATGCTTCGATCATGCAGCTCGACAACTCGGGCAATCTAGCGGATACGGTCGCCCATTTGCTTGACTGGATGAAAGTCAACGTAGAACCGGATCGAACTTGATCTTGCGCCCGGCAATCAGGGCCAGAACGAACAGCGCTCCGAAGACGCCAGAGGCAATCAGCGGCAAGGTGATTTGCGCTTCCTCGAACAACGACAAATGCAAAATGCCGCTCAGTACGGCAAGGATCAGCAAACCTGCGGCTGATTTGGACATGGATGACTCCTGATGGTGATTCAAAAAACCAGACGTTCGGACGATTCGCTCGGCGACGTCAATGTCGACTGACTGACGTCCTGGACAATCACATCGCGTTGATCGTCTGAAACAGCCCACTGCGGCGCTTTCTGCATCCGCAAGTAGTGGGGCGTGCGCTGCGCCACCGCATCGGTGTGCTCAGGCGCAAAATGAAAGCCCAGCACAGCCGCTAGAGCGATGGCATTCGCAAGCAAGAGAGCGCTGTTCATGGGACGGTTCTCCAAATGTTCTTTTCGGAACAGAGAAGCAGCCGTCGTGCCAACAGTCTAACTGCTGTTAAGTCCTTTAAAAACAAGCATTTAAAAGGGTTTTTCAGACGGCTCTCAGTGCAATTTGCAATGATGGCGTTTTGCGAGGATGCAAAATGCACGGTAAGGCCTCCCGCACAACCGCGAGCAGCTTGCCTACACTTAAAAAGCCCTAAGGACGACATGACAAATCAGGGCATGGCCGTTAACATGCACGCCGTCTGTCGCGCAGCGCAGGCCGTAACAACTCCGTGTCTCAGTAGCTCAATTGGATAGAGCATCCCCCTCCTAAGGGGAAGGTTGCAGGTTCGAACCCCGCCTGGGACACCACATGATTCATGCCTCATGACATTTCCTGACAGATCGTTCTGATCAGCCAGCAAGATGTCATCAACAGGCAAAAAAGGCCCTGCCAGGCGATGCTCTGGCGGGGCTTTTTTTCAAATATTTTCGCGACGAAGCTCGACGATCAACTTTCCCCGTTCGCCTTCCGACCTTTCATCGGCGCCGCCTGTAAAGCGGCCCAACATCCATTCAGCAATTGCCTGCCAGGCCGATAACAGAAGACCCGCTAATTCACCGGAAACGGCAATGTTGAAAACTATCCAGGCACGTTACACCGCCACGCTCGTCTTGTTTGTTTTGCTGATTGGCGCATTGACTGCGGTAGGCATTCATCTGTGGATCACGCCGAGTCTGACGTCCGCCGATCAACGCCACCTGATCGCTCAGGCCTCGGAGATTGGCGATGTGATAAAGACTGAGTTGGCCCGTGTGCAGGCTCAGCAGAGGGTGATCACCGAGACGGTGCCGCAATTGGATAACGCCAGCATTGACCGACTGTTGCCAGCACTGGTCAACCAATACGGCGAGGCTAAAGTGTTCGGCGGCGGAATCTGGCCTTTGCCCGAAAAACGTGAAGCCGGACGGGCGAAGTACAGTACGTTTTATCACCGCGACAGCAGCGGCAAGCTGATCGTCAATACCCATTGGAACTCAGCGGAGTCGCTGAATTATTTCGAACAGCCCTGGTTCCTCGGTGGCTTGAAGGCGCCGGCGGGTCAATGCAATTGGGCTAACGCCTATCGCGATGACGCCAGCCCTGAGCCGCGCACTAACTGCGCGATGGCCATCAGCAAGGATGGAGCGGCCTTTGGTGTTTCGACCATCGACGTAACTTTGGGCTTCTTCAACGATCTGGTTGCGCAGAAAGAACGGGAAATCCGGGCGCTGCTTATGATTGTCGAGAGCGACGGCAAGGTGCTCAGTAACCAGCCGGAGATATCCGGCAACAATATCCTGAAGAATGTGAAAGACCTGGCGGCCCAATACCCGTTTGCCGCTGCCGTGCAGCAGGCGCTGGAAAAGCGTACGGCGGGCGATCTGGCGCCCGGCACTTATGAAGACAGCAGCGGCGAACAGTACCACCTGTTTTTGCAAGCGATCGAGGGCACTCCCTGGACGCTCGCTGTCGCCCAGCAGACCAGTCTGTTGACCGCACAAAGCAACAAAGTGTTGACGACGCTCGCCGCGATTCAAATTCCCCTGGTGATCGTTCTGCTGTTGCTCACCGTGTTTGCCCTGAGCCGATTGATGAAGCGCCTCACTGTGCTCAAAGCCAATATCGATAAGCTCTCGGCCGGTGACGCAGATCTGACCCGACGCATTGTGATTGTCGCTGACGACGAAGTGGGCGCGGTGGGCGACTCTGTGAACCGCTTCATCATTTATTTGCAGAAGATGGTGGGCGAAGTGTCTGAGGCGTCCTCAGTGATCGCTCAAGGTATCGAGCAACTGCGTGGGCAATCGCGCAGCACTAACGGGATTCTGGTTCGCCATGCCAGTGAGACCGATCAGGCTGTCACCGCCATCACCGAAATGAGCTCCACGGCAGACGAGGTTGCACGAAGCGCCGCTCAAACGGCGAGCATGACTCAGACCGCTGATGAAAACGCTCGCCACTCCAAAGTTGTGGTGGAAGACGCATCCAGCAGCGTTCGCGAACTGATCAACGAAGTGGAGCTGGCCACTAATTCGGTGCGCTCCATGGAAGAGGATGCCGGACGTATCAATAAGGTGCTCGGCGTTATTGGCGAGATCGCGGGCCAGACTAACTTGCTGGCGCTCAACGCCGCTATCGAAGCCGCGCGTGCCGGTGAGCAGGGCCGAGGTTTTGCGGTGGTGGCCGATGAAGTTCGGGCGCTTGCCGGGCGCACCCAGGCAAGCACCTCCGAGATCAACGAGATGCTCGCCCGGTTGCAGCAAGGCGTGGGCGCTGCCGTGGTGGCCATGGAAAAAACCAAGCAAAGCTGCCAGGCGACGGTCACCAAAACGTTCAAGGTCAACGAAGGACTGGACGTGATGGCTGACTCGGTCGTTCGCATCAACGACTTGAGCACTCAGATCGCGACTGCGGCGCAGGAGCAAAGCGCGGTCAGCGAGGAGATCAACCGCAATATGGTCGCGGTTCGGCATATCGTCGAAGAATTGGTGGCCGGGGGCGCTGAAAGTGAACAGAGCACCGCTGCACTGGCGGCGTCCAATGACAAACTGATTGCTGTGGTACGTCGCTTCAAGGTGTAGCGCGAAAGTAAACAAAAAGCCGCGCCGCAATGTTTATTGCGGCGCGGCTTTTTTGCGTTTCAACGCACGAATGCGTGGTCGTTACAGCAACTGCGAACGCCGCAACGTTTCGATGGTTTCAATCAGGTCGTCATAAGACACCGGCTTACCGATGTGCTGATCGAACCCTGCCGTGTGGGATTTATGAACGTCGCTGTTGGTGCCGTAACCGGTGAGGGCGATGGCCGGGACGTTTTTCACCAATGGTAATTGACGCAGTGCGCTCATCAGCTCGTGGCCGGTCATGACCGGCATGCCCAGGTCAGAGATGATCAGGTCGAAGCGCTTGTGTTCCGCCGCTTTCAGTGCTGCCACTGGATGGTCGAACGCCATGACCTCGGCATCTTCCATTTCCAGCAGCATTTTCAAGGTTTCCAGCACTTCCGGTGAGTCGTCCACCAGCAGGATTTGCAGGCCGTTGAGTTTGCCTGACTCCATCTCCGCCTGCGGTTCGGGTACAGCGTCGTTCTCAACGGTGGCCAGTGGCAGGCACACCGTGAAGGTGCAACCGGCGCCCAGGCCCGGAGAGGTCACGCGTACGCTACCGTGCTGGGCTTCGGCCAGTTGCCGCACCAGCGACAGGCCGATGCCCAGGCCTTGGCGCTGATTGCTGGTGTGCTGTTTCTCAGCCTGACCGAACAGGTCGAAGACGTGTTCGAGATTTTCCGAGGCGATGCCGGCACCGTTATCCTTCACATCCAGTTGAGCGGTGACGCCATTGTGGCCGGCGATTAGCTGAATACGCCCGGTAGGCGGGGTGAATTTCAATGCGTTGTTGACCAGATTCCAAATGATTTGTTCGACGCGGGTCGGGTCGGCATGGACGATAAGCGGCTCGTCCGGCAGTTGCAGGTCGACTTGAGTCTGATGCTGCTCGTTGAGCACCACGTTATGGATGTCGCGCAGCACGCTGGAGAAATCCACCCGGGTCGGTTGCAGCTTGAGTTTGCCGGTGCGCACCCGTGCAACGTCGAGAAGGTCATCGATGATCCGAGCCTGGCTGTTGACCGCATCGCAGATGGTGCCCACGGCTTTGGTCGCCGGGCCGGAGGTGCGTGTCACTGGCAAGCGGCGTAGCAGTTCGGCGTTGAGCTGGATCAGATTCAGCGGATGCTTGAGTTCGTGGGACATGATCGCGAAGAACTCGTCCTTCAAGGAAATGGTGTTGCGCGTCTGCTCCAGTTCCTGGCTCTGTTCTTCGTGCTGGCGCTTGTGTCCGGTCAAGTCGCGGGCAATTTTCACGTAGCCCTGCAAATGATCGCCGCAGAGCAAGGTCACTTCGCCACTGCAGAAGAAGCGGCTGCCGTCCTTACGCAGATGCCAGCGCTCGTCTTCGGCGCGACCGTTGGTTCGGGCGGTGGTCAGTTCGGTCTCCGGGGCGCCGATGGCGCGGTCTTCCGGAGAGAAAATGAAGTCGTAATAGCTGCCTTCGGCCTCAGTCTTGGTGTAGCCGAAGATCAGTTCGGCACCTTTGTTCCAACTGGTGATCAGGCCTTCTTCATCGAGGATGATGATCGCGTAGTCGCGGGTGCTTTCCGCCACCAGGCGCATACGTTCCTCGCCCAGACGCAACTCTTCTTCGGCGGCGCGGCGCTTGGTGATGTCGATGAATGTCAACACGGTGCCGTCGATGTGGTCTTCGCTGGAGCGATACGGCAGCAGGCGGGCGATGTACCAGCGGCCATCACTGCTGCTGACTTCCCGTTCGATCATGTTCAGCGATTCGAACACCTGCGCCGCATCTTCCGGCATGCCGGCGTAATTCAGGCGATGGGTGATGTCGAGCAGCGAGCGCCCGGTGTCCACTGGCAACATGCTGAAAATTTCCGTGGCGCGCGGGGTAAACCAGCGGATGCGCAAGCTGCGGTCGACAAACACCGTGGCGATGTCGGTGGAGGCGATCAGGTTGGTCAGGTAATCGTTGATCTTGTCGGTTTCTTCAACCTTGGTTTTCAGCTCGTAATTGACCGTCAACAGCTCTTCGTTGATCGACTGCAACTCTTCCTTGCTGGTTTCCAGCTCTTCGGTGGCCGAGCGCAGTTCTTCGTTGATCGCCTGCATTTCTTCGTTGGAGGCTTTCAGCTCTTCGCTGGAGACTTCCGACTGTTCGATGATGTCCTGCAAATGCAATTTGGTGCGTTGCAATTCGCGTTCGAGGTTGGACAGCACCTGATTTTCGGTTTGCAGCACGGTGGTCTGGGCGGCTTCGGCCGGGTCGATCTCCGCTTCTTCGAAAATCACCAACACGTAATCGCTGTCGGATTCATCGTCTTTGTAAGGCTGCGCGATCAAGTCGACTCGGTAATGGCGGTCACCGCGCTTGATCGGCACTTCGCGCGACTGCACGGTCAATCCGCTTTGTTGCACCTGGAACAGCGTGGTACGGATCTCCAGCCGCAGCTCCGGCAGGATCAGCGTCAACAGATTGCGTGACAGCTCTCCGCCGACATGGCGCAGAAAGCGACCGGCGCTTTCGCTCATGTGCAAAATGTCGGCATTGGCATCGACGATCATGCTTGGCGGCGCCGAACGCTCGATGGCGTTGCGGTGAATATCGGCGAAGGACAGCTTGAGCGGCTTACGGATCTTCATTTCCGGCGGCAGGATGTTGCTGCGCACATAGCCACCACGAGGCATGGTCGGGGTGCGGCGGCTGTTAGGCGTGCCGGTCTTGGCGCGGAAGATCCGGTTGCGCTTGTCGACTGGCGCGAAGAGTTCCTGGCAGGCATCGGCGCTTTCTGACGAGCCGAGGAACAGGAAGCCGCCCGGTCGCAAAGCGAAATGGAACATTTGCAGGATTTCGCGCTGCACCTCGCGATCCAGATAGATCAGCAAGTTGCGGCAGACGATCAGATCGATCTGCGAGAACGGCGGGTCGGACAACAGGCTGTGCTTGGCGAACAGCACTTTTTCACGGATTTCCTTGCGGATCCGGTAATGGTCGTTGTCCTTCATGAAATAGTGGCGCAACCGGGCGGGCGGTACGTCGGTGACGATCGCTTGCGGGTAGGTCCCTGCGCGGCCGATGGTGATCGCGCGCTCGTCTATGTCAGTGGCGAACACTTGCAACGTTGCCTTGCTGCTTTCCAGCTGCAATTGATCGTCCACCAGCATCGCCAGGCTATAGGCCTCTTCGCCGGTGGAGCAACCGGCAGACCAGACGCGCAGTTCTTCCTTGTCACGGGAAGTCGACACAGCCTGCACCAGTTGCGGCAGTACATCGCGTTCCAGGGCTTCAAACGCGTCACGGTCACGGAAGAAGTTGGTCACGCCGATCAGCATGTCGCCGAGCAGGGATTTGGCTTCATCCGGGGTGTTCTGCAAATAATCGTAATAAGCCGCCAAGTCAGGCTGTGCCGTGACCTGCATACGTCGTTCGATCCGGCGCAACACCGTGGCGCGTTTGTAATGCTTGAAATCGTGACCGGTGCTGGTGCGCAGGTGGATGAGGATGTCATGCAAGCGCTGTTCGGCGACGGCGGCTTCATGGGCGGTCGAAGGCGTGTGGGTCTTCAGGTCCGGGTCGTTGGCGCTGGGCAGGATGATCTTTTTCGAGTTGCGCCACAGTTCCAGCAGCTTTTGCGGAATTTCCGCGACCGGCAGCACCAGATCGACATTGCGCGTTTCGATGGCAGCACGGGGCATGCTGTCGAATTCGGCGTCTTCCGGTACTTGCGCGAACGTCACGCCACCCTGTTCCTTGATTCGCGACAGCCCGACGGCACCGTCGGAACCACTGCCGGATAACACTACGCAAAAAGCACGTTCGCGATGCACATCGGCGAGGTCGCGGAAAAACAGATCAATGGCGGTGTGCCGCGCCAGTGGCGCACCGGCGTCGCTGACGTTCAGATAACCGTCATTCATCGACAGGCGCTGCGCAGGCGAGATGACATACACGCGGTTTTTTTCAATCGGCACTGGCTCGGTGACCTGCATCACCGGCATCCGCGTCGATTCCTGGATGATCTTGTCGGCAATGCTTTGATGATCCGGCGACAAGTGCAGAATGATCACAAAGGCCATGCCGGTGTCCTGCGGCATGTGCTCGAAAAACTGCTTGATCGCCTGCAAACCTCCCGCGGACGCGCCGATGCCCACCACTGGAAAATCCAGATGGCTAGGGCTCAGATGCTTGCGCTGAGGCGCGTTGGGTTCCGAGGATTTGGAGGTCATGAATTCGGCCTTTGGTAGCGACATGCCAGGTCGCTGGGGATCAGAAAACGCGCGGTCAGCTGCGCAGGATAATCCGGTTTATGACTTTTTTCCTTCCGCAGTGTGGTCGGGTGCGGCAGAAGTTGTTTTGTTTCGACCTTGCGGGGGGATCAAGTGCACCAATTTCTTTGCGGGCGTTTTCGGTTTGCACGCGTAAATGCGGTGGATCCGGTGCTTGATCCATTGAGTGTAGCCTTGAAGCGGCGAGAACCGCGTTTCAGCCGCTGCAAGGTCGTTCGTCAGGTGGGCACTCTCGTCGTGTCTTTAAACGCCCGTGACAAATCACGTTTATTTCAGTGAATGCAGTAAGCGAAAAGTCCGATCGTGTATTTCCCGCAACCTCGCTTCAAGAGAACCCCAAGGTCGGCCGATAAACCGTACGGTCACCCTGGACTCACCCGGGTGTACACGATTTTGCTTGATAGCACATGGCCCGCAGCTACCATCTGCGCGCCCTCGGTTTGTCTTCTTCAATTGCCTGGAAATCCTCGATGCTGTCGTATCACCAAAAGCGTTTTCTGATCGTCGATGATTTCTCGGATTTCCGCAGTTCCGTCCGTTCGATGCTGCGCGAGTTGGGCGTCAAGGACGTGGACACGGCCGACAGCGGCGAGCAGGCGCTGAAAATGTGTTCGCAGAAGTCCTATGATTTCATCCTTCAGGATTTCCACCTCGGCGACGGCAAGAAAAACGGTCAGCAGGTGCTGGAAGACCTGATGCTCGAAAAACTGATCAGCCACGAAGCCGTCTTCGTGATGGTCACCGCCGAAACCAGTCAGGCCATGGTGCTCAGTGCCCTGGAGCACGAGCCGGATGCCTACCTGACCAAGCCGTTCAACCGTTCTGGCCTGGCTCAACGGCTGGAGCGTCTGGAGCAGCGCAAAACCCTGCTCAAGCCGATTCTGCAAGCCCTCGATCGTGGCAAGCCGGTCGAGGTGCTCAATGCCTGCATCGCCCTGTGCAAGCAAGACATCCGCTATTCGCCGCTGTGCCTGCGTTACCGCGCCGATGCGTTGCGCGACCTGAATCAGAACGAAGCGCTGGAACGCCTTTACGACAGCATCATCGCCGACCGGCCGTTGCCTTGGGCATTCGCCGGGTTGGGCAAGTTGTTGTTCAAGCGCGGCCAGGTCAGCCAGGCCAAAGGCGTTTACGAGAAAGCCTTGAAGGTGTTCCCGATGATGCCGGCGCTGTACGACGGCATGGCCGATGTACTGGTTTCGGAGGGGGACAATAAAGGCGCGCAACAGGTGCTCGAAGAAGCGATTCGTCTGTCGCCGCTGGCGGTTCGCCGGCAGGCGTTGCTGGGCAAACTGGCGATGGTCAACGAAGATTTCGACACCGCCTCGCGCGCCTATCGCCAAGCCGTGAGCCAGGGCGCGCAGTCGCGTTTCAAGGATCCGGAAAGCAACCTCGGCCTAGCGCACGCGCTGATCAGCAAGGGCAGCGATCGCGGCCTCGATACGCGCACGCGTCTGGAGATCAACACGACCCTCAGCGCCGTGGCCAAGGAAAACCCGAGCGACCCGGGCCTGCAAATTCGTGCGCGCCTGATGAAAGCCACCAGCCTGTTGCTCAACGACGCCGAAACCGCCGAGAAACTCACCGAGCAAGCGATGATGCGTCTGGACGGCATGGAGCAATTCATGAGTCCGGAAGCCGCGCTGCTGGTCGCCAAGCAGTTGCAGATGCTCGGCCAGGCCGAGGCGGGCACGTCGATGCTCAAGAGCTGCGCGGAAATCTACGGCGACGATCCGACGGTGATGAAAGACATCGCCAAGCTTACCGATGACCCCAACATCCTCAATTCGAGCAACGCCGCTGCCGACCTCAACCGCCAGGGTGTGCGGGTGTACAAGACCGGCAACCTGCTGGAGGCTCGCGAAGTGTTCCGCAAAGCGCTGAAGCTGCAACCGAAAAACATCAGCATCGCGTTGAACATGGCCCAGGCGCTGCTGCACGGCACGGACACCAGCGCGCCGTCGGCGGTGCTGGAAGAATGTCGGGCGTGCCTGAAAATGGTCGGCCTGATGCCCGACACTGACGCGCGTTATTCGCGCTATCAAAAGCTGAAAAGCAAGGCGTTTGGCGAATGAGTGACGACAACCAGGCACTGGATTTTTCCACGGTGATTGCCTCCACCGTCCACGACATGAAGAACTCCCTGGCGATGCTGATGCAGGCCCAGAGCCAGTGGCTCGCTCGTTTGCCGCAGGAACAGCGCGAGAGCCCGGAGCAGGGCGTGATCGATTTCGAATTCGCTCACCTCAACGGCATGCTCGTGCAGTTGCTCGGGCTGTACAAACTGGGCGTCAATCAGTTGCCCTTGCAGCCGGCCTATCACGAACTCGACGACTTCATCGAAGCGCAACTGGCTACGCATCAGGAAGTGTTCGCCAGCCGTGGCATCATCGCGACCTATGAAGTCGATCCGTTGAGTCCGTTAGGGTTCTTTGATCGTGAATTGATCGCCTCGGTGCTCGGCAACTGCATCAACAACGCGATCCGTCATGCGCGAAGTTCGGTGCTGATCAGCGTCAGCGACGAGGCCGGGCAATTGGTGCTGACCATCAATGACGACGGCGACGGCTACCCGGCGCAGATGCTCGAACGTCAGGCCGACTACGTGCAAGGCATCAACCACAGCAGCGGCAGCACCGGCCTGGGCCTGTATTTCGCCGGGCGCATCGCGGCGCTGCATCAGCGCAACGGCGTGGAAGGGCGCACGGAAATCCGCAACGGCGGGCCGCTGGGCGGCGGCCTGTTCAACCTCTACCTCCCCTGACAGAACCCGACCCCTTCGGCAGCTCCACGGTTTTTCGGTGACGCTGCTTGATATTCCGAACAGCCGAAGCCTATTTTGTCCGGGTCGCCGTTCGCGGCTCGCACAATAACAAGGATTGCGTCATGACAACCGATGGCCAGCGTTCACTCGCACAGCGATTGACGGGCATTGATGAGATTGAATGTGTTACGCCGGATTTGAACGGCGTGCCACGGGGCAAGGTAATGACCGCCGAGGGCTTCCTCGAAGGCCGGCGTTTGCAGTTGGCTCGGGGAGTGCTGCTGCAATGCATCATGGGCGGTTATCCGCCAGCCAGATTTTACGGCAGCGAGGACGGCGATCTGGCACTGGTGGCCGATCCTGCGCAGATCCATGCATTGCCCTGGAGCGATGAGCCACGGGCCCTCGCCATTTGCGATGCGGACGAATTGACCGGCGAAAGCTCCAATCTGTCGACGCGCGGCCAGCTCAAGGCTGTGATCGCCCGTTACGCTGCGCGCGGCCTGGCGCCAGTGGTGGCGACTGAACTCGAATTCTTCGTGTTTGCCCCGAACACCGATCCGACTCAACCCTTCCAGCCGCCGGTGGGCCTGGACGGTCGCCGCGAAGACGGCGCCTCGGCGTTCAGCGTCAGCTCCAACAACGGCCTGCGCCCGTTCTTCAGCGAAGTCTATAAATGCATGGCTGCGCTGGGGTTGCCACGCGATACCTTTATGCACGAAATGGGCGTCAGCCAGTTCGAGATCAACCTGCTGCACGGTGATCCGCTGTTGCTGGCCGACCAGACGTTCCTGTTCAAGCACCTGCTCAAGGAAGTCGCGCTCAAGCACGGTTTGACCGTGGTCTGCATGGCCAAACCGCTGGCGCACACGCCGGGCAGTTCGATGCATATTCACCAGAGCATCGTCGACATCGACAGCGGCCAGAACGTGTTTAGCGATGAGCGCGGCGAGCCGACCGCAATGTTCCGCCACTTCATCGGCGGACAGCAGGCAGGCATGGCCGATTTCACCGCGCTGTTTGCGCCGAACGTGAACTCCTATCAACGTCTGTGCCATCCGTTTGCGTCGCCGAACAACGCTTGCTGGTCCCACGACAATCGCTCCGCCGGCCTGCGCATTCCGGCCAGTTCGCCGGTCGCTCGTCGGGTCGAGAACCGTTTGCCGGGCGCTGACGCCAATCCGTATCTGGCGATTGCCGCCAGCCTGGCGGCCGGTTTGTATGGCATCGAGCACGAACTGGAACCGAGCGCCGCCATTCAGGGTGAGTTCGACGTGCCGGATAATCTTTCGCTGCCATGTACCTTGCATGCCGCGCTCGAACGTCTGAAACGCAGCCAATTGGCGAAGGAACTGTTCAGCGACGAGTTCATCGAAGGTTACATCGCTTCGAAGACCCTGGAATTGACCAGTTTCTTTAATGAGATCACGCCCTGGGAACGCCGAGTTCTAGCAGCCCAGGCCTGACGTATCGCCGCCGCCGGGCTATCGTTTTGATAGTCCGGTACTTACTGCAAGGAGCCGCTCGGAACGCCGATGCGCCAAATCTGGAAACCCTTTCGAGCGCTGTATTTTTCCTCGCTGATGATGTTGATCGGCTCGGGCCTGTTAAGCACCTACCTGGCCTTGCGTCTGGCGGCGGATAACGTCGACGGACTGTGGGTCGGTGCGTTGATGGCGGCCAACTATTTCGGTCTGGTACTGGGCGGCAAGATCGGCCATCGCCTGATTGCCCGGGTCGGGCATATCCGCGCGTATTCCGCATGTGCGGGGATCGTCGGTGCGGCGGTGCTCGGCCATGGTCTGGTGGACTGGCTGCCGGCGTGGCTGGTGCTAAGGACGATTGTCGGTCTGGGCATGATGTGCCAATACATGGTCATCGAGAGCTGGCTGAACGAACAGGCCGAGGCCAAACAACGCGGGATCGTGTTCAGCGGCTACATGATCGCCTCCTATCTGGGGCTGGTGCTCGGTCAGTTGATTCTGGTCATGCACCCCAGTCTTGGCCCGGAATTGCTGATGTTGGTCGCCCTGTGTTTCGCCCTGTGCCTGGTGCCGGTGACGCTGACTCGACGGATTCACCCGGCGCCCTTGCATCCCGCGCCAATGGAACCGCGCTTCTTTATCAAGCGAGTGCCGCAGTCGTTGAGTACGGTGCTCGGCGCAGGGCTGATCATTGGCTCGTTTTACGGTCTGGCGCCGCTGTATGCCTCGCAGCAAGGGCTGTCCACCGAACAGGTCGGTCTGTTCATGGGTAGCTGCATTTTTGCCGGACTGCTGGTGCAATGGCCATTGGGCTGGCTGTCCGACCGCTATGACCGGGCGCTGCTGATCCGCTGCTTCGCGGGGTTTCTCGCTGTTGCGGCGTTGCCGCTGGCGATCATGCCGAGTGTGCCGCTGGAAGTATTGTTTATCGCCGGTTTCTTCTGTTCGCTGGTGCAGTTCTGCCTGTATCCGCTGGCGGTGGCGTTTTCCAACGACCACGTCGAGGGAGATCGACGGGTGTCGCTGACGGCGATGCTGCTGGTGACCTATGGCGTGGGCGCGAGCATCGGGCCGCTGGCGGCGGGTGTGCTGATGAAATTGTTCGGCAGCCAGAGTCTGTATGCGTTTTTCAGTTTTTTTGCGTTGGTGCTGGTGTGGCGGATCCGTCCGAAAGCCGTGACCAATCTGCACCAGGTCGACGATGCGCCACTGCATCACATCGCAATGCCGGCGGCCAGTTCGCCGCTGGTGGCGGCGCTTGACCCTCGGGTCGACGAGCAGGTGGTGCAGGAGCAAATGCAAAACCCGGTGCCGGAGACAGACCCGGAACCCGAACCGGAATCCGAACTGTCTACCAGCGCCGAAGCCGCGACCCCAGCCGCTGCAGAAACTTCCGAGCCGGACAACGACGAGCTCAAGCCTTAAAAAGCAGGCATGAAAAAAGGGCAGTCACCGCAAGGGACTGCCCTTTTTTGCATCGCCGTCAGGACAAATCGATCAGAGATCGTCTTTGTCGAAGCGCCGTGCTTCGCGTTGCAGCTGATAAACGAAGCGCTCGACATTGCGCGCCGCCTGGCCACTGATGTTGTGAAAGCGCAGGCCGGCGAAGGTGATGTTGAGTTTTTCTTCGAAGTGCAGGTAGCGCAGTTCGACCGAAGCCGACTGATTGCCGAATAGTGGGGCGGCGATCATGCGATCGTAGACCTGGCCCAGTTGCAGGCGCTCAGTGATGTCGCCTTCGAAGCGCAATTTGCAGCCGGTGGCGGAAATATCCAGCAGCTTGCCGGCAATCGGTGCCTTGAGCTTCTCGCCACCCAGTTCGACGCTGACCAGGTCGGCCAGTTTCAGTGCGGCGCGAAAAGCGTTGCGGCGCTGGTGATAGACCACTTCGCTCGGCAGCTCACCGGTGTAGAAGCGGTCGCCATCGGATTCTTCGATATTGAGCGTGCCGTTGCTTTCCCAGGCGATGCGTACGCCATCGTGGAAACCTTCAACCTTGAACGGCTCGCCAGCGCTCAAAAAACGCTCGCCATCGCGGGGGATCATTTCGTCCAGGGCAATCGAGTTGGTTTCCCGGTCGACCTTGATCAGGTAGCTCTGAAAGCGTTGGCTGCGCTCGTGAAACGTGATGATCAGCGGATCATGGCTGTCTTGTAGCTGGCGCAGGTTGCTGGAGATCTCCAGGGGCGTGGTAAGCACCTTTGGTGGCTGCGGAGCATCTTCCGCGCTGAGGGCATTGGACACGTTTTATCAATCTCCAGACAAAATTTGACTACGGCTGGCCAGTATTTTGCCAGCATGTTTCCCGTGTTCATAGGATTTAAACGTCGAACGGCTCATGCCTGGCTGAGCGCGCGCGGTTTCGCCAGTTTGGAAAAGGTGCCGCTGGCGTCGTAAAGCTGCGGTGGTTCGCCGCCGGTCAGGATCTTCAGCTGATTGGCTGTGGCGGCTTGCTGCACAAGAATCGATTGACCGTTGCCGACGTTGGCCGCCTGGCATTGGGCAATGAGATGGTTGAGCACGTCACTCTCGGCGAGCAGTTGCTCGCCGATGCACGATGCGCTAGCCAGTTGCTCAAGGCCCTGACGATTGGTCGGCAGGTTGAGGCTGGCGAGGATTTCGCTGCGTTTGCGGCCATGCTGTTCAAGCAGAATGATCAGCGCCTGCTTGCGCGCCAGAATTTCTTCCAGCAACGGCATGTCGCGGCCGTGCAAGGCGAGGGACTCGGTTTGCAATAACTCCAGCAATTGTTGAGCTGGAGCAAAGTCGTCGGTGATCAGTTGCAATAAATTAGTGTCGTGCATGGCTGGCCTTGGGTTTTAAGCGTCCAAAAGCCTGCGCCGGCGAAAGCCTTAGCGCTGGGCTTCGAAGTTGAGCAGTTTGCTGGCTACACGGTTGCTGTCGACTTTATAGCTGCCATCGGCAATCGCTGCTTTCAACTCGGCCACACGGGCGTTGTTGACGACAGGTTGATCGCGCAGCTTGTCAGTGACCTTCTGCAACTGTTGAGCCTCATTGCTGAGGTGTACCGATTCCCCGCTCTTTACGTTACTGGCCTGTTCGGCCGGGGTAGTCAGCGGCGCGGAGGTGCCGGTTTCGGCGGTTTCCTTGGCGGCGCTGGTACGCGTTGTGCCCGTAAGTGTCGAGGAACTGTTCAAACGGTTGAAATCGATGACCATGATGAAAACCTCTGAGTATTTGGACGCTTGCCATGTTTTCGGCCATACCCAATAAAACTTTAGGCGCTTTTTTCAAAGAACCTGCGCGCGTCAGCGCTTGCCCTGATTGGGGCACAGTTTAGGGAACAGCCGTGGTCGGCGCCAGTTTTCTACATAGCCACTTCCACCTGGCCCGGCGCGATGACTTGCGCCTTGATGACCCGTCGGGAGTTGAGGTTCTTCACACGAATCTGTTCTTTCAAACCACCGTTGGACAGCGCCTCGCCGGGCATGCGCACGGCCATTGAGCCGCTGCGGGCTGTGATGACGACCTGGTCGCCTTTGCGCACGACTTCGGCCTGTTCGAGATGCACCAGCGTGATGACTTGATCGGCGACCGTTGGTCGGGTCAATTTTTGCCCGATCGCTTCATCCACCGACGTCAAAAAGCCTTGATTGACCGAGCTGACATCACGCTCGCGAAGAGTCACGTCCTGAGGCTCGATAATGCTGGCGCGTTTCAATGGACGAGTGGTCGTCACAATCTCGCGAAACAGGCGGACTTGAGCGGGTACGAACACTGTCCATGGGGAAGCGCCTTCACAGCGAACCTTGACGGTCACACGGCCTAATGGGCGTGCCGGGCTCTCCAAAGAAGCTGTCAATTCCTTGTCGCACATGGGCATGTGCATGCGTGGATCGAGCTGGTTGACCTCGATTTCGTAGCGACCTTCGGTTTGACTGGTGGCGAGATAGTCTTCTACGGTGAATTCAAGAAAGCCCTGAGTCACGCCGATAAGCATGTCAGGCAAGGTAACCGCGTCGGCAAGGGCAGGGCTGCCAGCGTTAAAAAGGCAAACGGCGAGCACCGCGCAAAACCATCTGCGGAAACGGGGTGTCAGGCGTCGGGAAAATGTCGTTTGAGCGTTCATACGGGTTAAATAGCAAGCGCCGTGCCGTTTTTTTCAGAATGTGCGTCGCAACACACTTGGCGTTGATGTAGGAGTCTTGGCATGGCTGGTGTAATGGATTCGGTGAACCAGCGCACGCAACTGGTGGGGCAGAATCGCCTGGAGCTGTTGTTGTTCCGTCTCGACGGCCAGCAGCTCTACGGGATCAACGTGTTCAAGGTGCGGGAGGTGCTGCAGTGCCCTTCCTTGACGGTGATGCCCAAGTCCAGTCCTGTCGTGTGCGGGGTGGCAAATATCCGGGGGGCGACCATTCCGATCCTTGATCTGGCAATGGCGACCGGCTCCGGCGCTTTGAAAGAGAAGAAAAACCCGTTCGTGATCATCACGGAATACAACACCAAGACCCAGGGTTTCCTGGTGCGCTCGGTGGAACGTATCGTCAACATGAACTGGGAAGAGATTCATCCACCGCCCAAGGGCACGGGGCGCGATCATTACTTGACCGCTGTGACCCGGGTGGACAATCAGTTAGTCGAAATCATCGACGTCGAGAAAGTGCTGGCGGAAGTCGCGCCGACACCGGAAGCGATTTCGGTGGGCGTGGTCGACGTCGAGACGCAGACCAAGGCGCTGTCGTTGCGCGTACTGACGGTCGATGACTCGTCCGTGGCACGTAAGCAGGTCACGCGTTGTCTACAAACCGTTGGCGTCGAAGTGGTGGCATTGAACGACGGTCGGCAAGCGCTGGAATACCTGCGCAAACTGGTCGACGAAGGCAAAAAGCCGGAAGAAGAGTTCCTGATGATGATTTCCGACATCGAGATGCCGGAAATGGACGGGTACACCCTGACGGCGGCGATCCGCAACGACCCGCGCATGCAAAAGCTTCATATCATCCTGCATACTTCGTTGTCCGGTGTTTTCAACCAGGCGATGGTCAAGAAAGTCGGCGCCGATGACTTCCTGGCCAAATTCCGTCCTGATGACCTGGCATCCCGGGTAGTCGACCGGATCAAAGCAGCAGATATCAGCTAGGGGCGTTTTGTCCCTGGTGATCAACACGATTTAAGAGGCGGCAGCATTGTCTACGGGTAATTTGGATTTTGAACAGTTCCGGGTCTTCCTGGAAAAAGCCTGTGGCATCTTGCTGGGTGAAAACAAGCAGTACCTGGTCTCGAGCCGCCTCAACAAGTTGATGGAGCAGCAGGGTATCAAGTCGTTGGGTGAGCTGGTGCAGCGCATCCAGACCCAGCCGCGCAGTGGTTTGCGTGAACAGGTGGTCGATGCCATGACGACCAACGAAACCCTGTGGTTTCGTGATACCTATCCGTTCGAGGTACTCAAGAACAAAGTGTTGCCCGAAGCGATCAAGGCCAGCCCCAACCAGCGTCTGCGGATCTGGTCGGCGGCCTGTTCGTCGGGGCAGGAACCGTACTCGCTGTCGATGTCGATCGACGAGTTCGAACGTAGCAATCTCGGCCAGTTGAAAATGGGGGCGCAGATCGTTGCCACCGATCTGTCCGGCCTGATGCTCAATAACTGCAAAACCGGCGAGTACGACAGCCTGGCGATCGGCCGCGGTTTGTCGCCCGATCGCCTGCAACGTTATTTCGACCCGAAAGGGCCGGGACGCTGGGCAGTCAAGGCGCCGATCAAGAGCCGCGTGGAGTTCCGCTCGTTCAACCTGCTCGACAGTTACGCGAGCCTGGGCAAGTTCGACATCGTGTTTTGCCGCAACGTGTTGATCTACTTTTCTGCCGAAGTGAAGAAAGACATCCTGCTGCGCATCCATAGCACGTTGAAGCCGGGGGGCTATCTGTTCCTTGGCGCCTCGGAAGCGTTGAACGGTTTGCCGGATCATTACCAGATGGTGCAGTGCAGCCCGGGAATCATTTACCAGGCAAAGTAATGGTTTGATCGCAGTACAAAAAAAAACGGGAGTCCTCAGGGCCTCCCGTTTTTTTATGCCTGATTGTTGATCCATGAGGTGTCCACGGGAGGAGGGTGAAGCGGCAGAAAAGCGGCATCTGGCGGAAACCGGTTGCCGCTTTTCTGGCATTGCCGCGTTGCCGTCGGCCGCAAAGCCCCGGTTTCCGGGCTTTTTCGAATTGGCACGGGGCTTGCTAAAGCTCAGTTACGAAAAATCCGGTCACCTGAAGGTTCCCGACATGAGCATCAGCTTCGATAAAGCGCTCGGCATTCACGAAAAGGCATTGGGCTTCCGCGCCCAGCGCGCCGAAGTGCTGGCCAACAACATCGCCAACGCCGATACCCCGAACTATAAGGCGCGGGATCTTGAGTTCTCCAAAGTGCTTGAAGCACAGACCGAGAAAACCAAAACCGGCGGCCACTTTGCCCTGAACATGACCAACAGCCGTCACATCGAAGCTGAAGGGCTGGGCAATGGCGACGAGTCGCTGATGTATCGCACGCCGATGCAGCCTTCGATCGACCAGAACACCGTGGACGCCCAACTGGAACAGTCGAGCTACGCGGAAAACGCGGTCGGCTTCCAGGCCAGCTTCACCCTGCTCAACAGCAAATTCAAAGGGCTGGTGTCAGCCCTGCGCGGAGAGTAATCCATGTCCCTGTCCAGTGTTTTCAACATTGCCGGTAGCGGCATGAGTGCACAAACCACGCGCCTGAACACCGTGGCTTCGAACATCGCTAACGCCGAAACCGTTTCGTCGAGCATCGACCAGACTTACCGCGCGCGCCATCCGGTATTCGCCACCATGTTCCAGGGCGGCCAGAGCGGCGGCAGCGACTCGCTGTTCCAGAGCCAGGACGCCGCCGGTCAAGGCGTGCAAGTCATGGGCGTGGTCGAAGACCAAAGCAACCTCGAAGCGCGCTATGAACCGAACCATCCGGCAGCCGACGCCAAGGGTTACGTCTACTACCCGAACGTCAACGTGGTGGAAGAGATGGCCGACATGATCTCCGCGAGCCGTTCGTTCCAGACCAACGCCGAAATGATGAACACCGCCAAGACCATGATGCAGAAGGTGCTGACCCTCGGTCAGTAATAAGGGGCGACTGCCATGAGCGTTACCGATTCCACCAGCGGTTTGAGCATGAACGACATCTTGGCCAATTCATCCGTCAAGACCAACACCACCAAGGACGGACTGGCATCGGCCGCCGGCAGCGCCACGGGCAATCAGGCCTTGGGCAAAGATGCGTTTCTGCAATTGCTGGTCACCCAGCTGAAGAACCAGAACCCGCTCGATCCGCAGGACAACAGCGAGTTCGTCGCCCAGTTGGCGCAGTTCAGCAGCCTGGAAGGCATCACCACGCTGAACGACACCGTTACTGGCATCGCCGGCAACTACAACTCGTCGCAAGCGCTGCAAGCCTCGTCGCTGGTGGGCCGTTCGGTCATCGCGCAGACCAACAAGGCCGTGGTCGACAGCAGCAAAAGTTTCAACGGTCTGGTCGTGGTGCCGTCATCGGCGGCGGTCACGCTCAAGATCACCGATTCGGAAGGCAAAGCCGTGCGCACCATCGACATGGGCACGCAAAACGCCGGTCAAGCCGATTTCATCTGGGACGGCAAGAACGACGCAGGCGAAACCGTGGCGAATGGCACTTACAACTTTGCCGCCAACGCAACTTACGACGGCCAGGCGACTTCGCTTGTCACCTACCTGCCGGCGACCGTCAACAGCGTCACCATCAGCCAGACTGGCGGTGAATTGATGTTGAACCTGGCAGGCCTGGGCAGCGTTGCCCTGTCCGAAGTTCAAACCATTGGTATATAGAGCCGACTAACCGGCACAAAGGAGTGGAATATGTCTTTCAATATCGGCCTTAGCGGTCTCTATGCTGCCAACAAGCAATTGGACGTGACCGGCAACAACATCGCCAACGTGGCGACCACCGGCTTCAAATCGTCCCGTGCGGAATTCGAAGACGTGTACTCGGCCACCCGCCTGGGTACCGGCAGCAAGACTGTCGGTAACGGCGTGCGCCTGGCCAACGTGTCCCAGCAGTTTTCCCAGGGCGACGTGAACAACACCGGCAATGTGCTCGACATGGGTATCCAGGGCAACGGTTTCTTCATCCTCAGCGACAACGGTTCCTTGAGCTACACCCGTGCCGGTGCGTTTAAGACTGACGCTGAAAACTACGTCGTCGACAACAACGGCAACCGCCTGCAAGGTTTCGGTGTCGATGCCAACGGCAAGATCATCAACGGCGTCTTGACCGACCTTAAGATCGACACTTCGGCGCTGAAGCCGAACCCAACGTCGAAAGTCGACCAGACGATGAACTTGAACTCGTCGGAAACCGTGCCGACCGTGACGCCGTTCACCCCGACCGACACAAACAGCTACAACAAGACCATCTCCACCAAGGTCTACGATAGCCAGGGCAACGAGCACACCATGGATCAGTACTACGTGAAAACGGGTACCAATGACTGGCGTGTCTACACCTACATGGATGGCCGTACGCCGTCCGATCCGGCCAATAACACCTTGACGCCGCTGACGGCCGACATTTCCTTCAACTCTGACGGCACCATCAACACGCTGACGGCGGGTGCTGGCTGGACGCAGACCGGTAACACCCTGACCATGACTGGCTGGGTTCCCGGAGCAGTCACCGATGCAAACACCACGCCGGTCACCTGGGCACCGAACGGTTCCGTGGCGAACGGTAATGGCATCGCTTTCAACATGTCGCTGACCACTTCGTACGCCTCGCCGACCGCGCGGACTGCGCAATACCAGGACGGTTACGCGACTGGCCAGATTTCGAGCCTGACCATTGATGCCAGCGGTGTCATGACGGCCAACTTCAGTAACCAGCAGACCAAAGCGATCGGTCAGGTTGCGGTGGCCAGTTTTGCCAACGAGCAAGGGTTGCAGCCTATCGGCGGTACTGGCTGGAAGGAGACGTTCTCGTCGGGTGTGGCCGGTGTTGATGCGCCGAAGACCGGTACGCTGGGTTCGATCGTGTCGAACTCGCTGGAGGAGTCGAACGTTAACCTGACGAATGAGCTGGTGGATTTGATCAAGGCGCAGAGCAACTATCAGGCGAACGCCAAGACCATTTCGACGCAGAGCACGATTATGCAGACCATTATCCAGATGACTTGATGTCGGGTTTGGTTTGAATCGGAACCCCTCTTTTTGAGGGGTTTTTTTTGGTTTTTTGGGTGTATATCCGTTGCTTCGGGTGCCGCGGCTTGAAGGCGACCTGACTGTTGCGCAAAGATCATTCCCACGCTCTGCGTGGGAATGCCGCCCGGGATGCTCTGCGTTCCTTCGCAGTAACGAGCCGGCACTTTCCTTCACCCAAAAGAAAACCCCCGACACACCAGAGGTCTGTCGGGGGGGGTTCATTCAGGCGTTTTGCAGCGCCTGAATGCGCTCAGCTTATTGGCAAGCTTCGCAATCCGGCTCGTCGATTGCACAGGCTTTTGGCACAGGTGCCGGACCTGCCGGAGCAGCCAGTACCGAATCGTCGCCATGGTTGCCGCCGCTGGAAACAGCGTTCAGCTTGCCGGTGCTGATGGTCGACTTCTCGGTGCTGGTCGCGGCCAGTGCACGGAGGTAGTAGGTGGTTTTCAGGCCACGGTACCAGGCCATGCGGTAGGTCACGTCGAGTTTCTTGCCCGAGGCGCCGGCGATGTACAGGTTCAGCGACTGAGCCTGGTCGATCCACTTCTGACGACGGCTGGCGGCGTCAACGATCCACTTGGTGTCCACTTCGAACGCGGTCGCGTAGAGCTCTTTGAGTTCTTGCGGGATGCGCTCGATCTGCTGAACCGAACCGTCGTAGTACTTCAGGTCGTTGATCATGACCGAGTCCCACAGACCGCGAGCCTTGAGGTCGCGAACCAGGTACGGGTTGATCACGGTGAATTCGCCCGACAGGTTCGACTTCACATACAGGTTCTGGTAGGTCGGTTCGATCGACTGCGACACGCCGGTAATGTTGGCGATGGTCGCGGTCGGTGCGATGGCCATGATGTTGGAGTTACGAATGCCTTTCTGTACACGGGCGCGAACCGGTGCCCAGTCGAGGGTTTCGTTCAGGTCGACATCGATGTACTTCTGGCCACGAGCTTCGATCAGGATCTGTTGCGAATCCAGCGGCAGGATGCCTTTGGACCACAGCGAACCCTGGAATGTCTCGTAGGCGCCGCGCTCGTCGGCCAGGTCGCAGGACGCCTGGATGGCGTAGTAGCTGACCGCTTCCATCGACTTGTCGGCGAACTCGACCGCAGCATCCGAACCGTAAGGAATGTGCTGCAGGTACAGCGCATCCTGGAAGCCCATGATGCCCAGACCGACCGGACGGTGCTTGAAGTTGGAATTCTGCGCCTGTGGCACCGAGTAGTAGTTGATGTCGATAACGTTATCGAGCATGCGTACGGCGGTGTTGACGGTGCGTTCCAGCTTGGCGGTGTCGAGCTTGCCGTTGACGATGTGGTTCGGCAGGTTGATCGAGCCCAGGTTGCAGACAGCGATTTCGTCCTTGTTGGTGTTCAAGGTGATCTCGGTGCACAGGTTCGAACTGTGAACCACGCCGACGTGCTGCTGCGGGCTGCGCAGGTTGCACGGGTCTTTGAAGGTCAGCCACGGGTGGCCGGTTTCGAAGAGCATCGACAGCATTTTGCGCCACAGGTCTTTGGCCTGGATGGTCTTGAACAGCTTGACCTTGCCCGGATACTCGGTCAGGGCTTCGTAGTACTCGTAGCGCTCTTCGAAGGCCTTGCCGGTCAGGTCGTGCAGATCCGGAACTTCGGACGGCGAGAACAGGGTCCATTTGCCGTCATCGAAGACGCGCTTCATGAACAGGTCAGGGATCCAGTTGGCGGTGTTCATGTCGTGGGTACGACGACGGTCATCACCGGTGTTCTTGCGCAGCTCGATGAACTCCTCGATGTCCATGTGCCAGGTTTCCAGGTAAGCGCAGACCGCGCCTTTGCGCTTGCCACCCTGGTTGACGGCGACGGCGGTGTCGTTCACCACTTTCAGGAACGGCACGACGCCCTGGGACTTGCCGTTGGTGCCCTTGATGTACGAACCCAGCGCACGCACCGGCGTCCAGTCGTTGCCCAGGCCACCGGCGAATTTCGACAACATGGCGTTGTCGTGGATCGCGTGGTAAATGCCCGACAGGTCATCCGGCACGGTGGTCAGGTAGCAGCTGGACAGCTGAGGACGCAGAGTACCGGCGTTGAACAGGGTCGGCGTCGACGACATGTAGTCGAAGGACGACAGCAGGTTGTAGAACTCGATCGCACGGTCTTCTTTCTGCTTCTCTTCGATCGCCAGGCCCATGGCCACGCGCATGAAGAAGATCTGCGGCAGTTCGAAACGCACGCCATCCTTGTGGATGAAGTAACGGTCGTACAGGGTTTGCAGGCCCAGGTAGGTGAATTGCTGATCGCGCTCGTGGTTGATCGCCTTGCCCAGTTTTTCCAGGTCGAAGGTGGCCAGCACAGGGTTCAGCAGCTCGAACTCGATACCTTTGGCGATGTAGGCCGGCAGTGCCTTGGCGTACAGGTCGACCATTTCGTGGTGAGTGGCGCTGTCGGCCACGCCCAGGAAGCCCAGGCCTTCGGCACGCAAGGTGTCCATCAGCAGGCGGGCGGTCACGAACGAGTAGTTCGGCTCGCGTTCAACCAGAGTACGGGCGGTCATCACCAGGGCGGTGTTGACGTCGGTCAGGGCCACGCCGTCGTACAGGTTTTTCAGGGTTTCGCGCTGGATCAGGTCGCCATCGACTTCTTCCAGACCTTCGCAGGCCTCGGTGACGATGGTGTTCAGGCGGCCCATGTCGAGCGGCGCGAGGCTGCCGTCGGCGCGGGTGATGCGGATCGACGGGTGCGCTTGCACTGGCTCGTCGGTGCTGCGAACGGCGCGCTCCTTGGAACGGGCGTCACGGTAGATCACATAGTCGCGCGCCACTTTCTGCTCGCCGGCACGCATCAGGGCCAGTTCGACCTGATCCTGGATCTCTTCGATGTGGATGGTGCCGCCCGAAGGCATGCGACGCTTGAAGGTTGCGGTGACTTGTTCGGTCAGGCGGGCAACGGTGTCGTGGATTCGCGACGAAGCGGCAGCATTGCCGCCCTCAACTGCGAGGAACGCTTTGGTGATAGCGACGGTGATCTTGTCATCGGTGTAAGGAACGACAGTGCCATTACGCTTGATCACGCGCAGTTGACCCGGCGCGGTGGCGGACAGATCCGAAGTCGAATCGGCGGCCTGCGGCAAGGTACCCTGCGGGTTCTCGCGAGTTGTGTCGGTTTGCATGGGGGATTGTCTCCGCATTCTCTATGTTTGTTTGGCACCACGAGGGTGCCCGCCGTTCTGTTCTGAAGCACTACAACCGACAAGATGTCGGCATAACCACTTCGAACAGTAGGAAAAAGGCTAATGACGCCGCATCCATGCCGAAGTTTTTGGCCGCGAACCTGAGTTCGCAGCCGCATTCCTTTCGGGTGACAGAAATGACTGCAACACCCGTACCGTTACGACCGCTCGGGCCAGAAAAAACGGTGCCATCCGCCAGTGCGGTTTGGGCTTTGAAAAACAACGCTGGTTCAACCGCAAACAGGCAATAAAGCACTTGAGTTTCAGGTCGGAAATATGGTGGGCTTTTAACAAGAAACCCTACATGTAGGGTTCTTTTTGTTGCCGGGCTACAAGATAGTGCGTTTTGTAGCGTGTTGCAACGTACTGCTTGTGGATAAACCTGTGCGTAAATTGTGCGTGAAAGGTGGAACGGCCGTGTAGGCCGCGACCCTGCTGGATCGCGTGATTTTTCACTGGTTTTCGAGGGCTGAAAACAGCCGTCGGGAATTTTAAGGGCGCGAACCCTACCACAGAAAACCGCCACGTCCGAACGCATTTGCCGACTTGTTTTCTGGCTGTGCGCCGTTTATACAATCGGCCCATGCGCACGTGGCGTGATGGGCGATCCCACATTAATAACAATGACAAGACAGAGGTTCACCGTGGAGCAAGAAGCCTGGCAGGTATTGATTGTCGAGGACGACCAGCGTCTGGCCGAGCTGACTCGCGATTATCTGCAAGCCAATGGACTGAACGTAAACATCGAAGGCAACGGCGCGCTGGCGGCGGCACGGATCATCAAGGAGCAGCCGGATCTGGTGATTCTCGACCTGATGCTTCCCGGCGAAGACGGCTTGAGCATCTGCCGCAAAGTGCGCGATCACTATGACGGGCCGATCCTGATGCTCACGGCACGCACCGACGACGCCGACCAGATTCAGGGCCTGGATCTGGGCGCTGACGATTACGTGTGCAAACCGGTGCGCCCACGGCTGTTGCTGGCGCGCATCCAGGCCTTGCTGCGCCGCAGCGATACGCCGGAGCCGATCGCGGAAAAATGCCGCCGACTGCAATTCGGCCCGCTGGTGGTCGACAATGCCTTGCGCGAGGCATGGCTGAACGATAACGGTATCGAGCTGACCAGCGCCGAATTCGATCTGCTGTGGCTGCTGGTAGCCAATGCCGGGCGCATCCTGTCCCGCGAAGAAATCTTCACCGCACTGCGCGGCATCGGCTACGACGGTCAGGATCGCTCCATCGACGTGCGCATCTCGCGCATCCGCCCGAAGATCGGCGACGACCCGGATCATCCGCGACTGATCAAGACCATCCGCAGCAAAGGCTATCTGTTCGTCCCTGAAGCCTGCGCAGACCTGACCCTGTGAATTCAATCTTCCTGCGCATCTACGGCGGCATGTGCGCCGCGCTGATTCTGGTCGCGGTGCTCGGCGTGCTGGCGCTGAACCTGCTCAACCAGGTGCGCGGCGAGCAATACCGCGAGCGGCTGGCCCACGGCACGTTTTCGCTGATGGCCGACAACTTGCAGCCGATGAACGCCACCGAACGGCGTCGTGCGCTGCTGGTGTGGGAGCGATTGCTGGGGATTCCGCTGGCGCTCAAGACATTCACCGACACCGGCCTTGACCTCGGCCAGCGCACCCGCGTACTGCGCGGGCAGGCATTGGTCGAACAGACCGGCCCGCACGCGGCCAAGGTCTATCGACTGGTCAGCGACAAGGAACAACTCGTCCTGACGGGGGAGGTTCAGCAGATCAGCGAGCAACTGGCCCGTGCGACTATCTATTTGCTTGCCGACGAGTTGGTACGGGTGCCGGTTATCGATCAACCCAAACGTCTTGCGCAGATAAAGGAAGAAAAGGGTTTTGGCTTCGACTTGCGTCTGATCAAGGTCGAAGACGCCGACATGGACGAAGACCAGAGCCGGCGCGTGGCCGAGGGCGACACGGTGATGGCGCTGGGCAAGGGCGGCGATTCGATCCGCGTGTTCGCCGGCATGGTCGGCACGCCGTGGGTACTGGAAATCGGGCCGCTGTACCAGATGAACCCGTATCCGCCGCAGTGGCTGGTGCTGATTGCAGCGTTGGGCCTGAGCCTGATCGGCCTGATCGTTTATTTGCTGGTGCGGCAGCTGGAGCGGCGTTTGCGCGGGCTCGAAGCCGCCGCCACGCGCATCGCCAAGGGCAGCCTGGAAACCCGCGTGCCGGCGCGCGGCGCCGACTCGGTGGGGCGGCTGGCGGCGGCGTTCAACGGCATGGCCGAGCATTTGCAACAATTGCTGGCGATTCAGCGTGAACTCGTACGCGCCGTGTCCCACGAGCTGCGCACACCAGTGGCGCGCCTGCGTTTCGGTCTGGAAATGATCGGCTCAGCCACCACCCCGCAAGCTTTGGAGAAGTACCGCGAGGGCATGGATCACGACATCGAGGATCTCGACAAACTGGTCGACGAAATGCTCACGTACGCGCGACTGGAGCAGGGTTCACCGGCGTTGACGTTCCAGCGCATCGACCTCGATGCCTTGGTCAATCAGGTGATCGCTGAGTTGGCGCCACTGCGCGCCGAAGTCACGGTGCAGCGTGGTTTGTGCCTGTCAGCGGCTGATTGTGATGATGCCTGGGTCGAGGCCGAGCCGCGTTACCTGCATCGGGCCTTGCAGAACCTGGTGGGCAACGCCATGCGCCATGCGCGTTCGAAGGTAACGGTGAGCTACCAGGTCGGGCAATTACGTTGCCGGGTCGATGTCGAGGACGACGGGCCGGGCGTGCCGGAAACCGCGTGGGAGAAAATCTTCACACCGTTTTTGCGCCTCGATGACAGCCGCACCCGGGCGTCGGGTGGGCATGGATTGGGGTTGTCGATTGTGCGGCGGATCATCCACTGGCATGACGGTCGGGCAATCATCGGCAAGAGCAAGAGCCTGGGCGGGGCGTGTTTTAGTCTGAGCTGGCCGAGGCATCAGGAACGCAGGTGAGATGTGTCTCGGCTTTACCGGCCTCATCGCTGGCAAGCCAGCTCCCACAGGGTTTGTGTACAGCCCAGGTTTTATGTGCGCCACGGATCACTGTGGGAGCTGGCTTGCCAGCGATGGGGCCCTGACGGGAGATAGATCTTTCAGGCTGGAATGCTGACCAGACTCAACAACTGCGCATCCTTCACGCCGAACTGAGCCTGCAGTTCGGTGCCGTGGCACCACTCGGTCGACAAATCCGTCAGCAAGCGCAAACGCACCTCACCTTGTTCAGTCCACTGCAACACTTCGGCATGTTCGAAGTAGAAGCGTTTCTGCACGATCGGGTACAGCGCCTTGAACAGGCTTTCTTTTACCGAAAAGGTCAACGTCACGCACAGCGCCAACAAATCCCGGGAGCCCGCTGCCATGCGCTGCATTTCCGCCGGAATGAGGATTTCCCCGGCCAGGCGTTCGGCACGTTCGGCGTTGAGCAGGTTTTCGAGATCCATGCCGAGGCCGCGCCAATGCTGTTTATGGGCGACGATGGCCGCCGCTCGGCCGGTGCTGTGGGTGATCGAGCCGCAAATATGCGCCGGCCACACCGGTGCGCGATCTTCGCCGATGGCCGGAATCAGGCCATGACCGTCCAGTTGCTGTAGCGCCGCCCGGGCGCAAATCCGCCCGGCGAGAAACTCGGCCTGTCGTTTGGCCACCGAGCGTTGAATGCTCGGCGGCACCTCGACGGCGCTGCGCTGGAAATCATCGCCCAGCAATTGCGAGGGATCAAAATGAGTGCCCAGAAAAACCGTGTTCGGCAACACCGTCGGCAGCGGCCAATGGGCATCGAGCGGGGAACAACAGGCGGGCAGGGTGGGGCTTGAATTCATGGCGAGCATTTTGCCGGTTGGCCCAGAGGCGAAGCAACCCCGTACAGCGCCGCCGCAGCCTGCGGCAGCGCCTACACGGGGCAATTCGCTTAGCTGAAGATTTTTTTCAGGAATGCCTGCATGTCCGCCCAGGACTTTTCATCCGCTGCCTTGTTGTAGCCGATGTCCGGCCCACCGTGCTCGCCATGGCTCAGGCGATCGGCATCCGGATTGCTGAAGCCGTGCTTGGCGCCGTCGAGGCTGACGAACTTATAGTCGGCGCCGGCCTTGTCCATTTCGGACTTGAACGCCGTGACATTGTCGGCCGTGACCATGCTGTCCAGCGCCCCATGCTCGACGAGGATTTTCGCTTTAACGCTACCCGGCGTGGCCGGTGTCTGGGTCGCCAGCGCGCCATGGAAACTCACCACGCCGGCCAGTGGCACGCCCTGACGTGCAGCGTTCAGCACCACGGCACCGCCGAAGCAGTAACCGATGGCCGCGATTTTTTGCGGATCGGTCTGCGGCTGTTTCTTCAGCAGGTCGAGCCCGGCCTGAAAGCGTTTACTCGCCGCGTCTGCATCCTTCGTGGCGGCCTGCATGAACGCCATCGCATCTTTCGGGTGCTCGGTGTTCTTGCCTTCGCCGTACATGTCGATGGCCAGTGCGCTGTAGCCGAGCCCGGCGAGATCCCGCGCGCGGCGTTTGGCGTAGTCGTTCAGTCCCCACCACTCATGCACCACGACAATTCCCGGGCGCGGGCCTTTGATCGCGTCGTCAAAGGCGTAATAGCCGATCAGCTTGCTGCCGTCGGCGCTTTCGTAAGGGATTTCCTGGGTCTGGATGGCAGCCTGGCTGAGGCTGCTCACGGCGAGCAGGGCGAGGGCGAGGAACATGCGCATGGTGGGGTCTCCTGACAGTGAGTGATCAAAACAGCCTAGCCGATTTGATTCAGCTCAGGTTCAGAGAGTGTTCAGGGGCGGTACAGGGGCGGCTCCGTAATCTTGCGCCATACCCAAACAGCACTGAGCAAGAGGAACAACCCATGACCCGATTGAACAAACTGCTGCTGGCTTTCACCATGATGAGCGCAAGCATCGCGGCCCACGCCGACACCACCAGCAACTTCGCCAGCCTGACTTTTGGCCAGACCAGCGACAAGGTGAAAAAATCCAACGCGCTGAACGACAACCTCGGCCACCCGGACGCCGACGGTGTGATCGGCAAGGACAACACTTGGGGCGTGCGCCTCGGTCAGCAAAACAGCCAGGGCCGCTACTACGCCACGTATGACAATGTGTCCGGCTCGCACAATGGCATTAAACTGCGCCAGGAAAACCTGCTGGGCAGCTACGATCTGTTTTACCCGGTGGGTGGCAGTACAAAGTTGTTCGGCGGCGCCACGGCCGGTCTGACCAAACTGACTCAGGACTCGCCAGGCTTCAGCCGCGACAGCGACATCGGTTATGCCGTCGGTGGTCAGTTCGGCGTGTTGCAGCAAGTGGCGCAAAACGCGTCGGTGGAACTCGGTTACCGTTACCTTCGCAGCAACGCGAGCACTGAAATGAGCGAAAGCGGAGGCAGCAAACAGGGCTCGCTGGATTTGACCAGCAGCGCCCAGACGTACGTGTCGGCCAACTATGCTTTCTAAGCCAGTTGAGTGAAGACCCTGTAGGCGCGAGCCTGCTCGCGAAGCGATGCCCCAGACAACATCACTGTTGACTGTGCCGCCGCCTTCGCGAGCAGGCTCGCTCCTACAAATGCGTGTCAGGAGAATTTGTTTTGCCCGGGAGAGCCTCATGAAACTGTTGGTCGTCGAAGATGAAGCGCTGTTGCGCCATCACCTGAAAACCCGCCTTACGGAAAGCGGCCATGTGGTCGAGTCCGTGGCCAACGCCGAAGAGGCGTTGTACCAGACCGCGCAGTTCAACTTTGACCTGGCGGTTGTCGACCTCGGCTTGCCGGGTATGGGCGGGCTCGACCTGATCCGCCAGTTGCGCTCCAGCGGCAAGACGTTCCCGATCCTGATCCTCACCGCGCGCGGCAACTGGCAGGACAAGGTCGAAGGCCTGGCCGCCGGTGCCGACGATTACGTGGTCAAACCGTTCCAGTTCGAAGAGCTGGAGGCGCGACTCAATGCCTTGCTGCGCCGCTCCAGCGGTTTCACTCAATCGACGATTGTTGCCGGTCCGCTGTTGCTGGATCTGAATCGTAAACAGGCGTCCCTTGATGAACTGCCGTTGGCGTTGACCGCCTACGAATACCGCATCCTCGAATACCTGATGCGTCATCACCAGCAAGTGGTACCCAAGGATCGCTTGATGGAACAGCTGTACCCGGACGACGACGAGCGCGATCCGAACGTGATCGAAGTGCTGGTCGGCCGCCTGCGTCGCAAGCTCGAAGGTCCGGCCGGGTTCAAGCCGATCGACACCGTGCGCGGCCTCGGTTATCTGTTCAATGAGCGCTGCACTTGATCCGTTCCCTGCGCGTTCGCTTGATGCTCGCCGCCACCACGTTGGCGGTGCTGTTCATGCTCGCGCTGTTGCCGGCGATGCAGGGCGCGTTCAGCCTGGCATTGCAGGAGTCGATCGAGCAGCGCCTGGCCTCGGACGCCACCACGCTGATTTCTGCCGCGCGCATCGAAAACAATCGCCTGGTAATGCCCACGCAGTTACCGGACGAGCGTTTCAACCTCACTGACTTTCGCCTGCTCGGTTACATCTACGACCGTGACGGGCGGCTGGTCTGGCGCTCGAAAGCAACGCAGGAAGAGAAGATCAATTACACGCCGCGTTACGACGGGCGTGGCAATGAATTCGCGCGTATTCGCGAAGCCAACGGGCAAGAGTTTTTCGTCTACGACGTTGAAATCAAACTGCTCGGCGGCAAGAGCGCGGCGTTCAGCGTCGTCGCGCTGCAACCGGTGCGCGAGTATGAAGTCACCCTTGATGGACTGCGCGAGAACCTCTATCTGGGCTTCGGCGCGGCGTTGCTCGTGCTGTTGGCGCTGCTGTGGTTCGGTTTGACCTGGGGCCTGAAAGCCTTGCGCCGGCTCAGCCAGGAGCTGGACGAAATCGAAAGTGGCTCCCGCGAAAGCCTCAGTGAACAGCACCCGCGTGAACTGCTGCGCCTGACCGGCTCGCTCAACCGTTTGCTGCAAAGCGAACGCCAGCAACGCACTCGATATCGCGATTCTCTGGACGATCTGGCACACAGTCTGAAAACGCCGCTGGCAGTGTTGCAAGGGGTCAGCGAAGACATGGCGCAGCGGCCAGAGGATCTCGATCAGGCCTGGGTGCTGCAGACGCAGATTGAACGGATGAGTCAGCAGATTGGCTATCAATTGCAGCGTGCCAGTTTGCGCAAGAGTGGGCTGGTGCGGCATCAGGTTCGCTTGCAGCCGGTGCTTCAAAGTCTGTGCGACACGCTGGACAAGGTTTATCGCGACAAGGGCGTGCGGGTGGCTTTTGATTTGCCGCAGCCGTGTTACGTGCCGATTGAGCAAGGTGCCTTGTTGGAGATGATGGGCAACTTGCTGGAGAACGCTTATCGGCTGTGCCTGGGGGAAGTGCGGGTGAGTGTGCGTGAAAGTCTGGGGGGGATTGAGTTGTGTATTGAGGATGACGGGCCGGGTGTGCCGCTGGATCAGCGGGTACGGATTCTTGAGCGGGGGGAAAGGCTGGATCGTCAGCATCCCGGGCAGGGGATCGGGTTGGCGGTGGTCAAGGACATTATTGAGAGTTATGGGGCGCGGTTGGCGTTGGGGGATTCGCTGATGGGCGGGGCTGTGTTTCGGATTTATTTTCCAGCGGCTTGATGAAAATCAATTCCCTCCGGTTTCGCTTGGCCCTTGTAGGAGCGATGAATGCCTTGAGATTGAGTTTTTGTAGGCTCCTAGAGCTCTTGAGCCCGATAGGCCCCTGGTGTCACCCCCGTCCATTTCTTAAACGCCCGATGAAACGCCGACGGTTCCGAGAACCCCAGCTGTTCGGCAATCTGTTGCAACGACAGATCTGCCCGTCCCAGGTGGTAGATGGCGATATCCCGCCGCAATTGATCTTTCAACTCCTGGAAACTGGTGCCTTCTTCGCGCAGGTGCCGACGCAGAGTTTGCGGGCTGATGTGTAGATGCGCGGCGACGGCTTCCAGGTCCGGCCAGCGGTCACTGTCGCGGCTGAGCAGGCGGCGCAGGCGGCTGCTAAGGCTGTCGCCGTCGTCGGGACGTGAGAGCAGGTCGGCGGGGGAGCGTTCGAGGAAGTGTTTGAGGGTGCGGTCGTCTTGCAGCAGCGGCATGTTCAGGTAGCGGCTGTGGAACAACAGGCTGCTTTGTGACGTGGAAAATTCGAGCGGGCAGGGGAACAGCAGGTCGTATTCCGCGCCGTGATCGGGGCGCGAGTAGCTGAAGGTCGCTTGTTCCAGGCGGATGCGCTGGCCGATCAACCAACTGCCGAGGCGGTGCCAGATCACCAGCAGGCTTTCGGTGAGGAAGTGATCCGGATCCCATAACCGTGAATCGTCCAGGCTCAAACGCACCCATTCGTCTTCGCGGCTGAGGCTCAGGCGTGGGGCTTCGGGGAATAGGCTGTAAAACAACAAGCCGCGGTTGAGTGCCTTTTCCAGGCTGCGGCAGTGAATGATGGCGTGGCACATCATGGCGAAGCTGCCGGGTTTGCTCGCCGCGTTGCCGAATCCCAGGTACTCGTCGTCCAGCGCCTGCCATAAGCCCTGGATCAGTTGGGTGAACTGCTCAGGCGTGATCCGGGCGCGAGGCTCTTCGAGCAGTTCATCGCTGATGCCCAATTGTTGCAGCAGGGCCGACGGGTCGTAACCCAAGCGTCGCGCGCCGCCGAGGGCTGCACGGGCGAAGTGACTGGCGATGGTGCGTTCGCGCATAAGCATCAATCCTTCCTCTGGCGGCGGATGGTAGCCGCGACCGGCAACCGCCAACAAGGCGGATTTCCGCCAAATAGCAGCACGAGGTCGGCCGAGTTGGCGGAAATCCGCCAAGTGCGGCTGGCCACCGAGCATGAAGAAAAACCCCGCAACCCCTGATGTCAAAAGGCTTGCAGGGAAAAAACTTAAAGTGGCATGACGTTTGCGATAGGGGTGGAAGATGCCTGCCTTGGTGCAGCTCGACACAACAAATCCCTCCAGTGCAGGAGGGTTCGCAATTCAGGTTTCGTGAGCAACAGATGGATGTTGAACCGCGAAACGCTTGAGGAACTCTGCAATGACGACTCGTCAGCCACTGTACAAATCCCTGTATTTCCAGGTGATCGTCGCAATCATCATCGGTATTGCGCTCGGCCACTATTACCCGCAGTTCGGTGTAGCCGTAAAGCCGTTGGGTGACGGATTCATCAAGCTGATCAAGATGATCATCGCCCCGATCATTTTCTGCACCGTCGTCAGCGGCATCGCTGGCATGCAAAGCATGAAGTCGGTCGGCAGGACCGGCGGTTACGCACTCCTGTACTTCGAAATCGTTTCGACCATTGCCTTGCTGGTCGGCCTGATCGTGGTCAACATCGTGCAACCGGGCAACGGCATGCACATCGACGTGAGCACGCTGGACGCCTCCAAGGTGGCCAACTACGTCGCAGCCGGTGCTGACCAGAGCGTTGTCGGCTTCCTGCTCAACGTGATTCCGACCACCATCGTCGGCGCGTTCGCCACCGGTGACATCCTGCAAGTGCTGATGTTCTCGGTGATCTTCGGTTTCGCCCTGCATCGCCTGGGTTCCTACGGCAAGCCGATCCTGGACTTCATCGATCGCTTCGCCCACGTGATGTTTAACATCATCAACATGATCATGAAGCTCGCGCCGATCGGTGCCTTCGGTGCGATGGCGTTCACCATCGGTGCTTACGGTGTCGGCTCGCTGGTGCAGTTGGGTCAGTTGATGGCCTGCTTCTACATCACCTGCCTGCTGTTTGTCCTGATCGTGCTGGGCGGTATTGCTCGTGCTCACGGCTTCAGCGTTCTGAAGATGATTCGCTACATCCGTGAAGAGCTGCTGATCGTACTGGGTACGTCCTCGTCGGAGTCGGTACTGCCGCGCATGCTGATCAAGATGGAGCGTCTGGGCGCGAAGAAGTCGGTCGTGGGTCTGGTAATCCCGACCGGTTACTCGTTCAACCTCGACGGTACGGCGATCTACCTGACCATGGCGGCCGTGTTCATTGCTCAGGCAACCGACACTCACATGGACATCTCCCATCAGATCACCCTGCTGGTGGTGTTGCTGCTGTCTTCCAAAGGCGCCGCCGGTGTGACCGGTTCGGGCTTCATCGTTTTGGCCGCCACTTTGTCGGCTGTTGGCCACTTGCCGGTTGCCGGTCTGGCGCTGATTCTCGGCATCGACCGCTTCATGTCCGAAGCCCGTGCGCTGACCAACCTGGTCGGTAACGCCGTGGCCACCATCGTTGTGGCCAAGTGGGTCAAGGAACTGGACACCGACACTCTGGACGCCGAACTGGCTTCGGGCGGTCGCAGCATCGTCGAGCAGCGTCATGAAGATGACCTGGGCGTGGCTGAAGGCCCAACCCCTAGCAACGTTAGATAAACGGCGCTGCAAAACGAAAAACCCGCTTCGGCGGGTTTTTTGTTGCTCGGGATTTGAGCATTACCGTCACGGTGACTGACGCTTTCGGTGATTGCCGGGCGGGCCGGCTCTGCCTAGTCTTGAATCCATCGCTTAAGGAGATCGCCCCATGCCCGGACCTCTTGCCTCGCTGAAAATCCTGGATTTCTCGACCCTGTTACCGGGGCCGTTCGCCTCACTGTTGCTCGCGGACATGGGGGCCGAGGTGCTGCGCATCGAATCGCCGACCCGCCCCGATCTGCTTCGTGTGCTGCCACCTCACGATGGCGGCGTGTCCGCCAGTCATGCTTATCTGAATCGCAACAAGCGCAGCCTGGCGCTGGATCTCAAACAACCGGCTGCGCTGGACATCGTCAAGCAACTGGTGGCAGATCACGACATCGTCCTGGAGCAGTTTCGCCCCGGCGTGATGGAACGGTTGGGCCTGGGTTATGAGGCGTTGAAGGCGATCAATCCGAAGCTGATTTACGTCTCGATCACCGGTTATGGCCAGACCGGGCCATACAGGGATCGCGCCGGCCACGACATCAACTATCTGGCCCTGTCCGGGCTGGCGAGTTACACGGGCCGCGCTGACAGTGGACCGTTGCCGCTGGGCATGCAGGTGGCGGACGTTGCCGGTGGTTCGCTGCACGGGGTGATTGGTTTGCTGGCGGCGGTGATTGCCCGTCAACAGACCGGGCAGGGCACGCATCTGGATGTGAGCATGACCGATTGCGCGTTCAGCCTGAATGCCATGGCCGGCGCCGGCTACCTGGCTTGTGGTGAAACGCCGGGTTGGGAAAACCAGATGCTCAATGGCGGCAGCTTTTACGATCACTATCGCTCGCGGGACGGGCGCTGGTTTGCGGTCGGAAGTCTGGAGCCGGGGTTTATGCAGCCGTTGTGCGAAACGTTGGGCCGACCGGATTTGGCGGCGCAAGGGCTATCGCCTAATCCGGCAACGCAGCGGGCACTCAAGGATGCGTTAAAGACCGAATTCGAAAAACATGACTTTGCGCAGTTGTGCGAGCTGTTCGCCGGAGTGGATGCCTGTGTCGAACCGGTGTTGAGCCTGGACGAGGCGGTGGGGCATCCGCAATTGCAGGCGCGGGAAGTGGTGACGCAAGTGCCTCGGGGCGATGGCACGAGCCAGGCGCAGATGGCGTGTCCGCTGAAGTTTTCCGAGCGCTTGCCGGCGCCCCGGCATATTGGCGCGGGGTTGGGGCAGCATACGGATC
>NZ_WKEQ01000020.1 GCF_021605415.1 Pseudomonas syringae
TGGAAACAGCGCGCTCTGGGAGCGGTTTTCACCTTGGATATAGCGCATAAGAAAAATGCCCGTATCTTGCGATACGGGCATTTTCTTCAACCGGCCAGCAGATTGCTAGGTTTTCACACAGCCTGAATCGCAGGCCCTTTTTTTGTACATCGAAAACCGTCTTAAGGCTTGTGCGCCCGGGACAGAAATTCGTGGGATTGCATTTCCAGCAGGCGGCTCAGCGTGCGCTGGAACTCGAACGTCAGGCGGCCGCCGGTGTACAGGTCTTTCAGCTCGACTTCGGCAGAAATGATCAGCTTCACGTTACGGTCGTAGAACTCGTCGACCATGTTGATGAAGCGCCGGGCGATGTCGTCGGTGGTGACGCTCATTTGCTCGACACCGCTGAGCAGCACGGCGTGGAAGATTTTCCCCAGTTCGATGTAATCGTTCTGGCTGCGCGGGCCGTCGCACAGTTCGCGGAAGTCGAACCACGCCACATCGTCGCAGGTACGCAAAGCACGAATTTCGCGGTTTTCGATGATCAGCACATCGTTTTCCACCGCCGCCGTGCATTCCGGCGTCAGCGCCTTGAAGCTTTTGCGCAGGCTTTCGTGGGCGGCCTCGTCGAGCGGATAGTGAAACAGTTCCGCCTGTTCGAGGTGACGCAGACGATAGTCGACGCCGCTGTCGACGTTGACGATTTCGGTGTGCTGCTTGATCAGCGCGATGGCCGGCAGGAAACGCGCGCGTTGCAGGCCGTCCTTGTACAGGCCGTCCGGGACGATGTTCGAGGTGGCGACCAGCGTCACGCCGTTCTTGAACAATTCTTCCATCAGCGTGCCGAGGATCATGGCGTCGGTGATGTCGGACACGAAAAATTCATCGAAGCAGATGACGCGGGTTTCAGCGGCAAAGCGCTTGGCGATGACCGTCAGCGGGTTTTTTTCGCCGCCCAGGGTCTTCATCTCTTCGTGTACGCGCTTCATGAAGCGGTGGAAGTGAGTACGGGTCTTTTCCTTGAACGGCAGCGCTTCGAAGAACGTGTCGACCAGGTAAGTTTTGCCGCGACCCACGCCGCCCCAGAAATACAGGCCTTTGACCGGCGTCAGATCCTTCTTGCCGAACAGTTTGCTCAGCAGGCCCGGCTTGTTCTGATCGGCTGCGATCAGGTCGTCGTACAGGCGCTGCAGATGACGCACAGCAGTTTCCTGCGCGGCGTCATGGAAGAAATCCGGGCGCTTCAGATCAGCTTGATATCGTTCTAGGGGCGTCATAATTCGTTAGCAAGGTAACAAAAACGGGCCGTCACTGTAGCGATGGCCCGTGGGAATGGCAATCGGCCCTTGGTCGGGCCGTGCCGCTGTTTAGTCTTGAGCCGGGGTCAACGCAACGCGCAGCGCCTCGATGGCCGCGTCTCGCGCCGTGCTGTCCGCGAACGCCGGGCTGTCGCCAATGCGCTCGCCTTGCAGCCACACACTGAAGCTCAGGCCTTCGTTACGCACATCCAGCGCCTGACCGGATTGCAGTTGCTTGGTCACCTGGCCAGCCGCTTTGCCATCGGCGAAGTGGCGCGACAGCAGCAGTTGCTCGCCATCGGCCGCGAGCAGACGGAAGCGGAAGCTGCCGTCGTCTTCACGGAAGCTGACGAAACGCGCAGCTTTCGCGGCTTTCTTCTTGGTGGTCGCAGCCACTTGAACCTGATTGACGAAAGAACGCAGGCCGACCGCTTCACGCAGTTCGTTGAGGAACGGCGTCGCCACGGCACGGGCCTTCCTGGCGCCGACTTGCAGCATGTCTTCAAGATCCGCCGGACGTTCGATCAACTGGTGATAACGCTCGCGAGCCTCACCCAGATCGTTGTCGAGCAGCTGGAACAGACGGCTCTTCGCCTCGCCCCAACCCAGGCCGCCGAGCAGTTCGCTGCGAAACTCCTCAGCCTGCGCCGCAGTGGCGAAGGCCTGGAACAGGGTGAACAGGTGCGAGTTGTCCGGATCTTTCGCTTCGCCCGGCGCGCGGGAGTCGGTGACGATCCGCGAAATCGCGTCCTTCATCTCTTTGGCGCTGGAGAACAGCGGAATGGTGTTGTCGTAGCTCTTCGACATCTTGCGACCGTCGAGGCCTGGCAGCGTAGCCACGCTTTCTTCGATCAGCGCTTCGGGCATGGTGAAGAACTCTTTGCCTTGGCCGAACAGATGGTTGAAGCGCTGGCCGATATCGCGGGCCATTTCGACGTGCTGGATCTGGTCGCGACCGACCGGAACCTTGTGGGCGTTGAACATCAGAATGTCCGCCGCCATCAGCACCGGATAGCTGTACAAGCCCATGGTGACGCCGGCATCGGGGTCTTCGCCGGTTTCGACGTTCTTGTCCACCGAAGCCTTGTAGGCATGGGCGCGGTTGAGCAGGCCTTTGGCGGCCACGCAGGTCAGCAGCCAGGTCAGCTCGGGAATTTCCGGGATGTCGGACTGGCGATAGAACGTCACGCGATCGACATCCAGGCCACCGGCCAGCCAGGTCGCGGCGATCTCCAGACGCGAGCGCTGGATGCGCAGCGGATCATCGCATTTAATCAGGGCGTGGTAGTCGGCCAGGAAGTAGAACGAATCGGCATTGCTGTCACGGCTGGCAACGATTGCCGGACGGATGGCGCCGGCGTAGTTGCCCAGGTGCGGGGTGCCGGTGGTGGTGATGCCGGTGAGGATGCGGGTACGGTTCGTCATGGGTAATCGCTTGTCAGACTGCAATCAATTCGAGAGACGCGGCAGGATCAGATCCTTGAGATCGGTCAGCTTGCCATGAAAAAAGTGCCCGCATTCTGCCACTTTCAGCAGCGTATGGGGGCGCTCAAGCGTGTCAGACCATTGGTAAACCAGTGACGGGTCGATCACTTCGTCGGTTTCTGGCTGGATCACGGTCAACTCGCCCTGCTGCGGCAGCTGATCCTGATCGCCCAGGCGCATGACCGCTGGGGCGACCATGAACAAGTGCTTGAGCGGCACACCCTGTGCTTCGAGACGGCCGCCGAGACTTGCTGCAACAAATCCGCCGAAGGAGAAACCGAACAGGGTCAGCGGCAGGTTCGGGTGTTTTTCCAGCAACCAGGCGGCAGCGGCCTGGGCGTCATCGACTTCGCCGGTGCCCATATCGTGCGAACCTTCGCTGGCGCCGACGCCGCGATAGTTGAAGCGCAGGGTAATCAACCCCGCGTCGCGCGCGGTGCGCTGCAAGGTCGAGACGACTTTATTGAGCATGGTGCCGCCCTGCACCGGGTTCGGGTGGCAGATCAGCGCGATGCCGCGTGGCTGCTCGACTTCCAGGTACAGGCTTTCCAGTTGGCCGACGGGGCCGTCGATGACTACAGGGGTTTCACGCATCAGCAAGGGAGGAACTCCGTGACCTTGAATCGGGTCGACTCGTCTAGCAAATTGTCTGTGCCGATCTATTGCGAGTGAATCGCGGTATACAGCGCAGGTTCGAGCCGTTAACGTAAAGCAAAGCCGTTTATAGAGGAAGGACTCGTGGAACACTCGCTCTTAGTTTGGTTGTTACCGACTCTTGCCCTGGTTGTGGGTGTCGCCATTGGTTTCCTGATCGCTCGCGTCGCGCCGAATGCCGCGCCAAGCCGCACGCAGCGTCAACTGGATGACATTCAGGAACGTTTCGACAGTTATCAGAACGAGGTGGTCACCCACTTCAACAGCACCGCCAATCTGGTCAAGAAACTGACCCAGAGCTATCAGGAAGTGCAGGATCATCTCGCCGAGGGCGCCAACCGCCTGGCCCTGGACGAGCAGACCCGTCAACGCTTGCTCGCTTCCCTGCACTCCGAAGCGCCGCAGACACCGCGCGAACGCCTGACGCCACCGCGCGATCAGGAGCCGCCACGTGACTACGCACCGAAAAACCCGAACTCGCCGGGCATGCTCGATGAGCAATACGGTTTGAAGAAGTAATCAGGTTTCGCGCGACAACAGAAAGCCCCCGGACAAGTGATTGTCCGGGGGCTTTTTGTTTCTACTCCGGTATGTGGGACGAATGTATCGGCCTCATTGCCGGCAAGCCAGCTCCCACAGTGTCCGTGTCGTTCATAAAATCTTTGTACACCACATAACCCTGCGGCAGCACCTACAGGGGATTGGGGGCGCCGCCAAATCTGGCTTAACCCAAGACCTCGCCCGCCACCTGATCGATCGCGCCCTTGGTGATGTCGACGATCAGATCCGCCTCAGCCTCGGTCAGCACCAGCGGCGGTGCGAAGCCGAGGATGTCGCCGTGAGGCATTGCCCGGGCGATCATGCCGCGCTCAAGGCACGCCGCCGAGACCTTCGGCCCGACCTTCAAGGCCGCATCGAACGGTGTGCGTTGCTCACGATCCGCCATGAATTCCACCGCTGCGAGCATGCCGTCGCCGCGCACTTCGCCCACCAGCGGATGGCCTTCGAGGGTTTCACGCAGGCGACGATTCAGGTAGCCGCCGACCTTGTCGGCATTCGCCGTGAGGTTTTCGCGCTCAAGAATGTCGAGGTTAGCCAATGCGGCCGCCGCGCAGAGCGGATGCCCGGAATAGGTCCAGCCATGACCCATGGCGCCTTGGGACTCGGAGGCCTTTTCGATCACGTCCCACACTTTTTCGCCGACGATCACTGCCGACAACGGTGCATAAGCACTGGTCAAACCTTTCGCCGTCGTGATCAGATCCGGGCGCATGCCGTAACGCTGGCTGCCCATCTTCGACCCCAGGCGACCGAACGCGCAGACCACTTCGTCAGCGATCAGCAACACGTCGTACTTGTTCAGCACCGCCTGAATGGCCGCCCAATAACCGGCTGGCGGCACGATGATGCCACCCGTACCCATCAGCGGTTCGCCGATGAACGCCGCCACCGTGTCCGGACCTTCAGCGAGAATCATTTTTTCCAGTTCATCGGCGCAGTAGCGCACGAACGCCGCTTCATCCATGCCGGTTGGCGCCTTGCGATACCAGTGCGGGCACACGGTGTGTTTGATGCCTTCGACGGGCAGGTCGAAATGCTGATGGAATGTCGCGAGCCCCGTGAGGCTGCCGGTCATGATGCCCGAGCCGTGATAGCCGCGATCCCGGGAGATGATTTTCTTCTTCAGCGGACGACCGAGCACGTTGTTGTAGTAGCGCACCAGTTTGATCTGGGTTTCGTTGGCGTCGGAACCGGACAGGCCGTAATAGACCTTTTTCATGCCCTCCGGCGCCCAATCGATGATGCGGCTCGACAGCTCGATGATCGCCTCGGTCGAGTGGCCGACGTAGGTGTGGTAGTAGGCCAACTCTTTGGCCTGCTTGTAGATGGCGTCGGCGACTTCGGTGCGACCGTAGCCGATGTTCACGCAATACAGGCCGGCGAAGGCATCGATCAGTTCGCGGCCTTCATGGTCGCGGATGCGGATGCCCGAGGCGCCGGTGATGATGCGCCCCTTGAGCGCGCCGCTGGCGTGGTCATGGGCGTGGGTCGACGGGTGCATGAAGTGCGCGCGGTCTTGTTCAAACAGGTTTTCGAGTTCCGGGTTCATGGCGTTCTCCTTGAAGAAGGGGGTTAAAACTGGCCTTGATGGTGCAGGCAGAAATATTTGGTTTCGACAAAGGCTTCGAAGCCCTCGGCGCCGCCTTCACGGCCCAGCCCCGAGGCTTTCATGCCACCGAACGGAATCGGATGGCCGGTGAACTTGACGCCGTTGACCGCGACCATCGCGTGGTCGAGTCGGCGGATCAGCGGGTAGATCAAATCCATTCGATTGGAACAAATGTAGGCGGCCAGACCGTATTCGGTGTCGTTGGCCATTTCGACGGCTTGATCGAGTGAGTCGAACGGCATCACCCCGGCAATCGGCGCGAAGTTTTCTTCACGATAGATGCGCATCTGCGGGGTGACATCGGCGAGCACCGTCGGCTGATAGAACAAACCGCCGAGGGCATGGGCCTCGCCGCCAACCAAACGCTGCGCGCCGTGTTGCAATGCATCGGCAACACGCTCGGCGGTGACATCGAACGCGGCTTGATGCATCAGCGGGCCGATGTCGACGTGTTGCTCCTTGTCGTCGATCAGCGCCGGACCGACCTTCAATTCGCGCACGGCGGCGGCAAACTGGCTGAGAAAAGCGGGGTAGATGGCGCGATCCACCATGATCCGGTTCGCCGCGCAGCAATCCTGCCCGGAGGTCTGGAACTTGGCGGCGACGGCGACTTTCACCGCCAGCTCAAGATCAGCGTCGGCACAGACAATGAACGGCGCGTTGCCGCCCAACTCCAGCGACACCTTCTTCACATCCTCGGCCGCCGCTTGCAGCACCAATTTGCCGACACGGGTCGAACCGGTGAAGCTCACCGAGCGCACGCGGCTGTCCTGCACCAGGGTTTGCATGGTCATCTGCGGCTCGCCGAGCACGACGTTGAATACGCCGGCCGGGAACCCCGCCTCCTCCGCCAGTTGCGCGAGGGCGAAGGCCGAATACGGCGTTTCGTGCGCCGGTTTGATAACCACGGTGCAACCGGCCGCCAGCGCAGCGGCGGCTTTGCGAGTGATCATCGCCGAAGGGAAATTCCACGGTGTCAGCAGTGCACAGACGCCGACCGGTTCCTTGACCGTGCCCAGGTGCGCGCCGGGAATGTGGCTGGGAATGTTCTGCCCATACAGGCGCCGCGCTTCTTCGGCGAACCACGGAATGAAGCTAGCCGCATAAGCGATCTCGCCACGGGATTCGGCCAAGGACTTGCCCTGCTCCAGACTGAGAATCCGCGCCAGATCCTCCTGATGCTCAAGCATCAACGCCGCCCAACGCCGCAGAATCGCACCGCGTGCTTCGAGGCTTTGCTCACGCCAATCGCTGAAGGCACGGTGCGCGGCATCGACGGCGGCGACGATTTGCGGCTGATCGAGCAACGGCACATGGCCGATCAGTTTTTGATCTGCCGGGTTGTGCACGGCGATGCTGTGACCGCTGTCGCTGTGTACCCAATGGCCATCGACGTAGCACAGGGCCTTGAACAGTAGCGGATGTTTGTAAGTCATGGCGTTCACTCCAATCCGTTTTGCGTGGAACCATGCTAGGGGTTTGGGGCGTGGGGAATTTGCGGTTTGCCGGGGGCTGGCAGGTGGTTTTTTCTGATTGAGTGGCGGCAAACAGAAATTTCCGGCAACCAAAAATCACTGTGGGAGCTGGCTTGCCAACGATGGCGATATGTCAGTCACATTAATGATGAATGTCGAACCGCTATCGCTGGCAAGCCAGCTCCCACAAGGGTTGTGGTGGCTCAGGACTCCGTCGGCAGTTCTGCGGGCAACGCCCCGGCGGTCTTGATGGTTTTGGTGACGATGTAGGTGAAGTAGCGTTCGATACCCAGATCATCGAGCAACAACTGATCGATGAAGCGCTGGTAATGGTCGATGTCCGGCGCCTGGATCATTGCCATGTAATCGACGCCGCCACCGGTGGCGTAGCAGAACGCGACTTCGCTGGCTTCGCTCATGCGCTGCTCGAAACGGCGCATGTCCTGGGCCGTGTGTCGCGCGAGGGTAATTTCCACCAGCACTTGCTGGCTCTTGAACACCGCGCCCCAATCGATCTGCGCCCGATAGCCCTTGATCAGGCCAAGCGCTTCGAGCTTGCGCACGCGCTCCCACGCCGGGGTCACCGAGAGGTTGATTGCCTCGGCCAGACTCGACTTGGTGATACGCCCGTCTTCGGCGAGGATCCGCAGGATTTTCAGGTCGTAACGATCGAGTTTGTGCATGGCCGAGGCCCTCCGGTTAATAGAGAACCCTGTGGGAGCTGGCAAGCCAGCTCCCACAGGTAATGGAGTCAGGTCAGGACGTCGGCGATGACGGCCACCGTGTCGCCACATCGCACCAATCCGGGAAAGTGCCGCGCCGCGAGCAATCCGCTGCGCGCCGCACGGTATTCCACTGGCGCGACGCCGCTGCGGGTAGCGTCGTAAACCCGGGCGATCACTTCGCCCTGGCTCACCGCGTCACCCAGATCGCGGCACATTTCCAGCAAACCATCGTGCTCGCTGGCAATGAAACAGTCGCCATCAGGCATGTCGAGCATGATCGACGGCGACGTCTGCACTTCGCCCTCAACGATCCCCGCATGCACCAGCAGATTGCGCACACCGCGCTCGGCAATCGCCACGCTGCGCGCCGTGGACGAACCGCCGCCGCCCAGTTCCGTGGTGATGAAAATCTTGCCCTGGGATTCAGCCGCCGTGTCATACATCGCCCCGGCATCCAGCTCCAGCATGCGCATGCTGTACGGCGCACTGAACGCGCGCATGCCGGCCTCGCATTGCGCCTGTTGCTGCTTGTCCGGCAGCACATGGCACGCGGCGAACGGCAGGAAATCCAGCGTCCGCCCGCCCGAGTGGATGTCGAGCACGATGTCTGCCAGCGGCAGCAAAGTGCGGGTGAAGTAATCGGCGATTTTTTCGGTCACCGTGCCATCCGGTTTGCCGGGAAAACTGCGGTTCAGGTTGCCCTTGTCGATCGGCGAAGTACGCCGGCCGGCATGGAACGCCGGGGCGTTCATGAACGGGATGATGATCACCCGTCCCGTCACCTCGGCCGCCGTCAGGCCTTGCGCCAGCTTGCTCAGCGCCACCGGGCCTTCGTATTCGTCCCCGTGATTGCCCCCAGTGAGCAGCGCGGTCGGCCCCGCCCCGCGCTGAATCACCGTGACCGGAATCATCACCGCGCCCCAGGCCGAATCGTCCCGTGAATACGGCAACTTGAGAAAACCGTGCTGCACGCCTTCGCGGTTGAAATCCACCGTGGCGCTGATCGGGTTGTCAGGCAGTTCGCTCATGATTCAGTCCTTCACGAACAGTTGGCGTGGCACGTTGCACAGGGTTTCGACGCCGGTGTCGGTGATCAAAATGCTCTCGGTGATTTCCAGGCCCCAATCGTCCATCCACAGCCCCGGCATGAAGTGGAAGGTCATGCCCGGTTGCAACACGCTGGTGTCGCCGGGGCGCAGGCTCATGGTGCGCTCGCCCCAGTCCGGTGGATAACTGATACCGATCGGGTAGCCGCAACGGCTGTCCTTGTGGATGCCGAATTTTTCCAGCACCTTGAAAAACGCTGCGGCGATGTCGCCCGTGGTGTTGCCCGGCTTCGCCGCTTCGAGGCCAGCGGCGATGCCTTCGACCACGGCTTTTTCGCCGTCGAGGAAATGCTGCGGCGGCTTGCCGAGGTAGATCGTGCGCGACAGCGGGCAGTGATAACGTTTGTAGCACCCGGCGATTTCGAAGAAAGTGCCGGCACCCTTTTCGAACGGCGTGTCGTCCCAGGTCAGGTGCGGCGCGCTGGCGTCGGCGCCGGTCGGCAACAGCGGCACGATGGCCGGGTAATCGCCGCCATGGCCGTCGGCGCCGAGGATGCCGCTGCTGTAGATCTCGGCCACCAGTTCGTTTTTGCGCATGCCCGGTTCGATGCGTTCGAGGATCCGCCCGTGCATGTTTTCAACGATGCGCGCGGCGATGCGCATGTAGGCGATTTCCTGCGGCGACTTGATCGCGCGCTGCCAGTTCACCAGACCGACCGCGTCGATCAATTTGGCTTTCGGCAAGTGCTTTTGCAGCGACAGATACGCCGCTGCACTGAAGTAATAGTTGTCCATCTCCACGCCGATGGTCAGCGCATCCCAGCCGCGAGCGGTGATGACTTCGCGGGACAGGTAATCCATCGGATGACGTTCGCGCGACTGCACGTAGATGTCCGGGTAACCGACGATGTTGTCCTGCTGCATGAACACCGTGCGCTTGGCACCGTTGGCGTCCTGGCCGCGACCGAACCACACCGGTTCGCCGTCGAGGGCCAGCAGCACGCACTGGTGAACGTAGAACGACCAACCGTCGTAGCCCGTCAGCCAGGCCATGTTCGACGGATCGGTGACCAGCAACAGCTCGATGCCCTGCGCCTGCATGGCCACACGCACCTTGGCCAGACGCTGGGCATATTCTTCCCGTTCGAACGGGAGATTGACGACTATCTGAGACATGCACCTGCCCTCTGATAAATGACGCACGGATGAAAAAAACGGTTAACTGCCGAACTGAAAACCCTTGCCCGCCGCGCGCGCGCGCTCGAACGCCAGATTGGCCATGGCGGTGTCCTGGGCGCCGGTGCCGGTCAGGTCGCACAAGGTGATCTGCGCCGCATCGCTGCGACCGGGACGCTGGCCGGCGAGCACCTGGCCCAGCTCGGCGAAGCTTGATTCGTCGCTGACCACACCGGCCGCGAGGGCGTGATGCAACTCGCCGAGAATTCGCGTCTGGCTCAAGCGGTCGGCCACGTAGCGGTCAACCTCTGCCAGCACGGACGGGGCAATTTCGTTTTTGTGTTCGGCATCGGAGCCCATGGCGGTGATGTGCAGGCCGGGCCGCAAATGGCGGGGTTCGATCAATGGCTCGCGGCTTGGCGTGCAGGTGATCGCGATGTCGATGTCGGTCATCGCCTCGTCGATGCTTGCGCAGGGCATCACCGCCAGACCGCTGTCGCGGGCCAGTTCGGTGCTGAAGGCCTGCGCCTTGGCGAAGTCGCGGGCCCAGACCCGCACACGCTCGATCGGGCGCACCAGGCGCAACGCCTGCAACTGCAACGCTGCCTGCTCGCCGGCACCGATCAGCGCTACGCTGCGGCTGTCGGCTCGCGACAATGCCCGCGCTGCCACCGCGCCTGCCGCTGCCGTGCGCACGGCGGTCAGATAGCCGTTATCGAGCAACAAGGCATCGAGCAAACCGGTGCGCGCCGAAAGCAGCATCATCATGCCGTTGAGGCTCGGCAGACCCAGCTTCGGGTTGTCGAAAAAGCCCGGGCTGACCTTGATCGCAAAACGCTCCAGCCCCGGCAGATAAGCGGTTTTCACGTCCACTTCGCCGTTGTGCTCGGGGATGTCCAGGCGCAAGATCGGCGGCATCGCCACGGCGGCGGTGGCCAGCAGCACGAAGGCTTGCTCGATGGCCTCAATGCTCGCCAGATCCAGCGCCACGCAAGCGCGCAGATCGGCTTCGCTCAACAGGGTGACGTCACTCATGCTGCCCTCCGGTTTTTATGGGTTTTCAGGCGTCTGCGCCGCTGAGCACGCGCAGGTGTTGTTGGGTGTCGACATTGCGTCCGCTGACCACAATGACCACCGGCCCACGCGGCGCTATCAAGCCGTCGAGCACTGCCGCGATCCCCACCGCCGCCGCGCCCTCAAGCACCAGCCGTTCTTCGTGATAGGCATGGCGCAGGGCATTGGCGATAGAGCTTTCGCTGAGCAGATGCAGGTGATCGCAGGTGTCGCGGGTCATGCTGAAGGTGTACCGGTTGTCGAGGCCGATGCCGCCGCCGAGGGAATCGGCCAGGGTCGGCAGTTCTTCGACTTCCACCGGATGTCCGACGGCAAGGCTGGCGTGCATCGCCGCACCGCGCTGCATGCTGATGCCATGAGTGGTGATGCGCGGATTGGCGCTTTTGATGGCCAGCGCTACGCCAGCGAACAGGCCGCCGCCGGACAACGGCACCAGCACATGGGCGACGTCCGGTTGCTGCTCGAGAATTTCCAGGCCCAAGGTGCCCTGCCCGGCGATGATCGCCGGATGATCGAACGGCGGCAGCAACGTCGCACCGTGGTCGCGGGCGATGCGTTCGGCTTCACGCTGGGCATCGTCTTGGGACTGGCCGACGATGCACACCTCGGCACCGAGATCACGAATCGCCTGCACCTTGTTCGCCGGCACCAGGTTCGACAGGCAAATGGTCGCCTTCACGCCCAACCGCGACGCTGCATACGCCAGTGCCCGACCATGATTGCCGGTAGACGCGGCCACCACGCCACGCTGTTTCTGTTCGTCGTCGAGTTGCGCCACGGCATTGCTCGCACCGCGTAATTTGAAGCTGCCGGTGATCTGCAAGGACTCGAGCTTCAGATAAACCGGCACGCCCAACCGGCGCGACAGGCTCGGCGAATGCTCCATGGGCGTGCGCCGCACCAGCGCTTCGATGCGCTGGCGGGCGAGGTAAACATCGTTTAGTTGCAGTGCTGGCATGACCGCATCCCGACTCAAGTGTTGGGCGCAGTCTAAGAGGGCTGAATTGTCGTGATGAATGTACTAGGGCAATTTAGTCGACAAACTTTTTTGCCCCGGGACACTGCTCAAAAATCGTGGATTTGCGGGTACTGGCCGAAAATTTCGCGCATGCCGATCAGCGCTTCGCGCATCTCTTCATCGCTGCATTCAGCGCCGACACACACACGAACCGCCCGAGGCCGAGGGGTGCCGCGCACGGTGAACGGATCGGGGGACGTGACCGCAATGTGTCGATGACGCAGCGCTCGCACCAGGCCGTCGACTTCCCAGTGTTTGGGAATACCGACCCACGCACTCAAGGCATTCGGGTGCTGCCCGAGCAGGTATTCGCCGAGGTATTCGCTGACCATCGCCTGTCGGCTGACCAGCAGGCGGCGCTGCAATTGCACCAGCGTGTCGGCGCGCCCGTCGCGAATCCAGCGCGCCGCGATCTCGGACACCATCGGCGTGGCCATCCAGCTGTTCACCCGCAAGATGCTTTCGGTGCGCAACGCCAGACGCTTGGGCACCACCAGATAACCGATGCGCAAACCGGTCAGCACCGACTTGGTCATGCTCGTGCAATAGAACGACAGTTCCGGCAGGTAATGGCTGATCGGCGGCGCACGCTGTTCGTCGAGCAACGGGCCGTAGACGTCGTCTTCGATGATGTGCACGCCGAAGCGCCGGGCGATGTCGGCGATTTCCCGGCGACGGCTGTCCGGCATCAGGCTGGTGGTGGGGTTATTGAGGTTCGGCGTGCAGACCAGCGCGGTGATACGTTCGTTGCTGCACATGTCCTCGAAGTGTTCCGGGTCGATGCCATAGCGATCCATCTCCAGACCTTTGAGGGTGAAGCCGAGCACTTGGGAATTGCCGATCACGCCGTGGTCGGTCAAGCCTTCGCAGAGCACCACGTCATCCGGACCCGCCAATGAGGCAAGGGCGAGAAAGATGCCGTGGGCGGCGCCGTTGGTGATCAGGATGTCGTCGCGTTCGACCTTCAGGCCCTGACGGCCGATCCAGTGCATCGCCGCTTCACGGTGGGATTCAAAACCGGCAATCGGACGAAAGGCATGAATCCACGGCTGGTCGTCTTCGGTACTGAGTTCGCGACAGGTTTCGCGCCAGAACTGATCGTGCTCGCGGGTATGCAGAATCCGCGTGATGGAAAAATCCACCAGCGCCCGTTCGGAACTGTCGAGGATATACGTGGCGACCCGGTCGCTCATGCGCCGCGAGACAAAACTGCCGCGCCCGACTTCGCAACGCACCAACCCCTGGCGCTCCAGTTCCTTGTAGGCATTGGTGACGGTCTGCACGCTGATGCCCATGGCGTCGGCGACCTGCCGTTGTGGTGGCAGGCGCTGATCGTTGGCCAGCACCCCTTGCTCAATGTCGTCGGCGATGGCCTGAACCAGAATCTTGTATTTCGATTCGCCGCTGCGGGCGATTTCCAGTGCTGCTTTCCACTTGTCCATCGGCGTTGAACCCGCGTGTTTGCCAGTGCCGACAGCATCCCGCGAGAATCCGGGCAAAGCAATTGTCCTAGTGCAATGCATTGTTGCGCGGGGCTTTTGTATGCTCGGGTCAAGGTCGATGCACAGGCCGGCGATACACGCCGCCAACAACAATCAATCGACCTGTACCGGAACGCGGTTCCCGTACGCTTTGCTCTTGTCACACTGCCTCCTAACACAGAGCCGTCAACGACGGGTCCACAAGAAACAGGAGATTTTATCGATGAGCAATTCCTCTTCCCGCACCTCCCATGCTTTGCGTCACCTGTTCGTGGCTTGCGCGATGTTCGGCCTCGCCGCCGGCGCCCACGCCGCGACCACGCTGGAAACCATTACGCAGAACAGCAGCCTGCGCATCGGTTACGCCAACGAAACCCCGTTCGCTTACACCGAGACCGATGGCCGGGTGACCGGTGAATCGCCGGAAATCGCCAAAGCCATCTTCGCCAAAATGGGCATCAAGCAGGTCAACGGCGTGTTGACCGAGTGGGGTTCGCTGATCCCCGGCCTGCGCGCCAAGCGTTTCGACGTGATCGCCGCCGGCATGTACATCACTCCGGAACGTTGCAAGCAGGTGATTTTCACCGACCCGCAATACCAATTGCCGGACGCCTTGCTCACCGCCAAGGGCAATCCGAAAAACCTGCACAGCTATGAAGACGTCGCCAAGAATCCTGACGTGAAACTGGCGATCATGGCCGGCACGGTCAACCTGAAATACGCGCGGGATTCGGGCGTCACCGACGCGCAAATCCTGCAAGTGCCGGACACCACCGCCCAGTTGCAAGCCGTGCGCGCCGGTCGCGCCGACGCCGCTGTCGGCACGCAATTGACCATGAAGGGCCTGGCGTCCAAGGGTGGCGAGAAGGTCGAAGCGGTTACCGAATTCAAGGATGACCCGTCGCACATTGGCTACGGCGCCCTCGCCTTCCGCCCGGAAGACAAGGACCTGCGTGATGCGGTCAACGCCGAGCTGAAAAAGTGGCTGGGCTCGGAGGAACACCTGAAAACGGTCGCACCGTTCGGCTTCGACAAGGCCAACGTGACCACCAAAACGGCTGCCGAGTTGTGCAATCCTGCTTAAGGCTCAATAGTCGAAACAGGCATGGCGCCTTGGCGCGATGCCTATTCCCTGCTTAATCCGGATGGTCAGGTTTAAACCATGGGCGAATTACTTCCGCTGTTGATACAAGGCGCCTGGGTCACGCTTCAGGTGACCTTCTTCGGTTCGATTCTGGCGATTATTGCGGCGATTCTCGCGGCACTCGGGCGCATGTCGCCGTGGCGGGCGCTGCGCTGGTTTTCGGTTGCCTACATTGAAGTGTTTCGCGGCACCTCGTTGCTGGTGCAATTGTTCTGGCTGTTTTTCGTGCTGCCGCTGCCGCCGTTCAATCTAGAGTTGAGCTCTTACAGCGTGGCCATCGTCGGCCTCGGCTTACACATCGGCGCTTATGGCGCGGAGGTGATGCGCGGTGCAATCAGCTCGGTGGCGAAGGGTCAATACGAAGCGGCGACGGCACTGAATTTCAGTGGCTACAAGCGCTTTCGGCGGATCATTCTGCCGCAGGCATTGCTCGCGGCGATTCCACCGGGCACGAACCTGCTGATCGAGTTGCTGAAAAATACGTCGCTGGTGTCATTGATTACGTTGTCGGACTTGAGCTTTCGCGCCCGGCAACTGGATCAGGCGACCTTCCAGACCCTGGAAATCTTTAGCCTGGCGCTGGTGATGTATTTCATCCTGGCGCAAGCGATCAACCTGGGCATGCGCAGCGTCGAGCGTCGACTGGCGCGCGGCCGGATGCGTGGAGGTCTGTCATGACCCTGTTCGACTGGGCGTATGCCTGGCAGATCCTGCCCGATCTGCTGCGCGCTTCACTCAATACCGTGGGCATCACGCTGATCGGTTTTCTGATCGCCATCGTGCTCGGGCTGTTTCTTGCCATTGGCCGACGTAGCCGATTGTTCTGGCTGTCATGGCCGGTCGCCGGGATCATCGAGTTCATCCGCAGCACGCCGCTGCTGATCCAGGTGTATTTCCTTTACTACGTGCTGCCCAACTACGGCGTGAGCATGAGCGCCATGCAGGTGGGGATTATCGGCATCGGCGTGCATTACGCCTGCTACATCGCCGAGGTCTATCGCGGCGGCCTCGATGCGGTGCCACGGGCGCAATGGGAGGCGGTGACCGCGTTGAACATCGCGCCGTACAGCGCCTATCGCAACATCATTCTGCCCCAGGCTTTGCGGCCGATTCTGCCGCCGCTGGGCAACTATCTTGTGGCGATGCTGAAAGACACGCCGGTGCTGTCCGCCATTACCGTGGTGGAAATCATGCAGCAGGCCAAGAACATTGGCTCCGAGAACTTCCGCTACCTGGAACCGATCACCATGGTCGGCCTGTTCTTCCTCGCCCTGAGCATCGCTTTGGCTTATCTGGTACGGCGCCTCGAAGTGCGCCTGGAGCTACGCTAATGACTTCTCCCCTTGCGAATTCCTCTGACCTTTCCCGGCGCGGCAACCTGACACCGCTGCACCCGCAGGAGGCCACGGCCATGCAACAACCGACAGCGGTCAAGCCGATCGTCAGCTTCCAGGACGTCACCAAAAGCTACGGCAATTTCACGGTGCTCGATCACCTGAACCTGGATGTCACGCCGGGCGAAAAAGTCGCGATCATCGGCCCCAGTGGCTCGGGCAAGTCGACACTGCTGCGGGTGTTGATGACCCTGGAAGGCATCGATGACGGGGTGATTCGCGTCGAAGATGACCTGCTGACCCACATGCCCAATCGCAACGGCGTGCTGGTGCCGGCCAATGATCGGCATATCCGTCGGGTACGCGGCAAGATCGGCATGGTGTTTCAGAGTTTCAACCTGTTCCCGCACATGACCGCGCTGCAAAACGTCATCGAGGCGCCGGTGCAGGTCTTGGGCATGAAAGCGGCCGAGGCGCGCGAGCGGGCAGCGGATCTGCTGGAACTGGTGGGATTGGGCAGCAAATTGGGGCACTACCCTTCGCAGTTGTCAGGTGGTCAGCAGCAGCGGGTGGCGATCGCCCGGGCGTTGGCGATGCGGCCCAAAGTCATGCTGTTTGACGAGGTGACGTCGGCGCTGGATCCGGAGTTGTGCGGTGAAGTGCTCAACGTGATCCGCAAGCTCGGTGCCGAACACAATCTGACCATGTTGATGGTCACTCACCAGATGGGTTTTGCCCGGGAATTCGCGGATCGGGTGTGCTTCTTCTACAAGGGCCAGATCCATGAACAAGGGACACCGGCGCAGATCTTTGAGCATCCGCAGCAGGAGCGCACTTGCGCGTTTCTGAGTGCGGTGAAAGAGGCCAACTAAACAACATATGGTGCCTGTGCTGACCACAAAACGCGTGTACGACAGATAAACCTGTGGGAGCTGGCTTGCCAGCGATGAGGCCTGCAAATCCAACCCAAAAAAATGCCCGATCACCAGGATCGGGCATTTTTTGTATCATCTGACGCTTACGGATACTGCTGAACAGTGCCCGGCTGTTGCTGCTGTCCGCCATATTCCTGACCCGGAATCGCCTTCAGGTTCACTTCAACCCGGCGGTTCTGCGCACGGCCATTGACGTCGCCGTTGCTGGCAATCGGGTTATCCGGGCCGGCGCCACGAGCAGTCAGGTTGGCACCGCTGACACCTTGCGATGTCAGGTAGGTCGCCACGCTCTGCGCGCGACGCTGGGACAGATCCATGTTGTGCTGACGGCTGCCGGTGCTGTCGGTGTAGCCGACGATTTCGATCTGGTTCTGGTTGAACTCCTTGAGGGAGTTGGCCAGGTTGTTCAGCGGCTGATAGAAGCTTGACGCGATGTTCGCCGAATCGGTGGCGAAGGTAATGTTGCCCGGCATGATCAGCTTGATCTGATCGCCCTGGCGCTGCACTTCAACCCCGGTGTTGGCCATGCTGGCGCGCAGTTTCGCTTCCTGCTTGTCGGCGTAATAACCGTAACCGGCCGCAGAAGCACCCACCACTGCCGCGCCAATCAGCGCGCCCTTGCCACGGTTATTGTGGTCGATGGCGGCACCGGCCAGTGCACCGGCCAACGCACCGAGCCCGCCGTATTTAGCGGTTTTGCTCATGCCTTGGGAGCCCCCGTCAGCCTGGCCCTGATTGTCATACGGATTGGGCGAGGCGCAACCGGCGAGCAAGGCCACGGCAGTAGCGGCAATAATCAAACGAGGCGTGGTGAACATGGAAAGCTCCTACTTTTTTTGCATTCTGTGGTGCAGCGGTCACTGGAACGGCCCGTGCGGGCGTTGGATCATGACAATGCGGAATAATTCCGCCGCATGCCCGTGACAAAATGTTTAAGCCCGCACAAACGGGTTCTCACGCATTTCTTCGCCTAGACGCGTGTCGGGTCCATGCCCGGTCACCACGGTCGCCTCTTCATCGAGGGTATACAGCCGCTGCTTGATCGAACGCACAATGGTCGCCTGATCGCCACCCCACAAATCGGTGCGCCCTACCCCGCGACGAAACAGCGTGTCGCCAGCAATCAACAGCTTAGCCTCTGCAAACCAAAAGCTCATGGAACCCGGCGTATGGCCCGGCGTGTGCAACGCCACGCCGCAGCCGCAGGCCAGCTCCTCATCATCGGCCAGCCAGCGATCCGGCGATGGCACTGGCGTGTACGGCACACCGAACATCTGGCATTGCATCTCCAGGTTGTCCCAGAGGAACTGGTCTTCCTTGTGCAAATGCAAGGTGGCGCCGGTTTTTTCTTTCATCTGGCCAGAGGCGAGGAAGTGATCGAGGTGTGCGTGAGTGTGAATGATGCTGACCACTTTCAGGCCCAGGGCATCAAGGCGCGCGAGAATCAGCTCATGGTTGCCGCCCGGATCGACCACGATGGCTTTCTTCGTGATCGGGTCGCCGATGATCGTGCAGTTGCACTGCAAAGGTCCGACGGGGAAGGTTTCGCGGATGAGGGTGTGGCTCGGAACGGTCATGGGCAATCCTGGGCAATCGATGAGCAGCGGCGAGAACGCGTTTTCTGCGGATATTAACGCCGCTAAACCAATACCCCCAACTCCTTGGCCCGCGCCACCGCCTGAGTGCGCCGCTCCACCCCGAGTTTGCTGTTGATGTGGCTGGCGTGGGTTTTCACGGTGTGCAGCGAGATGAAGAGCTGGTCGCTGATTTCCTGATTCGAGCAACCTTGTGCGATCAGGCGCAAGACCGCCAACTCTCGGGAGCTGAGTTGTTCCATCGCTGAGGATTCGACGCAGGGACGCGAGGGGGCAAGCGGGAGATGTTCTAAAAGCTTCTGCCCGATCAGGCTGGTTGGCGTCAGCAACAGTTGGCCGCGCAGCCAGTCCGGGCGCTGCTTAACCAGCACGTCGAAGGGTTGCAAGATGCCTCCGGACGCCGCCTCCAGCGCCTGGCTCAACGCCTTGCGCGCCTCGGGTTCGCGTGCGCCGGCCAACAACAACGCGACCTTCTGGGTCAGCGCCATCACGCTGAGCAATTGGCGCCCGGTCTGCTGGCCGTTTTCCAGCAGCACGTTCAGGCGTCCTTCAGCGAGCATCGGCTGGCCCTGGATGCAGTCGAGCAAGGCCTGCTGCAATTCGACATGCAACGGCAGTTGCGGATGAAACTCCGGCGGAGCGGCGGCGCGCTCGCCGGTGTAGGTCTGGCCGAGGCGTGTCAGCCAGGCTTCGGCCAGATCCATGCGCCCCTGTGCCAGCCATAACTCGCATTTGACCAAGGTGATCATCGCCAGATAGTAGATCGGCGGCACATCCCAGATGTGCATCAGGCGCTCGGCTTCGGCCAGTTCGGCGAAGGCTTTGGCGAAATCGCCCGCGCTGCCATCGAGCCGCGCAATGACGCAATGGCCGATCAGCACGCTGATGTCGCGGCAGGCCCGCGCCTCGCTCAAGCCACACTGCAATTTCGCCCGCGCCGCGTGTGGCTGCAAACGCATCGCCAACAGGAAGCCCTCATACAACGTCAGGCGTGCGCGCACCGCATACAACCGTTGCGGTGACAATCCGCGCAAGCGCTCCAGCCCCTGATGCACTTCATCCAGGGCGCGCAGTATTTCACCCCGCGCCTGTAATACCCGGGCGCGGTCGTAATGGGCCAACGCTTCGAACAATGGATTGGCGACCCGTTGTGCCAGCTCCAGGGATTCACGGTTCAAGCCCCGGGCGCGCCACAGGTCACCGTCGGCAATCGCCAGGTTGGACAGAGTCGACAGGCACATCAATCGCTGCCCGTAGCGCTTGGCCGGCAGGCTTTCCAGGGCCTCAGTGCAATATTGCCGGGTCAGGTCGCGATGACCACGCCCCCGGGCGATGATCCCGCTCAGCGCCAGCCATTGCGCGAGCATCGACTTCTGCGCGGTGGCCGACGGCGCCGGCAGGAAGCGGCTGAGATGGCTGGCCAGCTCTTCGGCGGCATCGAGCTGACAGGCCAGCCCCAAGGCCCAGCTGTACAACACAATCAGTCGAGGCGTGCTGATCAACAAGCTGTCGGGCAAGTCCATCTTCCAGCGCAGCAGCATGCCGACGTTCTGCTCAGCCAGCAGCTGTTCCTCGGAAAGGTTTTGCACCAGATTCGCCGCCACATCGAGATGGCCGGCGCGCAAGGCCTGCTCGACCGCTTCATCCAGCAAACCCTGCGCGTTGAACCAGCGACAGGCACGCAGATGCAACGTCGCCGACGGAACCAGCGCCTGAGTGATCGGGCGGCTGCGCAACAAATCGGAAAACAGATGGTGATAGCGATACCAGTGCCCGTGTTCGTCCAGCGGTACCAGAAAAACCTGATGAGCAAGCAGGAATCGCAGGATCTCGGCGCTGTCGTGGGCCTCGCGCACGGCGTCGCACAGTTCGCTGCAAAAACGCTCCTGAGGCGCGGTGTCGTAGAGGAACGTCTGGACTTCCGGCGGCAGGCAATCAAGCACTTCTTCGAGCAGGTAATCGCGGATCAGCCCTTCCCCGCCATTGAGCGCGTGGGGCGGCAGCGCGCCGTCATTGCCGCCCTCGGACGCCGCCAACAGCCAGAAACGCAACCCCGCGACCCAGCCTTCGCTGCGCTGGATCAGGTTTTCAACAGCCTCCCCGCGCAACGAACTGCTGTGGCGATCGAGTAACGCTAGCGCTTCGTCGTGGGTCAGGCGCAGATCCTGCTCATGCAGTTCCAACAGTTGCCGGGACAGGCGCAACCGCGCCAGATGCCAGTCGGGGCGCTGGCGACTGGTGACCATGACCAGCAGGCCGGCGGGTAGATGATTGAGGAAAAACTGCAGGCACCGGTCGAGCACCGGGCCTTGGGCGAGGTGATAGTCATCCAGCACCAACAGCAACGGAGCCGTGGGCTGAAGGTGCAGGGCCAGCTCATCCAGCAGGCCGTCGAGCCATTCCTCGAAAGCAAACGGTTGATGGCGCTGACGCATTTTCAGTAGCCCGAGTGCGCGGCTGCCCAGCTGCGGAAAGTAATCTTGCAGGCCTTCGAGCAGGCGTTCAAGAAAACGCCCCGGGTCGTTGTCTCGCGGGCTCAGCCCCAGCCACAGACTTTGCCAGTGAGCCGGCAGGCTCTGACAAAACTCCACCGCCAGCGAACTCTTGCCGAAACCGGCGGGGGCGCTGACCAACAACAGGCGTCCGCCGAGGCCGGTACTCAGGCGCTCGCACAGGCGAGGTCGCAGCACATAGCCGTCTGGTAGCGGCGGGCGATAGAAACGCCCGCCCAGTGCCGTGGCGGCAATACTTGCAGGACCCGGAAGCGGGGACAGATCAGTCATGGCCGGCTCTTGTTCGAAGGCGATTGGCGGCGTTGCAGATGTCCGCAGCCTAGCCTTAAACGAGGCGGTTATGAAGGTTGTTGCTACAAATGGCTACAAAAAGACTACGTTACTGCACGTTCCGTGTAGGCGCTGCAGAAGGCTGCGATCTTTTCAGGATCAACAGATCGCAGCATTCGGCAGCGCCGGCACAAGTGAGTGCCGCGCACAAAAAAACGCCCCGACCGGATCGGGGCGTTTGATGAGGATGCGGCCTCGCGGTGCTACCGGTTAGCGAACACCGTCCTGACGCAACGCGGCCGGGGTGAAGTCGCTGGTGGTGGCAGTAAAGCCGAAGTCATACGCCTGCTTCTCTTCGTTCTTCATGCCCAGTGCCAGGTAACGGCCCGATTGCAAGTCGTAGAGGGTTTCGAGGGCATACCACGGCACTTGCTTGTCGTAGTAGTTCTCGGCATGCGCTTCGGCCACGCGCCACAGTTGACCGCGACCGTCGTAGTGGTCGATCACCGCCGCTTGCCAGGTGTCTTCATCGATGTAGAAGTCACGCTTGGCGTAGATGTGGCGCTGGCCTTCCTTCAAGGTTGCAACCACATGCCAGACGCGGCGCAATTCATAACGCGCCAGATCCTGGTTGATGTGGCCGGCCTTGATGATGTCGGCGTACTTCAGTTTCGGGTCATCGAGCTTGTAGCTGTCGGAAGCGATGTACATTTCTTTCTTGCCTTCGAGCTTCCAGTCGTAACGATCAGGCGCACCGTTGTACATGTCGAGGTTGTCCGAAGTACGCAGACCGTCCGCCGCCGTACCCGGGCCGTCATAGGAGACTTGCGGCGCACGCCGCACACGACGCTGACCGGCGTTGTAGACCCACGCCGAACGTGGCTCCTTAACCTGATCGAGGGTTTCGTGTACCAGCAGTACGCCGCCGGCCAGCCGCGCCGGCGCAGTCACTTTCTGCTTGAAGTAGAACAGGATGTTGCCCGGGTTCGCCGGATCGTAGTCCTTCATCTTGTCGCGGAACACGAACTGATCCTGGAAGTACACCAGACTGTACGAGCCGTTCGGTTGCGGTGTGGCCTGGGTCACCAGACGAGTCACGCTGCCGCCGCGATAACGGGTGATGTGGTTCCAAATGACTTCCACGCCGCTTTTCGGAATCGGGAACGGCACGGCGGTCTGGAAGTTTTCCAGGCCGTTGCCGCCGGACACGAGATTGGTACTGGTGGCATTTTTCTTGATGGCGGCGAAGACTTCATCGGGCACGGTGGCACCGCGATGGGACGTGTAGACCGGCATCTTGAAGGTTTCCGGGTAGCGCTTGAACATTGCGTACTGACCCGGTGCGAGTTTGTCCTTGTACTGATCGACGTTTTGCGCGGTGATGGTGAACGTCGGTTTTTCACTGGCATACGGGTTGGACAGGAAGCCACGGCTGTCGACCGAACCGGCATTTTTTGGCATCGGTTTCCAGGCCGGGATCGAACCATCAGCATTGCCGGCCATTTCCGCGCCCATTGGCGTCAGGCTCTTGCCCAGTTTGTCCGCTTCGGCTGCGGGTACTGCCGCCATCACACTGGTCGCCAATAGCGAAAGCCCCAGTACACCGGCGTGGAACAGACTCTTTGTTATTTTCATAGGTGTGTTCGTCCTGAAATGCAGTGCTTAGAAGTTCACGCCGAAGCTGAGCGCAACGAAGTCGCGGTCATCCACGGTGGTGTACTTGCCGTCGAAGAAGTTGGTGTAGGCCAGACTCGCGGTGTAGGTGTTCTGGTATTCGGCATCGACACCCAGGCTGACCGCTTTGCGACCTTCCTCGAAGTTGCCGCCAGGGCCTGGCGAGTAGCCGCTCACGTCGTGAGACCAGGCCACGTTCGGCTTGAGGTTCACACCGGCGAACACGTCGTTGTATTCCCAGATCGCCCGACCGCGATAGCCCCACGACGTTGAGGTGGTGAAACCTTCGTCGTCGCAGTTGCGGCTGCGGTTGTTGGTTGGCGTGCCAGGGCCCGCGCCGTTGATGGTGCTGTTGTTCAGCGCCACGCAAGTATTGGCGCCGCCGGTGGCTGGCAATTCACCCGGGCCGTAGACCGGATCGCGGCCGTAGCGGACGTTGGAGGTGCTTTCCAGGCCGCCGACATGGGTCACGCCCACTTCGCCCACCACGGTCAGACGGCTGGCGCCCATGACCTGATCGAAGAAGTGCGTCAGGGTGGTCTGGAACTGAGTGATTTCCTTGCGACGGTAGCCGTGCAGATCAGTGCCCGGAGGCGCCGACAGCAGCGAAGCATTGGCCAGGGCACCGCCCAATGGACGCACGCCGGCGAACAGGATGTCGGTGGAGTTCAGTTGTACCGGTGCATTCGGACGGTAGGAGAGTTCACCGCTCCATGCAGTACCGGTAGGCAGCGTCGTGGAGAAGCTCAGACCGTAGAGGCGAATGTCTTCAGGGTACTCGACGAAGTACTTCGAATTACCCGCGACCACCAGCGGCCCCAGTGCCTGGAAAGCCGGCGGCAGGGCTGCCACGCCGTTGTAGATCGACTGCGGCGCACCGGTCGCGCTGAAGATCGGCGCACGGCTGTGGTAGTTCATGAAGTAGGCACCGAACTCGGTGTCGAGCGGGTCGAACATGTACCTGAACGACGCGCCCCACTGGCCGCCGTCGCGGGCATCGCGGTCGGCGCCACGGCGCACCAGCACGCCTTCCTCGTTGACGTCGACACCGGCCGCCGCCAATGGGCCCAGAGCAATCCCCGGGATTTGCGAACGCTTGTTCAGCACGCGCAGATTGTCGGTACAGCCGTCGGCAATGATGTCCGGCTGCGAAAAGAACGTGCCGCAGTTATCGACGACGGTCTGATCCCATTCAAGCTGATAGAACGCTTCCGCCGACAGATTTTCGGTCAGGCTCTGGGACACGTAGAACATGTTGACCGGAATCAGGCCTTCCTTGATCTCGGCGCCCGGACGACGGAATGCGGACACGTCGATCGGGTTGATCGAGTTGATGCCGCCACCGATAAAGGTACTTTCACCCCAGCTCACGACCTGCTTGCCCAGACGCACGGAGCCCGGCTGATCGGCAACGGAGTAGTTGTGATAGACGAAGGCGTCGAGGATCTGACCGCCGGCGGACTTGGCGCCTTCCTTGCGGTTGCTGTCGCTGATGTCCTTGAACTCGCGGCTTTCGTCCTTGAGTTCGAAGTCGTACCAGTATTTGCCACGGACGAAGACGCCGGTGTCACCGTACTTCAGTTCGAGGTCGTGAATGCCCTTGAAGATCTTCGAGAAGGTTTCGCCGCTCTTGAAGTTGGCATGACCGTCGTCGGAAGTCTGGGACAGGCCGCGGCCGCCGTTGTTGACGCCGATGAGGTTCTTGTTCGGACTCTGGGTCGACCAGCTCGAGCCGATCGACAGGGATGAGTCGAACTGACCTTCGATTTCACCAACGTTGAAACTGACGCCGAATGCGGGCCCGGCGAGCGAAGAGGCAAGACTGACGGCCAGAGGCAGTTTCGCCCGGCGCCAGAACTGGTTAACTGAGGTCATCGACGCTACTCCATGTGCATTATTTTTATGGCAGTGAGTACTTTTAAAAACGCTTGGGGATCCGGATGCCAATGGCTGCCCGAGATCATTCCAAATTTGCTCGCCCCGTGTAGTGCGTGTGCTCCGTTCTTAAAAATCCTTGAGCGGACTATAGCCAGCAGGTAGTACTGCTTGATCCCTCTAAAGTGTGATTTGCAGCTGCCGGCCACTCTGGAACAGTCCTTTCGCCAGTCCGACACATGTCGGCCTCGCAAGGATGGCTGAAAATTCGGATTTGACAAGCCAAGCGCTTGCTTGGTGGGTCTGGCGCGCCGTTTTCGGCGCGCCGGGAACGCTCAAAGCGTCGAGAGGAAGGTACTGTCGGTGGCCTGCCATTCGGTGATGTCGAGGCGGATGCGCTTCTTGTCGATCTTGCCGACACTGGTCTTGGGAATTTCCGTAACAAGGGCGATCTGGCTCGGAATCGCCCACTTGCTCAGATGCCCCAGTTCCACGAAGGGCTTGAGGTGTTCCTTGAGTTCGCGCGCCCCGATTTCATGCCCTTCGTGGATCACCAGCAGCGCAAACGGCCGCTCGCCCCACTGCGGATCGGGAATGCCCACCACTGCTACTTCGCGTACCGATGCGTGACGGCTGATCAGGTCTTCGAGATCCAGTGAGGAAATCCATTCGCCACCGGTCTTGATCACGTCCTTGATGCGGTCGCGAATGTCGATCACGCCCATGCCATCGAGCGTCGCCACGTCACCGGTATGCAACCAGCCGCCGGCCCAGAGTTCGGCGCCCTTCTGCGGTTCCTTGAAATAACCCTCGGTCAGCCACGGTGCGCGCAGCACCAATTCACCCTGGGTTTCACCATCGGCCGGGAGGAAGTTGCCTTCGCTATCGACAATCGCCGTCTCCACCAACGGCCCGGGCACGCCGGCCTTGATCCGATAGGTCGTGCGTTCGTCTTCGCTGCCGGCCATTAACTCATCGTTGAGATGCGCACAGGACACCAGTGGCCCGGTTTCCGACATGCCGTATGCCGCCGTGAGTTGAATGCCCCGCGACTTGGCGTTTTCATACAGCGACCGGTTGAGCGCGCTGCCACCGATGACGATTTTCCAGCCGCCGAAATCGGTGCCTTGGGCACCTTTGGCGTTGAGCAGCATTTGCAGAATGGTCGGCACGCAATGGGAAAAAGTCACCTTCTCCTTGCGCCACAATTCGACGAGAAACTCCGGATCGTAGCGTCCCGGATAAACCTGCTTGAGACCCAGCATGGTCGCCACATACGGCAGGCCCCAGGCATGGACGTGGAACATTGGCGTGATCGGCATGTAGACATCGTTGGTGCCGAGCAGCCGCACGCTATCGATGGAACCCATGATCGTCGACACGCCTATGGTGTGCAGCACCAGTTGCCGATGGGTGAAATACACGCCTTTGGGATTGCCGGTGGTGCCCGTGGTGTAGAACGTGGTGGCGACGGAATTTTCGTCGAAGTCTTCGAACGGGTAGTGCGGGTTCGCGGCGGCCAGCAGTTGTTCGTACTCGCCGACCAGGTTCGGCAGCTCGGCGGTTTTCTCCGGCAGATCGGTCAGCAGCAGGGTTTTCTCTACGGTGGTCAGGTGCGGCGCGATGGCCTGGTACAGCCCGACGAACTCGCTGTTGACCAGCACAAAGCGGTCTTCGGCGTGGTTCATCGTGTAGAGGATCTGCTCCGGCGACAGGCGCACGTTGATGGTGTGAATAACCGCGCCGATCATCGGAATGGCGAACATGCATTCCAGGTAGCGATGGCTGTCCCAGTCCATCACCGCAACCGTATCGCCGGCCTTGACCCCGGCTGTCGTCAACACGTTGGCCAACCGGGCGACCCGCTCGATCAGGGTCGGGTAGCTGTAGCGCAACTGGTCACGGTAGATGATCTCGCGGGTTTTCTCGTAACGGGCGCCGGACATCAACAGCCGTTTAATCAGCAATGGATACTGATAGGCACCTTCGGCGGGAGGAATAACGCGAGTCTGCAACATAGGAATCCCTTTTCTGACGGCACGGTATTGGCGAAGAGTTTTCTACTCTAGAGCCCTTACGTGACGGCCAAATCAGCCAAAGGAATGATTTGCAGAGGTGGACAAATGCTAGCTTTGCGCCAGCATTTGTTGCGGATCAGGATCAAAAGATCGTCCGAACGCGGCCCGAGCCTGCGGCAGCTCCTGCAAGATTCAGGCACATCTGGAATTTTGTGATCGCGGCCGTTTTGTGTAGAGGCCGATCAATGCATCTCGGTAAACGCGAGTTTGACGCCAATGGCGATCAGCACGGCGCCCATGGTGCGGTCGAACCAGTGGCCCATGCGGGCAAAACCGGCGCGTACCCGCTGTTGGCTGAACAGCATTGCCACCAGGCAGAACCAGATCGCGGTGGCCATGGCCAGATAAACGCCATAACCGGCCTGCACCGACAACGGCGTGTGCGGGTTGATCACCACGGTGAACAGCGAGAGGAAGAACAGCGTGGCTTTCGGGTTCAGCCCGTTGGTCACGAAACCTGAAGTGAACGCCCCGCGCGCCGTGCGTTCGCCGACTTCTTTGTGCAGATCGTCGGTGACGGTTTTCGCTGGTTGCGCGCGCAACGCCTTGAAGCCGATGTACAGCAGATAAGCCGCCGCCGCCCACTTCAATGCGTTGAACAACATGATCGACTGCGACACGATCAAGCCGATTCCGAGTAACGAATAACCGACGTGGAGGAAAATTGCCGTGCCCACCCCGAGGGCCGTCCAGGTGCCGGCGCGTCGGCCGTGGGTCACGCTTTCACGCACCACCACGGCGAAATCCGGACCGGGGCTGGCCACCGCCAACAGGTGAATCAAAGCGACGGTCAAGAATTCTGTCCAGTACATGGGGGCTCCTTTCGGCCAAGCGTAACTATTTATGTCATCTGGTAGGCTCGGCAGATTACGCCTTCCGATCAATGCACAAAAGGTACAGTTGATGACGAATCCCCGCCGCGCGGTTTTCCTGGATCACCCTTCCCTGGATCTCGGCGACCTCGACCTCAGCCCGTTGCGCGACTGCTTCAGCGACCTGCAACTGTTCGCCCAGACGTCCCCGGAACAAGTCGCCGAACGCCTGCACGGCGCCACGGTGGCGATCACCAACAAGATCCTCATCGATGCCGCCGCCATGGCCGCCAACCCCGAACTGAAGCTGATTCTGATCACCGCCACCGGCACCAACAACGTCGACCTCGCCGCCGCCCGCGCCCATGGGATCACCGTGTGCAATTGTCAGGGTTACGGCACGCCGTCAGTGGCGCAACACACGATCATGCTGCTACTCAACCTCGCCACGCGCCTGGCCGACTATCAGAAGGCCGTCGGCGAAGGTCGCTGGCAGCAGGCGAAGCAGTTCTGCCTGCTGGACTATCCGATTGTCGAACTGGAAGGCAAAACCCTCGGCCTGCTGGGCCACGGCGAATTGGGTGGGGCGGTGGCGCAACTGGCCGAAGCGTTCGGCATGCGCGTATTGCTGGGGCAGATTCCCGGGCGCCCTGCCCGTCCGGATCGTTTGCCGCTGGACGAGTTGCTGCCGCAAATCGACGCCCTCACCCTGCACTGCCCGCTCAACGAACACACCCGCCACTTCATCGGTGCCCGAGAACTCGCCTCGATGAAGCCTGGTGCCTTTGTGGTCAACACGGCACGCGGCGGGTTGATCGACGAGCAGGCGCTGGCCGATGCGTTGCGTAGCGGTCATCTGGGCGGCGCGGCCACCGATGTGCTGAGCGTGGAACCGCCCACCCAAGGCAATCCGTTGCTCAGCGCCGATATCCCGCGTCTGATCGTCACGCCGCACAACGCCTGGGGCAGTCGCGAAGCCCGGCAGCGCATCGTCGGCCAACTGACCGAAAACGCCCAGGCGTACTTCAGCGCTAAGGCGCTGCGGGTCGTCAGTTGATAAACTGCGGGACTTTTTTTCAGGGGAGCAGTTATGGATCCGCGCAGTGAAGTACTGCTTCGTCAGGCCGAATTATTTCAGGGTCCGCTGTTGCTGGCCGGGTTGCCCGCCGATGATTTGCTCGGCCGCTTGCCCGATGCGTTCGGCTGGTGCTGGCATGCCGGCGACCAAGCCGCGCTCGACGCACGCTTCGAGGGCCGCAGCCATTTTGGCGTGAACGTCCCGGAGCGTGAGTTCGATAGCGCCGTGGTGTTCCTGCCCAAATCCAAGGATTTGACCGATTACATCCTCAACGCCGTAGCCTCGCGCCTGGCCGGGCGCGAGGTGTATCTGGTCGGGGAGAAACGCAGCGGCATCGAAGGTGCGTCCAAGCAGCTCAACCCGTTCGGCAAGCCACGCAAGCTCGACAGCGCGCGCCATTGCCAGCTCTGGCAGGTCACCGTCGCTAATACCCCGCAGGTCAAGTCTCTGGAAAGCCTGGCGCAGACGTACGAACTGCCGCTGGCCGAAGGGCCGCTGAAAGTCATCAGCCTGCCGGGTGTGTTCAGCCATGGTCGACTGGATCGCGGCAGCGCGCTGTTGCTGGAGCATCTGGACAAACTGCCGAGCGGCCATCTGCTCGATTTCGGTTGTGGCGCCGGCGTGCTTGGGGCAGCGGTCAAACGTCGCTATCCGCACAATCAAGTCACATTGCTGGATGTCGACGCCTTTGCCGCCGCCAGCAGCCGCCTGACATTGGCGGCCAACGGTCTGGACGCCGAAGTGCTGACCGGTGATGGCATCGATGCGGCGCCGATGGGTTTGAATGCGATTCTGAGCAACCCGCCGTTCCACGTCGGCGTACACACCGATTATTTCGCCACCGAGAACTTGCTGCGAAAAGCGGCAAAACATCTGAAAAACGGTGGCGAACTGCGCTTGGTCGCAAACAGTTTCCTGAAGTATCAACCGTTGATCGAAGAGCATCTGGGCGTGTGTGCGATCAAGGCTGAAGGCAACGGATTCAGAATCTACCGGGCAAAACGTGGCTGAAAATTAGCGCTTGCCGAATGGGTTTTGCCTAGGCAGAATCCGCTCCGTCCTAGGGGAGTAGTCTCCCACGAGCGCCACGCTCGTCCGGCATACGTCAACATACTTGATCCTCAGATCATGGCGTATGCGACCCAAGCGACCGCATCAGACGGATCGCGGGGTTTGACAAGACCTATGACACGAACACCTTACCCGGGGCGGGGAGGCTGTACGTGTCATAGCCGTGTCGACCCGCCCCTTAGGAAATCCTGATGCTGGACTCGTTACTCGTTCCCACCGCAATCGTTGCCCTGGCCGAAATCGGCGACAAGACGCAACTGCTCGCGCTCATTCTCGCCGCTCGCTTCCGCAAGCCCTGGCCGATCATCGCCGGCATCGTCGCCGCGACCCTGGCCAACCACGCCGCCGCCGGTGCCGTGGGTGCGTGGGTCGGCGGTTTCTTTCCTGACGCCGTCCTGCACTGGATCCTCGCCGCGAGCTTCACCGCCACTGCGCTGTGGACACTGGTGCCGGATAAAATGGACGACGATGAAGCCAGCACCGCGCGCAAGTTCGGGCCTTTTCTGACCACGTTAATCGCGTTCTTCCTTGCGGAAATCGGTGACAAGACCCAGATCGCGACAGTGATGCTCGCCGCGCAATACCCGGAACTGTGGCTGGTGATTATTGGCACCACGGTGGGCATGCTGATTGCCAACGTGCCGGTGGTGCTGGCGGGGAATTTTGCGGCGGACAAGTTGCCGCTGACCCTGATCCGTCGCCTGGCAGCTTCGGCGTTCATGATCCTGGCGGTCGTCGCGGTGTACAAAGCCATGCAGAGCAGCGGCTGGGTCTAGGGGCAGCATTGAGCTTCAAGCCTGAAGCTGCAAGCAAAGCGGATCTGCTTCAACTTGCAGCTCAAAGCTTGCAGCTTACTGCCTGCTACTGTTGTATAGCGGCATCACTTTGGGTATCGCCGCTTCCAGCGATGCAATCCGGCTCGACGAAGCCGGGTGCGTGCTCATGAATTCCGGTGGCGAACCTTCCGAGGCCTTGGCCATCTTGTTCCATAAGGTGATCGCGGCATTCGGGTTGTAGCCGGCGCGGGCGGCCAGTTCGAGGCCGATCAGATCGGCTTCGTTTTCGTTGGCACGGCTGTTGGGCAAGGTCATACCGTAGTTGGCCACGGTATCGGCCAGCGCCAGACTGTCCTGACCCAGACCGAACAACGCGCCCGCCCCTTGCTTGGCCATTTCCATGCCGTAAGCCTTGGACATCGCTTCACGGCCGTGCTCGCGCAATGCGTGAGCGATTTCATGGCCCATGACCGCAGCGATTTCATCGTCGGTCAGTTTCAGGCTGTCGATCAGTCCGGTGTAGAAAATGATTTTGCCGCCAGGACCGCAATTGGCATTGAGCTCGTCGCTCTTGATCAGATTGACCTCCCACTTCCACTGCGCCGAATCCGGACGGAAGTTCGGTGCCTGGGCAATCAAGCGATCGGCAATGGCCTGGACACGCTTGGCGTCGTTGCTGGTTTTGTCCAGCACACCTTGGGTGTTCGCCTCGCCGACGGTCTTCTGATAGGACTGCGCATACATCTGGTCGACTTCCTGCGACGACAGCATGCTGAACATGTACTGCTTGCGCTCCACCCCCACGGCACCGCCGCTGGTGGTGTTGACCGACTGGCAACCGGCTAGCAACAGCGCTGCGCCCAGCGCACTTACAACCAATGTCTTGTTCATCAAAAAACTCCCTGGAAACCTGTGGCGTATCGTAGGCGGGGAATTGTATTGGCGCCAGATACAAAGCGTTCAGGTTCGTACAACATCAAAAGATCCTCCGAACGCGGCCCGAGTCTGCGGCAGCGCCTGCACAAGCACCACCAAGATCCTCTTAACCCGGGGTCAGACACTCAGGGCCGTTGAGCTTGGGATCATTGACCATATTCGCCAGCACCCGCTCGCGCAGAGCCGCCGGTTCGCTGGCAAGCAATGCCTGCAACACATGCAGCGGCGTCTCCGGATCCAGCCATGCCGCCTGCCCCGCCTCATCGAGAATCAACGGTCGGCGCTGATTCGACGCTGGTTGTGTAATCACCGCCGCGCTCAGCCACACCTGCTCCTGCACGGGATACGCTTCCCAGATTGCCGCGAAGAACAATGACGAGCCCTCCCCCGGCGTCAGCCAGTACGGGCGCTTGCGCTGGGTGCCGCGCCATTCGTAGAAACCATTGGCCGGCAGCAGGCACCGACGCAGACGCAGGGCTTCGCGAAACATTGGTTGTTCGGCGACGGTTTCAGCCCGGGCATGGGCCGGAGTGCGCGACAGATCGGTCAGCCACGGCGGCGTCAACCCCCAACGGGCGCGGGCGAGCGAGCGTTGGCCATCCGGCTCGGCACGCAGCATCAACACCGAATCATTGGGGGAAATGTTCCACTGCGCCAGTTGATCGGCAGGAAAACCTGGCAAGGCCGCGAAATCACGGTTCCAGCGAAACAGGGCATAACGTCCACACATGGGGCAACACGACTCAGGAATAAAACGAACGCCAGCCTAACAGACCAACGTGCCGGGGAAGCTTTCCGGTTCGTCGCCGGGCAACGGCAACGCGGCATTGTACGCAGTGATCAACTCGCGGGCGTAATCGGCCTGATCATTGTCGACCGACAGCCCGAGCACACCGAAAATCGGCAGTTCACCGGTACCGCCGATCAAATCGCGCCCTACCAAGTGCGCCTCGATGCCTTCGCTGGCGAGCATGCCTTTAAGCATCTCGCCTTCCATCAGGTTTTCCGGCTCGTAAATTCGCTGCATGGTTGCTCCTCAGTCGTTCTCGCCACGTACTTCGAGCATCCATTCGTCCCCATCAACCTGCAAAACAAACGTGATCGGCCTACAACAGACCTGACAGTCTTCGATATAGGTCTGATCACCACCCGACAGATCCACCGTGGTCTCGACCGCCTCCCCACAATACGGACAATCATAAAACGCCTGTTCCAGCATCGCGGTCTCCCAAGTGACTTGTGCGTATAATCGCCGGTCTATTTGCAGGGCCATTTGTGTCTGGCTACCTTTTCAGACCGTGCCCCGTTGGTTTTCGATCAAAACCTTTAATTACCCTAGCCGTTTCTAACAAGAGAGCATGATGGGCGAATTCGATGCCATCCGACCTTACGACGACAGCGAAGTACCAGTGGTACTGGCAAGACTGCTCAGCGACAAGGCGTTTCTAGATATCCTCACCCACTTCCGCTTTCCGCGTTCCGCCGGTGCCTTCGGCTGGATGCTCAAACCCCTTATAGCCCATCGGTTGCGCCGTGAATTCGCCGGCGTCACTTCGGTGGCGACGTTACAGGACAAAGTCGAATCCTACGTTGATCACACCATCGAGCGCGCCACCGATGGCGTGACCTACACCGGTGTCGAGCAATTCAAGTCTGGCAGTGCGTACCTGTTCATCGCCAACCACCGCGACATCGTGATGGATCCGGCCTTCGTCAACTACGCCGTGTACCACGCCGGCCTGCCGACGCCACGCATCGCCATCGGCGACAACCTGCTGCAAAAGCCGTTTGTCAGCGACCTGATGCGCCTGAACAAGAGCTTCATCGTGCACCGTTCGATCACCGGGCGTCGCGAAAAAATGGCGGCGTATCAACTGCTATCGGCTTACATCAATCATTCGATTCGCAACGATTGCGCGTCAATCTGGATCGCTCAGGCCGAAGGCCGGGCCAAGGACGGCGACGACCGCACCGAGTCGGCGATCCTCAAGATGTTCCACATGAGCCGCAAGGACGAGCCATTCGGCGAGGTCATCCAGTCGCTGAACGTGACCCCGGTATCGATCAGCTACGAATACGATCCGTGCGATCAAGCCAAGGCTCGCGAGCTGTACATCCGCGCCACCACCGGCACTTACGCCAAGGCGCCGGGCGAGGATGACGTCAGCATCGCCAAAGGCATCACCGGCTATAAAGGCCGGGTACACGTCAACTTCGCCGCACCGATCACGCAGTTGTTCGAAGACACCAAGCAATTGGCCGTCGAAATGGACAAGCAGATTCTCGGCGGCTATCGCCTGTTCCCGGTGCATTACCTGGCGTATGCGCAATGGGCCGATGCCGATCCGCAGTTGCAGGTGCCGACAGCGGCCGAGGTGTTCCCGGCGGATGAGCTGGCCAAGGCGTCGGAGGAGTGGCAGCGTCGACTGGATGCGTGCCCTGCCGAGCATCGTCCATATCTGGTGCTGCAATATGCGACGCCGGTGCGTAACCAGTATCGGGTTCAGGCGGGAATGGCGCTTTAAGCTTTGAGCAGGATCAAAAGATCGCAGCCTGCGGCAGCTCCTTGGGATTTATGTTCACCCTGAAGGAGCTGCCGAAGGCTGCGATCTTTTGCTTTCAGAAGCGGGTGCTGATCCAGGAAACGAGCAGCGCCAGGCCCAGGCAGGCGAATCCGAAACGATAGAAAAACCTGTTCATGCGCAGCGTCGCCCAATCCAGCATCGGCTCTTCGCTCGGGCGGCTTTCGCGCTGGGCGGCGAGGCTGGCCATAGCGCGTTGTTCGCGGCGACGGGTGGCGTGCAGCAGCCAACTGCCGGGAAATGCGAACAGCAGCGCCAGCAGGTTGATCAATTTGGCGGGATGGGAAGTAAACAGCGTCATCAAATGCAGCGACATCTCAAACCTCAAGCTAAACCGGTTATGGCGAACGCCAGACCGACGACCGCGGCCGAATTCTACCGAAACCCTCCCGCCCTGCCGCAGTCTTCGCGATAAAAAACATGACAATCGACCGATGGCTGTCCTGTGTCACGGCCCCGTCATCTGGATCGGTCACCCTGCGCGCCTCGAAAACGACACGGAATCCGTCATGTTGCACGCCGAAAATCAGGATCGCCTGTACCTCATCACCCCCAGCGACGAACAGCAGACACTCGTCGGCAGCCTCGCTTTCAATGTTCAGGATCGCCATTGGCTGGTGTATTGCGCGCTGGGCGGGCATCAACATGCCGATTTGCCGGAGACGGATTTGCTGACGGGCGTGAGCGTCCTCGACTTTTATTCACAGGCCGCCTGAACACCACCCCGTGCAGGAGCCCGAGCCTTCGGCAGCTCCTACAGAGGGAATTTGAGGCAATAAAAAACGGCGCTTGTGATAGCGCCGTTTTTGCATCAAGCCAAAGTCTTACTCAGCCAGAACCTGCCCCACCGTCGGATCCTTGAACAACCGCGTCAACGCATCGCTCAATACATCGCTGACCAGTTTGGTGTTGGTTTCCTGGTTCGGAGCCATGCCGAAACGCTGATCCAGCGACGCACCGTAACGGCCGCTGTAGCGACGGTTGGCGTTCTGCACATCCGAGCGGAAGGTCGCGCCGATGGTGGCTTCGGTCACGTACATGCCTTCTTTCGGCGACTGGTATTTCAGTTCGGCCAGGGTCACGGTCAACTGCGGCGCGTTCGGCGCGCTGTTGGTCGGGGTGAAGCCGAGCAGGCGCACGGCGGCTTCTGCCTGGGCCTGCAGTTTCGGCAGGATCTGCTCTTTCTGCACGGTGATGGCGCTGGTTTCCGGGTACAGGCCGCCACGGGTGCCAAGGGTTGGCGACGGACGACCGTCAACCACGCGAACCACAACAGGCTGGCCACGACCGACCGGTGCCAGCTGAGTGGTCAGCTTTGGTTCCGGGCTCAGTTGTTGCGGGCTGTGGGCGCAGCCGGCCAGGGTCAAACCGGTCACAGTGATCAAACCGAACAACAGGCGTTGCAACATGCTCTTCTCTCCAGAATCAGGCACAAACAGGCCGGCAGTATAGCGGTGGGCCACTGCGGGTAACTAGCTCCGCACAGTGAATACTGAAATGTCTGACAAAACCTTCAGAATCCGGTTCCTGTCACGGATCAGTCACCGCGCTTTCACCTTCGCGTAACGGCTGCCTGCGAACCTTCAGGGGCAATCCACCCAAAAGGAACCGGACATGCGCTATCTCATCTCATTGTTTGCCCCGCGCCCGCTGCACCGCAGCTTTGCCCTGCTCGACCGCAACGGCCACTGCCAGGCCTTCAAGCAGTGCAGCTTGCAACCGATGGGCGACGGCTGGGTCGAAATCGAAGAAATTCGCCTCAACTGGTTGCACCAGCCACTGCCCGCCAGTGCCCGGGTGATTCAGCGCCAGCCTCGTGCACGGGCGCAGGCAATGTTGAGCATCTGACCGGATGCTTAATAAAAGTCATTAAACACGACCAACTCCGCGCGTTTCTTCGATACAATCTCCCCCCGATTATAAGGACGTCTCCTGATCGGGCCCCGCAACACCGTCAATACCGCAGTCATTGACACCCCAATCGCCCACAGAGAGCCGCCCACACAGATCGAGTGAAGCTGGCGTGCTTGCTGTTCGTTGAGCAAATCCCACCTTTTCGCGAATCTGCAGAGCTGTCGTCACGCTCGGCTTTTGCCGGCGGATACAGCCCTTTTTGAGGTTCACGTCTTCAAAAGAGCGTGAAAAAAAACGGGTTTTCACAACTTCACAAGAGTGTGGCGAGCAAATGAATAGTTTTGCGTCTGAACATGCACCATTAGCGTCTGAAACAGCCCAACGACACAGGAACGGGTATACCTCGAAGACTGGTTACTGAAGCCTGTCCGCTACGGATTTGGTTGCACAAACGGATGTCTCGGCCATAAGTCGAATTGCCAGCGCTGAGCTGAAATGAGTTCATGGAGCTCTTGAAGCCAGCCCGTCTGCATCCGTCGAAGTTGCGATGAATTGCGAAGATTCGGACATGGCGAAACGAGTCATGGGTATCCAGGGTCAACTGACCTGCCCTGGAACGCCTGGCAGCCATGCCGACAATTTGGTGCTGCAGATTTTGGAGACGCGTTAAATGGCGCATAACGAAGCAGTCGACGTAGTACTGGTTGGGGCCGGCATCATGAGTGCCACCCTTGCCGTGCTGCTCAAAGAACTCGACCCCGCGATCAAGCTGGAAGTCGTCGAGTTGATGGATTCCGGTGCCGCAGAGAGTTCCAACCCCTGGAACAACGCCGGTACCGGCCACGCCGGCCTGTGCGAGCTCAATTACACGCCGCAGGCTGCCGACGGCAGCGTCGACATCAAGAAAGCCGTGCATATCAACACCCAGTTCGAAGTGTCAAAGCAGTTCTGGTCGTACCTGACCAAAAAAGGCACCTTCGGCTCGTGCAAATCGTTCATCAGCCCGGTGCCGCACCTGAGTTTTGTGCAGGGCGACAACGGTGTCTCGTTCCTCAAGAAGCGCTTTGAGGTGCTGAGCAAGCACCACGCCTTTGCCGACATGGAATACACCGAAGACAAGGCCACCATGGCCGAGTGGATGCCGCTGATGATGCCGGGGCGTCCGGCCGACGAAGTGCTCGCCGCCACTCGCGTGATGAACGGCACCGACGTCAATTTCGGCGCCCTGACCAATCAGTTGCTCAAACACCTGACCAGCGCCCCGGATGCTCAGGTCAAATACTGCAAGCGCGTGACCGGCCTGAAGCGTAACGGCAGCGGTTGGACCGTCAGCATCAAGGACGTCAACAGCGGCAACACCCGTGAAGTCGACGCCAAGTTCGTCTTCCTCGGCGCTGGCGGCGCGGCACTGCCGCTGTTGCAAGCCTCGGGCATCGAAGAAAGCAAAGGCTTCGGCGGGTTCCCCATCAGCGGCCAGTGGCTGCGTTGCGATAACCCGGAAGTGGTCAAGCATCACCAGGCCAAGGTGTACAGCCAGGCTGCTGTGGGTTCGCCGCCGATGTCCGTGCCGCACCTCGACACCCGCGTAGTCGACGGTAAGAAATCCCTGCTGTTCGGACCTTACGCCGGTTTTACCACCAAGTTCCTCAAGCACGGTTCGTTCATGGATCTGCCGATGTCGGTGCGCGCCGGCAACATCGGCCCGATGCTGTCCGTCGCGAAAAACAACATGGATCTGACCAAGTACCTGGTCAGCGAAGTGATGCAATCGATGGAGCAGCGCCTGGATTCCCTGCGCCGCTTCTACCCCGAGGCGAAAGCCGAAGACTGGCGCCTGGAAGTGGCCGGCCAGCGGGTGCAGATCATCAAGAAAGACCCGAAAAAGGGTGGCGTCTTGCAGTTCGGCACGGAACTGGTCGCGGCCAAGGACGGCTCTCTCGCCGCCCTGCTCGGCGCTTCACCAGGTGCCTCGGTGACAGTTTCGATCATGCTCGAACTGATCGAAAAATGCTTCGCCAGCAAAGCCGCCGGCGAGTGGGCTACCAAGCTCAAGGAAATCTTCCCCGCCCGTGAAAAGGTTCTGGAGAACGACGCTGCGCTGTATCGCAAGATCAACACGCAGAACAACGTTGCGCTGGAACTGGTCGAGGCCAGCAGCGAGACCGAAAGCTACGCCTGATTTGGCCGCCGCATAAAAAACGCCCCGTACTCGTCGAGTGCGGGGCGTTTTTTATGCGCCTTCTGCAGGAGCACGGCTTGCCGGCGATGCGATTTCAGAAACGCCTGCGCCGGCAAGCCGTTCTCCTACAACCTCAGCCGCGTGCTTTCCCGATCAGTTCGATATATTCCTGGGCATTACGCTGATCCTTGATCAACGCCACAAAGTCATTGCCGTGCTCGTCCTTGCCGTCGAGATCAAAACCGGCCTCGACAAAGAACGTCAAAAACCGCTCAAAATCGTCGATGCGCAGACCACGGTACGCCTTGATCAGTTTGTGCAGCGACGGCGAGGTGGCATCGACCGGCTCAAAATCGAGGAACAGTTTGATCTGCTCATCGCCGATCTCGTCACCAATCACTTGCTTCTTATCTTTACGCATTGCCGACTCCAGCTCGCAGACATTTCACGGGGCGGGCAGTTTACCCCCGCGCAGGCGCCGGGCTCAACGCGGACGAACAGCGCCGGTGTGCAGATCGGCCCAGATATGGCCGTTGGCGTAGCTGAGGAACTGGCAATACACGGTGTCGTTGCGCAGCAAATCAATGATGACCCGGTACTGGGCGAGCGGGTAATAAAGGGTCAGGGTTTTGCTTTTTTCATCGTACAATGGCTTTTTCAGGCTTTTGCTTTCGCCATCGAAATTGACCAGCACCTGCGTGATCGTCGCGCCTTTGTTCAGGGATTTGCCCTTGAGACGGATCATCAGCGGCGCAGTGACCGGGATCGGCTGCTGATTGGACTGACGCTGGGCGCCGGGGCGGCGGCCAGAGGCAGGCTGATGGTCAGCAACATGGCTGCGCAGCTGCGGATCAAAAGGCTTATGACAGGCTCCGGAAGCAGGGCCGAGCACTTTAGCAGTCTTTAAAAGCAAAGATCGCAGCCTTCGGCAGCGCCTACACGGGATCTGCAGAACTTGCCGAAGGCTGCGGTCTTCTGATTTTCAATCGAACTGCGCGCGCATCCAGGCTTGATACGCGGCTACACCCGGCTCACCTTCACGCGGCGCCCAGTCCGCCAGTTCACCCTCGCCCACCGGACGATACGGTCCGGCCTTGCATTCAAACATCAGGCTGTCCGCTTCCAGTACCACCAGGCCATGAAACACACCGGTCGGCAGATCAACGCCAACACAATCGCCACCGGCCACCAACACCTGCTTGTTCACGATGCTGCCAGCCTCATCGAAGATCAGCACGCCAAGCCGTCCCTTGAGTACCAACAAGGTTTCGGCCTTATTGTCGCCCAAGTGCCGATGAGGCGGGATGTAGGTGCTCGGCTGCAAGCCCACGGCCATCCGATGACACGCATCTTCCATTTGATGGAAGTTGTGATGCTGGCGACCACGTGGATTTGCCGAAGCTTTCCCGGCCAAGTCACTGAACAGGGTTTGATCGAGAAAGGCCGGCGCGGTCATGTCTTACAGTCCTTTAACGGCGAAGATTCCATTGGCGTTGCGCCAGTAGCCTTTATAGTCCATGCCGTAACCGAAGATGTAACGGTCGATGCACGGCAAGCCGACGAAATCGGCTTTCAGGTCGGGACGCGCCTTGCGGTCGTGATCCTTGTCGATCAGCACGGCGGTGTGGACTTTGCGCGCGCCGGCGTGTTTGCAGAAGTCGATGATCGCGCCCAGGGTGTGACCTTCATCGAGAATGTCGTCGATGATCAGCACGTCACGGTCGATGAACGAGACTTCCGGCTTGGCTTTCCAGAACAGGTCGCCGCCGCTGGTTTCGTTGCGATAACGGGTCGCGTGCAGGTAGGACGCTTCCAGCGGGAAATGCAGATGCGTCAGCAGCTTGCCGGAGAAAATCAGCCCGCCGTTCATCACGCAGAACACCACCGGATTGCTGTCGGCCAGTTGGTCGTTGATTTGCGCACCGACGCGGGCAATAGCGGCCTCGACCTCAGCTTCGGTGTACAGGCAGTCAGCCTCTCGCATGACTTGACGGATATGCTCGAGATCAGCGGACATGGCGCTCTCCAGGGATTGGCGGAATTGGAAAAGCGGGCAAAGGTACGCATCCCGCGAGGCCGAATCAAGCATTTGTGGACTAACGTACTCTATGTCCTATAGGACATCACCCTCGGATAGATTAATCTAGGCCGGTTTTTTTGCCCGCCGCCGGAGCCTTTCCCCATGCCCATCCTCGAGATCCGCCATCCGCTGATCCGCCACAAGCTCGGCCTTATGCGCCGCGCAGACATCAGCACGAAGAATTTCCGCGAGCTCGCTCAGGAAGTCGGCGCCCTGTTGACCTATGAAGCCACCAAAGATTTGCCGCTCGAATCCTACGATATTCCAGGCTGGTGCGGCACCGTGTCGGTCGAGAAAATCGCCGGCAAGAAGATCACCGTGGTGCCGATCCTGCGTGCCGGCATCGGCATGCTCGAAGGCGTGCTCAGCCTGATTCCAGGCGCCAAAGTCAGCGCCGTAGGCGTGGCCCGCAATGAAGAAACGTTGCAGGCCCACACCTACCTGGAAAAACTCGTTCCGGAAATCGACGAACGCCTGGCAATGATCATCGACCCGATGCTCGCCACCGGCAGTTCCATGGTCGCGACCATCGACCTGCTGAAAAAGGCTGGCTGCAAAGACATCCGCGCCATGGTGCTGGTCGCCGCGCCGGAAGGCATCGCCGCTGTCGAGAAGGCTCACCCGGACGTGACCATCTACACCGCGTCCATCGACGAACGCTTGAACGAACACGGTTACATCATCCCGGGCCTGGGCGATGCCGGTGACAAGATCTTCGGCACCAAGCAGAAGGACGCGTGACCATGCAGCAAGAGTTCAACGATCCGCTCTGGCGCACGGTACTGTCCGGCGCCCAGATGCTGTTCGTGGCTTTCGGCGCCCTGGTGCTGATGCCGCTGATCACGGGCCTTGACCCGAACGTGGCACTGTTTACCGCAGGTCTGGGCACGATCCTGTTCCAGATCGTCACCGGCCGTCAGGTGCCGGTGTTCCTGGCGTCGAGTTTTGCCTTCATCACCCCGATCATTCTCGCCAAGGGCCAGTTCGGCCTCGCCGCGACCATGGGCGGTGTGATGGCGGCCGGTTTCGTCTACACCTTCCTCGGCCTCGCCGTGAAGATCAAAGGCACCGGGTTCATTGATCGTTTGCTGCCGCCGGTGGTGATCGGTCCGGTGATCATCTCCATCGGCCTGGCTATGGCGCCGATTGCCGCCAACATGGCGATGGGCAAGGCCGGCGACGGCTCGGAACTGATCCACTACCAGACCGCAATGATGATCTCGATGCCGGCTTTGTTGACCACGTTGATCGTGGCGGTGTTCGGCAAAGGCATTTTCCGTCTGGTGCCGATCATTTCCGGCGTGCTGGTCGGCTTTGCCATGGCGTTCTATTTCGGTGTCGTCGACACCGCGAAGATTGCCGCTGCACCGTGGTTTGCCATCCCGCACTTCACCGCGCCGGAATTCAACTGGCAGGCGATTCTGTTCATCGTCCCGGTGGCGTTGGCGCCGGCCATTGAGCACATCGGTGGCGTGATCGCCGTGGGCAGCGTGACCGGTCGTGACTATCTGAAGAAACCGGGCCTGCACCGCACGCTGCTCGGAGACGGCATCGCCACCACGGCAGCCGGTCTGTTCGGCGGCCCGCCCAACACCACTTACGCCGAAGTAACAGGCGCGGTGATGCTGACCAAGAACTACAACCCGAAAATCATGACCTGGGCGGCAATCTTTGCCATCAGCCTGGCGTTTGTCGGCAAGTTCGGCGCACTGCTGCAAAGCATTCCGGTGCCGGTGATGGGCGGGATTCTGTGCCTGCTGTTCGGTTCGATTGCGGCGGTGGGCATGAACACCCTGATCCGTCACAAGATCGATCTGGCCGAGGCACGCAACCTGGTGATCGTTTCGGTGACGCTGGTGTTCGGCATCGGTGGCGTGCTGATCGGCACCGGCACCGGCCCGGACGATTGGGGCCTCAAAGGCATTGCGCTGTGCGCGGTGGTGGCGATTGCTCTGAACCTGATTCTGCCGGGCAATGACGGCTGGAAGAACAAGAAGGCGGATGAGCCGCTGATTTAACCTCCCCCCAAAGATCGTTCCCACGCAGTGGGAACGATCACGACGCAATACCTGTAGGAGCGAGCCTGCTCGCGATGCGTTTATAGGGCCAGCGGCGCTCTTTCGCACAAGGTCGCCAATGCCTTCGCCCATTGCGGGTCATCGTTGAGGCACGGCACCAGCACTAATTCCTCGCCCCCCGCTTCGCGGAACTGCTCTTTGCCGCGATCACCGATTTCCTCCAGCGTCTCGATGCAGTCCGCAACAAACGCCGGGCACATCACCAGAATTTTTTTCACGCCGCTTTTGGCCAGCTCATCAAGGCGCGCTTCGGTGTAGGGCTCGATCCACTTGGCCCGTCCCAATCGCGACTGAAACGACACCGACCATTTGCCGTCCGGCAAGCCCATGCGCTCGGCAAACAACGCCGCCGTGCGCAGGCATTGCGCGCGATAACACGTGGCCAACACCGCAGGTGCCGCGTTCTTGCAGCAATCCTGGTCCTTGAAGCAATGATTGCCGGTCGGATCAAGCTTGGTCAGGTGCCGCTCGGGCAACCCGTGGAAGCTCAGCAGCAGGTGGTCGAAGTCCTGCTGCAAATGCGGTCTGGCGCTGGCGACCAGCGCGTCGAGGTATTCCGGCTGATCGTAGAACGGCTGAAGAATCGACAATTGCACGTCGAGTTTTTTCTCGCGCACGACTCGCTTGGCTTCTTCGATCACCGTGGTCGTGGTGCTGTCGGCGAACTGCGGGTACAGCGGCGCCAGCGTGATGCGTTTGTGCCCCGCCGCGGCCAGTTGCAGCAATTTCGTCTCAATCGACGGCTCGCCATAACGCATCGCCAGTTCTACCGGGCCGTGCGTCCATTGCGACGTCATGGCCTGCTGGAGACGACGACTGAGCACCACCAGCGGTGAGCCCTCTTCCCACCAGATCGACGCATAGGCGTGGGCCGACTGCTCCGGACGCTTGATCAGGATCAGCGATACCAGCAAACGGCGTACCGGCCATGGCAAGTCGATGACGTACGGATCCATCAGAAACTGATTGAGGTAACGGCGCACATCGGCCACCGATGTGGAGGCCGGCGAACCGAGGTTGACCAGAAGCAAAGCGTGATCGGTCATGCAACTTCCTATTTCAGAGGCGGCTGGCAATATCATCCAGGGCTGCGCGCAAATCCGTGAACCGGAACGTGAAACCCGCTTCCAACAAACGTGCCGGCGTGGCCCGTTGACCACCCAGCAACAACAAAGACATCTCGCCCAGCCCGACTTTCAATACAAGGGTCGGCAGCGGCATAAACGCCGGACGGTGCAACACGTGACCCAGCGTCTTGACGAACGCGCGATTGCGCACCGGTGCGGGCGCGCAGGCATTATAAGGACCGTTGGCGTCATCGCGGTGCAGAAGAAAATCAATCAACGCGATTTGATCGTCGATATGAATCCACGGCATCCACTGCCGCCCGCTGCCGATACGCCCGCCCAATCCGAGCTTGAACGGCAGCAACAGGCGCGACAAAAAGCCGCCCTCGGCTGACAGCACCAACCCGGTACGCACCAGCACCACACGAATCCCCTGCCCTTCGGCACGCTGGGCGGTTTCCTCCCAGGCGATGCACAACTGACTGGCGAAATCATCGATCACCGGCGGGGACTCTTCGGTCAGCTCCCGCTCGCCGCCGTCCCCGTACCAACCGACCGCTGAACCGGATATCAGCAGCGCCGGTTTCTGTTGGCGAGTACCCAGCCAGGTCAGCAGGTTTTCAGTCAGGGTGATGCGACTGCTCCACAGTAACGCCTTGCGTCGATGAGTCCACGGACGATCAGCAATCGGGGCACCCGCCAAATTGATGATCGCGTCCAGCGGCTCTTCGCCGAGTTCTTCGAGACGGGCAATCCCGCGCACTTGTTCACCACAGATTTTCGCGACCTTCTCCGGGCGGCGACTCCATACCGTCAGGTGATGGCCCTGCCCCAGCCAGTGTCGGCAGAGCTGACGTCCTATCAGACCAGTACCGCCGGTCAGCAATATGTGCATGACTTCTTCCTCGCGTGGCGTTTTACCCGCATCCCTAGTCTATTTTTAAAAGAAGGGATCTTTGTAGTCGGGCAGGCTCTATGTTTAAACAATAGGCCAAGCTGTCAAAACGAGAATGCAGGAAGTTATACCAAAAAACAAAATTGTACAGGTTTCATCCACGGCGTAGTCTGTACAGAAAGGTAAACGAGGCCCCTATGACTGTACCTATCGCAATCATTGGCACCGGCATCGCCGGACTTTCCGCCGCCCAGGCTCTCACGGAGGCCGGGTACACCGTTCAATTGTTCGATAAAAGTCGCGGCAGCGGCGGACGCATGTCGAGTAAACGCAGCGATGCGGGGGCTCTGGACATGGGCGCGCAATATTTCACCGCCCGCGACCGCCGCTTCGTCACCGAAGTTCAGCGCTGGCAAAGCAACGGCTGGGTCGCCGAGTGGACGCCGCAGTTGTACACGTTCCAGGGCGGGCAGCTGAATCTGTCGCCGGACGAGCAGACCCGCTGGGTCGGCACGCCCCGCATGAGCGCCATTTCCCGCGGCTTGCTCGACGGGCTCGACGTGCAATTCAGCTGCCGCATCACCGAGGTGTATCGCGGTGAACAACACTGGCACCTGCAAGATGCAGAAGGCTTCACCCACGGACCGTTCAGCCATGTAGTAATCGCCACGCCGGCGCCGCAGGCCACCGCCTTACTGGCCGCTGCGCCGAAACTGGCCAGTGCCGTCGCCGGAGTGAAAATGGAGCCGACCTGGGCCGTGGCGCTGGCCTTCGAAACACCATTGGAAACGCCGCTCGAAGGCTGCTTCGTACAGGACAGTCCGCTCGACTGGCTGGCCCGCAATCGCAGCAAACCGGGTCGCGACACCACCCTCGACACCTGGGTTTTGCACGCCTCAAGTGCCTGGAGCCGGCAACACATCGACCTGTCCAAGGAAGCCGTGATCGAGCAATTGCATGGCGCCTTCGCCGAATTGCTGCACTGCGTCATGCCCGCCCCAACGTTCAGCCTCGCCCATCGCTGGCTCTACGCCCGCCCTGCCGGCAACCACGAATGGGGCACGTTGGCCGACGCCGATCTCGGTTTGTATGTGTGTGGCGACTGGTGCCTGTCGGGACGCGTTGAAGGCGCCTGGCTGAGCGGTCAGGAAGCCGCACGCCGCTTGCATGAGCATCTGCAGTGAACCGCATCAACCCAGGCAAACTGCTGCTGTCAAAATGGACAGCAGCCCACCCGCAAAACCGCGAAAAACATTTTCTGGTCACTGAACTGTTCCGAGATGAGGACGGCACGGTGCTGCAGATCGAATTGCAGGCGGTGCTCACCCAGCGCATCGAACGGCTGGATTGGCAACGCCTGAAAGACAACGCGACCTGGCAAATGGGCTGGAAATAAACTCTCCTGTAGGAGCGAGCCTGCTCGCGAAAGCGGACTCTCAGACGCCTTTCAACCATCAGTGAAACCCAATCGCAAGCAGGCTCGCTCCTACGGGTTTATCAGCGGCTCGCAAAAAACCTATACAAACCATTTGACTTGTACAGCCTTGAATCTATGCTAAGCGAATGTTGTACAGAACTAGCTTTCTGTACAGGTTCAGATTCGAGGTTTTTGTCATGTCTGATCGTTCCTCGCTACGCCCGAAAATCGCCATCAGCGCTTGCCTGCTGGGTGCCGAAGTGCGCTACAACGGCGGTCACAAGGAATCGCGCCTGTGCAGCCGCACCCTCAGTGACTATTTCGATTTCACACCTGTTTGCCCGGAAGTCGCGATCGGTCTGGGCACGCCTCGCGAGCCGATCCGTCTGGTGGGCGATGCCGATCACCCCGAAGCCGTCGGCACGGTTAACCGCGAGATCAACGTCACCGGGCCGCTCACCGAATACGGTCAGCAAATGGCGGCAGAACTGAACGACATCTGCGGCTACATCTTCATGCAGCAATCACCGTCCTGCGGCCTGGAGCGGGTGAAGGTCTATCACGCCAACGGCGCACCGGTGAACGGTGGTGGACGCGGAATTTACGCTCAGGCCTTCTGTGCCGAACACCCCGACTTGCCAGTGGAAGAAGCCGGTCGATTGAATGACCCGGTGCTGCGGGAAAACTTCCTCACCCGTGTGTTCGCCTACAGCGAATGGCAACACGTCCTCGAACAAGGCCTGAGCCGCCGCGCCCTGACCGAGTTTCACTCGCGCCACAAATATTTGCTGATGGCCCACAACCCCGAGCAATACAGAGCGCTGGGCAAACTGCTGGGCAACATGGGTGACAGCGATCCGCAGGAACTCGGCCCGCGCTACTTCAGCGAATTGATGGCCGCGTTGAAAAAATGCGCGACCCGTCGTACCCACACCAATGTCTTGCAGCACATCAGCGGATATTTAAAACGTGCGATCAGCGCCGAGGACAAAAAGGAAATGCAGCACGTCATCGGCCAGTACCTGCGCGGCGTCGTGCCGCTGGTGGTGCCCTTGACGCTGCTCAAGCATCACTTTCGCCAACACCCTGATCCTTACATCGCGCAACAGGTTTACCTGCAACCGCACCCGGAAAATCTCAGCCTGCGAAACGCCATTTAATGAACGACAAACTCGACAGCAGCGCCCGGGAAGACCTTGGCGCCGATTTCAAGAAAGCGCTCGACGAAGGCTGGCTGCCCATTCGCGAGGTGGCGCGCCAGACCGGCGTCAACGCCGTCACCCTGCGCGCCTGGGAACGGCGTTACGGCCTGATCGTGCCGCAACGCACCCCCAAGGGCCATCGGCTGTTTTCGGCCGAACACGTCCAGCGCATCCACTCGATCCTGACCTGGCTCAACCGGGGCGTGGCGGTGAGTCAGGTCAAGCAATTGCTCGACACCCCGCAACCGGTGACCAGCGCCGTCGAGAATGACTGGCAGACGCTGCGTCAGACGTTGCTGCAAGCCGTCACCGTACTCAATGAGCGCAACCTTGATGACGCCGTCAATCAGGCGATGGCGTTGTATCCGCCGCGCACACTGTGCGAGCAGTTGCTGATGCCCCTGCTCGCGCAACTGGAGCAACGCTGGCAAGGCCAGTTTGGCGCGCAGATGGAACGCGGCTTCTTTTATTCCTGGCTGCGTAGCAAATTCGGCGCGCGCATCTACCATAACAATCGCCAGTTGCGCAGTGCGCCGTGGGTGCTGATCAACCAGTCGGATCTACCGCTGGAACCGCGCTTGTGGCTGACCGCATGGCTGATCAGTAGCGCCGATTGCCCCGTGGAAGTTTTCGACTGGCCGCTGCCCTCCGGTGAACTCTCCCTGGCGGTCGATCACTTGCAAGCCCGAGGCGTGCTGCTGTACTCCAGCAAAGCCATGAACGTCGTCCAATTGCCGAAACTGTTGAATGGCGTCAATTGCCCAAAAATGATCGTCGGATCGACGGTCTCCATCCATCACGCCGAGTTGTCCGTCAGAACTGCCGAGATCGCTGATTTGTTCCTGGCCGAAGATCCTTTGGCGGCGCATCAAGGCTTGATCGAGCGTGGATTGATTTGATGAACCGTACGGACGCCTCCATGCAACTGATCTGGCTGCGCAGCGACTTGCGACTGCACGACAACACCGCCCTGAGCGCCGCCGCCGAGCGTGGCCCGACCGTGGCGGTGTATCTGCTGACCCCGCTGCAATGGCAGGCGCACGACGATGCGCCGTGCAAGATCGACTTCTGGCTGCGCAACGTGGACGAGCTGAGCAAAAGCCTCGCCGACCTCAACATCCCGTCGCTGATCCGCAGCGCCCCTCATTGGGATGAGGCGCCACAGGTGCTGCGCAAGCTCTGTCAGGAGCTGAAGATCGACGCGGTGCATGTCAACGAAGAATACGGCGTCAACGAAAGCCGTCGCGATGCGGCGGTGGCCGAAGCGTTGCAGGCCGAAGGCATCGGGTTCTTCAGTCATCTGGATCAGTTGCTGTTCAAACCCGGCACTGTGTTGACCAAAACCGGCACGTATTTCAAGGTGTTCAGCCAGTTCCGCAAAGTCTGTTACGAGCGCCTGCACCGTTCCATGCCGAGCGTGGTTCGTGCACCCTCAAAGCAAGCGGCGCTGCATATCGCCAGCGATCCGGTGCCCACCAGCGTGAAAGGCTTTCCAGTGCCCGGCGACGCCCTGCGCGCCCTGTGGCCGGCCGGTGAGAAAGAAGCACGGCGCCGCCTCGACACCTTTACCGATGCGCAAATCGAGTACTACGAAAGCGAACGCGACTTCCCGGCCAAACCCGGCACCAGTCAACTGTCCGCATACCTGGCCGCCGGGGTTATCTCGCCACGCCAATGCCTGCACGCCGCGCTGCAAAGCAATCAGGGCGAATTCGAAAGCGGCCTGGTCGGCGCCGTAACCTGGATCAACGAACTGCTCTGGCGCGAGTTTTATAAACACATTCTGGTCGGTTACCCGAGGGTTTCTCGCAGCCGTGCTTTCCGCCCGGAAACCGAAGCCCTGCAATGGCGTGACGCGCCGGACGATCTCAAAGCCTGGCAAGAGGCCCGCACCGGATTGCCGATCATCGACGCAGCCATGCGCCAACTGGTCGAAACCGGTTGGATGCACAATCGCCTGCGCATGATCGTGGCGATGTTCCTGACCAAAAACCTGCTGATCGACTGGCGCGAAGGCGAGCGCTTTTTCATGCGTCATTTGATCGATGGCGACCTCGCAGCGAACAACGGCGGCTGGCAATGGAGTGCGTCCACCGGCACCGACTCGGCGCCCTACTTCCGCATTTTCAATCCGATCAGCCAGTCACAGAAGTTCGACAGCGAAGGTGTATTTCTCAAACAGTGGCTGCCGCAACTGGCGAGGTTGAACAAGAAACAAGTACACAGCCCGGCGACGGGCGACGACTTGTTCGGCGCGGCGGATTATCCATCGCCGATTGTCAATCTGAGCGCCTCGCGAGAACGGGCACTGGCCGCGTTCAAGAATCTGCCGTCACGCCAATCAACCGGAGACGGCGATGAGTGAATTCCTGCGCCGCTTCGCCCGGCAGTTCGCCGAGCTGGATCACAACAACCTGCACCGCCTGGCCGAGCTGTACAGCGAGGACATTCATTTCACTGATCCGCTGCATGAAGTGCAGGGCCTGGCGCAGTTGCGCGATTACTTCGGCGAGCTCTACGCCAACGTCAGCGAATTGCGTTTCGATTTCCACGGCGTCGACCAGACCGGCGAGGGCGAAGGGTATCTGCGCTGGGTCATGACCTACCGCCATCCACGCCTGGCGGCCGGGCGGCTGATTCACGTCAGCGGGTGCTCGCACTTGCTGTGGCGCGACAAGGTTTATCGCCACCGGGACTACTTCGATGCCGGGGCGCTGCTTTATGAACATTTACCCGTGTTGGGCCGGGTTATCGCCTGGCTGAAAAGGAGAATGGGATGAGTCGTACTGCTCCAAGGCGATATTGGCTGACCGGCGCCAGCAGTGGCATCGGCGCGGCTCTGGCTGAAGAAATTCTCAAAAGCGGCGCGCACCTGGCGGTGAGCTCCCGGCAAACAGCGCCACTCAAAGTGTTGTCCCAACGCTATCCGGGGCAAGTCCTGGTGGTGCCGGGGGATTTGACCAACAGCCAGACCGTGCGTGAAATCGGCGAACAGATCCGCGAAGTCTGGGGCTCGCTGGACACCGTCATTCTCAACGCAGGGACATGCGAATACATCGATGCCCGCCAGTTTGATGCGTCAATCATCGAGCATGTGGTTCGCACTAACCTGCTCGCCAGCAGTTATTGCATCGAAGCCGCGCTGCCGTTGCTGCGGGCCGGTATCGCGCCGCATCTGGTCGGCGTGGCCAGCTCGGTAACGTACGTGCCGCTGCCCCGGGCCGAGGCCTATGGTGCTTCGAAAGCGGGTTTGCGTTATCTGTTCGAATCGTTGCGCATCGACCTGGCAGACGAAGGCATCGAAGTCACCGTGGTCAGCCCCGGATTTGTCGATACACCACTGACCGCCAAGAATGATTTCCCCATGCCTCTGAGCTGGCCGGCGGATAAAGCGGCGCGGCACATTTTCCACAAGCTCAAGGATCGGCCTCTGGAAATCGCTTTTCCAGCGCTGTTCATGGCCGCGCTGTGGCCACTGTCGAAGCTGCCGGCGCGGGTGCAACTGGCCGTTGGCAAGCGCATGGTGCGCCGCCCGCCACCGCTGCGGGATACGCCATGAAAATCGCCATTGTCGGCAGCGGAATTTCAGGGCTGACCTGCACCTATCTGCTCAACCGTCGACACGACGTCACAGTGTTCGAGGCCAGCGACTGGGTCGGCGGCCACACGCACACAGTGAATGTCACCGTGGACGGTCGCGACTACGCCGTGGACACCGGATTCATCGTGTTCAATGACTGGACGTATCCAAACTTCATCCGCCTGCTCGGCCAGCTCGGCGTCGCGTTCAAGCCCACCGAAATGAGCTTCTCGGTGACCGATCCGCAAACCGGCCTGGAATACAACGGCAACAACCTCAACAGCCTGTTCGCCCAACGCAGCAATCTGTTCTCGCCGGGATTCTGGGGCATGTTGAAGGACATTCTGCGCTTCAACAAAAACGCCCTGCGCGATCTCGCCGAGCAGCGCATCGCCGCCGACACGACTCTGGACGATTACCTGAAGGCCGGCGGTTATGGCGAGCGCTTCATCCTGCATTACATCGTGCCGATGGGCGCCGCGATCTGGTCGATGCCAATGGCCGAGATGTTGAAATTCCCGCTTGAGTTCTTCGTGCGTTTTTTCAAGAACCACGGTTTGTTGTCGGTCAGCAATCGCCCGCAATGGCGTGTGATCGAGGGCGGATCGAGCGCTTATGTCGCGCCACTGAGCGCCTCTTTCAAGGACAAGATCCGCCTTAATTGCGCGGTGAGCCGGGTTGATCGTGACGACCATGGCATCGTTATCCACAGCCCCGCCGGCATCGAGCGCTTCGACAAAGTGGTTTTCGCCTGCCACAGCGATCAGGCCTTGAAACTGCTGGCCGCACCGAGCCGCGCAGAACAGGCGATTCTCGGCGCCCTGCCCTATGCCGACAACGAAGTGGTGCTGCACACCGACACCGCGTTGCTGCCTTCACGCAAAGCGGCGTGGGCGAGCTGGAATTTCCGCCTCAACGGCGCCGGACACACTCACGCCGCCGTCACCTACGACATGAACATCCTGCAAGGCATTCGCAGCGACACTACGTTCTGCGTCAGTCTCAATCAGAGCGCCGGCATCAGCCCGTCCAAGGTGCTCGCCAAATACACTTACGCCCATCCGCAATTCAGCCTTGAGGCCGTGGCCGCGCAAAAGTGCTGGGCGCAAATCGATGGTGAGCAGAACACCCATTTTTGCGGCGCTTACTGGGCCAACGGTTTCCATGAAGACGGCGTGGTCAGCGCGCTGCGTGTGGGCGCCGCGTTTGGAGAAAGCCTGTGAACAGCGCGCTCTACACCGGCTGGATTGCCCATCGGCGATTTGTCCCGAAACGTCATGAATTCCGCTACCGGATCGGGCTTCTGTACCTCGATCTGGCGGAACAGGATGCGGTGCTGGGGCTGTCCTCACTGGCGGGGAGCAGTCGCTTCGCGCCATTTTCGTTTCGCGAAACCGATTACCTCAAAGACTTCACCAGTCGCGGAATTCGGTTGATCGACGCGGTGCGCCAGCAAGTCGGCGAGGCGCTGGGCCACGAGCCCGCCGGCTCGATCTGCCTGCTGACCCAGGCACGCAGCTGGGGGCTGGCGTTTAACCCGGTCAGTTTCTTTTATTGCCATGAAGCCGACGGTCAACTGGCCGCGATTCTGTGCGAAGTCACCAATACGCCGTGGCGCGAACGTTATCACTATGTGCTGCCTGCGACACGGCCAGTGGATCTGCACGATTTCCATCAGCATTTTGCCGTAGCCAAGGCGTTTCATGTGTCGCCGTTCCTGCCTCGGGATCTGCAATACCGCATGAGTTTCAGCCCCGCCGCCCGCACGCTCGGCGTGCACATGGCGGACTGGCAGGGTGAAGAAAAACTGTTCGACGCCACCCTCAATCTGCATCGCGAGGATCTCGACCGCGCCAGCCTGCATCGGTATCTGCGGCGCTTCCCGTGGATGACCGCAAAAACCGCTCTGGCGATTTATTGGCAAGCCCTGCGCCTGTTTTTCAAACGCATTCCCCTCGTTGCCCATCAGCCCGCCGATGGTCGCTTTCAAACCGCCACCGTGCCACCCAAGGAGCGCCGCCATGAAATCCACTAGCGTTACCGCCAAAGCCAATACGATCGGCACCAACGGTCTCGGCGGATCGCTGCTGCGCCGTGGCGTGTTACGGCAGTTGGCGCACCTCAAACAGGGGCAACTGTTGGTGATCGAGAATGGCGAACGGCACTTGTTCGGCGCCGCCGGCAGTCCGCTGGTCGGCGAGATTCACGTCCTCGATTCAGCGACCTGGGGCATGGTCGCCAGCAGTGGGTCGATCGGTGCGGGTGAAGCCTTCATTCACGGCTATTGGAGTTCGCCGGATCTGACGGCTGTGGTTCGCGTATTCGTCAGCAACCTCGACGTGCTCGATGCGATGGAGGGCGGCCTGGCAAAACTCGGCCGGCCGTTCGTGCAAGGCCTGCACTGGCTCAACCGCAACACGCGCAAAGGCTCGCAGAAAAACATTGCGGCCCATTACGACCTCGGCAACGAGCTGTTCGAACAGTTTCTCGACCCGACCATGATGTATTCGGCGGCGCAGTTCCTCAGTCCCGACGACAGCCTGGAACAGGCACAGTTGAACAAACTGGAGCGGATCTGCCAGAAACTCGCACTAAAACCCGAGGATCACTTGCTGGAAATCGGCACCGGCTGGGGCAGCATGGCGCTGTATGCCGCGCAGCATTACGGCTGTCGCGTGACCACCACAACGCTGTCGAAAGAGCAGTACGCGTTCACCGCAAAGCGCATCGAACAGCTCGGTTTGCAGGATCAAGTCACGCTGCTGCTCAAGGACTACCGCGACCTCACCGGCCAGTACGACAAACTGGTGTCGATCGAAATGATCGAAGCGGTCGGCCATCGTTTTCTGCCCACTTATTTCAAGCAGTGCGCGCACCTGCTCAAGAGCAACGGGCTGATGCTGTTGCAGGCGATCACCATCCGCGATCAGCGCTATGAACAGGCGCGACGCAGCGTCGATTTCATCCAGCGCTACATCTTCCCCGGCGGCGCCCTGCCCAGCGTGCAGAAAATTCTCGAAGTGGTCAGCCGCGACACCGATATGAACCTGCTGCACATGGAAGACTTCGGCCTGCATTACGCGCGAACCTTGCGCCTGTGGCATGAGAATTTTCGCCAGGCTCATGGCCGTTTGAGCGAGCTGGGCTACGACGTTTATTTCCTGCGACTGTGGGAGTTTTACCTGTGCTACTGCGAGGGGGGCTTCCTCGAACGCACCATCGGCACTGCGCAGTTGGTGCTGGCCAAACCGTCAGCCATGCCTGCACCGTTGCTGGGACGCTTCGATGCTTAAACGCCTGGCCAATGCGCTGATGTTCCAGCTTGGCTGGCTGGCCTGCGTATTGGGTGGCAACAGCCCATGGTTGCTGGTAGCGCTGGGCATTCTGGTGATTCATTTTTGCTGGATCAGCAGTTGGGCGATGGAAGGTCGGCTGATGCTCAGCGTGGTCATCCTCGGCACGGCGGTGGACAGCCTGCTGCGCGCGGCGGGTGTGTTTGAATTCCAGGACTCGTCGCCACTCATTCCCCTGTGGCTGATGTTGCTATGGGCATTGCTCGCCACGACATTGCGCCATTGTTTGCAATGGTCGGCGCGGCCGTGGTGGCTGGCGGCACTGCTCGGCGCCGTGGGTGGCGGGCTGTCGTATTACGCGGGCGGACGACTGGCCGGGGTGCAATTTCCCTACGGCGAAGTACCGACGCTGATCGGCATCGGCCTATTGTGGATGGCGCTGTTTCCGTTGCTGCATTACATGTCCAGCCGGCTGAGCGGTGTGGCTGCCGAATAGGCGTCCGTCAGGCCTTTCACACAGTTGCCGGCCGCTGCCTTACACTGCCGGCCATGAAAACCATTCCCCACCAGCAAATCACCGAGCCTGCGGTCACCTGTTCGACCTGCGCAGCCTGCTGCTGCCAACTCGAAGTGATGCTGATCACCGACACCGGCGTGCCTGAGCGCTTTATCGATACCGATGAGTGGGGTGGCGAAGTCATGCTGCGTCTGGACGATGGCTGGTGCGCGGCGCTGGATCGCGACAGCATGATGTGCACGATCTACGAAAAACGCCCGCTGATCTGCCGCGAATTCGAAATGGGCGGGCCGGAATGCATTGAAGAACGCCAGGGAATTGCCACGGCGTATCGTTGAATTCGATAGCGGTGCATAACAACTGTGGGAGCGAGCCTGCTCGCGCAAGCGGTAGATCAGTCAGCAGTTGTGCTGAATGTCTTACCGTCTTCGCGAGCAGGATCGCTCCCACAAAGGAAAAGCATGGTCAGTCAAATCCTGGATTACAACGGCATCGTGTAATGCAGCGAGTAACTTTCTACGCCGTCGTTATCACTGCTAAGACCGGCGTTGGAGTAGTGCGTGGCACGGATGCCGACTTCATGTCCGCCATTGAAACGCAGGCCGAAACCCAGACGATCTTCGAATTGAAAAGCGCCGCCAATGTTGTTGTCTTCGTATTCGGTGTTGGAGAACAATGCAACACCAATCCCCGCCTCGATATACGGTTTCACCGACTGACCGGCAAACTCATAAACGAACACTGGCGAGAACGACAAACTGTTGTTGCTGGACGTTTTGTCACCTTCCCAATAGGTGTAGGCGCCGCTCCAGTAACCGGTCAGGCGACCGACATCGCTTTGCAGCCAGCTCTTGTCCCAGTCGAAATTCATCCCCAATCGATATGTCATCGTTGAATCGCTGGTCGCCCCGACCGCGAACTCAACACCAGCGGCTTGCGCTGCCAGACTTTGCCCCATCAATGCAGCCGCAATCGCGGCCAAGCAGAATAGTCGCTTCACTAGAAACATCCTTTCCGAACAGTTCGTATGGTTTTTTTAGGTGTTGCTTGTCGCTATAGAAATCGGCGCTTAATCAGAAGTTCAGACAATTCTTCAGATATTTCACACTTTTTTTACAAATCGAAGTTTTTCACTTCGCCCGACGCATTCCATAGCTGTGGCAAAACACTTTTGAAGTGCTGTGGATCACCGCTGGTCCAGAACCGGGCGGGCCGGTGCGGGCCTGGCGCGAGCAGATCGCGCTCGGCCAGCAAGCGCTGAAGTTGGCGCGCGACGGCGGCCCCGGTGTCGATCAGGCTGATGCTGTCGGGGAGCATCGCTTTCAGCAGGGGTTTGAGAAACGGATAGTGGGTGCAGCCGAGGATAATCGTGTCGCAACCATGGGCAAGCAGTGGCTCGACGTAGCTTTGCAGCAATTGGCGCAACGCGGGGCTGTGCAGATCGCCACTTTCGATCAGCTCCACAAGGCCGGGGCAAGGCTGAGTGATGACGCGCACATCGCTGGCGAAACGGTCGAGCAACGCGGCAAATTTGGCGCTCTGCAAGGTGCCGGTGGTGGCGAGCACGCCGACCACGCCGCTGCGAGTGGCAGCGGCGGCCGGTTTGACCGCCGGTTCCATGCCGACAATCGGCCAGTCCGGATAATCACGCCGCAGGTCAGCGACGCCGGCCACCGTCGCGGTGTTGCATGCGAGCACCAGCGCCTTGGCGCCCTGCTCGCGGAAAAACCCGGCCATCACGCTGCAACGCTGGCGGATGAACTCTGCGGTTTTCTCGCCATAAGGAATGTGCCCGCAATCGGCGACATAGAGCAGCGATTCGTTGGGCAGCAATCGCTGGATTTCCGCCAATACCGACAAGCCGCCGACGCCGGAATCGAACACGCCGATGGGCGCTTCACGCATGGTGCGATCCGCACACGCTGCAACCCGGATCACGCTTGACCCGCAATTCGCGGAAACGCGACCCCAGGGCATCGATCAACAGCAACCGACCTACCAGCGGCTCGCCGAATCCAACCAGCACTTTTAATGCTTCCAGTGCCTGCAAGCTTCCGACCAGTCCGACCAAAGGCCCGACCACACCGGCCTCGCTGCACGTCAGTTCGGCTTCGCTGCCGTGACCGTACAAACAGTGATAGCACGGGCTCTCGGCGCGGCGCGGATCGAACACCGACAACTGTCCTTCGAGGCGGATCGCCGCACCGCTGACCAGCGGTTTTTTGCCAGCCACGCACGCCGCGTTGACCGCTTCGCGCGTGGAGAAATTGTCCGAGCAGTCGAGCACCAGATCCACCGCCGCCACGGCTGCGGCGAGAGAGTCCTCATCCAGCGCCTGACGATGGGCGACGTACTTGATCTCAGGATTGATCGCGCCGAGACGCTTGAGCGCCGAATCGACTTTGCTCAGGCCGACGCTGTCAGTGTCGTGGATGATCTGGCGTTGCAGGTTGGTCAGGTCGACCGTGTCGAAATCCGCCAGATGCAATTCGCCGACGCCCGCCGCCGCCAGGTACAACGCGACCGGCGCACCGAGACCGCCGAGGCCGACGATCAACACCCGGCTGTCCTTGAGCTTCAACTGGCCGTCGATGTCGACGTGTTGCAGCAATATCTGCCGACTGTAGCGCAACAATTCCTGATCATTCAGCACGGCAGGCGCCCCAGACTGATCCGTTGATGGCCGCCCAGATCGGTGCGGCTGTGGACTTCTTCGAAACCACGACTCAGCAACAGATCGCGCACGGCCTCGGCCTGATCGAAGCCGTGTTCGAGCATCAACCAGCCGCCGGCCTCAAGATGCTCCGGCGCCTGATCGACGATCAGACGAAGATCGTCGAGGCCATCGGCGCCCGCTACCAGAGCGCTGGCCGGTTCGAAGCGCACGTCACCTTCGGCCAGGTGCGGATCGCTGGCAGCAATGTACGGCGGGTTGCTAATGATCAATTGAAAACGCTGGCCTTCGAGGGCGCTGAACCAGTGGCTGCTCAGCACCGTGGCGTTGTTCAAATGCAGGCGCTGGCGGTTGCGTTCGGCAAGCGCCACGGCTTCGAGCACGCGATCCACGGCGGTGACTTGCCACGCCGGACGCTCGCTGGCCAGGGCCAGGGCAATCGCGCCACTGCCGGTGCCGAGGTCGAGAACATTGGCCGGCGTCGCGGGCAGCAATTCCAGCGCGGCTTCCACCAGCAGTTCGGTGTCGGGACGCGGAATCAGTGTGTGCGGCGCGACTTCCAGATCGAGTTTCCAGAAACCTTGCTGGCCGAGGATGTACGCCACCGGTTCGCCGCCGCGACGCCGTTGCAGGTACGCGGCAAACGTCAACGCGGCTTCGCTCGGCACGATGCGCTCGGGCCAGGTGTGAAGAAAACTGCGTGACTTGCCCAGCGCCGCCGCGAGGAGTAATTCGGCATCCAGGCGTGCGGTGGGCGAGTCCGGCAATTCGGCGGCGCGCAACAGACTGGCAATGATGGTCATTTACTCACCTATCGCTGCGAGCTGGTCGGCCTGGTATTCGGCCAACAGCGGCTCGATCACGGCATCAACACCGCCGGCGAGGATTTCGTCGAGGGAATAGAGGGTCAGGTTGACGCGATGGTCCGTCACCCGGCCCTGGGCAAAGTTATACGTGCGAATGCGTTCGGAACGGTCACCGGAACCGACCAGCAATTTGCGCTCGCTGGCAATGGCGTTTGCGGCGGCGGCGGTTTGCTGGTCGTTGAGCTTCGCCGACAGCCATGACATCGCCCGCGCACGGTTTTTGTGCTGGGAACGCTCTTCCTGGCACTCGACGACGGTGCCGGTCGGTATGTGGGTGATGCGGATCGCCGAGTCGGTCGTGTTGACGTGCTGACCACCGGCTCCGGAGGAGCGGTAAGTGTCGACGCGCAAATCCGCCGGGTTGATCTCGATGGCTTCCCGCTCGTCCGGCTCGGGCAACACTGCCACGGTGCAGGCCGACGTGTGGATGCGGCCCTGGGATTCGGTGGCGGGTACACGCTGTACGCGGTGCGCGCCGGATTCGAATTTCAGCTTGCCGTAAACGTTGTCGCCTTCAATGCGGGCGATAACTTCTTTATAGCCCCCGTGTTCGCCTTCGTTTTCCGAAAGAATCTCCACGCGCCAGCCACGTCGCTCGGCGTAACGCGAGTACATGCGGAACAGATCGCCGGAGAATATCGCCGCCTCGTCGCCACCGGTGCCGGCGCGAATTTCGAGAAAGACGTTGCGGCTGTCATTCGGATCCTTGGGCAGCAACATGCGTTGCAGGTTGGCTTCCAGTTCGATCAGTTGCTCTTTGGTCTCGCGGACTTCTTCCACGGCCATTTCGCGCATGTCCGGGTCGCTGTCCTTGAGCAGCGCCTGGGCGCCTTCAAGATCGGCCTGGGTCTTGAGCAACTGTTTATAGGCTTCGACCACCGGCTCGAGTTCGGCGTATTCCTTGGAATAGGCGCGGAACCTGACCTGATCGGAAATGACTTCGCCGTCGCCAAGCAACGCGGTCAGTTCCTCGAAACGATCCTGGAGGATGTCCAGCTTATTGAGCAGTGACGCTTTCATTGCGTTTTTTTATCCGAAAAGCTATCCGATGAGCCCTCGAGGGCAAAGAGTTCCTGGGCCATGGCCAGCGCATCGAGGCGGCCTTCGGCAGAAAGCTTTTTCAATTGCACGCTCGGGGCGTGCAACAGTTTATTGGTCAGGCCACGGGCCAGTTGCCCGAGCACGTCTTCAGCGTTGCCGCCGTTGGCCAGCAGACGCAGGGCCTTTTGCAGCTCTTCGTCGCGCAGGCGTTCGCTCTGTTGACGATAGGCCTTGAGCACATCGACCGCCGCCAGTTCGCGCAGGCGCACCATGAAATCGTCGGCGCCGACCGAAACCATCTCCTCCGCAGCTTGAGCGGCACCCTGGCGGCTCTTGAGGTTCTCGGCGACCACTTCGTGGAGATCGTCGACGCTGTACAGATAGACGTCGTCGAGTTCGCCGACTTCCGGCTCGATATCCCGGGGCACGGCGATGTCGACCATGAAAATCGGCTTGTGCTTGCGCAGCTTCAACGCACTTTCCACCGCGCCCTTGCCGAGGATTGGCAACTGGCTGGCGGTCGAACTGATGACGATATCGCTGCGCACCAGTTCGGCCGGAATGTCCGACAGCAACACCGCATGGGCACCGAACTGCTCGGCCAACTGACTGGCGCGCTCCAGTGTGCGGTTGGCGACGACGATGCGTTTGACCCCCAGCTCATGCAGATGGCGGGCGACCAGGGTGATGGTCTCGCCAGCGCCGATCAGCAAGGCCTGGCTGCGTTGCAGGTCGCTGAAAATCTGTTTCGCCAGGCTGACGGCGGCAAACGCCACGGACACCGGGTTTTCACCGATGGCCGTGTCGGTGCGCACTTGTTTGGCGGCGTTGAACGTCGCCTGGAACAAACGCCCCAGCAACGGCCCGACGGTGCCGGCCTCGCGGGCAACGGCGTAGGCGGACTTCATCTGGCCGAGAATCTGCGGCTCGCCGAGCACCAGCGAATCGAGCCCGGAGGCGACGCGCATCATGTGACGAACTGCCGCATCATCTTTATGCACATAAGCACTCGCGCGCAGCTCGTCGAGGCTCAAATGATGGTAATCGGCCAGCCAGCGCAGCACGATCTCCGCCGAGAGCTGATCCTGTTCTATATACAGTTCACTGCGATTGCAGGTGGAGAGGATCGCAGCTTCGCGGCTGTCGGTGAGTCGGCAGAGCTGCTGCAAAGCCTCAACCAACTGCTCAGGGGTAAAGGCCACGCGCTCGCGGACGTCTACTGAAGCAGTCTTGTGGTTAATACCGAGTGCAAGGAAGGCCATTCAAAGTCGCTGGTGGTGACGTGAAGCCGGCAATTGTCCTACTTCGTCAGATCGAGAACAACTCCTCGATCTCTATCGACCCGGTAGCAAGTGCCGAGAGCCGAGAGCCATTCTCGTTTACTTACACATTCCCCCTATAGGAGTTGCCGCAGGCCGAGATCTTTTGATCATCCTTTTAAAGACTAAAGATCGCGGCCTGCGGCAGCTCCGACGTGGGAATGGGTCAAAGTCTTAAATGCCTGAGCGGTTATGTTTGACCGAAGGCTTGTGTCATGATGCCCGGACCGCAGGTTAGTCGTCCTTGTCCTATATGAATAGATCTTCCGCGTTGCTCGTTGCTTTAGCCTTCCTCAGCGGCTGCCAGGCCTTGGCACCCGTTTCGACGGATGGCACCCCGCCGGTCGAAGACACAACCCCGGCCCCTGAAAAGCCCAAGGTCTACAGCTCGTTCAGCGAAGAAACGGTTTACAGCCTGCTGAGCGCCGAACTGGCTGGCCAGCGCAATCGTTTCGACATTGCCTTGGACAACTACGTGACCCAGGCCATCAACACCCAGGACCCGGGTGTCTCCGAGCGCGCGTTCCGCATCGCCGAATACCTGGGCGCCGACCAACCGGCCCTCGATACCGCGCTGATCTGGGCGAAAAACGCTCCAGAAGACCTTGAAGCGCAACGCGCCGCCGCCGTTCAACTGGCACGCGCCGGGCGTTACGACGACTCCATGGTCTATATGGAGAAAGTCCTGCAGGGCAAGGGCGACACCCATTTCGACTTCCTCGCGCTGTCGGCCGCCGACACCGATCAGGAAACCCGCAACGGCCTGATGACCAGTTTCGACCGTTTGCTGCAACGGCACCCGAACAATCATCAGCTGATTTTCGGCAAAGCCTTGTTGATGCAACAGGACGGTGACACCCAAGGCGCACTGACCCTGCTGGAAGACAATCCACCTGAAGACGGCGAGATTGCGCCGATTCTCCTGCGCGCGCGCCTGTTGCAAAGCGTGAACCGTGGCGACGAAGCCGTGCCGCTGCTGCAAAAAAGCATCAAAAAATACCCGGACGACAAGCGTCTGCGCCTGACGTATGCGCGAATGCTGGTCGAACAGGATCGGATGGAGGACGCCAAAGTCGAGTTCTCCACCCTGGTTCAGCAATACCCGGAAGACGACGAGTTGCGTTATTCGTTGGCGCTGGTTTGCCTCGAAGCTAAAGCCTGGGAAGAGGCCAAAGGTTATCTGGAAGACTTGATCGCCCGCGAAAGCCACGTCGATTCGGCGCACCTGAACCTCGGTCGCATCGCTGAAGAACGCAATGACCCGCAAGGCGCCCTCATTGAGTACGCCCAGGTCGGCCCAGGCAACGACTATCTGCCGGCGCAACTGCGTCAGGCCGATATTCTGATAAACAATGGCAAGACCGCCGAGGCGCAAAGCAAACTGGCCGCTCAACGCGATGAACAACCGGATTACGCGATCCAGTTGTTCCTCATCGAATCCGAAACCCTGTCTGCCAACAATCAGGGCGACAAGGCCTGGAAGGTGATGGAACAAGCCTTGCAGCAATACCCGGATGATCTGAACCTGCTTTACACCCGCGCGATGCAGGCGGAAAAACGTAATGATCTGGGGCAGATGGAAAAAGACCTGCGCCTGATCATCAAGCGCGATCCGGACAATGCCATGGCACTTAATGCTCTCGGCTACACCTTGTCCGATCGCACCACGCGTTACGCCGAAGCCAAGGCACTGATCGAGCAAGCACACCAGATCAATCCGGAAGATCCGGCCGTACTCGACAGCCTCGGCTGGGTGAATTACCGGATGGGCAACCTGGATGACGCCGAGAAATATCTGCGTCAGGCGCTCGAGCGCTTCCCCGACCACGAAGTCGCCGCGCACCTGGGTGAAGTCCTGTGGGCCAAAGGCAACCAGCGCGAAGCCAAACAAATCTGGGGCAAATTCCTCAAGGATCAGCCCGACAGCCCAATTCTGCGCAGCACCATTAAACGCCTGACCGGATCCGAGACTCTTTAAGCCATGTTTTTGCGCCACGTTATTGTTTTCAGCTTTATCGCCCTGCTCGCCGGTTGTGCGGGTTTCGGCGCTCGCGAATCGGTCGAAGGCCACGGCAGTCCGGCCCAATGGCGCGAGCACAAAGAACAACTGAGCGGCCTCGACGGCTGGCAGATCGACGGTAAGATCGGCATCCGCGCGCCAAAAGATTCCGGCAGTGGCACGTTGTTCTGGCTGCAACGTCAGGGCTATTACGACATCCGGCTGTCCGGTCCACTGGGGCGTGGCGCGGCGCGTCTGACCGGTCGCCCGGGCAAGGTTTCGCTGGAGGTGGCCAACCAGGGCCGCTACGAAGCACCGACCCCGGAAGCGCTGCTTGAAGAACAACTGGGTTGGAAACTGCCGGTCTCGCACCTCGCCTGGTGGGTTCGCGGGCTGCCGGCGCCAGACAGCAAAAGTCGCCTGACTCTGGATGGCGACAGTCGTCTGTCCAATCTGGATCAGGACGGCTGGCAGGTTGAATACCTCAGTTACGCCGAACAAAACGGCTACTGGCTGCCCGAGCGCATCAAGCTGCACGGCACCGATCTGGACGTGACACTGGTGATCAAGACCTGGCAACCGCGAAAATTGGGGCAGTAACAGCATGACGGTTCCACGTCTCACCCTGCCCTCGCCGGCCAAACTGAATCTGATGCTGCACATTCTCGGTCGCCGTGAAGACGGCTATCACGAGTTGCAGACGATCTTTCAGTTCCTCGACTACGGTGACGAAATCACCTTCGCGGTGCGTGACGATGGCGTGATCCACCTGCACACCGACTTCGAAGGCGTGCCGCACGACAGCAATCTGATTGTGCGCGCGGCGAAAAAACTTCAGGCGCAATCCGGCAGTACGCTCGGCATTGATATCTGGATTAACAAAATTCTGCCCATGGGTGGCGGCATCGGTGGCGGCAGCTCGAATGCAGCCACGACATTGCTCGGCCTTAATCACTTTTGGCAACTGGGCTGGGACGAAGATCGTCTCGCAGAACTTGGCTTGTCGCTGGGAGCTGACGTGCCGGTTTTCGTCCGAGGTCACGCCGCTTTTGCCGAGGGCGTGGGCGAGAAACTCACCCCGGTCGAACCCGAGGAACCGTGGTATGTCGTGCTGGTGCCGCAAGTCTCTGTAAGTACGGCAGAAATTTTTTCCGATCCTTTGTTGACACGTAACACGCCGCCCATTAAAGTGCGCCCCGTTCCCAAGGGAAACAGTCGTAATGACTGCTTGCCGGTGGTAGCAAAGCGTTATCCAGAAGTACGTAACGCATTGAATTTGTTAGGTAATTTTACCGAAGCAAAACTCACCGGAACTGGAAGTTGTGTGTTTGGGGGCTTCCCAAGCAAAGCTGAAGCTGATAAAGTCTCGGCCCTTCTGACAGAGACCCTTACAGGGTTTGTAGCGAAAGGAAGCAACGTTTCGATGTTGCATCGCAAGCTGCAAAGTCTGCTCTAAAGGAACCAAGTGCTCGGCACTTGCAAGCAACAGATACAGGGGCGTCGCCAAGCGGTAAGGCAGCAGGTTTTGATCCTGCCATGCGTTGGTTCGAATCCAGCCGCCCCTGCCATTTTCCATACTCATCCAGGTTACCCTCAGCCTCTAGGTACTGCGCGTGTCCAAGATGATGGTCTTTACGGGGAACGCTAACCCCGATCTGGCTCGACGTGTCGTACGTCAGCTGCATATCCCTCTCGGTGACATCTCTGTCGGTAAATTTTCCGACGGCGAAATTACAGCCGAGATCAATGAAAACGTTCGCGGTAAAGACGTTTTCATTATTCAGCCGACTTGCGCTCCGACCAACGATAACCTGATGGAACTGGTAGTGATGGCTGACGCCTTCCGCCGCTCCTCGGCTACTCGTATCACTGCTGTTATTCCTTATTTTGGTTATGCCCGTCAGGATCGCCGTCCGCGTTCCGCACGTGTGGCCATCAGCGCGAAAGTCGTCGCTGACATGCTTACCGTAGTCGGCATCGATCGTGTTCTCACGGTTGATCTGCATGCTGACCAGATTCAGGGCTTCTTCGATATTCCGGTAGATAACATCTACGGCTCCCCGGTTCTGGTGGATGACATTGAAGATCAGCGCTTCGAAAACCTGATGATCGTGTCCCCGGACATTGGTGGCGTCGTGCGTGCACGGGCTGTTGCCAAATCCCTGGGCGTGGATCTCGGGATCATCGACAAACGCCGTGAGAAAGCCAATCACTCTGAAGTGATGCATATCATCGGTGATGTCGAAGGGCGTACCTGCATTCTGGTCGATGACATGGTCGATACCGCCGGCACTCTGTGCCACGCGGCCAAGGCCCTGAAAGAGCATGGCGCAGCCAAGGTCTTTGCCTACTGCACACACCCTGTGCTGTCGGGTCGGGCCATCGAGAATATCGAAAATTCCGTGCTGGACGAGCTGGTGGTGACTAATACCATCCCGCTGTCCGCTGCAGCACAAGCCTGTGCGCGTATCCGTCAACTGGATATCGCACCGGTTGTTGCCGAAGCGGTTCGCCGCATCAGCAATGAAGAATCGATCAGCGCGATGTTCCGTTAAGGGCCCTGCCCTTCTCGAAATGTCTCGTTGACGAAAAGCGCCCCGCCCCGGCATTCCTGTCGGGGCGGGGCTTTTTTGCCCATACCGTGTTCGGCGCTGGTCGCAAACGCCACTCGGTCATGGCTATATTGGAGATACAAAATGAACGATTTTACCCTGAATGCTGAAGTGCGTTCCGACCTGGGGAAAGGTGCGAGCCGCCGCCTGCGTCGTCTCGCCGCCCTGGTTCCAGCTGTTGTTTACGGTGGCGACAAAGCCCCTGAATCCATCAGCATGCTGGCCAAAGAAGTTGCCAAACTGCTCGAAAACGAAGCGGCTTACAGCCACATCATCGAGCTGAACGTTGGTGGCACCAAGCAGAACGTCGTGATCAAAGCTCTGCAACGTCACCCGGCCAAAGGCCACGTGATGCACGCTGACTTCGTACGCGTTGTAGCCGGCCAGAAACTGACCGCTATCGTTCCTGTGCACTTCATCAACGAAGCTGCTCCAGTGAAGAAAGGCGGCGAAATCTCGCACGTTACTTCCGAAGTTGAAGTTTCCTGCCTGCCGAAAGACCTGCCTGAGTTCATCGAAGTCGATCTGGCCAACGCTGAAATCGGCACCATCGTTCACCTGTCGGACCTTAAAGCTCCTAAAGGTGTCGAGTTCGTTGCTCTGGCACACGGCGATGACAAGGCTGTTGCCAACGTCCACGCTCCACGTGTTGCTCCAGAAGCTACCGAAGAAGGCGCAGCAGAGTAATTCACTCTGCGAAGCCGGAGTGATCAAGTAACATCGCGGACTGGAACGTAGCGAGAAAGCGGGCGAGAACGCGGAGTTTACATCCATGGTAAATGAGCATTTTTCGTCCACTTTCGCCGCACTCCCTGATTGCGGCGATGTTATCCACCACTCCAAGGAAGGGCCCCTATCGTGACTGCCATCAAACTGATCGTTGGCCTGGGAAATCCAGGCGCTGAATACGAACAGACCCGGCATAACGCAGGGGCCCTTTTTGTTGAGCGCATCGCCCACGCACAAGGTGTGAACCTGGTGGCCGATCGCAAGTATTTCGGCCTGACCGGGCGCTATTCGCATCAAGGTCAGGACGTTCGTCTGCTGATTCCCACCACCTACATGAACCGCAGCGGCCAGGCCGTAGCGGCACTCGCCGGTTTCTTCCGCATCAAGCCCGAAGAAATCCTGGTGGCGCACGACGAACTCGATCTGCCTCCGGGCGTTGCCAAACTCAAGCAGGGCGGCGGCCATGGCGGTCACAACGGGTTGCGCGACATCATTGCGCAACTGGGTAATCAGAACACCTTCTACCGCCTGCGGCTTGGCATCGGTCACCCGGGCGTCGCCAGCATGGTTTCAAATTTCGTCCTGGGTCGTGCGCCACGCGCCGAACAGGAAAAACTCGATGCCAGCATCGACTTTGCCCTCGGCGTGCTGCCGGATATCCTCGCCGGTGAATGGAACCGTGCGATGAAAAACCTGCACAGCCAGAAGGCCTGACTCTACTCCGAGGGGAAACACCATGGGATTCAATTGCGGCATCGTCGGCCTGCCTAACGTCGGCAAGTCCACCCTGTTCAACGCCCTGACAAAATCCGGGATCGCGGCCGAGAACTTCCCCTTCTGCACCATCGAGCCGAACAGCGGCATCGTGCCAATGCCGGATCCACGTCTGGAGGCTTTGGCGGCCATCGTCAATCCGAAGCGCATCCTGCCGACCACCATGGAATTCGTCGACATCGCGGGCCTGGTAGCCGGCGCCTCGAAAGGTGAAGGCCTGGGCAACAAGTTCCTGGCCAACATCCGTGAGACCGATGCGATCGCTCACGTCGTGCGCTGCTTCGAAGACGAGAACGTAATCCACGTTTCCAACAGCGTCGACCCCAAGCGCGACATCGAAATCATCGACCTGGAACTGATCTTCGCCGACCTCGACAGCTGCGAGAAGCAACTGCAGAAAGTCGCGCGCAACGCCAAGGGCGGTGACAAGGACGCCGTCGTTCAGAAAGGCCTGCTGGAGCAACTGATCGCTCACTTCACCGAAGGCAAGCCTGCGCGCAGCCTGATGAAGAACATGGGCAACGATGAAAAAGCCGTGATCAAGGGCTTCCACCTGCTGACCACCAAACCGGTCATGTACATCGCCAACGTCGCCGAAGACGGTTTCGAGAACAACCCGCACCTGGACGTGGTTCGCGCCATCGCCGAGGAAGAAGGCGCTGTGGTGGTGCCGGTCTGCAACAAGATCGAAGCGGAAATCGCCGAGCTCGATGATGGCGAAGAGAAAGACATGTTCCTTGAGGCCCTGGGCCTGGAAGAGCCTGGCCTGAACCGCGTGATCCGCGCCGGCTACGAAATGCTGCACCTGCAGACCTACTTCACCGCCGGTGTCGAAGAAGTCCGCGCCTGGACCGTCAAAGTCGGTGCTACCGCACCTCAGGCTGCCGGCGTGATCCACACCGACTTCGAGAAAGGCTTCATCCGCGCCGAAGTCATCGCCTACGACGACTTCATCCAGTACAAGGGCGAGGCTGGCGCGAAAGAAGCCGGTAAATGGCGTCTGGAAGGCAAGGATTACATCGTTAAAGACGGCGACGTGATGCACTTCCGTTTCAACGTTTGATTCATTAAGAGCGACACACGCCCAAGAAAAAGCCGCGTTCGATACGCGGCTTTTTTGTGCCTCAATTCTGCCCCCTGTAGGAGCGAGCAGGCTCACTCCGGCAATTGGGATTGTGGGTCAGGTCTTTTTCGTGCGTGGCAAGAAGATCGCCAACACCCCGAACAACGGCAGGAACGAGCACAGGTAATACACGTACTCAATCCCGTGAATATCCGCCAGATGCCCGAGCAACGCCGCGCCAATCCCACCGAATCCGAACATCAGCCCGAAGAACACCCCGGCGATCATTCCGACATTGCCCGGCACCAATTCCTGCGCGTACACCACGATCGCGGAGAACGCCGAAGCGAGGATGAAGCCGATCACCACGCTCAAAACACTCGTCCAAAACAGATCGACGTGCGGCATGATCAAGGTGAAAGGCGCCACACCGAGAATCGAGAACCAGATCACCGCCTTACGCCCGATCTTGTCGCCAATCGGCCCACCGAAGAATGTGCCCGCTGCCACCGCGCCCAGGAACAGGAACAGGTGCAGCTGCGAACTGGCGACCGAGAGGTCGAACTTCTCAATCAGGTAAAACGTGAAATAGCTGGTCAGGCTGGCCATGTAAAAATACTTCGAGAACACCAGCAACCCAAGCACCACCAACGCACTGGTCACCCTGCCCTTCGATAACCCGTGAGTCGCGGCTTGCCCTTGTTTGAGCTTGAACAGGCTCAGGTGATTGGCGTACCAGCGACTGATCCGGTACAGCACGAACAGCGCAAACACCGCGAACAGCCCGAACCACGCCACGTTGCCCTGACCGAACGGAATGATGATCGCCGCCGCCAGCAACGGGCCGAACGCGGAACCGGCGTTGCCGCCGACCTGGAAAGTCGATTGCGCAAGACCGAAACGTCCACCGGATGCCAGCCGCGCAATCCGCGACGCTTCCGGGTGAAAGGTCGACGAACCGATGCCGATCAGCGCCGCCGCCAGCAGGATCATCGCGAAGCTGCCAACCACCGACATCATGACGATCCCGATCAAGGTGCACACCGTACCGGCCGGCAACAGCCATGGTTTCGGATGGCGATCGGTGTGATAACCGACCCACGGTTGCAGCAGCGAAGCGGTCAGTTGAAACGTCAGCGTGATCAGGCCGACCTGCGTAAACGTCAGGCCGTAATTGGCCTTGAGCATCGGATAGATCGACGGTAGCACCGACTGGATCAGGTCGTTGATTAAATGCGCCAGCGCCACGGCGCCGATGATGCGCATCACCAGTGGACTGCTTTGCGGGGAAGCGGACGCCGGCGATGCGGCGGACTGAACATTGCTGATAGCCATGGGAATTTCCGGACGGCGGATGGGTGCACACAGGCAGGTGCGTCAATGTGCCATTTTTCGGTGCGTCAGCGCTATCCCCTTAGCCAGCTAACTAACCGACTAATAACTCTGTAAGAGCTGCAGCAGGCTCGGGCCGCGTTCGGACGATCTTTTGATTTGGCCCCTCAAAACAGATCAAAAGTTCGCAGCCTGCGACAGCGCCTACAGGTGTAGTGTGATAGCGCTACGCCATGGTCTGAATCTTGCCTTGTATCTCTACTTGAACGCGGCCCTCTTACAAAGGGGATCGAGAATGGGAAGTTTCGCTACAGAGCCGGCCTACAGAGCGGGCATGGGTGAACTTTCGAGGCCTTTTTAAGGGGCACAAGTCGGGGTCGCAACGACCGCGACGCACGCCAATGGTGCGTGGTGTCCGAAGGAGTCATGAGGCATGCAGGCTTTTTTATCACCGGGGATCGGACTGCTGGGGCGCTTCGGCTTCGCACGTAAATTCCAGTTGTTGTTTCTGCTGTTTATCCTGCCGTTGGCCGGCAGTCTGTTGATGATCGGCCAAGACTATCGCGACAAGTTGAGCCTCATTAGCGGCGAGCGCGCCGGTGTGCGCCAATTGCTCGCCCTCGATGCGCTCGACAATTTGCTCGCCGCCCAACGCGACCGCGCTGCCCGTTGGCGCGCCACCGAGACCAATCGCCAACCGACGCCAGCCACGCTCGCCGCCATGGCCGCATTCGACGGCGTGCAGCCTGCCGTCATGCAAGCCACCGTCGACCTGGGTGAAGCCCTGAAACGCGAAGGGGCCGAAGAAGAGACCCTGGCGCGCTTTCAGGCGCTGCAAATCGCTCTCAATGGACTGGACTCAAAAAGCCTGAGCAGCGTCGGCTGGTGGCCGGACGGTTATGACCGTTTCACCAATGCCTTGAGCGCCCTGCAGGCGTTACGCGAACAGATTGCGATGGATAACCGTCTGATCCTGGCGCCGTGGCTTGAAACCTATCTGCTCACACAGATTTCCACGCAGCACGCGCCGGACCTGATCGAACGGGTCGGCCGTTTGGCGGCGGTCGGCCAGGCATCGGTGGTGTCCGGGCAATTCACCCTGCAAAGCCGTTTGCAGTTGCGTGATCTGCGCAGCCGCATTGGTGATGCCCGTGAGCAGCTTGTGAAAACCGCTGGCCTGCTTGAAGCGCGCCTGCCCCCTGCCCTGCAAGGTTGGGCCGGTCAATATCACGACAGTCTGAAAAATCTGGACGCCGAACTGAAGGTGCTGGACGACGGCATGTTCGGCGGCAGCATCAATCTTAAACCGCAAGACTTCGAGCGCAGCCTCGACGCCCTCTTGGGCGACCTCGCTACGTTGCGGCAACAATCGCTGACGACGCTCGATCAGCGTCTGGACAACTACCATGGCGCGGCGATTCGCCAATTCATCGTCGTCGCCGCTATTTTCGGCGTGTTGCTGTTGGCCGCGCTGTACCTGTTCGTTTGCCTGCAAGCCTCGATCCGCCGCAGTGCCAGCGGCATCACCCTGCTCGCCGAAGCGCTGCGTGACGGCAATCTCAGTTTGCAGGCGCCGGTGCAGGGCCGCGATGAGCTGGCGGCAATCAGCACCGCGCTCAACGTTGCCGTGGTGCAACTGCGCACCAGCCTGCTCGGTGTCGACCACGAAACCTCGCAGCTGAGCAACGCAGTGCGCAGCCTCAACGATCACTCCAGCGGCGCACTCAGCGAAGTCGAAGCGCAGCAATTGCAGATCAGCCAGATCGCCGCAGCCGCCACACAACTGGCGGCCACCTCGCAAGGTGTCGCGCAAAGTTGCGAACAAGCGTCCGGCAGCGCTCAACACACCCGACGCATCGCAGCCGACAGCAGCCGCGACAGCCAGCGCACCACGGCGAGCATTCAGCAACTCAACCAGCGCCTCAACGACACGGCAGCGGCGTTGGGTCGGGTCAGCGAGCAGGGGCAACAGATTCAATTGGTGGTCGACACCATTCGTGGCGTCGCCGAACAGACCAATCTGCTGGCACTCAACGCCGCGATTGAAGCAGCACGCGCCGGTGAACAGGGACGCGGATTCGCCGTGGTGGCGGATGAAGTGCGCAGTCTGTCGCAACGCACGCAATCGTCCACGGCGCAGATTGCCGGCACCGTCGACAGCCTGCGCTCCACCGTCAACGAAGCGGTGAGCCTGATGGAAGCGGCGTGTGGCCAGGCGCAATCAGATGCCGAAGCGGTCACGGGCCTGGGCGAACGTCTGGGGGAAATCGCCAGCGCCGTACAGAGCGTCACCGACACCCTCGCGCAAATCGCCACCGCCGTAGAAGAACAAGCGACGACAGCCGATGAGGTCAGCGGCAATATTCAACAGGTCGATCAAGCGGCGGTACGTTTGCTTGAAGGCGCGCGGGCGGTGAACCTGGCGGCGGACACCTTGAGTCAGGGCAGCCAGGCATTGAGCACCAACACCGCACGATTTCAGCTGCGCTGAGTACGGTTTTTCGGCGCTTGAGGTTAAGCGGTTGAAAACTTGAAGAAATATTTTAGATTTACGCTTGACGCATCTGCATTACGGGTGAATAATGCGCGCCACTTGGCTACATAGCTCAGTTGGTTAGAGCATAGCATTCATAATGCTGGGGTCCGGGGTTCAAGTCCCTGTGTAGCCACCAAGTACTAAAAACGGCTTACCGAAAGGTAGGCCGTTTTTTTATGCCTGGAGAAAAGTGTTGGCAATCGCCGATTCCTCCGTCGTCGTGCCGCAAATGACGACAAGCGCAAAATGCCATCGGCTCACTTGATCCAGCCGCTACCCAGCAGACAGCGAAATTGCCGTAAGAAATGGGTTCGGTTCAGGTATGAATTGGATTTTTCGTAAAACCAGGCGCCTGTCATTCGACTGATCGGTTTGCCCGAATTCCCCAATGACCGACAAGCTCCCTTGGCTCAATTCAAAGCCATACAGGGAGTGGTCATGGCTCGATACAGATCCCTCTTCGACGATGACTGGCTCGGAAAACGCCACAACGGTGGCGCGTCATGGGCCGCATGGAATCCACCCAAAGCGCCGGAGCCGGTCTACATCCCAAAAGATGAATGGCCTACACCGAAACCTCGCGAAGATCAGGTGTTTGCCAAGTCCTGCATACCGGGCAACTGGTGCCGAACGGATGCCGGCACGGCACCTGAGCCCGCCGCCAACTTCGGCAAGATCATGGTGGCAGGCGCCATGCTTTTTCCGTCGGCCAGCACCGCTGTTGCGACTGCACTCGGCGCCGACCTGGCATTGGGGCGCATGGCCGGTGGGGGAATCTTGCAGCAGCGCCTCAACTGGGCCATTCGCGGCGCTGGCGGGCCGGCCAGCGTGTTCATTCTCGGGATGCTGCCGACCCGGATGGGCGACGGCACGCTTCACACTGACGAACAGCTACGCACCCTGACGCACGCCACCACGCGCGTGCGCTTCCAGTTCCGACGCGATGTCGAAGGCGTCATGCAGGTTTACGGCATCCACACCGGCACCTCTGGCGACGACTCCGTGCGCACCGTGAAGGTCGAGTGGAACCAGGACAAAACCGCCATGGAGGCCAAGCTCAACGGCATCACCATTCTGTGGACGCCGCAACGCGGGCCGTTGGGTTCCATGCCGCCACTGGTTTATCCCGAACACGGCGAGTTCCTCAACACCCTCCTCGTTCACCCGATCGCCGAAAATACCGACAGCCAGATCGAAGGCCTGCCCGGCGAAGATATTACCGCTGAGGATTGTATTCTGGTGTTCCCGGCGGAGACCGGGCTGAAGTCGCTGTATGTGGTGCTTTCGAAGCCGGCCAGATTGACGCCGGGGACCGTGTCGGGGATTGGCGAGAATGTTTCGGGGGTATGGCTTGCGGGGGCAGGAACGGGGTTAGGTGCGCCGATTCCCACACGGATTGCGGACAGGCTCAGGGGGCGGGAGTTTTCAAGCTTTGATAAATTCAGGGAGGCATTCTGGGAGGAGGTGGCTATCGATCAGGCGTTGGCAGGACAGTTTATTCAGGGGAACATTGAGCGAATGCGAGACGGCTTGTCACCTAAAGTTCGGAAGCAAGACAGGGCGGGAGACAGAACATCTTTTGAGTTGCACCACGTGGAGCCTATCGCCAACAACGGCGCTGTATACGACGTGGACAACCTGCGAGTAAATACGCCCAAGAACCACATTGAAAACCACCGAGGTGGGCAGCTTTGAAAAAAACCATTCCTGACTACACAGAAGCTGAATTCATTGCATTTCTACAATCCGTACTTGCGGCCAACACCAGTCCGGATGAAGTACTTGATCCGTTGCTACTTGAGTTTGAGCGCCTCTCTGAGCACCCGTCAGGATCTGACTTGATTTACTGGCCGGAAGACATGAGCAAATCCCCAACGGCAGAAGGAATCACCAGAACTGTGAAAGCGTGGCGTGCTGCGAATGGTCTACCTGGTTTCAAGCAGTGAACGCGCAACGCCACCCAAACTTGCTGGTGTCACATCACCCCGCCAGCGCCGCCAACCCTTTCGCCCAGATTTGCCGGGTGCGTAATCCCACCATCGCCCGCCAGTCCGGATCGGCCGGATAGAACTGTTCCAGCAGGCCAAGCTTGATCGCCCTCCCCGACGCATCCAGCGGATCGCCGTGCAGATGCAGCCAGTGGTCATCACGCAGATGCCGATGAACATCAGCACCCGGATAGGTGCCGCACTCGATCACGAACGGCATCAGCGCCACGCCCGGCAACGCATTGAGCAATGCTTGCGAGGTGTAGCCGGTGGCGGTCGCGGCCACGCCGGTTTCGCTCACGCTGTCGGCGCCGGTGTGCAAGGTGTAGAGCCACGGGCCGTAGATCGCCTGGGCCTGCGCCAGTGTCGGATAAGGTGCTTGGGTGATGGTCAGCAACATCGGGTGGCCGTATTCCCCGGCGCCGGTATGCAGATCGAAACTCATCACGGTTTCGGCATCGCAGAGGTGCTCTTTGACGATCTGCTGCAATGTACGGTTCGACCAGCTCGGCCCGATCCCGCCATAGAACAAACCATCCGCATGACTGTGTTGCCCCCCCTCGACAATCGACATCACTGCCGGCCAGCCCTGCTCGGCGATCAATCGTTCGAGCATGGCATCGGCGCGCTGCCGCTGCGGGCCATCCAGATCGGAGCAGGCATAGATGTCATGGAGTTCGGCGTAAGCGCGGTTGTCCGGCAGTGGCCGGTCGAAGTCGAGTTGATTGCGGTTGAGGTCAATGTTGTCCTCGTTGACGCGACGCAGCCACGCCGTGCCCCAGGGATTGATCAAATGGATCATCACCACCGCGACATCCTGGGGTAACGAACCTTGCACGTAGCTGTTCAGCCAATCGATCTGACACTCGGAACCGTAATAGCCCTCAACGCCGTGCGTACCGCTCAGCGCCACCAGTCGTCGTTTGGCGCGGGGATCGCCGAGCACGGCGACATCGGTGCTCAATGGCTCGCCAAACGGCCCGCAACGCGGATGGGCGTATGACGTGAGGGTGGCGCCGGCGATCGTCGCAGCGGCAAGAAACCGCTCACGCTGATCGCGATAGCTGGGCCGGACAGGAAACTCGCTGTTCATGGTTGCCCCTTGGATTTTAATGACCTGGACAGTGGGAGCGAGCCTGCTCGCGAGGACGTAAGGTCAGTCGCTTTATCGTTGAATGAACTGCCGCTTTCGCGAGCAAGCTCGCTCCCACAAGAAATATTTGGGATGACTCGATGCTCCTGACCCTACAGAAAATTCACCAAGGCATGAAGGACAAAAACACATTGAGGCCGTCTCGCGGTTTGCGTCATACCGGGTCGGTCGATACAGTCCGTCAGACCTTTCTAGCCATGGATGGAGCGCCCACGTGTTTTCAGCCTTGCCCCTGAGCCGTATTCGCCGGTCGGCCCTGACCATTCTCGCCACGACCCTGAGCCTCGCTGCGTGTAACGCGCCGACCACGTCAACCCTGCCTCTGGCGCCGGAAATCGCATCCGGCTACCGCACCGATTTGCATACCCAGGTTGCCAGCCGGCACATGGCGGCGGCGGCCAATCCATTGGCCGCAGAAGCAGGCCGGGAGATGCTGCGCCAGGGCGGTTCGGCGATTGATGCCGCCATCGCCATGCAGGCTGTATTGACGCTGGTCGAGCCGCAATCTTCCGGCATCGGCGGCGGCGCGATGATCGTGTTGTGGGACGGCAAACAAGTGCGCACCTATGACGGTCGCGAAACCGCACCGGCCGGGGCTACCGAGAAGCTGTTCCTGCACCCCGACGGCCAACCGATGGCGTTTTCAAAAGCGCAGATCGGCGGCCGTTCGGTCGGCACACCCGGCGCGTTGCGCGCCCTTGAATTGGCGCACAAACAACACGGCCGTCTGCCGTGGGCGAAGTTGTTCGAACCGGCGATCAGACTCGCCGAGCGAGGTTTCGCGATCTCCCCGCGCCTGCATCAATCCCTGATGGGCGATCCCTTCGTTCAACGCTCGCCCGACATGGCCGCGTATTTCCTCAACGCTGATGGCAGCGTGAAAGCCATCGGCACCGTGTTGAAAAATCCGTCACTGGCCGCCGTGCTCAAACGCATCGCCAATGAGGGCCCGGACGTTCTCTACACAGGCCCGATTGCGGCAGAAATTGTCAGCAAGGTTCAGGGCCACGCCAACCCCGGCAGCCTGTCGCTACAGGATCTTCAGGGCTATCAGGCCAAAGAACGCGTGCCGTTGTGCACCGATTACAAACGCTGGCAGGTCTGCGGCATGCCCCCGCCGTCATCCGGCGGGATTGCCGTGGCGCAGATTCTTGGCACCTTGCAGGCGCTGGAAGCCCGCGACCCGCGGTTGTCGCTGACGTCATTCAAACCGCATAAGACCAACAAACCCGCCGGGGTCGAACCGGATCCGCAAGCCGTGCACTTGATCGCCGAAGCCCAGCGGCTGGCTTATGCCGACCGCGCGCAATACGTGGCCGACAGCGATTACGTGCCAGTGCCGGTCAAGGGGCTGGTCGACCCGGGTTACCTCGCCAGCCGCGCCAGCCTGATCGGCGAGCGCAGCATGGGCACGGCCAAACCGGGAACGCCGCCGGGCGTGCAAGTCGCCTACGCGCCGGATCGCTCGCCGCTGCGTATTTCCACCTCGCAAGTGGTGGCCGTGGATGACCAGGGCGGCGCGGTGTCGATGACCACCACCATCGAATCGGCATTCGGCTCGCACCTGATGGTGCAAGGCTTTCTGCTGAACAACGAGATGACCGACTTCTCGTTCATTCCCGAAGAGCAGGGCCAGAAAGTCGCCAACCGCGTCGAACCGGGCAAACGTCCGCGCTCATCCATGGCGCCGACGTTGATCTTTGATCGCGCCAGCGGCGAATTCCTCGCCACCGTCGGCTCCCCCGGCGGCTCGCAAATCATCGAATACGTGACCAAATCCGCCGTCAGCCTGCTCGACTGGAACCTCGACCCACAAACCGCGATCAACCTGCCTAACTTCGGCAGCCGCAATGGCCCGACGGAACTGGAGCAAGGCCAGTTCAGCCCGGCGCTGATTCAGGCGTTGAAGGACAAAGGGCATGTGGTCAACGAAATCGACATGACCAGCGGTACCCAGGCCATCGTGCGGGTCAAGGATGCGCGGGGGAACGTATCGCTTGAGGGTGGCGCGGATCCGCGGCGGGAGGGAGAGGCGCTGGGGGACTGATGTTCCCGGCCCCTCACCCCAGTCCTCTCCCGAAGAAGAGGGCGCCGATTTTCACGGTGTCCAAATATTGAGCTAACCGCCAATCAGCGACCTCTCCACTTAGGAGAGGGTCAAGGCAGGGATTTACATCACACCGCTAACGTTATGCCATCCACCGAATCGCCAATGGTCAGAAAGTGCCCGCCGGCAACATGGTGCAAGGTACGCAATCCGTCGTGGCCTTCGAAGTGCCAGCGGCCGTCGCTGAACACTCGTTCATCGGCCTGAGCGGCGATGACTTCGGCAACGAACAGGTCGTATTCCTGATGATTGCGCGGCTCCGGCAGCAGGCGGCATTCGAGCCAGGCGACGCAGCCGTCGAGCAGCGGTGCGTCCACGTGTTCGCCCGTGAAGGTCTGTAAGCCATAGGCGTCGAACTTGTCGCGGCCCTGCGCCTGGGTGATTTCCAGGCCCGAGGTCGAGCCAACGGTTTGCACAATATCAGCCTGATTCACGCATGGGACGTTCAGCACGAACGTGCCGCTGGCTTCGAGCAATTGCCGCGTCCAGGTGGATTTGTCGAGGACGACGGCGACTTTCGGCGGTTCGAAATCCAGCGGCATGGCCCAGGCGGCGGCCATGATATTGCGCTGGCCATCGTGGGCGGCACTGACCAATACGGTTGGCCCGTGATTGAGCAAACGGTAGGCTTTGGCCAGCGGAACCGGGCGGCGGTGAGAATCGCTCATGGAAATCTGCTCCAGGGGAAAGAGCCGATTGTAACGCGCCCTATCGGGTAGGGGCTGCCGCAGGCTGCGATGGTTTGATCTGGCCATTGAAAACCAACATCAAAAGATCGCAGCCTTCGGCAGCGCCTACAGGGGGGCAGGTTTAGATCAGTGCGACAGGTGATTGGCGAACTGCCCCACCGCATTCACCACTTTCTGCGCGCCATCCTGAATTTCGACGATGACCGTGCCCGCCTCCGCCGCCAGTGCCAGGCCTTGCTCGGCCTGGAGTTTGCCATCGGTCATCAGCGCCACGGCGTTGCGCGCCATGTCCTGGTTTTGCCGTACAACGCCGACAATCTCGTCGGTCGCCTGACTGGTGCGCGACGCCAGCTGCCGCACTTCGTCGGCCACCACCGCAAAACCCCGGCCCTGCTCGCCCGCCCGGGCCGCTTCGATGGCGGCGTTGAGCGCCAGCAGGTTGGTTTGCTCGGCGATACCGCTGATGGTTTTAACGATGGTGCCGATGACTAGTGACTGCTCGTTCAAGGCCTCGATGCCTTCACCGGCGGTCTGCATGTGGCGGGACAAATCGCGCATCACCTTCACCGCTTCCGATACCACGGTGGTACCGCGTTGGGCGGTGTTGTCGGTTTGCAACGAGGTGCTGTAGGCAATGTTCGCGGCTTCGGCAACCGCGTCTTCCTGACTGACCTGATCGGTGATGACGGAGGCGAACTTCACCACTTTATAAAATTTGCCGTCCGCGTTCGCCACCGGATTATACGAGGCGTCCAGCCAGACAACGCGGCCGTGGCTGTCGACACGTTTGAAGCGGTCGGCAACGAATTCGCCGTTGTTCAAGCGACGCCAGAAGTTCTGGTATCCGGCGCTGTTGTACTCCTCCGGCAGGCAAAACTGGCGATGATGCTTGCCCTTGATTTGGGCCAGACCGTATCCCATGCCGCTCAGGAAACGGTCATTTGCGGTGAGCACGTTGCCATTGAGGTCGAACTCGATCACGGCCGTCGAACGCAACAGGGCACCGATCATGTTTTCGTGTTCGCGGGCGGCTTCGATGGTGCGGGTCAGGTCGCTGGAGTAAATCGAGAAATGCTTGATCCGCCCGTCAGAGGTGCGAATCGGCTGCATGATAGAGCGCAGCCAGGCTTCCTCGCCGTTGCCACGCATCAGGCGCACGGTACCGGCATAATGTTCGCCGCGGGTCAGCGCCGTCCCGAATCGCTGTTGAGAATCGTCGGACTTCACATGCGCCGGTAAAAACTCGCCAATCGGGCGACCGATCAAATCCTGGCTTTTGTAGCGCATCTCGCTGAGGAAATGCTGATTGACCGACTGCACACGTCCATCGGGCTCAAGCGTCAACACCAGCATCTCGCTGTCCAGACTCTCCTTCACTTGTTGGAGGCTGGACAGTTCTTCGCGCAGAGCCAGGAGCTCCTGCTTCAAGTGTTTATTGAACATGAGAAAGTACCGATAGCAGGAGTAAACGCGACATGCAGCCTAGCCATCGGCCTTACAAACCTTTTCTGAAGACCGCTCTTTGTTTTTTGTCCTACAAAACGGCAGCGGCAGACGGATGGTTCAAGCTGTTCCCGCGACTTGACAATTACCTGTCCGTGGCATCCGGGCGCCAAAATACGCCGCGCTACCAACGCCCACCACGCCCATCACCGCGCAAAAGATCACGCAAATCCACGGGCTCCACGGCATCAATCCGATCAGCAGCAGCGGCGTGATGCTCGCCCACGCGGCGTAGGCAATGTTGTAGGTGAAGGAAATGCCCGAGACGCGAATGCGCGCCGGAAACAATCCGACCATCACCGACGGCACCGCGCCCACCACGCCACAACCCAGCCCTGCCACGGCATAGGCCAGACCGACCCAATTGCCGCCGCTGATCAGGCACGCATACAACACGCCGATACCCAATGGCAGCAACAGGCTGTAAAGCATGACGGTGCGCCAGGCGCCGATACGGTCGACCAAATGGCCGGCGACCACGCAGCCGATGTTGAGGAAGACGATACCCAATGCACTGAGGCCAAAAGTGCGGCTGGCAGTCATGCCGAAAATTTTCTGCATCATGGTCGGCGTGATGACGACAAATACCACCACCGCCGAGGTCAGCACACAGGTCAGCAGCATGGCCGGCAACATCGCCAGTCGATGTTCGCGCAGCACCGTACGCAAGGGCAGTTCGACCCGCGCTTCGCGTTGCGCTTCCATGGCCACGAACACCGGGGTTTCGCTCAGCCAACGGCGCAACCACACGCCGATCACACCAAACACACCGCCGAGCAGGAAGGGATAACGCCAGGCGTAATCAAGGATTTCCGTCGGGGTGAACATCTGCGCGAGAAATGTCGCGGTCAGGGCGCCGATCAGATAACCGAACGTCAAACCTGCCTGTAGGAAGCCCAATGCATAACCGCGATGGCCCGCGGGCGCATGCTCGGCGACGAACACCCACGCGCTGGGCACTTCGCCGCCCACCGCCGCGCCTTGCAGAATGCGCAGACCCAACAGCAACAGCGGCGCGAAATAGCCGATTTGCTCGTAGGTCGGCATGATTCCGATCAGCAGGCACGGCAACGCCATCATCAGGATGCTCAGGCTGAACACCTTTTTGCGCCCCAACCGGTCGGCGAAATGCGCCATGACGATACCGCCGAGTGGCCGCGCCAGATAACCGGTGACGAAAATTCCGAAGCTTTGCAGCAGACGCAGCCATTCGGGCATTTCCGGCGGAAAGAACAGTTGGCTGAGCGTCAGGGCGAAGAATACAAAAATGATGAAATCGTAGATTTCCAGTGCGCCACCGAGGGCCGCGAGGCCCAGGGTTTTGTAGTCGGAGCGGCTGAAGGGCGCCGCAGGCGAAGCGGAATGGGCAGTCATGGCAAAGAACTCTGGCAGGCAAAAACCAAGGCGCACATGGTCTACGCAAATCCGCCGGGCGACAACCCGTTAGACCATAGTCCCGGTTTCGCAAAACCCGGTCACAAATTTACGCCGGTTGATTTACTGTTGGCACCTGTCCAGACAGGCCTGTGCAGCCTGCGGATCACAACAACCATAAAAATTAGAGGTAGTCCCGTGGCCGTTGATATCGAAGATAGCCGCTCTGCGCGCTTTGCCCTCAGATGTTCAAGCTTTGCCGAGCGCTGGTTTCCCGATTCCTGGGTGTTCGCCGCGTTGGCGGTGATCATTGTCGCGCTGGCGACGATGGCCATGGGCGCCAAGCCGACCGATGCCGCGATGGCGTTCGGTGACGGATTCTGGAGCCTGATCCCGTTCACCATGCAAATGGCCTTCGTGGTGATTGGCGGTTACGTCGTCGCCAGCTCCCCGCCGGCGGTCAAATTGATCGATCGTCTGGCACGCATCCCGAAAAACGGTCGCTCGGCCGTGGCCTGGGTTGCTCTGATCTCGATGGTGGCGTCGCTGCTGAACTGGGGATTGTCGCTGGTGTTCGGCGGATTGCTCGTGCGCGCCCTCGCCCGCCGCACGGATCTGAAAATGGATTACCGCGCCGCCGGTGCCGCCGCTTATCTGGGCCTCGGCGCGGTGTGGGCGCTGGGGCTGTCGTCATCCGCCGCGCAACTGCAAGCCAACCCTGGCAGTCTGCCGCCGTCGATCCTGTCGATCACTGGCGTGATTCCGTTCACCCAGACGATTTTCCTCTGGCAGTCCGGCGTGATGTTGCTGGCGCTGATCGTGATTTCGATCATCATCGCCTACGCCACCGCCCCTGGCCCGAACTCTGCCCGCGATGCCAAGGCCTGCGGCATCGACCCGAGTTTCAACCTGCCGCCGCTGCAACCGCGCACCCGTCCGGGCGAGTGGCTGGAGCACAGTCCGTTGCTGACCATTTTGCTGGTGTTGCTGGCGGCCGGCTGGTTGTTTCATGAGTTCTCGACGAAGCCGGCGATCACGGCGATTTCCGGGCTGAACACCTACAACTTCCTGTTTCTGATGCTCGGCGCCTTGCTGCACTGGCGCCCGCGCAGCTTCCTCGATGCCGTGGCCCGAGCGGTGCCGACCACCACTGGCGTGCTGATCCAGTTCCCGCTGTACGGCTCCATTGCGGCACTGATGACCACCGTCAAAGGCGCCGACGCCCAGACGCTGGCCCATCACATTTCGACGTTCTTCGTCAGCATCGCTTCACACGATACTTATGCGTTGCTGATGGGTGTGTATTCGGCGATTCTCGGCTTCTTCATCCCGTCCGGCGGCGGCAAGTGGATCATCGAAGCGCCGTACGTGATGCAAGTCGCCAACGACCTCAATTACCACCTGGGCTGGGCTGTGCAGATCTACAACGCCGCCGAAGCCCTGCCCAACCTGATCAATCCGTTCTACATGCTGCCGCTGCTGGGCGTGCTCGGCCTGAAGGCGCGGGATCTGATCGGTTTCTCGTTTGTGCAATTGCTGGTGCACACGCCGCTGGTGCTGGTGCTGCTGTGGGCGCTGGGGACGACATTGGCGTATTTGCCGCCGGTGATGCCGTAATCTCGATATTCCGATCAAGATAGATCCCTTGCAGGCGCGAGCCTGCTCGCGAAATCGTCGGAAGATTCACCACCGAATTTACCGACTGATCGCTATCGCGAGCAGGCGCGCGCCTACATTGAAATTCAAATGCCGTTCAGTATGTAGCCGCCCCGCTACCGGAAACCCACGCTGAAAAGGATCTGAGCATGTTCAAACTCACAGGACTGACCCTCGCCGCGCTCACACTGAGCGCCGCCGCCCACGCCGATGTCGACCTGACACTGGGCAGCACCGAGCGCGTCACCCGCCTCTTCGCCTATCCCAACAACTGCAACGTGATCTGCTTCCGTAACTGGACGCTGGAACAGACCGTGGAGCACTACTTGACCCAAAGTGTCCGGCGCGATGGCTATGCCGACGCCAAGGTCTCGGTCAAAACCGATAACGGTCAGGTGTTTGCCGATATCAGCGGCGTACCGTCAAGCTATGACAAGCCGTTGAAGGCCTTGCTCGACGCCGGGGATCTGGCCTACAGCGGCGCCAGCAAACTCAATGCTGACGGCAAGTGGGCTTACAGCTGGTATTTGTTCCTGCCGCTGGGCATGGCTCTGGAAAACCGCAAAAGCGTCGAATTGCTGCACTTTCCGCCGGATTACTCGCTGACCCAGGCCCAGGATTACCTGCGCTCGAACACCACCGACCGTTGGGCCGAACTGCTCGCTGACAACGGCATTCCCGCCGAGCAGACACCAGCGTTCCAAACCATCGTCGACATTGCACCGATTGCCGCGCCGTCCAATGCCGGCAAGGATCTGGAAGGGGTTTACGACTACTTCACGGACTACCAGACCACGATGGTCAAACAGGTCAGCCAGAACGCCAGCGGCACGACACTGCCGATGGTGGCGTTCGGCGCACCGGTGCGTAACTGGATCAAGCAACAATACGGGCCGACCGTGAACGTACTAGGCCTGGCGACCATCAACCCGAGCGATGGGATCAACGTGCCAGTGCTCGGTTCGAACCATCCAAGTTACATCTGGTACGCCGCCGACCCAGCCAGCTATAGCGGCGATGACGCTCAAGCCAAAGCCGATGCGGCGGGTTTGAAGGTCATGGGCCAGGATTTGAGCGCCGCCTGCTGGCAGGCCGGCATGGGCAACAAGCCGGGCAGCGATCCGACGGCCCTGCTAAATAATTGCACCCAGACCTGGCAAGTGACGCAGAAGGTCAAGACGTGCGAACTGTTCTTCACCTCGATCCGCGATCTGCCCCCTGAGGAGGCCGTCTCTAAATGCGCTTCTCCGCCGATCACCGCTCAGTTGCAACAACTGAAAGCCCCCTTGCCGCCCGCCTCGACCCCCGCTCCGCATTTGTAAGTTCAGCGTATTTATCCCGCTGATCGCTATTACAACGGGCGCAAACGGTACTGCGGCGGCAATTGCTCGAAACCGCTGATGGTCGTGTTCAGACTTTTCCAGCGACCGTCCTTGATGCCGTAGATGCAGCCATGAATCGACAGGCTCTGCCCGCGATGCCAGGCGTTCTGCACGATGCTGGTGTGGCCGACGTTGGCCACTTGCTGAACCACGTTGAGTTCGCACATACGGTCGACGCGTTCTTCTTCAGTCGGCAACAGCGCGAGCTCATCGCGTTTTTCGTAATACAGGTCGCGGATCGAGCGCAGCCAACCGTCGATCAGGCCCAACTGACGATCCTGCATCGAAGCACGCACGCCGCCGCAGCCGTAATGGCCGGTGACAAGGATGTGTTTGACCTTGAGCACGTCCACTGCGTACTGGATCACCGACAGACAGTTCAGGTCAGTGTGAAGCACCACGTTGGCGACGTTGCGATGGACGAACAGATCGCCCGGCAACATGCCGACAATCTCGTTGGCCGGCACGCGCGCGTCGGAGCAGCCGATCCACAAATACTCGGGGGTTTGCTGACGGGCCAGCTTGGCGAAGAAATCCGGATCTTCCTTGGTGATCGCGTCCGCCCAGCGTTCGTTGTTATCAATCAGATCTTGTAAGTCGTGCATGCTGTAAAGGCCTCAAGAATGATTTGCTGGTTATGACACACGACCGCCCATCGGGGTCACCAATAAAGCGCAGGTGTTTTCATTGGAATTTCTCATGCGCCCGACGAGTCCACTCAGTAAGGCCCACAGTATGAGGAATAGCCATGACTGATTCACGACGCCCTTACGATGCGACGCAGCCGGAGCCCATCGATGATAACGAAGATCGCATGGGCTCGATGCATGAGCTGGATTTCGACGACGAACAGCCCAGCGCCAAAATCGGCGACGAACTGCCTGAGCGTGAACGCGAGCAGCTGATGCCCGAAGAGCGCGTGCGCGAGGCCGGCATGACCGGCGCCTCGACCGACGACCATGAATCCACTGACGATGACATGAGCCCGGAAACCCTGATCCACGACGATGGCGCTCGGGATGCCGAAGAAATCGGTCAGAACAATCAGGCGGATTGGGATTTGAGCGTGGTCGATGAAGACGATATCGGTGGCGCTGGCGGGCTGGATGAAGCCGAGCTGGCACGGCGCGACCCGCTAGACGGCAAACCCGAGTAATTCCAGCCCCTGTGCAGGAGTTAGTCGACGAGGGTGCAGGCCATGACCACGGCATCTTCACGGCCGCCCACGGCCGGATAGTAATCCCGGCGGCGGCCGATTTCATTGAAGCCATAACGCTCGTACAAGCGGAACGCCGCCGCATTGCTGTCACGTACTTCCAGGAAGCATTCCCGGGCACTCGCCGCATACGCGCGGGACATCAAATGCTCGAGCAATTTCAGTCCCAGTCCACGCCCCTGATTTTCAGGTTTTACCGTGATGTTCAGCAAATGCGCCTCATCGAGAATGATCTGCACCACGCCGTGGCCGACTTGTTGCTCGCCGTCGAACATCAACCAGATCTGATATTTGCCGAGGCCATCGAGAAAAATCCCGCGCGTCCACGGGTGGCTGTACGCGGCGAATTCAATTTTCAGCACAGCGTCCATGTCCGCCTCGGTCATCGGGCGGAACGATACAGCGTCACTCATTTGATTCTTTCCAGCGCGCCATCAGCCGGCGCATGGCTTGCCACACAGCGGCCTTGCGCTGGGGCTCTTCCATCAATAATTCCAGACCTGGCAATGCCCAGGCAGAACCCAGCCCTTCAATTTGCAACTCGCGATTGAACGCTTCGGCGTCCGCTTCGCCGGCAAATCGTACCGCCGGCAGGCCGATCAGCCACAGGCACGCGCATGGCGCCGCTTCCATCTGCACCGAAAGAAAGCCTTGGACAAAATCCCGCGCCGCGTCCGGGCCCTGATCCATCGTCCCGCGATTGAGCCACGGCCAGCACACCGGCTCGCCGACAATTTGCGGCGCATCCGGCAGACCGGCGGCGCGCAGCATGTCCTTGAGCAGCAAATATGCAGGATCGCGTGACTGGAACGATTCGCCTGTGGGTAACTCCACCAGCAGCAAGCAATGTCCGGCGCGCAGCAATTGCAGAGCGAAACGCGGCGGCGGCACGGCAGCAGGCTTGGCGACCACCGGCGTCTCATCGGCCTCCTCCACCGGTTTCGTGGCGGTGCGGGGGCTTGATGGCGATGGCCGGGGCACGTCGATCTTCGTCCGTTCGGCCGGACGCGCGACGGGCTGTGCCGCCGCGTCGGCCTGCACGGCTGGAATGATCGGCGCCACAATTTCGGGCTCGGGCATCTCCAGCAGCTCGGGACGCGACGGCGCGGCGAAGGGCAGTTCGGTGCGCGGCAGCCAATTGACCACCTGCATGGCGTTCAAATAGGCGCGGCGGCGGGACTCGATAAGCAAGGGTCGGCCATTTGTGGATAACTGAAGTGCACCGATTCTACCGCCCTTCGCTCAAGATCGCCCGCTGTTGATCGATACGCCTGACGGAAAAGAAAGCGACAGCCCGTCCCGAGAGTGAATCGCATCGGTCTCGATGCAGTACAATCGCGGCTTTTAATCGCCAACCAGCCGGCCATTCCGATGATCGAACCCAAGCGCGTCTTGCGCGCCCTCGCTGAACACTGGGCACTTCTGGAGCCACTGTGCGAGCACTTCGACCAAGGCACCCTGAGCCTCAACGAACTGCGCACGCAACTGGCCGCCCAACAACTCGACAGTACGCCGCAGGACATCACCAGCCTGCTCGACGTATGGATCCGCCTCGATATTCTGGTTCCGGTCGCGAAAAGCCCGAACCGTTTTGAGCTGAATGCACAGATCCACGACTTCCTCGCCTACCTGCGTCGCGAGCACCGTCTGGGCCTGTGCCTGGAAATCGAAGCGTACTTGCGCCACCTCGAGCGTCTGGCCGGTTACATCCAGGATGCGTTCGACGTCCGCGACGGACACGATCTTGCCCGTCAATTGCGTCTGCTCGACATGCGCGTACGCGACGTACTGAAAAAACTCGATAACGACGAGCAGGCCCTGGTGGCCGTCGCCGAACGGGCGAAGACCAGCGACCGGCAAATCCCGTTACGCCAGCGTTACGCCGAAGTGCTAGCGACTTGGGACGAATACGTCGAACCGATGATCGACCTGGTCAACGCCGACGGCGCGTTCGAGCAAGGCGTGCGCAAGGTCGAAACCGTGCTGCTGAAGATGCTCAGTGAACAGCAGCGCCTCGGCCATCTGGTCGATGACGACATGCTGCTGCGCACCCACGCGCGCATTCTCGAAATGCAGACCAGCGCGCAACTGACCCTGCGTCACGCCCGCGAACTGCTGCTGCCGTTGCGTGAAGAAGCGCGTCGGCATAACGCCGTGACCCGTGGTGCCGCGCTGGCCCTGTCAGCGATTCGTCGCAAAGGCATCGATGCCGTGCCGCAAGCCGCGATGCCGCTGTTCACGCGGCCGCAAAGTACATTTCTTGGCAGCGCGAGTCAGGTTGAAGCCTACGTTTACGCCCTCGCCCGTTTCGAGCCGAAACCGGCGCGGTTCCCCAAGGCGCATAAGTCGCAAAAGGGCGGCGAAGCCCCGCGCGCGCCACGGACCGTGCGTGAAATGCTCGACCGCTGCGAAGACGCCCTGCCGATGCCGGACTTGATGACCTGGCTGCTGGAGCAGGAACCGGACGGCGCCACCGACGAATTGCTCTATTGGTTCTCGCGCCTGTCGCGGGAAAAACGCTTCAAACGCGAGCGTCTGGAACGCCGCGAATACCACACTCACGAGCATCAGGTCAGCCTGCGCTCCTTCGCCCTGCTCTCGGCTGGTGATGACGCCAGCGAGAATTCCGCGAGCATTCCAAATGCATCTTGATCTATCAGAACTGTCCCAACTCGCGCCGATCTTCCGCGAACTGTTCAAGGGCTACCACGTCAGCCGCCGCGACCCGGAGCTGTACGCGCAACTGTCGAACTTCCAGGATCAATACCGCACGCTGTTCAAGGCCCTGGGTTTTGAATTGGTTTGCGATACCCGAGGTTTCTACTACTTCGTGCCGGATCTGGCCGCTGCGGCGGTGAACAAGACGGCTCAGCGTCTGGCGCTGTTCACCTTCATTCTCGTCGAGCATCTGGCCGATCAGGGCCGCGACCCGATCGCCGTGCTCGATGGCGGCAGCCTCGGCCGCGAAGAATTGCCGTCGCTACTGGAGAAGTACCGCGACCTGTTCATTCAGGCCGAAGTGCAGACCGTCGAAGAACTCGAAGAAAAGATCATGCGCCGCATGACGCAACTCGGTTTCGCTGGTGAAGAAAACGGTGTCTACCGCTTCCTGCCGCCGATGCACCGTTTCCTCGACGTGTGCCTGTCGGTGCAGCAGGACCGCGATCTGGCCGCCAGCGTACACAGCGTATTGCCGCTGCCGGCACCGGTGCTGATTGACGAAGAAGCCGAAGCGAAATTCCTCGAAACCGACGATCCATTGGATTTGAGCGAGTTTGAAGAAGAAAGCGAAGAAGACGCACTGGCCCGCGCCATTGCCGAAGAACAGGAGTCCGATGCATGAGCCAGGAACGCTACGGCATCCGCCGCTTTGCCCTTTTGAACACCGCCGGTTACAGCCTCGGCCTGTTCCCGCTGGAAGAACCGCTGTCGGTGTACGGCGCGAACAATCTCGGTAAATCCGCTTCGATCAACGCCTTGCAGTTCCCGATCCTGGCGCGCATGTCGGACATGAGTTTCGGCAAGTACAGCCTCGAACAATCGCGACGCTTCTACTTCGCCTCCGACACCAGTTACATCCTCGTCGAAGTCAATCTGCCCCACGGCCCGCACGTGATCGGCGTGGTCGGACGCGGCCCGGGCGGCGGTTTTGGTCACCAGTTCTTCGCTTATGCCGGCAAACTCGACCTGGCCCATTACCAGAAAAACGACACCTGCCTGCGCCAGAAAGAGCTGTTCACCAACCTTGAGCGCGAAGGCCTGAAAGCCTACGAACTCAAGCCGGATGAATTGCGCCGCTTGTTGGTCGGAGGTCACACCTCGATTCCGCTCGACCTGACGCTGATCCCGCTGCGCTCCACCAGTGAGCAGAGCCTGAAGACCTTTCGCGCGCTGTTCATCAACCTGCTGCACATGCGCGAAATCACGGCGGCCAAGCTCAAGCAGTTATTCCTCGATGCGTTCGAGCACAGCCTGCGTTCCGGCAGCGTCGATTACATCGCCGCGTGCGAAGAAGCCTTCCGCGATGTGCGCCGAATGGAGCAGGACTACCAGTCGCTGGTTGCCGCCGGCCCATTGGTTGAAGCCTTGGCCAACGGCGTGAAACAGCGCGACGTGCTGCGTGGCAAACTGCATCGTCTGTCGCCGCTGCTCGACTCGCTGCTCGGCACCTGGTCGGACTACGCCGGTGCGCGCAAGGAAGAGCTGACGATTCAGGCCGATCACTACCGTAGCGAGCAGGACAGCCTGCAAAACGATCAGCGCGGCGGTACTCAGGAACTGATGCGTCTGGAGCGGGAGATTTCCGGTATCCAGCGTTGGTTGGGCGAGCTGTCGGTATTGAAGAACCGCTTCGCGCTGGTCGATGACGTCAAAGTGCTGGAGCAGCAATTGCTGGCCGCCAAAGACGCGCACGACGAGTTGGCCGGTGCCTTGGCGCAATCCCGTCAGTTCAGCGCCGAGGATCTGGAAGAGCGTCTGCGCGATCTGGAAAAACGCCTGAAGTCGGTGAAGCAGCAACTCGATCACGCCGACAACAACAGCTACGCCCGCCTGCGCGAAGAGTTTTCGCAACCGGACGTCGAACGCCTGATGCGTTTGTTCAACAGCGCGTTGTTCAGCCTGCCGTTGGGCGAGCACGGCATCACCCTCGACGAGGACGGCGCCTGGGTCAAATCGGTTGAGCTGATCCTCGACGGCTTCAAAGGTGAACGCTTCGAAGTGCCGGGCCTGTCCATCGACCTGTCGCACATCGAACCGCCAGCGTTGCAAGCGCTGGCCGACCGTGCCGCGTTGCGCGATCAGAAAGAACGCCTGGAAAAAGAGCTTAAACAGCTCAAGACCCAACAGGCTGTCGCTGCCGACCGTGCCGCGAGCAAGACTCAGACCGAAGCGCTGTACCAGCAAGTGCTGGACGCGCAGAAAGCCCTGGAAGACTTCCGTCGCACGCAAACCCTGAGCGCCGAAGAAAGCGACAAGCTTGAACAACTGGCGCAGATGGAAGGTGCGCAGGATGAGCTCAAGCGTTCCAGCGACGCTTTCACCGAACGCGTCCAGCAACTCTCGGCCAAACTGCAATTGGTCGGCCGGCAGATCGCCGACATGGAAGCCAAGCAACGCACCCTCGACGACGCCTTGCGCCGTCGTCAATTGCTGCCGGCGGATCTGCCGTTCGGCACACCGTTCATGGATCCGGTCGATGATTCGATGGACAACCTGCTGCCATTGCTCAACGACTATCAGGACAGTTGGCAAGGCTTGCTGCGGGCTGACGGCCAGATTGAAGCGCTGTATGCGCAAGTGCGTCTGAAAGGCGTGGCCAAGTTCGACAGCGAAGACGACATGGAGCGTCGTCTGTCGCTGCTGATCAACGCTTACGCGCACCGCACCGATGAAGCCCTGACCCTGGGCAAGGCACGTCGTGCTGCGGTGACGGACATCGCCCGTACCCTGCGCAACATCCGTAGCGACTACGACAGCCTTGAACATCAACTGGCGCTGTTCAATCGCGAGATCAACAAGCGCCAGGTGTCCAACCTGCAGAGCTTCCGTATCGTTCTCGCGCCGAACAAGGAAGCGCTCAAGCACATTGACCAGATCATCCACAGCGCCGGTCAGTACGAGGAAGGCGAAACCCTGTCGGTGTTCGATCTGAGCCAGAGCGCCGAGCAGGACAACAAGAACGAAGAGGCCAAGGAATATTTGGCGCGGCTGGTGGCAGCGAACCACAACCAGCTCGGTCTCAAGGATTTGTTCGAACTGGCGTTCGAGATCACCAAGGTCAACGGCCAACCGGTCATCCACACCGACATCGACGGCGCGGCATCCAACGGCACCACCATGACCATCAAGGCGCTGACCAACATGTACTTGTTGCTGCACTTGATGGATCGCGATCTGGCCGGTCGCGTCCGTTTGCCGTACTACCTCGACGAGGCGGCAGACATCGACGAGAAGAACCAGGCCGCGTTGCTGGAAACCAGCCTGCAACTGGGCTTCGTGCCGATTCTGGCGAGTGTGAAGCCGCAGGTCTGCGCCAGTGTCGCCATCGACCTGGAAGGTGGCAGCGGTCCGGCCGGCATCTATATTGATGAGGCGGACTGGAAATACATCCGTCGACATGATGTGGTGAAGGCGACTGTTAATGTTGCGGCGGATGAGCCGGAGCTGGATGCGGTTTGATCGGCGTTAGCTGACGGCAATAAAAAGGGCCGCGATCTGATGAGATCGCGGCCCTTTTTTATGGCTTGGGATTTGTGCTGATTTTGCGGGCCTCATCGCTGGCAAGCCAGCTCCCACAGGTTTTTATGTCATACACAAATTTGTGTGCACCACCGACCACTGTGGGAGCTGGCTTACCAGCGATGGTGTCCTTCCAGACGCCGAATAAGCTCGGGGCTACTTACCGAGCGAAATCTTCGGCGCCCAGGTCAGCCACTCATCCTCGAACTTGTCGAACAGCGGGAATGTCTGCTCAGGCCGCGCCGGGGTGCCCATGCGCTCACCGTCCGGCGTAGCGAAGGCAATCCCACCCTGAATTGCCGTCTCCAGCGACTCGGTGCGCACCGTCAGCCCATTGAACAAACCGATATCAAACCCAACACCACTGGTGTTCCAGAACCGGCTACCGCTGCGCACCAACGGCGCGTACTTCGGCTCAATCAGAATGTGCACCAACACACGATCTGCGGTCTGGCCCAGTTCATAACCGGTGACTTTACCCACGGTAATTTCTCGATAAGTGACCGGCACGCCCGGTTTAAGCGAACCGCGACGGGCCGCGCTCAAGACCAGACTCAGCCCCGCCTCTTGCTTGGTCACTTCCGGCGCATTGGCCAGGGCCACGAAGCTCTTCTGCGGGCCGAGGTTCTTCGCTGCCGGTTGCACTTCGATGTATTTTCCGGTGACCAGGGTTTCCAGATTTTCTGTCTTGATCAGGCCCAACTCCGGTTTGACCACCCAGAACTGACTGCCGGCCCGGGCGATTTTCTCCGGTACTTCGGTGATGCGTGCCGTGAGGATCACCGATTGCAGATCATCGGTCAGATCGACACTTTCGATCTTGCCGACATCCAGCCCCTTGAAGCGAACCGGTGTACCGCTGCGCAGACCGTCGGCGCGATCGACTTTGATCGTCACCACCGCGCCTTTCTGATTCGCATCATCATGATTGGCGAACAGACGGAAGCGCGGAATACGCTTCTGCAACGGTGCATTGGCTTGCGGTGTTTCGAAAGCGATGCCGCCCGCCATCAGCGTCTGCAACGACTCACTCTTCACTTGAATGCCACCGGTCAAACCGCCGGTCAGCGTGACACCGCTGACGTTCCAGAAACGAGTTGAAGCGTTGACGAGATTTTCGTACTCCTTCTCGATGTGTACACCGATGACCAATTGTTTTTTGGTCTTGGAAAACTGGTAGCTCTGTACCGAGCCAACCTTGACCTGTTTGTACAGAATCGGGCTGCCGACATCGATCGAACCCAGGGTGTCGGTGAACAACACCAAATGCAGGCCCGGTGAACGAAGATCGAGCGGCGGAGCTTTTGGCCGTGCCTCGAACTCACGTTTCGGCGCGCCGCCCTTATCACCCGGGCGCACGGCGATATAGTTCCCCTTCACCAGTGCTTCCAGCCCGGTAATACCGGCCAGGGAAATCGACGGTTTGACCACCCAGAATTGCGTGCCATCCACCAGATAATCTTCGGCCAACGGGTCGAGCGTCAGTTCTGCACTGGCGCTGGACAGATCCGGATCGATCTTCAGGGCTTTCAGATTGCCTACTTGAATGCCTTTGTACATAACGGGTGTGCGGCCGGCCTGCAGGCCTTCAAAATCGGTGAGTTTGACCTTGACCCGAATCCCGGCTGCCGCCGCGTCGAAGTCTTCATAGAGACGGAACGGCAGGCTTGGATCGGTGGCTGGACTGTCTTTTCGATTTTCCGGAGTGGCGAACGCGATGCCGCCCGCGACGATGCTGGCCAATGATTCACTGCGCACTTTTACGCCCGAGAGGTTGGCATCGATACTGATGCCGCTCGCGTTCCAGAAACGAGTGTGTTTGCGCACCAGTTTGGCGTAGGTCGGCTCGATGAACACTTTGAGCTCAACCGTGCTTTGATCCTCGGAGAGCAGATAACTTTTCACCTGGCCGACTTTGATCTGCTTATAGAACACCGGGCTGCCGCGATTTAGCGATCCAAGACGGTCAGCCTTGATCGTCAGGTGCAGTCCCGGCTTGGAGTCGGACAGCGGCGGCTCTTCTGCCAGCGCTTTGAACTTGCGGGTCGGCTCGCCTTCACCGGGGCTGATAGCAACGTAGTTACCCGAAACGAGTGTTTCCAGGCCCGTGATCCCGGCCAGCGTGACGCTCGGTTTGACCAGCCAGAACCGTGTGCTGGTCTTGAGGTATTGCTCCACGTCCTTGTTCATCTCGACGGTGGCGATGACGCCTTTGGAGTTACCCTCGTCATCGAGTTTCAATGTCTTGACCTTGCCAACCGACATGCCTTTGTAGACCACTTCGGTCTTATTGGCCTGAATGCCTTCGCCGCTTTCGAAGCGCACCTGAACTTCAATTCCGGTTTCGTTATAGGCACGCCAGCCGAGCCAGCCGCCGATAATCAGGGCAATCAGGGGCAACACCCAAATCGCCGACCAGTTCGAGGCCGGTCGGGTTTTCGCTACAGGCAAATCAGTCATGGTCGTCGTCCGACTCCGTGTTATCCCAAATCAGCCGGGGATCGAAAGTTACTGCGGCAAGCATCGTCAGGATCACCACACTGGCGAAGGCGATGGCGCCAAGATTGGCTTCGACGCTGGCAAGCCGTCCGAAGTTGACGACCGCCACAAGAATGGCGATCACGAAAATATCGAGCATTGACCAGCGACCGATGAACTCGATGAAACGGTACATCCAGATGCGTTGACGCGCGGATAACGGTTGGCGCCGTTGCACGGAAAACAGCAGCAGGCCGATGCCGACGAGTTTGAACGTCGGTACCAGAATGCTGGCGACGAAAACAACGGCCGCGATAGGAATCATGCCGTGCTGAACCAATTGAATCACGCCGGACATAATGGTGCTCGGATCGCCCTGCCCCAAAGAACTGACAGTCATGATCGGTAGCACATTGGCCGGAATGTAGAGAACGGCGGCAGTGATCAGCAATGCCCAGGTTCGTACCAAACTGTTTGGACGGCGGGCGTGAATCAGTGCACCGCAACGGGTGCAAGTCTGCTCTTCGCTATCAGCGTCCTGCTTGTTCAACTCGTGGCATTCGATACACACCAAAATGCCCGCATCAATCGCCCGCATGGGCATCTTCTCCTGATAACGCCTGCCAGATCTGGTGGGGCGACATCACCACTTCGAGCCAGACCTGAACCAATAACAAACCGATAAAACAGGCCAGGCCCAGGCCGACATTGATTGCTGCCATGTCCGCGAGCTTGACGATCGCCACAAGGACGCCCATGAGGTAGACCTCGAGCATTCCCCAGTCTTTGAGGTGATGGTAAATGCGATAGAGCAACAAACCGTAACTGCGGCCGGTATCGAAACGGATCGTCAGCAAGACAATCAGTTGACACAGCAACTTGAGCAAAGGGATCGCCATGCTGCACAGAAACACGATGATCGATACGCCTTGCATGTCGGTGTTAAACAAACCGACGACGCCGCTCCAAACCGTGTCGTACGACGATTGCCCAAGTAGATTGAGCTGCATAATGGGTAAAAAGTTCGCCGGTACGTATAGCAATAGTGCGGCGATCACCAAGGCGAGGCTGCGTTGCACAACGTTATGGCGATGAGCATACAACTCGTAACCGCAGCGAGGGCATTCTGCTTTCTCGCCGTGTGTAAGTTGCGGCTTACGCAGGAGCAGGTCGCATTCGTGGCAGGCAACCAAGTCGTCCAGCGGTAAATCTGACAGCCCTTGGGCGTCACCCGAATCTGGCATGAATGATCTGGCTCCGGAAAAATTGGTTCTATTCTAATGTTCTGCTTTGAAAATAACTGTGCAAATTTGTTCGCGTGGCGATGTACAACTTTCTCGCAGACAAAACAAAACCCCTACCTGCATACGCAGATAGGGGTTTCGGAATTTAATCTTGACGATGACCTACTCTCACATGGGGAAACCCCACACTACCATCGGCGATGCATCGTTTCACTACTGAGTTCGGGATGGGATCAGGTGGTTCCAACGCTCTATGGT
>NZ_WKEQ01000021.1 GCF_021605415.1 Pseudomonas syringae
GGCGGGCACTGTCGGGGTCACTCCTCATCTCGGGCCGGCTCCTCCCGAGCGCGACGCCGTAGTGTAACCAGTCAGGATCAAAAGATCGCAGCCTTCGGCAGCTGCTACAAGCGCGTCAATGATCAGAACTGTGTGGTTTGCCTGAGCAACCGCGCCGTCGGCGTGTCCGCCGGGCTGACCATCGCATAGTTGTAGCCGCTGCCTGACCAGTATTCGGCCTGCAAGTCACCGTCGCTGCGGCTGCCCCGTGGCAGGAAGGTGTTTTTCGGCCCGGGCGGGCGCACGTAGAAACTGATCTTGTGCCCGCCAACGTCTTCATAAATCACCATCGCCGCCGGGCCTTCTTCGGTGCTGAGCAGCCGCGCGCTGACCGGTTGGAACCCGGCCATGGCGAGATCCGGCAGGCGATTGGCCTGGGTGAAGTAACGGTCGAGCCAGCGTTGCATGTCGGCCTCATCGGTGACTTTGTAGTCCGCAGGCAAAATGCCTTGCTCGGCGATCAACCGGTAAGCCTGCAAGGCATCGGTCATTGGCAGAACGTTGCGAGTCAGGGTCATTTCTCGTGCCTGCCAGCCGCTGAAACCGCCGACGCTGACGGCGATCAGCAATACCGCCGCACTGGCCAGGTGCCGCCGTGATTGGCGTTTGAGGCGTTGGCGAATGGCTGTCGGATCGAGATCGGCGTTGGCCGGTTGCTGCAATGCCGAACCAAGCGCGGCGCGTAAATGTTGAGCGTCCTGCTGCCAGGCGCGCACTTGCGCCGCTTCGTCCGGATGATTGGCCAGCCAGGCTTCCAGCAGGCGCCGGTCTGCATCGCTGAGTTGGTGATCGACGTAAGCGTGCAGGTCACGCTCGTTGGGAGGGATGCTAATCATTTGAGTATCCGTAAGGAAGGGCTGCTGATTTCGCCGTCGCTGAGCTGGCGCAAGGCCTGGCGGGCGCGGGACAGGCGCGACATCACGGTGCCGGTGGGTACGCCGAGAATCTCGGCGACCTCTTTATAAGTCAGGCCTTCGACGGACACCCACAAGAGGAGGGCGCGTTGCTCGGTGGGCAGCCGGTCGAAGGTTTGCAGGGTTGCCTGAGCGATGACGGTACGTTCCGCCGACGGTTCGGCTTCGTCGCGGCCGGTGAAAAACTCGAGCAGCCGCGCATAACGGCGCGAGCGGCGATGAGCGTCGAGAAACTGTCGATAAAGAATCGAAAACAGCCAGGCGCGCAGGTCGCCGTCAGCGCGTTTGTCGCCCCAACCGGACAATGCCCGCTCCAGGCTCGATTGCACGAGGTCGTCGGCGCTGCTGGTGTTACGCGTCAACGACACGGCAAACCGCCGCATCCTGGGGATGATTTCTCTGAGTTGTTCGTCGATATCGCTCATGAAGTTCAGCTAGTCACTACGCTATGGACTAGGAAGACGCCCGGGAGCCGAGGTTATTCCACGTTCGGAAAAATAAATACCGGACGCGGGAATAAACCATCGCGGCGTGCGTCTTGCTGACTCTTTCTACTTGTGGCCGATGGCCCCGGAGTTGTTCATGGTTGATCGCACTTCACCGCCCGGGGGGCCGCAACGTCCGCCCCTGAGTGCTGCGAGCCTGACGTTGCGCCTCGGCGGCATCGCCGTCGTGGTCGCAGCATTGGCTGGCGCATTTGCTTACGTTAACGGCACCTTTGACCCACAGCGTCTGACGCCCAAGGCACTGGTCGATGTCTTGGAAAAAAACAACGGCGTGCATCCCGGTTTCCGACGCAACCATGCCAAGGGCGTCTGCGTGATCGGCCATTTCGAGAACAGCGGTGAAGCCCGATCCTATTCCACGGCTCAGGTGTTCAAGGATTCGCGAACGCCGGTGGTCGGGCGTTTCGCGCTGCCGGCGGGCAATCCCTATGCGCCGGATTCGGCCGTACCGATCCGCAGCCTGGCGCTGCGTTTCACTCAAGCCAATGGCCAGCAGTGGCGCACCGGAATGAACAGCATGCCGGTGTTTCCGGTGGGTACGCCCGAGGCGTTCTATCAGTTGCAGCAAGCCCAGGTACCCGATCCGGCCACCGGCAAACCCGACCCGAGCAAAGTGCCGGCGTTTTTTGCCGCGCATCCGGAGGCCGTACCGTTCTTGACGTGGGTGAAGACCGCCAAGCCTTCCGCCAGCTACGCCACTGAAACCTATAACAGTATCAATGCGTTTTATCTGGTGGGCGCCAACGGGCAAAAGCAGGCGGTGCGCTGGAGCGTCACGCCGCTGGCTGAGGATGCAGCGGGTGCCCTGGCGCCGGAAGGGGCGGATTTCCTTGAAAAGGATCTGACCCGGCGGCTGGAGGCGGGGCCTTTGCGCTGGCGGCTGAACATTACGTTGGCCACAGCTGATGATCCGGTGAACGACGCGAGCAAGCCATGGCCCGAAGGTCGGAAGATCCTGAATGCCGGAACACTGGTGCTGGAGAAAATTGAACCGCAACTGAGCGGTGAGTGCCGTGACATCAACTACGATCCGCTGGTGTTGCCGGCCGGTATCGAAGGCTCCGATGATCCATTGCTCGCGGCTCGTTCGGCCGGTTACGCCGATTCTTACTTGCGTCGCACCAGCGAGGTCAGCCAATTGCCCGCCGCCCAACAGGAGGCTCGCCCATGAGCGCCCAACCGTCTCATTTCGCCCCTTTGGCGCGGCTGCTGCACTGGTTAATGGCTTTAATGATCATTGCCATGCTGTTCATCGGCGCGGGCATGGTTGCCTCGGTGTCGGCACGGCACGAATGGCTGATCAATCTGCACAAACCATTGGGCATCGCCATTTTGTTGCTGGTGATTGTGCGGCTGGTGGTGCGATTTTCCACGCGTCAACCGCCACTTCCGGCGGATCTGCCGGGTTGGCAGGTGTTGGCGGCCAAGGCCTCGCACGTGTTGTTGTATGCCTTGATGTTGGTGCTGCCATTGTTGGGGTGGGCGATGATCAGTGCGGCGGGGGATCCGGTGATGCTGAGCAGTTCGCTGCAATTGCCATCGATTGTGCCGGCTGATGCGCAGGTGTTCGCGTTTCTGCGCAAGGCTCACGGGTATCTGGCGTATTTGCTGTTTCTGACGGTGCTGTTGCACCTGGCGGCCGCGCTGTTCCATGGTTGGGTGCGTCGCGATGAGGTGCTCGACAGCATGTTGCGGGGGAGGGGTCGAGGCTAACGCGCTCATTTCGTCGCAACAAAAAAGGTCGCAGTTGTTCTGCGACCTTTTTGTTTAAGCGCGGGGTGGTCAGCGCAGGGTGTCGACCATGTCGGCGATGGTCGTCAATACGTCTTTGCCGAGCTGTTTGGAGCGCTTCCCCGACCATCCGGTGTGCGGATTCGGTGCGTCGTCGTGATCCTTGAAAGGCATCTCCAGGGTCAGTGCCAGGCAATCGTATTTCTGGCCGACGCTGTTGCAGGCCAGGGTCATGTTGGCCTGGCCCGGCAGATCGCGGACGTAACCGTATCGGGTCTGGAAATCCTTGGTTGTGTGCTTCAGATGGCTGCGAAAGTGTTCTTCGAGTTTCTCGATGCGCGGCGTATACCCCGGGTTGCCTTCGCACGCAGCGGTAAACACGTGAGGGATTTCTTCATCGCCGTGTACGTCGAGGAACAGATCGACGCCGTACTTTTCCATCTGCTGCTGGACGAAAAGGACTTCTGGGCTGACGTCCTGACTGGCGCTCTGCCAAGCGCGGTTCAAATCCTGGCCCATGGCGTTGGTGCGTAGATGCCCGTGGAACGCGCCGTCCGGATTCATGTTGGGCACCAGGTACAGATCGGCGCCGGCCAGCAGTTTGTTCAACACCGGGTCGTCGTGTTTTTCCAGTCGTTCGATCACCCCCTCCATGAACCACTCGGCCATGTGCTCCCCCGGGTGCTGCTGAGCGATCATCCACACTTTGCGCTGGCCCTCGGCGCCGCTGCCTTTGCGTAGCAACTGAATGTCGCGGCCTTCGACACTTTTACCGGTGGCCAGCAATTCGGTACCGGCCTTGGTCAGCGCCTGTTCGATCAACCAGCCATGACGGCCGCGGCTATACGGTTCGAAGTAGGCAAACCAGGCGTGGGTTTGCGTGGCTTCCAGGCTGAAGCGCAGGCAGTCGCCTTCGAAAATGGTCGGGACGCGGAACCAATTGACGTGGTCGTAGGACGCCACGGCCTGATAACCGGTCCAGGCTTTATTGTAGGAAGATTGGCTGGCGTTGTTCAGGCGAAACCAGTGTTCCTGACCGACATGCAGACCGCTGGCCTTGAAGTGAAACCACTGGAAATGCGGGCTGCGGGTGTCCGGACGAATCGCCAGAATCGGATTGAGCGGGTTGCTGATGTCGATGACTTGAATGTTACCGCTGTCGAAATTGGCGCTGATGTCGAACGAAGATTTGGCCGCGGTCATAATCGGTTCCTGAATATGATTTTTATGGCGGTTACTTTACACGCTGGACAGGGGTGAACCGAGGGGAAATTGCGGGGGGCGTCTTCCGTGACGCGGGCGAAGCTTAGTGGCTGTGCGATTGATTCTCAAGTGCTGATTGCCATTACTTTGCCTCAATGGCGTCGGGCAAGTATTGCCAGGCGGAAATCTTTTGATATGATCCGCGCCATCGGATTTGCAGCACCCAAAGACTTCATTAGCCTGAAGACATAAGCCAGAAAACTGGCAAAAAAAGACCCGGCAAAAAGCCGGGTCAAAAACCGTGATTAGCCTGATGAGGAGATAGTCCAGAAGACCGACCTAAGGTCTCTGGCCCATCGACTGATCTCGCGACCAGCTGCATGCAATAATAATCATTATCATTTGCAAGTCAAATGTTTTTATTTGCACGATTGGTAAATTCTTACCCTTGCGTCCGAATGCCCAGTCCCTGAACGGTTGCGGCATCCAGCGAGTGATCCACCATCACTCTCGCCATATCCACCATGTGAATCACTGAAAAAGCCAAGTCTCGGCTGCTCCCTTGCAGGCCGTCGGCTGCCTTCAATGCCGTGGCGGCGGCGCAGCGCAACAGATCCGAGGCGTGCACCAGCGCTTCTTCATTGCTGACGTCGCGATTCACGCCGAAGAAACGATCTTCGATTTCAGGCTCAGAAACAGCTGGTTTCAAGTAATAGTCCAGCGCGCGTTGTGCGGCGGCGCTACCTTGTGGCGAAGTGAGCGTCGTGTCTATTTGCAGATCGGGTAAATCTTTGCTGCTGATATTCATGGTGTTGTCGCTCCGTGATCGATTCAAGTCCGTGAGCTCAGCATAATACTTATTGTAGTTGTGACCAGAATTTAAATACGACAATATGTGTTTTGACGGTCGGAGACGTCCGCGTATGGTGCCGGGCATGGATAAATGGATTGAATTGGTCAAAGCCAAAATGGATGAGCTCGATATCACCCAACTCGAGCTTGGTGAGCGTGTGGGAGTGTCTCAGGGCGGGATCGGCCATTGGCTGACCAAGCGCCGGCAACCCGGCGTCCCTGAAATGAACCGCGTCTTGAAAGCGCTGGGCATGGATTTTCTTGAGGTTGCGACGGTGATCCGTGAACCGCCGACCGTGTCCGATGACGACATGCCACTGACGCAAAAGTACAACCCTTACTTTCGTTACCCGATCAGCGATTGGCGCGAGCCGTTGCAAGTACACGAAAGCGAGCCTGTGCCCTACGCCGTTGCGCAGGATAAAACTCGCTTCGAACTCAGTGATTATCACGCAAGGGGAGCGGCGTTCTGGCTGAGAGTCGAAGGTAACGCCATGACCGCACCTGACGGCATCAGCATCTCGGAAGGCATGTTGATTCTGGTGGATCCGGCGGTAGAAGCCGTACCCGGCAAACTGGTGATCGCGCAATGGCCGGAGAGTACCGAAGCGACGTTTCGCAAATTAGTCGAAGAGGGCGGTCAGCGTTACCTGTTACCGCTCAATCCGAATTGGCCGACAGCGCTGTTCACCAGCGACTGTCGAATCATCGGCGTGGTTATTCAGGCAATGGCCAGATTCTGATCGGATCGATCCTCACTTTGCGTAGGATCGATCTTTTGTTCAGGCCTCTTCCAACTCCACCAGGGCGCTGCCTTCGCTCACCATCTCGCCTTCCTGGCAGAACAGCGACTTGATCACACCCGCATGGGGCGCACGGATGCTGTGCTCCATCTTCATCGCTTCGAGTACCACCAGTTGCGCGCCGGCCTCGACCGTCTGACCGGCTTCCACTAATACGCGCACGATGCTGCCGTTCATTGGTGCAGTCAGCCCACCCTGGTGGCTGTTACTGGCTTCCACCGCGCTGATGGGGTCGTACGCCTCAATGCGCCGCAGTTCGCCTTCCCATTGCAGATAAACATTCCCACCACGTCGTATTGCCCGGTGTACGTGACGCATGCCGCCGTCATCGACGACCAACTGTTCGCCGACCAGTTTTGCAGCGCCGCTGTTGCTTAGCGTTAACGCGCGATCCTGTCCTTCGCAACTCAAGTGCAACGTAATTTCCCGTGGCAATCCGGCACGCAAACCACTGTGCAAAGCCCACGGCGAGGCAGGGTCGTCGATGCGCGCGGTGCCAGGCAGGCTTTGCGCGAAGGCTTGTGCGGCCGTTTCCCAAAATCCGTCGCTCAACGCACTGGGCGCCGGTAGCAATTGTTCCTGATAACGCGGAATAAACCCGGTATCCAGTTGCGCAGCAGCAAACGCCGGATGGCCGATGATCCGGCGCAGAAAACCGATGTTGGTTTTCAAACCACCGATGGCGAACTCATCGAGCATGCTCAACAACCGCAGTCGTGCCTGTTCACGATCTTCGCCCCAGGCAATCAGTTTGCCGAGCATCGGGTCATAGAATGGCGAGATCTCGTCACCTTCCTCGACACCGCTGTCGACCCGGCGCCCGGCGCCCGAAGCGGATTCGCGGTACAACGCCAGATGGCCGGTGGCCGGCAGGAAATCATTCGCTGGATCTTCGGCGTACAACCGCACTTCGATGGCATGGCCCATCAGCGGCACCTGATCCTGACTGATCGGCAATACTTCACCACGGGCCACACGAATCTGCCAGGCCACCAGATCGAGGCCGGTGATGGCTTCGGTGACAGGGTGTTCAACTTGCAGGCGGGTGTTCATCTCCATAAAGAAGAATTCACCGCGCGCATCCAGCAAAAATTCCACGGTGCCCGCACCGACGTAACCGATGGCTTGGGCCGAACGCACCGCCGCTTCGCCCATGGCCTTGCGCAGTTCAGCGCTGAGCCCCGGTGCCGGCGCTTCCTCGACGACTTTCTGATGCCGGCGTTGAATCGAGCAATCCCGTTCGTTCAGGTACAGGCAGTGGCCGTGCTGATCAGCAAACACCTGGATTTCCACATGACGCGGCTTGAGCAGGTATTTCTCAACCAGCATCCGCGAGTCGCCGAACGATGATTGCGCTTCACGCTGGGCCGAAGCCAGCGCTTCGGCCAGTTGGCTGACCTCTTCGACCACCTTCATGCCCTTGCCGCCGCCGCCGGCCGTGGCTTTGAGCAGCACCGGATAGCCGATTCGCTCGCAGGCGTCGCGGAAGGTCTCCAGATCCTGCGCCTCGCCATGATAGCCAGGTACAAGCGGCACGCCGGCGGTTTCCATCAGCGCCTTTGCAGCGGACTTGCTGCCCATGGCGTCGATGGCCGAGGCGGGCGGGCCGAGAAAAATCAGGCCGGCGGCCTCTATGGCGCGGGCAAATTCGGCGTTTTCCGACAGGAAGCCGTAACCGGGATGAATCGCCTGAGCGCCGCTGGCCTTGGCCGCCGCGATCAGTTTGTCGATCTGCAAATAGCTGTCTGCCGCCTTGCTGCCGCCGAGGTCGACACGAATGTCCGCTTCACGGCTGTGTCGCGCATCACGATCGGTGGCGCTGTGCACGGCCACGGTGGTCAGGCCCAAGGCCTTGGCGGTGCGCATGACCCGACAGGCGATTTCGCCACGGTTGGCCACCAAAAGGGTAGTGAGTACAGGTGCGCTCATCAACGCGACTCCTTGGTGGTGGTTGCGGCTTGCCAGTTCGGCGGACGTTTTTGCAAAAAGGCGCGCAAGCCTTCCTGTCCCTCGGGACTGACGCGGATCCGTGCGATGGCGTTTTCAGTGTAACGGCGCAGTGCCGGATTCAACGCGCCGTTGCCCACTTCGCGGAGTAAATCCTTGCTGACGCGCATGGCGGCGGGGCTGTTGAGCAGCAGGTTGTCGATCCACTGATCGACTTTCTGCTCAAGTTCGGCCTGCGGATAGCTCTCGGACAATAAGCCGATTTCCCGCGCCCGCTGTCCGCCGAAACGTTCAGCGGTCAGGGCATAACGGCGGGCGGCGCGTTCGCCGATGGCTTGCACCACGAACGGGCTGATGACCGCCGGTGCGAGGCCGATGCGTACTTCCGACAGGCAGAACTGCGCGTCATCGGCGCCGATCGCCATGTCACAGCAGCTGATCAGGCCCAGCGCGCCACCGAACGCCGCGCCTTGAACCACCGCCAGCGTCGGGATTTTCAGTTTGGCGAGGTTGTACATTAACTCCGCCAGCTCCCGCGCGTCGTCGAGGTTGGTGTGGTAATCGAGCTCGGCCGATTGCTGCATCCAGGCCAGATCGGCGCCAGCGCTGAAATGCTTGCCGCGCCCTCGTACCAGCAGGAAACGCAGGCTTGCATCGCTGGCAACTTTGTCCAGCGCGAGAATCAGCTCGCGGATCATCTGGGCATTGAAGGCATTGTTCTTGTCTTCGCGATTGAGCCACAGCGTCGCGAACCCGCGTGGGTCGTTTTGCAGCTCAAGGGTGTTGAAATCGCTCATCTTTATCCGTCTCCAGTAGGAGCGAGCCTGCTCACGAACGCGGTGTGTCAGTCGACGTCGCCGATACCTGACAGACCCTCATCGCGAGTGAACCCACTCCCACAAAAAATCACATCCGGAACACGCCGAAGCGGCTCGGTTCGTTAGGCGCATTCAGCGATGCGGACAACGCCAGCGCCAGTACGTCGCGGGTCTGCGCCGGGTCGATAACGCCGTCGTCCCACAGCCGAGCGCTGGAATAGTAGGGGTGGCCTTGTTCTTCGTACTGGTCGAGGATCGGCTGCTTGATCTCGGCTTCCTGCTCAGTGCTGAATGCCTGACCACTGCGTTCAGCCTGCTCGCGCTTGACCTGCACCAGCACCCCGGCCGCTTGTTCGGCGCCCATCACGCCAATCCGCGCGTTCGGCCACATCCACAGAAATCGTGGATCGTAGGCGCGTCCGCACATGCCGTAGTTGCCGGCGCCGAAGCTGCCGCCGATGATCACCGTGAATTTCGGCACTTTGGCGCAGGCCACGGCAGTCACCAGTTTTGCGCCGTGCTTGGCAATGCCGCCGGCCTCGTATTTCTGGCCGACCATGAACCCGGTGATGTTCTGCAAAAACAATAAGGGGATGCCGCGCTGGCAGGCCAGTTCGATGAAGTGCGCACCTTTTTGCGCGGCTTCGGCGAACAGAATGCCGTTGTTAGCGAGGATCGCGATCGGGTAGCCGTGCAGATGCGCGAAGCCGCACACCAGCGTGGTACCGAACAGCGCCTTGAACTCATCGAACACCGAACCGTCCACCAATCGCGCAATCACTTCGCGTACATCGAACGGCTGCTTGGCGTCCGCCGAAACCACGCCGTACAGCTCGTCGCTGGCATAGAGCGGGGCGATTGGCGTGCGTTGCTGCACCTCGCCGAGCTTGCGCCAGTTGAGATTGGCGACGCTGCGGCGTGCGAGGGCGAGGGCGTGTTCATCACTTTCGGCATAGTGGTCGGCCACCCCCGAAACCTTGCAATGCACATCGGCCCCGCCAAGGTCTTCGGCACTGACCACTTCACCGGTCGCCGCTTTCACCAGTGGCGGACCGGCGAGGAAAATCGTTGCCTGATTGCGCACCATGATCGCTTCGTCGGCCATCGCCGGCACGTAAGCACCGCCGGCAGTGCATGAGCCCATGACCACGGCGATTTGCGGAATGCCCATCGCGCTCATGTTGGCCTGATTGAAGAAGATCCGGCCGAAGTGCTCGCGATCCGGAAACACCTCGTCCTGACGCGGCAGATTGGCACCGCCCGAATCCACCAGATAAATGCACGGCAAGCGGTTCTGCTGGGCGATGGTCTGGGCGCGCAGGTGTTTTTTCACCGTCAACGGGTAGTACGAACCACCCTTAACCGTCGCGTCGTTGGCGACGATCATGCATTCCACGCCTTCGACGCGGCCGATTCCGGCAATTACGCCGGCGGCCGGGACGTCTTCGCCATACACAGCGTGGGCGGCGAGCTGGCTGATTTCAAGAAACGGCGAACCTGGATCAAGCAAGCGGTTGATGCGCTCGCGCGGCAACAGCTTGCCCCGCGAGGTATGGCGTTCCTGGGCTTTCGGGCCGCCACCCTGCGCCACTTGGGCGAGCAAGGTGTGCAGGGCGTCGACCTGTTGCAGCATCGCTGCGCTATTGGCGGCGAACTCCGCTGAACGCGGATTGAGCTGTGTATGCAAAATCATGGCTACTCCGTAGCAGCTTCGAGCGTCGAGCTGAAAGCTTCAAGCTGAAACAAGCGCGCAGTTCTTTTGCAGCTTGAAGCTTGAAGCTCGCCGCTGACAAAATTCATTTCGTCTCATTAAACAGTTCGCGACCGATCAGCATGCGACGGATCTCACTGGTGCCTGCGCCGATTTCGTACAGCTTGGCGTCCCGCAACAGGCGACCCGCCGGGAATTCGTTGATGTAACCGTTGCCGCCGAGAATCTGGATCGCATCCAGGGCCATTTGCGTGGCGCGCTCGGCGGTGTAGAGGATGACGCCGGCAGCGTCCTTGCGCGTGGTTTCACCGCGCTCGCACGCTTGTGCAACGGCGTATAGATAAGCGCGGCTGGCATTGAGTTGGGTGTACATGTCGGCGACTTTGCCCTGGATCAGCTGGAATTCACCGATGCTCTGGCCGAACTGCTTGCGGTCATGGATGTACGGCACGATCAGATCCATGCACGACTGCATGATCCCGGTCGGGCCGCCGGACAGCACGACACGTTCGTAATCGAGGCCGCTCATCAGCACTTTCACGCCGCCGTTGAGCACGCCGAGGATGTTTTCTTCTGGCACTTCGACGTCATCGAAGAACAGCTCGCAGGTGTTGGAACCGCGCATGCCGAGCTTGTCGAATTTGTTGCTGCGGCTGAAGCCTTTCCAGTCGCGCTCGACAATGAACGCGGTGATGCCGTGGGCGCCTTTTTCCAGGTCTGTCTTGGCGTAGATCACGTAGGTGTTGGCGTCGGGGCCGTTGGTGATCCAGGTTTTGCTGCCGTTGAGGACGTAGCGGTCGCCGCGTTTGTCGGCGCGCAGTTTCATCGATACCACATCGGAACCGGCGTTCGGTTCGCTCATCGCCAGCGCGCCGACGTGTTCGCCGCTGATCAACTTCGGCAGGTATTTGCTTTTCTGTTCGTGATTGCCGTTGCGGTTGATCTGGTTGACGCAGAGATTGGAATGGGCGCCGTAGGACAACGCCACCGACGCCGAACCACGGCTGATTTCTTCCATCGACACCACGTGTGCCAGGTAACCCAGGCCGGCACCGCCGTATTCTTCCGGCACGGTGATGCCGAGCAGGCCCATGTCACCGAACTTGCGCCACAGGTCGGCGGGGAACAGGTTGTCGCTGTCAATCTGCGCGGCGCGTAGCGCGATCTCTTTAGCGACAAAGGACTGAACCTGATCGCGCAGCATGTCGATGGTTTCGCCGAGGGCAAAATTCAGGGATGGATAGCTCATGCGTCACCTTTTGGCTTTTTTGTAGGGTGGAGAGGGCGGCGTTCCGGCTCTCAGCTTTACGTTAACGTAAACTTGTGGCGGAAGGCTGTCAATCGGCCTTTACGTTAACGTCAACTTAGGCGAGAGTAGGGCGCGTTCAAGACAGAAAAGCAGACCAATCCTGTAGGAATGAGCCTGCTCGCGATGGCGTGGTGTCAGTCGATGCAAACATTGACTGATACATCAGAATCGCGAGCGGGCTCGCTCCTACAAGTGACCGTCGGCAACCCACAAATAAAGACAAATCGGGGTCGTCATGGATCAACCTACTGCAAGCCCGCAGCGCAGCTATACCCGTGGTTCCCAGGAAAAAGCCCTGCTCGCGATGACGATCGGCCAGAAGTTCGACCGCACCGCCGCGCAATACCCGGACGGCGAGGCGCTGGTGGTTCGTCATCAGCGGTTGCGCTACACCTGGCGGCAGCTTGCGGAGGCGGTCGACGTCCATGCCAGAGCCTTGCTGGCGCTGGGTCTGCAAACCGGCGACCGTCTCGGTATCTGGGCGCCGAACTGCGCGCAGTGGTGCATCAGCCAGTTCGCCAGTGCGAAAATTGGGGTGATCCTGGTCAACGTCAATCCGGCCTACCGCAGCTCCGAACTTGAATATGTGCTCAAGCAGTCCGGGTGCCAGTGGCTGGTCTGCGCCGGAGCATTCAAAACGTCCAATTACCACGCCATGTTGCAGGGCTTGGTGCCCGAGTTGGCCGAGCAATCCATCGGTCAACTTCAGAGCGAGCGCTTGCCGGATCTGCGCGGAGTGATCAGCCTTGATGCGCAGCCGCCGTCGGGTTTCCTGCCGTGGTCGCAACTCGCGGATCTGGCCGGCAGTGTTTCGCAAGATCAGTTGCGCAAGCGCGGCGACAGCCTGCATTTCGATCAACCGGTGAACATCCAGTACACCTCTGGCACAACCGGTTTTCCCAAGGGGGCGACCCTCAGTCACTACAACATTCTCAACAACGGTTACATGGTCGGCGAGAGTCTCGGCTTGACCGCCGACGATCGCCTGGTGATCCCGGTGCCGCTGTACCACTGCTTCGGCATGGTCATGGGCAACCTCGGTTGCATCACCCATGGCACCACCATGATTTACCCCAACGACGCGTTCGACCCGCTGCTGACCTTGAGCACCGTCGCCGAAGAAAAGGCCACGGGCCTTTACGGCGTGCCGACCATGTTCATCGCCATGCTCGACCAGCCGCAACGGGCTGAATTCGATTTGTCGACACTGCGTACCGGAATTATGGCCGGCGCAACGTGCCCGATTGAGGTGATGCGCCGGGTCATCAGCGAGATGCACATGAGTGAAGTGCAGATCGCTTACGGCATGACCGAAACCAGCCCTGTGTCGCTGCAGACCGGCCCGTCGGACGAATTGGAGTTGCGCGTGACCACCGTCGGTCGCACTCAGCCGCAACTGGAAAGCAAGATCATCGACGAGACTGGCAATCTGGTGCCACGCGGCACCATCGGCGAACTCTGCACCCGCGGTTACAGTGTGATGCTCGGTTACTGGAACAATCCGCAGGGCACGGCCGAGGCGATCGATGAGGCCGGCTGGATGCACACCGGCGACTTGGCGAGCATGGACGAGGCCGGTTACGTGTGCATCGCCGGGCGCAACAAGGACATGATTATTCGCGGCGGTGAGAATATTTATCCGCGTGAGCTTGAGGAGTTCTTCTTCACTCACCCGGCCGTGGCGGACGTGCAGGTGATCGGCATTCCGTGCTCGCGTTACGGAGAGGAGATTGTCGCGTGGATCAAGTTTCATCCGGGCCACAGCGTTTCCGAGCTGGAGCTGCAAACCTGGTGCAAGGAGCGCATCGCGCACTTCAAGACGCCGCGTCACTTTAAGTTCGTCGAGGAGTTTCCGATGACGGTGACGGGCAAGATTCAGAAATTCCGGATGCGGGAGATCAGTATCGAGGAGTTGCGCAGCACTGATGCCTGACGCCATCCCTTGTAGGGGTGAGCAGGCTCGCTCCTACAAGGGATTGTCGTAAAAACAGGAATCACAGAAAGCACAAAGGGGAGCCGAAGCTCCCCTTTAATTTGTCGTTGCATGCTCTTTTTTATTATTGAGGGTCGGTCTGTTGTTGTTTTTGGCAACCGTGGCCCTTTACCGCTTTTTTTGGCGACCCCCATTCGGGGTCAAGAGCAAACGTATTTTTTTGAGCGCTGATCTGCTTTCTCGTCAAACGATCCAACCGATTCGGGAGCTACCTGAGGGTAGTTTTATTGTTCTCTGCCCGGTTGCGGGTGACTCCTGAGAGCACCCTGAAAAGCACACCTTCTCCAAAAAAATCTGTTAGCTGCGTCTCTGCCGTGTTGTTTTTGTTATGTCAGAGTCGTTACGTCTTATTTTTATTGGTTTGCTGCTTTTTATTCTTGTTATGCCATAGAGATAGCAGGAGCCGTGCCAACTTTTTAAACCCCTTTAAATACAGTGAGTTAGGATTTTAGGGGGACGCGGTGGCCGGTTGAGACCAAACAATTTGTTTCCGTGTTACTCGTTTTTGCCCCCAAGCCCCCCGCGCGGGTAACACCCGTCCGCTCACTGTGCGCTACGGGCCTTGGCCACGCGCGAACCGCTTGGGCGGCCCAGCACGGCGCTGATCTGTCGGCCTGCGCCAATCAAGGCGTCCAGGTCGATACCGGTCTCGATACCCAAGCCATTGAGTAGGTAAACCACGTCTTCCGTCGCAACGTTACCGCTTGCACCTTTGGCATATGGGCAGCCGCCCAGGCCGGCGATAGAGCTGTCGAACACCGCAATGCCTTCGAGCAGACTGGCGTAAATGTTGGCCATGGCCTGGCCGTAAGTGTCATGGAAATGCCCGGCGAGCCTGTCCCGCGGCACCTGCGCCGATACTACTTCGAACATCCGCCGGGTCGCGCCGGCCGTGCCGGTGCCGATGGTGTCGCCCAATGACACTTCGTAGCAGCCCATCGCATAGAGTTCTTGGGCGACGCTCGCGACTTGCTCCGGCGCAACGTCACCTTCATAAGGGCACCCCAGCACGCACGACACGTAACCGCGCACGGTAACGCCATGCTGTTTCGCGGCCTCCATGATCGGCGCAAACCGCGCCAGGCTTTCGCTGATCGAGCAGTTGATGTTGCGTTGTGAAAAAGCTTCGGAGGCAGCGGCAAACACCGCGACTTCCTTGACCCCGGCCGCCAGCGCATCTTCAAAGCCCCGCAGGTTCGGCGCCAGCGCACCGTAGGTCACGCCCGGTTTGCGCTGGATCTGCGCGAACACGTCGGCGGAACCGGCCATTTGCGGTACCCACTTGGGCGAAACAAAACTGCCGACTTCTATATAGCCCAGGCCGGCGGCGCTCAGTGCGTCGACCAGTTGCACCTTATCGGCGACGCTGATTGGCTGGGCTTCATTTTGCAGGCCATCGCGCGGGCCGACTTCGATCAGGCGTACTTGGGAAGGGAGGGACATGGGCTGGACCTGCTGTCATCTGAAAATAGGAAAAAACCTGTAGGAGCGTATGAGCAATCAAACCACCTGCTGACTCTTGAGCGTCTGCTCCAGCGCCTGCACACAACGCTCTTCGGCGGTATCGAGTTCCAGTTTCATCTGTTCGATGTCGAGCATCTGCTGCTCAAGCTGTTTCCGGCGCTCGGTAATTTTCGCCAGCATGCTGTTGAGTTGCTTGGTGTTACCGCTGGAAGGGTCATACAGCTCGATCAGTTCGCGGCATTCGGCGAGGGAGAATCCGATGCGCTTGCCGCGCAGGATCAGCTTCAGGCTGACTTTGTCCCGTGGCGAATAGATGCGTTCCTGGCCACGACGCTCGGGGCTGAGCAGGCCTTGCTCTTCATAGAAGCGAATCGCCCGGGTGGTGATGTCCAGCTCGCGGGCGAGATCGGAAATGCTGTAAGTCTGGCTGCTCATAAGCGCGCTCGGAAAAAAGTCTTGGCGCTAAGCTAATGGCAGGTTGACGTTTACGTCAAGGCGAAAAGGTTCCAGCTTCCAAATCGCCACATTGCGAACTTTTGATCTCATGCCTGTTGTTTGTCGATCTTCTTTTCATGTGCCGTCACCTGCTGGCACAACTCGATGATTTGCTCGCGCATCCAGCGATTGGCCGGATCCTGGTCAGTGCTCTCGTGCCAATACAAATGGGTCTCCACCGGTGGCACATCGTTGACCGGCAGATAAAACGCGTGCAGTTCATTGCGACGGGCGAAACGTTCCGGCACGGTCATGACCATGTCTGTCTGCTGTAACACCTGGGACGCCATCTGGTAATGCTGCGAACGCAAAGCGATCTTGCGCTGAATGCCCATTTTCCCCAGCGCCAGATCGACATGGCCCAACCCGCTGCGGCGGCTGGAAATATGCACATGCGTCATCGACAGATAGTCATCCAGGGACAGTTTTTCCTTGCCCGCCAGCGGATGTCCCTTGCGCATGGCGCACACGTAACGGTCTTCCATCAGTTTGACGTGACGTACCTGCGTGTCGGTATTGAGCGGCGCATCCACGGCGAAATCCAGACGCCCGGCCGCCAGCTCCTTGGTGGTTTCCCGGCGTTTCGACAGAAAACTTTCGATGATGACGGTGGGCGCCAAACGGCGCAGGCGCTGGAACAGTGGCGGCAGGATCACCGCTTCGGTGAGGTCGGTCATGCTGATGCGGTAGGTCTTCGCCGCCTGCGACGGGGTGAAGATGCGGCTTTCCTGCACGGACACCCGCAGCAGGGACAGCGCGTTACGCACCGGGCCGATGATGTTCTGCGCCATCGGCGTCGGCACCATGCCTTGGGCGGTGCGCACGAACAGCGGATCGTTGAAGGTCTCGCGCAACCGCGCCAGCGCGTTCGACACCGCCGGCTGAGTAATGCCGACGATCTGCCCGGCGCGGGTCAGGTTCGCCTCGGTGTAGATCGCGTCGAAGACGATGAAAAGGTTGAGGTCGACCTTGCTCAGATTCATGACGCGTTTTCTCTTGTTATGTGGGCGAAATGGCTTTGACGATAAGCCGATCATATATCGGTGATGAATGTTAATACACGCTGAGAATAGGCTAGGTAAATTTTCGTAGCTGCTCTAGCATCCATTTCATGACCTGAACAACCTCCCAAAAAGAAGGTAGCTGCCCATGGATTTCGCTTATTCGCCCAAGGTGCAAGAACTGCGTGAGCGCGTGACCGCGTTCATGGATACCTACGTTTACCCGGCCGAAGCCGTGTTCGAGCGCCAGGTTGCCGAAGGCGATCGCTGGCAGCCGACGGCGATCATGGAAGAGCTGAAAGCCCGGGCGAAAGCCGAAGGCCTGTGGAATCTGTTTCTGCCCGAATCGAAACTCGGCGCAGGCCTGACCAACCTTGAATACGCGCCGCTGGCCGAGATCATGGGCCGCTCGTTGCTTGGCCCTGAGCCCTTCAATTGCTCGGCACCGGACACCGGCAACATGGAAGTGCTGGTGCGTTATGCCAATGAAGAACAGAAACAGCGTTGGCTCGAACCGCTGCTGCGCGGCGAGATCCGCTCGGCCTTCGCCATGACCGAGCCGGACGTCGCGTCCTCCGATGCCACCAACATGGCCGCCCGTGCTGAGCGCGATGGCGACGAATGGGTCATCAACGGTAAGAAATGGTGGACGTCCGGCGCTTGCGATCCGCGTTGCAAAATTCTCATCTTCATGGGCTTGAGCAATCCGGATGCGCCGCGCCACGCCCAGCACTCGATGATTCTGGTGCCGGTGGATACGCCTGGTGTGAAGATCGTCCGTCCACTGCCGGTGTTCGGTTACGACGATGCCCCCCACGGTCACGCCGAAGTGCTGTTCGACAATGTGCGAGTGCCGTACGAAAACGTACTGCTGGGCGAAGGACGCGGATTCGAAATCGCCCAAGGTCGCCTCGGCCCGGGCCGGATTCACCACTGCATGCGTTCGATCGGCATGGCCGAGCGGGCGCTGGAACTGATGTGCAAACGTTCGGTAAGCCGCAGCGCATTCGGCAAACCGTTGGCGCGCCTGGGCGGTAACGTCGACAAAATTGCCGACTCGCGCATGGAAATCGACATGGCTCGCCTGCTGACGCTCAAAGCGGCATACATGATGGATACCGTCGGTAACAAAGTGGCGAAAAGCGAAATCGCCCAGATCAAGGTTGTTGCACCGAATGTGGCGTTGCGCGTAATCGACCGGGCGATTCAGATGCATGGCGGGGCAGGGGTGTCTAACGATTTCCCGCTGGCTTATATGTACGCCATGCAACGCACACTGCGCCTGGCCGATGGTCCGGACGAAGTGCACCGCGCAGCCATCGGCAAATTCGAAATCGGCAAATATGTGCCGAAGGAAATGCTGCGCAGCGAACGCTGATTACCCAATGGGATCGTTCCCACGCAGAGCATGGGAACGATCCTGAGGTGAATCAATGTACCCACACCTCAACCCGTCGATTTTTGATCCGTCCCTCATCGGCGCTGTTCGCCGCCACCGGCATCAGTGCGCCGAAGCCGCGCACTTCGCGCAACACCACGCCGTTCTTCACCAATTCCCGTCGCACCGCCATGGCCCGCAGCTTCGACAGCAGGTCAGCCCGTGCCGGATCGTCCTTGGCATCGCCGAACCCCACCAGCGTTACCTCGCGATCAGTCTTGTTGTGGCGCTTTATATAGTCGAGCACTCGCGCCAAATCCTGGCGGGCCTTGTTGTCGAGGATGGCGCTGCCTTCTTCGAATCGGAAATTCACCGTCAGACGTTGGGCATGACGGCTGAGGGACTGATAACCCTCCGGCATCAGCGCATTCGGCGTCACCGCGATGGCCTGGATGGTCTGGGCGATAAACCCGTTGCTTGCAACAATCGTCTGGCCTTGAGGACTTTGTGCAAACGCCACCAACGCCTTCGCCCAAAGGTTCTTGCTGTCGGGCGGTAGATAAAAGAACAACCGCCGCGACAGCGGATAATCTTCGGTGGCGATCAAGCTGTTCAGCGGCAACATCGCTTGGGATTGCCCGTCGGCAATTGCCACTGCCTTAGCCTGGCGAACGTAGGGCAAACCGATGAACCCGATGGCTTGTGGATCGCTGCTCACGGCGTCGGATAATTGCTCGCTGGATTCAAAGCGTTTCGCCGCGCTACTCAGAACCTTCCCACGCTGGGCGAGGACAAGCTCCTTAAATGTGTCGTATGTGCCGGACTGATCATCCCGCGCATACAAATGAATCGTCCCACCGCTGCCACCGACGTTTTCCCAGGTCTTGGCCTCGCCGCTGAAAATCCGCGCGAGTTGCTCGGTGTCGAGTTGTTGCAGGGGGTTGTCGGGATGAAGAATGATCGCCAGGCCGTCGATGGCGATGACCTGTTCGGCGGTGGGACTTTTCAGGTCGCCGAGGGATTGCAGGGCGAGCAATTCGCTGTCCTTGATCGGCCGGGAAGAGGCAGCGAGATCGGCTTCGGCGGATTTCAGCGCGGTGAAACCGGTGCTTGAGCCGTGAGCGGCGATGTCCACTGCGATCCGCTGACCGTCTGCGGTTTGCCCGACGACGCGTTGTTCGTTGGCGTTGTCGGGTGCTTCGCGATGAATTTTCAGCAGGCCCCGTTCCTGCATCAGCCCTTCGACCAGCGCCGGGCCGAGCGCTGCGCCAATGGTGTTGGAGCCCTGAATGCGCAGCACAGCGTCGGCCGATACCGCCCAGGGCAGCCATGCGCTGAAAAGAAAAAAGAACAAAACACGCACGCGCATGCCGGCACCGATCGCAGCCAAGGGGATTGCCGGGGAGATTAAGTCAGACGCATGACCGAAAGATGACAGCGACCGAACTGTAGGCATGAGCCTGCTCGCGATAGCGGTGTGCCAGAAACAGATGCGCAAATTGACACACCGGTATCGCGAGCAGGTTCACTCCTACAAGGTGAATTCAGCTCAGTTCAAGCCAGATCGGCGCATGATCCGAGGGTTTTTCCATGCCGCGCAGTTCGTAATCAACGCCCGCTGCCTTGACTCGTGGCAACAGACCGTGGGAGGCAAGAATCACGTCGATACGCAAACCACGCTTGGGGTTGTCCTCGAACCCACGGCTGCGGTAGTCGAACCAACTGAAGATGTCAGTCACGTCCGGATTCAGGTGGCGATAGCTGTCGGTCAGCCCCCAGTTTTTCAGGCGGGCCATCCACTCACGCTCTTCCGGCAGGAAACTGCATTTGCCGGTTTTCAGCCAGCGCTTCATGTTGTCCGGGCCGATGCCGATGTCGCAGTCTTCCGGGGAAATGTTCACATCGCCCATCACCACGATCGGTTGCTCGTTGTGGAACTGGCTTTCCAGCAACGTTTGCAGGTCGCTGTAGAAGCGCTGCTTGGCCGGGAATTTGGTCGGATGGTCACGGCTTTCGCCCTGTGGGAAGTAGCCGTTCATGATTGTCACCGGCACACCGTTGGCGTCGGCGTAAGTGCCCCAGATGAAACGACGCTGGGCGTCTTCTTCGTCGGTGGCGAAACCTTTGTGCAGGGCAATCGGTTCCTGACGGGAGAGCAGGGCGACACCGTAATGGCCCTTCTGGCCGTGGAAATAAACGTGATAGCCCAAGGCCCGAACTTCTTCGAGCGGGAATTGATCGTCGTGTACCTTGGTTTCCTGCAAGCCAATGACGTCCGGCTGATGTTTTTCGATCAGCGCTGCCAGCTGATGCGGACGGGCGCGCAGTCCGTTGATGTTGAAGGAAACGATCTTCATGGTCGGCAGTCCTGGCAAAAGGGCGATGCTAGCTGACATGTAGGATCGGGGCCAGTGTGGGGTGAGCCGATTCGCCTTGTCCTGTCAGATTTCGGGTGAGTCTTGTGTGCCCCATCGCTGGCAAGCCAGCTCCCACAATGATCGTGTCGTGCATCAGATCTGTGACCACTGCAAAAACTTGTGGGAGCTGGCTTGCCAGCGATGAGGCCCGCCCGGTCGATGAAGATTCGAGATTGGTCTATACCTGTCGGGGAACTGCGCCATCACTCAAAGGTTCGTACCAACAAGAGCGCAGCCATTTGAGCCGTGCCCCGGGGAGAATCACTGTCATGCCTGAAACCTCGACCGCCATCGCCGACATTCATATGCTCGATCGCGGCTATTCCCGCGAAGCCAGATCCTTGCTGTATCAGGCCTACCGCCACGAACCGACCTTCAGCTATCTGTTCGAGTCCGAGCGTCCCGGTTATGAACAGCGCGTTCGCGCGACTGTGCGGGAATTGGTCAAGCAACACTTTCTCCAGGATCTGCCGGCCATCGGCCTGTTGGTCAATGACCGTTTGATCGGCATCGCGCTGATCGCGCCGCCGCAACGGCGCCTGGGCATCACCGAGAGCTGGGCCTGGCGGCTGCGCATGGTGCTTAGCACCGGGTTTCGCTGCACCCGCCGCTACCTCGACTATCATGCGGCGGTGGCTGCCTGCGCACCCTCCGATGCGGTGCATGTTTTGCCGCTGCTGGGGGTTCACCCGCAATTTCAGGGCAAGCATTTCGGTGAGCAATTGTTGCAAGCGGTGCACAACTGGTGCGCGGTCGACGAAAACTCCCAAGGGGTGATGCTCGACACCGGCAACCCGCGTTATCTGGAGTTCTACAAGCGTCAGGGTTACGAAGAGGTCGGCGAGGTTGCCGTCGGGCCGGTGCGCGAGCATGTGTTTTTTCACGCCAACCCGCAGGTGTTACAAACAGCCATGGCATAGCGGTCGAACTTTCCCGGCAGGTCAGGCTCTATCACGCTCCCAAGCTCGTGTTAGCATCCGCGCCTATGAAGTTTCCAGGAAGATTTACCAGTGGCGCGCTCCTGCTGTTAACCAGCTGCGCGGCACTGGCGCAAAGTGAATTGGATGTGCGGATCAAACCGTCCAACGATGAACTCAAGGCCAATATAGAAGGCTATATCGGCAGTCTCGGCGATCGTGACGAAGAAGCCCTTGAGCGCTTCAGTCGCGGTGCCGAAGAGCAGGCGCGCAAGGCCGCGCAGGCCTTGGGTTATTACCAGCCGCAGATCGAAACCGAAGTGAAAGGCGGCAAGGATCCGCGTCTGGTGCTGAAGATCGACCCTGGCGAGCCGATCCGCTTGCGCAACGTGACCATCCGCGTCGACGGCCCGGCGGCCTCGCAGAAAACCTTTCGTGTCCCTAAAGCTGACGTGCTCAAATCCGGCGCGGTGCTTAATCACGGTCGTTATGAAGACGCCAAACGACTGATCCAGAATCAGGCTTCACGCTACGGCTATTTCAGTGGGCATTTCACCAGCCAGAAGTTGTTGCTCGACCCACGTGCCGGTATCGCCGACGTCGAGTTGGTTTACGAAAGTGGCCCGCGCTACGCGTTAGGCAAAGTCAATTTCGAGGGCGACACACCGTTTGACGAAGACCTGCTGCAACGCATGGTGCCGTTCAAGACCGGCGAGCCGTATGACTCGGAACTGATCGCCGAACTCAACCAGGCTTTGCAATCGAGCGGATACTTCGAAGGCGTGCGTGTGGACGCCGCGCCGACTGCGGCAAAAGAACAGACCATTCCGGTCGCGGTCAAACTCGAGACCCGCAAGCCGCGCACCATGGGCCTGGGCTTGGGTTACTCCACCGACGTCGGCCCGCGCGTCAAGGCCAACTGGACCCGCCACTGGGTCAATCCGCAAGGCCACAGTTATGGCTGGGAAGCCGAATTGTCGGCGCCTCGGCAGAACGTCGGGCTGTTTTACGACATCCCGCTCGATCCGCCGCTGACCGACAAACTGCGTTGGGCCGGCGGTTATCAATTCGAAGACATCGATGGCTCCGACACGTCGAGCAAACTGCTGACCTTCGGCCCTGAGTGGCATAGCAAGTTGCCCAGCGGCTGGCAGCGGGTGATCTCGCTGAAATGGCAGCACGAAGAATACGAACTCGGCGATGACTCCGGCCTCAGCACCTTGTTGATGCCCGGTATCAGTTATTCCTACTTGAAAAGCGACAACCGTATCGACCCGCACAACGGCTATCGCCTGAGCTTCGAAAGCAAAGTGGCAAAGGAAGGGCTGGGTTCCGACACAAACCTTTTATATGGCACCGCGCTGGTCAAAGGCCTGACCACGGTGTTCGACAAACACCGTTTGCTCGGTCGCGTACAGGTTGGCGGCAGCGCCACCAACGGTTACAAGTCGGTGCCGCCGTCGCTGCGGTTTTTCGCCGGTGGCGATCAGAGCGTGCGTGGCTACGACTATCAGAGCCTGTCGCCGGAGAACTCCGATGGCGACCGCATCGGTGGCCGCTACATGGTCGCTGGCAGCGTCGAGTATCAATATTCAATCGCCGAAAAATGGCGGGTGGCGACGTTCGTCGACCAGGGCAACTCCTTCAACAACCTCGAACTGCCGAACCTCAAGACCGGGGTCGGTATCGGTGTGCGCTGGGTGTCTCCGGTGGGGCCGATCCGCCTCGACCTGGCCCATGCGCTCGACGACGACGGCGGCATCCGGCTGCACTTTTCCATGGGGCCTGAGCTGTGAAGCGTGGTTTGAAGATAACGGCTCTGGCGCTGTTGGCGCTGGTGCTGCTGATTGTTTTAAGCCTCGCGGCAGTGCTCGGCACTCAGGCAGGCAGCCGATGGGCGCTTGGACTTGTACCGGGTTTGACCGTGGAAAATTTCCAGGGCCGGCTCGGCGGACAATGGAGCGCCGATCATTTGTTGTGGCAGCAGGGCAGCAGCCAGGTCGAGCTGAACAAGCCGGTTTTCCAATGGTCACCGCTGTGCCTGACCCGCATGACGCTGTGCATCGACCAACTCAAGGCCGATCAGGTCATCCTGCAATTTCCGCCGAGTGACGAGGTGACCGAAAGCGGCCCGATCACACTGCCGGATCTGCAATTGCCTGTGGGCATCGAACTGGGTGACGTGCAGGTTGGCAGCCTGCTGTTCAATGGCAGCGAACAACTCAAGGGTCTGCAACTGGCGGCGTACTGGACCGCCAAGGGTATGCAGATCGACAGCATTAAATTGCAGCGTGATGACTTGAGCCTGAACCTCTCCGGGCTGCTGCAACCGACCGGCAACTGGCCGTTGAACATCGAAGGTCAACTGACCCTGCCAGCACCGGGAACCGACCCGTGGACGCTGGCGCTCAAAGTCGATGGCGACCTGTTGAAAACCCTCAACCTGCACGCCGACAGCCGTGGCTACCTCAACGGCCAGTTGAGCGGCGAACTGCAACCGCTGGTGGACAACCTGCCGGCCAAAGTGCGCATCACCTCGGATGCGTTCAAGCCGAGCGCCGATCTGCCGGACACCCTGCAACTCAATCAACTGCAACTGACGGCCGAAGGCGACCTGAAAAACGGTTACCAATTGCTTGGCAACGCTTCGCTGCCTGCTGAACAAGGCCCGGTCGCGTTGTTGCTGCAAGGCAAGGTCGACGCCAACGGCGCGCAAATCGCGGGTCTCGATCTGAATGCCAACGACAAGCAAAGCCTGAAACTCACCGGTAATGTCGACTGGAGCAAAGGCCTGACCGCGCAAGCCAATGTCCATTGGCAGGATTTTCCGTGGCACCGGCTCTATCCGATCATCGACGAACCGCAGGTTGCATTGCGCACCTTCAACGGCGAAGTTTCCTACACCGACGGTCAATACATCGGCAACTTCGCCGCCGCACTGGACGGTCCGGCGGGGGCGTTCAGCCTGAGCAGTCCGTTCAGCGGCAACCTCAAACAGATCTTTCTGCCGCAATTCAAATTGGAGGCCGGGCAGGGCAAGGCCGAAGGTCATGTGAACGTGCAGTTTGCCGACGGCATTGCCTGGGACACCGCGTTGCAATTGTCGGCGCTCAACCCTGCGTACTGGATGGCGGAACTGCCGGGTACGCTGGCCGGGCCATTGAGCAGTAAAGGCGAACTGAAGAACGAGCGCCTCAGTCTCAACGTCGACCTCGATCTGAAAGGAAAACTGCGCGGGCAACCGGCGGTGTTGCAAGCCAAGGCCGATGGCGTCGGGGAACAATGGAACCTCAATGCCCTGCAAATCCGCCTCGGCGACAACAGCATCAGTGGCAAGGGCAGCTTGCAGCAGAAGCTCGCCGGCCAGATCGACATCAAAATGCCGCGTCTGGCTCAGCTCTGGCCGCAACTGCGCGGCCAGCTCAACGGCCGGGTCGATGTCGCTGGCACGTTGAAGGCGCCGCAAGGCAAGCTCGGCCTGCAAGGTTCGCAACTGGCGTTCCAGGACAATCGCCTGCAAAGCCTGAACCTCGACGCCACCCTCGACAGCGCGCAACGGGCAAAAATCGATCTCAAGGGCAGCAATATTCAAGCGGGCGACACTGCGCTGGGCAGTTTGACCGTCAGTGGCCAGGGTGACATCAAGCGTCAGAAACTCAGCCTCGACCTGCTCGGGCCGAAACTGAAACTGGCGTTGGGCCTGGACGGCAATCTGGACAAGGGCAACTGGCGCGGGCGCCTGGCCAGCGGCACGATTTCTGCGGGTGGCCAGGACTGGAAACTGCAAAGTCCGGCGAAGCTTGAACGTCTCGCCGACGGCAAGATCAACTTCGGCGCCCATTGCTGGCTGTCCGGCGGCGCAAGCTTGTGTGGCGAAGATCAACGACTGATGCCGGAGCCGAAGCTGCGTTATCACCTCAAACAGTTCCCCATCGAAAGCCTCGCGCAATGGCTGCCCAAGGATTTCGCCTGGCGGGGACGGCTTAACGCCGATCTGCAACTGGATATGCCGGCCAGCGGCCCCAACGGCCAGGTCAGTATCGACGCCAGTGGCGGCACTTTGCGTATACGCGACAAAGATAAGTGGCTGGACTTCCCGTATCAGACCCTGCGCCTGAACAGCAAACTCACGCCCAAACGCATCGACACCGACCTCAATTTTGTCGGCGGCAAACTCGGCGAGCTGATGGTGCAGACGCAGATCAATCCGTTGCCGGCAAGCAAACCGGTCAGTGGTTCGTTCCGCCTCAGCGGTCTGGACCTGTCCGTGGCGCGGCCGTTTGTGCCGATGGTCGAAACACTCACCGGGCGCCTGAACGGCAGCGGCACGATTTCCGGTGGGCTGCTGGCGCCATTGGTTAACGGCACGGTGCAACTCAGCGACGGTGAAGTGTCCGGGCCGGAGCTGCCGATGGAGTTGCAAAACCTGCAACTGCAAGCGGTGATTGCCGGTGAAGCGGTGCAACTGAACGGCGGCTGGACAAGCGGCCCGAATGGCAAGGGCAGCCTGAGCGGCAATGTGGCCTGGGGGCAGGCGCTGGTGGTGGATCTGGCGCTAAAGGGCTCGCAGTTGCCGGTCAGCGTCGAGCCTTATGCCAAGCTTGAAATGGCGCCGGATCTGAAAATCTCCATGGCGGGTGATGAGCTGGCAGTGGCCGGTAAAGTGCTGGTGCCCAAAGGCGAAATCACCGTCCGTGAACTGCCGCCGTCAACGGTAAAAGTCTCCGATGACACAATCATCGTCGGTCAGCAGACCGAAGAGGGCAAACCACCGATCGCGATGAAAATGGACATCGATGTGATTGTCGGCCAGGACAAATTGAGCTTCGCCGGGTTCGGCCTGACCGCCAACGTGCAAGGCCAGGTGCACATCGGCGACAACATGGACACCCGTGGCGAGTTGTGGCTCAACGACGGCCGCTATCGTGCTTACGGCCAGCGTTTGACGGTGCGTCGGGCGCGACTGTTGTTTGCCGGGCCGCTGGATCAGCCGTATCTCGACATCGAAGCGATTCGCCAGACCGACGACGTGATCGCCGGTATTCGCCTTAGCGGCAGCGCCGAGCAACCGACCACGCAGATCTTCTCCGAGCCGGCGATGAGCCAGGAGCAGGCGTTGTCCTATCTGGTGCTCGGCCGACCGCTGAGCACCAACGGCGAGGACAACAACATGCTCGCCCAAGCGGCGTTGGGCCTGGGGTTGATGGGAAGTTCCGGGGTGACCAGCGGTTTGGCCAAAGACTTGGGCATTCAAGACTTCCAGCTCGACACGGAAGGCAGCGGCGACGCCACCAGCGTGGTAGCCAGCGGTAACATTTCCGAAAAACTCAGCCTGCGCTATGGCGTTGGCGTGTTCGAACCGGCCAGCACTATTGCCTTGCGCTACAAGCTGAGCAAAAAGGTCTACGTCGAAGTGGCCAGCGGTTTGGCCAGTTCGCTGGACATCTTCTACAAGCGGGATTTCTAACCTCCGCCCACCGTGATCGTTCCCATGCTCCGCGTGGGAACGCCTCTGGGGACGCTCCGCGTTCCAGCTCTCGAATCGCAACGCAGAGCGTCCCGGGCTGCACTCCCGCGCAGAGCGTGGGAACGATCAGATCAAAAGATCGCAGGCCATTTGTCAGTCAATTACCAAGCATCCTAACTATTTTGTTTGACATTCGCTGCCTAGGCAGTAACATCTCGTCACACATTCACTGCCTAGGCAGTTATTAGGTGAGTAAACGATGCATTTCACTCCAGACGAATTCAAAAACTGCCACCTCGGCCTGCTTTTGGGGCGTGCCGCGTTATTGAAAGACCGGATCATCGACACCCACATGGAACCCCACGGCATCACCGCCGCGCAGTTCAAAGTGTTGATCATCATGGCCCAGTTCGGCGTCGATACCCCGGCCGAACTATGCCGGCACCTGTCACTCGACAGCGGCTCGATGACCCGCATGCTCGACCGTCTGGAACAGAAAGGCTTCCTCGCTCGCCAACGCAGCGAAGGCGATCGCCGTCAGGTGCAACTGACCCTGACCGAACAAGGCCAGCAATTGACCGACCGCCTCCCGCAGATCGGCGCCGACGCAATGAATGAACTGGCCGGCGCGATCACACCGGACGAGTTGAAAACCCTGGAACACATCCTCAAGAAAATTTTACTGGCAGCCGGTGACTCGATCACGTTGCTGCGGGTCGGTGACAAATGAGCAGTAAAACCTTGCGCAGCAGCCTGACGCTGTTGCTGTCGGCGATGATCCTCGCCGGTTGTGCCAGTTACAAAGGCCTCGACACAGAAGGCGTCAGCCTCGATGCGAAAACCCTCAAGGCCGGGCAGTCCCTCAATGGCGTCACTCTGTCGCCCGCCGCCTGGCCGAAAAGCGATTGGTGGACGAGCCTCGGCGATCCGCAACTTGACGGTTTGATCCGCGAGGCCCTGCGCGACAGCCCGGACATGCAAATCGCCGAAGCCCGCGCCCATCAGGCCAGCGCCGCCGCTTATGCCGCCGACGCTGCACGTTTCCCGACCCTCGATGCCAGCGCCGGCGTCAGCCGTTCGCGACTGGCCCGGGATCAGGATCCGCTGGGGCAGGGCGGTGCTTATTCGACCGTGCGCAACCTCAGCGCCACGTTCAATTACAACTTCGACCTGTGGGGCGGTCAGCGTGACGCCTGGGAAGCAGCCCTCGGTCAGGCCCGCGCAGCGGAAGTCGACCAGCAGGCCGCGCAATTGACCCTCGCCGCTGATGTGGCCCGGGCCTACAGCGATCTCGGCCAGGCGCACATCGTTTACGACCTTGCCAGCGAAGACCTCAAGCGCACCCGGCAGATGCTCGATCTGAGCCAGCGTCGCCTGAGTTCCGGGATCGACAGTCAGTACCAGTTTCAGCAGACCGAAAGCCTCGAAGCCAGCTCTCAAGCCAGCCTGATCGACGCTGAAAAGCGCCTGCAAAGCGCGAAAATATCCCTCGCCGTGTTGCTTGGCAAAGGCCCGGATCGCGGCAATGAAATCGCCCGTCCGAAAGTGCTGCAATCCAGCGCGGTGGCGTTGCCGTCGGTATTGCCAGCCGAATTGCTCGGTCGTCGCCCGGATCTGGTCGCGGCACGCTGGCGTGTCGAGGCCGCGAGCAAAGACATCTCGTCGGCCAAGACCCAGTTCTATCCGAACCTGAACCTTAGCGCTGCCGCCGGTGCCGAGTCGTTGTTGGGTGACGCGATGTTTGGCTCGGCCAGTCGTTTCTTCAATATCGCGCCGACGATTTCGGTGCCGGTTTTCGATGGCGGACGCCTGCGCGCCAACCTTGATTCCCGCGACGCCGACTACGACCTGGCGGTGGCGCAGTACAACAAAAGCCTGGTGAAAGCCTTGGGCGATGTCAGCGACACAATCAATCAGTTGCGCGATATCGGTCGGCAGATCGGTGCGCAGCAGCACGCCACCGACATTGCTCAGGACTCTTACAACACCGTCGTCCAGCGTTACGGTTCCGGCATCGGCAACTACCTGGACGTGCTCAGCATCGAGCAGCAATTGCTCCAGGCCCAGCGCCAGTTGGCCAACCTGAATGCCGAGCAGATCGACCTGTCGATCCAACTGATGCAAGCGCTGGGTGGCGGTTTCCAGGGTGAAACCCTGACCGCAACCAACGCCACTTCAGCCACGCCGCACAATTAATTCAAGGTATTTGTCATGGCCACTGCCGAAAACACTCAACCTCAAGGCAATCCTCAGGAAAACGCGCAAGACGGCGGCAATCCACGCAAGCGCAAAGTGATGCTGCTGGTGCTGGCCGTCGTGGTCGTCCTCGCCGGTGCCGGCGTCTGGGCCTATCACGAGTTCGTCGGACGCTGGAACGAGAGCACCGACGATGCCTACGTCAACGGCAACGTCGTGGAAATCACGCCGCTGGTGACCGGCACCGTGGTCAGCATCGGCGCCGATGATGGCGACCTTGTGCATGAAGGCCAGGTGCTGATCAACTTCGACCCGAACGACGCCGAAGTCGGTCTGCAAAGTGCCCAAGCGACCCTGGCCCGCACGGTGCGTCAGGTGCGCGGCTTGTACAGCAACGTCGATGGCATGAAAGCCCAGGTCAACGCCCAGCAGGCCGAAGTGCAGAAAGCCCAGGACAACTACAACCGCCGCAAGAACCTGGCGTCCGGTGGCGCGATTTCCCTGGAAGAACTGTCCCACGCCCGCGATGACCTGACCTCGGCGCAAAACGCTCTGACCAACGCCAAGCAGCAACTGAAAACCACCAGCGCGCTGGTCGATGACACTGTGGTGTCGTCACACCCGGACGTCATGGCCGCTGCCGCGCAATTGCGTCAGGCCTACCTGACCAACGCCCGCAGCACCCTGATCGCGCCGGTCACCGGTTACGTCGCCAAGCGCTCCGTGCAACTGGGTCAGCGCGTGCAACCGGGCACCGCGCTGATGGCGGTGATTCCGCTGGATCAACTGTGGATCGACGCCAACTTCAAGGAAACCCAGCTGCGTGACATGCGCATTGGCCAGCCGGTGGACATCGAAGCCGACCTCTACGGCAGCGACGTGAAATACAGCGGCACCGTCGACAGCCTCGGCGCCGGCACCGGCAGCGCGTTTGCCTTGTTACCCGCGCAGAACGCCACCGGTAACTGGATCAAGATCGTGCAGCGTGTGCCGGTGCGGATTCACATCAACGCCGAGGAACTGGCCAGACATCCATTGCGTGTGGGCCTGTCGACCAACGTCGAGGTCAATCTTCACGACCAGAGCGGTCCGGTGCTGGCGCAACAGTCGCCACAAAAAGCCTCGTTCAGCACCAACATCTACGACCGTCAGTTGGCCGAAGCCGACGCGATGATTGCTCAGTTGATCCACGACAACAGCGCTGCGGCCAGTAAAACCGCGCAACGCTGACACCCACCCTGTAGGAGCGAGCAGGCTCACTCCTACAGGACTGCGGTGTCCATTAGATTCCATAGGATTCACCATGAGCAATAACGCTTCTTTCACGCCGCCCAGCCTGTTGCTCAGCACCATCGGCCTGTCGCTGGCGACCTTCATGCAAGTGCTCGACACCACCATCGCCAACGTGGCGTTGCCGACTATTTCCGGCAACCTCGGCGTGAGTTCGGAGCAGGGCACTTGGGTGATTACCTCGTTTGCCGTGAGCAACGCCATTGCGCTGCCGCTGACCGGTTGGCTCAGCCGCCGCTTCGGCGAAGTGAAGCTGTTTCTCTGGGCAACGATCCTGTTTGTAGTGGCCTCGTTCCTCTGCGGGATCTCGACGTCGATGCCAGAACTGATCGGCTTCCGCGTGCTGCAAGGTCTGGTGGCCGGGCCGCTGTATCCAATGACGCAAACCCTGTTGATTGCCGTCTATCCGCCGGCCAAACGGGGCATGGCCTTGGCGTTACTGGCGATGGTCACGGTGGTCGCGCCGATTGCCGGGCCGATTCTCGGCGGCTGGATCACCGACAGTTACAGTTGGCCGTGGATTTTCTTCATCAACGTGCCCATCGGGATTTTCGCGGTGATGGTGGTGCGCTCGCAATTGGCCAAGCGTCCGGTGGTCACCAGCCGTCAGCCGATGGATTACGTCGGGCTGATCACCTTGATTATTGGCGTTGGTGCGTTGCAGGTGATCCTCGACAAGGGCAACGACCTGGACTGGTTTGAGTCGAACTTCATCATCATCGGCGCGGCGATCTCGGTGATCGCGCTGGCGGCGTTCATCATTTGGGAAATGACCGACAAGCATCCGGTGGTCAACCTGCGATTGTTCGCCCATCGCAACTTCCGCATCGGCACGATGGTGCTGGTGTTGGGTTACGCCGGATTCTTCGGGATCAACCTGATCCTGCCGCAATGGCTGCAAACCCAGATGGGTTACACCGCGACCTGGGCGGGGCTGGCTGTTGCACCCATCGGCATTCTGCCGGTGCTGCTGTCGCCGTTTGTCGGCAAGTACGCGCACAAGTTCGACCTGCGTCTGCTGGCCGGTCTGGCGTTCCTCGCGATTGGCCTGAGCTGCTTCATGCGGGCCGGCTTCACCAGTGAGGTGGACTTCCAGCACATCGCGCTGGTGCAGTTGTTCATGGGCATCGGCGTGGCGCTGTTCTTCATGCCGACGCTGAGCATCCTGATGTCGGATTTGCCACCCAGCCAGATCGCCGACGGCGCGGGTCTGGCGACTTTTCTGCGGACACTGGGCGGCAGCTTTGCGGCGTCGCTGACCACATGGATCTGGATTCGCCGGGCGGATCAACATCATGCGTACATGAGCGAGAGCATCAGCAGCTATGAACCGGCAACCCGGGAAGCGCTGAACAATCTGGGCGGCGCGAGCGATTCGGCGTATGCGCAACTGGATCATGTGCTGACGAGTCAGGCATACATGCTGTCCACCGTGGATTACTTCACGCTGTTGGGCTGGGGGTTCATGGGGTTGATTCTGATTGTGTGGCTGGCGAAACCGCCGTTTGCGGCGAAGGCGGGGCCAGCGGCGAGCGGTCATTAGACGCTCATTCCCACGCTCCGCGTGGGAATGCCTCCAGCGTGGGAACGATCAAACGCTGGGGGCGGGGAGCTGTGGCGGCGGGGCAAAATCAAACGGCGCCAAGGCAAACCCGTTTTCATCCACCTGCAACGCCCAGCCCTGACGATCCCAATCCCCCAAGACAATCCGCTTGGCCGACAGATCGCCAATCTGCAATTTGTGAATGGCCGGGCGGTGGGTGTGGCCGTGAATCAGGGTTTTCACGCCGTATGCCTGCATGATCTGCGGAATCTCTTCGGCCGTGACGTCAACGATGTCATTGGCTTTCATCCGGGTTTGCGCACGGCTTTCGCTGCGCAGTTTGCGCGCCAGTTTATGGCGGGTGCTCAAGGGCAGGTTGCGCAGGATGAACAGGGTGATCGGGTTACGCAGATAACGGCGCAATTTCATGTACCCGATGTCTCGGGTGCAAAGGCTGTCGCCGTGCATCAGCAGCACCGGCTCGCCGTAAAACTCCACGACACTCGGATCTTTCAGCAGTGTGCAGCCGGCCTGTTTGCAAAAGGCCTGGCCAAGCAGAAAGTCGCGATTGCCGTGCATCAGGAATATGGCCGTGCCGCTGTCGCTCAGAACGCGCAGGGCCTGGCAGATGGAACGCTGGAAGGGCGTCATGGCATCGTCGCCGATCCATGCCTCGAAGAAGTCGCCGAGGATGTACAGAGCACTCGCCGAACGCGCGCGTCCAGCAAGTAAATCCAGAAACGCCCGGGTGATGTCCGGGCGCTCCTCTTCCAGATGCAAGTCTGAAATCAGCAATATCACGCTTCGATGATCTCGGCTTTCTCGATGATCACGTCGTCTGCGGGTACGTCCTGGTGGCCGGCCTTGGAAGTGGTCGACACGCCTTTGATCTTGTCGACAACGTCGGTACCGACGGTCACTTTACCGAATACCGCGTAGCCCCAGCCTTGCACGTTCTTGCCGCTGTGGTTGAGGAAGGTGTTGTCGGCGACGTTGATGAAGAACTGTGCCGAAGCCGAATGCGGCTCCATGGTGCGGGCCATGGCAACGGTGTATTTGTCGTTGGAGAGACCGTTGTCCGCTTCGTTCTGGATGCTTGGACGCTTGTCTTTCTTTTCTTTCATGCCAGGCTCGAAACCGCCGCCCTGGATCATGAAGTTGCCGATGACGCGGTGGAATACGGTGTTGGTGTAGTGACCGGCGTTGACGTACTCGATGAAGTTGGCAACGGTGATCGGCGCCTTTTCAGCGTTCAGTTCGATGACGATGTCGCCATGGTTGGTGGTCAGTTTGACTTGAGTCATGGTCAGTACTCTTCATAGGGAATTCGTGGTTTTCGGACATCTGGCCCGAAAACCGGTTCAGCCTGCTTCGGCCAAGGTGCGCAGTTTAGCGTGACAGGCGCGAATTTCGAGGCGGTTTTTCATTTCCCGGCGATTAAATGCATGCCTTTATCGGGGCTGCTCTGTCAGGCCCTTGACAGCATCAGCTATGATAGCGGCTTTGTTTTGTCTGGCCCCTCTTTGCGGCCGCGCACCTGTACGTCAAGGATCCTATGAGCAAGCCCACTGTCGACCCTACCTCGAATGCCAAGTCCGGCCCTGCCGTGCCGGTCAACTTCCTGCGGCCGATCATCCAGGCAGACCTGGACTCGGGCAAGCACACCCAGATCGTGACTCGCTTCCCGCCGGAGCCCAACGGCTACCTGCACATCGGCCACGCCAAGTCGATCTGCGTCAACTTCGGCCTGGCCCAGGAGTTCGGTGGCGTCACGCACCTGCGTTTCGACGACACCAACCCGGCCAAGGAAGATCAGGAATACATCGACGCCATCGAAAGCGACGTCAAATGGCTGGGTTTCGAATGGTCTGGCGAAGTGCGCTACGCCTCGCAGTATTTCGACCAGTTGCACGACTGGGCCGTCGAGCTGATCAAGGCCGGCAAGGCCTACGTCGACGACCTGACCCCGGAACAAGCCAAGGAATACCGTGGCAGCCTGACCGAGCCGGGCAAGAACAGCCCGTTCCGCGACCGTTCGGTTGAAGAGAACCTCGACTGGTTCGCCCGCATGCGCGCCGGTGAATTCCCGGACGGCGCCCGTGTGCTGCGGGCGAAGATCGACATGGCTTCGCCGAACATGAACCTGCGCGACCCGATCATGTATCGCATCCGCCACGCTCATCACCACCAGACCGGCGACAAGTGGTGCATCTACCCGAACTACGACTTCACCCACGGTCAGTCGGACGCCATCGAAGGCATCACCCATTCGATCTGCACCCTTGAGTTCGAAAGCCATCGCCCGCTGTACGAGTGGTTCCTGGAGAACCTGCCGGTGCCGGCGAACCCGCGTCAGTACGAGTTCAGCCGTCTGAACCTGAACTACACCATCACCAGCAAGCGCAAGCTCAAGCAACTGGTTGACGAAAAGCACGTCAATGGCTGGGACGACCCGCGCATGTCCACGCTGTCGGGCTTCCGTCGCCGTGGCTACACGCCGAAATCGATCCGCAACTTCTGCGAAATGGTCGGTACCAACCGTTCCGACGGCGTCGTTGACTTCGGCATGCTCGAATTCAGCATCCGTGACGACCTCGACCACACTGCGCCGCGCGCCATGTGTGTATTGCGTCCTCTGAAAGTGGTGATCACCAACTACCCGGAAGGCCAGGTCGAGAACCTCGAACTGCCACGCCACCCGAAAGAAGACATGGGCGTGCGCGCGCTGCCGTTCGCCCGGGAGATCTACATCGACCGTGACGACTTCATGGAGGAGCCGCCAAAAGGCTACAAGCGCCTGGAACCGGCCGGTGAAGTGCGTCTGCGCGGCAGCTACGTGATCCGTGCCGACGAAGCGATCAAGGACGCCGACGGCAATATCGTCGAGCTGCGTTGTTCCTACGACCCTGACACCCTGGGCAAGAACCCTGAAGGCCGTAAGGTCAAAGGCGTGATCCACTGGGTGCCGGCCGCCGCCAGCGTCGAGTGCGAGGTGCGTCTGTACGATCGCCTGTTCCGCTCGCCTAACCCGGAGAAGGCGGAAGACAGCGCCAGTTTCCTCGACAACATCAACCCTGACTCACTGCAAGTGCTGACCGGTTGTCGCGCCGAGCCATCGCTCGGCAATGCACAGCCGGAAGACCGTTTCCAGTTCGAGCGCGAAGGCTACTTCGTCGCGGATCTGAAGGACTCGAAACCCGGTCAGCCGGTATTCAACCGTACCGTGACCCTGCGTGATTCGTGGGGCCAGTGAGTGAGTCAAGGAACTAACGTGCTAACGATCTACAACACGCTCAGCAAGAGCAAAGAAGTCTTCAAGCCGCTGGATGGCAACAAGGTGCGCATGTACGTCTGCGGAATGACCGTGTACGACTACTGCCACCTCGGCCACGGCCGCAGCATGGTCGCGTTCGACCTGGTGACCCGCTGGTTGCGGTTCAGCGGTTACGACCTGACCTACGTGCGCAACATCACCGACATTGACGACAAGATCATCAATCGGGCCAACGAGAACGGTGAATCGTTCGAAGCCTTGACCGAGCGCATGATCGCGGCGATGCACGAAGACGAAGCGCGCCTGAACATCAAGAAACCGGACATGGAACCGCGTGCCACCGATCACATTCCGGGCATGCACGCGATGATCCAGACCCTGATCGACAAGGGTTACGCCTACGCCCCGGGCAACGGCGACGTGTACTACCGCGTCGGCAAGTTCATGGGCTACGGCAAACTGTCGCGCAAGAAAATCGAAGACTTGCGCATTGGCGCACGCATCGAAGTCGACGAATCCAAGCAGGATCCGCTCGACTTCGTGCTGTGGAAAGCCGCCAAACCGGGCGAGCCGAGCTGGGCATCGCCCTGGGGCGACGGTCGTCCGGGCTGGCATATCGAATGCTCGGTGATGTCCACCTGCTGCCTGGGTGAGACCTTCGACATTCATGGCGGCGGCAGCGATCTCGAGTTCCCGCACCATGAAAACGAAATCGCCCAGAGCGAAGCGGCAACCGGCAAGACTTACGCCAACGCGTGGATGCATTGCGGCATGATTCGCATCAATGGCGAGAAGATGTCCAAGTCCTTGAACAACTTCTTTACCATCCGCGACGTGCTCGACAAGTACCACCCGGAAGTCGTGCGTTACCTGCTGGTGTCGAGCCACTACCGCAGCGCGATCAACTATTCGGAAGACAACCTCAAGGACGCCAAAGGCGCGCTTGAGCGTTTCTACCATGCGTTGAAAGGCCTGCCGACTGTGGCTCCTGCTGGCGGCGAAGCGTTTGTCGAGCGGTTCACCGCAGTGATGAACGACGACTTCGGTACGCCGGAAGCTTGCGCGGTGTTGTTCGAGATGGTGCGCGAGATCAACCGTTTGCGTGAGAGCGATCTCGATGCGGCGGCGGGTCTGGCGGCACGTCTGAAAGAACTGGCGAGCGTGTTGGGTGTGTTGCAGCTCGAAGCCGACGACTTTCTGCAAGCGGGCGCCGAAGGGCGTGTCGATGCGGCTGAAGTTGACGCGCTGATTGCGGCGCGTCTGGCGGCTCGCGCCGGCAAGGACTGGGCCGAATCCGACCGCATCCGCGACCAGCTCGCCGCCATGGGCGTCGTGCTGGAAGATGGGAAGGGCGGGACGACCTGGCGCCTGGCTGACTGAGGCCAAAAGCCAAAAGCCCCTCACCCCAGCCCTCTCCCAGAGGGAGAGGGCTGGGGTGAGGGGCAAAGGGGGGTACTCAACCGCCCATCTGCCGCAACCGCTTGTAAAGCGTATTGCGGCTCACCCCCAACCGCCGCGCCAGGTGCGAAATGTTGCCCCCGGCCGCCTTCAATTCGCGGTTCAACGCCTCGATATCATTCAAGTCCAGTGCCAACGGTGCTGCCGTCTCCACCGGCTCCATTTCCAGATCCACAAAAAAATCATCCGGCAAATGCTCCGGCCGCACTGGCTGCTCTTCTGCCATGGCCAGCGCCACCTGCATTACGCTACTCACCTGACGCAAATTCCCCGGCCACGGGTGACGGCTGAACAACTCCAGCACCTCGCGACTCAGGCCCGCCCATTGCGAAGGCTCGCGATGCTGTTCCCACAGACGTTTAAACAGCGCCTCTTTATCCGTCCGTTCACGCAGCGGCGGCAGCTCCAGGGTCAGGCCGCCAATGCGGTAGTACAAATCCTCGCGAAACCGTCCCAACTGCACCTGCTCGCGCAACGAGCGATTGGTCGCTGAAATAATCCTTAAATCCACCGCAAACAATTCGCTGCTGCCCACCGGTTGCACGCACCGTTCCTGTAGGACGCGCAGCAACCGCGCTTGAGTGGGCAGCGGCATGTCGCCGATTTCATCAAGGAACAGCGTGCCTTTGTCGGCCTTGCGGATCAGACCGATACTGCCTTTCTGATTGGCACCGGTGAATGCGCCTTTCTCGTAGCCAAACAGCTCAGATTCGACCAGTTCAGCGGGGATCGCCGCACAGTTAACCGCAATGAACGCCTGTTTGCTCCGTGAGCTGGCCTGATGCAGGGCTTTGACGAAGACCTCTTTGCCAACCCCGGTTTCGCCGTGGATCAGCAGTGGAATGTCTTTCTCCAGTAGTCGCTCGGCCTGACGTACGGCTTTTTCTACGCGGCTATCGCCGAAGTGCAGGGTATTGAGGCTGATGATTCTACTGTCGGTTTGTTTCGTTTCAGTAAACACCCGAGGCTGAATCGTCACGTGCTTCGGTTGCTTCAGCAGGCACTGAAAACGATTGCGGCCCGAAGCCTGCAAGGCAAACGGCAAGCCCTCCGGTTGGTTGAGCAATTCCAGCAGCGACACCTTGAACAGGCTTTCAATGCTGACCCGTGACAAGCGCACGCCGAGCAAATTGTCGGCACGACGATTGGCTGACAGCACTTGGCCGCTCTCATCAAAAATCAACAACCCGGCCCATTGGCTGTCGAGGTTGTTCAGCCCGGTGTTGAAGGTCAGTTGAAAATGCTGGCCGTGGAACAGGTTGAGGATCAGTCGGTTTTCCACGGTCTGACTCATCATCTTCACCATGCCCAGGGTGTGGGACGGCGGCAGATAGCTGTCGCTGGACACATCGAGCACGGCGATGACCTTGCGTTCGGCATCGAAGATCGGCGCGGCGGAACCGGTCATGAAGCGGTTGGCCTTGAGAAAGTGTTCATCGTGCTCGATGTGTACCGCTTGCTCGCAGGCCAGGGCCGTACCGATGGCGTTGGTGCCGCTGGAACGCTCCATCCAGCTCGCCCCGGGCTGGAAACCCCGGGCAAGGGCGGGTTCGATAAAGCGCTGCGTGCCCCACGATGTCAGTACTTGGCCCTGATTGTCGGCGAGCATGATCAGGCAGTTGGAATTGCTGAGGATGTTCTCGTAATACGGCAGCACTTCCTGGTGAGTGGTCTGCACCAGTGAATGATGGCTGTCGAGCAACTGCGTGATGCCCGCCGCCGGCAACTGATCAAACGCCGGAGCGCTCTGATGATCAAGACCGAACGCTCGGCAACGTGACCAGGAATTCTGGACGATGGTTTCGTGGGAAAGCGGCAGGGCAGGTGCGGACATGGCAGTGAGCCTCTCACACAACGTTCTTATTATTCTTATGCGACCCCACCTGTAGGAGCTGCCGCAGGCTGCGATCCTTTGATGTTGCGCTTAAAAACAACGTCAAAAGATCGCAGCCTGCGGCAGCTCCTACACGGGGAGTCGTGTTCACAGGTTCGTAGAGTGTTGTTCACTATTGTTCATTGTCAATCGGTTGAACTGTTCAAATGTGTTCAGCTTTGAAAGTCGTTTCTCGGTGTTTTCAGCGATTTTCGCGACAAATCAACAGCTTGTGTTTTCTGGCACGAATGTCGCTCTAGTGCTCCGGTCGCTTGACTCCAACAATAAAAAAGGCCGAGCCATGTCACTCACCCTGGAGCATGTCAGCCGCACCGTCGAGGGCCAGACCTGGATCGACGATGCGTGCCTGAAGTTCGAAGCTGGATCGTTCAACGTTTTGCTCGGCCGCACGCTGTCCGGCAAAACCAGCCTCATGCGCCTGATGGCCGGTCTGGACAAGCCCGACACCGGCCGCATTCTGATGAATGGCGTCGATGTCACCCAGCGCCCGGTGCGTTTGCGCAACGTGTCGATGGTGTATCAGCAGTTCATCAACTACCCGACCATGACGGTGTTCGAGAACATCGCCTCGCCGCTGCGTCAGGCCGGCGTGTCCAAAGACATCATCCACAGCAAGGTGCAGGAAACCGCGCGGATGCTGCGCATCGAGAAATTCTTGCAGCGCTATCCGCTGGAATTGTCCGGCGGCCAACAGCAGCGCACGGCGATGGCACGAGCGCTGGTCAAGGACGCCGAGCTGATCCTGTTCGACGAGCCGCTGGTCAACCTCGACTACAAACTGCGCGAAGAACTGCGTCAGGAAATGCGCGAACTGTTCAAGGCGCGCCACACCATCGCCATCTATGCCACCACGGAACCCAACGAAGCCCTGGCGCTGGGCGGCACCACGACGATTCTTCACGAAGGCCGGGTGATTCAAAGCGGCACGTCGACCTCGGTCTATCACCAGCCACAGACCGTATTGGCTGCGGAATTGTTTTCCGAGCCGCCGATCAATCTGATGCCCGGGCGAATTGCCGGCAACGAAGTCAGCTTCGCCAATTTCGTTCACTTCCCGTTGAACGTGGACCTGCGCCCGGTAGGCGAAGGCGAATTCCGTTTCGGTGTGCGTCCCAGCCATATTTCCCTGGTGCCAAGCAATGACGACGACCTTGAGCTGGCGGTGACGGTCGAGGTGGCCGAGATCAGCGGTTCGGAAACCTTCCTGCATGTGCGCAACGAGCATTTCCTGCTGGTGTTGCACTTGCCCGGTGTCCACGAATACGACGTCGATGCGCCGATTCGCATCTACATCCCCACCCATAAACTGTTTGTGTTCGATGCGCAGGGCCGCTTGGTGCAAGCGCCCGGCCAGCGTGTCGCGAGGGTTGCCTGATGGCTGAAATTCGCTTGCAGCACCTCGCCCACAGTTACACCAGCACGCCGAGCGGCCCGGAGGATTACGCGATCCGCGAAATGGATCACATCTGGGAGCAGGGCGGTGCCTTTGCGTTGCTCGGCCCGTCCGGTTGCGGCAAATCCACTTTGCTCAACATCATTTCCGGCTTGCTCAGCCCGTCCCAGGGCAAGGTGCTGTTCGACGGCAAAGAGGTCAACGAGCTGACACCAGAGAAGCGCAACATCGCTCAGGTTTTTCAGTTTCCGGTGGTGTACGACACCATGACCGTGTTCGATAACCTGGCGTTTCCCCTGCGAAATCAGGGCATGGCCGAAGCGAAAGTGCACAGCAAGGTGCAGGAAATCGCCGAGGTACTCGACCTGCAAAACCTGCTGGGCAAAAAAGCCCGCAACCTCACTGCCGACGAAAAACAGAAAGTCTCCATGGGCCGAGGCCTGGTGCGCGATGACGTCTCGGCGATTCTGTTTGATGAGCCGCTGACGGTGATCGATCCGCACTTAAAGTGGAAACTGCGGCGCAAGCTCAAGCAGATCCACGAGCAGTTCAACATCACCATGGTTTACGTCACCCACGATCAACTCGAAGCCTCGACCTTCGCCGACAAGATTGCGGTGATGTACGGCGGCCAGATCGTCCAGTTCGGCACGCCACGGGAATTGTTCGAGCGGCCGAGCCACACTTTTGTCGGCTATTTCATCGGTAGTCCGGGGATGAACCTGATCGACGTGCAGCCGCAGCCGGGTGGCGTCGGTTTCGCTTCAACGCACATCCCGTTGTCCGACGGCCTGCAGCGCCATATCGAACACGGCCAGTGGAAAAATCTTAAGGTCGGCATCCGTCCGGAGTTCATTCATGTGTGGGACGAGCCGTTCGACGACGCGATGCAGGCTCGGGTCGTACACGTCGAAGACCTCGGCACCTACAAGATCATGACCCTCGACCTTGATGGCGCGCCGCTGAAAGTGCGCCTGGCCGAGGACAAACCGGTGCCGCAGGGAACGGCCTACATCAGTTTTCCGTCGCAATGGCTGATGGTCTATGCCGACGAGTTTCTGCTCGATACATCCACCGACAATGAACAGGTGCAGCCATGAACAAGGTGCAGAACAACAAAGCCTGGTGGCTGGTGTTGCCGGTATTTTTGCTGGTGGCGTTCAGTGCGGTGATCCCGATGATGACCGTGGTCAATTACTCGGTGCAGGACATATTCGACCAGTCCAGCCGCTATTTCGTCGGTGCCGACTGGTACAGACAGGTGTTGCTTGATCCGCGTCTGCACGATTCGCTGCTGCGTCAGTTCATTTATTCGGCCTGTGTGCTGCTGATCGAAATCCCGCTGGGTATCGGCATTGCCCTGACCATGCCGACCAAGGGGCGGTGGTCGTCGGTGGTGCTGATCGTGCTGGCGATTCCGCTGCTGATTCCGTGGAACGTGGTCGGCACGATCTGGCAGATTTTCGGCCGCGCCGACATCGGCCTGCTCGGTTCGAGCCTCAATGCGCTGGGCATCAACTACAACTATGCGGCCAATACCATGGACGCCTGGGTCACCGTGCTGATCATGGACGTCTGGCACTGGACTTCGTTGGTAGCGCTGCTGTGCTTCTCCGGGTTGCGCGCAATTCCGGACGTGTATTACCAGGCCGCGCGAATTGACCGGGCGTCAGCCTGGGCGGTGTTTCGTCACATCCAATTACCGAAGCTGAAAAGCGTGCTGCTGATCGCGGTGATGCTGCGCTTCATGGACAGTTTCATGATTTACACCGAACCGTTCGTGCTCACGGGCGGCGGGCCGGGCAATGCGACGACGTTCCTGAGTCAGACGTTGACGCAGATGGCTGTAGGGCAATTCGACCTGGGGCCAGCGGCCGCGTTTTCGCTGGTGTATTTCCTGATCATCCTGTTGGTGTCCTGGCTGTTCTATACCGCCATGACGCATTCCGACGCCAACCGCTGAGGCCCGGCCATGAGCAAAAGAAAGCTGATTCCGCTGCTGCTCTACATCCTGTTCCTGCTGGTGCCGATCTATTGGCTGCTGAACATGTCCTTCAAAAGCAACACCGAAATCCTCGGCGGCCTGACGCTTTTTCCACAGGATTTCACACTGGCGAACTACAAGGTGATCTTCACCGATCCGAGTTGGTACACCGGTTACATCAATTCGCTGTATTACGTGAGCCTGAACACGATCATTTCGTTGAGTGTTGCGTTGCCGGCGGCGTATGCGTTTTCGCGTTACCGTTTTCTCGGCGACAAACATTTGTTCTTCTGGCTGCTGACCAACCGCATGGCGCCACCGGCCGTGTTCCTGCTGCCGTTCTTTCAGCTGTATTCATCGATTGGTCTGTTTGATACGCATATCGCCGTGGCCTTGGCGCATTGCCTGTTCAACGTTCCGTTGGCGGTGTGGATTCTGGAAGGCTTCATGTCTGGCGTGCCGAAGGAAATCGACGAGACCGCCTACATCGACGGCTACAGTTTCCCCAAGTTCTTCGTGAAGATCTTCATCCCGTTGATCGGTTCCGGCATCGGTGTGACGGCTTTTTTCTGCTTCATGTTTTCCTGGGTCGAACTGTTGCTCGCCCGCACGTTGACCTCGGTGAACGCCAAACCGATCGCAGCGGTCATGACCCGTACGGTGTCGGCCTCCGGCATCGATTGGGGCGTGCTGGCGGCGGCGGGGGTGCTGACGATCCTGCCGGGCATGCTGGTGATCTGGTTTGTTCGCAACCACGTGGCCAAGGGTTTTGCCCTGGGCCGGGTATGAGGAACTGATGATGGAATGGATGAGTTGGACCGTCCCGACGGCCGTATTTTTCAGCGTTATAGCCTTGATCCTGGTGGGCATGACCACCTGGGAGCTGCGTTCGCCGAGCATTCTTCGGCGCGGTTTTCTGCCGATCGCCACCACTCGTGGCGATCGCTTGTTCATCGGTCTTCTCGGCAGCGCCTACCTGCATTTGCTGGTAATCGGCGCCACCGACTGGAGCATCTGGGTCGCGTCCGCGTTGTCCCTGGTGTGGCTGTTGGCTGTCATGCGTTGGGGCTAGTCGAATCACTCGGCAATCGTGCTCCGCAACCTAAACAGGAGGTCTCTATGTTCGACAAAAACAATAAGCTGCGACATAGCATTTCATTGGCAGCCGTGCTGGCACTCAGCGGTTTGAGCGCATCTGCCTGGGCCGATGCCTACGAAGATGCCGCGAAGAAGTGGATCGGCAGCGAATTCAAACCGTCCACCCTGACGGCTGAACAGCAACTTGAAGAATTGAAGTGGTTCATCAAGGCCGCCGAGCCGTTTCGCGGGATGAACATCAAGGTCGTCTCGGAAACCCTGACCACCCATGAATATGAATCCAAGGTGCTGGCCAAGGCGTTCAGCGAAATCACCGGGATCAAGTTGACCCACGACCTGCTGCAGGAAGGCGATGTCGTGGAAAAACTGCAAACCGTGATGCAGTCGGACAAGAGTATCTATGACGGCTGGGTCAACGACTCCGACCTGATCGGGACTCACTTTCGCTATGGCAAGACCGAGTCGATCACCGACCTGATGGCCAATGAAGGCAAGAATTTCACCTCGCCGACCCTCGACATCAAGGATTTCATCGGCATTTCGTTTACCACGGCACCCGACGGCAAGATCTATCAATTGCCTGACCAGCAGTTCGCCAACCTCTACTGGTTCCGCGCCGACTGGTTCGAGCGCGCCGATCTGAAAGCCAAGTTCAAGGAAAAATACGGCTACGAATTGGGCGTGCCGGTGAACTGGTCGGCCTATGAAGACATCGCCAAATTCTTCAGCGAAGACGTCAAGGAAATCGACGGCAAACGCGTTTACGGGCACATGGATTACGGCAAGAAGGACCCGTCGCTGGGCTGGCGCTTCACCGATGCCTGGTTCTCCATGGCCGGTGGTGGCGACAAAGGCATTCCCAACGGGCTGCCAGTGGACGAGTGGGGCATTCGTGTTGAAGACTGCCATCCGGTCGGCTCCAGCGTGACGCGTGGCGGCGACACCAACGGTCCGGCGGCAGTTTTTGCCACGCAGAAATACGTCGACTGGCTCAAGGCGTATGCGCCACCGGAAGCGGCGGGCATGACCTTCTCCGAATCCGGCCCGGTGCCATCCCAAGGCAACATCGCCCAGCAAATCTTCTGGTACACCGCGTTCACCGCCGACATGACCAAACCGGGCTTGCCGGTGGTGAATGCCGATGGCACGCCGAAATGGCGCATGGCACCTTCGCCGCGCGGCCCCTACTGGGAAGAGGGCATGAAGCTGGGTTATCAGGACGTGGGTTCCTGGACGTTCATGAAGTCCACGCCTGAGAAACAGAAACTGGCAGCGTGGCTTTACGCGCAGTTCGTGACCTCGAAAACCGTGTCGCTGAAGAAAACCATCGTCGGCCTGACGCCGATCCGCGAGTCGGACATCAACTCGCAAGCGATGACCGACCTGGCGCCAAAACTGGGTGGTCTGGTCGAGTTCTATCGCAGCCCGGCCCGTGTGCAATGGACGCCAACCGGCACCAACGTGCCGGACTATCCGCGTCTGGCTCAGCTGTGGTGGACGCACATCGCCGAAGCCGCCAGTGGCGAAAAAACTCCGCAACAAGCGCTCGATGGTCTGGCCAAGGATCAGGACGCCATCATGAGTCGTCTCGAACGTTCCAAGGCTCAAGCCACGTGCGCCCCGAAAATGAACCCGGAACGCGATGCGCAATACTGGTTCGATCAACCGGGCGCCCCGAAGCCGAAACTGGCCAACGAGAAGCCTAAAGGCGAAACCGTGAGTTACAACGAATTGCTCAAATCGTGGGAGGCGGCGCGTAAATAACGGCATTGTTTTTAATGGTTCAACGGCACCGTAAGGTGCCGTTTTTCATTGACTGATCCCAAGACATCCAAAACATCCCAAACAAGCGCATGCAACTGTAGGAGCTGTCGCAGGCTGCGATCTTTTGATCCTGAACAGCGGTTACCCGCCAACCGGCTCAGCTCAGAACCGCCAGTTGCTCGATCGTCTGTGGAAATCGCTCAACCAGACGAATCAGTGTCGTGGCCTGGGCGTTGGGTGTTGCCCGGCCCTGTTCCCAGTTTTCGAGGGTTCGCGTATTAGTGCGCAGATACATCGCGAACACCGAGCGGGAGAGGTTGAGTTGTTGGCGGATGGCTACTACTTCTTCGGCGGTGATCGGCATTAGCTTTGGTAACTGAACCTTATGGGTTCGCAGCGTAATTTTGCCTTGACGCTCGTCTGCCAGCGCTTCGAGGCCGTCCATTAATTCAGAAAATATGTCACGTTTCATCGTGGGATCTCGTGTTTATTTCTTTATTCAGGGTTTGTTTGAAAAGGTTTTTCTGAGCGGCTGACAGATATGTTTGCTCGTCTTTGCCATACACGGTGAATAGCCAGAACTGATTGAAGCCGGACCACCAGTAATAAATCACTCGTAAGCCGCTGCGTTTGCCCTTTCCCCGTCGTTGGTCGCAGAAACGTATTTTGCGCAATCCACCAGTTTCCTCGATGAGATTGCCCGATTCAGGGTTTTTCAGCAGTTCCAGTTGAAAGCTTCGAAACAGATCATCGTCCAGATAATCGTCCCGGTATTTTTGAAACATCGGTAATTCGATAAAAAGAGCATCCATGTTCTGTACGTTGCCTGCGTATAGTTTTATCCCGATATTCGAATCAGTCAAGGCATCGAGCGCATCCTTTTTGTTTCACTCTTCAAAGTAGAACCCATTGGCAGAAAAGCTGTAGGACTGCGCGGGAAATGAGTTGAAGGACAATTCCGAAAGAGAGGAGGGCGTTGAAAAGCAAAAGATCGCAGCCTGCGGCAGCTCCTACAAAAATTGGTGCAGGAGTTGCCGCAGGCTGCGATCTTTTGCTGTTGATTACTCAAAAACAAAAACGGCACCCGAAGGTGCCGTTTCTATTTGTAGCCAGATGAAATCGAGCAATCAGCCCGCCAGACCTGCCTGCTGAACCAGTGTCAGCAACGGCTGCGGGTAAACACCCAGGAAGAACGCAACCAGGGCGATCGCCAACAGCATGACGCCGCCGGCTTTCTGTTCCCAGTGCAGTTGGGCATCGTGGCGACGCAGGTTCGGTTCAATCAGGTACAGGGTGACCATCACGCGCAGGTAGTAGAAGACGCCGATGGCGCTGCCCAGTACCAGCGAACCGACCAGCCACCATTGGTGTGATTCGACACCGGCGGCGATGATGTAGAACTTGCCGATGAAGCCTGCGGTCAGCGGGATACCGGCCAAAGACAGCATCATCACGGTCAGGACGGCGGTCAGGTACGGACGGCGCCAGAACAGGCCGCGGTATTCGTACAGCGCGTCTGCGTCACGACCGTTGTAAGGCGAGGACATCAAGGTGATCACGCCGAACGCACCAAGGCTGGTGATCACGTAGGTGACCAGATAAACGCCGATGGCTTCCACGGCCAGGCCCTTGCTCGCTACCAGCGCGATCAGCAGGTAGCCGAAGTGGGCGATGGACGAGTAACCGAGCAGACGCTTGAGGTTGCTCTGAGTCAACGCCAGCAGGTTACCGAACAGGATCGATGCGACCGCGATGACGGACAGTACGTCGCTCAGCACGCCACTGCTCGCGGCAGGGGAGATCTGGAACAGACGCACCATCACTGCAAACACGGCGACTTTCGAAGCGGTCGCCAGGAACGCGGCCACCGGTGCTGGAGCACCTTCGTACACGTCCGGCGTCCACAAGTGGAACGGCACCAGCGACAGCTTGAACGCCAGACCGATTAACATCATGCCCAGGCCCAGTTGCGCCAGCGAGCTTGGCAGGCCGGTCGCCGCGATAGCCTGACCGATACCGACGAAGCTCAGGGTGCCGGCGTCAGCGTAGAGCAGCGCCATGCCGAACAACAGGAACGCGGAACCGGCGGCGGACAACACCATGTACTTGATGCCGGCTTCCAGCGAACGCTTGTTGAAGAAGGCATAAGCCACCAGACCGTACACCGGCACCGATAACAGTTCCAGGCCGATGAACAACCCGGCCAGGTGCTGCGCGCTGACCAGAACCAGACCACCGGCGGCGGCCATCAGGATCAGCAGGTACAGTTCTTCACGGTTGCCCGGGTAACCCGAACCGCCGTCGCCGAGGTAGGCGTGGGCGAGGGTGACACAGGCAAGGGTAGCGACCAGGATCAATGCCATATAAAGGCAGGCAAAAGTGTCGATCTGCAGCAATGGGGTCACGGCCAGAGGTGCGACTTTCAAAGCCGGGAGGATCGACAGCAACGCGAGGTTCAGACCCGCCACCGAAATCAGGAAGGTCTGCGAGTGGTTGCGGCGCCAGGCGATTGCCAGCATCACCACGATAATGGTGAGGCTGGTGATCAACAGTGGCGCAAGCGCAATAAAGTGTTGAATCGTGAATTCCATAGCGCTCTTACCGGGCCGAAGCGAGTTGAGTGAAGGCGGTGCCGAGCCACTGCTGCACGCCATGCATCGTGGCGGCGGAAGTGTCGAGGAACGGTTGCGGGTAAACGCCGAGGTAAATCAGCAGAACCGCAAGGCCCAGCACCATGATCAGTTCGCGACCGTCCATGCCGTGCAGGATCGAGTCCGATTTGGCCGGACCGAAGTAAGCGCGGTGGATCATGATCAGCGAGTAGACCGAACCGAACACCAGACCGGAGGTGGCAATCGCAGTGATCCATGGCGCGCTGGCAAACGTGCCGATCAGGATCAGGAACTCGCCGACGAAGTTACCGGTGCCTGGCAAGCCCAACGAAGCGGCTGCGAAAAACAGGCTGATCGCCGGCAGGTAAGCGATGCGCGACCACAGACCGCCCATCTCACGCATGTCCCGCGTGTGCAGACGCTCATACAACTGACCGCTGAGGATAAACAGAGCCGCCGCCGACAGACCGTGCGCGAGCATCTGGATCACTGCACCTTGCAGGGCCAGTTGGCTGCCGGAGTAGATGCCGATCAGTACGAAGCCCATGTGGGAAACGGACGAGAAGGCAATCAGACGCTTGATGTCGGTTTGTGCGAACGCGAGGAACGCGCCGTAGAAGATCCCGATCAGACCGAGGGTCATGGCGATCGGCGCGAACTCGGCCGACGCATTCGGGAACAGCGGCAGGGCGAAACGCAGCAGACCGTACGCAGCAGTTTTCAGCAAGATACCGGCGAGGTCGACAGAACCTGCGGTCGGCGCCTGGGCGTGAGCATCAGGCAGCCAGGAATGGAACGGTACGACGGGCAGCTTGACCGCGAAGGCGATGAAGAAACCGAGCATCAGGATGTACTCGGTGGTCATCGACATCTTGGTTTTCAACAGATCGGCGTAGTTGAAGGTAATCACACCGGTGTTGTTGAAGTTGACCAGCACCAGACCGAGGATCGCCACCAGCATGATCAGGCCGGAAGCCTGAGTGAAGATGAAGAACTTGGTTGCGGCGTAGATCCGGGTTTTCTTGCCGTCCGAAGAGCTGTGACCCCAGAGCGCGATGAGGAAATACATCGGCACCAGCATCATTTCCCAGAAGAAGAAGAACATGAACAGGTCGAGGGCGAGGAACACGCCGACGACACCGCCCAGGATCCACATCAGGTTCAAGTGGAAGAAGCCAACGTGACGTTGAATTTCTTTCCACGAGCAGAGTACCGAGAGGATACCCAGCAGGCCGGTCAGCAGGATCATCAACAGCGACAGGCCGTCGAGGGCCAGGTGCACGTTGATGCCGAAGCGCTGGATCCAGACGTGCTTGAACTCAAGCGCCCAAGTCGGATCGGCGCCAGGCGCCGGAGCAAATGAATAGTCACCGTGGGCCCACAGCCAGAGGCCGAGTGCGAGTTCCAGGGTCATGGTCAACAGCGCAATCCAGCGCGGGAGGGTAGCGCCGAAGCGCTCACCCATCCAGCACAGCAGGCCGCCGATGAAGGGGATCAGGATTAGCCAAGGCAGAATCATGACGGGCTCGTTTCCTTTCGCAAATTCGCAAGGTTCATATCAGACCGCTACCAGCACGATGGCGCCGATCACCAGCACGGCGCCGGCCGCCATCGAAGCAGCGTACCAACGCAGTTGACCGGTCTCGGTGCGGCTCAGGGCAGTGTGACCGCCCTTGGCCATACGCGGGATCAGACCGATGGTCTGGTCGAGCGGGTCTTTGCGCAGCATGTGGCTGATCGCAAGGTACGGCTTGACGAACAGTTTGTCGTAGATCCAGTCGAAGCCCCAGGCAGCGAACCACCAGGCCGAAAGGAAACGGCCGATGCCGCTGTTGGCGATGGCGGTGACGAAGCGACGCTTGCCGAGGAACAGCAGGGCCGCCAGCAGGATACCGGCCAGGGCGATGGCGCCCGAGGCGATTTCCAGACTGTGCTTGGCTTCGCCACCGGCATGGCCAACGCTTTGCGGCAGCACGCCGTGCAGCGGTGGAACGATCATGGCGCCGATGAAAGTCGACAGCACGATGAGTACCGACAGTGGCAGCCAGTGAGCGATACCGTGACCGGCGTGGGCTTCGGTCTTGGCTTCACCGTGGAACGCGATGAAGATCAGGCGGAAGGTGTACAGCGACGTCATGAACGCACCGACCAGACCTGCATACAGCAGACCTTCGTTGCCGCTGGCGAACGCTTCCCAGAGGATTTCGTCCTTGGAGTAGAAGCCCGCGGTCACCAGTGGCAGGGCAGACAATGCCGCGCCGCCGACGATGAAGCTGGCGTAGGCCAGTGGCAGTTTTTTCCACAGGCCGCCCATCTTGAAGATGTTCTGCTCGTGGTGGCAGGCAACGATCACCGCACCGGATGCAAGGAACAGCAGGGCCTTGAAGAAGGCGTGGGTCATCAGGTGGAAAATCGCGCCATCCCATGCACCCACCCCCAACGCCAGGAACATGTAGCCGATCTGGCTCATGGTCGAGTACGCGAGGATACGTTTGATGTCAGTTTGTACCAGTGCGGCAAAACCGGCCAGCACCAGGGTCACACCGCCAACGATGCCCACCAAGTGCAGGATTTCCGGCGCCAGGGTGAACAGACCGTGGGTACGGGCGATCAGGTAGACACCGGCGGTCACCATGGTCGCGGCGTGGATCAGTGCCGAAACCGGAGTCGGGCCGGCCATCGCGTCCGCGAGCCAGGTTTGCAGCGGCAGTTGTGCCGATTTTCCGACCGCACCACCCAGCAGCATCAGGGTTGCCAGCGTAATCCAGAAATCGCCGACCTGGAATTTCTGCGGCGCCAGCACCAGCAGTTCCTGAATGTTCAGCGTGCCCACTTGCTGGAACAGGATGAACAGGCCGATGGCCATGAACACATCGCCGATCCGGGTCACGATGAAGGCTTTGAGTGCGGCGTTACCGTTGTTGCGGTTGCTGTAGTAGAAACCGATCAACAGGTACGAGCACAGGCCCACGCCTTCCCAGCCGAAGTACAGGAACAACAGGTTATCGCCGAGCACCAGGAACAGCATGCTGGCGATAAACAGGTTGGTGTACGAGAAGAAGCGCGAGTAACCGGCTTCGCCGCGCATGTACCAGGACGCGAACAGGTGGATCAGGAAACCTACGCCCACCACCACGCCGAGCATGGTGATCGACAGGCCGTCGACGTAGAGGGCGAAATCAGGCTTGAAGCCTTCCACCGCCATCCACTGCCAAAGCACCAAGGTGTAATGACCGCCTTCGGGAGGCGCGACGTTGAATTGCCAGATGACGTAGGCGGTGACAATCGCCGACAAGCCAATGGAACCTACGCCGATCAGCGCCGAGAGGTTTTCCGACCAGCGTCCACGGGAGAACGACAGCAGCAGGAAACCGATCAGAGGGAATACGAAAGTCAGAAAGATTAGGTTCATCCGCGCATCTCACTGGCAGCGTCGATATCGAGCGTGTGGAAGCGGCGATACAGTTGCAGCAGGATCGCCAGACCAATACTGGCCTCGGCGGCAGCAAGGCTGATCACCAGGATGAACATGATCTGTCCATCCGGTTGCGCCCAGCGGGCGCCCGCAACGACGAAGGCCAGGGCAGAGGCGTTCATCATCACTTCCAGACTCATCAACACGAACAAAATGTTACGGCGAACCATCAGGCCGACAAGGCCGAGGCAGAACAGGATGCCGGCAACCGCCAGACCATGCTCGAGAGGGATAGCAGGCATAAATTACTCCTTCGCCTCGTTGCGGCCCAAGTGGAACGCCGTGACGGCTGCGGCGAGCAGCAGCATCGAGGCGAGTTCGACCACCAGCAGATACGGGCCGAACAGGCTGATGCCCACGGCTTTCGCATCCACGGTGGTGTGACCGATGGCCTGGCCGCTCTGGTGAGCGAACAGCACATACAGCAGTTCGGCCAGCAGCAGCACGGCAAGAATCACCGGCCCGGCCCAGATTCCAGGCTTGAGCCAGGTGCGTTCCTGCTGCACCGAGGCCGGGCCCAGGTTCAGCATCATCACCACGAACACGAACAGCACCATGATGGCGCCGGCGTAGGCGATCACTTCCAGCACTCCGGCAAACGGTGCACCGAGCGAGAAGAACGTCATGGCCACGGCGATCAACGAGATGATCAGGTAGAGCAGGGCATGCACAGGGTTGGTGTTGGTGACCACGCGCAGCGTCGACACAACAGCGATACCCGATGCGAAATAGAAAGCGAATTCCATCGTTCTTCCTTAAGGCAGCAAGCTCTTCACATTGACCGGTTCGGCTTCGTTTTGCGCGGTGCCTTTCGGCTTCCCGGCAATTGCCATCCCTGCAACACGATAGAAGTTGTAATCAGGATTTTTGCCGGGACCGGAGATCAGCAGATCTTCTTTCTCGTACACCAGATCTTGACGTTTGAACTCGGCCATTTCGAAATCCGGCGTGAGCTGGATTGCGGTGGTCGGGCAGGCTTCCTCGCAGAGACCGCAGAAAATGCAGCGCGAGAAGTTGATGCGGAAGAAGTCCGGGTACCAGCGACCGTCCTCGGTTTCAGCTTTTTGCAGCGAGATGCAACCGACCGGACAGGCCACGGCGCACAGGTTGCAAGCCACGCAACGCTCTTCGCCGTCGGGATCGCGGGTCAGAACGATGCGGCCACGGTAGCGCGGCGGCAGGTAGACCGCCTCTTCCGGGTATTGCAGGGTGTCGCGCTTGCGGAAGCCATGGCCGAAGACCATGACCAGGCTGCGCAACTGGGTACCGGTACCCTTAACGATGTCGCCAATATATTTGAACATGGGTCAAATCCTCACTGAACCGCAACCGCAGGCGTGTTCATCAACACAACCGCAGCGGTCACCAGCAAATTGATCAGGGTCAGTGGCAGGCAGAATTTCCAGCTGAAATCCATCACCTGGTCATAACGCGGACGCGGAATGGAAGCGCGCAGCAGGATGAACAGCATGATGAAGAACGCGGTCTTCAATGCGAACCAGACGAAGGACAGTTGCGGCAGGATGCCGAACGGACCGTGCCAGCCGCCGAAGAACAGCGTGACCAACAGCGCCGAGATCAGGATGATACCGATGTATTCGCCGACGAAGAACATGCCCCATTTCATGCCGGCGTATTCGATGTGGTAACCGTCGGCCAGTTCCTGTTCCGCTTCCGGCTGGTCGAACGGGTGACGGTGAGTCACGGCGACGCCAGCGATGAAGAAGGTACAGAAGCCGAAGAACTGCGGAATGATGAACCACAGGTTCTGCGCCTGGTACTCGACTATGTCGCGCATGTTGAACGAGCCGACCTGCACCACGATGCCCATCAGGGCCAGGCCCATGAACACTTCGTAGGACACGGTCTGCGCCGAGGCACGCAAGCTGCCGAGGAGGGCGAACTTGTTGTTGCTCGACCAGCCGGCGAACAGCACTGCGTAGACCGACAGACCGGCCATGGCGAAGAAGAACAGCAGGCCGATGTTCAGATCCGCCACGCCCCAGGTCGGGGTGATCGGGATGACCGCGAAGGCGATCAGCAAGGCGGACATGGCCACGACCGGTGCCAGGGTGAAGATCACCTTGTCGGCAAACGGTGGCGTCCAGTCTTCCTTGAAGAACATCTTGAGCATGTCGGCGGCGATCTGGAACATGCCGAACGGACCGACGCGGTTCGGACCGTAACGATCCTGCCACCAGCCCAGCAAACGACGTTCGACAAAGCTGAGCAACGCACCGGCGACCACGACGGCCAGCAGGATGACGATGGCTTTGATGACCGTCAGGATCACATCGATCACTTCAGGGGTGAACCAGGTCATTGCGCTGCCTCCTGCAGACCGTCGACGGATACGCCGGCGAATGCCGGTGGAATGCCGGCGATGCCTGCTGGCAAGGCCACCAGACCTGCGCCCAGTTCTTCATTGATGCGCAGCGGCAGACGCAGGGTCTGACCGGCCACGTTCAAGCTCAACAGGGCGCCGTCGTTGACGCCCAGGCGATCCGCTTCGGACTTCGCCAGAGCAACATAGGCGGCCGGAATGCGTTCCTGAACCGGAGCGGCTTTTGAAGAGTTTTCTTCGCTGCCGAACAGGTGGAAGAACGGTACGGCTTGCCAGGTACCCGGCGCCGGGTTGAACGCACGCGGCGCAGCAGCGAACCAGTTCAGCGAATCACCGTTGCTTTCGATCAGGCGCGTGCCCGGGTCGCCAGCGCGGATGTGACCACCGACTTCGTCCTGGAACTTGTTCCACGCCTGTGGCGAGTTCCAGCCCGGCGACCAGGCAAACGGCACTTGCTGATGCGGTTCAACGGAGCCCGAGTAACCTTCCATGGAGAAGGCGAACGCGGTGTCTTTGTCTTGCGGGGTGCGTGGTTCGTGAACACTGATGTCGGCGCGCATCGCGGTGCGACCGGAGTAACGCAGCGGTTCACGGGCCAGTTTCATGCCCTTGATGCGGAACGCGGCGGACGGTGCGGCATCGACGATGCGCGCCAGTTGCGCGGTGCTCGACGCCACGGCAGCGGTGACGTGGTCGAGTTGCGTCCAGTCCACAGGCTTATTCAGCAGAGTCGCGCGCAGGGCGTGCAGCCAGCGCCAGCCTTCGTGAACCAGGATGCTCGCGTCCAGGTATTGCGGATCGAAAACCTGGAAGAAGCGCTGGGCGCGACCTTCCTGGCTGACCAGCGTACCGTCGCCTTCGGCGAAGCTCGCCGCTGGCAGCACCAGGTCGGCGCGATCAGTGGTAGCGGTCTTCTGATGGTCGGCGACAATCAGCACTTTGGCGGCGTTCAGCGCGGCATCGACCTTGGCGTTGTCGGTGCGGGTGTACAGATCGTTTTCCAGCACGACGATCGCGTCAGCCTTGCCGTCGATCACGGCTTGCAGCGCGGCGTCGACCGATTCGCCACCGAGCATGGCCAGGCCGAGGCTGTTGGCTTCCGGCACGATCAGGCTGATGGAACCGTTCTTCTCGCGCAGCTTCAGTGCCTTGGCGATGTTCGCAGCGGCTTCGATCAGGGCTTTGGAGCCCAGCGAAGTACCGGCGATGATCAGCGGGCGTTTGGCGGCGAGCAGGGCGTCGGCGATGCGCTTGGCCAGATCGAGTGCCTCGGTGTCCAGACCTTCAACGGCCGGGGCACTGGCATCCAGCGCGTGAGCCACGGCGAAACCGATGCGCGCCAGATCGTCGGGCGCGGCGTGAACGCATTCTTCGGCGATATCGTCGAGCTTGGTTTCTGCCAGGCTGGCGATGAACAGCGGGTTCAGCGCGTGCTGGCCGATGTTCTTCACGGCGGCGTCGAGCCAAGGCTGAACGCGCATGGCATCGGCCATTTCTTCGGCCTTGCCCTTGACCGACTGACGAAGGGACAACGCCATACGGGCGGCGGTCTGGGTCAGGTCTTCACCGAGGACGAACACGGCGTCGTGGTCTTCGATGTCGCGCATGTTTGGCACGGGCAGGGGGCTGTCTTTGAGGACTTGCAGCACCAGGCGAATGCGTTCCAGCTCGGAGGCTTCGATACCGCTGTAGAAGTGCTCGGCACCGACCAGTTCGCGCAACGCATAGTTGCTTTCGAGGCTGGCACGCGGCGAACCGATACCGACGATGTTGCGACCGCGCAGCAATTCGGCAGCGTTGTCCAGCGCAGCGTCGAGGCTCAGCTTGGTGCCGTTGGCCAGCAGCGGCTGGCGCGGACGGTCGGTGCGGTTGACGTAGCCATAACCGAAACGGCCACGGTCGCACAGGAAATACTGGTTCACCGAACCGTTGTAGCGGTTTTCGATGCGGCGCAGTTCGCCGTAGCGCTCGCCCGGGGAAATGTTGCAACCGCTGGAGCAGCCATGGCAGATGCTTGGCGAGAACTGCATGTCCCATTTGCGGTTGTAGCGCTCGGAGTGAGTCTTGTCGGTGAACACACCGGTCGGGCAGACCTCGGTGAGGTTGCCGGAGAACTCGCTTTCGAGGGTGCCGTCTTCAACGCGACCGAAGTACACGTTGTCGTGGGCGCCGAATACGCCGAGGTCGGTGCCGCCGGCGTAGTCCTTGTAGAAACGCACGCAGCGGTAGCAAGCGATGCAGCGGTTCATTTCGTGGGAAATGAACGGGCCCAGTTGCTGGTTTTGGTGGGTGCGCTTGGTGAAGCGGTAACGGCGCTCGTTGTGGCCGGTCATTACCGTCATGTCTTGCAGGTGGCAGTGACCGCCTTCTTCGCACACAGGGCAGTCGTGCGGGTGGTTGGTCATCAGCCATTCGACAACGCTGGCGCGGAACGCCTTGGATTCTTCATCTTCGATGGAGATCCAGGTGTTGTCGGTGGCCGGGGTCATGCAGGACATGACGATGCGACCACGGGTGTCGTTTTCGTCGGTGTACTGCTTGACCGCGCACTGGCGGCAAGCCCCGACGCTACCTAGCGCGGGGTGCCAGCAGAAATATGGAATGTCGAGGCCCAGCGACAGACATGCCTGTAACAGGTTGTCTGCCCCGTCGACTTCGAGCGCTTTGCCGTCTACGTGGATAGTGGCCATGGTTCAAAGGTCTTCGTTGGCCCGGTGTCAGCGGGCGTGGCTAATGGAATCTTGTTATCCGTCCGAATCCAAACAGCCCCGCGAGGCGTCATCGGACGAAAGACGAAGGGCACGGACCCTTCGTCTTTTTAAAGCGTTAAGCGCCGACTACGATCGGCTGTGCCAGAGGCGGGACGGTGGCGCTTTTCGGCGCAATACCGGCTTCGAACTCTGAACGGAAGTATTTGATCGCGCTGCCCAATGGTTCCACGGCACCCGGTGCGTGAGCACAGAAGGTTTTGCCTGGGCCGAGGAAACCGACCAGACCGAGCAAGGTCTCGATGTCGCCCGGCTGGCCTTCACCGTTTTCGATGGCCATCAGCAGCTTGACGCTCCATGGCAAGCCATCGCGGCAAGGGGTGCAGAAACCGCACGACTCACGGGCAAAGAACTGCTCCATGTTGCGCAGCAGCGAGACCATGTTGACGCTGTCGTCCACCGCCATCGCCAGGCCGGTACCCATCCGGGTACCCACTTTGGCAATGCCGCCGGCATACATCTGCGCGTCGAGGTGTTCCGGCAAGAGGAAACCGGTACCGGCGCCACCTGGCTGCCAGGCCTTGAGCTTGAAGCCGTCGCGCATGCCGCCAGCGTAGTCTTCAAACAGTTCGCGACCGGTCACGCCGAATGGCAATTCCCACAGCCCCGGGTTCTTCACTTTGCCGGAGAAGCCCATGAGCTTGGTGCCCATGTCTTCACTGCCGTCGCGGGCCAGCGATTTGTACCAATCAACGCCGTCGGCAATGATCGCCGGCACGTTGCACAGGGTTTCAACGTTATTCACGCACGTCGGCTTGCCCCACACGCCAACGGCAGCAGGGAAGGGCGGCTTGGAGCGCGGATTGGCGCGGCGGCCTTCGAGGGAGTTGATCAGTGCGGTTTCTTCACCGCAGATGTAACGCCCGGCACCGGTGTGGACGAACAGTTCGAAATCAAAGCCTGAACCCAGAATGTTCTTGCCCAGCAGGCCTGCTGCCTTGGCTTCTTCCACGGCACGGTTGAGGTGCTTGGCGGCGGTGGTGTATTCGCCGCGCAGGAAGATGTAGCCACGGTAGGTTTTCAGCGCGCGGGCACTGATCAGCATGCCTTCGATCAGCAGATGGGGCAGTTGCTCCATCAGCATGCGGTCTTTCCAGGTGTTCGGCTCCATTTCATCCGCGTTGCACAGCAGGTAGCGGATGTCGATGGATTCGTCTTTGGGCATCAGGCCCCACTTCACGCCAGTGGGGAAGCCTGCACCGCCGCGACCTTTCAGGCCGGCGTCCTTCACGGTCTGGACAATGTCGTCCTGAGCCATGTCGGCGAAGGCTTTGCGCGCAGCGGCGTAACCGTTCTTGGCCTGGTATTCGTCGAGCCACACGGCTTCGCCGTCGTCACGCAGACGCCAGGTCAGCGGGTGAGTCTCGGCCGAACGCTTGATCAGGTTGGCCGGGCCGAAAGATGTCAGGGTCATACGTAGCCCTCGAGCAGTTTGGCGACGCCAGCAGGCTGCACATCACCAAAGGTGTCGTCGTCGATCATCAGCGCCGGTGCCTTGTCGCAGTTGCCGAGGCAGCAGACAGGCAGCAGGGTGAAACGACCGTCTGTGGTGGTCTGACCCAGGCCGATGCCCAGATTGTTCTGGATTTCGCTGACCACCGATTCATGGCCCCCGATGTAGCAGACCATGCTGTCGCAGACGCGAATGATGTGACGGCCGACCGGCTGACGGAAGATCTGGCTGTAGAACGTCGCCACGCCTTCAACGTCGCTCGCCGGGATGCCGAGGATCTCGCCGATCGCGTAGAGGGCGCCGTCCGGCACCCAGCCGCGTTCTTTCTGAACGATCTTCAGGGCTTCGATCGACGCCGCGCGCGGGTCTTCGTAGTGATGCAACTCGTGCTCAATGGCCGAGCGCTCGGTTTCACTGAGGGTGAAACGGTCTGTCTGGATAAGCGTGCTGTTCATGCTTAGCGGTCCACGTCGGCCATAACGAAGTCGATACTGCCCAGGTACGCGATCAAGTCCGCGACCATGCTGCCTTTGATCACCGAAGGGATCTGCTGCAGATGCGGGAAGCTTGGGGTGCGAATCCGGGTGCGGTAGCTCATGGTGCCGCCGTCGCTCGTCAGGTAGTAACTGTTGATGCCCTTGGTCGCTTCGATCATCTGGAAGGATTCGTTGGCCGGCATGACCGGGCCCCACGAAACCTGCAGGAAGTGCGTGATCAGGGTCTCGATGTGTTGCAGCGTGCGCTCTTTGGGCGGCGGCGTGGTCAGCGGGTGATCCGCCTTGTACGGGCCTTCCGGCATGTTGCGCATGCACTGGTCGATGATCTTGATGCTCTGGCGCATCTCTTCGACGCGCACCATGCAGCGGTCATACGCATCGCCATTGGCGGCCAGCGGCACTTCAAACTCGAAGTTCTCGTAGCCGGAGTATGGACGCGCTTTACGCAGGTCGAAGTCGCAACCGGTCGAACGCAGGCCGGCACCGGTGACGCCCCATTCCAGGGCTTCTTTGGTGTTGTAGGCTGCCACGCCGATGGTACGACCCTTGAGAATGCTGTTTTGCAGGGCGGCCTTGGTGTATTCGTCGAGGCGCTTTGGCAGCCATTCAACGAAATCTTTCACCAGTTTGTCCCAGCCGCGTGGCAGGTCGTGCGCGACGCCACCGATGCGGTACCAGGCCGGGTGCAGACGGAAACCGGTGATGGCTTCGATCACCGTGTACGCCTTTTGGCGGTCGGTGAACGTGAAGAACACCGGGGTCATGGCGCCGACGTCCTGGATGTAAGTCCCCAGGAACAGCAGGTGGCTGGTGATCCGGAAGAACTCGGCCATCATGATGCGGATGGTATCGACCTTCTCGGGCACTTTGATGCCGGCCAGCTTCTCGACCGAGAGCACGTACGGCAGGTTGTTCATCACGCCGCCGAGGTAGTCGATACGGTCGGTGTACGGGATGAAGCTGTGCCAGGACTGACGCTCGGCCATCTTCTCGGCACCACGGTGGTGGTAACCGATGTCCGGGACGCAGTCGACGATCTCTTCGCCGTCCAGTTGCAGAATGATACGGAAGGCACCGTGGGCCGAAGGGTGGTTCGGGCCCAGGTTGAGGAACATGTAATCCTCATTCGCGCCGGAACGCTTCATGCCCCAGTCTTCAGGACGGAAGCGTGCGGCTTCTTCCTCAAGCTGTTGCTTGGCGAGGTTCAGGCTGAACGGATCGAATTCGGTGGCGCGCGCCGGGAAATCCTTGCGCAGCGGGTGACCTTCCCAAGTCGGCGGCATCATGATGCGCGACAGGTGCGGGTGACCTTTGAAGTCGATGCCGAACATGTCCCAGACTTCGCGTTCGTACCAGTTGGCGTTCGGCCAGATGCCGGTGACGGTCGGCACGCTGAGATCGCTCTCGGACAAGGCGACCTTGATCATCACGTCACTGTTACGTTCGATCGACATCAGGTGATAGAACACAGTGAAGTCGGCATCGCCTGGCAGCCCTTGACGCTTGGTGCGCAGACGCTCATCCACGCCGTGCAGGTCATAGAGCATGACGTACGGCTTGGGCAGGTTGCGCAGGAAGGTCAGGACTTCGACGAGTTTGGCGCGGGCAACCCAAAGCACCGGCATGCCGGTGCGAGTTGCCTGGGCGGTGAACGCCTCAGGGCCAAAACGGGTGTTCAATTCGACGACCACATCCTGGTCGTCTGCCTTATAAGGCGGGATGTACAGAGCGCTGCCTGTAGTCATGGTTATTTTTTCGCTTTCGGTCAACGTAAAGAATGAAGCCAGCTTCTCGTTTCTTTGTAAGAACAGATCTGGATCAGACTTCGTCAGGGCTGCGCAGGTTGGTGACTGCGATTCGCTGTTCGCGGCGCGCATCCTTCTGCGAAGGCATGTCGGCGCGATAAACGCCTTGATCGCCAACGACCCAAGACAATGGGCGACGCTCCTGGCCAATCGATTCCTGCAACAGCATCAAGCCTTGCAGGAATGCTTCTGGACGGGGCGGGCAGCCAGGCACGTAGACATCGACGGGCAGGAACTTGTCCACCCCCTGAACCACGGAGTAGATGTCGTACATGCCACCGGAGTTGGCGCACGAACCCATGGAGATAACCCATTTCGGCTCGAGCATTTGCTCGTAGAGACGCTGAATGATCGGCGCCATCTTGATGAAGCAGGTACCGGCGATAACCATGAAGTCGGCCTGACGCGGCGATGCCCGGATCACTTCGGCGCCGAAGCGCGCGATGTCGTGGGGCGCCGTGAAGGCGGTGGTCATTTCCACATAGCAGCACGACAGGCCGAAGTTATACGGCCACAGGGAGTTTTTACGTCCCCAGTTGACCGCGCCACTCAGCACGTCTTCCAGCTTGCCCATGAAAATGTTTTTGTGGACTTGATCTTCTAACGGATCGGAAACGGTTTCCCGTTCGCCAATCGGATACTGCTCGTTAGGAGCATCGGGGTCGATCCTGGTGAGATTGTATTGCATTGCCAAAGCCTCATTGTTTCAGCTTCGCCTGCCGCTTGCGACGAGCTTCCGGAGCCCAGTCAAGGGCGCCCACTCGGAACAGGTAGACAAGACCTGCCAACAGAATTGCTATGAAAACGAGAGCTTCGACGAATCCGGTCCAGCCGCTTTCGCGGACGGACACAGACCATGCAAAGAGAAAGAGGGCTTCGATATCGAAGATCACGAAGAGCATCGCGACCAGATAGAATTTGGCTGAGAGCCGCAAGCGGGCGCCACCGGTAGGTAGCATGCCCGACTCGAACGGTTCGTTTTTGCTGCGACCCCAGGCTTTTGACCCGAGGAGGCTGGAGACGCCAAGCATGAAGGCGCAAAGGCCGACAACGCCCAGAAGGAAAATGGCAAAGCCCCAGTTGTGGGCCATGAGTCCTGTCGCTTCGGGCATGCTGGTAATCCTTAACAGAGAGCAAAGGTCTCTGAGCTTGAAAAGAAATAAGGCAGTGACGATATGTCGCAGCAATCAATCGAGCTGATTTTATGGCTAAACACCCGGCAAGTAAAATTCCTATAGCGAAATTATTTATTGGAATAAGGACATTACGCACCTTCGAGGCGGTGCGGCCCATGCGTTGCGGGCATTAGGCAGGTTTCAGAGAATTATGTTTTGTAGGGAATGTAACGAACATAGTTGTGGTTAAATGATAATTGATATCGTTTGAGGCGGTTTTGTAACTATTTAACGGGTCAATAGACGGAAAGTTGTCTTACATGCGCGTTACTGCAAGTAGCGGCGGCGCTCGTTTTAACTGATTTTTGTGATGCAGATGCCGCGCTGGATCAATGTTTTGCACTGATGATCACCGCTGACCCCTGTAGGAATGAGCCTGCTCGCGAAAGCGCAGTGTCAGCTTGCGCATGAGGTGACTGTTCCGCCGCCTTCGCGAGCAAGCCCGCTCCCACAGGTTTTTGTGGTGCTTGGGAAATCGCGGGCAAAAAAACGCCCCGAACAAGTCGGGGCATCAGTTTTGCGGCTCTGCGGTTAGCTTTTTATTCGATCCGCAGGGGCCGTTTGCTCAGGCGACGCTGAATCAGTGGAACTGCTCTTCTTCGGTCGAACCGGTCAGCGCGGTGACCGAAGACGAGCCACCCTGAATCACGGTGGTCATGTCGTCGAAGTAGCCGGTGCCCACTTCCTGCTGGTGAGCCACGAAGGTGTAACCCTTGGCGGCGTCGGCGAATTCCTGCTCTTGCAGCTTCACGTAGGCAGTCATGTCGTTGCGGGCGTAGTCGTGCGCAAGGTTGAACATGCTGTGCCACATGTTGTGAATGCCGGCCAGGGTGATGAACTGATGCTTGTAACCCATGGCGGACAGTTCGCGCTGGAACTTGGCGATGGTCGCGTCGTCCAGGTTTTTCTTCCAGTTGAAGGAAGGCGAGCAGTTGTAGGAAAGCAGTTGATCCGGGTATTCCTTTTTGATCGCTTCAGCGAAGCGACGGGCTTCGTCCAGATCCGGTTTGGCGGTTTCGCACCAGATCAGGTCGGCGTACGGAGCGTAAGCCAGGCCACGGGCGATGGCTTGATCCAGGCCGGCGCGAACCTTGTAGAAGCCTTCCTGGGTGCGCTCGCCAGTCACGAATGGCTGATCGTACGGGTCGCAGTCGGAGGTCAGCAGGTCGGCGGCGTTCGCGTCGGTACGAGCCAGAATGATGGTCGGTGTACCGGCAACGTCCGCAGCCAGACGAGCAGCGGTCAGCTTCTGCACGGCTTCCTGGGTTGGCACCAGAACCTTGCCGCCCATGTGGCCGCATTTTTTCACGGAAGCCAGTTGGTCTTCGAAGTGAACGCCGGCAGCGCCTGCTTCGATCATGCTCTTCATCAGCTCGTAGGCGTTCAGTACGCCGCCGAAACCGGCTTCGGCGTCAGCCACGATTGGCGCGAAATAGTCGATGTAGCCGTCATCGCCCGGGTTCTTGCCGGCTTTCCACTGGATCTGGTCGGCACGACGGAACGAGTTGTTGATGCGCTTGACCACGGTCGGCACCGAGTCCACCGGGTACAGCGACTGATCCGGGTACATCGATTCGGCGGAGTTGTTGTCCGCGGCAACCTGCCAGCCGGACAAGTAGATCGCCTGGATGCCGGCTTTCACTTGCTGTACAGCCTGGCCGCCGGTCAGGGCGCCCATGCAGTTGACGAAATCTTTCTCAGGACGGAATGACGGCTTGGCACCCTGGGTGACCAGGTTCCACAGCTTGTCAGCGCCCATTTTCGCGAAGGTGTGCTCCGGTTGAACCGAGCCACGCAGACGGACGACGTCAGCAGCGGAGTAAGTGCGTGTCACGCCTTTCCAGCGCGGGTTTTCAGCCCAGTCTTTTTCGAGGGCTGCAATTTGCTGTTCGCGTGTCAGTGCCATGGAGATAAACCTCGTCGCGTCTTTTATGAAAAGTTGTTCTGCGGTGGAAAATCTTGCGCTCGCTGACCAGAAGCTTAGGTGGTCAAGTCGGATTCGGCGGGGGAGGCGACGGGATGAACGATGGGCTCGAGGGGAGGTGAGCAGGTAAGGGCGGACTGCGGGCGTATTCAGGCGTCGTGGGCCTTGGTACGAAAACAGTGTGATGCCGGGTTACCTAAAAACGCTTCCGTCCCTCGGGACAACTTCGTTCCAGTCGCAACCTCGTCAAACACACCTTGTGGGCGGTACAGACACGAAGCGGTTCGCGGGGGTGATTGCGAACGTCGCCTCGAAGGCCCTTATCAGGGCCTCTGATTAGCGGGAGCGAGGCCATCATGCCAATGCTTTTTTCGATCGTCAAACGTTTTGTAGTGCTTTTTTTATAGCACTACATCTTTCGTCTAATACGACTAATCAGTCAGTTTTCGGGTTGTCAGTCCAGGGAATCGACTTTCACTCGCAGGGTCATGTCATCCCGACCTTGGGTCGAGTAGCTGCGGGTCAGGCCCTGTTTGTCGGCCTGTGTCTGGCGATTGACGCCCGCGAGAGTGATCCACTCACCCAGACGTCCGGTGACGGTTGTGTCGGTACTTTGTACGTTCACTACATCGGGACGTTCCTGGCTTATGCGGTCACGGTTGGTACTGATTGCCAGATGAACGGTCTCGCCGGTGACGCTCGCAGTCACGTAGAAACCCTGGGTGACATTGCGATATTGCGTCTGGCTGCTGTAATCGCCATAGGAATTGCTCTGGCTGCTGGTGATCGGCACGCTCTGGCCGACCTGAATCAGCGCCGGCATGCCTTCGCTTGCTTGAATCTGCTGAACGCCGCCATCTCGGCTCGCCGTGCTGCGGCTGATGATGCGGGTCTGGTTCGCTTGGCCGCCATTGACCGAATAACCTTCGTCGCCCCGGCCATTGTTTTCGTTGGTATCGACGGTGATCAGCAAGCGTTTTGGCGCGGTGTCGAGCTGATCGAGCAGGTTTTTCAGCTCCTGGATCTTGCCCGGTTCGGCGTTGACGATCAGTTGGTTACCATAGGCGCTGACTTGGCCGTCCTTGCCGATGAAGTCTTGCGCAACGGGCAGCATGTCGGCGCTGGTGTGGTATTTAAGGGGCACGATTTCCGTGGCTGCCAGCACCGAAAAACTGCAGCCGAGCAGCAGGGTGGTGAGCAGGGTGCGTAGGGACATGTCCGTTATCTCCGCTTTCGAAAGGCTTGATATTGCCAGTTTGTCGGCCTTGGGTGGAGCAAGTTGAATCGTAGACAGCAAAACGCCCCGGCATCGTGAGATGTCGGGGCGTTTTGTGGTGTTTTTGAAGGCCTTCGCGAGCAGGCTCGGTCTTACGCCGAATGGCGAACCATATCGACGTGCGGAATCCCGGCTTCGAGAAATTCCTCACTGACCAGCGTGAAACCCAAGCGCTCATAGAACGCCGTGGCCTGCACCTGAGCGCTGAGCATCTGCTGCTTCAATCCGCGCTTTTCAGCTTCGCCGATTACCGCTTGCATCAATGCATCGCCGACCTTCAAGCCACGCCAGTCTTTCAGCACCGACACTCGACCGATGTGCCCGTCCGGCAAAAGACGGGCGGTACCGACCGGAAAGTCGCCTTCGAATGCCAGAAAATGCACGGCAGTCGCGTCATCGGCGTCCCACTCAAGCTCGGGCGGAACCGATTGCTCGGCGATGAACACCGTTTCACGAATGCGCCGGATCTCGGCGATATCCTTTTGCCAGTCTGCGACACGTACGCGAATTTTATTCATCGGCGAACCCCAGGCTTCCTTGCTTGACCAGTTCGCACAGCAGGCCGCGACCGTCCTCATCGCTCAGCCACTCGCCGAGGTTGTCGACGTGCAGCGCGTCAGCGGCGCAGATCATTTTCAGCAGCTCGCGCAATTTGCCTGGCAGATAACGGCTCTGGCCGCTGGCGAACAGCAGCAGGTCGTCATCGACTTCGGACCAGGCGAGGCGGGCGCTCGGGTTGCGGATCAGGATCGCGCCTTCTTCCAGGGCGGCGAGAACGTCTTCTTCCTCAAGATCGTCCGGGCCAACCACCAATTCCGGATAACGCGGCTCGGTCATGTACTGGCCGAACCAGGTCAGCAGCAGGCGCTCGTCGCTCATATGCTCGGCGAGCAGGCTTTTCAGGCGATCCAGGGCATCGTGTTGAATCTGGTGCGGATCGGCAGCCGGCTGCGCGTCGGCGTCGGTGTAACGCTCTTCGTCCGTCAGGAACTGGCTGAGGAAGTCGGTGAAATGCGTCAGCACTTCGGAAGCGCTTGGCGCGCGGAAACCGACCGAATACGTCATGCAGTCATCCACGGCCACGCCGCAATGGGCCAGGCGAGGCGGCAGATAAAGCATGTCGCCCGGCTCCAGCACCCACTCAGCAGTCTCTTCAAAATCGGCGAGGATACGCAGATCCGCGTGTTGCAGCAGTGGGCTTTCGGAATCGCACATCTGGCCGATTTTCCAGCTGCGCTGACCTTGGGCCTGCAGCAGGAACACATCGTAGTTGTCGAAGTGCGGGCCGACACTGCCACCCGGAGCGGCGAAGCTGATCATGACGTCATCGACGCGCCAGCTCGGCAGGAAGCGGAAATTTTCCAGCAGTTCGCTGACTTCCGGGACGAACTGGTCAACCGCTTGAACCAGCAAGGTCCACTCGGTTTCTGGCAATTTGCTGAATTCGTCTTCGGCAAACGGGCCGCGGCGCAATTCCCATGGGCGCTCGCCGTGCTCGATCACCAGTCGCGATTCAACTTCTTCTTCCAGCGCCAGGCCGGCCAGTTCGTCGGCGTCGATCGGGCTTTCGAAATCAGGAATCGCCTGGCGGATCAGCAGCGGCTTTTTCTGCCAGTAATCGCGTAGGAATTCACGCGCCGTCAGGCCGCCCAGAAGTTGAAGAGGAGTGTCAGAATTCATGTGTAACCTATTGAAAAAAAATGCTTTTAAGACGGGAATAAAAACGCCCGGCGCGGCCGGGCGTTTCTAGCGGGTCAAGCGGTCGATCAGATGCGTTTGGCTTGTGCCACGGCGTTGCCGATGTAGTTGGCCGGGGTCAACTGCTTCAGCTCGGCTTTGGCGGCGGCTGGCATGTCCAGGCCGTCGATGAAAGTCTGCAGTGCTTCAGGGCTGATGCCCTTGCCACGGGTCAGTTCTTTGAGCTTTTCATACGGGTTTTCGATGTTGTAGCGGCGCATGACGGTCTGGATCGGCTCGGCCAGCACTTCCCAGCAAGCGTCCAGGTCAGCGGCAATCTTCTGCTCGTTGAGCTCCAGTTTGCTGATGCCTTTGAGGCTCGCTTCGTACGCGATCACGCTGTGGGCGAAGCCGACACCGAGGTTACGCAGGACGGTGGAGTCAGTCAGGTCGCGCTGCCAGCGGGAGATCGGCAGTTTGCTCGCCAGGTGCTGGAAGAGTGCGTTGGCGATGCCCAGATTGCCTTCGGAGTTTTCGAAGTCGATCGGGTTGACCTTGTGCGGCATGGTCGACGAACCGATTTCACCAGCGATGGTGCGCTGCTTGAAGTAACCCAGGGAGATGTAGCCCCAGATGTCACGGTCAAAGTCGATCAGGATGGTGTTGAAGCGCGCGATGGCGTCGAACAGCTCGGCAATGTAGTCGTGCGGCTCGATCTGCGTGGTGTATGGGTTGAAGCCCAGACCCAGCTCGTCTTCGATGAAGGCGCGGGCATTTTCTTCCCAGTCGATCTGCGGGTACGCCGACAGGTGGGCGTTGTAGTTACCCACGGCGCCGTTGATCTTGCCCAGCAGCGGCACGGCAGCGACCTGAGCGATCTGACGCTCCAGACGGTAAACCACATTCGCCAGCTCTTTGCCCAGGGTGGTCGGCGAGGCCGGCTGACCGTGGGTGCGCGACAGCATCGGCACGTCGGCGAAACGGATCGCCAGTTCGCGGATGGCGTTGGCGGTCTGGCGCATCAGCGGCAGCATCACATCGTCACGGCCTTCGCGCAGCATCAGGGCGTGGGACAGGTTGTTGATGTCTTCACTGGTGCAGGCGAAGTGGATGAACTCGCTGACCTTGGCCAGCTCCGGCAGCTTGGCCGCCTGCTCCTTGAGCAGGTATTCGATCGCCTTGACGTCGTGGTTGGTGGTGCGCTCGATTTCTTTCACGCGCTCGGCGTGTTCCAGAGCGAAATTCTCGGCCAGCTCGTTCAGCACTGCGTTGGCTTCGGCGGAAAACGCCGGCACTTCGCTGATGCCCGGGTGGGCGGCCAGGCGCTGGAGCCAGCGCACTTCAACCAGAACGCGGGCACGGATCAGGCCGTACTCGCTGAAAATTGGGCGCAGGGCCTGGGTTTTGCCGGCGTAGCGGCCGTCAACAGGGGAAACCGCAGTGAGCGAAGAGAGCTGCATGGGGTGTTCTCGGACAGTCGGGCAACGAAATGGGGCGCGTATCATACATGAAAAAATCCGCCGATCCGTTGCCAACTGACCGGCGTATTACGCGTTACAGATTACAAAGCTGTTATTACGGGCGTTTCACTCGCTGCGCATCAGCGGATACAGCTCTTTGAGCAATTTGCGACGGCTGATCACCAACTGCCAGCGGTGGCCGCCGAGCTGTCGCCAAAGGCGCGCCGAACGGATACCGGCAAGCAACAGGGCGCGGATTTTCGAGGCATTGCTCGGCTGCTGCAGATTGCGCATGTCGCCATGCACTTGAATACGCTGGCGCAAGGTGCTCAGGGTGTCCTGATACAAGGCGCCGCAGGCCGCGACCACGTTTTCATGGGCCGGGCCGAAGTGTTCGACCTGGGACTGAATCTGCGGCAGGCGTTTGCCGATCGTGTCGAGCATGTCGTCGCGCTTGGCCAGTTGCCGCTCCAAACCGAGCATCGACAAAGCGTACCGCAGCGGTTCGCGCTGCAACGTGCTCGGATCGCGCTCCAGAGCGCCGATCAGTGCGCGGTAGCCTTCGCGCAGATTGATGTCGTCGCCGCCGTAAACGTCCAGCGTGTTCTTGGGGTCGCGAACCAGCAGGCTGCCGAGCATGCAAGTCAGGCCGGCCTCGCTGGTCTGGCCGGTCTTGGCGATCCGGTCGACCAGCACGGCGGCGAGAAACACACCGCCCAGCGCGGTCAATTGCTCCTGAGTCGGGCTCATGCCTGGCCGCTCCACGGCTCGGCGACTTCTATCACGCCACCGCCGAGACAGATTTCGCCGTCGTAGAACACCACCGATTGCCCCGGTGTGACGGCGCGCTGCGGTTCGTCGAACACGGCGCGATAGCCGGTCGCGGTTTGTTCCAGGGTGCAAGCCTGGTCACTTTGGCGATAACGCACTTTGGCGGTAAGGCGCAGGGGTTGGCTCAGATCGATCGGGTTGACCCAATAAATTTCGGAAGCGAGCAGGGCGCTGGAGAACAGCCACGGATGGTTGTTGCCCTGACCGACGATCAACTCGTTGGTGTCCAGATCCTTGCGCAGCACGTACCACGGCTCATCGCCGGCATCTTTCAGGCCGCCGATGCCCAGGCCCTGACGCTGGCCGATGGTGTGATACATCAAGCCGTGGTGACGGCCGATGACTTCGCCTTCGGTGGTCTTGATCTCGCCCGGTTGTGCTGGCAGGTATTGCTTGAGGAAATCGCTGAAACGACGCTCGCCGATGAAGCAGATTCCGGTGGAATCCTTCTTCTTGGCGGTCGCCAGTTCGTATTTCTCGGCAATTTCGCGTACTTGCGGTTTTTCCAGTTCGCCGACCGGGAACAGCGTCTTGGCGATCTGTTCGCCGCCAACGGCGTGCAGGAAGTAGCTCTGATCCTTGTTCGGATCCAGGCCCTTGAGCAATTCGGTGCGGCCATCGATGTCGCGGCGGCGCACATAGTGGCCGGTGGCGATCAGATCGGCGCCGAGCATCATGGCGTAGTCAAGGAACGCCTTGAACTTGATCTCGCGGTTGCACAGGATGTCCGGGTTCGGCGTGCGTCCGGCTTTATATTCGGCCAGGAAATGCTCGAACACGTTGTCCCAGTACTCGGCGGCGAAGTTGGCGGTGTGCAGCTTGATGCCAATCTTGTCGCACACGGCCTGAGCGTCCGCCAGGTCATCCATGGCGGTACAGTATTCCGTTCCGTCGTCTTCTTCCCAGTTCTTCATGAACAGGCCTTCCACCTCATAACCCTGCTCGATCAGCAGGAGAGCGGAAACGGAAGAGTCCACGCCGCCGGACATGCCGACAATGACGCGCGTCTTGGATGTGTCAGAAGGGGATGGATCACGCATAGGGATTCAATGAGTGTCTTGAAAAAGGACGCGATTCTATCAGGCTCGCGGCCTCAAGGCTAAAGGGAAGGGCGGATCAGTTCGAGGCCGAAGCGGTTGCCGGCCAGATAATCGTCGATGCAGCGGATGATCAGCTCGCTGCGCCAGTGGTCGCGTTGCTGCATCAATTGCTCGCGGGTCAACCACTTGGCGCCGACGATGCCGTCGTCCAGTTGATAGTCTGGATGGTGTTTCAGGGCTTTGGCGCTGAAGCAGACGCGCTGGTAAGTCACGCCGTTGCTCGGGGCGGTGTACAGGTAAATACCGATGACGCTGGCGATTTCGACGTCATACCCGGTTTCTTCGAGGGTTTCGCGCACGGCGGCTTCGATCAGGGTTTCGTCCGGGTCGAGATGGCCGGCGGGCTGATTGAGCACGTTACGTCCGCCCTTGTGCTCTTCGACCATCAGGAAGCGGCCGTTGTCTTCGACGATGGTGGCGACGGTGATGTGGGGGAGCCATTCCATAAGCCTTCCTCAGATATCAAAGGTTGAAACACTATCCCTGTGAGGGCTGGCTTGCCAGCGATTGCGGTGGGTCAATCACACTCGATTTTGAATCGAATGACGCCATCGCTGGCAAGCCAGCTCCCACAGGGATTTGTGTGTTCCTTAAAAGCACAAACCCCGGCACTTGGCCGGGGTTCGTGGTGCTGCCTACAAGCTTAAACCAGCGCAGCAACCGCCGCGTTGAAGGTTGCGCTCGGGCGCATGGCCTTGGCGATCAGCTCGGCATTGGCGTGGTAGTAACCGCCGATGTCTACTGGCTTGCCCTGAACGGCGTTGAGCTCGGCGACGATGGTCGCTTCGTTCTCGGTCAGGGTTTTGGCCAGGGTCGCGAACTGCGCTTGCAGTGCAGCATCTTCGGTCTGGGCAGCCAGGGCTTGCGCCCAGTACAGCGCCAGATAGAAGTGGCTGCCGCGGTTGTCGATGTTGCCGACTTTGCGCGATGGCGACTTGTTGTTGTCCAGGAATTGGCCGGTGGCCTGATCCAGGGTCTTGGCCAGAACCAGCGCCTTGGGATTGTTGTAAGTCACGCCCAGGTGTTCCAGGGACGCGGCCAGTGCCAGGAATTCACCCAGCGAATCCCAGCGCAGGAAGTTCTCTTCCAGCAGTTGCTGCACGTGCTTCGGAGCCGAACCGCCGGCGCCGGTTTCGAACAGGCCGCCACCGTTCATCAGTGGCACGATTGACAGCATCTTGGCGCTGGTGCCCAGTTCCATGATCGGGAACAGGTCGGTCAGGTAATCGCGCAGAACGTTACCGGTCACCGAAATGGTGTCCTTGCCTTCGCGGGTGCGCTGCAGGGTGTATTTCATTGCATCGACCGGTGCCATGATCTGAATGTCCAGACCGGCAGTGTCGTGATCCTTCAGGTAGGCCTGAACTTTCTCGATCACTACGCCGTCGTGAGCGCGCATCGGGTCGAGCCAGAAGATCGCCGGGGTGCTGCTGGCGCGGGCACGGTTGACGGCCAGTTTGACCCAGTCCTGGATCGGCGCGTCTTTGGTCTGGCACATGCGGAAGATGTCGCCGGCTTCAACAGCCTGCTCCATCAGCAAGGTGCCTTTGCTGTCCGTCACGCGAACCACGCCGTCAGCCTTGATCTGGAAGGTCTTGTCGTGGGAACCGTACTCTTCGGCTTTTTTCGCCATCAGACCGACGTTCGGCACGCTGCCCATGGTGGTCGGATCAAACGCACCGTTGGCTTTGCAATCTTCGATCACGGCCTGGTAGATGGTCGCGTAGCAGCGATCCGGGATCACAGCCTTGGTGTCGTGCAACTGGCCGTCGGTGCCCCACATCTTGCCTGAGTCACGAATCATGGCCGGCATCGAGGCGTCGACGATGACGTCGCTCGGCACGTGCAGGTTGGTGATGCCTTTGTCGGAGTTGACCATCGCCAGCGATGGACGAACGGCGTAGACCGCTTGAATGTCAGCTTCGATCTGCGCTTGCTGCTCGGCCGGCAACGCCTTGATGCGAGCGTACAGGTCGCCAATGCCGTTGTTCAGGTTGAAACCGATCTGTGCCAGCACGTCAGCGTGCTTGGCCAGTGCGTCTTTATAGAACTCGGCAACGATCTGGCCGAACATGATCGGGTCGGAGACCTTCATCATGGTCGCTTTCAGGTGTACCGACAGCAGCACGCCTTGTGCCTTGGCGCTTTCGATTTCAGCAGCGATGAACGAACGCAGGGCGTTTTTGCTCATCACGGCGCAATCGAGGATCTCGCCAGCCTGAACGCTGGTTTTTTCTTTCAGGACCGAGGTGGTGCCGTCTTTCGCGATCAGTTCGATTTTCACGGCATCAGCGGCGTCGATCAGGGCAGCTTTTTCGCTGCCATAGAAATCGCCGGTGCTCATGTGAGCCACGTGGGACTTGGAGTCCTGAGCCCATGCGCCCATTTTGTGCGGGTGCTTGCGCGCGTAATTCTTGACCGACAGCGGAGCGCGGCGGTCAGAGTTGCCTTCGCGCAGAACCGGGTTCACAGCGCTGCCCTTAACCTTGTCGTAGCGAGCCTTGACGTCTTTGTCGGCGTCGCTGGTCACGGTTTCCGGGTAATCCGGCAGGTTGTAACCCTGGGCTTGCAGCTCTTTGATCGCCGCTTGTAGCTGCGGAGCCGAGGCGCTGATGTTCGGCAGCTTGATGATGTTGGCTTCAGGCGTAACGGCCAGGTCGCCCAGTTCGGCGAGGTGGTCGGCTACGGCTTTGTCGCCCAGTTGCTCGGGGAAGCTGGCCAGGATGCGTCCTGCAAGAGAGATATCGCGGGTTTCCACGGCGATATCGGCCGAGGCGGTGTAAGCCTCGATGATCGGCAGCAGGGAATAGGTGGCGAGGGCTGGGGCTTCGTCGGTGAAGGTATAGATGATCTTCGAGCGGGTGGGCATATTCGGATTAACTCTCTCTTCTTTGCTAAAGCGTGCGCAGAAACTCGAGGGGCGCCGGGTAAGCGCGTTCGTGAGCCGAATGTCGAGATTCTTCGCGGTGATGTTGGGTGCATCAGTAGAGCGTCAAGCAGTCGGGCTGCGGTAACACCCCGGCTATGGGCGGATGTCTCGGCTACATTTGAGCAGCAAGGAGAGGTCGGCCATCGTGACCCTTTGGTCAGCGGCAGCATTATACATAGGTAGCTGGCAATCTGCCGATGCTTCATATGCAACGATTCTCGTCCATTGGTCTAAAGGTCGCAGGCGGGCATCGCGAAAAAAATCGTCGCAAATGCTTGAGATTGGCGCTTTTCCCTTTGCATTCAAGCTTGTACATCGCGAGAGGTGCACAAGCCCGGAACATTGGGTTTGCGTGTCCGGGTAACTGGGTTACGCTCGAATCAAGCCAGATGTTCAATCCAATCAATGGAGTTCAGCATGGGTTACAAGAAGATTCAGGTTCCAGCCGTCGGCGACAAAATCACCGTCAACGCAGACCATTCTCTCAATGTTCCTGATAATCCGGTCATTCCCTTCATTGAGGGTGACGGGATTGGTGTCGATATCAGCCCGGTCATGATCAAGGTTGTCGATGCTGCTGTTGAAAAGGCGTACGGCGGCAAGCGCAAGATTTCCTGGATGGAAGTCTACGCCGGCGAAAAGGCTACTCAGGTTTACGATCAGGATACTTGGCTGCCCCAGGAAACCCTCGACGCGGTCAAGGATTACGTGGTGTCCATCAAGGGCCCGCTGACCACCCCGGTCGGTGGCGGCATCCGTTCGCTGAACGTTGCCCTGCGTCAGCAACTCGACCTTTATGTCTGTCTGCGCCCTGTGCGCTGGTTCGAAGGTGTGCCGAGCCCGGTGAAAAAGCCTGGCGATGTCGACATGACGATCTTCCGCGAGAACTCCGAAGACATTTATGCAGGCATCGAGTGGAAGGCCGGTTCGCCGGAAGCCACCAAGGTGATCAAATTCCTTAAAGAAGAAATGGGCGTCACCAAGATCCGTTTCGACGAAAACTGCGGCATCGGCGTCAAGCCGGTTTCTCGCGAAGGCACCAAGCGCCTGGCGCGCAAAGCCCTGCAATATGTGGTCGATAACGACCGAGATTCGCTGACCATCGTGCACAAAGGCAACATCATGAAGTTCACCGAAGGTGCCTTCAAGGAATGGGCCTACGAAGTGGCGGCCGACGAATTCGGTGCGACCCTGCTTGATGGCGGGCCCTGGATGCAGTTCAAGAACCCGAAAACCGGCAAGAATGTCGTCGTCAAAGATGCCATCGCCGACGCCATGCTCCAGCAGATCCTGCTGCGGCCTGCTGAATACGATGTGATTGCCACCCTCAACCTGAACGGTGATTACCTCTCCGATGCCCTGGCGGCGGAAGTGGGCGGTATCGGGATCGCGCCGGGTGCCAACCTGTCCGACACCGTGGCTATGTTCGAGGCGACCCACGGTACCGCGCCCAAATATGCAGGCAAGGATCAGGTCAACCCGGGGTCACTGATTTTGTCGGCTGAGATGATGCTGCGACACATGGGCTGGACGGAAGCAGCGGATCTGATCATCAAGGGTACCAATGGCGCGATTTCAGCCAAGACAGTGACCTATGACTTTGAACGTCTGATGGATGGCGCCAAGCTGGTTTCGTCTTCTGGTTTCGGTGACGCGCTGATTTCTCATATGTAGGCTAAATGCGAAGCAGCGAAAAACCGCCCGGTTCGGATGAGCGAGTCGGGCGGTTTTTTATTGCTGAATGCTGTAAGAGGCGTGCTTAGCTCGCAACTGTCGATTTAGCAACCACGGCCGTTGCTGCAGTGGTGGTAGCACCTTTGGCCGCTGCATCCACTATCGCGACGGCGTGCAGCCCCTTCGGCCCGTTAATAATGTCGAATTCTACCGCTTGCCCGGCTTTCAGGGTTTTATAGCCATCCATCGTGATAGCCGAGTAATGGGCAAACAAGTCTTCCGTTTTGCCATCCTCGTTGATGAACCCGTACCCCTTGGCATTGTTGAACCATTTCACCTTGCCGACAGCCATGCTCAAATCCCTCTGCAACAGACTCCATCGCTGGAGTATCATCCCGTCCATCCGCAGTCCATTTATTAAAAATGTTGACTCCGCGGATCTTTTTTACCCACTGTGGGTTCTATTGGTTGTAACACCGTTTTCCTGATAGTCAAGGTGACTTGGCAGTCGGAGTTGAAAATGTGTGTAGCCGCCCCCACCACTGTATTTGCACAACTGACGAACCTTTCTTTCCATGCATGCAATCAGCCAGATTCGACTAACATTCAATCAGGATCGCCCGACATTCCAGAAGGATCATCCGGAGGAACACGACGACGATTCGGCAGGCGTTGCGGTTCAGGAAGCAAAGCCGGCTCTACAGGCGCCGCCGATGTACAAGGTGGTTTTGTTTAATGATGACTACACACCGATGGATTTCGTCGTCGAAGTGCTCGAGGTGTTTTTTAACCTGAATCGCGAGCTGGCGACCAAGGTCATGCTGGCCGTCCATACAGAAGGTCGGGCAGTATGTGGAGTGTTTACCCGCGACATCGCCGAGACAAAGGCCATGCAGGTCAACCAGTACGCCAGGGAAAGCCAGCATCCGCTACTCTGTGAAATCGAGAAGGACGGTTAATCGCCGACCACTTGGGTATGAGGTGAAGCTATGTTAAACCGCGAGCTCGAAGTCACCCTCAATCTAGCCTTCAAGGAGGCTCGTTCGAAGCGTCATGAGTTCATGACTGTCGAACATCTCCTGTTGGCCCTATTGGATAATGAGGCTGCCGCCACCGTTTTGCGTGCCTGCGGCGCAAACCTCGACAAACTCAAGCATGATCTGCAGGAGTTCATCGACTCCACCACGCCATTGATCCCCGTCCATGACGAAGATCGCGAGACCCAGCCAACCCTGGGCTTCCAGCGTGTATTGCAGCGTGCTGTCTTTCACGTACAGAGCTCGGGCAAGCGCGAAGTAACCGGCGCCAATGTGCTGGTTGCAATCTTCAGCGAGCAAGAGAGTCAGGCGGTGTTCCTGCTCAAGCAGCAGAGCGTTGCGCGCATCGATGTCGTCAACTACATCGCCCATGGCATTTCCAAAGTGCCGGGGCATGGCGATCACTCTGAAGGTGAGCAAGATATGCAGGATGACGAGGGCGGTGAGTCTTCTTCGTCAGGCAATCCTCTGGATGCTTATGCCAGCAACCTCAACGAACTCGCACGCCAGGGTCGTATCGATCCATTGGTCGGCCGCGAATCGGAAGTCGAGCGCGTCGCGCAGATACTTGCCCGTCGCCGCAAAAACAATCCGTTGCTGGTCGGTGAGGCGGGCGTGGGTAAAACTGCAATTGCCGAAGGCTTGGCCAAGCGTATTGTCGATAACCAGGTGCCGGATCTGCTGGCCAATAGTGTCGTTTATTCTCTCGATCTCGGTGCCTTGCTCGCCGGCACCAAGTACCGTGGCGATTTCGAGAAGCGTTTCAAGGCGTTGCTCAACGAGTTGAAAAAACGTCCGCAGGCGATTTTGTTCATTGACGAAATCCACACCATTATTGGTGCGGGTGCTGCGTCCGGTGGTGTCATGGACGCCTCGAATCTGCTCAAGCCGCTGCTGTCATCCGGTGACATTCGGTGTATCGGTTCGACCACGTTCCAGGAATTTCGCGGCATCTTCGAGAAGGATCGCGCCTTGGCGCGTCGCTTCCAGAAAGTTGACGTCGTCGAGCCGTCGGTGGAAGACACCATCGGCATTCTGCGCGGCCTGAAAGGGCGTTTCGAATTGCACCACAACATCGAGTACAGCGACGAATCCTTGCGTGCCGCCGCTGAACTCGCCTCGCGCTACATCAATGACCGGCACATGCCGGACAAGGCGATCGACGTGATCGACGAGGCGGGCGCCTACCAGCGTCTGCAACCGGTCGAAAAACGTGTGAAGCGTATTGAAGTGCCTCAGGTTGAAGACATTGTGGCGAAGATCGCGCGGATTCCGCCGAAGCACGTCACCAGTTCCGACAAGGAGCTGCTGCGTAATCTTGAGCGTGATCTGAAGCTGACGGTTTTTGGTCAGGATGCTGCCATCGACTCACTGTCGACGGCGATCAAACTGTCCCGTGCCGGGCTGAAATCGCCTGACAAACCGGTCGGTTCGTTCCTGTTCGCCGGCCCCACCGGGGTTGGTAAAACCGAGGCAGCGCGGCAATTGGCCAAGGCCTTGGGGATCGAGCTGGTTCGCTTCGACATGTCCGAGTACATGGAGCGGCACACCGTATCGCGTCTGATCGGTGCGCCTCCTGGTTATGTCGGTTTTGACCAGGGCGGTCTGTTGACCGAGGCGATCACCAAGCAACCGCATTGCGTATTGCTGCTCGATGAAATCGAGAAAGCGCACCCTGAAGTCTTCAACCTGCTGCTGCAGGTAATGGATCACGGCACGCTGACTGATAACAACGGGCGCAAGGCTGACTTCCGCAATGTGATCGTGATCATGACCACCAACGCCGGTGCTGAAACGGCCGCGCGGGCTTCGATCGGCTTTACTCATCAGGATCACTCTTCCGATGCGATGGAAGTGATCAAGAAGAGCTTCACGCCGGAATTCCGCAACCGTCTGGACACCATTATCCAGTTTGGTCGCCTCAGTCATGAGGTCATCAAAAGTGTGGTGGACAAGTTCCTCACCGAGCTACAGGCGCAACTGGAAGACAAGCGTGTGTTGCTGGAAGTGACCGACGCGGCGCGTAGTTGGCTGGCTGCCGGTGGTTACGATTCGGCAATGGGTGCTCGTCCGATGGCGCGTCTGATCCAGGACAAGATAAAGCGTCCGCTGGCGGAAGAGATTCTGTTTGGCGAGCTGGCCGAGCATGGCGGTGTGGTTCACATCGACATCAAGGACGGTGAGCTGACCTTTGACTTCGAAACCACGGCGGAGATGGCCTGACGGTCATTCATCTGCTGTAAAGCTAAGGGCGCCTTCGGGCGCCTTTTTGCTGTGTGTTGTTTCGTTGTTTTGTGTGCATATCCGTTGCTGCGGTAATGGCGGCTTAGGGTTTCGCCCTGACGGTCGAGCCACTTTTGGCAAGCGCCGGATTGCCGGCCCGGCCCAAAGGAACCAAAAGGTCTCGCCCCGGCGTTCGGCCCTCGCAGGCTTGGGTTCCTTCCGAAGGGGGCGGGTGGATCAAGATCAAAGCTGCAGCCGAGCTGACACTCGGCCTGTTGAGCGGTGAAGAGCGTAAGCGCGGAGCTCAAGGCTTCAAGCTCAAAACCCAGACAAACAAAAACGCCCGGCATAGGCCGGGCGTCTTGTATTGACTTGATTAACGGGCGCGGTAAGTGATGCGACCTTTGCTCAAGTCATAGGGCGTCAGCTCGACGCGCACTTTGTCACCGGTAAGAATACGAATGTAGTTCTTGCGCATCTTGCCGGAAATATGCGCGGTTACGACGTGCCCATTTTCCAACTCCACACGAAACATGGTGTTGGGCAGGGTGTCGACGACAGTGCCTTCCATTTCGAAGCTGTCTTCTTTCGACATGCAGTAAAGCCCTCGGTATCCAATGAATGGCCCGGTGCAACTGCGCCAGGCAAAAGCGGCGTGCATTGTGCCCGAAAAAGGGGGTATACGCCAAGGGGTTTAGGGATTGCGTTTAGGTGAGCACTACCCAGCGCTGATTGATCAGCAGTTCGATAGGCCGATATTGCGTTTTGTAGTTCATCTTTTTGCAGTTTTTGATCCAGTAGCCCAGGTAAACCGCTTCAAGGCCCAATCGCTGGGCTTCGGCGATTTGCCAAAGGATCCCGAAGCGTCCCAGGCTGCGGCGTTCTTCATCCGGTTCGTAGAACGTGTACACCGCCGACAAACCATTGGGCAGCAGGTCAGTGACGGCAACCGCGAGCAACCGTCCGTCGAGACGAAATTCATAGAAACGCGAAAATGGCAGATCCCGCACCAGAAACGTTGAGAACTGATCGCGGCTTGGTGGGTACATGTCGCCATCGGCGTGGCGCTGTTCGATGTAGCGCTGATAAAGGTCGAAATATTCTTCGCTGAATCCTGGCCTGGCAGGGCGAACCTGTAGATCCGCGTTGCGTTTGAAAATGCGCTTCTGCTGGCGGTTGGGGCTGAATTGCGCGACAGGGATGCGCGCAGGCACGCATGCATTGCAGTTTTGGCAATGCGGCCGATACAAGTGATCGCCGCTGCGGCGAAAGCCCATCTCCGACAGATCTGCATAAACGTGCACATCCATCGGCTGACTCGGATCGAGAAACAGGGTAGTGGCCTGCTCCTCGGGCAGATAACTGCAGGAGTGAGGCTGAGTGGCATAGAACTTCAAGCGCGCCAACTCGGTCATGAATCAACCCTCGGGAAAAGCTGGTGCGTTAAGTGTAAGCCACGCGCGCGAAAGTCGCTCAGCAAACCCATGTGGCGCGACTGGATAGATCCAGGTGTCGCTCCAGGTAACCGGCGAAATGCTCGCGGGAAATTGGCCGGGCGCCAAGGCTGTGCAGATGATCGGTGGGCATCTGACAGTCGATCAACACGAAGCCTGAATTCTTCAGATGATTTACCAGCGTAGCGAAGCCATATTTCGACGCGTTGTCGGCGCGGCTGAACATCGACTCGCCGAAAAACAGTTGCCCCATCGCCAGCCCGTACAGACCGCCGACCAGCTCTCCCTGATCCCAGACTTCAACCGAGTGGGCCAGTGCGCGATGATGTAATTCGATATAGGCGTCCTGCATGCTTTCGGTGATCCAGGTGCCGTCTGCGTAATCCCGAGGCGCCGCACACGCACGGATCACCGCCTCGAAATCCTGATCAAACGTCACTTTGTAGCGCTGTTGGCGTAGCAGCTTGCCCAGGCTGCGAGAGATATGCAGCTCGTCGGGAAACAATACGGTACGCGGATCCGGCGACCACCAGAGGATCGGCTGGCCTTCGGAAAACCATGGGAAGCAACCATGGCGATACGCCTGTATCAGGCGGTCGGCGGACAAGTCACCGCCAGCCGCCAGCAATCCGTTGGGATCGCGCATGGCTTTTTCCAGGGGTGGAAAAGTCAGGGTGTTGCGTTGTAACCAAGTGAGCATGGCATCCAGGCTTTGCAGAAGGGGAGGGCGGTGGTGGTCAATTGTGCCGTCAATTGCGGTAAAAGTCGTCGCTATGGCTTGAGCGGCTCGTCCTGCAACTTGAACAGTGTGGCGTGGTCGTAAGGCAGCGTGATCGCTTCACGCGATTCGTAGCAATTCTTGCAGAGCGCGTGTTTGGTGTGGAAGCTTCGCTACGTTCATCAAATACACCTCATAAGCCTTTGTCACAAAAGACAATGCATGCTCAAATTGCGTCGCATGTCTGACGGTGTTGGCTATGCTCAAACGTTAAGGCGCCAGCATGGCGTCGGGCGTACAAACCCGTACAATGCCGGGCTGTTACAGAATATTCGCTGTCGGCCGTGTTTATGTAAAACGCGACTCAGTGTTAAAAGTAGTCTCAGTTACGTCGGTTAACTTTTTTACCTGCCTGGATTGGGCAGTTTTTTGGTCACTCAATAGATGGACGCGCCTTCAGGCGCAGGAAAAGTAGCGTTTTGAAAAAATCCACCGAAGCACCCAAAACAGTCGTACCGCTCTGGCGTCAGCAATTGCACTACCGGCTCAAGGAAGGTGCACTGATCGCCATCGGTGCCTTGTGCCTGTTCCTGATGATGGCCTTGCTCACCTACGGCAAGGACGATCCGGGCTGGAGCCACAACAGCAAGATCGACGATGTGCAGAACTTCGGCGGCCCGGCTGGATCGTACAGCGCCGACATCCTCTTCATGGTGCTGGGTTACTTCGCCTACATCTTCCCGTTGCTGCTGGCCATCAAGGCGTATCAGATTTTCCGGCAGCGCCACGAGCCGTGGCAGTGGAGCGGCTGGCTGTTCTCCTGGCGCCTGATCGGTCTGGTGTTTCTGGTGCTGTCTGGTGCGGCGCTGGCGCATATCCACTTCCACGCGGCCACCGGTCTTCCGGCAGGCGCGGGCGGGGCGCTGGGCGAAAGCCTGGGTGATCTGGCCCGCAATGCCCTGAATATCCAGGGCAGTACCCTGATGTTCATCGCGTTGTTCCTCTTTGGCCTGACGGTGTTCACCGATTTGTCGTGGTTCAAGGTAATGGACGTCACCGGCAAGATTACCCTCGACCTGTTCGAGCTCTTCCAGAGCGCGATGAATCGCTGGTGGTCGGCGCGTAATGAGCGCAAGCAACTGGTCGCCCAATTGCGCGAAGTCGACGATCGCGTACACGACGTGGTGGCACCGACTGTCACTGACAAGCGCGAGCAGGCCAAGGTCAAGGAGCGCCTGATCGAGCGCGAGCAGGCGCTGAGCAAGCACATGTCCGATCGCGAGAAGCAGGTGCCGCCGGTGATTGCCCCGGCCCCGATCAAGGCGCCGGAGCCGAGCAAGCGCGTGCAGAAAGAGAAGCAGGCGCCGTTGTTCGTCGACAGCGCCGTGGAAGGCACGCTGCCGCCGATCTCGATCCTCGATCCTGCGGAAAAGAAACAACTCAATTATTCCCCTGAATCACTTGCGGCCGTCGGCCACTTGCTGGAGATCAAGCTCAAGGAATTCGGTGTTGAAGTCTCGGTGGATTCGATCCACCCGGGCCCGGTAATTACCCGTTACGAAATCCAGCCGGCCGCCGGCGTGAAAGTCAGTCGTATTGCCAACCTGGCGAAAGACCTCGCGCGTTCCCTGGCCGTGACCAGCGTGCGTGTGGTTGAAGTAATCCCGGGCAAGACCACCGTTGGTATCGAGATTCCCAACGAAGACCGGCAAATCGTGCGCTTCTCCGAAGTGCTGTCGACACCCGAGTACGACAACTTCAAGTCGCCGGTCACTTTGGCGCTGGGGCACGACATCGGCGGCAAGCCGGTCATCACCGACCTGGCGAAGATGCCGCACTTGCTGGTGGCCGGTACGACCGGTTCCGGTAAGTCGGTGGGTGTGAACGCGATGATCCTGTCGATTTTGTTCAAGTCTGGCCCGGAAGACGCCAAGCTGATCATGATCGACCCGAAGATGCTCGAACTGTCGATCTACGAAGGCATCCCGCACCTTCTCTGCCCGGTCGTGACGGACATGAAGGACGCCGCCAACGCCCTGCGCTGGAGCGTCGCCGAGATGGAGCGGCGCTACAAACTGATGGCGAAGATGGGCGTGCGCAACCTGTCCGGCTTCAACGCCAAGGTCAAGGAAGCCCAGGATGCCGGCGAGCCGTTGAGCGATCCGCTGTACAAGCGCGAGAGCATCCATGACGAAGCGCCATTGCTGACCAAGTTGCCGACCATCGTTGTGGTCGTCGACGAATTCGCCGACATGATGATGATCGTCGGCAAGAAGGTTGAAGAACTGATCGCCCGTATCGCGCAAAAGGCGCGGGCGGCAGGTATTCATTTGATCCTCGCCACCCAGCGCCCGTCTGTGGACGTGATCACCGGTCTGATCAAGGCCAACATCCCGACCCGAATGGCGTTCCAGGTATCGAGCAAGATCGACTCCCGTACCATCATCGACCAGGGCGGCGCCGAACAACTGCTGGGTCACGGTGACATGCTCTACATGCCGCCGGGCACCAGCCTGCCGATCCGTGTTCATGGAGCGTTCGTCTCCGACGATGAAGTGCATCGGGTTGTTGAAGCGTGGAAACTGCGCGGCGCGCCGGAATACAACGACGACATCCTCAACGGTGTCGAAGAGGCCGGCAGCGGCTTTGAAGGCAGCAGCGGCGGCGGTGATGGCGATGATCCGGAAGCCGACGCGCTTTATGATGAAGCGGTGCAGTTCGTGCTCGAAAGCCGCCGAGCTTCGATTTCCGCGGTACAGCGCAAGCTTAAGATCGGCTATAACCGTGCCGCGCGGATGATCGAGGCCATGGAAATGGCAGGCGTTGTCACTTCGATGAACACCAACGGCTCGCGTGAAGTCCTGGCCCCGGGCCCGGTACGCGACTGACCCGAATGCTTCGGACGGCGCAATGACGCGCCGTCCGTTCTCCCCAACGGATATACAAGAGGACTCCCATGCGTCTTATCCGCATGCTGCTGCCAGTATTGGCTCTGACCACTCTTTCGGTTCACGCCGATGAAAAAGACGTCGCGCGTCTGACTCAGTTGTTGGAAAAATCCAACACCCTGACCGCACGTTTCTCCCAGCTGACCCTCGACGGCGGCGGCACTCAGTTGCAGGAAACCACCGGTGAGATGTCCTTGCAGCGCCCGGGCCTGTTTTACTGGCACACCGACGCGCCGAACGAGCAGACCATGATTTCCGACGGCAAGAAGGTGACTCTATGGGATCCGGATCTGGAACAGGCCACCATCAAGAAGCTTGATCCGCGCCTGACCCAGACACCGGCCTTGCTGCTGTCCGACGATGTTTCGAAGATCAGCCAGAGCTTTGATATCAGCGCCAAGGAAGCCGGCGGCGTGATCGATTTCACCCTGAAGCCGAAAACCAAAGACACCCTGTTCGATAGCCTGCGTCTGTCATTCCGCAACGGTCTGGTCAACGACATGCAACTGATCGACAGCGTCGGCCAGCGCACCAACATCCTGTTCACCGGGGTGAAGGCCAACGAAGCGATCCCGGCATCGAAGTTCAAGTTCGATATCCCGAAGGGTGCCGATGTAATTCAGGAATAAAATGCAAACCCTGTGGGAGCGAGCCTGCTCGCTCCCACAAAGGCCGAATGACGGGCCCCGGATCTGAGAGGTTTCAACGGTACGTGATGGATCTGTTTCGCAGCGCCCCGATAGCCCAGCCACTGGCCGCGCGTCTACGTGCGACCAACCTGGACGAGTATGTCGGTCAGGAGCATTTGCTCGCTCGCGGCAAGCCCCTGCGCGAGGCGCTGGAGCAGGGCGCCCTGCATTCGATGATCTTCTGGGGGCCGCCGGGCGTGGGCAAGACCACGTTGGCGCGGCTGCTCGCCGAAGTTTCCGATGCGCACTTCGAAACGGTGTCGGCGGTACTGGCCGGGGTCAAAGAGATCCGTCAGGCCGTTGAAATCGCCAAACAGCAGGCCGGGCAATACGGCAAGCGCACGATTCTGTTCGTCGATGAAGTGCACCGTTTCAACAAATCCCAGCAGGATGCCTTTCTGCCTTACGTGGAAGACGGCACGCTGATCTTCATCGGCGCCACCACGGAAAACCCTTCGTTCGAACTCAACAACGCTTTGTTGTCGCGCGCCCGTGTATACGTGCTGAAAAGCCTCGACGAAGCGGCGCTGCGCAAATTGGTGCGTCGTGCGCTCACCGAAGAGCGCGGCCTCGGCAAGCGCAACCTGACGCTGAATGACGAAGGCTTCCAGATGCTGCTGTCCGCCGCCGACGGCGATGGTCGACGGCTGCTCAATCTGCTGGAGAACGCCTCGGATCTGGCCGAAGACGACAGCGAAATCGGCACCGAGCTGCTGCAAAGCCTGCTCGGCGATACCCGTCGCCGTTTCGATAAGGGTGGCGAAGCGTTCTACGATCAGATTTCCGCGCTGCACAAATCGGTGCGCGGCTCCAATCCGGATGGCGCACTGTACTGGTTTGCCCGGATGATCGACGGCGGTTGCGATCCGCTGTACCTGGCGCGGCGCGTGGTGCGCATGGCCAGTGAAGACATCGGCAATGCCGATCCACGCGCATTGAGCCTGTGCCTGGCCGCGTGGGAAGTGCAGGAGCGGCTCGGCAGTCCGGAAGGCGAGTTGGCGGTGGCCCAGGCCATCACCTATCTGGCTTGCGCACCGAAAAGTAACGCGGTGTATATGGGCTTCAAGACGGCGTTGCGTGCCGCTGCGGAAAACGGTTCGCTGGAAGTGCCGCTGCATCTGCGCAATGCGCCGACCAAGCTGATGAAACAGTTGGGCTACGGTGATGAATATCGCTACGCCCACGACGAGCCGGACGCCTATGCCGCCGGTGAAGATTACTTCCCGGAAGAGCTCGACCCGATTGCGTTCTATCAACCGGTGCCTCGTGGCCTGGAACTGAAGATTGGCGAGAAGCTCAACCACCTCGCCCAACTCGACCGATTAAGCCCTCGACAGCGGAGAAAATAGTGCTTCCATTGATTCTCGCGGTCTCTGCCGGCGGCATGGCCGGCACGTTGTTGCGCTTCGCCACGGCCAACTGGATCAACGCCAATTGGCCGCGGCACTTCTATACCGCGACGCTGGCCGTTAATATCGTGGGCTGCCTGCTGATCGGCGTGTTGTACGGCCTGTTTTTGATACGCCCGGAAGTGCCGATCGAGGTGCGTGCCGGGTTGATGGTCGGCTTCCTCGGGGGGCTGACGACTTTTTCATCCTTTTCACTGGATACGGTGCGCCTGCTGGAAAGCGGGCAAGTGCCGCTGGCCCTGGGCTATGCGGGCATCAGCGTATTCGGCGGGCTGCTCGCGACGTGGGCCGGCCTGTCCCTGACCAAACTTTGATAACGAGAAACCGACATGCTCGATTCCAAACTGTTACGTAGCAACCTTCAGGACGTAGCGGACCGCCTGGCTTCCCGTGGCTTTGCCCTGGATGTCGCGCGCATCGAAGCGCTGGAAGAACAGCGCAAGACCGTCCAGACCCGCACCGAAGCACTGCAGGCTGAGCGTAACGCGCGTTCCAAATCCATTGGTCAGGCCAAGCAGCGCGGCGAAGACATCGCGCCGCTGATGGCGGACGTCGAGCGCATGGCGGGCGAGTTGAGTACCGGTAAAGTCGAGCTTGACGCGATTCAGACCGAGCTGGATTCGATCCTGCTGGGCATCCCGAACTTGCCCCATGAGTCGGTGCCTATCGGTTCGGACGAAGACGGCAACGTCGAAGTCCGCCGCTGGGGCACGCCGACCGTGTTCGATTTCCCGGTTCAGGATCACGTTGCCCTGGGTGAGAAGTTCGGCTGGCTCGACTTCGAAACCGCCGCCAAGCTGTCCGGCGCCCGTTTCGCCTTGCTGCGTGGCCCGATCGCCCGTCTGCATCGCGCCCTCGCACAGTTCATGATCAACCTGCACACCACCGAACACGGTTACGAAGAGGCATACACCCCGTATCTGGTGCAGGCGCCTGCGTTGATGGGCACCAGCCAGTTGCCGAAATTCGAGGAAGATCTGTTCAAGATCACCCGTGAAGGCGAAGCCGATCTGTACCTGATCCCGACAGCCGAAGTGTCGCTGACCAACATCGTCGCCGGCGAAATCGTTGACGCGAAACTGCTGCCGATCAAGTTCGTCGCCCACACGCCGTGCTTTCGCAGTGAGGCCGGCGCATCGGGTCGCGACACGCGCGGCATGATCCGTCAGCACCAGTTCGACAAGGTCGAGATGGTGCAGGTCGTTGAGCCGTCGACATCGATGGACGCGCTTGAAGGCCTGACCGCCAACGCCGAGAAAGTCCTGCAACTGCTTGAGCTGCCTTACCGCACCCTGGCGCTGTGCACCGGCGACATGGGCTTCAGCGCGGTCAAGACCTACGATCTTGAAGTGTGGATTCCGAGCCAGGACAAGTACCGTGAAATTTCGTCGTGCTCCAACTGCGGCGATTTCCAGGCCCGGCGCATGCAAGCGCGTTTCCGCAACCCGGAAACCGGCAAGCCTGAGTTGGTACACACGTTGAACGGTTCTGGTCTGGCGGTGGGTCGTACCCTTGTTGCCGTGCTGGAAAACTACCAGCAGGCCGACGGTTCGATTCGTGTGCCGGACGTGCTGAAGCCTTACATGGGTGGCCTTGAGGTCATCGGCTAAATGAAATATCTGCCGCTGTTTCACAACCTGCGCGGCAGTCGTGTGTTGGTCGTCGGCGGGGGGGAAATTGCATTGCGCAAATCCCGCCTGCTGGCCGATGCCGGTGCGCTGCTGCGGGTGGTCGCACCTGAAATCGAAATGCAACTGCGCGAACTGGTCGACACCAGCGGTGGCGAATGCCTGTTGCGCGGTTACGTCGAGACGGATCTGGACGGATGCGGGCTGATCATTGCCGCCACCGATGATGAGGCCCTCAATGCGCAAGTGTCGACGGATGCCCATCGCCGTTGCGTGCCCGTCAACGTAGTGGATGCGCCTGCGTTGTGCAGTGTGATCTTTCCGGCGATTGTCGACCGTTCACCGTTGATCATTGCCGTCTCCAGCGGCGGCGATGCGCCGGTGCTGGCGCGCCTGATTCGCGCCAAGATTGAAACCTGGATTCCCTCAACCTATGGGCAACTGGCCGGTCTGGCGGCGCGTTTCCGCCATCAGGTCAAAGGCCTGTTTCCGGATGTGCAGCAGCGTCGTGGTTTCTGGGAAGACGTCTTCCAGGGCCCGATTGCCGACCGCCAACTGGCCGGGCAGGGTGGCGAGGCCGAGCGCCTGCTGCAGGCGAAGATCGACGGTGAAGCGACTGTCACCACCGGCGAGGTTTACCTGGTCGGCGCGGGACCGGGCGATCCGGATCTGCTGACCTTCCGCGCCTTGCGCCTGATGCAACAGGCTGATGTGGTGCTGTACGACCGTCTGGTCGCTCCGGCGATTCTGGAGCTGTGCCGTCGTGATGCCGAGCGCGTGTATGTCGGCAAGCGTCGCGCCGAGCATACGGTGCCGCAGGATCAGATCAACCAGCAATTGGTCGATCTGGCCAAGGCCGGCAAGCGGGTGGTGCGGTTGAAGGGCGGCGATCCGTTCATCTTCGGCCGTGGCGGTGAAGAGATCGAAGAGCTGGCCGCCCATGGCATTCCATTCCAGGTGGTGCCGGGGATCACGGCGGCCAGTGGGTGCGCGGCCTATGCCGGGATTCCGCTGACCCACCGCGATCATGCGCAATCGGTACGTTTCGTCACCGGGCATTTGAAGGACGGTTCCACCGATCTGCCGTGGTCTGACCTCGTCGCCCCCGCGCAGACGCTGGTGTTTTACATGGGCCTGGTGGGTTTGCCGATTATTTGCGAGCAATTGATCAAACACGGTCGCGCAGCGGACACCCCGGCGGCGTTGATCCAGCAGGGCACCACGGTCAATCAGCGAGTGTTTACCGGCACGCTGGCGGATTTGCCGCAGATGGTCGCGGAGCATGAAGTGCATGCGCCGACGCTGGTGATCGTGGGTGAAGTAGTCCAGCTGCGCGAGAAACTGGCGTGGTTTGAAGGGGCTCAGGGGCAGGTCTAGAAATCCGCTTCGTCCCCTATCGCTGGCAAGCCAGCTCTTACAGGTTTTGTGTTGAGGCTGCAATCTCAGCATCACGCAAATCCCTGTGGGAGCTGGCTTGCCAGCGATGGGGTTTCCAAATCAGCGCATGCCTCAACCTTTGTTCCAAACCCCTTTACCGCTCAACCGTGCCCGGTCATGAGCCGCTTTGAAGTCCTGCTCCGGCCCTTTCGGCACAATCCCTGTCGGGTTGATGGTTTTGTGGCTGCCGTAATAGTGGTTTTTGATGTGCTGGAAATCCACCGTCTCTGCAATTCCCGGCCATTGATACAGCTCGCGTAGCCAGTTCGACAGGTTCGGATAATCGGCAACGCGCCGCAGGTTGCACTTGAAGTGCCCGTGGTACACCGCATCAAAGCGAATCATCGTGGTGAACAAGCGAACATCCGCTTCCGTCAGGTATTCCCCCGTCAGGTAGCGATTGGCATCGAGCACTTGCTCCAGATGATCCAGCTCGGCAAAAACATCATCGAACGCTTCTTCGTACGCCTGCTGCGAGGTGGCAAACCCGGCGCGGTATACGCCGTTGTTGACGGCCGGATAAATTCGCTCGTTCAACGCATCGATTTCGGCGCGCAATGGCTGCGGATAGAAATCCAGATCGTTGCCGGTCAAGTCGTCGAAAGCGCTGTTGAACATGCGGATGATTTCCGCCGATTCGTTGCTGACAATGCGTTTCTGCTGCTTATCCCACAGCACCGGCACAGTGACACGGCCGGTGTAATCGGCGGTGTCAGCGGTGTAGCGCTGGTGGAGGAACTGCAAGTCACCCAGTTTATCGCCGGTCGAACCGAGTTCCTGATCGAACGTCCAGCCGTTTTCAAGCATCAGCCAACTGACTACCGATACATCGATCAGGCTTTCCAGACCCTTGAGCTTGCGCAAAATCAGCGTGCGATGCGCCCACGGGCAGGCAAGGGAAACATAGAGATGATAGCGCCCGGCTTCGGCGGCAAATCCGCCATCGCCGCTTGGGCCGGGTTGGCCATCAGCGGTGACCCAGTGGCGGCGTTGCGCCTGTTCGCGCTGAAAAGCGCCGTCCTTGCTGCTTTCGTACCACTTGTCCTGCCAGCGGCCATCGACTAACAAACCCATGATCAAGACTCCTCGGAACCAATATTCGTTGGAGTCGAGTCTATTCGTATGAGTTCGAACAAAAAGCGCAAAGATCGGGCGTGAATGATCGGTTAAATCGATCTGTCCCGGGCGTCCCAGTATTTCTCGGCGGTGGCAAAGGCCTCGACGTGATCTTGCCCGAGACCACGCAGGGCGAGGGCCATGGTCGAAATCAGGGCCATCTGCGGGTAGCTGTCGACGACGTCGCCGCGCCATACGGCTTTCAAATGCTCGATGTCGAGCGAGGCCGGTTTGACGTGACGTTGCGCCGACAGTTGTGGCCATTCCTCGTCCCAGCTTTCGCCGCCGGTCGTACCGTATAGGTGACTGGCGGCGTCCGGGTTGATCTCGATTTCGCCACCGTCGCCCTTGATCACGATTGATGTATCGCCGAGCAGACCACTGGCATCGCGGTGCACCGCCTGATAACCCGGGTGGAAAATGCTTTGCAGGCCGCAGCGCGCACCGAGCGGATTAAGGATCCGCGCCAATGAGTGAATCGGCGAGCGCAGGCCCAGGGTGTTGCGCAGATCAATCATCTTTTGCAGTTGCGGCGCCCAGTCCATCAGCGGCATGAACGCCAGACCGCCGTCATCCAGCGCGCTGCCGACTTGCTGCCAGTTGCGGCACAGCGGGATGTTCAGTTCGCCGAGCAGTTGCTCCGAATACAGGCGCCCGGCGGTATGGGCGCCGCCGCCATGCATGAAAATCCGGGTGCCGTTCTGCGCCAGGCACTTGGCTGCGAGCAAATACCAAGGCAAGTGACGCTTCTTTCCGGCGTAGGTCGGCCAATCGAGATCGACATTCAGTGCCGGAGCCTGCAAGCGCTCACGCAGGGCTTCGGTGAAGCCAGCCATTTCCTCGGCGCTTTCTTCCTTGTGTCGCAGCAGCATCAGGAACGCGCCGAGCTGGGTTTCTTCGACGGCGTTGTCGAGCACCATGCCCATCGCTTCGCGGGCTTCTTCGCGGGTCAGGTCGCGGGCGCCGCGTTTGCCTTTGCCAAGGATGCGCACAAATTGGGCAAAGGGGTGTTCGGCGGGCGTTTCGAGGGTCAGCGCTGGATAGTCGGTCATAAGCAGTTCGTCGGTTTGGGCAGGCCCGCCAGTTTCGCGGCGAGTTTGGCGGGGGTGCCTTTGAACAGTCGGTTGAGGTGCAGGCTGTTGCCTTTGTCCGGGCCGAGCTTTAGTGCGGTGTATTTGATCAGCGGGCGAGTGGCCGGGGACAGCTGAAATTCTGTGTAGAAGCTGCGCAGCAGTTCGAGGATTTCCCAATGCTCGGGACTCAACTCGATGCCTTCGGCGGCGGCGAGGGCGGTGGCGACGTCGTGAGACCAGTCACTCAGATCGACGAGAAAGCCGTCCTTGTCCAGTTCAATGGTGCGGTCGCCGACGGTCAGAGTGTTCATAGCCACGTGTTGACCTTGTCGTGCTCGATCGACAGTTCCACGAACGCCGGGTAATCGATCATTTGTGCCCAATCAGGCACGTCGATGGCCCGGGCCTCGGCGTCTTCGGCCAGGACGAAGAGCTTCACGCGTCGAGCGTCCAGCGCATTGAACGGCGCAGTGTCCGCTTGCAGGGCATAAGCGGCGTCGCCGCACAGTAGCAGCGCGTCGGCGGAACCGATCAGGCGCAGGCAACTGGTCAGACGATCATCGCCGAATGGGGAATGAGACAACACATGCAAAGTCGACATCAGAGGGTGATCACCTGGTCGTAGCGGTCAATGAGGGCGGTGACGTGTTCGGCTGAGAGCGGTTGTGCTTCGTCCAGCGACAGCGTGCCGAGACCTCGAGAATTCGCGCTGTCGGCGCAGTAAAACAGCTCTTCGATGCCAAACATGGGCAACGCCTGGAGGTTGGCGCTCAGATCTTTCTGTTGCAAGGTTTTAGCGTTTTGGCCGGCGGCCAGTTGCAGCACGCCATCATCGAGAAACAGCAGGCCAATTGGCAGGTCGAAGGCGCCGCCGGCGAGGACGATGTCCAGCGCTTCGCGAGCGCCGGGGCCGGACCATGGCGATTGGCGGCTGATGATCAACAGGGATTTGGCCATGTCAGGCGCCTCCGAAACAGATCAGGCGGTCGGCGTCTTGTATCGCGTCGTGCAATTGGCCGAGGCCGGAGAGTTCCCAGGGAGTGCTGACCGCTACGGCGTCACGTTGGTAGCGTGCGGCTTCTTCGTTGTTCAGTACGCCACGGCGCAGCGCGGCGGCGATGCAGACGACGCCGTCGAGGTTGTGTTCGGTGATGAAGGTGCGCCATTGCTTGGGCAGGTCTAATTCGTCCTGCGGGGTGACCACGCTGTCGGCGGCGTTGTAGACGCCGTCCTGGTAGAAGAACAGGCGGGTGATTTCGTGGCCGGCCTTTTGCAGCGCTTGGGCGAATAGCAGGGCGCGGCGGGAGGAGGGGGCGTGGGCGGCGGAGAATAGCGCTATGGCGAACTTCATGATGGGCTCGATCTGTGAATCTGGGGGCATGATAAAGCTTTCTGGGGGTGGCGGTATGGAGTCTTGTGTCTACCAGTTCAGCGCGGCATATAGCCCAACTGCCAACGCCGGGGGATTTTCAGCGATATCAGCCCCAATAGGCCTGCGAGCAGTCCGCTGACGAACAACGCCTGGAGTCCGAGGTGATGCTCAAGCACCGCACCGATTACGGCGCCGATCAACATTCCGCTCCACGGCACCAGTTGCACCCGCCAGCCATTGCGTCGTTCACCCAGCATCCAGCGCCCCAGTCCCCGGCCGAAACGCGACAGTGCGCCGGTGACGTAGGTCAGGCCGACCGGCAGGCCGTTTACTTCTTCCACGGCTGCATTGAGCATGCCCATGGCGATGATTGCCGCCAACAGCGCCGGCAGTTGTGTATCGAAGGGCCAGGCTGCGGCGGCGCACAGCAGGGTGGCGATGCACAGGAGCAAGGGCAGCGCCCGTCGGCCTCCGAAGCGTCCGACGACGATGCCGAGCGCGTTGCCGATGATGAACGTGGCGACCAGGATCACCAGCCGCACGGTCAAGCCGAGGTCGCCATCGCTGATTGCCACTGCGAGTCGTGTGGTGTTGCCGCTCATGAATGAGACGAAGTCGCCGCTGGCCATGAAGCCGATGGCATCGGTCATGCCGGCCAGTACCGAGAGGCTGGCGACCAGGGCCAGGCCGATGCGCCCGCGCCATTTTTGTGTGTGCAGGTGGCCAGGGCTGGCGCGGTGGGTAGAGGCGGAGGGCAGCATCGTCGTGGATGTCCTTTATGGGCGGTTATAGCTTTATCCCGTGCAGATCGCAATATTCCGGCCAATCCATCCCGGCCATTTCCGCGACTTCGCGGTGCACCTCAAGACGTTGTTTTTGATAGTCGGCAGGCGTCGGTGCGGTCAGTTGCAGGGTCAGTTCCCAGGCGAATAAACCCAGCGCTTCAGCCTCGGCCTCGAAGGCTTCATGCAGGCGTTCTTCGCGGTATTGCGCCTGGGTTTCGCCCTTGGCCTGGGCCAGTAGCGGATTGAGGTGATCGAGGATTTCGCGCAGTTCGGGGCGCGCGTCGAGAAAAAGTTGTAGAGCCTGTTCGTGTCGTTGGTCGGTGGCCGCCATGTGTTTTCCTTGTGAGGCTAATGACCTTTGATTGCCGGAGCACTATAAAAGTGTCGCGCTCTGATTGCAGTAAAGCAGAACGATACCCGACGCCACGGTGATACAGTCCGCTTTTTCCTGAATGAGCGAACACGATGCGAATTTTGATGGTGGCGCTGGCAGTGATTGTGCTGGCCGGTTGCGCGGGCTCGGTGATGGACAATGCTCGCACGCAAACTCCGTATAAAACCCTGACCTCGGACAAGCCCGAGAAGATTGTTGCCCAATGCGTGCAGTTTGCCTGGCAGGATGAAGCGGTGTTCGGCGTGGATGCCGGTGCGTATCTGCAACCGGGCAAGAAGGGCGGTTCGACGGTATACACCCGTTCTGCGGAGTCGTTTGTCGATGTGAGCAGTGATGCGTCGGGCACCGCGTTGAGTTATTACGCGCAAAAGGACGACTTTGTCGCCAAGCGCCGGTTGGCGGCGTTGGCGACGTGCTTGTAAAGGGTCTTTGAGTTGACGGGGTGTGACTGATGGCCTCATCGCGAGCAGGCTCGCTCCTGCAGGGTTGGGTGATGGCCGGTTCTGTTGGTGCGGGCCTGCTTATCAGTCCAGGCGCTTCTGCATAAAGAAGCGCTTGTGCCCCGGCGGGTAGTCGGCAATTTGTCCGATTTCGCTGAAACCGAGTTTTTTGTAAAACTCCGGCGCCTGGAAGTCGAAGGTGTCGAGCCAGATGCCCAGGCAGTTTTTTTTCCGCGCATGGGCTTCGGCCATTTGCATCAGCTCGGTGCCGATGCCTTGACCGCGACCCTCTTCCGGCAGCGACAGCAATTCGACAAACAACCACTGATAAAACACCTTGCCGTACAGGCCGCCGACGATTTCGTCGTCCTTTCCGCGCACAAACAGGGCAAAGGGCTCTGGCACCGAAGGCCCGCCCTTGGCGATGTTGTAAGCGCGCAATGGCGCGAGAATGGCTTGGCGCTGTTCGTCCGTGGGATCTTGCGACAGTTCGATACGCAGGTTCATAGCAATGTCCTTATGGCCGGTTACGCAGACTAACGCGCTGCAAGCGCTTGAGCCATCCTTTCCTTGACTGGCGGAACCGCCGTTCCCGCGCCGTTGTCTAGCCCTCTACGAGCGCCATTTCGGTACGCAGTCGACGAGGACATGCCATGAACATTTTCGAAGCCCTGCGTGAAAGTCACGATCGCCAGCGCCGCTATGCCGTTGCCCTGATCGAGACCAGCGGCGACACGCCGGAACGGGCCGCAGCCTACAAGCAGCTCAAGGCGGAACTGCAGGCCCACGAGACCGCAGAAGAACGTCACTTCTACATTCCATTGATGGAGTTCGACAACGGCGTCGATCTTAGCCGCCACGCCATCTCCGAACACCATGAAATGGACGAGATGATGGAAGAGCTCGATGAAACCGAAATGTCCAGTCCGTCGTGGCTGGCGACGGCGAAAAAGCTCTCGGACAAGGTGCATCACCATCTCAAGGAGGAAGAACATAAATTCTTCCAGATGGCCGGCAAGTTGCTCGATGACAAACAGAAACAACAGCTCGCCGGGCAGTATCAAAAAGAATACGAGGCGCAGTTGTCCTGAGCGGGAGCCAGCGGTAAAAACCATAAGAGCCCGGTAGCATTCAGGCTGTGTGAAAACACAATCTGTCCCGGTTAAAAGCAAATGCCCCGACTTGTCGGGGCATTTGCTTTTCTGCGATCTGAAAAATAAAGGGCCTCTCAGCCCATCAGCGCCATCAGCTTTTGCGCT
>NZ_WKEQ01000022.1 GCF_021605415.1 Pseudomonas syringae
CGAACTCAGCAGTGAAACGATGCATCGCCGATGGTAGTGTGGGGTTTCCCCATGTGAGAGTAGGTCATCGTCAAGATTAAATTCCGAAACCCCATTTGCGAAAGCAGATGGGGTTTTGTTTTGTCTGTAAAAAAATTCTCTCGCCTATCCGACGATCGCCAAGCTAACCGTTTGAGGAAATCGCCCTGAAGTAGCCGTGGGTTTTTGATATGGTGCAGCTCGCTTTTTAATGGACTGATATCACGCCCACGGATCGGCGCCCATCTTTTTGTCAAAGAGTTGCTGCAGAAATGCCTGAACCCATACCAATCAAGGATCACGAAAAAGAGACGCGCTTGGTCAACAAAAGACTCATCGCCTGCGCATTGCTGGTTTTCGCCATCAGCTGTGCGCTGGTGATACGCCTGTACATTTTGCAGGTGGTTGAGTTCGACTATCACTCGACGATCTCCGAAAACAACCGCGTTCACGTCCTGCCAATCGCCCCCACTCGAGGTCTGATCTACGACCGAAACGGCGTTCTGCTCGCTGACAATCGCCCTAGCTACAACCTGACGATTACCCGCGAGCGCGCCACCGACGTCAATCAGGAGTTGGACGAAGTCATAGACCTTTTGCATCTGCCAAGTGAAGAGCGCGCTGTCTTCGACAAGGCCATGAAGCAATCACGTCACCCCTTCACACCAGTGACGCTGTTCTACGAATTAACCGAAGAACAGATTGCCGTGCTCGCTGTAAATGAGTTCCGCTTGCCAGGGCTGGACGTTGAGCCGCAATTTGTCCGTGACTACCCATTTGGCACGCACTTCGCCCATTCGATAGGTTATGTGGGCCGTATTAATGAAAAGGAATCCAAGACCCTCGATTCGGTGGAGTACCGCGGTACCCAGTCAATCGGTAAGACAGGCATCGAGCGATTCTATGAAGCGCAGTTGCACGGCCACGTAGGCTACGAAGAAGTCGAAACAAACGCTCAGGGCCGAGTCTTGAGGGTGCTTAAGCACACTGATCCAATTCCCGGCAAAAACATCGTGCTGAGTCTCGACGTCAAACTACAGGAGGCTGCCGAAGCTGCCCTGGGCGACCGCCGAGGTTCTGTGGTGGCACTCGATCCATCCACGGGCGAGGTATTGGCCATGGTCAGCAATCCGAGTTTTGACCCGAACCTGTTTGTGACCGGCATCAGCACCAAGCAATATTCCGCGCTACGCGACTCCATCGACCGACCGCTGTTCAACCGTGTATTACGCGGACTCTACGCACCTGGCTCGACCATCAAGCCAGAAGTGGCCATCGCTGGACTCGATGCTGGCGTCGTGACGCCACAGACCCGCGTATTCGATCCCGGTTACTACCAACTACCGGACTTCGACCACAAGTACCGCAACTGGAACCACAGCGGTGATGGCTGGGTCGACATGGACGCCGCGATCATGCGCTCCAACGATACCTATTTTTATGACCTGGCCCACAAGCTCGGCATTGATCGCTTGCACGACTACATGGCGATGTTCGGCCTTGGTGAGAAGGTTTCGCTGGACATGTTCGAAGAGTCCGCAGGGCTGATGCCGTCGCAGGCCTGGAAGCGCGCCACGCGCCGCCAGGCTTGGTTCCCCGGTGAAACGGTGATCCTCGGCATCGGCCAGGGTTACATGCAGGTCACGCCGCTGCAATTGGCCCAGGCCACGGCATTGATCGCCAACAAAGGTGTATGGAACCGTCCTCACCTGGCCAAGACTGTCGATGGTGTTGCACCGGTGGATGAGCACCCGATGCCGAATATTCTGCTGAAAGACCCCCGTGACTGGGAGCAAGTCAATCACGGCATGCAGATGGTGATGCATGACGCTCGCGGCATCGCCCGGGCAGCAGCAGCGGGCGCGCAGTATCGCATTGCCGGCAAAAGCGGCACCGCGCAGGTGGTCGCGATCAAACAAGGCGAGCGCTATAACCGCGAAAAAACCCTCGAACGCCATCGCGATAACGCCTTGTTCGTGGGATTCGCTCCGGCCGAGCATCCAAAAATCGCCATTTCCGTCATGATCGAAAACGGTGAGGCGGGCGGTCGCGTCGCCGGCCCCGTAGTGCGTCAGATCATGGATGCCTGGCTACTCGATCAGGACGGTCACCTCAAACCGGAGTACGCGGCACCGACCAAGGAACCGGGCGATCCTCACGTATAGACCGCTCAGCTACTGAACCGTCAGACATGCCTGCAAGCGTTCGATGAACAGCTTCTCGGCGCGGCGCATGCGCTGGTCGCGGTTCCACAGCAGATGAATGTCCACATCCGCGATCCCTTCGCGAGGCGGCAGGCACCAGAGCAAGCCGCTCTCGTTGAGTTTTATGTGATCTGACGCGCCGCTATCGCTGGCTTGCCAGCGATGAGGCCATATAAATTCCAGAAAATCAGGCTCCAGGCACCGGGCAAGTCATATCACCCTCCTCACACTTCAAATACCGCTTCAGCGCCTCGACCCGCACTTTGGTCACGCTCGTCATACAGCTGCTGTAAATCAACGGATAAACACTACCGCCGGCTACCCCCGAAGCGGAGAACTTGCACTCGGCATCACGAAAACCAAGCCACGCCCTCTGCGCACTGACCAGCAACTTTTTGCCGTCGGGATTGTTCTTCAAGCGCCCGGTGATCTGCTGATACACCGTGTTCAGCTCCTTGTCCGCCGCTTTGTAATCCTCCCCTGCGCATTGATTCATCGTCGCTTGGTCACTGGCGTTGGCACAATCGACGGCGGCATGGGCGAGGGGGGTGAAAAGCAGTAGCGTCAGGGCCAGGAGGATGCGTGGGGACATGGGGATCTCGCTGTCGGCATTGAAAACGTCCATCAGTGTAGCGTTTTGCTCTTTTTACTGGGATTCACTTTGCTGGGATGATTCGAACAACCGCTCAGCCGTTTGTGCGATGTCTGTACCGTCGTGCAATTTCGCCAGCCACTCGCTGGGAATCGCCTTGATCCCATAATGCGCACCGGCCAGTTGGCCGACGATAGCAGCGGTGGTATCCGCATCATCGCCGAGGTTGGCGGCTTGCAGGATTGCACCGGCAAAATCGTCGGTGTGATGAAAACACCACAAGGCCGCTTCCAAGGATTCGATGCAATAGCCGCCGCCTCGAATCTGTGTAATCGGCTTTTCAAGATAATCGCCCCGAGCAATGGCGGCGACTTTGGGTTCAGAAAATGATGTCGACAGGTGTTGGCGCAGATCTGCTTTTTCGGCACCACGCAATGCGGTGGCGATCAGTCCGGCGAAGAGCTGACAACACTGGATCGCTTCCGGTGCCGCGTGAGTGGTTCGCGAGCTGTCGGCGGCGAATCGTTGGATTCGCTGCTCGTCGGGAAAGAAAAAAAGAATCACGGGCGCCAGGCGCATCAACGAGCCATTCCCTGCACTCATCGGATCTGTGGAACCGGCGAACGGCTCACCGGTTTGCTGGTAGCGGATCAGCGCCTGGCTGACGGTCATGCCAATGTCGAAGCATTGTCCGGTCGAACTCAGATACCCCCATTGCCACCAATTGAGGTAGCGGCCCATTTGATCGGCCGCGTTGAAGGCGTTTTTTGTCAGCAGGCTTTCAGCCAGACACAGCGCCATCGAGGTATCGTCTGTCCATTGACCGGGTTGTAGGTTGAACGGGCCGCCGCCAACCATGTCGGTCAATGGCATGAAGGATCCACGGGGCTTGAACTCTAGAGTCGTCCCGACCGCATCACCACAAGCCAGGCCCAGTAGGGCGCCGTGATAGCGTTCGGCAAGAGAGGGTGGCATGAATCATCCTTTTTTCGTTTGATTGCGGTTTGAACCCTAACAGTTTTACGGTGTGGGTTCGCGCACGCCATGACCGTATCGACAGGAAAAATGAGGCCGCGTGTTTCGCCGTTAATCGTCAACGACTGCCGCTTTGATACAACTTCGCATTGGACATGTGGTCATACAAGCCTAGTGTTCAGAACAGGAGGTGTCGTATGAAACCAGTACCTAACAGTTTCGAACGCAAGATCATGCTCAAGGCGTCGCGCCCGCATGTCTGGCGGGCGTTGGTTGATGCCGAAGCGTTCGGCCAGTGGTTTGGCGTGGCTCTGGAGGATCGACGCTTCATTGCCGGCGAGTGGACGCAAGGGCAGGTGACGTATCCCGGTTATGAACACGTGTTGTGGAATGTGCTGGTCGAACGGGTCGAGCCGCAGCAATTGTTCTCGTTTCGCTGGCACCCGTACGCGGTGAACCCGAAGATCGACTACTCCCAGGAGCCGACCACGCTGGTCAAGTTCGAGCTGGAAGACTTTAACGGCGAAACCCTGCTCAAGGTGTCCGAGTCCGGTTTTGCGCATATTCCTGATATTCGCCAGAAAGAGGCGTATTACATGGACAGCCGGGGTTGGGAAGAGCAACTCGGCAGGCTTGAGCATTTCCTTGTCGAAAGCGCCAAGGCGCGGGAGCGCGAGCAGGAGTGAATGGTCAATGCCTGACACGTATAAGGGTTTTCGGAAGGGCGCGAATGGCGAATGTCTTACACGCGATGGTAGCTATGTCGACTATTGCCGATTGGATCCCAAGCGTAATCTAGCCACATCAACTGAAGCACAGGGAGTGCTTCAGGATCACGGATGATCGACCAAGCAAGGATGGCGACCGACAGGGAGTCGTAATGGTCTTGGGAAAACCCGCTTCGGCGGGTTTTTTTTCGCCTGCAGGAAGTGGCCCGTGTGTAGGAGCAGCCTGCGGCCGCTCCTACACACGGGGTAGCATTTAGGACGCGATCAGCTGTCGCAGGACGTAATGCAGGATCCCGCCGGCCTTGAAGTACTCGACCTCGTTCAGCGTATCGATCCTGCATAGCACTTCGATCGTCTCCTGCTTGTTATTCTCGCGGGTGATGACCAGTTTCAGGTTCATCCGTGGCGTCAGCTCTACGTCGGTGAGGCCATGGATATCCAGGGTTTCCTTGCCGGTGAGGTTGAGGCTCTTGCGGTTCTGATCGAGCTTGAACTGCAACGGCAGCACGCCCATGCCCACCAGGTTGGATCGGTGGATACGCTCGAAGCTTTCGGCAATCACCGCTTTCACCCCCAGCAGATTAGTACCCTTGGCCGCCCAGTCGCGACTTGATCCGGTGCCGTATTCCTGGCCCGCAATCACCACCAGCGGCGTGCCAGACGCTTGATAACGCATGGCCGCGTCATAAATCGCCAATTTCTCGCCGGTTGGAATGTAGATCGTGTTGCCGCCTTCCTCGCCGCCAAGCATTTCGTTGCGAATGCGGATGTTGGCGAAGGTGCCGCGCATCATCACTTCATGATTGCCCCGCCGTGAGCCGTAGGAGTTGAAGTCACGGGGTTCCACGCCTTGCTCGCGCAAGTAGCGTCCGGCGGGGCTTTCAACCTTGATGTTGCCGGCGGGGGAGATGTGGTCGGTGGTCACCGAATCGCCGAGTAGCGCCAACACACGAGCGCCCTCTACATCTTTGATCACTGGCAATGGCCCGCCAATGTCATCGAAAAACGGCGGATGCTGGATGTACGTCGAGTCCGCTTGCCACACATAGGTTGCCGCTTGCGGCACCTCGATGGCTTGCCATTGTTCGTCGCCCGCGAAGACTTCGGCGTATTCCTTGTGGAACATCGACGTGTTGACCTTGTTCACCGCGTCGGCAATTTCCTGGCTGGTCGGCCAGATGTCGCGCAGATACACCGGGTTGCCGTTCTGATCCTCGCCCAAGGGCTCGCTGCTGATGTCGGTGCGCACGGTGCCCGCCAGCGCATAGGCGACCACCAATGGCGGCGAGGCTAGCCAGTTGGTTTTAACCAGCGGATGCACGCGGCCTTCAAAGTTGCGGTTGCCCGATAGCACCGACGCCACGGTCAGATCCGCCTTGGTCACGGCTTTTTCAATCGGTTCCGGCAAAGGCCCGGAGTTGCCGATGCAAGTGGTGCAGCCGTAGCCCACCAGCGAGAAACCCAGTTGATCGAGGTATTTCGTCAGCCCGGCAGCCTTGTAGTAATCGGTAACCACTTTTGAACCCGGTGCCAGTGAACTCTTGACCCAGGGTTTGCGGGTCAGGCCTTTTTCCACGGCTTTTTTCGCCAGTAACCCGGCGGCCATCATTACGCTCGGGTTCGAGGTGTTGGTGCACGAAGTGATCGCGGCGATGACCACCGCGCCGTTTTTCAGACGATAGGTGCGGCCCTCGGATTCATAATCCGCTTCGCCCACCAGATCGGCATTGCCCACTGCCACGCCACCGCCGCCCTCGCTTTCGAGACGACCTTCTTCTTTGCTCGTGGGTTTGAATTGCAGATCGACAAAGTCAGTAAACGCTTGCGGTACATTCGGCAGCGACACGCGATCCTGCGGACGTTTCGGCCCGGCAAGACTGGCTTCGACGCTGCCCATGTCCAGCGCCAGGCTGTCGGTGAACACCGGTTCCTGGCCGGGCAGGCGCCACAAACCCTGAGCCTTGGTGTAAGCCTCGACCAGTTTCACCACTTCCGGCGGCCGGCCGGACAAGCGCAAGTATTCGAGGGTCACTTCATCGACCGGAAAGAAGCCGCAGGTGGCGCCGTATTCCGGGGCCATATTGGCAATGGTCGCGCGGTCGGCCAAGGGCAGGTCGGCGAGGCCGTCACCGTAAAACTCGACGAATTTGCCGACCACGCCTTTCTTGCGCAGCATCTGCGTCACGGTCAGCACCAGATCGGTGGCGGTGATGCCTTCCTTGAGTTTGCCGGTGAGTTTGAAGCCGATCACTTCAGGAATCAGCATCGACACCGGTTGCCCGAGCATCGCTGCTTCCGCCTCGATACCGCCGACGCCCCAGCCGAGCACGCCGAGGCCGTTGATCATGGTGGTGTGAGAATCGGTACCGACCAACGTGTCGGGAAACGCATACGTGCGGCCGTCTTCATCTTTGGTCCACACGGTACGCCCAAGGTATTCGAGGTTGACCTGATGACAGATCCCGGTGCCCGGCGGCACCACGCTGAAATTGTCGAAGGCGCTTTGGCCCCAACGCAGGAAAGCGTAGCGCTCGCCGTTGCGCTGCATTTCAATGTCGACGTTTTGTTCGAAGGCGCTGGCGGTGGCGAATTTATCGACCATCACCGAGTGGTCGATCACCAGATCCACCGGCGACAGCGGGTTGATTCGCTGTGGATCGCCGCCAGCCTTGGCCATCGCCGCGCGCATGGCGGCGAGGTCGACCACGGCGGGAACACCGGTGAAGTCTTGCATCAGCACGCGGGCGGGGCGGTATTGAATCTCGCGGTCGGAGCGGCGCTCCTTGAGCCAGGCGGCAATGGCCTTGAGGTCGGCGCCGGTGACGGTCTTGTCGTCCTCCCAGCGCAGCAGGTTTTCCAGCAGCACTTTCAGCGACATTGGCAGTTTGTCGAGATCACCCAGGCGCTTGGCGGCATCGGGCAGGCTGAAGTAGTGGTAAGTCTTGGCGTCGATTTCTAATGTTTTGAGGGATTTCAGGCTATCGAGGGAGGGCATTGCGATCACTCCTTTGAGTCCGCACGGCTACGGACTGGGGAACGGACAGAGCTTTCAAACTAGCCCTGTTTTAGGTAGCTGGCTAATAACTGGACTCTATCGACAAGTCCAAGGTTCCGATCTCGGTTATCATGCGCCGGTTTTCGTGACAGGCATTGCTTCAATGCAAGGCTTGGGCATCGCGCAGGGCCGAATGATCGCCCCGCGCCCAGGAGTAAGAATGAACACCCTCTTTATGCATTGCCGACCTGGTTTCGAAGGCGAAGTCTGTTCCGAGATTTCCGACCTTGCCGCGCAATTGAACGTGTCAGGCTACGCCAAGGCCAAAACCGCCACCGCGTGCGCCGAATTTGTCTGCACCGAAGCAGACGGCGCCGAACGCCTGATGCGCGGCCAGCGCTTCGCCGAGCTGATCTTCCCGCGCCAATGGGCGCGCGGTGTCTTCATTGATCTGCCGGAAACCGACCGCATCAGCGTGATCCTCGCGCACATGGCCGATTTTCCGGTGTGCGGCAGTCTGTGGCTGGAAGTCGTGGACACCAATGACGGCAAGGAACTGTCGAATTTCTGCAAGAAGTTCGAAGGCCCGTTGCGCAAGGCCCTGACCGGTGCCGGCAAGTTGATCGAAGACGACAGCAAGCCGCGTCTGCTGCTGACCTTCAAGAGCGGTCGCGAAGTGTTTCTGGGCATGGCCGACGCGGGTAACTCGGCGATGTGGCCAATGGGCATTCCGCGTCTGAAGTTCCCGCGCGAGGCGCCGAGCCGTTCGACGTTGAAGCTGGAAGAGGCGTGGCACCACTTCATTCCGCGTGATCAGTGGGAAGATCGTTTGCACAGCGACATGACTGGTGTCGATCTCGGCGCCGCGCCGGGCGGCTGGACTTGGCAACTGGTCAACCGCGGCATGCTGGTGACCGCCATCGACAACGGCCCGATGGCCGAAAGCCTGATGGACACCGGACTGGTGCAGCACCTGATGGCCGATGGCTTCACCTTCAAACCGAAGCAGCCGGTGGACTGGATGGTCTGCGACATCGTCGAGAAGCCGGCGCGCAACGCCGCGATGCTTGAAGAGTGGATCGGCGAAGGCCATTGCCGCGAGGCGGTAGTCAATCTCAAGTTGCCGATGAAGCAGCGTTACGCCGAAGTGAAACGTTTGCTGGAACGCATCGCCGACGGGTTCAAGGCGCGGGGCATTAAGGTCGATATCGGTTGCAAACAGCTGTACCACGACCGCGAGGAAGTGACTTGTCATCTGCGCCGGCATGACATCAAAAAGACCAAGTCCCGCTGATCCCCAGGGTAAGGGTGACGATACACCCGGCAATACGCGACAATGCCGGCCAGTTTCAGGAGTGAGTCATGAGTGAAATGATCGATGCCCCCGTCGATGGCACCCTCGATGCCACCGGCCTTAATTGCCCGGAACCGGTGATGATGCTGCACCAGCATATTCGCGACCTGGCGCCCGGCGGACTACTCAAGGTGATCGCCACCGATCCCTCGACCCGTCGCGACATCCCGAAATTCTGCGTGTTTCTCGACCATGAACTGGTAGGGCAGCACGAAGAGGCCGGAACCTATCTGTACTGGATCCGCAAAAAAGACGCGTGAGCCTCAGGCAATGTAAAAACAACGGTGCGAGCCAGCCTGCTGGCGATGAGGCAATCCGATCAACACAATGTTGACTGATTGGCCGCCATCGCCAGCAAACTGGCTCGCACTTTTTTGCCTCGAATAAAAGACTCAGCCCATTGAACGACTGATCCGGATCCGCTTGCGCGCACTGCGAGTCAGTCGGATCGACAGCATCACCGCCGCGCAACTCAGACCGACAATCAAACCCTGCCACAAACCGCTTGGGCCACGCGGTTCGCCGAGCCAGTCGGTGAGGCCGAGGGCGTAACCCACCGGCAAACCAATGCCCCAATACGCAAACAGAGTCAGGATCATCGTCACCCGGGTGTCCTGATACCCGCGCAGGGCGCCGGCAGCGGTGACCTGGATCGCGTCGGAGAACTGGAACAGCGCCGAGTAGACAATCAGCATCGCCGCAATGTGAATCACCGTCGGGTCGGCGGTGTAGATCGACGCGATGGGCTCGCGCAGCAACAGCATCATGCTCGCTGACAGGCAGGCGTAGGCCAGCGCCGTGCCCATGCCGACACCGGCGGCGAAGCGTGCTTCACGCGGCTCTTCACGGCCCAGCGCCTGGCCGACCCGCACCGTCACGGCCATGCCCAGCGAATAAGGAATCATGAATACCAGCGAACTGACATTCAGCGCAATCTGGTGCCCGGCTACAACGGTCGCGCCAAGGCTGCCGATCAGCAGCGCGATCACGGCGAAGATGCTCGACTCGGCAAACACCGCGATGCCGATCGGCAGACCGATGGCCAGCAGGCGTTTGATCACGGCCCATTGCGGCCAGTCGAAACGGTTGAACAGTTCGCTCGAACGATAGGCCGGTGCCCAGCGCTCATAACCGGCAAGCCCCAGCGCCATCACCCACATCACAATCGCCGTGGCCCAGCCGCAGCCGACGCCGCCCATGGCCGGCACACCGAAGTGGCCATAGATAAAGATGTAATTGAGCGGAATATTCAGCGCCAGACCGCACAGCCCCAGCACCATCGCCGGCCGTGTACGCCCGAGGCCATCGCTGAAGCAGCGCAGCACGTGATAAAACGCCACCGCCGGCAAACCGCTGGCGATGCCGTGCAGGTATTGCATGCATGGGCCGATCAGTTCCGGGTCGACTTTCATCAGATGCAGAATCGGTTCGGCGCTAATCAGCATGGTGGTCGCGATCAACCCCACGACGAGCGCCAGCCACAAGGCTTGGCGGACGATCGGGCCGATCTCGCCGTGGTTGCCGGCGCCGTAACGTTGGGCGACTTTCGGTGTGGTCGCCAGCAACGTGCCGGTCATCAGCAGGAAGACCGGCACCCAGATCGAATTGCCTAACGCCACCGCCGCAAGATCCTTTGGCCCCACGCGCCCTGCCATCACTGCATCGACGAAGCCCATGGCAGTGGTCGCCAGTTGCGCGATGATGATCGGCAGCGCCAGGGCGAGCAGGTTTTTGAGCTCCAGGCGAATCCGCGCGGGGCGGGTGAGGGAAATGGCAGAAGGGCGGTCAGTTACGGAATTCACAGGCAAAGCGTCCACGAAGGTTAATGCGCAAAGCGGGGAATTCTACGCCGCTGACGCATCGGTCAGGAAAAATCCTCTGTTAGCGATTTGTAAGCGTTTTCGTGCTGCGCGGCTAGGCGGATTTACACGTCCCCATGGAGCTGCCGAAGGCTGCGATCTTTTGATCTTGATCTACAAATGCAAAATCAAAAGATCGCAGCCTTCGGCAGCTCAGTTAAACTGCCTGCCCGCCAAAGGAGCCTCCTGCCATGCTGATTGTTGCCGACGAGAACATTCCCCTGCTCGATGACTTTTTTGCCGGTTTCGGCGAGATCCGCCGAGTGTCGGGGCGCACTATTGATCGCGCCACCGTCGAACAGGCCGATGTCCTGCTGGTACGTTCGGTGACCCACGTCAATCGTGCGCTGCTGGAAGGCAGCAACGTTCGCTTCGTCGGTACTTGCACCATCGGTACCGATCACCTGGATCTGGAGTATTTCGCCGAGGCCGGCATTACCTGGTCGAGCGCGCCGGGTTGCAACGCCCGGGGCGTGGTCGATTATGTGCTCGGCAGTCTGTTGGCCCTCGCTGAACTCGAAGGCGTTGATCTGACCCGGCGCACCTATGGCGTGGTCGGCGCCGGCGAGGTTGGCGGACGGCTAATCAGGGTATTGCAAGGATTGGGCTGGAACGTCCTGGTCTGCGACCCGCCGCGTCAGGTTGTTGAAGGGGGGGACTATGTCAGCCTGGAGCAGATCGTCGAGCAATGCGACGTGATCAGTCTGCACACGCCATTGACCCGCGAAGGCGAGGGCGCGACCTGGCATTTATTCGACGAACAACGCCTGCAACAACTCAGGCCGGGCACCTGGCTGATCAATGCCGCCCGTGGCCCGGTGGTGGACAACGCCGCATTACTTGAAGTGCTGCTGCAACGCGAAGACCTGCAGGCGGTGCTCGATGTCTGGGAGGCCGAGCCTGCCGTCGATGAAGCCCTCGCCGACCTGTGCGTGCTGGCCACGCCGCACATCGCCGGTTACAGCCTGGACGGCAAGCAGCGCGGCACGGCGCAAATCTATCAGGCGTATTGCGCTTTCATTGGCCAGGCGCAATCCGTGCAATTGAACGAGTTACTGCCGGCGCCCTGGTTGTCGCACGTGACCCTGCACGCTGATGCCGATCCGGCCTGGGCGCTGGCAATGTTGTGTCGCGGTGTATACGACCCGCGCCGGGACGACGCGGATTTTCGTCGCAGCCTCATCGGCAGCCCCGCCGAACAGCGCGCTGCGTTCGATGTGTTGCGCAAGCAATATCCGTCGCGACGGGAGATCGATAGTTTGCAGGTGCGAATCGAAGGCGATTCGCCAGCGCTGCGCCAGATCGTCATCGCATTAGGCGCCACGGTCCTGTAACGCAACCTTCGGCAGCTCCACACGGTTTATGAATCACGAATTACGAATCGTCGATCACAAATCCGACAGACAGAAAAAACCCGGCCACCAGGCCGGGTCAGGAAGACGTTGGCTATATCACTCTTGTTCGGCAGGCTTGACCAATCGCTGTTCCAGTTCGCGGCAAGCGTCCTGAATCATGTCTTCAGTGATCGGTACTTCACGCCCGTCCTTATCGATCATCGAGCAACCCAGAGGCTGGCCGGGCTGGGTGCGGATCACTTCAATTCTGTCTTCGCTGCTGTGTTGCAAGGACATGGCCTGTCTCCTCATCAGGTTGTGTGCCTAGATTAAAACCGCCAGGTGACCGGGCGATGACATCTCCCTGCGGTCTGTCCGGAACGGCATCTCCACTCAAACAGAAATGACCGTTTGCCTCAACCCGAACGTTAGACCGATAGTGTCTAGCGGCTAGTCTTGCCGGACATAATTAACCTGACTCATTGTGATTTACAGAGTTCCACGTTCGTTGAACCTGTAGGCTGGCCCCATCCCTCAGCACAAGACGTGAACCTGAATGATCTCTTTGCTTTCCTCTCGCCACCGACGCGCGCTGCGCTTGGCCAGTCAATTTCTTGCGCCTTATCGCTGGCACGCATTCGGTGCGTTGCTGGCGCTGATCGTCACCGCCGGGATTACCTTATCGATGGGGCAGGGCATTCGTTTGTTGGTCGATCAAGGGTTCATGACCCAGTCTCCGCATTTGCTTAATCAAAGCATTGGCCTGTTTATGCTGCTGGTGCTCGGTCTGGCTGTGGGTACGTTCGCGCGTTTTTACCTGGTGTCATGGATCGGTGAGCGCTGCGTGGCGGACATCCGTCGGCGGGTCTTCAACCATTTGATCTATCTGCATCCGGGGTTTTACGAGAGCAACCGCAGCTCGGAAATCCAGTCGCGTCTGACCGCCGACACTACGCTACTGCAATCGGTGATCGGCTCGTCGCTGTCGATGTTCCTGCGCAATCTGCTGATGGTGATCGGCGGCATTGTGCTGTTGTTCATCACCAACCCCAAACTCACCAGCATCGTCGTCATCGCGCTACCCCTGGTAATCGCGCCGATTCTGATTTTTGGTCGTCGGGTGCGCAGCCTGTCGCGGTTGAGTCAGGATCGCATTGCCGACATTGGCAGCTACGTCTCGGAAACCCTCGGCCAGATCAAAACCGTGCAGGCCTATAACCATCAGGTGCAGGACGAACAGCGTTTTGCCGACACAGTCGAGCAGGCATTCGAAACCGCACGTAAACGCATTTTTCAGCGTGCATGGTTGATCACGCTGGTGATCGTACTGGTGCTCGGTGCAGTGGGCGTAATGCTCTGGGTCGGCGGCATGGACGTGATCGCCGGGCGCATTTCTGCCGGTGAGCTGGCGGCGTTTGTCTTCTACAGCCTGATCGTCGGTAGCGCGTTCGGTACGTTGAGCGAGGTCATCGGCGAGTTGCAACGGGCTGCGGGTGCAGCTGAGCGGATTGCGGAACTGCTGCGGTCGGAAAATGTTATTCAGCCACCTGTTACTGGGCTAGTGAAATTACCGGCGCGGGTCAGGGGCGAATTGGAGCTTCAGGATGTGCGCTTTTCCTACCCGTCGCGTTCAGAAAGCTTTGCTATCGATGGCTTGAATCTGACGGTTCGGGCGGGCGAAACCCTGGCACTGGTCGGGCCATCGGGCGCAGGCAAGTCCACGGTGTACGACTTGCTCCTGCGTTTCTACGACCCGACGGAAGGACGCATTCTGCTCGACGGCGTGCCGCTGACCCGCCTTGATCCGCTGGATCTGCGCCGCTGTTTTGCGCTGGTCTCGCAGACGCCCGCGCTGTTCTTCGGCAGCGTCGAAGACAACATTCGCTACGGCCTTCCGGGCGCAACCCTGGCACAGGTGCAGGAAGCGGCAAAAATAGCCCACGCCCACGACTTCATCGAGCAAATGCCCGACGGCTACCAGACCCATTTGGGCGACGGCGGGCTCGGCTTGTCTGGCGGCCAGCGCCAACGCCTGGCCATCGCCCGCGCCTTGTTGGTGGATGCCCCCATCCTGCTGCTCGACGAAGCCACCAGCGCCCTTGATGCACAAAGCGAACACCTGATCCAGCAAGCACTGCCGCGCCTTATGCACAATCGCACCACGCTGGTCATCGCCCATCGCTTGGCCACGGTGAAAAACGCCGACCGCATCGCGGTGATGGATCAAGGCAGACTGGTGGCGGTGGGCACGCATCAGGAACTGATTTTGAGCAATCCGCTGTATGCGCGGTTGGCAGCGTTGCAGTTCAATGATGGGCATGATGTCGAATGAATGGGCTGCTGGGGCACATGGCGCCGCCGAATGGCAATCGTTGATACTCAGCCTGTGGCGACCGGTGTTGACCTACTCGCATCGTCTGACTGAATGCGGTAAAGCCACGCTCGCAAAACTGAATTCACACTAACTTGTATTAGAACGCTTGAAAAATGCCCGCATCTGTCGATGTTGGCATTTTCATTTTGGCGAAGCAACAAGACTCGCCGCTTGAAGCCAAGGTCTTGCCGCCTCAGCCTTTATTGATCGTCAAAGTAGCGTTCGTGCCAATCCACCAGCGGTTGCGGTGAGTTGAGTTTCTGGCCGTAGATCACCGAATAAGACAGCACGTTTTGCACGTACTGGCGGGTTTCGTCGAAGGGAATGCTTTCCACCCAGACGTCGAAACTCAGGTGATCGGCGCCTCGCAGCCATTGACGGACGCGGCCGGGGCCGGCGTTGTAGGCGGCGGAGGCGAGGACGCGGTTGCCGTTGAACTGGGCGTGTACCTGACTCAGGTAAGCGGCGCCGAGCTGGATGTTTTTGTCCGGGATGAGCACTTGCTGCGGCGAAGCCAGCGGAATGCTGAATTTGCGCGCGGTTTCTTTGGCGGTGGCGGGCATCAATTGCATCAGGCCGCTGGCGCCAACGCCGGAGCGGGCATCATCCATGAAGGCGCTTTCCTGACGGGTGATGGCGAACACCCAGCTCGAATGCAGGCCGCGCACTTTGGCTTCTCGCACCAACGTTTCGCGGTGAGCCATCGGGAAACGGATGTCAAGATCGTCCCAATACTGCGCTTGGCTGATGGTGCGGATCGCCGGGAAATACCATTTCAAGTCGTACGCCAGTTTCGCCTGGGCGACCATTTCGTCGCGGTTGAAATGCCGGCTGACGTGATACCACTCGCGGCGGCCATCGACGATTTGCCCGCGTGCATGGAATTCCAGCGCACGACGCACACCCGGCGTATTGCGCACTTTGTTGATCAAGGCCTGGCTGAGCACCAGCGGCTTGTTGTTCAGGGAGTAAGGCGATTGTGAGCGGTCGGCGGCGAGGAAGCCGTAGAAGTCTCGTTCGCGCGCGAGGTTCTTGTACAGGGTTTGCGCTTCCGGGTTTTTCGGTTGCGCGAGTTCGAGGCTACGGGCCTGCCAGTAGCGCCAGCGGTTAGTGGTCGCCAGATCCTGCGGCAAGCGGCGGGTCAACTGATAGGCGTCGTCCCAACGCGCGAGGCGCAAAAGCAGACGCAGACGCCATTCGGACACCGTGTTGTCGCGCAGTTCCGGGTCATATTTGGTCATGACATCCAGCGCGCGGCCATCGAAACGACGAGCGAGGGTCAAACCAATTTCCCGGGCGATCGCGACTTTTTCATCACGGGAGAAATGCATGCTGCTGGCATAACCGTCGAGCAGTGCCATGGCCTTGTCCGGATTCTGACGGGCGAGACGGCGCAGGCCGAGGCTGACCACATCGGACATCGGCTCGTCGGCCGGGGTGAAGCGCGACGGCTGATTGAGCAGTTCCGGTTTTTGCGCCACGTCCACCAGCAGCCGACCGCGTGGGGCCAACGTGGTCAGGCCGTTGACCAGGCTGTTGGCCAGCGGATAGTTGCGTGCCTGGGCGGCGAGTTTGGTGCGTTCCCAGCGTTTCTGTTCGGTCAGTTGGCCGTCGGCGGCCCAGATGCCGAACAGCGCATCGCATGCCGCCGGCTGAGACTTGCCGGTCAGCCAGAGTTTGTCGGCATTGGCGTAGCCTTCGGCTTTTTTGTCATGGGTGATCTGGTATTGCGCGTTGAGGCAGTCCAGTTCGGTGAAATTCAGTTTAGGGTCGTAATATTTGACGAAGGTCGCCCAGTCGCCGCGATCCGCCAGCCAGCGCAACCAGCGCAGCTTCATCCAGTTGGCCTGGGGCAGGTCGCCGTGTTCAGCGAGGAATTTCTCGATCTCCGCGTTGCTCGCCGTTTTCAGGCGCGCGGTCAGTTCGTCGTAGGCCAGATACGGTTCAAGCGGGTAATCGGCCAAAGCCTGGCTATAACGGAAATACGGGCCGGTATCGCCCTTGGCCAAGGCGCGTTTGGCTTCATCGTAGTACTGGCGTTGGGTGGAAAGATCCACCGCCTGGGCGGATTGAACGGCAGCGGCGGTAAGTAAAAAACATGACAAAACACTAAGAAGGCGACTGCGCATGAGACATCCGGGCAGAGAAAATCATGACTAGCGCCGACGGTAGCCGACACTGAATTGCCTGTAGCTTAGCCTTTTGCCAGCAGCCGGCGAAAGCTTTCCCAGCCCTGTGGCACAAGTTCGCAACAAATGTTGTGCAGAGTGCGTCGACAACGAAATTGCCGGCCTGTTGGCACCTCATTTCAGGTAGAATGCGCGCCCGGTTTTTGGAGAAGCTCATGACCCTGCTCAAATTCAGCGATGTGTCCCTTGCATTCGGCGCGATGCCGTTGTTGGACAAGGTGTCCTGGCAGATCGCCCGTGGTGAGCGGGTGTGCATCATCGGCCGTAACGGCACTGGTAAATCCAGCATGATGAAACTGGTCAAGGGCGACCAGAAGCCCGATGACGGCTCGGTATGGCGTGCCCCCGGTCTGAAAATCGGCGAATTGCCGCAAGAATTGCCGGTGGCCGACGAGCGGACTGTTTTCGACGTGGTTGCCGAAGGCCTCGATGGCGTTGGCGCGCTGCTCGCCGAATACCATCACCTGAGCCAGAACATCGTCACCGACGCCGATCTGGACAAGCTGATGCACGTTCAGCACGATCTCGAAGCCCGTGATGGCTGGCGCCTGCAAACGCTGGTCGACAGCACCCTGAGCCGCCTGCAGCTGCCGGCCGACAAGACCCTCGCCGAATTGTCCGGCGGCTGGCGTCGTCGCGTGCTGCTGGCGCAGGCGCTGGTGTCCGAACCGGATCTGCTGCTGCTCGACGAACCGACCAACCACCTGGACATCGGTGCGATTGCCTGGCTCGAAGAAGCGCTGAAAGATTTCCAGGGCGCCGTGCTGTTCATCACGCACGACCGTTCTTTCCTGCAGAACCTCGCTACGCGCATCCTCGAACTGGATCGCGGCGGCCTGATCGACTGGAATGGCGATTACGCCAGTTTCCTGGTGCACAAGGAAGCCGAACTGGCGGCCGAAGCCACTGCCAACGCGCTGTTCGACAAGCGTCTGGCCCAGGAAGAGGTGTGGATCCGTCAGGGCATCAAGGCGCGTCGTACCCGCAACGAAGGCCGAGTGCGTGCATTGAAAGCCTTGCGTGTTGAGCGCAGTGAGCGTCGCGAGCGCACCGGCAAGGCCAACATTCAGCTGGAAACCGCCGACAAGTCCGGCAAGCAGGTCATGGTGCTCGAAGACGTGAGCTTTGCTCACCCGGGCGGCCCGTTCCTGATCAAAGACTTCTCGATGGTGCTGCAGCGCGGCGACCGAATCGGTTTGCTGGGCGCCAACGGCACTGGCAAAACCACCCTGTTGAAACTGATGCTCAGCGGTCTGCAACCGACCAGTGGCAAGGTGGAAGAGGGCACCAGAATCGACGTGGCCTACTTCGACCAGTTGCGCCATCAACTGGATCTGGAAAAAACCGTGATCGACAACGTCGCTGAAGGTCGCGACTTCATCGATATCGACGGCCAGAGCCGCCACGTCCTGAGCTACCTCGGCGACTTCCTGTTCAGCCCGCAGCGTGCTCGCACGCCGGTGAAGGCGTTGTCCGGCGGTGAGCGTGCGCGTTTGCTGCTGGCCAAGCTGTTCAGCAAACCAGCGAACCTGCTGGTACTCGACGAACCGACCAACGATCTCGATGTGGAAACACTCGAACTGCTGGAAGAGGTCTTGCTGACCTTCAACGGTACCGTGCTGATGGTCAGCCACGACCGGGCATTCCTCGACAACGTAGTCACCAGCACCCTGGTCTTCGAAGGTGAAGGCAAGGTGCGCGAATACGTCGGTGGTTATCAGGACTGGCTGCGTCAGGGTGGCTCGCCGCGCCTGTTGGGCGTGACCGAGAGCAAGTCCGGCAAGGCTGACTTGAATTCGGCAGTGGTCAAGGCTGAGCCAGCGCCGGTTGCTGCGTCCGCTGCTGCGACACCGGCCAAGAAGAAGCTGAGCTACAAGTTGCAACGCGAGCTGGAAGCGCTACCGGGCGATATCGACGCCAAAGAGAAGCAAATCGCTGCCGTAGAAGCGGAAATGGCTGACGCCGGTTTCTATCAGCGTCCTGCGGCCGAGACGGCCAAGGTGATTGCTTCGCTTGAAACGTTGCAAGCCGAACTGGACGTCCTGGTGGAACGCTGGGCCGAGTTGGATGCCTGACAGATCCTGCAATAAAAAAGCCCGGCACTCAGTGATGAGCGCCGGGCTTTTTGTAGGCGCTGCCGCAGACGCGGGCAACACCTGCGCAGGTCAGCGTTTGACCAGGTGCACGGCGAGCACGTCGCACGGTGCGCCGTGCAGCACGTCATTGGCGGTGGAGCCGAGCAGTAGCGCCAGACCATGTCGACCATGGCTGCCGACGACGATCAGGTCGCAGCCCTGTTCCTTGGAAAAGTGGTGGATTTCCTGGCGTGGCTGGCCATAGGTCAGATGGCAGTTGGCACCTTCAAGCTCGGTGTACTTGAGTTTCAATCGCTCGAGACGTTCCTTGGCCTGGTCAAACTGCTGTTGTTGCAGTTGTGACAGATCCATCGGCACGTCACCACCGAAGGCCATGGCCATAGGTTCGACGATATGCACCAGCGACAGCTTGGCGCCATTGCTCACCGAAAGCTCGCGTGCGCGGTGGATCACAGGGTCGCACTCTTCGGTCAGATCCACGGCGACCAGGATATGGTGGTAGGGCATGAGGTGCTCCTCGTGAGGTTTCAATATTGGTAAGTATGGCTGGTTTCAAGCGCATTGGTTCCAAAGCGAAGCAATGAGCTCATTCAGATTCGGGAGTACAGATATGACGGTCTGGTTGGTGGTGTCAATCCTGCTGGTGGTTTTGAGTCCGTTGGCCTGGTTGCGCCCCTCGCGCGCGCAGAGTGGCCGGATCGCCCTGCGCATGGAGGCCCGCCGCATCGGCCTGGCTATGCAACTCGCGCCTCAGGAATGGCCGCACTGGATGGCGCAGGAGCCTCCGAGCCCGTGTGCGCAGTACCATCGGCCACGGCGCGGCAATCAACCGGCATGCTGGGCGTATTGGCAGAAATCCCCTGGATTGTGGGTCAATCAGTGGCAGGAAACCTGTGAAGATCCACTGTTGCTCAATCATTTCGAAAAATTGCCGGCCAACGTTTTCAAGGTCGAGGCCGACCAGCAGATGATCGCCCTGTATTGGGGTGAGAAGGGCGAAGCATCGGTTTTGTCGGACATCGACGCTACGCTGAAAGCGCTGGCATGACGCGACGACATTTCCCGCTGCAATGGCGGGATGTGTCTGGCAGACGCGCAATAAAAAGCCCGACATTATCGTCGGGCGGGTGTGGCCAGGCAGGCCGGTAACTTACTCTATCGTCTTAGCGCTCTCGCCAAGATGTTACGTTTCTCTTCGTCTTTGCCCAGCGTAGCCTGTTAACCAAGGTGTGTCGGTTATTAGGGCGAATTTTCTAATGATTGATCTTATGAATAGCGGTGCATGCAGGCGCGTGTTGCAGGTCTGCACGGGCCGGAAATGACCGTGAGGTCGCATTTCATCCCGTATTTCGGGCGATTGACAATTGTCGGAATTTCCGTGAAGGTGATGCACCCGAATCAAACGGGCGTATGAATTGAGCGTTTGTATTTCAGACCGCTCCTACAGAATCCCGACTATCGCGTTGGCGGGTGTGCCGGGTGGATTGGTGTCAGCATCGACGATTAAGCGTCTTGCCAAGCCATTCGCCTGCGTCCGACGTGTACTGTTCAGCTTCCATATCGTGGAGATCAGTTGATGATTTACGAAGGTAAAGCCATCACGGTTAACGCTCTTGAAAGTGGCATCGTCGAATTGAAATTCGACCTCAAGGGTGAGTCCGTCAACAAGTTCAACCGTCTAACCCTGAACGAACTGCGTCAGGCTGTTGACACCATCAAGGCAGATGCTTCGATCAAGGGTGTGATCGTCAGCAGTGGCAAGGACGTCTTTATCGTCGGCGCCGACATCACCGAATTCGTCGACAACTTCAAGCTGCCGGATGCCGAGCTGGTTGCTGGCAATCTCGAAGCCAACAAGATCTTCAGCGATTTTGAAGACCTCAACGTTCCAACTGTTGCCGCGATCAACGGCATCGCCCTTGGTGGCGGTCTGGAAATGTGCCTGGCTGCGGACTATCGCGTCATGTCCACCAAAGCCAAAATCGGTCTGCCGGAAGTCAAGCTGGGCATCTACCCGGGCTTCGGCGGCACCGTGCGTCTGCCGCGCCTGATCGGTGCCGACAACGCCATCGAGTGGATTGCAGCCGGCAAGGAAAACCGCCCTGAAGACGCCCTGAAAGTAGGTGCTGTCGACGCCGTGGTTGCTCCTGAAAAGCTGCAGGAAGCTGCCCTTGAGATGATCAAGCGCGCCATCTCCGGCGAGTTCGACTACAAGGCCAAGCGCCAGCCAAAGCTTGAAAAGCTCAAGCTGAACGCAATCGAACAGATGATGGCTTTCGAAACGGCCAAAGGTTTCGTGGCTGGCCAGGCTGGCCCGAACTATCCGGCCCCGGTCGAAGCGATCAAGACCATCCAGAAAGCCGCGAACTTCGGTCGTGACAAGGCACTGGAAGTTGAAGCCACCGGTTTCGTCAAGCTGGCGAAAACTTCGGCTGCACAGAGCCTGATCGGCCTGTTCCTGAACGATCAGGAACTGAAGAAAAAAGCCAAGGCCTACGACGAGATCGCCAAAGACGTGAAGCAGGCTGCTGTATTGGGCGCCGGCATCATGGGTGGCGGTATCGCTTATCAGTCGGCCTCCAAAGGCACGCCTATCCTGATGAAAGACATCAACGAGCACGGTATCGAGCAGGGTCTGGCCGAAGCCGCCAAACTGCTGGTCGGTCGCGTTGATAAAGGTCGCATGACCGCCGCGAAAATGGCCGAAGTGCTCAACGGCATTCGTCCTACGCTGTCCTACGGCGATTTCGGTCACGTCGACCTGGTGGTCGAAGCCGTTGTCGAAAACCCGAAGGTCAAGCAAGCCGTACTGGCCGAAGTCGAAGACAAGGTCAAAGAGGACACCATCCTCGCGTCTAATACCTCGACCATTTCCATCAGCCTGCTGGCGAAAGCCCTCAAGCGTCCGGAAAATTTCGTCGGCATGCACTTCTTCAACCCGGTGCACATGATGCCGCTGGTAGAAGTCATTCGTGGTGAGAAGTCCAGCGAGTTGGCGGTTGCCACCACCGTTGCCTACGCAAAAAAAATGGGCAAGAACCCGATCGTCGTTAACGACTGCCCGGGCTTCCTGGTCAACCGTGTGCTGTTCCCGTACTTCGGCGGTTTCGCCAAACTGGTCAGCGCTGGTGTGGACTTCGTCCGTATCGACAAGGTCATGGAAAAATTTGGTTGGCCAATGGGCCCGGCATACCTGATGGACGTGGTCGGCATCGACACCGGTCACCACGGTCGTGACGTGATGGCTGAAGGTTTTCCGGATCGCATGAAAGATGACCGTCGCTCGGCCATCGACGTGCTTTACGAAGCCAAGCGTCTGGGTCAGAAAAACGGCAAGGGCTTCTACGCTTACGAGGCCGACAAGAAAGGCAAGCAGAAGAAAGTCGCCGATCCGTCGGTGCTGGAAGTGCTCAAGCCGATCGTCTACGAGCAGCGCGAAGTCACTGACGAAGACATCATCAATTGGATGATGATCCCGCTGTGCCTGGAAACCGTGCGTTGCCTGGAAGACGGCATCGTCGAAACCGCCGCCGAAGCCGACATGGGTCTGGTCTACGGTATCGGTTTCCCTCCATTCCGTGGTGGTGCGCTGCGCTACATCGACTCGATCGGTGTTGCCGAGTTCGTTGCCCTGGCTGACCAGTACGCTGATTTGGGCGCGCTGTACCACCCGACCGCGAAGCTGCGCGAGATGGCCAAAAACGGCCAACGCTTCTTCGGTTAAGCGCCCCCAACTAGAGTGAGAGTGAACGTATGAGCTTGAATCCTAGAGACGTCGTGATTGTCGACTTCGGTCGTACTCCGATGGGCCGCTCCAAGGGCGGCATGCACCGCAACACCCGCGCTGAAGATATGTCGGCGCATCTGATCAGCAAATTGCTGGAACGTAACGTCAAGGTCGACCCGAACGAAGTCGAAGACGTGATCTGGGGCTGTGTGAACCAGACCCTTGAGCAGGGCTGGAACATCGCGCGCATGGCCTCGCTGATGACGCAGATCCCGCACACGGCGGCCGGTCAGACCGTCAGCCGTCTGTGTGGCTCGTCGATGAGCGCTCTGCACACCGCTGCGCAAGCGATCATGACCGGTAACGGTGACGTATTCGTGGTGGGCGGCGTCGAGCATATGGGCCATGTGAGCATGATGCACGGTGTCGATCCGAACCCGCACATGTCGCTGTACGCGGCGAAAGCCTCGGGCATGATGGGCCTGACCGCTGAAATGCTGGGCAAAATGCATGGCATCACTCGCGAGCAACAGGACGCTTTCGGCGTGCGTTCCCATCAGTTGGCCCACAAGGCAACGGTGGAAGGCAAGTTCAAAGACGAAATCATCCCGATGCAGGGTTATGACGAGAATGGTTTCCTGAAACTGTTCGACTACGATGAGACCATTCGTCCGGAAACCACCCTGGAAAGCCTGGCGGCGTTGAAGCCGGCATTCAATCCAAAGGGCGGCACCGTGACAGCGGGTACTTCGTCGCAGATTACCGATGGTGCTTCGTGCATGATCGTGATGTCGGCGCAGCGTGCTCAGGATCTCGGTATCCAGCCTCTGGCGGTGATTCGTTCGATGGCGGTGGCGGGTGTGGATCCTGCAATCATGGGCTATGGCCCGGTTCCAGCCACGCAAAAGGCACTGAAGCGTGCGGGTCTGGGCATCAACGATATCGACTTCTTCGAGCTCAACGAAGCTTTCGCTGCACAGGCGCTGCCAGTGCTGAAAGATTTGAAAGTGCTCGACAAGATGAACGAGAAGGTTAACCTGCACGGCGGCGCGATCGCCCTGGGTCACCCGTTCGGTTGTTCCGGCGCACGGATTTCCGGCACTTTGCTGAACGTGATGAAGCAGAATGGCGGCACCTTCGGGGTGGCAACGATGTGCATTGGCCTCGGCCAGGGCATCTCCACCGTCTTCGAACGCGTTTAAGCGTCTCGTCGATGGAAGCCGGGGCCAAGTGCCCCGGTTTTTTGTTTTTGTGGCTTTATATTATTTTTATTTTGAAAAAATTTGAGAGAGGGCCGAAGCATGCCGATACAACCTGGGCTCTATCAGCATTACAAAGGTCCGCAGTACCGTGTCTTCAGTGTCGCAAGGCATTCCGAGACCGAAGAAGAAGTGGTCTTCTACCAAGCCCTGTATGGGGAATATGGCTATTGGGTACGCCCGTTGAGCATGTTTCTGGAGTCGGTCGAGGTTGACGGCGAACAGGTACCACGCTTTGCTTTGGTGCAGGCTGAAAAGAGCATTTTTCCCGAGGCATAAGCTGAGTGCGCGCAGAACCCTGCGCTTGACCTCACCTTGTAGCCACTATATATAGCGGTGCCGCGTCAGGCGCCAACCGCCTTTCACTTCTAGAATTCAGGAATTTTCTGATCCATGGGCAAATCGCTGGTCATTGTGGAATCCCCGGCTAAGGCCAAGACCATCAACAAGTATCTGGGCAACCAATACGTGGTGAAGTCGAGTATCGGCCATATCCGAGACCTGCCCACCAGCGGTTCGGCTAGCGCCAGCAAAGAGCCAGCCGCCAAGCGCGGCAAGGCTGCCGCGGGCGAAGGTCCGGTGCTCACGCCGAAAGAGAAAGCGCGCAAGCAGCTTGTCTCGCGTATGGGCGTCGATCCCGAGCATGGCTGGAAAGCCAAATACGAGATCCTCCCGGGTAAAGAGAAGGTCATTGAAGAGCTGCGCAGGCTCGCCAAAGATGCCGATACCATCTATCTCGCAACGGACTTGGATCGCGAGGGGGAAGCCATTGCCTGGCACCTGCGCGAAGCCATCGGTGGTGACGACAGCCGCTACAAGCGTGTGGTCTTCAACGAAATTACCAAGAAGGCGATTCAGGAAGCCTTCTCACAGCCAGGCGAGCTGGACATTGATCGCGTCAACGCGCAGCAGGCGCGCCGTTTTCTTGATCGCGTCGTCGGTTACATGGTTTCGCCACTGCTGTGGGCGAAGATTGCCCGTGGCCTGTCCGCTGGCCGTGTGCAGTCGGTCGCCGTGAAGCTGGTGGTTGATCGTGAGCGTGAAATTCGCGCGTTTATTCCGGAAGAATATTGGGAAATTCACGCCGATCTCGGCACTGCAAAAGGCTCGACCGTTCGCTTCGAAGTTGCCCGAGAAAAAGGCGAGGCCTTCAAACCGCTGAACGAAGCCCAGGCCAGCGCCGCGCTGGAGAAGCTCAAATCTTCCAGCTACAGCATCGTCAAGCGCGAAGACAAGCCGACCAGCAGCAAGCCTTCGGCGCCATTCATCACGTCCACCCTGCAACAGGCCGCGAGCAATCGCCTGGGCTTTGGCGTGAAGAAAACCATGATGATGGCCCAGCGTCTGTATGAAGCCGGCTACATCACTTACATGCGTACCGATTCGACCAACCTCTCGGCCGATGCCGTTGAGATGGCGCGTTCTTACATCGAAACCGAGTTCGGCAAGAAATATCTGCCGGAAAAGCCGAACGTCTACAGCAGCAAAGAAGGCGCGCAGGAGGCTCACGAAGCGATTCGTCCTTCCGATGCCAACACCACGCCGAGCAAGCTGTCGGGTATGGAGCGCGATGCCGAGCGTCTGTATGAGCTGATCTGGCGCCAGTTCCTCGCTTGCCAGATGCTTCCGGCCCAATACCTGTCGACGACCGTCAGCGTTGGCGCAGGAGACTTCGAGCTGCGCGCCAAGGGCCGCGTCCTGAAGTTTGACGGTTACACCCGTGTCATGCCGCAAATCGCCAAACCGGGCGATGACGACATTCTGCCGGACATGGCCCAGGGCGACGTGATGAAGCTGGTCAAGCTCGATCCGTCGCAGCACTTCACCAAACCGCCGGCGCGTTACTCGGAAGCTAGCCTGGTAAAGGAAATGGAGAAACGCGGTATCGGTCGTCCATCGACTTACGCCGCGATCATTTCGACCATTCAGGATCGAGGTTACGTCACGCTGCACAACCGTCGTTTCTATTCGGAAAAGATGGGCGACATCGTCACCGAGCGTCTGTCGGAGAGCTTCTCCAATCTCATGGACTACGGCTTCACAGCCGGCATGGAAGAGAACCTCGATGACGTGGCCCAGGGCGAGCGCGACTGGAAGAGCGTATTGGACGAGTTCTACGGCGATTTCAAGAAGAAGCTTGAAGTAGCCGAGAGCCCGGAAGACGGTATGCGTGCCAACCAGCCGGTCATGACCGATATCCCTTGCACCACTTGCGGCCGTCCGATGCAGATTCGTACTGCGTCGACCGGTGTGTTTCTCGGCTGCTCGGGCTACAGCCTGCCGCCGAAAGAGCGTTGCAAGGCCACCGTCAATCTGGTGCCGGGCGATGAAATTGCTGCGGACGACGAAGGTGAGTCGGAATCTTTGGTTCTGCGCGGCAAGCATCGCTGCCCGATCTGCAGCACCGCGATGGACGCCTACTTACTCGACGAGAAGCGCAAGTTGCACATCTGCGGTAACAACCCGGATTGCGCCGGCTACGAAATCGAAGAGGGCAGCTATCGCATCAAGGGCTACGAAGGCCCGAGCCTTGAATGTGACAAGTGCGGCAGCGAGATGCAGCTCAAGACCGGGCGTTTCGGCAAGTTCTTCGGTTGCACCAATCCTGAGTGCAAAAATACCCGCAAATTGCTGAAAAGCGGTGATGCGGCGCCACCGAAGATGGATCCGGTGAAAATGCCTGAGCTGAAATGCGAAAAGGTCAATGACACCTACATCCTGCGAGATGGTGCGTCAGGGTTGTTCCTGGCTGCCAGTCAGTTCCCGAAGAACCGCGAGACCCGTGCTCCACTGGTGCTCGAGATTCTGCCGCACAAGGACGAAATCGATCCGAAGTATCACTTCTTGTGCGATGCGCCGCAGAAGGATCCTGATGGTCTGCCGGCCGTGATCCGTTACAGCCGTAAGACCAAGGAGCAATACGTGCAAACCGAAGTGGACGGCAAGCCGACTGGCTGGAAAGCGTTTTACGACGGTGGCAAGTGGAAGGTTGAAGACAAACGCACGGCCGCCAAGCCCGCAAAGGCTTAATCAGCCGTTGTTCGACGCAAGCTGACCTCGGTCGGCCGCGGGAGTCAGGTCCCGCATAGCCAAAAGGCCGCATGACAACTTTCGGGTTTCATGTGGCCTTTTTGTTTTGTGCTTGCGGTCAGCTTCCCTGATCCACGACACTGTCCGACCTGTGTGAAGCAATTATTTCGTTGTGGAGGCTGCCGTCATGGCCCACGAACTCTATACCCGTACCAATCAGAAAATCTATTTCGCTGGTCTGTCGCTGGAAGCCTTGGCCAGAGCTGAAGAAGGGCGGGCGATGAATTCACTGGCGCTGATTCAGGCAGGGCGTGAATCGGCGCTGTTCCATCTCTACGGTGCGTTACTGGGGCTGTGCCACGAGATCGCCGGATTTTATCGTTTGCCTGAGGCCAGTTCGCCACGGGCAGAAGCGCTACTGACCCGGGAAGTGCTGGAATCGATCGCGATTCCCGAACTGGCGGAGATGATCGAGTTGGCCGGTAATCCGGAAACCTGGCTGGCAAAATTGCTGGCAGCACATTCGGCGCTGTTCCAGCCACCTCGAGTTCCGCACAAGCCGAAGGGTGATGTTACTCAGCCGTTGATTCTGGCCGTCAATCTGGACGAGGAGGAGCCCTCGCAAGAGTTGAGTCGCGAAGAGCTCGAAAGCTGGCGGCAGAATCTGAAAAATCTTGCGCTGCGCTTTCGTGAAGGCTTGAACGAATGCTGATCAGTGTTGATCGGCGGCAGGGTGCAATATGCAGTTGGTCAACATCCCGAGCGAAGCCTTGCTGATCTCTATATAATCCCCGCCTTTCGTGGAGAACAGACTTACATGCCAACGTCCTTTCTAGAAATTGTCGAGTTACCAGACGGCCGAATCGAACTGCGCAGGGCTGAGGACGAAGGTTCTCTGGTGACGCTGGATTTCTCCGAGGACGCTAAAGCGTTCCTGCAAGGTCAGCATGTTGAAATCGCCAAGGCGATGTTGAGCGTCGGCGTGCAGATGGCAGGCCGCTTGGTTGAAGGCGAGTTTGATAAAGATGAAGGGACGCGGGTTCTTCACTGATACCGCCCGTCGGCGTTTTACCGACATCTCTGCTGACATCGGCTTCTCTATCCTTGGAGAAGCCCCGCGCTCTTCAAGCAGCGCATCAAAAACGGATCAACCCAGTCGAATGTTCAGGCTTTGAGCGTCTCCGGTACGGGCGGCGCTGATCAGTTGTTGCCGAGCGTTTGCATTTATCGGGTTCAGCCAAGTGACAACAGTATGGCTGCGGCCAAGGCGCAGCGCCTCGCAAGCGAGTTGCTGAGCGCTCTGAGTACCGCGCGGTTGCAGCAGCAGAATGCGCTCACGGTTGAGGCCTGCATCCCGAAGCCAGGTTTGGGTCAGGCTGGCGGGCGGGGCGATTAATGTCAGCCATCGCGCATCCTGATCATCGCTGAGTTCGCGAAGAATCGGAGCCAGCAGGTTAAGACAGTTCCCGGCTGCACCGCGCAGTGACAGTTCACTGAACACTTCGGGCTCGGTATTCCAGGGCCGCTCGACCACTTCGCTCAAAGTCGGTGTCAGCGGTTGCGCCATAAACGCTTCGAACAACGGCAGTTGTGTTTGCTGAGGTGTGTGTGGGAACTGCATTAAGCCTCCTTTAGCGGCGAATTACGCCGACACTCAAGCCTTCGATGACCAGTTCCTGATCTTTCAGGTCGACTTCGATGGGAGCGAACTCAGGGTTTTCGGCAATGAGAAAGACTTTGCTGCCGTCGCGCTTGAAGCGTTTCACGGTCACTTCATCGCCGATTCGGGCTACGACGATCTGACCGTTGCGCGCCTCACGGGTGGTATGAACCGCCAGTAAATCACCATCGAAAATACCGATGTCCTTCATGCTCATGCCGTGCACTCGCAACAAGTAGTCGGCGCGAGGATGGAAGAAGGCGGGATTGATATTGCAGGATTCTTCGATGTGCTGCTGGGCAAGTATCGGTGCACCGGCTGCAACGCGACCAATGATTGGCAGGGTGGACTCATCGGCCTTGGCTTCGAAACCGGGTATGCGAATGCCACGGGAAGCGCCCGGGGTCATCTCGATCGCACCTTTGCGAGCCAGTGCCTTGAGATGTTCTTCCGCCGCGTTGGGCGATTTGAACCCCAGCTCTTGGGCAATTTCCGCGCGGGTCGGCGGGTAACCGTTGTCTTCGAGGCAACGTTTGATAAAGGCAAGAATCTCGGCTTGGCGTGGCGTCAGTTTTAACATTGTGATCGCTCTGTCTTTTTATACAGTGACTGGGATTATATACAGTGAATCGGTCTTGGCAATGCTCGTTTTTTCCTGCGCCGCCGGACGGTCGCAAGAGCGCCGATTGAACCTGCGTCCTTATATGGTTAAATAGCTGACCGACCATTCCCGAAACGAACCGCCAGGCTTGACAAGGGACAGGCTGAAACGTATGTTTCAAACAAGTGTTTGTCAGGCGGAGTAGCCATGGCCCAGTCGGAAACCGTTGAACGCATTCTTGATGCTGCCGAGATGTTGTTCGCGGAAAAAGGTTTCGCTGAAACCTCGTTGCGTTTGATCACTAGCAAAGCCGGGGTCAATCTGGCAGCGGTGAACTATCACTTCGGCTCTAAGAAGGCCTTGATTCAGGCAGTTTTTTCGCGCTTTCTCGGGCCGTTCTGCATCAGTCTCGATAAAGAGCTGGAGCGCCGTCAGGCCAAGCCGGAAAACAGACCGACGCTGGAAGAGCTGCTGGAAATTCTTGTCGAGCAAGCGTTGGTCGTGCAGCCGCGCAGTGGCAACGATTTGTCGATCTTCATGCGCTTGCTTGGCTTGGCATTCAGCCAAAGCCAGGGCCACTTGCGACGTTATCTCGAAGACATGTACGGCAAGGTGTTCCGTCGGTACATGTTGTTGGTCAATGAAGCCGCCCCGCGCATTCCTCCTATCGAACTGTTCTGGCGTGTGCACTTCATGCTTGGCGCCGCAGCGTTCAGCATGTCCGGGATTAAGGCATTGCGCGCGATTGCGGAGACCGATTTCGGCGTTAATACCTCTATTGAGCAGGTGATGCGTTTGATGGTGCCGTTCCTCGCCGCCGGCATGCGCGCCGAAACCGGTGTAACCGATACCAACATGGCCTCAGCGCAGTTGCGTCCGCGCAATAAAACCGCGCCAGTCACCGCCAAGGTATAACCGCACACGGGTGGGCGCGGCAGCAGACATCCGCTAAGCTAGCCGCCCATGTCGACTCTCGTTCTGAACCCGCTCCGCAAACAGATCGCCACACCGGCAGGCATTGCCCTTGGTGGCGATCTCTTGCGGAGCGGGTTTTTAGTTATCAAGGAATTTTTATGACTGCTGGCCTGCAAGGCTCGTTGATGGTGGACATCGCCGGTACCTGGCTGACGGCTGAAGATCGCCAATTGTTGCGTCAGCCCGAAGTGGGCGGCCTGATCATTTTTGCCCGCAACATTGAGCATCCGCGTCAAGTGCGTGAGTTGAGCGCCGCGATCCGTGCCGTCCGCCCGGATCTGTTGCTGGCGGTGGATCAGGAGGGCGGTCGCGTGCAGCGTCTGCGGCAGGGCTTCGTGCGATTGCCCGCCATGCGCGCCATCGCCGATAACCCGAACGCCGAATACCTGGCCGAGCAGTGCGGCTGGATCATGGCGACCGAGGTATTGGCCGTGGGTCTCGACCTGAGCTTTGCTCCGGTGCTGGATCTGGATTACCAGCGCAGCGCCGTCGTCGGTACCCGCTCTTTCGAAGGAGATCCCGAGCGTGCTGCCTTGCTGGCGGGTGCTTTCATTCGCGGAATGAACAGCGCCGGCATGGCCGCTACAGGCAAGCATTTTCCCGGCCATGGCTGGGCAGAAGCCGACTCCCATGTGGCGATCCCGAACGACGAGCGCAGTCTCGACGAAATTCGCGCAAACGACCTGGTGCCGTTCGCCCGCCTAAGCCAGCAACTTGCCGCTGTCATGCCCGCGCATGTGATTTACCCGCAAGTCGACGCTAATCCGGCAGGGTTCTCCCGCCGCTGGTTGCAGGACATCTTGCGCGGGGAGTTGCAATTCGACGGTGTGATCTTCAGCGATGACCTGTCGATGGCTGGCGCCCATGTGGTCGGCGATGCGGCCAGCCGCATCGAGGCGGCCCTGAGCGCCGGTTGTGACATGGGCCTGGTCTGCAACGACCGCGCCGCCGCCGAACTGGCCCTGACTGCCGCCCAACGCCTGAAAGTGACGCCGTCCGCACGCATTGCGAGGATGCGCGGCCAGTCGTTCGCCAGTACCGATTATCGTCAGGATCCTCGCTGGCTCACTGCCATCGGCGCGCTCAAAGACGCCCAACTGATTGATTAAGGATTTTTCGAAATGACGGTTTACGCGATTATCGGTGGTACCGGCCTGACCCAACTCGAAGGCTTGAACATTCGCCAGTCGCTGGCAGTGGACACACCCTATGGTGCGCCATCGGCCGAGGTGCTGGTTGGCGAGTACGCCGGCAACGAAGTGCTGTTCCTGGCCCGTCACGGCCATCCACACCGTTTTCCGCCCCACAAGGTCAACTATCGCGCCAACCTCTGGGCGCTGAAGCAGGCTGGCGCCGAGGCGATCATCGCGGTCAACGCCGTGGGCGGCATTCATCCGGCAATGGGCACTGGACATTTCTGCGTCCCGCACCAGATCGTCGATTACACCAGTGGTCGCGAACACACTTTTTTCGCTGATGATCTGGAGCATGTCACACACATCGACTTCAGCTTTCCCTACAGCGAACCATTGCGTCAGCAACTGATCGCCGCGCTGGCGGCGGAAGGTTGTGAATACAGCGATCAAGGCGTGTATGCCTGCACTCAGGGTCCGCGTCTGGAAACCGTGGCCGAGATCGTGCGCCTGGAGCGCGACGGTTGCGACATTGTCGGCATGACCGGCATGCCGGAAGCCGCGCTGGCCCGCGAGCTCGATCTGGACTATGCCTGCCTCTCGCTGGTGGTCAACCCTGCGGCGGGCAAGACCACGGCAGTCATCACCATGGCTGAAATCGAACAGGCCTTGCATGACGGAATGGGCAAGGTGAAGTCGACATTGACGCGGGTGTTGGCGAGCTGATTTCACGACGACGATAGCTGAAAAGCTTCGCAAGCTGCGCTGGGCCGAGGCATACCCCTACGAACAGCAGATCTAAATCCACGAGCACTCAAGCGGGTTTTGTGAGCTTCATTGCAGTTGGACTTGTCCCATGCAAGTTGACTGCAAGCACTGCGCCGCGCTCATTTTTCACCTGCTGGATGAGTCTGTTGATAGCCCAGCCAGCCTCAAGGTTCATCTGAATCGGGAGCTGGAACGCTGGCTCCATGACATCCCCGCAGCTGTTAAGCACACCGATGAACCGCAGCAGGCGATGCGCCTTGTTTATAGACGCAAGGACACTTCGACCGCTGGAAAATGGGCGTTGGAGATCTGCAAGGCGGGTCAGCTCAAGAGTGGCGAACTGCAAGACATCAACAGCCAAACGGGCGTGTCACTTGACGCTTGCCCCAGACATTCCGGCGCGTCAGGCGGCGCGTGCTGATTCCCGATGAAGCGCAGAACATCAAGAACCCGGCCAGCAAAGCCGCCCAGTCAGCCCGCGACCTGCAGGTGCGGCAGCGCTTGTGTCTGTCTGGCAGACCATTGGAAAACCACCTCGGCGAGCTGTGGTCGCAGTTTCATTTCCTGTTGCCAGAAAAGATCCAGGCGTTGCAGCAGGAAAAAGCCGTGCTGGCCGAAGCCGTGCTTGAGGGCGGAACGACCGGCGGATGGAAGTTGGGTGAAGGAGAAATCGCAGCCTTCGGCAGCGCCTACACCGGTGAATCTCAGCGCTTTTCGAGTTTGTCCGGCAACGGCGCGAACAACGCTTCAATATCATCACTCTGCAACTTCCAGTCCCCGGCCTTGCGCCCGTCCAGCACGCCCGCCGCCAGGTCGGACTTTTCCTTCTGCAGCAGCTGAATTTTCTCTTCTACCGTGCCGCGGGCAATCATTTTGTAGACGAACACCGGCTTCTCCTGGCCAATGCGGTAGGCGCGGTCGGTCGCCTGATTCTCGGTTGCCGGGTTCCACCACGGGTCGTAGTGAATCACCGTGTCCGCTTCTGTCAGGTTCAACCCGACGCCCCCAGCCTTCAGGCTGATGAGAAAAATCTGACGCTTGCCGCTCTGGAATTCCTTCACCGGTGCGCGACGATCACGGGTTTGTCCCGTCAGCAGGGCGTAGGCAATGTTGCGTTTTTTCAGCTCATCCTCAATCAGCGACAGCATCGAGGTGAACTGCGAAAACAGCAGAATCCGCCGACCTTCCTCGAACAGTTCTTCGAGCATTTCCATCAGGCTGTCGAGCTTGCCCGAGGTGCTGCCGCGAGCGGGCATGGTTGCGTCATTGACCAGGCGCAAATCGCAACAGACCTGGCGCAATTTGAGCAAGGCTTCAAGAATGATGATCTGGCTGCGCGCCACGCCTTTGCGGGTGATCTCGTCGCGAACCTTCTTGTCCATGGCCAGGCGCATCGTTTCGTACACATCGCGCTGGGCTTCGTTGAGATCGACCCAATGGATGATTTCAGTTTTCGGCGGCAGCTCAGTGGCCACCTGTTCCTTGGTGCGGCGTAGCAGAAACGGTTTGATCCGACCGTTGAGGTGCTGAAGTCTGACTTCGCTGCCGCGCTTTTCAATCGGCACCCGGTAATCGGCGTTGAAGCTTTTGACGTCTCCAAGCCAGCCGGGCAGCAGGAAATGAAACAGCGACCAGAGTTCGCCCAGATGGTTTTCCAGCGGCGTACCGCTCAGGCACAAACGTTGGCGGGCGTTCAGCTCGCGGGCAGCCTGGGCTGCCTTGCTGTTCGGATTCTTGATGTATTGCGCTTCGTCCAGCACGAGGATGTGCAGCGGCTGCTGCGCCAGTCGCTCGACATCTTTGGGCAGCAATGCGTAGGTGGTGAGAATCAGGTCATATTCGACCAGATGCTCGAAGTGCTTCTTGCGACTGGCGCCATACAACGCCACGACTTTCAGTTGCGGAGTGAAATGCGCTGCTTCGTCCAGCCAGTTCGGAATCAGGCTGGTGGGCATCACCACCATGGATGGCCGATTCAAGCGTCCGGCGATCTTCTCGCTGAGAATATGCGCCAGGGTTTGTAGGGTTTTGCCCAGGCCCATGTCGTCCGCAAGGATCCCGCCGACTTCAAGTTGTCGCAGCGATTGCATCCAGCTCAGACCTTCGAGCTGATAAGGGCGCAGCGTCGCGTTCAAGCCCTCCGGCGCTTGCGCGCTGTAATCGCGAATGTCCCGCAGGCGTTGGGCCAGGCTGCGCATCTGCTCGCCGCCCTCCCAGAGCAGTGGAATGCCCTCCAGCGGGTTGAGGCGGATCGCGTCAGCTTTGCTCAGGCGCAACACGGTTTCGCCCGGTGCCTGCATATAGAACTCGCCGAGTGTTGCCAGCACAGGTTTGAGTCGACCCAGCGGCAGCGCGACCTGCAAAGGCCCATGCTCAATGTTGCGTTGTGGCACGTTGACCAGAATCAGCTCGTCGTCACGACGTCGGGCCAGGCGTTCCGGGTTGAGGATCTCCGCATGGGAGCGCATCAGATTGAGCAAGATTGGCAGCAGGCTCAGGCGCTCGCCGTTGACGATGATCCCCAACTCCAGATCAAACCAGTCACGCTCCGGGGCCTGTTCGACCGTGGCGTACCAGTCATCGACGGCCGTCAGATCAAAACCGAACTCTTCATCGATCTGCAATTCCCAGCCTTGGGTGCGCAGCTTCGGCAGTTCGTTCAGGGTAAAGGTCAGCCAGGCGCTGTCATTGACCATCTCGTACAGTTCGCCTGCGCTTTCCGGCAGGGCTTTGCTTTGCCGGGTGGCGATGCGAAAACCGAGAATCCGCAGTTGCTCCCGGTAGGACTGTTCGATTTCCGGATGGCGTTTGACCCGCAGTGTCTGGGTTTCCTGGCGGATCAGAATGTCGCTGTTCTTCTGCCCGCTGACGTATTCGTCCAGATAACTGAACGACAGCGCCGCACGGTGCTGGATGTAGCGCTGCATCTTGCCGTTGCGCGGCTCGAAAGCGCTGAATTCGACACTCGCCAGCCATAGGCGCGGCAGAGGTTGCACGTTGTCGACCAAGACTTGTGGCGGTGCCTTCGGGCTGCGGTTTTCGAGCACGGCCTGGAGCTTTTCCAGTAGCTCGGCGTCCTTGGCAGCGGCGGGGTATTCGAGGGTTTCCTGCACTTGCAGCAATACTGCTGCGCAATGTTTACAGTTGCTGCGGATCGGGCAAGTGCAGGTGGCGTCGACCATCAGCAGCGTGCCTTTGGCTGACTCACGCAGGCGAATGGTCTGACGGTAGACGTTACCGCCAGAGCCTTCGCAACTGGCCGTAATCGTCGCATCGCCGACCTGGGCGATGCGCACGCGATTTTCCAGGGCGTAGCGGCGGCCACGCTCCAGGCTCTGTTCCTTGAACCGACTGACCCAGGAGGGTGCCAGCGGTTTGCTCATGGGCGTGGACATGGGACTTGATCAGTCCGGAATGGCTTCAGGGGCTTCTCGTGGGGCGGGTGCCGTCAGGGAAGTGATCTTGATCAGCAGAGCCAGATGGCCGTTATCCAGATAGTTGAGCTGACCGTTCTTGGTGTGGCTGTCTTGCTTCAGACGTTCGCTGGCGGTGACGAGGCCATTGGCGTCAATCTGGTTGACCCAGAAATCGGCGCTGACGTCCGTAAAGCGGCCTAGCTTCATTTCAAGCGTCCCCTCGATCGGGAACTGACCGAACTGTTCGGCGCCCTCGCTGACCGCCACTTTGGCGGGCGTGTCGCCCAAGGTCTGCTGCCAGGCCTTGTGCATCAACACGCTGTACTCACCGCTGGCGGTGAGCTTCTCAGCAACACCGCCCAGCGCCGGGCTGCGGTTGCTGTCATCGCTCAGGCGCTGGGCGCCAGCGGCCCAGTCTTCCGGTGCGGCGCGGCTGATAATCGCCGGTACGGCGTTTTGTCTGACCAGAATCATTTCGACTTGATACGTGTCATCGGCAAACGCCGTCGGTGCGACCAGGGTTAACAACAAGCTCAGCGAGCGAAACAGGCGCATGCGGCGTCCTTCAAGCAGTTTTCGGAATGAGGCGCTCAAATAGCGCCTCTACAGTATTAAAGCGCTCTTCCGCGCGCTCCATTGGCACCATGAACTTGAACATCGTGGCGCCTTCGAATTTGTAGCGTTTTGGCTGGCCCTGGATCAGTTTGATCAGCGTCAGTGGATCGACCGGCGTCTGCGCGGCGAACTCGATGCGCCCACCTTGCGGGCCACCATCGACTTTCTTGATGCCCAGCAGTTCAGCCTGCAACTTGAGCGCGGTGATGCGCATCAGGTTCTTGGTCGGTTCCGGCAGCAGGCCGAAACGGTCGATCATCTCCACTTGCAGATCTTTCAGGCCTTCTTCGTCGGCGGCCGACGCGATGCGCTTGTACAGAATCAGTCGGGCGTGAACGTCCGGCAAATAATCTTCCGGAATCAGCGCTGGCACCCGCAGGTTGACCTCCGGCCCACCGCCGAGCGGTTGATCGAGATTCGGTTGTTCGCCCTTGCGGATCGACTTCACCGCACGCTCAAGCATTTCCATATACAGCGTGAAGCCCACCGCCTGGATCTGCCCGCTCTGGCCGTCGCCCAGGAGTTCGCCGGCGCCACGGATCTCCAGGTCATTGGTGGCGAGCACGAAGCCCGCGCCAAGATCCTGGGTGTTGGCAATCGCTTCCAGGCGCTTTTCTGCATCCGACGTGATTTGCTGGCGCGGCGGCGTCAGAAGATAAGCGTAAGCCTGGTGGTGACTGCGCCCCACACGGCCGCGCAACTGGTGCAGTTGCGCCAGGCCGAACTTGTCGGCGCGCTCGATGATGATCGTGTTGGCACTCGGCACGTCGATGCCGGTCTCGATGATGGTCGAGGCGATCAGCACGTTAAAGCGCTTGTGATAGAAGTCGCTCATCACTTGTTCGAGTTCACGCTCGCGCATTTGTCCGTGGCCAATGGCGATTCGTGCTTCCGGCACAAGTTCGGCGAGATCCGCTGCACATTTCTCGATGGTTTTTACATCGTTGTGCAAGTAGTAAACCTGGCCGCCACGCAGCAATTCACGCAGCAGGGCTTCCTTGACTGTGCTCTTGTTCTGCTCCATGACGAAGGTGCGCACTGACAGGCGACGCGCCGGTGGCGTGGCGATGATCGACAGGTCGCGCATGCCCGACACCGCCATGTTCAGCGTGCGCGGAATCGGCGTGGCGGTCAGCGTCAGAATGTCGACTTCGCTACGCAAAGCCTTGAGCTGTTCTTTCTGACGCACACCAAAACGGTGTTCTTCGTCAATGATCACCAGCCCGAGGTTTTTGATCTTCACGTCGTCGGACAGCAGCTTGTGCGTGCCGATGACGATGTCGATTTTGCCCTCCGCCAGATCCGCAATGGCCGCGTTCACTTCCTTGGCCGACTTGAAGCGACTCATCACTTCCACGCTCACCGGCCAGTCGGCAAAGCGGTCGCGGAAACTGTTGTAGTGCTGCTGGGCGAGGAGGGTGGTCGGCACCAGAATGGCCACTTGCCGACCGCCGTGCACAGCGATAAACGCGGCGCGCATGGCCACTTCGGTCTTGCCGAACCCGACGTCGCCGCAGACCAGGCGATCCATCGGTTTCGGGGCGAGCATGTCTTCGCGCACGGCTTCGATGGTGGACTGCTGATCCGGGGTTTCCTCGAACGGGAAGCCTGCACTGAATGTCGCGTAGTCGGCTTTTGGGTCGGCGAACGCATAACCTTCGCGAGCGGCGCGGCGGGCGTAGATGTCGAGCAATTCGGCGGCGACATCGCGCACCTGTTCAGCGGCCTTGCGCTTGGCTTTTTGCCAGACTTCAGAACCCAAACGGTGCAGCGGCGCGAGGGCATCGTCGCTGCCGGTGTAACGAGCAATCAGGTGCAGGTTGGCCACCGGCACGTACAGCTTGGCGTTCTCGGCGTATTCGAGGGTCAGGAATTCGGCGGCCTGGTTGTCGATTTCCAGAATCGTCAGTCCCAGGTAGCGACCGACACCGTGATCGATGTGCACCACCGGCGCGCCTTCGCGCAGTTCGGTAAGGTTTTTGATGACGGCATCGTTGGCGACGTCGCTGCGTTTCTCGCGTCGTCGGCGCTGCATGACACGCTGGCCAAACAACGGGCTTTCCGCCACCAGCGCCAGCGCCGGATCGTCGAGTATCAAACCTTCATCGAGCGGCGCGATGGTGATCGCCAGGCGATCTTTACCAGTGACAAAGTCCGGCCAGCTGTCGACGGTTTTCGGCCGCAGCTTCAGGCGTTCGAGCAGATCCAGCAGCACTTCGCGACGGCCCGCGGATTCGGCGGTAAACAGCACGCGTCCGGGAAACTCATCAAGGAATGCCGCGAGTGCCGCTAAAGGTTGAGTCGCTTTGGCTTCAATCGCCAGATCAGGCAGAGTCCTGGCCGGGAATCGCTCGCGGCCGACGCCGCTCTCGACGTCTTGCTGGCTGGCGACCACGCGCGGCCAGCTCTTCAGGCGGGCGAAGCAATCTTCGACCGGCAGGAACAGTTCGTCGGGCGGCAATAGAGGGCGCGATGGATCGACGCGGCGCTCTTCGTAACGATTGCGCACGTCGTTCCAGAAGTTTTCCGCCGCCTGCTCGATGCCCGGCAGCGAGAACACTTGGGTGTCTTGCGGCAAGTAGTCAAACAGTGTGGAGGTTTCGTCGAAGAACAGCGGCAGGTAGTACTCGATACCGGCGGGTGTAATCCCGCTGCTCAGATCCTGAAAGATCGGGCAGCGGCGGAAGTCGACATCAAAACGTTCGCGAAAACGCGCCTTGAAGCGAGTGACCGCGTCTTTCTGCAGCGGGAATTCCCGGGCCGGTAGCAGCTTGACCGAATCGACCTTGTCGATGGAGCGCTGGTTTTCCGGGTCGAAGGTGCGCAGGGTTTCGATTTCGTCATCGAACAGGTCGATGCGATAGGGCAGTTTGCTGCCCATCGGGAACAGGTCGATCAGCGCACCGCGAACAGTGAATTCGCCGTGCTCATACACGGTGTCGACGTAGCGATAGCCGCTGGCTTCAAGGCGCGAGCGCATCAGTTCGACATCAAGCTTCTGGCCGACGTCCAGCACCAGGCTGCTGCCGAGCAGGAACTTGGTCGGTGCCAGGCGATGCAGGGCAGTGGTGATTGGCACCACCAGCACGCCGTGTTCCAGCTCCGGCAGTCTATAAAGGCTGGCGATGCGCTGGGAAATGATGTCTTGGTGCGGCGAGAAAAGATCGTAGGGCAGGGTTTCCCAGTCCGGGAAATGCAGAACCGGCAAATCCGGGGCGAAGAAACCCAGCTCCTGCTCCAGGCGCTCGGCACTTTGGCTGTCGGCGGTTAAAAGCAGGGTGAAGCGCTTGGCAGCGCTGGCAGCCTCGGCAATTACCAGGCTAAGGGCGGCACCGGGCAGATTGCCCCAATGCTGTTTACCTGCTGCGGCAGGGAGTTTTGGTAGACGCAGAACGGACACGGAAGGTTGAGCTCCAGCGTTGCGACAAAGTCGGTAATTGTAGCGGCGTCCGGTATCGGCTGTCAGTTGCAGACTGCGTCTATCTTCGTGGTTTTGGTGAAATGTAGTGGTAAAGACAAAATCAGGTTGTTTTTGAGCGGTTATGTAGTGCCGAAACGGGGTGCTGTTACGGAGGGTTACAGACATCGTCTAACAGTCGTCGGAAAATTGACTGCGCTGGAAGCCCCGGTTTTACTGGCCTGGAAAGCAGCGCAATTTTTTTGAATGCCAATTTGTTACCGATTGCGCGACAGGCGCGCATTGCTACAAGAGGTTCCGGGCGGCATAATGTAGCCCCTTTTTTCTGCCCCTACATGTGGAAGGTTACCGTGACTCAGAAGCCCGACCAGTGTCTTGGTGAATGGATCGACCGTGAAGCTCTCGCAGAAGCGATGATCCCTCTCATCGGTCAGCTCTACCGCAATAACAACGTGGTGAGCTCGATCTATGGCCGCAGTCTGATCAACCAGTCTGTCATCGCGATTCTCAAGGCTCACCGCTTTGCTCGCCACCGCTCCACCGACGACAGCGAACTCTCCGTCCACGAAACTTTCCCTCTTCTTAAAGCCATGAGCGAGCTCAAGCTCGGCGCGGCTTCGGTGGATCTGGGCAAGTTGGCGTTCAAATTCCGTAACGAAGCCAACGGCCGCACCGCCGAGCAGTTCGTGCGTGAAGAAATGGCCGAAGTGCTGGGTCAGCAAAACGCTTCCGCACGTAAAGGCACCGACGTCGTCCTGTATGGCTTCGGTCGCATCGGCCGCCTGCTGGCGCGCATCCTGATCGAAAAAACCGGTGGCGGCGATGGCTTGCGTCTGCGTGCCATCGTGGTCCGTAAAGGCGCCGAAAACGACCTGACCAAACGTGCCAGCCTGCTGCGTCGGGATTCGGTACACGGTTCGTTCAACGGCACCATCACCATCGACGAAGAAAACAACACGATCACTGCCAACGGCAATCTGATCCAGGTGATCTACGCGAAAAACCCGACCGAAGTCGACTACACCCAGTACGGCATCAAAGATGCGCTGCTGGTGGACAACACCGGTGTATGGCGTGACGCCGATGGCCTGGGTCAACACCTGGCATGCCCGGGTATCGATCGCGTCGTTCTGACCGCGCCTGGCAAGGGCAAGCTGAAGAACATCGTTCACGGCATCAACCACAGTGAAATCACCGCTGACGACAAGATCGTGTCCGCCGCTTCCTGCACCACCAACGCCATCGTGCCGGTGCTGAAAGCTGTGAATGACAAGTTCGGCATCATCAACGGTCACGTCGAAACCGTTCACTCGTACACCAACGACCAGAACCTGATCGATAACTTCCACAAGGGCGATCGCCGTGGCCGTAGCGCCGCGCTGAACATGGTGATCACCGAGACCGGTGCTGCCACCGCTGCTGCCAAGGCTCTGCCTGAACTGGCCGGCAAGCTGACCGGTAACGCGATCCGCGTTCCGACGCCGAACGTGTCGATGGCCATTCTCAACCTGAACCTTGAGAAGGCCGCGACCCGTGAAGAGATGAATGAGTACCTGCGCTATATGGCGCTGCACTCCGATCTGCACAAGCAAATCGACTTCGTCAATTCCCAGGAAGTGGTGTCCACCGACTTTGTTGGCTCGCGCCACGCCGGTGTTGTCGACGCTGAAGCGACCATCACCCAGGATAACCGCGTTGTGCTGTACGTCTGGTACGACAACGAGTTCGGTTACAGCTGCCAGGTGGTTCGCGTGATGGAAGACATGGCCGGTGTAAACCCGCCCGCATTCCCGCGCTAAGCCTTAGCTGCACATGAAAACGCCCCGACTTTGGTCGGGGCGTTTTTGTTTGTGCGCCTTTTGGATATTTATCGCCAGTGCTGGGCTCTTCGCGAGCATGCTCTGCTCCTACAGTTGATCACGCTCCGTGTAGGATCAGAGCTCGCTCGCGAAGGCGTCCCGTCAGGCACTACCGGGAACTGCATTTTGCGCAGTCCTCAACTCATGCCTGTTCCCGCGAAACAGCACCAGCGTCGCAACCAACCCTAACACCGCCGCGCCGCTCAGCCAGATCCCCGGCGCAGCCTTGTTATCCAGCATATGAATCAAATAAGTACACGCCGCCGGCGTGAACCCGCCGAACGTGGCAGTCGCCAGGCTGTAGGCCAGCGAGAAACCGGTCGTACGAACTTCCACTGGCATGATTTCAGTGAGCGCTACCACCATCGCTCCGTTGTACGAGCCATACAGAAACGAGAGCCACAACTCGACCGCTAGCAAATGGCTGAAACTTGGGTTCGCCACCAGCCATGACAACGCCGGATACGCCGTGAGAATCGCCAGAATCGTCGCCGCCAGCAGCAGCGGTTTTCGGCCGATCTTGTCGGACACCGCGCCCATCACCGGCAACCAGAAGAAGTTCGACAGGCCGATGCACACCGTCACCAGCAACGCATCAAGATCCGACAGGTGCAATTCGCTTTTGCCAAACGTCGGGGTGTACGCGGTGATCAGATAGAACGACACCGTGGTCATTACCACCAAGGCCATGCCGGCGATGACAATGCCGAAATTCTGACCGATTGAGCGGACGATTTCCCGCAGGGTAGGGCGATGTTTCCTTGCCTGGAATTCCGGGGTTTCCTCCAGCGAGCGCCGAATGACGAAAATCACCGGCACGATCATGCAGCCGATCAAAAACGGCACGCGCCAGCCCCAATCGCCCATCTGTTCGGGGCTCAGCCAATGATTCAGTCCGACCCCGAGCAACCCGGCGAACACCACGGCGGCCTGTTGACTGGCGGACTGCCAACTGACGAAAAAGCCCTTGCGCCCGGGCGTGGAAATCTCTGCGAGGTAGACCGAGACACCGCCCAGTTCCACGCCGGCGGAAAACCCCTGGAGCAAACGCCCGAGCAACACCAGTAATGGCGCAGCGACACCCAGCGTCGCGTAACCCGGCACGCAGGCAATCAGCACCGTACCGGCGGCCATCATCAATAGGGTGATGATCAGCCCTCGGCGGCGACCATGACGGTCTATATACGCGCCAAGGAAAACTGCCCCAAGCGGTCGCATCAGAAAACCCGCGCCGAACGTCGCCAGCGAAAGCATCAGAGACGCGAAGGCGCTGTCGGTCGGGAAGAATGTTTTGGCAATGGCCGTGGCGTAGAAGCCGTAGACCATGAAGTCGAACATTTCGAGGAAATTGCCGCTGACAACGCGAAAGATCGCTTTGCCTTTACCGGTCGTGGAGGACATTTGCAGTTACTCACTCTTAAATCTTGTAAGAAAGCGTTGCGCTCAAGTGTGAGCGGCCCGGCGCTGTAGCCCATAATGGCCGGCGTGGTTTTGCGGGGAGATGAAGATTTGTTCACTGGACGATGCTGGGGTGTTTCGGTCTTGGTTGCCATATTGGCCGGTTGTGGCCAGGGCGATTCCATGGAGAGCTTTAGCGGCCCGACCATGGGCAGCACGTATTCAATTAAATACGTGCGGCACGCAGGTTTGGCCGAACCGGTGAAAGTTCGCGGCGAAGTGGAACGCATCCTCGCCGAAGTTGACCAGCAGATGTCGACTTATCGAAGCGATTCCGATATCGCTCGCTTCAATGCCTTGGCCGCCAATCAGTGTCAGAAAGTGCCTGCAGCAGTCCTCGAATTGATCAGCTTCGGCGAAAAGCTCTCCGTGCAAAGCGAAGGTGCCTACGACCTGACCGTCGAGCCGTTGCTCAACCTGTGGGGTTTCGGCCCGCAGAGCCGGGTCAGTGAAGTGCCAGGCGACAGTGCGCTCGCCGAGGTTCGCCATCGGGTCGGCTACAGGCATCTGCGCATCGACGGTGAACGACTCTGCAAAGATGCGCCGGTCGCCGTGGATTTCAGCAGCATCGCCGCCGGTTACGCGGTTGATTTGATTGCCGCGCGGCTCGACGCGTTGGGCATCCACGACTACCTCGCCGAGGCGACTGGCGAGCTCAAGGCTTCCGGGAAGAAACTCGACGGTTCGCCGTGGCGAATTGCTCTCGAAGAACCGCGCGACGATCTGCAAGTGGCGGAGCGGATCATCAACATCGATGGCCTGGGCGTTTCGACTTCCGGCGATTACCGAAATTATTTTCAGCAGGGCGGTCGGCGTTTTTCCCACGCCTTCGATGCTCGCCTCGGCGCCCCCGTCCTACACAACCTGGCGTCGGTCACGGTCATTCATCCTTCAGCGCTCATGGCCGATGGACTATCGACGCTGTTGCTGATTCTCGGTCCTGAAAGCGCGTGGGACTATGCCGAAAAACATGACATTGGTGCATTCTTTGTCATTCGTGCCGATACAGGTTTTGTGACCCGCACGACACCGGCTTTCGAGCGCCTCGCTGGCGGCGAATCGGCGGAAAAAAACCATTGAAAACTGGCGTTGTCGTGCAGGCAAAAGTAGCCTGTGACGCGACCAAGGGTTAATGTGCGCGGCGTTGACGCTTCTATAGACTGTGTCCGGGTTCTGCATTGGCCCCAAAATTGTTCCTTCGCGCCGCCGTTCGGCGTGATTTAGCCGCCGGTGCTGCTGGCATCGCGGCCTGTTCTGAGGAGTACGCATGGCTGTCTACAACTACGACGTGGTGGTACTGGGTTCCGGCCCGGCGGGAGAAGGCGCGGCAATGAACGCCGCCAAAGCGGGGCGCAAGGTGGCGATGGTCGACAGCCGTCGTCAGGTCGGCGGTAACTGCACCCACTTGGGCACCATCCCGTCCAAGGCACTGCGTCACTCGGTGCGGCAGATCATGCAGTTCAACACCAACCCGATGTTTCGCGCCATTGGCGAGCCGCGCTGGTTCTCCTTCCCGGACGTGTTGAAAAGCGCCGAGAAAGTGATCTCCAAGCAAGTGGCGTCGCGCACCGGCTACTACGCCCGTAACCGTGTCGACGTGTTCTTCGGCACCGGCAGCTTCGCCGACGAGCAAACCATCGAAGTGGTCTGCGCCAATGGCGTAGTCGAAAAACTCGTCGCCAAGCACATCATCATTGCCACTGGTTCGCGCCCTTATCGCCCGGCGGATATCGATTTTCACCACCCGCGTATCTACGATAGCGACACCATCCTCAGTCTCGGCCACACCCCGCGTAAACTGATTGTTTATGGCGCCGGCGTAATCGGTTGCGAATATGCATCGATCTTCAGCGGTCTGGGTGTACTGGTCGAACTGGTGGATAACCGGGGTCAACTGCTGAGCTTCCTGGACTCGGAAATCTCTCAGGCGTTGAGCTACCACTTCAGCAACAACAACATCACCGTGCGCCACAACGAAGATTACGATCGCGTTGAAGGCGTGGACAACGGCGTGGTTCTGCACCTCAAGTCCGGCAAGAAGATCAAGGCCGACGCCTTGCTCTGGTGCAACGGCCGTACCGGTAACACCGATCAGTTGGGTCTGGAAAACATTGGCGTGAAGGTCAACAGTCGTGGCCAGATCGAAGTCGACGAGGCTTATCACACCTGTGTGCCGAACATCTACGGTGCCGGCGACGTGATCGGCTGGCCAAGTCTGGCGAGCGCAGCTCACGACCAGGGCCGTTCGGCCGCTGGCAGCATCGTTGATAACGGCAGCTGGCGCTTTGTGAATGACGTGCCGACCGGCATCTACACCATTCCGGAGATCAGCTCGATCGGCAAGAACGAGCAGGAGTTGACCCAGGCCAAGGTGCCATACGAAGTGGGCAAGGCCTTCTTCAAGAGCATGGCACGGGCGCAGATTGCCGGCGAGCCGCAAGGCATGCTGAAAATCCTGTTTCACCGTGAAACCCTGGAAGTATTGGGCGTTCACTGCTTCGGTTATCAGGCGTCGGAAATCGTCCACATCGGTCAGGCGATCATGAGCCAGCCGGGCGAGCTGAACACGCTGAAGTACTTCGTCAACACGACCTTCAACTACCCAACCATGGCCGAAGCCTATCGGGTAGCGGCATACGATGGCCTCAACCGGCTTTTTTGACGGGCTCCGGCCGGTGGCCTGAGCCGGCCGGGGAGACCGATTTCAGCAATTCTCGAGGGTGGCAGTGGCCAAACCGGGAAAGTCTGTAATCAGGCTGTCAACGCCGAAGTCGGCGAGTCTGCGCATCAGCGCAGGCTCGTTGACCGTCCACACCGACACATGCAGCCCCTGACGCTGCGCCTTCTGCAGGCGCTCCGGCGTACACAGTGTCCAGTTCAGCGCGAGAATGTCACAGCCATAGCTTTGCGCGACTTTCAAAGGGTCGAGCCAGGCGTATTCGGCGACCAGTCCGCGTGAAACATCCGGTACCAGATCCAGCGCCGCTTTCAGCACTTCCCGTGAGCTTGAGGTGATCGACACTTTGTCGAGCACGTTATGCCTGACTGCCATTTCACGAATCGCCAGCACCGTGGTTGCGGCGCGAGTGCGTGAAGCGCTTTTGACTTCCAGTTGCCAGTGCTCGAAATCGCATGTCTCGAACAATTCTTCCAGCGTCGGAATCGGGCACGGCTTGATCCAGCCGGGGCCGCCCTTGCGAGCGTCATAGGTAACCAATTCGGCGGCCGTGTGCTCGACGACTTTGCCGCGCCGGTCGGTGGTGCGCTTGAGGGTCGGGTCGTGAATGACCATCAGCTCACCGTCCTTGGACAGGTGCAGATCGAGCTCGCAACGGCGCACGCCGTGCTTGAGACACTCCTGAAAGCTGCTCAGGGTGTTTTCCGGTGCTTCGCCCTTGGCGCCGCGGTGGCCGTAGATGAGGGTCACGGTTCTTCCTTAAATTAAATGCCTGATTCGTTCTGTTCGCGGGCCAGACGTCGTTCCTGGGCCTGCTTTTGCAAAATATAGCGAGCGAGCAACTGGCGCTGGGCATCGGTCGGGTGTTCGAACTCGGTGCCGATGTCATAGCCGTCGCCCTTCGGATCGCAATGGGTGACGCGGGCGCGCAGCAACAGGCCGAGCGCCTGGGGCATCAGCACTAGCTTGACCGACAGGTGCGCGCCGGTTGCGATCGGGGTCGGATACTGAAAGTCGATGCCACCTTCGGAGATGATCACCGGTTGCGGCTCGCCGATATGGCCGAGCACGGTCAGGGCAACGACTTGGCCAAGCAGGTCGATGCGCTTGTTCTGGGATTTCAGAAACGCAGCGATGGCCCGGTCGCGCTCGCTGATCTGGCGCAGCAGGTGCTGGGACTCGAATTCGCTCAGGTGCAGTTCGCTGAGCAGGTTGAACAGCGGGGAAGCATCCTGCAACACTTCCTGGCCTGCGGCTTCGGGAGCAGACAGGGGCCGAATTTCCAGTGCGATCATGTCCTCGATACGGTAGTATTCGCGGCGATCTTCTTCATCTAATGTCGACATGGCGAACCCATGGTAGCGGCGGTGGTCTGAGTGTAAAGCTGGTTATCGACCCCCGCCACAAGGACGTTCCTTTTCCCTCCGAACAAGCCCCGACATGTTCAGACCTCTCTTCGTTTTTATCGGCACGCGTTATACCCGTGCCAAGCGTCGCAATCATTTTGTTTCATTCATTTCCCTGACCTCGATGATCGGGCTCGCCCTTGGCGTGGTCGTGATGATCGTCGTGCTGTCGGTGATGAATGGCTTCGATCATGAGATGCGCACGCGCGTGCTGGGCATGGTGCCCCACGCGACCATTGAATCCGGCGAAGCCATCAGCGACTGGCAGAGCCTGGCCGACAAGGTCAGGCAGAACCCGCAAGTGACGGCCGTGGCGCCGTTCACCCAGATGCAGGGTTTGCTGACCAACAATGGCCAAGTGTCCAAGGTGCTGCTCAATGCCGTCGATCCGGCGCTTGAGCGCAACGTGTCGATCATTGACCGCTTCATGCAACAGGGCAAACTCGACGACCTGACCCCTGGAAGCTTCGGCATCGTCATCGGCGACAAGGCTGCGACCAAGCTTGGCGTAACCCTCGGTGACAAAATCACTTTCGTGGCGCCGGAGGTCAGCGTGACCCCGGCCGGGATGTTCCCACGCATGAAACGCTTCACCGTGGTCGGCATCTTCCACGTTGGCGCCGGTGAGCTGGACGGTTATCTGGGCATCACCAACCTGCAGGATCTGGCGAAGATGCGCCGCTGGAAACCCGATCAGGTGCAGGGCATTCGCCTGAAATTCGACGACTTGTTCCAGGCGCCGCGCGTTGCCTGGAACATCGCCCAGCAACTGGGTGAAAACCATTATTACGCCCGCGACTGGACCCGCACCCACGGCAATCTGTATCAGGCGATCCGCATGGAAAAAGCCATGATCGGCCTGTTGTTGCTGCTGATCGTTGCTGTGGCGGCGTTCAACATCATTTCCACGCTGGTGATGGTGGTAAATGACAAGAAGGGCGATATCGCGATTCTGCGTACCCTCGGCGCGACGCCTGGCACCATCATGAGAACGTTTATGGTGCAAGGCACGGTCATCGGGATCGTCGGCACGGCTATCGGTGCCGTGGTCGGGATTTTCGCGGCGCTCAATGTCAGTGCTGCGATCTCGGCACTTGAAGGCCTTATCGGCCATAAATTCCTTAACGCCGACGTGTATTTCATCGATTACCTGCCGTCGCAGGTGCAGAGCCAGGATGTCGTCATGGTCTGCTCCGCCGCGTTGATCCTGAGTTTCCTCGCCACCCTGTATCCAGCCTGGCGTGCCGCGCGCACCCAGCCGGCGGAGGCGCTACGTTATGAGTGAGTCGGGCATGAGTGAAAAAGCAATCTTGAGCTGCCGCAATCTGGGCAAATCCTACGAGGAAGGCCCGGAGTCGGTTGAAGTATTGGCCGGTCTGCAACTGGAGCTTCATCCGGGTGAGCGCGTGGCGATTGTCGGCAAGTCCGGCTCGGGCAAAAGTACCTTGCTCAACATGCTCGGTGGCCTGGACACGCCGACCACGGGCAGTGTCTGGCTCGACGGCGAAGAACTATCGGCTTTGAGTGAGAAGAAGCGCGGCCTGTTGCGCAATCGTGCGCTCGGTTTCGTTTACCAGTTCCACCATTTGCTGCCGGAATTCACCGCGCTGGAAAACGTCTGCATGCCGCTGCTGATCGGCAAGACCGCGATCCCTGAAGCCCGTCAGCGCGCGACGGCATTGCTGGAGCGGGTAGGGCTGGGCCATCGACTGGAACACAAACCGGCCGAGCTCTCCGGCGGTGAGCGTCAGCGCGTGGCAATTGCCCGTGCCCTGGTGAACAACCCGGGCCTGGTGATGCTCGACGAGCCGACTGGCAACCTCGACTCCCATACGGCCGAAGGCATTCAGGACTTGATGCTGGAACTCAGCACCTCGATGCGCACCGCGTTCCTGGTGGTGACCCACGACATGAATCTCGCTCGCCAGATGGATCGCGTCCTGCAATTGCAGGAAGGTTGCCTCACGCCCATCTGATTGGCTGAAACCCGGCGTCTGAATAAGGCGTCGGGTCTTTTATTTTTTACGGTGCCCAGCGAATGTTCAGACCGTTATCGATCTTTATCGGCGCACGTTACACCCGTGCCAAGCGCCGCAATCGCTTCGTTTCATTCATTTCGATGACCTCGATGATCGGGCTCGCCCTTGGCGTGCTGGCGATGATCGTGGTGTTGTCAGTGATGAACGGCTTCCAGCGCGAAATGAGCTCGCGCATTCTCGGCATGGTGCCCCATGCGACCATCGTTGGCGTCAAGCCGATCGACGACTGGCAGCCAGTAGCCGCCGCCGCCCTGAAAAATCCGGAGGTCACTGCCGCCGTACCGTTCACCGAGATGGAAGGCATGCTGTCCTACAAAGGCTTGATGCAGCCGATCCAGATCAGCGGCGTCGATCCGGCCCAGGAAGGCAAAGTCTCGATTGTTGCCCAGCACATTGTTCAGGGCCGTCTCGACGACCTGAAACCGGGCGAATTCGGCGTGGTACTCGGAGAAATCACCGCGCGCCGGTTTCGTTTGAATGTCGGCGACAAGATCACCCTGATTGTGCCGGAAGTCAGCACTGCTCCAGGCGGCATCACGCCGCGCATGCAGCGGCTGAACGTGGTTGGCGTGTTCAAGGTCGGTGCCGAGCTGGACGGTTCCATGGGCCTGATCCATGTTGCCGATGCCGCGACCATGCAGCGCTGGGAACCGAATCAGGTACAGAGCGTGCGTCTGGCCGTGAAGGATTTGTACGCCGCGCCGAAAGTCTCGTCGGACATCGCCACGGGTCTGGGCGCAGCGTTCAAGGCGGATGACTGGACTCACACCCAGGGCAGCCTGTTCAGCGCGATGAAAATGGAAAAGACCATGATCGGTCTGCTGTTGTTGATGATCGTCGCGGTGGCGGCGTTCAACATCATTGCGACACTGATTATGGTGGTGAACGATAAAGGCGCCGACATTGCGATTCTGCGCACCATCGGTGCCACGCCCCGGCAGATCATGGCCATCTTCATGGTACAGGGCACGGTGATCGGGATTGTCGGGACGCTGATCGGCGGCGTCCTCGGGGTAATTGCGGCGCTCAACGTCAGTGAGCTGGTGGGTTGGCTGGAGCGGGTTTCCGGGCAACATATCTTCAGTTCCGACGTATATTTCGTCAGCAACCTGCCGTCCGAGTTGCAGGGCGGCGATGTGCTGCTCATTTGCTCGGCGGGTTTCATCCTGAGCTTCCTGGCCACGCTGTATCCGGCGTATCGGGCGGCGAAGATTGAACCCGCGCATGCGTTGAGGTATTCGTAAGCCTTCCCCGGCGTTTTCGCGAGCAAACTCGGCTCCTACAGATTATCTTCGTAGGAGCCGAGCTCGCTCGCGAAGGCGTCAGACCTACCCACCCCGATTTGGAGTACGACGATGTTTTTACGCAACCGACTGGCTCTGGCCACCTGTTTGCTGGCATTGAGCTCGCCGCTGTGGGCGGCGACCGGGCATCACTTCGAGTTCGGTCAGGCCGCGCCAGCCGCCAAGGCAACCCGTAGCATCGAAGTGGTCATGGGCGACATGTCGTTCGATCCGAAGACCATTGAAGTCAAATCCGGTGAGACCGTTCGCTTTGTGTTGGTGAATAAAGGTCAGTTGCTGCACGAGTTCAACCTCGGCGATGCGGCGATGCATGCCCGGCACCAGCAGGAAATGTTGCAGATGCAGCAAAGCGGCATGCTTACGCCTACCGGCATCAAAGACATGTCCCACGACATGGCGGGCATGGATCACGGGGCCATGGGCCATGGCATGAAGCACGATGACCCCAACAGCGTGTTGGTCGAGCCGGGAAAGACAGCCGAGCTGACCTGGACGTTCAGCAAGCCCACTAGCCTTGAATTTGCCTGCAATATTCCAGGCCACTATCAGGCGGGAATGGTCGGCAAACTGACAGTCAGTCAGTAAGCACTCAAAGGCGGGCGCAAAGGCTGATAGAATCCGCTGATTCTTCAGTCAGGTTTCCGCCATGCATCCCGCAGCCGAACATTCGCCGCTGGGCAAATCCAGCGAATACATTTCCACTTACACGCCGTCGTTGTTGTTCCCGATTCCGCGCACCGCAAAATGGGCCGAACTGGGCCTGACGGCGGAAACCCTGCCGTACAAAGGTGTGGATTTCTGGAACTGCTTCGAGCTGTCGTGGTTGCTGCCGTCGGGCAAACCCGTGGTGGCGATCGGCGAGTTCAGCATTCCGGCGGATTCGCCGAATATCATTGAGTCCAAGTCGTTCAAGCTGTACCTGAACTCGTTGAACCAGACGCCGTTTGCCGACGTTTCCAGCCTGGAAACCACGCTGGTCAAGGATCTTTCCGCCGCTGCCGGCAAGCCTGTCGGTGTCCGTGTGCGGAGTCTGGAAGAAGTTGAGGCTCAAGGCATCGTTGCCTTACCGGGCATTTGCGTCGATGAACTGGATATCAGTGTCAGCAACTACGCGCATCCGCGTCCGGAGCTGCTGCGTTGCGACGATTCGCAAATCGTCGAAGAAAGCCTTTACAGCCATCTCCTCAAATCCAACTGCCCGGTGACCAGCCAGCCGGACTGGGGCAGCGTGGTGGTGCAATACCGTGGGGCGGCGCTGGATCATGCGAGTTTTCTGGAGTACATCGTCAGCTTCCGCCAGCACTCGGACTTTCACGAACAGTGTGTCGAGCGGATCTTCCTCGATCTGCAACGGTTGTTGAAACCGGAGAGGTTGACGGTGTTTGCGCGGTATGTGCGTCGGGGCGGGCTGGATATCAATCCGTATCGCAGCACGGAGAGCGGGCAGTTGCCGAACCATCGCCTGGTTCGTCAGTAAGCAAAAGAGCGCAGCCGGCGGCAGTTCCTGCATCAGGAATACGTTCCCCCCGTAGGAACTGCCTCGGGCTGCGATCTTTTGCGTTTGATATTTTTTGAATCAGATCCCCATGCTGCCCAACGCATTCACAATGTTGCGCAGCGTGCCGGCAATGGCCGGGTGATCGACTTCGAAGCGTTCAACCGCCAGGTTCACACCATCGGCAATGTTGGTGTCCGGCGTTGACTCCTCCAGTTTGATTTTGGATTCAATCTGCGCCATGAGTTCGTGCAGGTTTTCACGCTCTGCTTCAGACAGTGGCGGATTCTGCTCCAGTTGCTCGCGCAGTGTATTGAGCTGTTGTTGCAGTTCGCGGGCGGGCATGGTTTTTTCCTTTTATCGATAGGCACTGGCATAGACCGCAGCCGTACGCCAAAGGTCTGTGACTCACCTTTAGACTAATCCACTCTCGACGGATGTGCATGATCCCGATCAGGGCTTTTCGCCTTTGAGTCGGCGCAGGCTGATGTCGGCCAGACAGGTGTCAAGTTCGCCCAGATGGTCAATGACCGAATGCACGCCCAAGCCAAACAGCTGCACGGTGGCTTTGCCGCGCAGGTGCTCCCGTTCCTGTTGACTCAGGGCCTGCCACTCCCCGGGCGCCAATCCGCACAGTGAGCCGCAGGACGCCAGGCCAATGGTCCACAGACCGGCGTTCAAGCCCGATTGCAGCAGACGCGGTTCGCCACTGACCAGCACGCAGCCATCGAGTCGGTCGACATTCAACGCCATCAATGTTTGCCAACAGGCGTTCGGAGCGGGCCACGGAATGATTGTTGCCGGATATTGCGACGGCTTGATCCATTCCGGCAGCGAGGCGGCGAGCGGCCGACTCAATGCCACAGGAAGCTCATCGAGCCAGGCACACGGGATTCCCTGGCGTTGCAAGCTGTTCAGGCTTTCCAGAGCGCCGGGCGTGGACTCGGCATGTTCTGCAACGACCGTGCGCTGATTGCGTGCTCGAGCACCGAAATCCACCAGGCAGCCACTCAAACCGAACAGAACGGCAGTCAGGCTGGGGGCGGCTATTGGCAAGGCATCGGCATTCGGCATGGAAACGTCCCTGAAATAGCGTCGAGGCTAAAGGAGGGCGGTGACAGTTGCATGACCGTGTGATGAAAGTGGTTGTAGGAAGAATCCTGTCGCGACTGCAAGCAGAAACTGCCTAAAACGCCATTTCCGAATTATACTAGCGCCCTTATCGGCGGGGCTGCATTGCCCGCGCCAGTACAATCCAAGGAGTTTTTCTATGCGCTGGAGCAACCCTCTCGCTCAGCTTTGTGTATGTGCCAGCGTGTTGCTGGTTCCGTTCGCTGCTCAGGCCGCGACGGAAGAAGACCCTTGGGAAAGCGTCAACCGTCCGATCTTCCAGTTCAACGACTTCGTCGATACGTATGCGCTGAAGCCACTCGCACAGGGCTACGAATTCGTCACCCCGCAATTTGTGGAAGACGGCATTCACAACATGTTCCGCAACGTCGGTGACGTTACCAACCTGGCGAACAATATTCTTCAGGCCAAACCGGCAGCGGCCGGTGTCGACACCGCACGCTTGATCTTCAATACCACGTTTGGCCTGCTCGGTTTCTTCGACGTCGGTACGCACATGGGCCTGCAACGCAGTGACGAAGATTTCGGCCAGACCCTCGGATACTGGGGTGTCGGCAGCGGTCCTTACGTGATGCTGCCTCTGTTGGGGCCAAGCACCGTGCGGGACGCGCCGTCTAAATATGTTGACGGCTACACCGGCCCTTATCGCTACATCAACGACGTGCCGGTGCGTAACTCGATCTTCGGCCTGAACATCGTCGATACCCGCGCCAGCCTGCTGTCGAGCGAAAAGCTGATCAGTGGCGATAAGTACACGTTCATACGTAATGCCTATTTGCAGAACCGCGAATTCAAAGTGAAGGACGGTCAGGTCGAAGACGATTTTTGATTTCGACGGATAGAACCGGCGGCCTCAGGGCCGCCTTTTTTGTGGGCGCGATCCTTTCATTGAGTTACGGATGAAGGCTTTTTTATAACTCCCGGTAATTTGACATTTAAAGTCTTCAAGCGACCATCGGCACATGCTTGAAACGCCCTGCGGATGGGAGTACCGTCTGCGCCTTAGAAGGGCACCTCTGTGCAATCGCGTTTGGAGCAAATCGCCCAAAGCGCTGCAACAGAGAGGCTAGAAAGCGAATCCAGTAGTCTGCGCCGGGCCTTTAGCCCCGCCTGCTACGCCAACCTAATTCTGGCGCCGTTTGCCCACATGCCAAAAACCAGTGCCACGCTGCTGATAATCGATGATGACGAAGTAGTGCGCGCGAGCCTCGCGGCCTATTTGGAAGACAGTGGTTTCAGCGTCCTGCAGGCCGGAAACGGTCAGCAGGGTCTTGAGGTGTTCGAGCAAGACAAGCCCGATTTGGTCATCTGCGATCTGCGCATGCCACAGATGGGCGGTCTCGAACTCATCCGTCAGGTCACCGAACGGTCCCCGCAGACACCGGTGATCGTGGTCTCCGGCGCCGGCGTGATGAACGACGCGGTCGAGGCCCTGCGCCTGGGCGCGGCGGACTACCTGATCAAGCCTCTCGAAGATCTGGCGGTGCTTGAGCACTCTGTGCGCCGGGCCCTGGATCGTGCGCGCCTGCTGCTGGAAAACCAGCGCTACCGCGAGAAGCTGGAAAAGGCCAACCGTGAACTCGAAGCCAGCCTGAACCTGCTGCAGGAAGACCAGAACGCCGGTCGCCAGGTGCAGATGAACATGCTGCCGGTCAGTCCCTGGACGATCGACGAGTTCCAGTTTGCGCATCAAATCATCCCGTCGTTGTACCTGTCGGGAGATTTTGTCGATTACTTCCGTGTCGATGATCGACGCGTTGCGTTTTACCTGGCGGATGTTTCGGGGCACGGCGCTTCTTCGGCTTTCGTGACCGTGCTGCTGAAGTTCATGACTACACGGCTGCTGTTTGAATCCAAGCGCAACGGTACGTTGCCGGAATTCAAGCCTTCGGAAGTGCTCGGGCATATCAACCGGGGGTTGATCAGTTGTAAGCTGGGCAAACACGTCACAATGGTCGGTGGTGTCATCGACGAGGAGACCGGTTTGTTGACCTATAGCATCGGCGGCCATCTGCCGTTGCCTGTGTTGTACACGCCTGACAGTGTTCGTTACCTCGAAGGACGTGGTTTGCCGGTGGGCCTCTTCAATGAGGCCACCTATGAAGACCACGTGCTAGAGCTGCCGCAGACGTTCAGCCTGACGCTGATGTCTGATGGCATTCTGGATCTTTTGCCAGAACCCACACTCAAAGAGAAAGAAGCCGCTTTGCCGCAAAAGGTGAAGTTGGCGGGCGGCAGCCTGGATGGTCTGCGGCAGGTTTTTGGATTGGCCACGCTAGGGGAGATGCCGGATGATATCGCCCTGTTGGTGTTGAGCAGGAATCTTTAATGAGTACCGGTAGAATCCAGTTCGCCGAGCAGGATGGCACCTTCGTCCTGAAATTCGTCGGTGAAGTTCGCCTGACCCTGTGTTCGGCGTTGGATGCGACGATCGAGAAAATCTTCACTGCGCTGAATTTCAACGCCATCGTGATCGATTTGACCGAGACCCGCAGCATCGACAGCACTACATTGGGCTTGCTGGCCAAGTTGTCGATCCTGTCGCGGCAAAAGGTCGGCTTGCTGCCGACCGTGGTCACTACCCACGACGACATCACCCGTCTGTTGCAATCCATGGGTTTCGAGCAGGTGTTCAACATTGTGAACCACCCTGTGCCGTGCCCTGAATGCCTTGATGATCTGCCGGATCAGGATCAGTCGGAAGAAGTGGTGAGGATCAAGGTACTCGAAGCGCACAAGATCCTCATGGGCCTGAACGATTCCAATCGCGAAGCCTTCCACGACCTTGTAAATGCCCTCGAAAGGCACTGATTCAACCCAGCGCCAGCAGGCTGGCGCCCCCAGTGAATCCCACACATTTCCCCTGTGGGAGCAAGCCTGTTCGCGAAGGCGCCAGTTCAGCCAAAGCATTTCAGACAATAACGAAAAAGGGCGAACCTTAACGGGTTCGCCCTTTTTGCGTTTGCGCTGAACTCAGATCACAGCTTGGCTTGTAACAACGCCTCAAGCTTTTCCTGATCGCGGGCAAACTGACGGATGCCTTCAGCCAGTTTCTCGGTGGCCATCGCATCTTCGTTGGACAACCAGCGGAATTGCGCTTCGTTGAGGCTCAGGCGCGCTTCGCCGGCATGACCTGGCGCCAGTTTGCGCTCCAGTTTGCCCGTGTCGGCCGCCAGCTTGTCGATCAGATCCGGGCTGATGGTCAGGCGGTCGCAGCCGGCCAGTTGCTCGATCTGGTTGAGGTTACGGAAGCTCGCGCCCATGACCACGGTTTTGTAGTCATTGGCCTTGTAGTAGTTGTAAATGCGGGTCACGGACTGCACGCCCGGATCGTCGGCACCGGTGTAATCGTTGCCGTTGGCTTTCTTGTACCAGTCGTAGATGCGGCCCACGAACGGCGAGATCAGGAATACGCCGGCGTCGGCGCAAGCAGCGGCCTGGGCGAACGAGAACAGCAACGTCAGGTTGGTCTGAATCCCTTCCTTTTCGAGGATCTCGGCGGCGCGGATGCCTTCCCAGGTCGAGGCGATCTTGATCAGTACGCGGTCGCGGCCAATGCCGGCCTTGTCGTACAGTTCAATCAGGCGATGCGCGCGTTTGAGCACGGCATCCTGATCGAACGACAGGCGCGCATCCACTTCGGTGGAAATGCGGCCCGGAATCACTTTCAGAATTTCCTGGCCCACGGCGACGCCAAAACGGTCGCTGGCCAGGCCCACATCGCCCTTGCAGTCGCTGACGCAAGCATTCAGCAGTTCGGCATAACCGGAAATGGCAGCGGCCTTGAGCAGCAGGGAAGGGTTGGTGGTGGCGTCTACCGGTTTAACGCGGGAGATCGCTTCGAAGTCGCCGGTGTCGGCAACCACGGTGGTCATTTGTTTGAGTTGTTCCAGCTTGGAAGTCATGAGTGTGCTCTGTCCTGTGGGTCTGGTGACATTACCCGAGCGCCGACAGCCACTCAAGGGCATGAAGGCGTATCGACGACCCCTGCGGCAACAACCTGAAAACGGCTGTTTGAAAGGCGGGGCGCGGTATCGTTGAGTTCGATGCCAAAACACGGCACAGGTTCAAAGCGACTGACCGGTTGCGCCCCGTGAGCACGCTTGTCATCAGTAAGCGCTTACTGCGCATTCAATAGCGTCTCAGCCGACGCTCGTGCGGGTTTCGGTTGGCCATCGGCGGTCAGAAAGCCGAAGTTTTTTTCCCGATCACTGCTGCCTGTATCTGTGTTTTTCCATTCATAGATCGATGTCAGCGGAATCTGCTGCTTTTTCACATCGGCGATGAACGCACTGATTTTGCTCGCCTGGCCCTCGGCGCCGCCGTTGGATGCAAGTGCCGAGACGCCCCATTCACTGATGACCCCCGGCAGATGGAAGTTTTGCTGAATGAACGCTTGAGCATTGCTGACCTGCGTAGGCGTCATGCCATAAGGGTGGTAGGAAATGGCATTGAGGCATTTAGGGTATTCAGTGACGATTTTGCTTAGCGCTACGGTTGATGCGGAGCCGGCGGTCGGCGGACGGGCGAAGCCGAAACCGACCCGTGGTGTCGACTGCGGTTGCCCTTGCAGCGACTTGCACATGGCATTCATGAACGGCACGAACGTCGTGTCGAAGTTGCCCGTCGGCCAATAGGTCGGCAGATCAGGCTCGTTCCATATTTCCGTCGCCACCAACTGCGAACCGTAGGTTTTCTCCAGGCTTAGCACCGAATTGGCGAACGCTTGCCCCGCTGTCGCCAGTTCGCTGGTGTCGCCGGGTGTCGTGATCAGCGTTTTGATTGAGCGAACCGTCATCAATACCGGCAGGCCGGCGGATTTGGCGGCGGCGAAGGCGTCGCTGATCTGCTTCTGATAAGCCGTACCGCCCAGGCTGTTGCTCCACACGCCAAAGCGCACGAAACCGAAGCCCGCCGCTTTGATTTGCGCGGCATCGTCGGCGGTGAAACTCTGGATCTTGACCTGAACGCCGACGGTCTTGTTCGCCGCCAGTGCCGGGAACAGTTCGGTGGCGTGAACCTGACTGGTTGCGCCGAGCATTACCAGCGCCAGGGCCGATAACTGTTTGCGATGTGCTGATTTCATGTCCGCTCTCCCTATGAGAAATGACATCTAGCCAATAGTGAATCTTTACTCATTTTTCGATAGTAAGGAGGCCACTAAGTGCATGAGTGTTATTTTTTGTCGGAAAACATCCTGCTGAAAATCACAGTTATTTTTAGTCCGGTAATTCTCATTGGGTGGCTTTTGACGCTGTGGTACTTAATGCACTGGTATCGGCAGGGCGAATCTATTTCTGAACCCGGGCAAGTCTTGTGAGTTCATTAAAAGCGCTCGGCATGTTGGCCGATTGACACTACACGGGAAAGTAAGAACTTGTTCAAAAAGATCCTTGTCGTTTGCGTTGGCAATATTTGCCGAAGCCCGACCGCCGAGCTGTTGCTGCGCGAAGCTCTGGCTGCCTCAACGATCACGGTGACCTCCGCAGGCCTTGCCGCAAGGGTTGGCGAGGCGATGGAGCCATCGGCGCGCAAGGTGCTGGAACAACATGGCCGCAGCGCTCAGGGGTTTACGGCGCGGCAGATCACGTCGGACATTGTTAATGATTCCGACTTGATTCTGGTGATGGAAAAAGAGCATGTAAAACAAGTACTGAAGATTGCCTCCCATGCACGAGGAAAGGTGTTTCTTCTAGGCAAGTGGCAAAGCGAACGCGAAATACAGGATCCGTATCGTCAGGGTAATGCCGCTTTTATTCATGCCCATGCATTGATTGAAGATGCTGTTAGCTCATGGGCGCAGCGCCTCGGGCATTGATGAATATTCTTCAGATCAGTAAATGGTAAGAACAGACTTATGCAGTTACCGTCAGTAATCGGCAATCGGGACAACGAACGAGACGACATTGATCTTCTCGGTATTTTCGGCTCACTGGTTGACCAGAAATGGTTGATAGGCGCGCTCACGGGTGCATTCATGGTCACCGGCGTCGCCTATGCGGTGTTGTCGACCCCGGTGTATCAGGCCAACGCGCTGGTTCAGGTTGAGCCGAAAAAGAACGACATGCTCGGTTTCGCCGACCTCAACAGCATGCTCGGCGGGCAATCGCCGTCGGTGACTGAAATCGGCATCATCAAGTCCCGCGCGGTGATCGGCAAAACCGTCGATGATTTGCGCCTGGACATCGACGTCACGCCCAACAGGTTCCCGATCATTGGCGGTTTTCTCGCCAGGCGTTATCGCGGCGACAGCGAATTCAGCGTGGCGGCCCCGCGTTTTGGCCTGAACAGCTACGCCTGGGGCGGCGAGCGTCTGGACATCGCGCGCCTCAACTTGCCGAAAGAGCTGTTGGGCAAGAAGCTCACGCTGATCGCTGGCGAAGACCATCGTTTCCGCCTGTTGGACGACAACGACAATCTGCTCGTCGAGGGCGTTGCCGGCACGGCTTTCGTACAGGACGACGTAGAAGGGTTGATCGAGCATCTGGAAGCCAACCCCGGCACGCGGTTTGAAGTGGTGCGCAACCCGCGAATCGTGACGATCCAGGGTTATCAGGATGCGCTGGACATCACCGAGCAAGGCAAGGAATCGGGGATCATCCGCCTCGCCCTGGCCAGTTCGGATGCGCCTGAGGCGGTGCGGATTCTCAACAAGATCGCCTCGCTGTATGTGCAGCAGAACGTCCAGCGCACGTCGGCCGAAGCCGCGCAAAGCCTGGACTTCCTGCAAAGTCAGTTGCCACAAGTCAAAAGCGATCTGGCCAAGGCCAGCGATGCGCTCAACAGTTATCAGACCCGTGGCAAAACCGTGAACATCTCCCTCGAAACCCAATCGGTGCTGGAGCAGATTGTCGGGCTGGACACGCGGGTTTCCGAGCTGAAAATGCAGCAGGCCGAACTGGATCGCAAGTTCACCAAACAGCACCCGGCCTATCGCGCCTTGATGATGCAGATTGGCGAACTGACTCAGCAGCAGAAGTCGCTGCAAAGCAAAGTCCAAGGCTTGCCGGCCACGCAACAGGAACTGTTGAGTCTGACCCGTGACGTCGAAGTAGCGTCGCAGATCTACACGCAACTGCTGAACAAATCCCAGGAGCTGGACATCGTCCGCGCCGGCGCCGTTGGCAATGTGCGCTTGGTCGACACGGCGGACGTCGACATGACCAACCCAGTCAAGCCGCGTAAACCGCTGATCGTTCTGATCGCAACATTCCTCGGTGCCTTCGTCGGCGTTGCCCTGGTATTGCTGCGCAGATCCATGAGCCGTGGGCTGGAAGGGCCGGAAGCCATCGAGCAACTCGGCTTGCCGGTCTACGCGTCGATTCCGTACAGCGCGTTGCAGCAGGAAGAAGACACTAAAAAAGTCCGCACGAAGGACGGCGCGGACAAACCGGCGTATCTGTTGGCCCTGCGTACGCCGACGGACCTGTCCATCGAGTCGATCCGCAGCCTGCGCACCTGCCTGCACTTCGCCGGGCTGGACTCGACCAACAACCGCATCATGATTTCCGGCCCGAGCCCTCAGGTCGGCAAAACCTTCGTGTCGTCCAACCTGGCGGCGGTCATGGCGCAAAGCGGCCAACGCGTGGTGCTGATCGATGCGGACATGCGCAAAGGGCATTTGCACAAAACCCTGAACACGCCGGTCACCAATGGCTTGTCGGATCTGCTGGTCAAGCGTTGCAGCATCGATGACGCGATCAACCAGATCGAAGTGGAGAATCTGCACTTCATCAGCCGTGGCCAGGTGCCGCCCAACCCTTCAGAGCTGTTGATGCACGCCAATTTCCGCGAGCTGCTGGCTGACCTCAGTGAGCGCTATGACGTGGTGATCATCGATACGCCGCCGCTTTTGGCAGTAACAGACGCGGCCATTGTCGGCCGTGAAGCGGCGATCAACTTGATCGTCACCCGCTTCGGCGTCAACCCGGCCAAAGAGATCGAACTGACGATTCGTCGTTTCGCCCAGAACGGCATCGAGTTGAAAGGCGCTGTGTTCAACGGCGTCGAGAAACGCACGGCCAGCGCCTACGGCGGCAGCTACGGCTATTACAACTACGAATACGCGTCCGACAAATCCTGAGTGTCAGCGATTGTTCTTACATGCATGGAAGTGGGTGGATTTGTGAAAAAAATACTGCACGTGGCTGAAACGATTAAAGGTGGCGTCGCGACGGTAATCCGTACGATTTCGGCCTCGCCGCAAGACCAGGCGGCGGACTATGAACTGGTTTACCTGGTTCCCCTCGATCAGGAAAAAGAACTGCACGGCATCGACGCGCAGCAGATCCGTACCTTCGAAAGAAGCGGGCGCAATGTCGGTTCGCTGTTGCGTTTCGCTTGGGAAATGGCGCGGGTGATGCTCAAGGAAAAACCCGACGTCGTGCATTTGCACAGCACTTTTTCCGGGGTGATTGGCCGGTGCGTGTGCGTGCTGCTGCGGCCGTGGCGCAAGCCGAAAATCGTCTACTGCCCGCACGCTTTTTCGTTCCTGATGGAAAGCTCGCCGATCAAACAAAAAGCCTATGCGTGGATTGAGCGGGTGCTGCAAAAGGTCACGGACACGATCATTTGCGTCAGCCAGTACGAGCTCGACAAGGCGGCGCGGTTTGGCATTGAGCGTAAGCGTATGACCCTGATCTACAACGGCATCCATCAGCGGGAAGAGGCGCCGAAAGCTGAGAGCCACGAGCCGATCCATCTGCTGTTTGTCGGCCGTCTCGATTATCAAAAGGGTTTTGATGTGTTGCTCAAGGCCTTCGCCAACGTGCAGCGCAGCGATCTGAAATTGACCGTGGTCGGCAGCGCCGTCAACGAGGATTCGGTCGAATGCCCGCCGATGGACGCCGTTGAATACCTGCCTTGGGTAACCCCAAGCGAAGTGCAGGCGCTGTATCAAAAGGCCGACGCACTGATTGTTCCGAGTCGCTGGGAAGGCTTTGCCATGGTGCCGCTGGAAGGCATGGCCATGGGTCTGCCAGTGATTGCCAGCAACTGCACATCGCTGCCCGAACTGGTCACCAACGAGGTGACCGGTTACGTCTTCCCGACCGGCGATCACCAGGCATTGGCCGACGTACTGGCAAAAATCCAGAAGCCTAGGTTGCTCGACCTCGGTAACGAAGGTCGCAACATCGTCCGCGAACGCTTCAGCGCCGCGTTGATGATTCGCCAGACCTACGACGTGTATCACGCCTCCACTTATTAAGCAGACACCACTTATGAACGTAACGATTTTGCATGGCTACAGTGCTTCCAACTCCGGTGATGGCCTGCTCGTGGATCTGGCGATTGCGCTGGTTCAGCGAAACTTCGGTGAAGACACCTCGATCAGTGTCGTGGCGTCCGATCCCGAGTCCTTCAGCTACTTGCCGCACCCGCGCTTTGACGCGCCGGTGATGGCGGCCAAGGGTTTGGGACGGGTCAAGCAAGCGGTGTTCCTGAATCAGTCTTACGCCGGCCTCGCCGAGCTGCTGAAGAAAACCGACCTGATCGTCGGCGTCGGCGGCGGTTACATGCGCTCGAAAAGTGCTTTCGAGCACATCAAGTTGAAACTGGGCCACGCCAAGCAACTGGAAACCGCGATCCTCAGCAAAGTACCGTCGGTGTACCTGCCGCAAAGCATCGGCCCGTTCCACGGCGAGAGCAGCAAGATCGTCGAGCATTACGCCAGCGCCGATGCGGTCTTCGTGCGTGACAATCGCTCCTCGGCAATTTTCGATGCCTGTGAAAATGTCTATCGCGCGCCGGATCTGGCGGTGCAGTCACTGGCCAGCAAAATCCTCATGCAACCGAAGTTCACCCGCTGCGCGTCATCGCCGACCACCGTCTGCGTCGTCCTGCGCAAGCCGCCGCAGTGGAGCAAAGAAAAGAAAGTCGCCTACGTCGCCAATCTGAAGTTACTGCTGCAGCGACTGAAGAACAAAAGCAAAGTGGTGTGCGCCGTACAGAGCGCTGTGCGCGGCAACGATGACGGCGCGTTTTATCGCGAGCTGGGCATCACTGAAGACTTGTTGCCGCTGAAGGCAACCCTGGCGAAATATCAACCGGATCTGGTGATTTCCGTCCGATTGCACGGCGCCATCGAATCGTTGCTTTCCGGGGTGCCGGCGTATCACATCAGCTATGAGCGCAAAGGCTTCGGCGCCTATCAGGACATGGGCGTCGAGGACTGGGTGATCAACGGCGGCGACATCGATGTCGACACCATCATCAACACGGTTTACGCGCCGAATGCGTTGTCGGATTTCGGCAAACGCCTGACGGACACCTGCCGCGAAATCGAAGCGAAAACCGTGGCCATGGACGGCATCATCCAGGGCATCGTTCGATGATATTTCGGCTGTTGCTCCGCGGTGGGGCATTGGGCGCCAAGTTTCTGCTGGTGCTGGCGATCACCCATTTTCTCGGTTATGAGGCGCTGGGCTTTTACGGTGTGGTGGTCGCGGCGTCGTTGATTGCGTCGAAGTTTTACAGCGTCGGTTTCAGTTCCGAAATCAATCGTTTGATCAGCGTGGGCGGCAGTTCGCGCCGGGTCGTCGACAAGGTGTTGCTGCTGTACCTGGCGGTGGGGCTGGTGCTGTCGGTGGTGACGGTGCTGATGTATTCACTGTTTCAGCCGGTTGAAGCCGCGACGGCGCTGATCGTCTGCGTGACCCTGGTGCTGCTCACCGAGCACCTGTCATTCGAGATCAATTCGTTCGTGTTTTCAGCGCAGAAAGCCACGGCGGGGGCGTTGCTGTTTTTCATCAAGACTGGCCTCTGGGCGGTGCTTGCCGTGGGCGGGATGATGCTCGGCTGGGTATCCGGTATTGCCAGCGTGCTGTGGCTGTGGGTCGCCGCCAACGTGCTGGTGATCGTCGCCGGTTACGCGATCATGGTGCGCGTGCATCGGGGGCGCGTGGCTGAGGCGCTGACCACCGCGACCGTGTGGAAGGCCGGGCTGCCGTTTTATCTCGGCACTGGCCTGATCGCGTTGAGTCAGTACGCCGAGCGCTTTCTGATCATCGACCTCGAACCCTACGCCAGCCTCGGTAAGTATGTTTACGCGTGGTCGGCGGCAAATACCTTGCAGGCGCTGTCCTACGCGGTGGTGGCGGTGGTGGGCATTCCGGTGCTCGCCAAGCGATTTCAGGCCGATCAGCAGCCGTTCACGGTGCGCCAGTTATTCGTGAACAAGTGGGTGATGCGTTCGCTGTTGGTGTCGGCGGCGGTGGCGGTGGCGATTTATCTGTTCTTCAACGTGGTGCTCGATTACGTGGCCACCAGCGTTCCGCGTCCGGATAACGCGCTTCTCGGTGTACTGATTTTCTCCTTCGCGCTGCGTGCCATTGGCGACATTGTCTGGGGCGGTCTGATCGCTTCGAAGAACAGTCGAGTGTCCGTCGCCAGCGCGGCGATCTGCCTGCTGGTGTCGGTGCCGGTCAGCTATGTGTTGATCAAGCACTACTCGATTTATGGCGCGGCGTGGGGCAACGTCTTTGCGATCATCGTTCAGCTCGTCGTGATCGCTGTGTTGACCCGCGTAACTCGCTCGAAGAAGGCCGCGTTGTCATGGGCCTGAAGCTGCCGTGCATCGAGTTTCGTGGCAGGAAATTCGATTCGTCGATTTCCTTTCTGATCCTGTTCACAGGTCTGTTTTTGTCGGTGGCGATGCCGCTGTTAATCCCCCGTGATCCCGGGCCGGATGCCATGACCTTGTGGTCGTCCTACGCCCGCGCCGACAACTGCAACTTCTGGAATCCGTTCTCGCCGGATCGCTCCTCCTACGAATGTTCGGCATTCCTGCTCAGGCCTATCGGGATCAACCTGACCAATGCCTGGGCCTATGGGATGTTCTGCAATTTCTTTTTGACGGCGATCCCGGTGGTGGTCTTTCGACGCATGCCGCTGACGATTTTCGGCACGCTGTGTCTGTGGGGGATCGTGCGTTCGTTTTTTCTGGAGAACCTGACCAAGGAAATCATTGTGTCGGTGGCGGTGCTGAGCATTTTGCTCAGCTCGTTGACGCGCAAATATCGCGGCGGGTTTTTCCTTTCGGCGGTGATTTACGGCGTGCTGATCCGGCCTTACTGGATTCTGTTTTCGCTGTCGTGGATCGGTGTCTGCGTGATGAAGAAATATGTCTCGCGCTTCACCTTTTTCCTGATGCTGTTCCTGTTCTATCTGGCGGTCGCCATGGCGATTCAGGTGGCGCTGGGCTTTCCGGTGTCGTCGATTCGCGCCAGTAACAACGAATTGCGCACGGCGGGCGAGGAGGGTTCGAAATCGTTGATCGTGTCCTGGCTGACGGGTAGCGATTTCGTCTCCCAGGCGCTGGACTCGATGATCATTTTCTTCCGTTTGTCGTTTCCCGTGGAGCTGATCCTGCTGTCGGGCCCGGGCCAGGCGATTTTCGTGGCGTTGATGATCATGACCGCGTTGCTGCTGTTCAAGGTCATCACGTCGACCGATTACAAGGGCGCACCGATCCAGACCAAACCCAAGGAGCTGATCGCTATCCCGATGGCGTTTCTGCTGGTGCAAGGCTTGTTCGAGCCGGACTTCGGTTCCTTCGCCCGACATTTCTCCATGGTGGTACCGGTGCTGTTTGTCGGCCTGGGACTGATGCTGCGGGCGAACAAACCGGTGCAGGTTGAATCAAGAATTCTGAATTGAGGCAGGTGCTGTATGTCGAGCAAGAAAAAGTCGCTGGAGATCGAAACCCTTCGCGGTCTGGCGTGCCTGCTGTTGGTGCTTTATCACGTCATCGGCCCGTTGGGCGGCGGTTTGAAAATCGACCTGGGTTCGCCGTTCCGGGTCATCGCCGACTCGATGGTGTATGTGCGCATGCCGCTGTTCACCTTCATTTCGGGCTACATCTATTCCATCTACAAAATTCGCGGCAATGACTTTCCGGCGTTCTTCACCGGCAAGGTGCGGCGGCTGATCGTGCCGCTGTTTTGCGTGGGTGTGCCGTTTTCAGTGTTGCAAGCGGTGGGGCCGGGGGTGAACAAGGATGTCGGCGTGATGGAGGCGCTGTTGTCGTTCTACGTGCCGATCAATCACTTCTGGTTTTTGCAGGCCGTGTTCATCATTTTCATGTTTGTCGGGGTGCTGGAGTGGCGTGGTTTGCTGCGCACGGCGACGCGGCTGTACCTGTTGTTCGCGTTCGCGGCGGTGGTGTTTTTGTTGCCGCCGTTCAAGGTCGATGCGTTTGGGATTAACGGGGCGATCTACCTGCTGCCGTTCTTCGTGGCGGGCATGATCGGGCAGGAAAATGTCGAGGCGCTGAAACAGCGGTTCAAGGTGATCGGGCCGGTGGTTTTTGCGCTGATCTCGTTGACGTTGTTGTATGTGGCAGCGATCGACCGCGAGCTGATTGTCGACCGTCGCAGCCTGATCGGGCTGACCGTGGGTTGTGTGTCGTGCATCGCATTGCTGTCGAGTGATATGCGTTCGAAGTGGCTGACTTGGTTGGGTGGCTATTCGTATGCGGTTTTCCTGTTTCATGTGTTGTTCGCCGCCACGTCGCGTTTTGTCCTCGGGCGGTTGGGCGTGAAAGATGAGAGCCTGCTGGTGTTGGGTGGGGTGGCCTGCGGGTTGTTGGGCCCAGTGGTGTTGTCGATGATCTTCAGTCGGTTCAACGTCACCTCGGTGCTGTTTCTTGGTGAGCGGTCGGCGACTAAAAAGCCTGCGGCGACCATTTCCCCTACGTCGTACACAACTCCCCTGTAAGAGCTGTCGAGTGAAACGAGGCTGCGATCCTTTGATGTTGTTTCTCAAGATCAACATCAAAAGATCGCAGCCTGCGGCAGCTCTTACATGGTTGCGAAGGAATTGAAACATGGTTGCAGTTGATGACGTCCAGCCGGTTGCGGCGTCGGTGGTCGAGGTCGGTGATGCGCGCGAGCGGTTTGCGCAGTGGCGCGACGGCAAGGCCGGGAAGGTGTTATCGATCTCGGTGATCGGCGACAGTTACAGCGCCGGGCAGGATTTTTACCTGAACAAATTGGTGCAGCGCGTGGCCGGGGAGGTCGGTTTTGCCGGTCCCGGTTACGTCGGCTTCAACCACGGCGCGGCGCTGGGCGGCACGCATTTCAAATACACCCGCAGTAGCAAAAAATATTTCGGCGGCGGCTGGAAGGTGTCCGACCTCGGCGAGGCCAGCCCCGACAGCCGCGCGGTGACCGGGCGACCGGGTGCCTGGCTGCAAATAGACGCTGAACCGACCGCTCGGATCGACACCGCTGTCACCCAGGCAAAATTACTCTATCTGGGCAACGGCGAATCGAGTGAGGTGCGCTATCGCTGGTCGCCGACGGATAACTGGCAACCGTTAGCGCTCGCCGGCTCTGGTGTTAAGGAGGTGCCGCTACCGGGTCATTCCACCGCAGCGGACTGGGCGTTCAGGCTGGAGGTGGTGAAAGGTGCGCCAACGTTGTTCGGGTTGTGGATGAGCAACGATCAGGGCGGTGTGCGGGTTTCAAAACTGGCGGCATCCGGCGCCGCGTCCGGTGACTTCTATCACAGCGATGCGCAGTGGCAGGCGCAGTGGAAAGGCGCCGTGTCGAAAATTCCCGCAGACATTTACCTGATCATGCTCGGCGGCAACGATCAGGGCTTTGGCGTGAAGCCCGATGAGTACCTGAAGAATGTTCAGGGATTGGTAGGGATGGTGCGCGAGATTCAACCAGCGGCGAGCATCAACCTGATTTTGCGCCAGGACACCACGCGATCCGCCACGTATCCGATGTCGGCCTACGCCAAGGTGCTGGAGCCCTGGGCGCGTGCGCAACATCTGGGCTATGCCGACATGCAGTGCGCGTTCGGCCCTGACGTCAAGCGTTACGCCGCCTCGATGATCGGCCCGGACAAGATTCATCCACTGCCGAACACCGGCGGAAAAGTTATTGCCGATTACTTCTACCGCCTGATCACCAACGGCCAAGCCTGCAACAACCCCCCACAGTAGAAGTTGCCGCAGGCTGCGATCTTAAACAGCAAGATCAAAAGATCGCAGCCTGCCGCAGCTCCTATACGATTGGCGTTCGGGAGGTTTTAGCGGCGGCGCCTACAGTTCGAACTTTTCCAACTCGCTGAGCAGCTCGGCGGTCTTTTGCGGCATCAGTTGTGCGGCGCAACGGGTTTCCACGTTGATGATGACGGCCGGCTCGTTGCAGCAGATTCGCACGCGGAATCGCCAGTCGCTGAAAATCACTTTCAAGCCATCACAGTCGTCGATTTCCAGCGCTTGCTCGCCATACCGGTTTTTTAGATGGGCGATCAGGGGATAGGGATCGGCGATCGGCCGGCGAATGTCCCCGGAGGAGGGGAACATGCCGATGCGTTCCACGAGCAAAATGCTGCCCAGCCAGGATTCATTGGCACTGGGCAACGGCTGATGGCGTGACAACCAACTCATCACCCCGAGGTTGCCCACCTCCCGTTCAACGTCTGCCAAGTGTTTTGCATTTTTCATAAAGGCCTGCCTGAAGTGAAGAGTGGGCGTGGAATGGGGCTGAATCAACGGCCCTTGAGGTAGACGTTTTCGTAGCAGAAATTGGTGGCCTGGAGATAACCCTCGGCGTCACCGCAATCGAAGCGCATGCCGTTGAATTTGTAGGCGAGGACGCAACCGTTCTGCGCCTGTTTCATCAGGGCGTCGGTGATCTGGATCTCGCCACCCTTACCCGGTTCGGTATCGGCGATCAGGTCGAAAATGTCCGGCGTCAGGATGTAGCGGCCGATGATCGCCAGGTTCGACGGTGCGTCTTGCGGCGCCGGTTTTTCCACCATGTTGTTGACCCTGAAGATGCCTTCGCTGATCTGCTCGCCGGCAATCACGCCGTATTTGTGCGTCTGGTCGCGCGGGACTTCCTGGATGGCGACGATCGAGCAGCGGAATTTCTTGTAGAGCTGGATCATCTGCGTGAGCACGCCGTCACCGTCCAGGTTCAGGCACAGGTCATCGGCCAGCACCACGGCAAAAGGCTCGTCGCCGATCAGCGGACGACCGCTGAGAATCGCGTGGCCCAGGCCCTTCATTTCGATCTGGCGGGTGTACGAAAAAGTGCAGGTGTCGATCAGTTCGCGGGTGCCGGCGAGAAACTTCTCTTTCTCGGTGCCGCGAATCTGGTGCTCGAGTTCGTAGCTGATGTCGAAGTGGTCTTCCAGCGCACGCTTGCCCCGGCCGGTGACGATGGCCATGTGTTGCAGGCCGGCGTCCCGCGCTTCTTCAACGGCGTACTCGATCAGTGGCTTGTTGACGATCGGCAGCATCTCTTTGGGCATGGCTTTGGTGGCCGGCAAGAAACGCGTGCCGTAGCCGGCGGCGGGGAACAAGCATTTACGAATCATAAAAGTATCCTGGACAGTCATGGAATACAGACAACGGCTGCAGGCCATTAAGAGTGGCTGCAAGTTTCAATCATTATCGAAGGCTTACTTTAATACCCGAGTCAGGTTATTAATGGCAAATAACCAAGGTGTTAAAAACGCCAATGTTATGAGATGTCGGATTCGTCGCTAACAGTTATTTTTAGTCGGTATAGGGTGATAGTGGTCAGTGCGCCTTGAATGCTAATAAGTACCTGGCAATACAGTTTGACCGGGCAAAATATTTTATGCCAGTCGTTGAACTAGTTTTGTCTTTGGTTGTTGTCGCCTGTTTTGTGTGAGTCACGACACACATTCAATGCTTAAGGCTTGACACGCTACTTGGCACTTATCCAACTATGGACCGCGCTATGAAGATTCTGGTAACGGGTGGCGCCGGCTATATCGGCTCGCACACCACACTTGCGCTGCTCGAAGCAGGCTATGAAGTTGTTGTTCTGGATAATCTTTGCAACAGCAGCGATGCGGCACTTCATGCCGTCGAGGCGATTTGCGGCAAAAGCGCGCAGATGATTCGCGGCGATGTATGCGACAGAGCTTTGCTGGATCGCATCTTCGAGCAGCATGCGATTGATGCCGTGTTGCATTTTGCCGGGCTCAAGGCCGTGGGCGAGAGTGTGCGCAAGCCGCTTGAGTATTACGAGACCAACGTCAGTGGCAGCATCACGCTGTGCCAGGCCATGGCGGCGGCAGGGGTGTTTCGCCTGGTGTTCAGCTCGTCGGCCACGGTGTACGGCGAGCCTGCGCAGATGCCGATCCGCGAAGACTTCCCGACGGGCATCCCGACCAATCCCTACGGCCAATCGAAGCTGATCGTCGAAAACGTCCTGCGTGACCTGTGCCAGGCCGAGCCGCGCTGGAGCATCGCGTTGTTGCGTTACTTCAATCCGATTGGCGCCCATGAGAGCGGTCACCTGGGCGAAGACCCGAACGGCATCCCCAATAACCTGGTGCCTTACATCAGCCAGGTGGCCGTGGGTGGACTAAAGGAACTGTCGATCTTCGGCAATGACTACCCGACTCCGGACGGCACTGGCGTGCGCGACTACATCCACGTTGTCGATCTGGCGGACGGGCATCTGAAGGCATTGCAATCGATCGTCGAGCGCAGCGGCATCCATACGTGGAATCTGGGCACGGGCGACGGTTACAGCGTCATGCAAGTGTTGCGGGCCTTTGAGCAGGCGTGCGGACAACCGGTGCCATTTCGCATGATGCCGCGTCGTTCGGGGGACATCGCCGAGAGTTGGGCAGACCCTTCGAAAGCGGCGAAAGAACTTGGCTGGAAAGCCACGCGCAACTTGCAGCAAATGATGACGGACACCTGGCGCTGGCAATCAAACCATCCCAACGGCTACTTGCGGTGATGGCGTTTTACCTCAATGTTAGTTTCAGTCAGGCTGTTAGATATCGTCGGGAAAATACACTGGCAATGCCATTTGCAAATCCGTAGATATAAGCCTGCCGTTCGACTTTTATCAGTTGGGTAAGACTGTGAAAGAACAGCGGATCTTGTTCGCACTTTTCGCGGACTTGAACTCTACCACCTCTAGCACCAGGCCTGTTTTTAACAGTCTGAATGTTAGAAAGGAGTTGATATGAAAAAAGTGATGGCAATTGCCCTGTTGACGATGTTGAGCAACTGGGCCGCCGCTGCTGAAGCGCCGCTTACAGCGGCAACCAATGTAGGTGGCAATGTAGCGGCTTCCCAAGCCCCTGCTGCCAGTACTGCAATGGTTGCCAGTGCCGTAGCGGCGTCGAATAGCGGTGGAAGTGCCAACGGCGGTACCACCGGTACGACAGGTACCACCGGTACAACCGGCACGCATAACTGACAGATATTTTGTTAGTGCAGTACAGGGTCGCCCGACGCAAGTCGGGTGACTTTATTTTTTAGATTCGCCCTTGAATAGCGTAGTGCCATTATATGACTCGTAGTTTTTCTCTTTTAATGCTGGCAAGTCTCGCTCTACAAGGTTGCATGTTCTCCCCGGGCCAATACCTGAGCACCAGCGATATCACTCGTCAGGGCGCCAGTGAAAGCAGCCGGGTCGAACTGATTCCGATCACCCCCAAGCTGATTTCCATGACCCGGGCCACGCAAAAACGTGCCTCGCTGCCTGCGGAGTTGCTGGCGACGCCGGCCGAATACCGCATCGGCAATAACGACGTGTTGTACATCACCGTCTGGGATCACCCCGAGCTGACGGCTCCGTCCGGCGCGCAACAACAGATCGATGCGAACGGCCGGTTGGTGCGCTCCGACGGCACGCTGTATTACCCGTACATCAAGGAAGTCCAGGCGGCCGGCCGCACCATTCAGCAATTGCGTTCGGACATCGAACAGCGGCTGTCGGCGTTCATTGCCGAGCCGCAGGTGGATGTCGCGGTGCTGCGTTTCGCCAGCCAGAAAATCGTCGTGACCGGCGCGGTGACCAAGGCCGGTCCGCAAGCGATTTCGACCAACCCGCTGAGTGTGGTCGAAGCCCTCGGTTCGGCCGGTATCGATACCAACAATGCGGACTTGTCCGGGCTGCTGCTGACGCGCAACGGGCGAGCCTATCCCCTCGATCTCGACACGTTGAACCAGCAGGATTCCGAGTTGCAGAACGTCTTTCTCAAAGGCGGCGATCAGCTGTATCTGCCGTACAACGACAACAAGCGCATTTACGTCATGGGTGAAGTCAACCAGCCCCGTGCGCTGAGTTTCAAGACGGCCACGATGAACCTGTCCGATGTCCTCGGTTCGGTTGGCGGCTTGAGTCAGACCACTTCCAACGGCAACGCGGTGTACGTGATTCGTGGGGTTGAAAACCTCGACGTCGAGCCGGCGAAAATCTATCAACTGGAAGCTCAGTCGCCGACCGCCATGGCTCTCGCCACGCACTTCGAAGTGCGTCCCCAGGACGTCGTTTATGTCGGGCCGGCCAACGTGACTCGCTGGAACCGCTTCATCAGCCAATTGGTGCCGTCGGCCTCGATTGTCGGCTCGGGCGCTTCCGCTGCGAAGAACTGGAGCGAATACAGTAACAACACCAAATAAGGCACGCCGACTTTGAACATCTTGAAAGTAGGCGCCTGCGTGATCGCGGCCTCGTTGCTGTGTGGTTGTAACCCGCTGATGAGCGCGTCGTTGAATAACCTTAAATCAGCGGTGATCGGGCCCGATGATCTGGACGTATCACCGGCCCAGGTGGCCGACGTTCAGTATCCGCAGATCAAACTGACCACGCCGTCCGGTTCGGGCGTTCTGGCGCTGATGCGTGAGCGCGAGGATCTGCAGTTCTGGGTCGCCTCCGGCAAGCAGGTGCTGTTGCTGCGCAATGGCTTGGCGGTGCGCAGCATCGGCCTGGGCCTTGAAGGCGATCTGGACGGCACGCGGCTGTCCGACCGCTCACCTTTCAAACAAGGTCTTCATCAAGTCGCCGATGGCTACACCAGCCAGCGCTGGATCGATCTTTATAAAGGTCAGGAAGTCGGCGTGATGGTGAACAGTCGCTTCTCGCGCAAATCCGTGGAAACCCTCGAAATTCTTGGCAAGGAATACGCCGTGCTGCGTGTCGATGAGCAGATTGACGCGCCGGCCATCGGCCTGCGCGCGACCAATCGTTATTGGGTCAATCCGGTGGACGGTTTCATTGTGCAGAGCGAGCAACAACTGACCTCGCAACTGCGCGTGAAGATCGTCCAACTAACCCCTGATCGCAGGCACCTGCCTTGAAGCGGCTCGTGGTGTTTTCGGCGTGCCTGCTGTTGCTCTCCAGTGTCAGTCACGCGGCGGTGACGGTCAGCGGTGATGTTGCCGTTCCCGGGCCGGTCGAGTTGCCGGCCGGCGGGCGTTTGCTGGATGTGATCAGCGAGGCCGTGCCCAATGCTGAAGGTTATTGGCTGGCGGGTGTGTTGCTGCGCCAGTCGTTGCTGGAGAAACAGACACAACTCAAGGCAGGTGTGCTGTTTGATCTGGAGGTGCTGCACCGCTTGGCGCTGCTGTTCGACCGGCCGAGCCGCGCAGCGCTGGCCGAGCGGCTGACCGAGCAAGTGCGACAGATGCCGGTCACCGGGCGGCAGATCGCTGATCTGGATCCGGTCGCGCTGGAAGTCGGTTTCGCCCGCAACATTCGTCTGGAGGATGGCGATCAGTTGATCTATCCCAAACGCGTCGACGAAGTTGAAGTGCTGGGCGCCGTCGTCGAACCTTGCCGGTTGCCGTATCAGCCGTTGCAGGAGGCTCGCGACTACCTGCAAGGCTGCACGCTTTTGGTCGACGCCGAGGCCGATTATCTGTGGTTGATCCAGCCCAACGGCGTGTCCCGGCGGGTCGGCATTGCGCACTGGAATCGCGAAAGCGGGCAGATGCCGGTCGCCGGCAGCAAGATTCTGGTGCCCGTCAAAAACGATGATCTTGATCCGCCTCTCCCTGAATTGAATCAGCAGTTGGCCGAATTTATTGCCACGCAGCTGGCTGAGGTGGTTCGTTGAATTTTCGTTTCGCAGCTGTTCTTTTATTGCCTTGTGGTCTGGCTCACGCAGAGCCGCGCATTACTCAGAACGATTTCGGTGGCACCGGCCTGTGGCAGACGCCGACGGCGAGGATGGCGCCGGCCGGCGAGTTGAGCGTGAATGCCAACCGCACCGATCCTTACAGTCGCTACAGTGTTTCGTTGCAGCCACTCGATTGGCTCGAAGGCTCGTTTCGCTACACCGCGATCACCAACCGTCCATACGGCTCTGAAGCGTTGAGCGGCTCCCAAAGCTACAAGGATAAGGCGGTCGACGCCAAAGTCCGCCTCTGGGAGGAAAGCCATTGGGCGCCGGAAGTGGCCCTGGGCTTCCGAGACATCGGTGGTACGGGTCTGTTCTCCAGTGAGTATTTCGTCGCTAACAAGCGCTACGACAATTTTGATTTCAGCGCCGGCATCGCCTGGGGTTACATCGGCAATCGCGGCGACTTCGACAACCCGTTGGGTTACGCCGACGATCGCTTCAAGACCCGCCCGGAAGTGGAAGGCACCGGTGACGTCAACGCCGGTTCGTATTTTCGTGGCCGGCCTTCATTGTTCGGTGGCGTGAGCTATCAGACGCCTTGGGATCGTCTCAGCCTGAAACTCGAATACGAAGGCAACGATTACAAGAACGAGCCGAAGGACAACGAGATCAAACAGGACTCGCCGATCAACCTCGGTGCGGTGTTCAAAGTCACCGACTCGATTGACCTGAGCGCGGCGTGGGAGCGCGGTAACACGGCGATGTTCGGCGTGACATTCCACACCAATTTCGCCACTCGCAAAGCCCCGGCGAAAACCTTCGATCCACCGGCCGAACCACTGCCGGCCAAGAAACCGACGACGTCGATGGATCAGGTGAACTGGGCCGATGTGTCACAACGTTTGCATCAGAACGCCGGCTACAAGGTCGAGCGCATCGCTCAGCGTGATTCCGAGCTGATCGTGTATGGCGAGCAGGGACGTTATTTTCATTCGGCCAAGGCGGTCGGTCGCGCGAGCCGGATTCTCGATAACAGCGTCAACGACGACATCGACTGGTTCACCGTGGTCAACAAGCGCTACGACTTGCCCCTCGAAGAAACCAGTCTGCCGCGACAAACCTTCCGCGAAGTGATCAACAACGAAGAGCCGCTGGAGTCGCTGCACCGCACGACCGAGGTCAACCCGGCGATGCCGCACAACGAGAAAACCCTCTACACCGAAGCGCCGCAGCACTTCAGCCACGGCGTCGGTTTGGGCTTCAAGCAAAACGTCGGCGGCCCGGACGGTTTGCTCTATCAATTCAGCGCCGACGTGGACGCCGAGTACCGTTTCAATCGCAACACCTGGTGGAGCGGTTTGCTCAGCGCCAACCTGGTGAACAACTTCGACAAATTCACCTACGACGCACCCAGCGGCCTGCCGCGCGTGCGCACGGATTTGCGTCAATACCTGACCACCTCCGACGTGACCATGCCGCTGTTCCAGGTCAGTCATGCCGAGCAGTTGGATAAAGATTTGTACGGCATGGTCTACGGCGGCTATCTGGAATCGATGTTCGCCGGGGTCGGGGGCGAGGTGCTGTTCCGTCCGACAGGCGAGCGCTGGGCAGTGGGCGCGGATCTGAACTATGCGCGTCAGCGTGAATTTGATCAGGGCTTTGGTCTGCAAGATTACTCGGTCGTGACCGGGCATATCACCGGCTACACAGACTTGCCCTACGACACCCTGGCGGCCATCAGTGTCGGGCGTTACCTGGCCGGCGACTGGGGTGGCACGCTGGACATCTCACGGGAATTTTCCAATGGCGTGCGCTTCGGCGCCTGGGCGACGATCACCAGCGCATCCAGCGCCGAATATGGCGAAGGTAGCTTCGATAAAGGGCTATACCTGTCCATTCCGTTCGACGAATTGATGAGCATGTCGACCATGCGTCGCGCCAATCTGGTCTGGGCGCCATTGACCCGTGACGGCGGTGCAAGGCTCAATCGCAGCTACCAACTGCACTCCATGACCGATAGCCGTGACAGCGACATGTTCTATCGCAACTTCGGCAAAATCACCGACTAGACGTCTTAAAAGATCGCAGCCTCCGGCAGCTCCTACCAATTCAGAACCCTGTAGGAGCGAGCCAGCTCGCGATCGCGATGGTACATCCAGCATCGTTGTTGAATCGGCCGACGCCATCGCGAGCAGGCTCGCTCCTACAGGTTTCGTGCGGTACATACGGTTGTGAACACCCGAGGAAACCTGTGGGAGCCGGGCTTGCCCGCGATGACGTCAGACCAGAAAAATCCAAATACCTGACACCATTCGGTTCCTGAATCCCGCCCACAAAAAAGGGGACTTTCGTCCCCTTGCGATGCAGCGATGTGCCTTATCGGAGCATCAATAGATATCCTTCGACAGCAGCGTAAACGGCGTCTTTACCAGAATTTTCAGATCCAGCCACAGCGACCAGTTGTTGATGTATTTCAGGTCGATCTCTACGCGCGTCTGCATCTTGTCGAGTGTGTCGGTCTCGCCGCGGCAACCGCTGATTTGGGCCAAACCGGTGATACCCGGTTTGATGCGGTGGCGTGCCATGTAAGCGAGGATCTTCCCGGAGTAATAGTGATTGTGCGCTACAGCGTGCGGACGCGGACCAACCAAAGCCATGTGCCCTTGCAGCACATTGAACAGCTGCGGCAATTCGTCCAGCGACGTGCGACGAATGAAGCGACCAACCGGCGTGATTCGCGAATCGTTACGGCTGGCCTGCTTGACGTCTTTGTCATCGTGAACGCGCATCGAGCGGAATTTCCAGACCTGAATCACCTTGCCGTTCCAACCATGGCGATCCTGCTTGAACAGCACCGGTCCGTGCGAAGTCAGCTTCACGGCCAGCGCAACCGCCAGCAACACCGGGCTCAACAGAATGATGGCGAGCAGCGCCACGCTTTTCTCGACCAGGCTTTTGCTCAGCGCGGCTGTGGGCCGACTGGTCAGCGGGCTTTCGTTCAGATAAATCGCCGGCAGGCCATCCACGACTTTCACCGAGTGATTGAGCAGCGTCAGGCTGTTCAGGTCCGGCACCCAGACCACGTCAACGTTGGCGCCCAGCAAATCGACGTACATCGCCTCGATTTTTGCCGCTTCGCAAAGGGGGAGGGTGATGTACAAGCGGCGGATATCGTGGGTTTTGATCAGCTCCAGCAGGGCTTCCTGATCGCCAACGACACGCGGGGCGTCTGCTGCGAGAACAGGCGAATCGCCGTTGCCTACCAGCCCAACCAACGGCAGGTTTTCGTGGTGGCTGAGTTTCTTCGCCAGCCCCAGCGCCAGCTCGCCCGTGCCGACAATCAGAGTCTTGTGCTCACTCTTGCGTGACCGCTGGTAGAACTTCGAAAACGCATGCAGCGGTGCGTACAGCAATGCCTGACCGAGGAAACCGTACACCGCCCAGGCCAGAATCACATCCCGTGAAAACATCTCGTCGGCCTTGCAGATCAGCGCGATAAACGTGACGGCCGCCATCGTCATGAGCCATCCCATGAACAGTCGCGCCAGGCCTGTCAGGTAGTTATCCCTTTTGCGGTACACGCCGCTGAACGTATACGCCGGCACTGAGGCCAGTACGGCCAGCGTTGCGCACATTCGGTAATAGAACTCGACCGAGCCGGTGTACTGCTCGGCGAGCACGTAAAGCAATGTCACAACAAAGCCCTGCGCCAACGCCCATTGGCCCCAAAAGGTCAGTCCTTTGAGGCCGGTATTTCGATTGATATTAAGAGAAAGATCCATGCGATATCCCCAAAAGACGTCCGTTCAGGTGTCAACAGTTGAAACTCGCGTTGTTAAATAAGTTATTACAGCGGGGTGCATAAATAACAACGGCGAGACGCCGAACTGTCGTTAGTCAATAGACTAATTTATTGCCGGAAAGGGTGTCTGACGAGTTTTAACAAGATGGCCAAGTGCAACTATTTCATTATTGAATTTATCGAATGTTAGAAATAGTCGACGGGCACCTGGTGAAAATCAGGTGTGCTGTTTGCTAGTGTAGGAGGGGTCAGGTAAACGGATTGTCGCGAGGAGGTGCTAAATCAAACAAAGTGCGTTTCTTGTTTTTGTATTCGCACTGTTGTCTGTTTGTTTTATAGGGCGGGCATTCGTGTATTTATGCGACGACTTCTTGAATCAGGCAATAACCGCGATTTCTGACGGCACGGAACAATCGTTCACCGTCAGTCGAGCTTTTGAATTTGTCTTGCAGGCGACTCAAGCACATTTCCAGTCCGCGGTATTGCTCTGGTTCTCTGCCGATGCTGATGATCAATTCGTCTCGACTGACAACGCGCTCTTCATGGTGCAGCATTGTTTTGACCAGAGCGGCTTCGAGCCCGGTGAGGCTGATCTCCACATCTTCTTTGATCAATGCACCTTGATCGGTATCGAGATGCCAGGTTTTAGTGCACGGCATAAAATTTTCGATGGATCGAGGACTGTCGCCGGCATCTGCGGTGATGGCCGGTACACGCTGAAAAGGATTAGCGGATTGTGATGCCTGCCATTCCGACTCCAGGGTTGCCAATATTTTTTGCGTATCATGTTCGATACTTCGAGCAATATTCTTTCTTGTCCCGCTAGGGTAGGTGAACTCCATGAGCACAGGAGCGGAAGCAGTCGATGCAGCACCTTCAATAAACATTTGTGCCTGGGACGTGCCGAATGAGTTGAAGCGCTCACTGGACAAAATCGTCTCAAGTTCAAGTTGCGACGTTGTGCTGTGTGTCACAACGACGAAATATTTTCTTTGGAGGGTTGTACTGGTTTCCATGTCTCTCTCCTGAAATACAAGCCAAATCTGGCTAAAAAGATGATCGGCAGGCGAGTAATACTCCCTGGGGAATATCGAAAAGGCAGGGTCTGGGCCCAAAATGGCCCTCGATAGGTTCCACTCGATCTACAGCTTTAAATTAAGCTCTTATTGTTATGATTCAGTGTTGCGGCGCTCTGGCAATCGAACAGTTGCCTTTGAGTGGGTGGTGCTAACAGCGAAATCTGGTTTTGTACGGTTGCATCAACGTTCCCTCGTGTGTATGCAATTGACCTGGAAATTACGAATCAGATGGTCGAAATCAGCCCTCTCATCAATCGATATCCGTACCCGCGAATGCTCTGGATAGCGTTTGTACCATACATGTCCTTGATTTTTCCACGCAGACGGCTGATCGATTTCTCCAGCGCCCTTGGATCGTAGAAATTTGTATTGAGTCCCATGATGCTGGCGATTTGATCGTGGCTGAGTATGTGATTTCCGGTTTGCGCAAATGCTTCCAGTATCTTCATTTCAACGAACGAGATGTCCAGTTTTTTACTGGCATCCAACAAACAAATGCGCGTCGGATCCAGCAGCAAGTTGGTATCCCTTTGCCATTCCTCGCTGTTGAAGAACTCGGCAAGCAACTCGGAGCCGTCTTCGGAAAGCGCATTAAGCTTGATGCAAAAGTCGGCACCGGCCAGATAATATTTGATCTTGTTGAAGCTGCCACGACCGGTAATGACCGCGCAGATGATGGGTTTCACGTTCTCTGTGCGCAGGCGTTCAATTAGCGCGAGGCTGTCTTCAAGCGCCTGTGAACCATCGATAACGATGAAAATGGCCCGATACGGACCTGAGCGTTCATTATTGTTAGACGAACTTGTATAAGAGTCGACCTCGAGCGTCATATCCCTCTGCACATGCCGCTCGACCAGCGCTCTAAAATGCTCAGCCACGGCGCAGGTTCGACCCAGAGTAAGAACACTTGGTTCGTCGCTTGTCCAGCGTGGGCTTCTAGTCGCCAAGTTCCCAGTAAGCATCATGCATTGACTCGAATAGGTGCTGACATCGGGATGTTAAAGCACCGGTTCTGCTCTGTGACTGACAATTGGTAACATTCGCACAAATTTTAGACGTGGCTCCGATTTTTTTAACAATAATTAAGCTTTTCAGGATTTTAGTTGGTTTTTCAGGACGTTGAACTAATAATTTTTGACGCTTAGATGGTGGCCATATGCGATGGCGTCATTATTTTGAATCAATGGCCATGATTGATTAATGTCTTATTGCCACTGTTTTGCCATTGTTTGTTGTGTGAGGTTGGTCACACTTTATTGGATGGGCTGGATATTTACCATTCATACTAGTTACAAAGTGGCATCAGCGGACATTTGTTAACAGGTCTTGAGTCCGTCTTTTTGATAAGCCATATTCTGCAAGTCAAAAGATCGCAGCCTTCGGCAGCTCCTGCATAGATGAATATGAATATGTAGAAGCTGCCGAAGGCTGCGATCTTTTAACTGGTTTATTTAAATCAAACGGTCGCTCGCCCAGAGCGTTCTGACGGAGGATTAATGGATTTCTGGACGCTTTGCCAAGTGTTGATTTTAGGTGCGGTAGAAGGCCTGACCGAGTTTTTGCCCATCTCAAGTACCGGCCACCAGATTATCGTAGCCGACTTGCTGCAATTTGGCGGCGAGCGCGCCATGGCGTTCAATATCATTATTCAATTGGGCGCGATACTTGCCGTGGTTTGGGAGTTTCGGCCAAAGATCGTCGATGTCGTGAAAGGCTTGCCCACCGAGCGCAATGCCCAACGTTTCACTTTCAACTTGCTGATAGGGTTTCTGCCCGCCGTTGTGCTGGGTGTGCTGTTCGCTGACGCCATTCATCACTACCTGTTCAATCCGGTCACCGTGGCCGTCGCGTTGGTGGTGGGCGGTATCGTCATGTTATGGGCGGAACGGCGGGATCATGTGGTGCGCATCGAGCATGTTGACGATATGCGCTGGCCAGATGCGTTGAAGGTAGGTTTTGCGCAATGTCTGGCGATGATTCCGGGCACCTCGCGTTCCGGATCGACCATCATTGGCGGTTTGTTGTTCGGCTTGTCGCGCAAGACGGCGACTGAATACTCGTTTTTTCTGGCCATGCCTACCATGGTCGGAGCGGCCGTATATTCGGGTTACAAATATCGGGATTTGTTCCAGAGCGGCGATTTACCGGTATTCGCCTTGGGTTTTGTGGTCGCGTTCATCTTCGCCATGATCGCCGTGCGCGGCCTGCTGAAATTTATTGCCAACCACAGTTATGCGGCGTTCGCCTGGTATCGGATCGTGTTTGGCTTGCTGATTCTGGCGACGTGGCTGTTCGGCTGGGTGAACTGGACGGCAGCGGCGGCGGCGGGGTGACAACAAGCCGGGCGATTTCAAATCGCCCGGCTGTGTGGGGGGGCGGGAATCAGCGACCTTCAAGCAACGCGGCGGCTTGATCCAGCAGCGCCAGCGGATCCTTGGCCTTGTGAATATCAACCGACAACAGCTGACGAAATTTCCGCGCGCCCGGAAACCCGGTGCCCAGGCCCAGCACATGACGCGTGATGTGATGCATCGCACCACCAGCCAGCAGATGCTCGGCAATATAAGGACGCAACTGCGCCAGCGCTTCGGCCCGGCTGATCACCGGCGCCGAACTGCCGAATAATTGCTGATCCACCTCTGCCAGCACATACGGATTGTGATAGGCCTCGCGGCCGAGCATCACACCGTCAAACGTCTGCAAATGCTCATGACAAGCCTCCATCGTTTTGATCCCGCCGTTGAGGATGAACTCCAGCTCTGGAAAATCCGCTTTCAACCGCGCCGCCACGTCATAACGCAGGGGCGGAATGTCACGGTTCTCCTTCGGCGACAACCCCTCCAGAATCGCAATCCGCGCATGCACGGTAAAACTCGTACACCCGGCATCCCGCACCGTGCCGACGAAATCACACAACTCTTCGTAACTGTCCCGCCCATTGATGCCGATCCGGTGTTTAACCGTCACCGGAATCGACACCGCATCACGCATCGCCTTCACACAATCGGCCACCAATTGCGGATGGCCCATCAGGCACGCACCGATCATGTTGTTCTGCACGCGATCGCTCGGGCAGCCGACGTTCAGGTTCACCTCGTCGTAACCATGCTCTTGAGCCATTCGCGAGCAGGCGGCCAGATCGAGCGGGACGCTGCCGCCGAGTTGCAACGCCAACGGATGCTCAGCTTCGTTGTGACGCAGGAAACGCTCGTGATCGCCATTGAGCAACGCGCCAGTGGTGACCATTTCGGTGTAGAGCAGGGCGTTCTTGGATAGGAGGCGCAGGAAGAAACGGCAGTGACGGTCGGTCCAATCCATCATGGGGGCAACGCTAAAGCGCCGAGACAGTGCGGGGCTTGATTCTGCTGGGCTAAAGCTCTGTTTATCTAGCATTTTATTCAACGTGTCTTCAACGTGTTTATGGGCGTTTCCGGGCGGGTTTTGGATATCGGTGGTAAGATTTACCACTTCAAAATTGAAGTTTACCACTTTCGATATGGCCACTATCCGTACAAGAAAACTCACCGACGGGACCGCGATGTACACGGCGCAGATCCGGATCAAGCGTGATGGGGTGCAAGTCTACCAAGAGGCTAAAAGCTTCGCCCGAAAACAGGCTGCCCAAGCCTGGGCGCGCAAGCGTGAGTCGGAGCTTGATGAGCCTGGCGCGATCGAGCGCGCGAACCGAAAGGGCGCAACGGTCAAAGAGATGACCGATCGATACTTGGTAGAAGTTGAGAAAGCCCGGCCGTTGGGGAAGACCAAGCGCGCCACACTCGAAGCGATCGGCAGGACATACTTGGGCAAATTAAGTGATACGGACATCAATACCCAGTGCTTGGTTGACTTCGCCCTGTGGCGGATGAGCCGCGAAGGCGGCGGTGTTCAGCCGCAAACCGCCGGCAACGACCTGGCGCACCTCGGCGCCGTCCTGGCCATCGCCAAAGATGCTTGGGGCTACCTGGTCGATCCGCTCGCAATGGGCGGCGCCCGCCGGGTGCTGCGCAAGTTGGGCTACAACCTCAAAAGCCGGGAGCGTGACCGCCGGCCGACCTTGGACGAGCTGGCAAAGGTGCTGACGCACTACCAGGCCATGCAGGCGCGACGCCCAACCGTTATCAATATGCTTAAGGTGGTGGGCTTTGCCCTGTTCTCAACGCGCAGGCTGGATGAAATTACCCGTATCCGCTGGTCCGACGTCGATGAGCCAGGCCAGCGGGTGCTGGTGCGCGACATGAAAAACCCCGGCCAGAAAATCGGCAATGACGTGTGGTGCTACCTGCCGGACGATGCGTGGCAGATCCTCCAGACCATGCCGAAGGTCGGCGAAGATATCTTCCCCTACAGCCCTGAATCCATCTCTACATCCTGGGCCAAAGCTTGCAAGTTTTTGACCATCGCTGACCTGCACTTCCACGACCTTCGCCATGAAGGTGTCAGCCGCCTATTTGAAATGGATTGGGATATCCCGCGTGTGGCGAGTGTTTCCGGCCACCGGGACTGGAATTCAATGAGGCGATACACCCACCTGCGTGGGAAGGGTGACCGCTATGTGGGTTGGGAATGGCACGAAAAGATACTGAGGGCGCCCGTGCAACTGGGCGCCGCATCAGAGAAGTGGCTCAAACGGCGCGTTTTATCCCGTTGAGCTGGTTGTGTTCCTTCACGGCGGCGGCGCGCTGCAAATCGAGGTAGGCAGCGAAGTCGGAGAGGTGAATGCCCTTGGCCGACTTCTGGCTACCCTCCAGGCGGGTGATAGGCAGCTTAATCTGACCGCTCATCACCTTGCGCTGGAACATCTCCGGCGTCAGGTGCGTGAAGTAGTCACGGCACACCAGCTCCAGCGAGATAATCGCCTGGCCGTCGTATTGGGCCATAAGAATGAAGGCTGTATTCATGGCTAAACTCCCGGACGGCCTTTAAAGGCGAGCCAAATGTAGTGGCGACCTTTGGCGGTCACCTTGATCTTGCTGGTCTGTTTGTTCCAGCTGATCAGGCGCAACTCGTCGAGGATCGTTGTCAGCGTGTGCCCCTGGTGCCAGCCGGCTAAAGCCTTTAGGCATCCCTGGGCCAGAAGCCCACGGAAGTCAGTGTGACCGAAGTTGGTATCTTGGAAGCTGGATTGCATTTGCTCATCGCTCACTAAGTCTGTGATGACGCGCACGTACGGGTCGCGTCGGTAGCATTTGTGGGTCATGGCAGCTCGTCTCCGGTGATCATTTTGCATGGGCCTAGCTGCACAACTGCAATTTTTGCCAATAGATCGCCAATCCGTTGATTCGCTTCGGTCAATTGCTGTTGCAGTGCGTCACGCTCGTCGGAGAGGCGGTCGAAATCTTCAGCTGGAACAACCCAAGGCTGGAACAGCGCCTTCGAAATGCCCTCCACGCCTGGAATAAAGCCTTTCAATTTCCATCGCATTACTTCGCTCATAAGATCTCCATCTACATCCGAAACGACTTATGAATGAACACCGGCTGAGACTTATGCTCTGCGGGTTTCGCCATATCGCCCTGGATTTCACAAACGAACCGATGTCGCTCCCGGTTCGGCGCAGTCAGGGCCTCGGTAAGTCCTGGCACGACATCGGCGCACTGCTCGTAGGCGTAAGGGCCATTCCAGCTATCAGCTTTGACCACCTGGCAATTCGTTCGGGTTGCATCCGCGCACAGGTAAAGCAGCAGGATGACGGTCATGACTCGTCTCCTGGAAATCCCGGAAAGGCGCTGTCGGCGTCGAGTTCGAGGTAAGCAAATACCTTCCAATGTTCACCGCGACGAAGGTAGTGCTCGAGCATCCAGTGGATGACTGCAGCTTGTTCATCTTCATTCCGCTCTCCGATGCGATACCCCAGCCGCCTCAGTAGCTGGGCTGTATTGACCAGTTTGGAGTGAGGAAGGCCCAGGATGTAACGCAGCTCAGGCGTCAGCTCCAGAAATGCCAATATTGGTGTCGATGGCTTAAAAGGGTGGATTACCTGAGCGGCGCTCGTATTTTCTGAGTGCATGGTGCTTCTCCTTTGCGGCGGTGAGGGAGTTGCAGCTCCCCGTGTCCCGCCTGTGCTGAGTATCAGTGTGCGTATCGACGCGGTTTGTTCTGCTTGGCCGCTTCACGCTCGGCCATGAACGAAGCCCACTCCGCTGATTTGTGCTGCTGGCGGATACGACTACAGGCCTGGTGCTTTCGGGTTGAGCGCGCTTTGCCGCAGATGTCGCAACGGCTTGGCAGGTCGAGGCGGTGGCTTGCCATCGTCGGCCGCTCGCGCTCAGGGTTGGTGTGCTTAGGCATTGGCCACCTCGATGGCTTTCAGTTTGGCGAGGCGTGCAGCCTCGTATTCGCTCGCCAGAATCTCCACTGCTCCGGCAATCCATCCGCAGGAAGGCTTCCCAGTCGCCACGTTGGCCAGGTGTTCTGCTTCAATGATTTGAAAGCCCATGTGAAAGTAGGCGGTGCCGTCGAGTTCAAACTTGACCCCGCCGCTCATGAGCAAGTTGCCCGTGTTTACGCCCAGCCGCTTCCAGTATTCATGGGAGCTGAGGCGCTCAGGGCAATGCTCTGCCCACAAAGCAACAAGGCGCTCGTGCTCAGTACGGATTGCAGCGCGATCTTCCTTGGATAAGCCTTTGGCAAGCTTGGCAGCGCTGCGCAATGAGCGGAAACCGTGGTCGTCAGCGCGACACCAGTGCGCATCCAGTTCACTACCGCCGGCGAGTTTCACGCCACCCGCGAAGTGGGAGGTGAGATCCCGCATTGGTGCGACCTTACCGCCGAAGTGCATACCGAGCGCTGTTAGCAGAGCGTTGAAAGCGTCTTTCTGGACGTAAAAGCTCCGAACAATAGCGACGGTTGCAGGCTCGCAGGACTTATAGAAAAAATCGGCCATGATCACTGCCCTCCCATGAGCATGCGTGTCAGCGCATTGGGCTGGCCGTCTGGTGTCAGCTTTTCGAGTGGCTGGGTGATGGTGCGACCGTTCGCGGCGCGCAGGGTGGCAACCTTGCCGTCGATTCCCACGATCACGCCGGTGCGGGCGCTGAGACGGTATTCCCGACCACCGCCGCTCATTGCCACGTAGCTGACCTTGTCGCCGACAGCCAGGGGGGTTGTGGTAGCCTCTGCGGTGCCGCCTTTGGGTTGATTCACTTGCATGGTGCTTCTCCTTTGGGTGGTCGGTGCCGAGGGGTTGCAGCCCCTCGGCACCACCTTCTTATTGGCTTTCGCCGGTTGGGTTTTGCTTGCGCACCAGGTGCAACACCAGGTTTTCGAACTCAACAACCTCATCGGTTGCTGACTGCCATTCCAGGACTGCCTGGATCTGATCCCGGCTGCACTCCAGCACCAGAATCTCTTTGTCGCTTACCGCACGAACTTCCAGAATCGCGACCAGGCCAGCAGGGTCGTAGGCTTCGGCGTGAACGATTTTCCCGGACTCGTTAAACCAGTCCTTCAGCTCTTTGAGGTGCCGGAGGCGGTTGGTTTCGCCTTGTTGGCCGTCGCCGGTGATGACCTGTACATGCATGGTGCTTCTCCTCTGGGTGGCAGGCGTTGCAGCGCCTGACGGGGTTGGTTGTCGATTTCGTCAGGCGTTGAAGTGCCAGCACTTCACGATCGGTTGCTTGGTGATGACGGCGTTGCTGTTCTTGGCCTGGTGAGCCCGTACTGCGCTATCTGTCGCTTTGTTGGTGTCGATCAACTTCCGTGAGCGGGAGTCTTTCAGGCGCTCGCGCAGCTCGCTGACGTCGGCAATCTTCTGGCGATGCTCGGCCGCGCACTTCACAAAGTCGTTGAGGTTGATGGCGATGATGTTGTCTTTCTTGCTGTGGTTGACCACAGGGCCGTCAGCGTCGAGGCCTTCGAGGTACTCATACACTTCCCAGAATTCAGCCACCACCGGATGGTCGGAGCTGATTGAGGATTGGCGCTCGATAGCCATACGGATGATCTGCGTGCGGGTGTGGCTGATCTGCGGCTCGGTGAGCGGCACCACCATGCACAGGCAATCGAGCAGGGCGAGCAGCTGGGCGTGGTTCTTGTTGATCCGCTCCACCCGGATGTATCCGCGCAGCTTGTTGCCGCAGTGCTGACAATCGCTTTGCTCGTCCTGAAACGGTGTCTCGCAGGCAAAGCAATGCGAATGCAGGTTGCGCAATTTTGCCTCGTAACCAGGGATGCGCTGGGCGAACAGCTCCATCACTTCCAACTCTTTGCGAACCGCCTGCAGCACAAAGTTGCTGAGGGTCGATCCTTCCAGGGCATTGAGCCGATCTGCCGCCGCTCGGCTCTCTGGCGTAACGTTCGGGCGCACAAAGTGCAGTTTCACAATCCGGGTCATGATCGCTTCAGACGCCACTACTGGGGCGTTCTGGCTGATGGCTATCGTGCCGCGAAACGGTGGTTCGTAGGTCTCGTTGCCGGCGGTTTTGACGCCCTTGGTCGCGAGTGTGCCGCCGCCGTAGTAGTCCTTGAGTTCGTCCCATTCGAAGGTCTTGGCGTGGGCCTTGTCATCGCCGCTGCGGTCCGACTCCAGCAGCACAATGGGCATGCCAGATACTTGGCCCATCAGACGGCTGCGGCCGGCCTTGGTGGATTTGGATGGGTCGAACCCTTCGTAACCGTCCCGCCCAGCCAGCTTCCAGAGCAGAGTGAGCAAGGTCGTCTTGCCCGCGCCGGCTTCGCCTGTTGCTTCGAGGAACGGAAAGGATTGGTACCGGCCACGGATTTGCTCAGCGAACAGTGAGCCAAACCAGAATGTCAGCGCGACGATTCCCTGGGCGCCAAAGCACTGCCACAGAAGTCCCAGCCACTGTTGGTCGTAGTTTTTACCGTCCTTCTCCAGATCGATCTTCACACCCTTTTGCAGGGTCTTGAGCTTCAGCTTGCCCATCTCAAAAAACTCCTCTTCGTTGATATGGATGACCTGGCCTTCGCGGACGGCGACGTCGTTGAACACGTAGCAGTGGTATTCCTTGCTGTAGCCCACGTAGTCGATGGTCTGTACGGTCTTGATGCCGAAAAGCTGGTCTTTCATGAGTTTGTCCAACTGTTGCCCACTCCCGGTGAACACGGCCCCGGCGCCCATGCCGAGAAGTCGTTTTTTGAATTCGCTGGCGGCGGCGACCTGACCACCGGTGAAGGTGTTTTTCACTGACCCACCGTCGTGGGGGAAGTCGACGCGGAAGAAGTACCAGGACTCGTCGGTAATCTCGTTGCGCTGGAAATAGAGGGCTTTGGGGTAGCAGTTGGCGATTTCGACGACGCAGCCGGCCACATTCAGTGCCTTCTCCCGCAGCTGCTTTTCGTTCAGCACCTGGGCTTCTTGGTCGTCGCTTTTCTCCAGCGCCTGCTTGGCGCTGTTGTATTTCGCAAGGTCCAATTTCCACCAGTACAGGCGGGGGTCGAAACAGAAGTGAAACTCCTCGCGCTCGCGCCACTGGTACATGAGCAACGCCTTATCGCTGGCACTGTCTGCGATAAGCAGGGCGCCCTGGTGACGCGCTTCCTTCAGGTCTTTTTCGATTCGATCGGCACGGGTTTTTTCATCGTCGATGAATGCCCAGCGTTGATGCAGATCGTTCCAGTCGACCTTGCGTGCATCCGGCTGCGAGACCTGGGCGGCGTCGCAGGTGAAGCCGAGTTCACGGGCGCGTTTAACCCAGGTCCGGGTGTACTTGTGAGCGCCTGGCTCGTTGTCCAAAGCCCAGACCAACTTGGGCGTTTTACCGCCGCGAGCGGTTATCAGCGCCTTCAGTGATTCTTCTGGGAAGGCGTTTGACGATAGGGCTGCAACGGCTGAGATTCCGTTTTGAATGAGCGCAATGGCGTCGAAGATCCCTTCAACGATCCACAGTTCGTTCACCTCCAACAGGTCCAGGCACGGTGGGCACCACCAATGCCCCCGGTAGCTCTTGAGGGGCTGGAACCTGGCTTTCTTCTTGCCGAAGCGGGAAGGCTGATCAATCAATCGCTCCCAGTAGCCGCCATGTTCCAGAGGAAAGCGGACGGTTGCGGAACCGATGTTCAGGTCTCGATCGAAGTAGCTCTCTTGGGTGTACCAACCTTCGATCAGGTCGACACGGAAACCCCGAGCGAAAGACAGGTACGCTCTGGCGCTGGCAGCTGGCTCGTCACGGGTCGCCGGTGCACGCTTGCTCCAGTCGTCAAAAAGATCCGGGTACAGCTCTTTGGTCGGAGCCATGTACCGGCATTTTTCCTCGCGGCCACAGCGTATGAACCAAGGTTCATCGTGTCTGGAAAACAGGCGTTTTTGGTTGCACTGCGGGCAGGTTCCTTTGCGCATGTAATGCGTGCCGGACATGTGCTGAAGGCCGTAGTCAGATTCCAGGCGCTGAAGAACATCAGCGCGGATTTCATGCTCCATTGGCTTGCGAATCACTGCAAGTGCTCCGCGCCAGGTACAACGAGCTGTTTTTTCAGCTCGCTGCGCGTCTTGCAGATGCCAGCCAGGTAGGGCAAGTCCTCAAGCACCTTTGGCGCCCGTTGACCGCTCGGCACGTTCCGGTAGCGGTCGGAGTACCAAATATCAGCCATCGTGACTTCGTACTGAGTGGTTAACCACAACAGGTATTGCTGCGCCTGCTGTTCGTCCAGCTCCAGTTTTATGGTGATTTTGCTCATTTCGGCCACCAGTAAGTTGCAAATTTCCCCTACCCACGCGGTACGGGTATCTATCAGGGGTTGGTTTTGGGTTAGTGCGGGAGGTTGCGAGTCAACAGCAGACGCGTAGGGAGCAAGCGCGCCGAGACGGGGTGTCGCTGTTTGGTGCAGTTGTCCAGCAGCAGGATGACGGGGCGGAATGGGCCGCTACTGGGGTGGATACCGAGCCAAGCAATACGGTTGCAGGTCATGCTTTCAAATTCAGCGACAGCCAGTTCAGCAATGCGCTGCACCAGGTGCTGCGGGACTTCAAGCGACAGAGTCAGGTACCGCGTGCAGTTGTCGAGCAGTTGGCTGTCTCCTGCCAAGTGCTCGCAACGGTGGCGGTAGAGGTAGGCAACTGCGGCCTGTTGCATCGCTGCGCGGTAGTCGCTGGTGGGGTTGGCAGTCAGGGCGATGGTGTTCATACAGGTGCGGCCTCCATTTCCAGTTGATCCAGCAGATCGGGTTGATCGTTGGCTGTTTTCATTGCTTGGCGACGAATGACCACATCTGCAACTGGCAGCTGTACCGCCGGGTTGGGCATGCCGCTGGGGCTCAGCTCGTGGGTCATTTGAAATTCAGCACGCACCGCCCAGCCGCATGCTTCGTTGGTGCATTGCATGTAGGTGATACGCAGGAAAATATGTTGGCCTTCGCTGGTGCGGATGCGCATGCGGCCGTGGCAGTGGGGGCAAACCAGTTTGTAGGTACTCACTAGACAGCTGCTCCCTGGCTATACAACTGGATCGTCGCGAACACTTCGGCGTAGCGGGCGGACATGTAGGTGATCAAGGCGGCGATAATCGCGTCTGCTTCGCGCCTTTCGATAACCCCGTCATCCAGGGCAGCAGACATGATCTGGTCGACCTTGCCCCGCTTGGCCGAGGCCTTTAGCGAGCGGCTGTACAGCTCGACGTTGTCCAGGTTCTCCGGGAAGCTCAGCGGTACGAACATACCGCCGTACATTGAGGCGATGTAATCAGCCAGAAACGTAGTGCCGGCGACCTGCTCCAGGCGGCGGATGTGTTCGTCGGTCAGCGGGCGGCTGCCGGCGTTCTCGTAGGCCTGGTTGTCGAACTTCTTGATTGGCATCCCGAGGTCTGCCGAGGCGTATTCCCGACCGCCTGGGTAGGCGCCGATGACAGCCATAACGACGCTCTTTCTGCTGTCTAGAACTGGGCGTTTCATCTTCTGGTTTCTCCCTGGAGTCATCGCCCCTACAGTCGTTTCATACAGCCTGAGCTGAGATTTGTTCGGTGCTCTCCGCGAGGATTCCCGGCAGTACTTCCTTGCCGATTACCCGCGACAGGTCTCGAAGGATCTGGAACGTCAACCGGCCACGGGGCAGCTTGTTGTGCCCGGCCCAACGCTGAACCACTTGCGTCACTGTGCGCACTTCGTAGCCGTGGCTGAGGGCGAACTGACGGAAGTTGCTGCCGCGCTCGATCAGCCGTGCTTGGATCTGGCGCTTTTCCATGGCTTGGCTCATGGTTGATGTGTTCCTAGTTGGTTAAGATGTACTCATTGCGCATAAGCCTATTTATTCTATTTAAATAAATCAAGCGGTATTTATTCAAAATGCAGAAAAAGTCTCTCGACGCCGTGCTTGAACGCTTGATGACGGTCTTTGCCGTTGATAGCGATAGCGAGTTGGCACGTAAGCTGGACGTGAATCGACAGACGTTGGGGAGCTGGCGTAGTCGGCAATCCATACCTTATGCGTTATGCGTAAACGTAAGCGAAGCTGAGGGGGTTTCGCTGGATTGGCTGCTCACCGGGGAAGGAACAATGTTGCGGGGTGTGTCGGGCGCGGCCACTGACTCTCCAGCCACCAGTCCTCAGGAAGACGCGATTTTGGCTCTATTCCGGTCCTTGGAAGAGACCGATAGGCGGGAGATACAGAGCGCTGCTGAAGAAAAGAAACGCATAAGGGACATCGAGCAGCGACTAAAGGATTTGACTGAAGCCCTTGCCGATACCAAACGGCCAGCATAGTCTGTACCCATTAAGAACGGATCTGAGAGTCAGGGATGTCTGTGATCCTCTTGTAGATGCTTACCCACGAGATCCGCAGGGGCGTGGTAGCAGTTATTTCCGCATAACATAAGGATGTGAATAATGCTCACCGGAAAGCCAGTTTCTACACAGCCAAGCCGAAATCGTCTCCTGATCGTCGCTGCGACTCCTTGCCTAATCAAATAGATATTTTTAATAAATAAAGAGGCTTTATGCATTCCTTTCGTCCCTATTCGCTCAAAATATATGACAAGTATTTGCCAGGGGAGGTTACGGAAAAATATCATGTTTTAGATAATGTTAGATCGAAGGATCTGCTTGATTTTATTGAGGCGTTTTTACAGTCGCTGACGCACAGTGTTCACGATGATGAGGAAACAAAGAAAACTGTTCGTGTTATTGAGCTGGCTCGTAAAGGCCGTAATGTTTTTGGCTGGGTCGAGTATGGAGAGTACGGCATTCCGGGGGCTATCTATAGTCTGAAAAATAAAACAAAAACCTATGATAAGAAGCATGATGATTCAGACGTTAGGTTCTTCTATTTCAATTTTTGCGTCCCGTCTAATGGCAAAACCGCTGTTGCTCTCTTACATAGTGCTGGGAATAGAGGGATAAAATCGTTTTTTATTGAAAAGTTTAATGCTTATTTCAAGCGCCAAATTGATTTGAATATTCGAATGTCTCCGCTGTCTCACGAAAAAACGGTTAAAGAGTGGCTTGATAATTCTAGCGTTAAGGAACTCCGGCTCTCGAATTATGATATGAAATTGGCGGGGGACTTGGCGGATCAGCTTGACGTGGATCGTACTGAGTTTGTTATTAAGCCAAAGCGCGGAAGTGGGTTTGGGTCTTTTTCTTTTCTTCAAACAAAGTCAGCAAATGGTGGCGATAGTCCAGTTGAAATATTGAGTAAGATTTCAACTGATGTGCGTGCAGTGATTGAGTCGAATGGGCGTAAAAAAATTGTATCGTTAAAAATGAGTGATCCAATTGCGGCAATAGAAATTACCGAGGATAATGTAGCAATCATAGATGGGGCACCCGATAAAAAGGGACTTCATGATTATGCTAATATTTTGATGAAAGAATTTATAGAAAAGGTCTCGAAATGAGTAAAAAAATCAAGATCGGCTTTATTGTTCGTAAGCATTTGCGTGCTGCTATTTACGACGCTGACAATAAAATTGACTGGTCTGATTTTTTTATTTTCATTATTACTCCTTTTTTGCTTGCTGGGTTGTCCTATTGGTTAGGGATTTCAGATAAGTCTGGTTTGATTAATTTGCTGATGTCGGTTTCGTCTATATTTGCAGGCCTTCTCTTGAATTTGCTTGTTTTGGTTTATGATCAAAACAAGCGAGTTCGGGAAAAAATTGCTGCGATTGATGTTCAACAAACTAAAGCGCCAAATCTTGAGGCAGTATCGCTCGCTGACTTAATGAGTGACTCTCCGGACACGACTAAAGGGAGTGCGTTGTATGATCATTATGCAAGGCACGCCCAGCTTTTAAGTGAGCTATTGTCTAGTATTTCTTATGCAATCCTGATTTCTTTATTTTCTATCGTTACGGGAATTGTTTCGTATCTGTTGAAGGATACGTATTCGCCGATATTTGCGTTGGGTAAGGTTGTTTCCATTGACTATAAGGCGCTTCTGATTTCTGTATCTATATTTTTTTCAATTAATCTTTTGTTGACTGTTCTTATGATTGTTAAGCGAGTCTATAAATTAATTTCAAGTTCTGACTGAGGTTGGTAGGAAGTGTCAAGC
>NZ_WKEQ01000023.1 GCF_021605415.1 Pseudomonas syringae
ATTCTGGTGATCGGGATCTGGGAGGGCGGGCTGCTCGGATTGCTGGTGATCGTCACGGTTGGCCTGCTGGGTGGCTTCCTGTCGCGGTTCCTCGGTTTCAACATCGGCGTCCAGTTCATGGGGTATTACACGGCGGTGCTGACGGTACCGGCGATTGTTGCGCTGCTCGGCGCTTGAAGCGTTCACACATAACAACAAAAACAGGTAATCAACATGCGTAAAACGCTCTTGTCATCCTTACTGATCCTGCTGAGCGCGGGTGTTGTCAACGCACATGCGGACGCTATCCCCACCTTGAGCTATCCGCCCGGGGGGCAGCAACTCCAGGCCATTGCTGCTGCTGAAAGGGATTTGCCCACGGTCACCGCAGAACAATGGATGAAGATCTCTGACAAGCCCCTGCAACTGGAGGGGCCGTCATTCGACAGGGAGGGTAACTTGCTCTTCGTAGAAGTGTTTGGTGGCCAGGTTTTGAAAGTTGATACGCAAAAGAAACTCAGTGTCGTAGTGCCGAAAAACGAGCTGGGCAGTGCAGGGCTGGCGATTCACAAGGATGGCCGGCTATTCGTGGCAGGACTGGGTAACTTCAAGGACAGCGGTAATCTGACGGCCTACCAACCGGACGGCTCGGGTGCGCAAGTGATCATCCCCGGTAGCGCCAATTTTCTGGTCGACGACCTGGTGTTCGACAGTGCCGGCGGTTTCTATTTCACCGATTTCAAAGGCACCTCAACCGAACCGGTTGGCGGGGTTTACTACGTTCCCGCCGATGGCAAAAAAATCGTCCCGATCCTGCCGAAACTGGCGATTGCCAACGGTATAGCGCTATCGCCGGACGGCAAGACGCTGTGGGTGACTGAGTTTGCGACGGGCCTGCTGCATCGCATCGAGCTGAAGGACGCCACGACCATCGCGCCGTTTGGTGAAGCCGTGGTGTATCGCTTCAATGGCCCGTCGCCGGATTCCATGCGTGTCGATCAGGACGGCAACCTTTACGTGGCGATGTACACCCAAGGACGGGTGCTCGTGCTGAATCCGAACGGTCTGCCCATCGGTCAGATTCTGATTCCCGGACGAGATACCGGACACTTTTTGCACTCGACGAGCATGGCGATCAAGCCTGGAACCAACGAAATTTATCTGGTTAGCAACGATGGAAAACTGGGCGAGGGCAGCGCCATTTTCAGAGCGAAAGGTTTTGCGAGCGCTTTGAAAATGTATTCCCACCAATAGACGTTTCAGCTTCTGAAAAAGTCGTTCATCACGAAGGGCTTGTCCGTCGCGAAAATTGACTCATAGATTGCTTCATGCGGCACGCCACGCACCAGCCAGGCACTCGCGTTGTAGGCGCGCGCCTTGTTGAAAAACGCCAGATGCCTGGTGTCGCCGTACTCGAACAATGTGAATTGTTGCTCCTCCATCTCGGCGCAAAGTTCATCGAATAGTCCAGCATCGTTTTTTGCCAGTGTGCGAACGATGTCGCGTCTGTCAAGGCCCGCTTCACTGGCCGCCCACAAGACGATACGTACTGCCATCTCCAGCGCTTCGCTCGGGATGACTGCGTCCAGTTCACGTTGGAGCTGCGGGTAGTTCGATGCAAGTCGTGAAGGCATTGTCGGGTTCCTCGCGTTACAACGGGGATGGTTGCTCGGCCGGCTCTACCTCGGCTGCCTGGCTGGCCAGGGTTTTCGCTGCGATGTAGCCAAAGGTCATGCCGGGGCCGAGGGTGATGCCGCCGCTGGGGTAATAGCCGTTCATGATGCTGCTCATGTCATTGCCCACGGCGAATAGCCCCGGTATCGGCGCGCCGTGTTCGTCCAATGCACGTGCGCAGGCATCGGTGGTCAGACCGGCGAAGGTGCCCAGGCTGCCGGGCACCAGTTTCACGGCGTAGAAGGGCCCTTCGGCCAGACTGCCGAGCGATGGATTGGGCCCGTGCAGCGCCTCGCCCTGTGCCTTGTTGTAGTTCGACTCTCCGCGCTGAAACAGAGGGTCGCGACCCAACCGGGCACTTTGATTGAAGGCGCCGACAGTGGCCTCAAGCTGTGACGCATCAATGCCGCATTGACGCGCCAATCCGCTCAGGGTTGAGTCCTTCAACAAGTAGCCCTTGCTGACATAGGGCGCCGTCGGAAATGGAAACGGTTTTGACCAGCCCAAACCGTATCGCCGTTGTGCGCGGTGATCGCAGATCAGCCAGGACACCGGGGCTTCACCCGGTTCGGTGGCGTCGAACAGTGCCCGCATATAGTCGTGGTAGGAGTCTGCTTCATTGACGAAGCGCCGACCGTCCCGGCGTACGGCGATGAAGCCGGGCTTGGCCCGCTCCATCAGGTGCGCAAAACCACTGAAACCACCGTCCTCGCGAGGTACTCGAGATACCGGGGCCCACGCGGCGGCATGGGGCAGGTGGCGAGCCACCTGTGCGCCTGCGCCTTCACCCAGGCGCAGGCCGTCACCGGTGGGCCGGATTCTTGCTTCGCAGCCCTGAGCCTGTCCGCACTCACCCCTACGCCGCACCTTCAGGAGCTTGTGACATGAATACACAACGCGTTCATCCGGTGGACGAAGTGCTGCCCCTGCGGCAGTTGTTCACGTTCGGTTTGCAGCATGTGCTGGTGATGTACGCGGGGGCAGTCGCCGTACCCTTGATTCTTGGGAGTGCGATGGGACTGACCTCGGCGCAGATCATTTTGTTGATCAACGCCAACCTGCTGACGTCAGGCGTGGCCACGCTGATTCAGACACTCGGATTCTGGAAATTCGGTGCGCGCTTGCCGCTGATTCAGGGCTGCTCGTTCATTGCGCTTGCGCCGATGATCATGATCGGCAAGGAGTTCGGGCTCAGTCAGATCTTCGGCGCGGTGATTGCCGCCGGCTTCATTACGATCGCGCTGGCCCCGGTGTTCAGCCGCTTGCTGCGCTTCTTTCCGCCGGTGGTCATTGGCAGTTTGATCACCATCATCGGTATCTCGCTGATGCCGGCCGCCGCGATCTGGCTGGGCGGCGGCAATCCGGACGCCGCAGATTTCGGCAGCCCCGCCAACTTGTTGCTGGGCCTGGCCACGGTCAGTGTCACGCTGGTGATCTACGCCAAGTTCAAAGGCTTCATCGGTAACTTGAGTGTGCTCATCGGATTGTTCATCGGCAGCCTGATCGCTGCAGCCTGTGGCATGACGCAATTCAGTCGGGTGAGCGAAGCGGCGTGGTTCGAACTGAGCGCGCCAATGGCATTCGGCGCGCCGGAATTTTCACTGGTGCCCATCCTGATCATGACCCTGGCCATGCTGGTGATCATGGCCGAGACCACCGGCAATTGTCTGGCTATCGGCAAATTGACCGGCAAGCCGACGACCCAGCAAACGCTCGGCGATGCGTTCCGTGCCGATGGCTTGTCGACCATGCTCGGTGGCTTGTTCAACAGTTTTCCTTACAACGCATTCACTCAAAACACCGGTCTGATTGCTCTTTCCAACATCAAGAGCCGCTTCGTCGTCGCCACTGCCGGACTGATCATGGTGCTGATGGGCCTATTCCCGAAACTCGGTGCATTGATCGCGGCGGTGCCCACCCCGGTGCTGGGTGGCTGCGCAATCGTGATGTTTGGCATGACCACGGTGGCGGGCATTCAGGAGCTGTCACGCGTGCAGTTCGAAGGCACCTGCAACGGCATCATCGTGGCGGTTTCGGTCAGTGTGGGGGTGTTGCCGATGTCCTTTCCGGCGTTGTTTCAACACGTCGGCCCCACCCTGAAACTGGTGCTGGACAGCGGAATTTTCCTCGGGGCGATCACCGCGATTGTGCTCAACGTGCTGCTTAACAATGAAAAAAAATCGACCGACAACGTCGGCGCCTCATCGGCTGAACTGGCCGATTGAGCTTTTGTCTTTTCCACTGCCAGGAGTTACCCATGAATCAATTCACCCAGCTCATTCCCGCCGGCGTCAGCGATCTGGATCTGGCGTTACTGCGGCAGACCATCGCCTTGTCGCAGGCGTCGAAACAGCGTGGCCGTCATCCGTTCGCGGCGTTGGTGGCTGACGGTAACGGCAAGATCATCGTCGAAGCGGGCAACAACTCGATGCCGCCGGAGGGCGACCCCACGCAGCATGCCGAACTGGTCGCGGTGGCCGCCGCCGCCAGGCTTTTATCTGCACAGGAGCTTGAGCAGTGCACGCTGTATACCAGCGCCGAGCCCTGCTGTATGTGCGCCGGCGCGGTGTATTGGACGGGGATAGGCCGAGTGGTTTACGCCTTGTCAGAACATGCATTGCTGGCGCTGACGGGTGACCATCCAGAAAATCCGACATTTGCCTTGCCGTGCCGCGAAGTGTTTGCAAAGGGCCAGCGCAAGGTCAGTGTATTGGGGCCCATGCTCGAGGCCGAGGCTTCTGAACCCCATAAGGGATTCTGGTCCTGACGGTCTTTGAAACCAGGCTTGAGTGGTTCGAGGCGGCTTTCCCCTCAGGAATGCCGCTTTGAGCTTCATGCCGGTGGGCTGCACGCCGGAAGCGATAACGTCGCCCGCAAGCCACCGGCGGGCAGGTTGACCAACTCGATCCGGCCGTCCAGTCGGGTGGCAATCATGTTGACGATAGTCAGCCCCAACCCCGCACCCTGGGCATTGCCGCGACTATAGAAACGTTCGAACAAGCGCTCGCGATCCGCCTCATCAATGCCCGGCCCCTGATCTTCGACGCTCAACTGGCAGAAACCGTCGAGTCGGCTGAGTTGGACGGTGATTACTCCCTGCTCGGGAGAAAAGTTGGCCGCGTTGGTGATCAGGTTGTTCAGGGCGATGTCGATGGCGGCGCAGTCAGCGAAGACGTAATACGGCGGGTCGCTGGCGTTCAAGACCAGTTCCAGATGTTTACTCAGCAGCCACGGGGTCAGCTCCACCAGGCCGTTACGCACGATTTCGCTGAGGTCGATGCGCTGCAGCGGCGGCGGATCAGGCTTAGGTTCGAGGCGTGCCATGGTCAGCAACTGATTCACCAGGCGACTGGTTCGGTCGACGCCAGAAATCAGAAACGCCAGGGACTCACGCCGCTCTTGCTCGGTGCCGGCCTCCAGCAGGTTTTGCGCGTGTACCCGCAGCACCGCCAGCGGCGTCCGCATTTCGTGGGCGGCGTCGGCGATGAAGCGGCGTTCGCGGCCAAGCACTTCCTGAATCTGCGCGAGCATGCGGTTCAGCGCCGCTTGCATCGGCTCCAGTTCGCTGGGCAGCGGAGCCAACTGCAAGGGCTCCAGCGAACCGCTGTGGCGGGCGCGCAGGGTCGCGGCCATGTTCGCCAAGGGCTTGAGTCCCCAGCCGATAGCGAGCCAGACCATCGCCGCGAGCAGCAGGCTGCCGACCACGTTTGGCCACAATGTGTGGCGCACGATGCGGTCGACGAGGTCGGCACGCACGTCGTCGCGCTCACCCACCCAGATGCGCAAGCCGTTTTGTTTGTCTACCAGGAGGAACGCGCGCCAGTGACCATTGTTCAGATCCACCACATCGGTGAAGCCCGGCTGTGTCGGCGGTGACCTGAAGGACGGTGCGCTGGCGGTATGCACCAACACATCGCCGGCGGGGTTCCATACCTGAAAAGCGATTTTTCGTTCGTAAGGATGCCCCTCGCCGCGAGGCACTGCCTCGCCCAGAGCGGTATTGAACGCGCGGTATAGGTCAGCATGCTGATTGCTCGCCACCGGCATGCGCATCACGCCCTGCAGCAAGCGTGCGTTTTGCGCCAACTGAGCATCGTAGACTTCGGCGATTTCATGGTTGCTGTCGTGCACGTTGAACGTGCTCAACACCCCAAGACCGGCCAGCAACAGGCCGATGATCAGGGTCAGCGTCCGGCGGCGGATCGACGTCATCGGCGCTCCTCCACCAGATAACCGACGCCACGGATGGTCCGGATCAGGTCGCTGGAGAATTTTTTGCGCAAATGATGGATATGCACTTCAAGGGTGTTGCTTTCAGCTTCCTCGTGCCAGCCGTAGAGCAACTGCATGAGCTGATCGCGTGTCATCACCCGGCCCGGGGGCGAAAGCAGTTCGTGCAGCAACTGATATTCCTTGGGTGTCAGGGCCACGGGCAGGCCCTGATAGCTGACCTGCTGGGTGCCGGGGTTGAGGCTGATACCGGCGTGTTCGATCAGCGCCTGGGCGCGACCGGCGCTTCGGCGCAGCAAGGCCCGCAGGCGCGCCTTGAGTTCGTCAAGGTCGAACGGTTTGATCAGGTAATCGTCGGCACCGGCGTCGAGCCCCGCGATGCGATCCTCCGTGGCATCGCGGGCAGTCAGGATCAGTACCGGCAAATTTGAGCCGCTATCACGCAAACGGCGCAGCACCTGAAGGCCGTCCAAGCGCGGCAGACCGAGATCAAGCACGGCCAGGTCGAAGGTTTCGCTGAGCAGCGCATGCAACGCGCTGCTGCCGTCCTGCAACCAGTCGACGGTGTATCCCTCGCGTGCGAGTGCCTGATGAATGCCTTCACTGAGCGCAACATCGTCTTCAACCAGTAATAAACGCACGCACACGCCTCAGTCGAGTTTCTTGTTCACGTCCGCCAGCAAGGCAGCGATCTCTTTGCGACGCCCGGCATCGGCGGATTCTCGGCCCGGCCGTGGCGCAGCTTGCAGGGCTTTTTGCAGCGCCGCCCTGGCTTCAGCGTAGCGTTTTTCCCGGTAGAGGTGATCGCCCCAGAAATACAGGCTGTCGATCCCGTCGGGGTTGATTTGCAAAGCCTGCTTGAGCAGTTGCTCGGCCTTGTCGCTGTCGCCGAAACCGATCGGCCAACCGGGCACCCGATCATACAGCGCGGCGAGGCTGGTGTAGGCCGAACCTTGCAAAGCTTTGGGATCAAGGGCCAGGGCTTTTTCCAAGTCGGCCTTGGCGTCCTTGGCTTTGCCCAAGGCACCGAGCCCACCCTGAGCACCGGCCCAACTGCTGGTGACGATGCCTTTCCAGATCCAGGCCTCAGCCTCCGTCGGGCGTTCCCGAGTGAAGTTCATTGTTTGCGCGGACAGTTGCTCAAATGCTGCGGCGCGCTCCTTTTGTGGTGTTTCGTATTGGATATGGGCCCAGCTTTGCTGAATGCTGGTGAGACGTTGTTGATCGGCGGCGTCGAGCGCCCAGACACTCTGGCTCAATGCGCCCAGCAGCAGGCTTGCGTAGATTTTATTCATGGTTTTGGTGTCTCGTTGTCAGTTTTTTCACTGAGGCGTCGGATCAGTGGCAGTTGCTTGCGCAAGCCTCGATCCACCAGGTGCGGCAGCAGGTTGTTGAGGCGAACGAAAAAACGCTCCGGCCAACCGAGGTACAAGTCGCGGCGGTCGCCGGCAATCGCGTGAATCACTGCTGAAGCCACGGCTCGAGGGGCATCGACGTTGGATTTCAACGCATCGTTCAAGGCTTGTGCCGCCGCGCTGTTCATCGACGTGCGCGTAGCGCGGGGCGCGACATAGAGAACGCTGACCCGCGTATCTGCCAGTTCCCGGCGCAGTGCTTCGGAAAACCCGCGCAGCGCAAATTTGCTCGCGCAATAGCTGGCGTAACCGGCGTAGCCAATCGAGCCGTATGTCGAGCCGACGTTCACCACCATCGCGTTTTCAGCCTGCTTAAGCAGGGGCAACAGCAGTTTGGTCAGGCAGATCGGCGTACTGATGTTTACCGCCAGCATCGCGAGAATGTCGCTGTCATCGAGCTGTTCGAGCATGGCGAAGTGATTGACCCCGGCCGCGTTGATCAGCAAATTGACACCGCCGACAGCCTCGGCGGCGGCCAGTACTTTGCGTCGGTCGCCGAGGGAGGTCAGGTCGGCAGCAACCCATTGCAGATTCTGCGGGTAGCGCTCAAGCAACGGCAGCAGTGGTTCCTGATGCCGTCCCACAGCCAGTACCCGGGCGCCGGCCGCGCATAAGGCGGTGGCGATGGCGAGGCCGATGCCGCCGCTCGCACCGGTCAGGACAACACGCGCCTCATGCAGCTGCATGGCGGGCCTCCGTGTCCCGGGGCAAACCACGGAACATGTCGGCGTAGAGGCGATAGACGACGGTCGAGGCGTGAATCACCGATGCCTGGTCTGCTGGATCTTCCAGCCTGTTCATCAGATGGCGATAGGTTTGCATGTGCTCAATGTCCAGCGCGCCGTGGGAACTCAGGTAGCTGAAGGCCGTTTCCGGTAGTGCCAGACGCTCGCGAATGCTGCCCGCCGCATGGGTGGCCAGCGCAATGCTGGTGCCTTCAAGCACGTTGACCATTCCGAACAAGCCGACCGGGTTGCCACGGGCGATCAGGTCATAGAGAAAACTGACCATTAATTCGATCGGCAGCGACGGCTGGCCATCGCGCACCGCATCAGGGTCACCGCCACACTCGGCGATGTCGTTGAGCACCCACTGTTCATGACCGTATTCGTCTTCGATGTATGCGCACACCGCTTTGCGCAGCCACTCCAGACGTGTCGGCAGGCGAGCGCCGCAGGCCATCATCAACGGCACGGTGTGGCGTACGTGGTAATAGGCCTGAGCGAGAAATGCCCGATAGCTTTCAAGACCGACGTTGCCTTGCAAAGCATCGACAATGATCGGCAGGTTGAACAGTTCATGGCGTTGCTGCTGCGTCGCTTCTTGCAGGGTGTCGAAAAAATTCATGATGCGGGTTCCTTGCTGACAATGGATGCCGTTAACTGCGCGTGGTATTGCGCGACGATGGCCTCGCGGCGTGGGCGGCCATTGGCGGTGAGCAAGCCATTGGCGACCGTGAAGGGTTGGAGCAGGCGCGTCCAGCCGTGTACCTGGGCGTAATCGGGCAATGCCTCGTTGGCTTCGGCGACGGCGGCGGCCAGTTCCGCGTCGGTGCATGCCGGGCGATGTGGCCAGAGCAAGGCGTGGTTGTGCGGCATGGCCTCGCCATAGACGAATGCCTGGGCAATGTGGCGGCGTTGAGTCAGCTCGGACTCGACCCATTCCGGATTGACGTTGCGCCCGAAACTGGTGACGAACTGATGTTTCTTTCGGCCTTTGAGGTAGAGAAAGCCTTCCGGGTCGAACTCGCCCAGATCACCGCTTGGCCACCATTCTCCGGAAAATGGCGCGTCACCCAGGTAACCCAGTAGCGGCGAGCCCTTGATCAGCACTTCGCCGTCCCCGGCCAGGCGCACTTCGACATGAGGCAGAGGCCGGCCAACACTGCCTGGGCGCCGCGCACCGGGACGATTGAGGCAGACCACCGAGGCGCATTCGGACAAGCCATAACCTTCATAGACCGGCAGGCCGGCCCGTTGCGCACGGTGCAGCAAACTTTCCGAAACCCGTGCGCCACCGACGGCGGCAAAGCGCAACGGTTGTGGATCAAAGGCTTTCTGTTCGGCAGCGTTGACCAGTACCAGCAACAGTTGAGGCACTAAAATCAGGCTTTCTGGCGCACGGCTGGCCAGAGAACCCAGCAGACGCGGGATGTCGATACCGCTGGCGCCCTGAATGCCAAGGTTTTTCTGGCTCGGCAGGCTCAGCTTTGCGCCGGCAAAAAGCGCTGCGTAACAGCCAAGGTTTTCCAGCAGAATCGCCAGCGGCAACAGCGCCATGTGATGCTTGACGGCAGCCGACTCGCTTGCGTCATTCAGCGCACGTGCAACGCGCAACACACTGTCGGCACTCAGGCATACGCCTTTGGGCCTGCCGGTGGTGCCGGAGGTGAAGGTCAGTTTTGCAGTGCCCTCGGGCAGGTGACTCGGCCCGCTGAAAGCGCGGCACCAAAACTCGCCTTTCCTCACGTAACCCGCCGCGATCAGTTCGGCGTCCAGCCCGGGTTCGGCAATCACCCGTTCGGCATGACTTTGCTCCAGGCAATGGGCGCGTTGCGCCGGACTGAAAAACGGCGGCAACGTCACGCAGGTCAGGCCTTCGAACAGCACGGCCAAGTCCCAGAGCATCGCCTCGACGCCGTTGTCCAGCGCCAGGGCGATCACTCGCACGTTTTCATCGCGCAAACGCTCCTGGCGATACATCACTTCGGCGTACAAGGTTGTGTAGTCGAGTTTGAACGTGTCGCCCCACAGGGCGATGGCATTGTCGTTGCGCCCGGCATGACTTCGCAGGGTCTCCTGAAATCGTTGCAGTTCAAGCGACATGGCACGCGCCTTCTATGGAGGTCGGCAGACCCAGCCGGTTGAACAGGCCGACATTGCGCAAGTGGATGAACCCGGCGCGGATGTTGCCGACATGAACCCATGGCTTGCTTTCGTAGTAACTGCCCCAACTGTGGCGGTCGTCACCCAGGCGCCCCGGGTCGGCGGCGCACAATGTCACCGGCTTCAGACCCAGGCGATGGAAGCTGTTGACCAGGCCGATATTGCCGGTGAACGCCACCCACTCCAGACCGCCCATGGCCAGCAAATAAGTAATCGCGATAATGCTCAGGCGCGCACTGCCGGTATCGTTGGCGGCCAGATTGCCGACTTCGACGATAGCGCTACGCTCCACCGGACGATCGGCCGCCGCACTGATAAGCGGCTCAATTGGCTCATCCAGATACCGCTCCAGAAACAACGGCTCCAAATGCGCCCGGCGCACTCCGGCAACCGCACACAACGCCCCGTCGGCGTCGCGCACGCCGAATAGCTCAGGCATGAAGAGACGAATGTCGGCCCCGTGGGCCTTGCGAAAGCGTTGCTGGATAAAGGCTTCAAACACGTCCCGCTCATCGTCCTCTCGCAAGGCATTAGACAAGGTCATCTGCGGTGTTTCGGCGTGGCCGAAGTGCAGGGGCAGGGGGGTGTTCCAGTCGAAAGCGGGCATGAGCGCAAGGTCTCCCCTCAATGGTTTGAGCGAAGTATCCGAACGATTTCTTAACGAAGTCTGAAGGTGAAGATATGGGGGGTGACAACCCTGTGGATCTAACCCTGTCGCATAAATTTGAAATGCGTGGCATTGCCCGACAGAATCTCGCCTCGATCCGGCCACCGTCGGAGGTTCGCAGTAAACAGGGGGTGCCATTGAACGAACAGACATTATCGTCTGGTGCACCTACGACGACGGGCGCCGTGCACTATCACTACACCCTGACGGCGCAATGAGTTGATGCGCTTGCTGTGGCGATACCGTTACTGCTTGAAGAAAGTGATTAAAAAAGAGGCCCTCTAAAGGGCCTCTTTTTGTGGTGTTGTCGTTGTCGACAGCGCCGACCTGGAACGGACTAAGGTATCAAGCGCAGTTCACGTAACCTGTCGAACACGTCGAAAAACGCCTGATCGCTAGCCTGATAGCCGTTGAAGCCCATGCCACGGCTTTTCGACATGTCCGTGACCACTTCGATAGGGCGACCCAGATCCGCGTCGGTGTGCCACGCCGACACCAGGCGCCCCATATCAGGTTCTTTCAAACCGTGCTTCGCAACGATTTGCGTCCATGTGGCCTGGTCGTTTTCCATCTGCTTTTCGAGTGGTGAAAGGGCAGCGGGATAGTCGGCAGGGGCCAAGGCGAAATACTCGGCAATTTGGCTCCACATCCATTTCCATCGAAAAACATCGCCATTGGTCACATTGAACGCCTGATTGGCCGCCGCCGGTGTGGTGGCCGCCCACATGAGTTGTTGGGCCAACTGCCGCGCATCGGTCATGTCGGTCAGGCTGTTCCACTGCACGCTTGAACCGGGGAACACAAACGGGCGACCGGTGTGTTTGCAGATCGAGGCGTAGACGGCGAGCGTGGTTGCCATGTTCATCGCATTGCCCACGGCAACGCCGGTGACGGTATGCGGGCGGTGCACGCTCCAGGTGAAGCCGTCCCTTTCAGCGGCGGCGAAGAGTTCGTCTTCCTGGGCGTAGTAGAAATTTTCGATGTCGAGTCGGCCTTGCGATTCGCGAAACGGTGTTTGCGGAAGGCTGCCCTTGCCATACGCTTCGAACGGGCCGAGATAGTGCTTCAAGCCAGTCACCAGAGCGACGTGCTCGATACTTTTTGCCGGGCTCAGGGCGTTTAGAACGTTGCGTACCATGGCGCCATTGACGCGAATGTTCTCGGCTTCCGTGGGCTGCCGTGACCACGTGGTAATGAACACGTGAGTGGGTTTCAGATCCGCCAGCGCCTGTTCAAGCGACGCCGGGTCTTGAAGGTCTGCCGCAACAGGGATAACGCCTGGCGCTGGCGACGGGTGTCTCGATAGCGCGGCGACCTGCCACTGTTGATCGATGAGTAATTGGGTGATGGCGCTGCCGACGATGCCGCTGGCGCCCACGACCAATGCTGTCTGGGTCATACGTTTCTCCTCTGGATAGAGGTGGGAGCCTGCATCAGTAAAAGAGGTTCAACCGAATGCGCAGACGCGGGGGCTGCAATAGGTCCGAACCCTGTCGCGCCCCTTCAGCTCCGGCAAAGAGAATACCCGGGGCATCGGTATGTCTCACGCATGAAGTGACGCAACCGGTGGCCATCGTCGGCGCGCAGGTCGGCGATGCCGTGGCGATCAAGATCAAACGCCTTTCGGGTCGTGGCCGCTGTCCAACCCAGCGGTTTCGTCCGGATCCTCCAGTTCGGCAGGCGTAAACGCCGCCCCCTCAATGTGATAGACCGTCGGGTCTTCGGAGAAATATTCCTCCAGGCCCAGCATGAACAGCCGATGGTCTTCACTCGCTTCGAAGCCCGGCGAATGATCCTCCAGCGATCGCCATTTCACGATCAGGTTGAACCGCTCGGGACTTTCGATGCCTTGGGCGAGGAGGTGGCCACCGTAGCCTTTTGCGCGGCGCAGCAACGGAGCGACGTCGGCAAAGGCTTGTCGGAACAGGTCGATGCGTTCTTTATGAACGGGGAGCACAGCGATTTCATAGATCATGGCGTTATCTCTCAATGGGCGGGAACGCTTAAGGGTCGCGGTTACGGGATGAGCGATGGGTCGATGGCTATCGCGATTTTCCCCACGAGGCCGTTGTTGGGACTTTCCAGTCGGGCATGGGCGAGGGGAATGTCGGCGAGCGAATAGACGGCACCGACGTGTGGCCGCAGTTGACCGCGCTCTATCAACGCGCTCAGCTCATCGAGCTTGCCGCGGTTCTGCCGGGTGAAGACGAAGTGATAGCTCGCGTTCTTGCCCCACGCCTGAACGAGGTTTTGCGGCTGTGCGATGTCCACGATCGAGACCACGCGGCCCAGTTGTGCGAGCACGTCGGCGCTGCGTGACAGTGTGTTGCCGCCGATGGTGTCGAACACGACATCCACGCCCTGGCCACCCGTTTCACGGAGGATCGCCTCAACGTAATCTTCTTTTTCGTAATCAATGGTGACGTCGGCGCCCATGCTGCGGGCGAACTCTGCGTTTGCTTCGCGCACGGTGGTGAACACCTTGGCGCCAATGGCCTTGGCCAACTGGATCGCGACATGACCAACGCCGCCCGCGCCGCCGTGGACAAGAATGCTTTCGCCAACCCTGAGCCCCGCGCGCACCACCAATGCTTCCCAAGCCGTTCCGCCCACCAGGGTCAGGCTTGCCGCTTCAAGGTGAGTCAGCGAAGGCGGCTTCTTCCCGACAATGCTTTCGGAGGCGACGTGGTATTCGGCATAACTGCCTTGTCCATCGAATATTTGCGGCGTGTACCAGACTTCGTCGCCCGGAACGAAGGCCGTCACGCCAGGCCCGACGGCTTCGACCACGCCGGAGATGTCGTGTCCGGTAATGGCCGGCAATGGCACCAGATCGGGATAATCGCCGCGTCTCACCTGGTAATCCAGCGGGTTGATAGAAGTGGCATGCACCCGAACCAGGACTTGCCCGGATTGCGGCACCGGCTTGGGCACGTCGCGCAGTTCAAATGCTTCAGGGCCGCCGAATGATTTCAGTGTTATCGCTTTCATGGTTATTCCTCGTATCTATAAAAAGGGATATCGAGATATCTCGATATATTGCGGTAAAAAATTACAGCTCCTTTCCGATAATCTCGGCCAGCGCACGGATAGCCGCTTCATTCCTTTTGTAATAGGTCCACTGACCGATGCGCCTGACGTCGACCAGGCCTACGCGTTGCAATGTCGCCAGATAACCGGACACTGTGGACTGCGACAGCCCGATGCCTTCCTGGATACTGCTGACGCAGACGCCGACCGTGTGAACATCTCCCTCATCCTGGGGAGGGAAGTTCTTGGCGGGATCCTTCAACCCTTTCAAAATCTGAAGACGGGTAGGGTTCGAGAGGGCTTTAAAGATTTCGATCAGTTCCATGAGGTCGAGGATATCGAGATTTTGAGATATGTCAATTCTGTACTCAAAAAAACTTTGCGCTCATCGACAGCCGGCAATTTCGTAAACTTCACCCACCGGTAACAAACCAAAGGGGTTGCGCTTGAACGAACACATGTTGTCGATGCGCCTTGAACGCGTGGCAGCGCAGGTGCCGATGGGGACGCGCCTGGCCGACATCGGCTCGGATCACGCCTATTTACCAGTGGCTTTGATGCGTCGAGGGACCATCAAGGCAGCGGTGGCGGGCGAGGTGGCTCTGACGCCGTTTTACGCCGCCGAACGCACGGTGCGCGAAAACGATTTCGCTCAGCACATCACGGTGCGCCTGGCGAATGGCCTGGCGGCGATTGAGCCGGACGACGCAATCACCGCCGTCAGCCTCTGCGGCATGGGCGGCGAGACGATCCGCGACATCCTGCAAAGCGGCAAGTCGCAGCTGAGCGGCGGCGAGCGCCTCATTCTTCAACCCAACGGCGGCGAGCAGCCGCTCCGCCAATGGCTGATGGACAACGGCTATCGCATCTGCTTTGAAGAAGTGCTGCGGGAAAACCGTTTCTTCTACGAAATTATCGTCGCCGAACGTGGAGATGCGGTGCAGTACACCGCCGAAGAACTGTTCTTCGGCCCGTTGCAGATGCAAGCGCGCAGTCCGGCGTTCATCGCCAAATGGCAGCGCCTGCTGCGGTTGAAGCAAAAGACCTTGGCGCAGTTCGCCCGCGCGCGACAGGCTGTATCCGCAGAAAAAATGGAAGAGGTGAATCGCGAGATTCAGTGGATGACCCGACTGCTCACCTGACGAAGCGCTAAGCGCCACGAAGCTGAATCAGCAGCAATCTCTAAAGCACTTGAAAAAACAGGCGATAAGCTTTAAACGGAAGCAGGTATATTGCTGGCGATCAGCATATGGACATGGCCTTTAGAGCTCAGGGAGCGCTGATGAGTATTGGCCCATTGACCGACCTCCCGCGACAGTCGAACGATTACGACATTGTTGCCTCTCAATTGAAAGAGAGCTCGGACCGGGTGGGTATGGCTTACGCTGGCAACGGAAATGCAATCGAACATCTGCTGGACGCGGCGCGTCACTGGCCGCACACCACGGCGTGGGTGGTTTACCGCGCCGGTGAGCAAATGCACTTGCTCGGTCAGGGCGACCCCAACGAGTCTTGGCCGGCCATTGTCTCGAATGAAGCGTTCGAGTCGTTTTGCCTGAAACGGCGGTTACACCGCTGGCCCACCGGCAAAGGCGAAAGCGAACTGGGTTGGCTGCTGGCCCCCGTCAGCGCCAGTTCCGAGCCGGCGCTCGCCGACTTTGCTCAGCGCCTGGGCAATCATCTCCAGACCAATACCCTTGCCCGCGCGCAGATCACCCAACGTGTGCTCTACGAAATTACCTATCTGGCCAGCTCCACCCGCGACCGCTCGGTGTTTCTGGTGGGGGTTCACAAGCTGCTGGCGAGCCTGATCGACGCCGAAAACTTCTACCTTGCCTTGTACGACCCGGACACCGGCAAGATCGATTATCCCTATTACGTCGACATCATCGACGTCGACGCCATCGAGGCCGAGAACCACGAATACCTTGACCCCACGCGTCTGTCATTGACGGGCCAAGTCCTGACCTCGGGCCAGCCGTTGCTCATCGACGCTGCCGGTATTGACATGGCGCAGGCCGAGGGGCGCTTTTATTGCGTGGGTGAATGCCCCGAGTTCTGGATGGGCGCGCCGCTGAAAAACGCCTCGGACGATGTGTTCGGCATGCTCGCGATGCAGGTCTACGACGTTTCGCGCATTTACAGCGCCGAAGACCGCGCGCTGTTTCTGGTGGTTGCCCGCCACGTCGCCATGGCCTTGAACCGCCTATTGCACCGCGAAGACCTGGAAGAAACCGTGCGCCGCCGGACACTGGAGCTGTCGGCACTCAACGATGCGTTAAGACAGGAAGTGGCCGAGCGCGAACGCGCCGAGCATTTGCAGAGTGCGTTGTTCCAGATCGCCGAGCTGTCGAGCCGGCCCGGTGACATGGCCGAGCTGTTCGAAACCCTGCATGGCATCGTCGGTAAGTTGCTGTTCGCGCAGAACTTCTACATTGCCCTGTTCGACGACCTCACCGGCGAAGTGAATTTTCCGTACTACGTCGATGAGCGACTCACGACGTCTCCGGCACCACGACGTGGGCGTCGGGGCCTCACCGAATACGTCATCCGTCAGCGGCGCCCATGCCTGATTGACTTCATTGAGGCCGATCGACTGGTGGCGTGCGGTGAGATCGAAATCACCTACGAACCCGCCCGGTCCTATTCATGGCTGGGCATTCCTTTGTTCGACGGCGATGTCGTGCACGGTGTGCTGGCGGTGCAAAGTTACACCGACATTGTGCGCTATACCGTGCGTGACCAGGACTTGCTGACGTTTGTGTCGCGCCACATCGACACCGCGCTGGCGCGCCGCACCGCCGCCGAGGCGATCCATGCCGCCAATCTCATGCTCGAAGCCCGGGTGCAAAACCGCACCCGCGAACTCGATCATGCCAACGCCAAGTTGCAACACGAAAACTCCCACGATGCGCTGACCGGATTGCCCAACCGGACGTACCTGCAACAACGCCTGAATCTGGCCTGGTTGCGATTCGGCAGAGAAGGCGGGCATTTGGCCGTGATGTTCATCGACCTTGACCGCTTCAAAATGGTCAACGACAGCCTCGGCCATCATTTCGGCGACTTGCTGCTGATGCAAGCCGCTCACCGCTTGCGCGGTTGCCTGCGCGAAACCGACATGCTGGCGCGCCTGGGCGGCGATGAGTTTGCCGTGCTTGCGCCCGAAGCGTCACTGGAGGTGGTGATCGACATCGCAGAACGGATTCTGGTGGCGTTTGATCTGCCATTTCTCATCAATGGGTCTGAAGTGTTTTCCTCGTGCAGCATCGGCATCGTCAGTGCTGACGACCAGTTTCATCATGAGCCTGCCGACCTGCTGCGCGATGCCGACGCGGCGATGTACCGGGTCAAAAGCGCGGGGCGCGACAGCTACGCGGTATTCAATCAGGAGGTGCGTCACCAGGCCTCGGATCTGGTCGAGCGGGAAGGGGCCTTGCGTAACGCGCTCAAACGCACCGACGAACTGTTGCCGTATTTCCAGCCGATTGTCAGTGTCGAAACCGGCGAGCTGCTGGCGCTTGAAGCATTGATCCGCTGGCATCAGCCGGACGGTCGGGTGATCGCGCCGGGCGAATTCTTGCCAGACGTCGAGGGCTTGCGCCTGATCGGCCGACTGGATTTGTACATGCTGACCCGCATTGCCGTGATCCTCGCCGACCCGCGTCACGCCGACTGGCCTGCGGTGCATGTCAATTGCTCCAGTTACAGCATGGCGCGGCCAGACTTCGCCGGCGATGTGCTTGCGCTGTTGGCGCACCATCAGGTGTCACCGTCGCGGATTTGCCTTGAGCTGACCGAAGGGGCATTGGTGGCCGAGCCGGCGGTTGCCCGGCGAACCATGCAGCAATTGGCCGACAACGGCATGTCCGTGGTGCTCGATGACTTCGGGGCCGGATTCTCATCCCTCAGCTATGTGCATCAATACCGCTTCAGCGGGTTGAAAATCGACAAGTCATTCATTCTCGAACTGACCGAAAGTGCGCGCAGTCGAGCGATTGTCCGAGCGATTGTGCGGATGGCCGAGTCGCTGGACTTGAGCGTGGTTGCCGAAGGGGTCGAGGATGAAGCGACGCTGCACTTGCTGCGTGAGATGGGCGCAGGACAGGCCCAGGGTTACTACTTTGCCAAACCGATGGGGTTGGACGCGTTGTTGGAGAGTGCCCTGATGGGGCGCGGGTCATTGATCATTGAATGAAAAAACAGCACTCGGTCTTCACTGGTCGTTGTCGGCTAATCAATTAGTTGCCTAATCGGTAGTCGGCTATCAAAATGCTCGTCTTGTCTGTGCCTTAACAACAACAGGAAACCTTCAATGATGCTCAGAGTGACAAGTATCGTAATGGCGATACTCGGTATCGCGCTGCTGTACATGGGTGTGCAGTTGATAGCGGCCGGTGGTTCGCCGGCTTATACGGTGATAGCCCTTGGCGTACTGCTGACGGCGGTGCTGATCTTCCTGAAAAAGAAGTCCGCCCTGACGCTGTATGCGCTGATGATGTGGGGCATTCTGGCCTGGATCATCTACGAAGTCGGCTTCGACAAATGGCAGTGGATTCCCCGGGGCGATCTGTTCGCGCTGCTGGGATTGTGGCTGGCATTGCCGTGGGTGGTGCGTGCGCTCAACCGTGCGCAAACCCCTGACGATACCCGCGGTTTCCACCCGTTTCTCGGTGGCACGGTCGCCGTGATGATGCTGATCGTGATCGGCGTCATGTTTTACGATCCGTACCCGATCAAGGGCCAGATCGGCAATCCGGTGACTTCACGCAGCGCTGATGTGGCGGGCAACGATTGGGTCGCCTACGGCGGTACCAATGAAGGCCAGCGTTTTTCCAGCCTCGATCAGATCAAGCCGGACAACATCAAAAAGCTCTCGGTCGCTTGGGAATACCACACCGGCGACCTGCGCGACGCGGCAAAAGATGCCAGCGAATACACCTTCGAAGCGACGCCGCTGAAGGTCAATAACCGCGTCTACCTGTGCACCGCGCACAACGAAGTTCATGCACTCAATCCGGAGACCGGCAAACTCGACTGGAAGTACGCGCCGGAGAAAGATCGCTCTTACCTGCAACAGCACCAGACGTGCCGCGGCGTGAGTTATTACGCGGCGCCGTCCGCAAGCGATCAAGCCACCTCGACCCAGTGCGCAAAACGCATCATCACCGCAACGGCAGATGCCAGGCTGGTGGCGCTGGACGCCGACACGGGCAAAGCGTGCGGTGATTTCGGCGTCAACGGCGTGGTCGATCTGCGCGCCAACATGGGCGAGATACGCCCGCATGCGTTGATGCAGACAGCGGCGCCGCTGGTGGCGGGCGATCTGGTGATTGTCGGCGGTTCGGTGATGGACAACGGCTACAACGCCGGCAATCCGTCCGGCGTCATTCGCGCCTACAACGTCATGACCGGGCAGTTGGTCTGGAACTTCGATCCGGCCAATCCTGATCAGACTCAACCGATCGCGTCGGACAAAAACTATCCGTACGACACGCCGGTCGCCTGGGGCACTCTGAGTGCCGACATGAAAAACGGCTTGGTCTACGTGCCGTTTGGTAATGCATCGCCCGATGAACTCGGCACCCAGCGTGACCCGAACAGCAACACCGAGAAATTCCGCGACACCTTGGTGGCGCTGGATCTGAAGACCGGTGCGTTCAAGTGGAAATTCCAGACTTCGCAAAATGATTTGTGGGATCGCGATAACCCGTCGCAGCCAACCCTGATGGAGGTGGGCAAAGAGGGCAGCAAGCAACCGGCGTTGTTGCTGCCGACCAAGGTCGGCAATATTTTCGTGCTCAATCGTCTGACCGGCGAGCCGATTGTGCCGGTCGATCAGGTCAAGGTGTCCACCGAAGGCGCGGTGCCGGGCGAGAAGCTGGCCGCCACGCAACCGGTGTCCAGACTCAACTTCATTCCTGAAGCACTGAGTGAAAAATCCATGTGGGGCATGACGCCTTTCGATCAGATGTCGTGCCGCATCGGCTACAACCGGTTGCGCTACGACGGCAACCCATGGACGCCGAGTACCGAGTCGGGTTCGCTGATCTTCCCGGGCAACATCGGCGCCTTCAACTGGGGTTCGGTGGCGGTCGATCCTGATCGACAGATCCTGATTGCTGCTCCGGTGCGTCTGGCCTACACCTACAACCTGATCAAGCGCACCCCGCAAACGGAAGAGAAGCGCCTGTTTACCAAAGACGATACGCCTTACTGGAACGAAAACTTCAAGGGCGACTACGCGATTCACATTCAGCAATTTGCGTCAGGTCTTGGCGTTCCCTGCATCGCGCCGCCGTGGGGCCGCATAGTCGGGGTTGACCTGAACACCGGTAAAACCGAATGGATGCGTCGCACCGGCACCAGCAAAAACCTCAAGACCACGTTCCTGCCTGGCCGCTTCCCGATCGGTTTCCCGATGGGCATGGTCGCCCACGGTGGGCCGCTGGTGACGGCCGGTGGCGTGGTTTTCCATGGCGCCACGGCGGATAACTTTATCCGTGCGTACGACATCAATACCGGCGAAGTCCTCTGGCAGAAAGAACTGCCGGCGGGTGGCCAGGCCACGCCATCGACCTACATGGGCGCCGACGGCAAGCAGTACGTGATCATCTCGGCCGGTGGTCACGGCTCCCTTGGCACAACCCTGGGCGACAGCGTGATCGCATTCCGTCTGGATTAAGCGATCCTTTTCCCCACGTAGGCGCTGGCGCAGGCTGCGCCTACAGGGTTTGACGGTGAGTCGAAATTTCTGGGCCTGGACACCAATTCCTGTAGGCGTGAGCGTGCTCGCGAACACGGTCTGTCATTCGATATTGAGGCAGGATCTGACGGCCTCTTCGCGAGCAGGCCCGCTCCCACAAATCCCTGTGGGAGTCTGGCTTGCCAGCGATGGCGGTCTGGCTAACGACCGGGTTCTGGCGGGTGTTTCCGTTTCCCGGGGTTACAGATTCTTGATCATTCCGTAAAACGACGCCCCCACACCGGTGATGCTTTCGCCAGCGATCAAACCGGCCGCTGCGGTGATCGCAAAGCGTTCGGTTATCTGCGGCCAGCGGCAACTGACCAGCCAGGTCAGCACCGCGCCAAGGCCCATCATCATCGAAATCGACGCCGGCAAGATGAACGCCAGTCCCAGCGCAGCCGTACTTGGCAACCAGCGTGCGGCCCGTTGCGGCAACAGGCTGTCCAGCGCTCCCAGCATCACGCCGAAACAACTGCCCACCAGAATCGCCCAGCGAACCTCCGGCGTCAGCGACTGCAACCCGAGCGTCAGCGTCTGGGCTACGGCTTTCCACGTGGCGACGGCAGGGGCGGGCCATTCTTCGGTGAGCAGCATGCTTTGCGGATCGGGGATGAGCATTAGATACACCAGCACACCCACGACACTGCCGACGAAAATACCGATGCACTGCGCGATCAGTTGTTTGTGCGGTGTTGCGCCGATGGCGAGGCCGACCTTGAAGTCATTCATCAAATCGGTCGATTGCCCGGCGGCGCCGCCAGCGGTGTTGGCGCTCATCAGGTTGATGCTTATCTGACCGGGGGCGATCAGGCCGAAGCTCAGCTGCGACAATTTGCCGATCGCACCGATGGGCGCAATGCCCGTCGCGCCCACGACCCGCGCGGCAACCACCGCGAGACAGATCGCCAGCGGAATGCTCAACAGTGCCATCCACACATCGATGCCGAATAGCATCGCTTGCAATGCCACGACCAGCGCAATGGCAATCAACAGGCCCAACACCGGCAGCGGCGTGAATGGCAGCCGGGCGCGCTGGCCTTTATTGGCCGGCCCCTTTTTGTGTGGCTTGAACAGTTGAATGGCCAATGATGTGAGGGTCGCGCAGACCATCAGACTGACCCCCGGCCACAGCAGCCATTCCACCAGTTTGGCGAATTGCGGCCCCTTGGCATCGGACGCCAGCACCACCAGCGCGTGATCGATCAACCATGGCGCCAGACCACCCCACGCCAGCGCAGCACCGAGCAGTAACGTCACGCCCACCCGAATGCCGATGATGCCGCCAAAGCCGATGAGCAACAGCGATGGATCAAAATTAAACGTCAGCCGTTCCAGCGCCGCCGTCGGCGCCCAGCGCGGGATCGCCCAGACAAAACCGTCGACCCATTTCACCAGCCCGGAAAACAGCGCCGCACCGAACAACACCTTGATCCGCGCCATGGCCTCCGAACCGTGGTTGTAGATGTGCTGCAAGGTTTCCAGCGTGGCCATGCCTTCAGGGAATTTCAAACCGTGATCGTTGAGCAGAGCAGGGCGCAGATACCAGGCGATCCAGATGCCGAGAAAACTCACCGAAAACACCCAGGCCATCATGGGCACCGGATCCAGTTGCTGACCGGTCAGCAGCGTGTAAGCCGGGATCGGCGCAACCAGCCCACCGGAGACAATCGACGCGGCGGCCGAGGCCACGGTTTGATTGATATTGCTCTCGTGCAGCGTCCACGTCGGCGGCTTTTTTCCGCGCCCGGCCAGACCCTGCCACACACCAAACCCCACCAGTAGCGCGATGATCGACATGTTGAACGACCAGCCGATCTTCAGGCCCGCGTAGACATTCGACGGGGTAAGCAAAATGCCCAGCACTGTCCCGGTGAGTACCGCGCGCCAACTCAGTTCACGCTCGACGTGGATGCCGGAAAGAGGGTTGGACGAAGAACGCGCCATGGCCGATTCCTTGTGCTGATCGCGAATAATGTCTGCACAAGTGAGCCCGGAGAGGGCTGAAGGTTCAGTGCGGATGGCGTTGGCGCGCGCGCGAAGGACGGCTTTTTGGCCGTCGCGATCATCGTGAATGTTGAACTCCACTCTAGTCGTCAACTCCTAACTCAACATGCACTGCAGGTGACCATGATGTGGCGATGACCCCGCAACAGTTGCTTAACCGCGAGCCGGGAACGGTCTTCGAAACGGACCTTCCCGCACGTCTGGATCGCTTGCCCTGGAGCCGATTTCATACCCTTCTGGTTTTCGCACTCGGCATCACCTGGTTGCTCGATGGCCTGGAAGTGACACTGGCGGGCTCGGTATCCGGCGCGTTGAAAAACAGCCCTGACCTGCGCATGAGCAACTTCGATATTGGCCTGGCCGGTGGCGTCTACATCGCCGGGGCCGTGCTCGGTGCCTTGTTGTTCGGCTGGCTGACGGATCGCCTGGGACGGCGCAAGTTGTTCTTCATTACGTTATGGCTGTATGTCGGCGCCACGGCGGCGACGGCGTTTTCCATTAATCTGGAGAGTTTCCTGCTGTTGCGCTTCCTCACCGGCATGGGCATCGGTGGCGAATACACGGCGATCAATTCGACCATTCAGGAATTCACTCCGGCGCGGTATCGCGGTTGGGTCGACCTGACCATCAATGGCACGTTCTGGCTGGGCGCAGCACTGGGCGCCGGTGGGGCCATCGTTTTGCTGGATCCGAACGTTGTCGGCGGCGACCTCGGCTGGCGTCTCTGCTTCGGGATCGGCGCGGCGCTCGGATTGCTGATTCTGGTGATGCGGATGTGGCTGCCCGAAAGCCCGCGATGGTTGCTGATCCATGGTCGGCACGACGAAGCGCGACGCATCGTCGAAGGCATCGAAGCGCGAATGCGCAAACAAGGCCATGAACTGCCGATCGTGACCGGCAAACCACTGCGCCTGCACGCTCGAAACCATACGCCGCTGGCGGAAATCTTCCATACCCTGTTCATCAGTTTCCGTCGACGAGCGCTGGTGGGCCTGACATTGCTCACCGCGCAGGCCTTCTTCTACAACGCGATTTTTTTCACTTACGCACTGGTGCTCACCGATTTTTACCAGGTGCCCGCCGAGCAGGTCGGCTGGTATGTGTTGCCTTTGGCACTGGGCAATTTTTGCGGGCCGCTGCTGCTTGGACGGCTGTTTGATGTGATCGGTCGTCGCGTGATGATCAGTTTCACTTACGCCATCTCCGGAATTCTGCTGGCGGTGAGTGGCTATGCCTTCCTGCGTGGCTGGCTGGACGTCACCCAGCAAGCCGCCGCGTGGATGGTGATTTTCTTTTTCGCGTCGGCTGCGGCCAGTTCGGCCTACCTCACCGTGGCGGAAACCTTTCCACTTGAAATGCGCGCCTTGGCCATCGCCGTGTTTTACGCGTTCGGCACAGGCCTGGGCGGCATCATTGGGCCGATGCTATTCGGCCAACTTATCCAGACCCAGCAGCGTGGCAGTTTGCTGATCGGTTATCTGATCGGCGCGGCGCTGATGTGTGTGGCGGCGGCAGTACAAGCGGTTTGGGGCGTCGCGGCCGAGCGTCGAGCGTTGGAGCAGGTGGCGAAGCCTTTGTCGCAGGTCGGGGACTGAGAATGCGTAATCATTTCTTCACATGAGTACGTGCATGCAGGTTGCCCGGCACACGGCTCAAGCCTCGACCGGCGCAGTGAGCATCCCTTTTCTAAAACACTTGCCGGGTGGGCCGGAGCACGATTTCGTTGATGTCCACGTCGTCCGGCTGCTCGATCGCAAAAGCAATCGCGCGTGCAACCGAGACGGCCGGAATGGCTTGCTCGTAGAAGTCCAATACCGTGTCTTTGGCCGTGCCGGAGGTGCTGTGCTTGAGGTCGCTGTCCACTGCGCCAGGGGAGATCGAGGTGACGCGGATCTTGTCGCCGACTTCCTGGCGCAAGCCTTCCGAGATGGCGCTGACGGCGAACTTGGTGCCCGAATACACCGTGCCGCCGGGCGCGAACACTTTGATCCCTGCCACCGAGCTCAGATTGATGATGTGTCCGCGCTCTTGTGCCAGGAAACGTGGTAACGCAGCCGCGATACCGTAAAGGGTGCCCTTGAGATTCACGTCAATCATCGCGTCCCACTCGTCGGTGTTCACTTCCGCCATCGGGCGGATTGGCATCAGCCCGGCGTTGTTGATCAATACGTCGAGTTTGCCGAAGTCCGACACAACGCCGGCGACCACGGTTTCAACCTGCTGTTTGTTGGTGACATCCAGCGTGTAGCCCTTGGCTGATCCGCCCTGAGCAGTGATCTGGGCCACAACCTCATCCAGTTTGTCTTTCCTGCGTGCAGCAACAGCCACTTTGGCACCGCGCAAGGCGAGCAGTCTGGCGACTTCGGCGCCGATACCAGTGCTACCGCCTGTGATCAGCACAACTTTTCCTTCAATACCTTGGCTCATGACAGCACCTTTTTCTTTACGTCAAATTCAGAGGAGGCGTACAGCGGGTAGTCGGTGAAACCTTGTTCGCCACCGCCGTACAGGTTGGAGGGGTTCAAAGCATTCAGTGGCCAGCCCTTGGCGATGCGCTGGGGCAGGTCGGGGTTGGCAATGAATGGCCGGCCGAATGCAATCAGGTCGGCCAGGCCTTCATCAACAAGGCGCGCACCACGCTCGGCGTTGTACAGGCCGGCATAGAGAATGCGCCCGCTGAAAGTGCTTCTGACTTCCCGGCGAAACGCTTCAGGCAGGTCTGGGGCGTTCGCCCAATCCGCTTCGGCAATCGACAGGTAAGCGATATCTGCTTCTTCCAGCACCTTGATCGCCTCGATATAGGACTGATGCGGATCATCCTCGACGAAGCCGATGTACACGCGGTCTTCATCGGTACTGGTGAACAGCGGCGCAAAGCGCACACCGACGCGGTCAGGCCCGACGACGGCGCTGACGGCGTGTACGATTTCGCGCAGGAAACGCAGGCGGTTGTGCAGCGAGCCGCCGTATTCATCCGTGCGCTGGTTGGCGTGGGCGGAAATGAACTGGTTGACCAGGTAGCCATTGGCCGAGTGAATTTCCACGCCGTCGAATCCGGCGGTCAGTGCGTTGCGTGCTGCCTGGGCGTAGAGCTCGACCAGCGCCTTGATTTCCGGCACCGTCAGTTCCCGTGGCATTGAAGGTTCGACCAAGGTGCCGGCGCCCGGGGCGGTTTCGATGAAGGACTTGGCCTTTTGGGCCTGGATCGCCGACGGTGCGATCGGCGCCGCATTGTCCGGTTGCAGCTGGGTGTGGGAGACCCGGCCGACATGCCACAGTTGAGCGAAAATAACGCCGCCTTCGGCATGTACCGCATCAGTGACGGTGCGCCAGCCGTCGATCTGCGCCTGGCTGTAGATCCCCGGCGTCCAGGCATAGCCCTTGCCGCGCGGTTCGATCTGGGTGCCTTCGCTGATGATCAGCCCGGCACTGGCGCGTTGCTGGTAATAGGTGGCCATCAGGGCCGTGGGCACATCGCCGGGCTGGCCACTGCGTTGGCGGGTCAGCGGGGGCATGACGATGCGGTTCTTCAGAACCAGTGGGCCGAGCGTGGTCGGTTTAAACAGAGCGTTGTGTTGCATGATTCGATTCCTTTTTCGCGTGAGTGGGACTTACAGACCGCCGAGGCTGAGGTACTTGAGGTTCAGGTACTCATCCAGTCCGTGGCTCGAGCCTTCGCGACCGATGCCGCTGTCCTTGACCCCACCGAACGGTGCCTCCACGGTGGTGATGACGCCGGCGTTAATGCCGACCATGCCGCTCTGCAGAGCACGGGATACGCGGAAGGTGCGCGCCAGGTCACGGGTGTAGAAATACGCCGAAAGGCCGAATTCCGAGGCGTTGGCGGCGTCGATAGCCTCCTGCTCGGTACTGAAGCGGAACAGCGCGGCGACCGGGCCAAAGGTTTCTTCGTGGGCGATGAGCATGTCGGCGGTGGCGTCGGCGATCACGGTCGGCTCGTAAAAGGTCGCGCCCAGTGCATGGCGTTTGCCGCCGAGTAACACGCGTCCACCTTTGGCTTGTGCATCTTCAACGTGGGTTTCGACTTTGCGCACAGCGGCCTCGTTAATCAGCGGGCCTTGCTCGACGTCGTCATCGAAGCCGTTCCCGACTTTCATTTGGCGCACACGCTCGGTCAGGCGACGGGCGAATTCGTCGTAGATTGCGTCTTGTACATAGAAGCGATTGGTGCAGACGCAGGTCTGGCCGCTGTTGCGGAATTTACCGGCGACGGCGTTTTCCACGGCCAGATCCATGTCGGCATCATCGAAAATAATGGTCGGTGCGTTGCCGCCTAATTCCATGGAGAGTTTTTTCATGGTGTCGGCGGATTGTTTGTAGAGCAGCTTGCCCACGCGGGTCGAGCCGGTGAAGGTGATCTTGCGTACCAGGGCATTGGCGGAGAACTCTCCACCGACGGCGGCGCCGTCACCGGTCACGACGTTGACCACGCCGGCGGGGATCCCGGCTTGCTGGGCCAGCACGCCATACAGCAGGCCGGAAAAGGGTGTGAACTCAGAAGGCTTGATCACGATGGTGCAACCGGCGGCGAGGGCCGGGGCGATCTTGCGCGAGAGCATGGAAAACGGGAAATTCCATGGCGAAATCGCGCCTACGACACCGACGGGTTCTCGGGTGACCAGGATCTGCCGGTCTTTCCAGGGCGACTGAATGATTTCGCCATTGATGCGCCGTGCTTCTTCGGCAAACCATTGGATGTAGTCGGCGCCGAGCTTCATTTCGTTACGTGCTTCGGCCAGCGGCTTGCCTTGCTCGAGGGTGAGCATGCTGGCGAGGATGTCGAGGTTGTCGCGCACGATTTGCGCCATGCGGCTGAGGAATCCTGCACGCTCGGCGGCGGTGGTCATCGACCATGTGGTGAAGGCATTGTGCGCGGCATCGATGGCACGGCGCGTTTCAGCGGTACCCACCCAAGGGATCTGGCCGATCTGTGCTTCAGTGGCCGGATCAATGACGCCGTAAACGCTGGCGTCATCCGCCGCGACCCACTGACCCCCGATGTAGTTGGCTTGTTTCAGCCAGCCGGCGGCTTTGATTTGTTCCAGGTTGGACGCTGTCATGGTGTCTCCAGAAAATTCAGTGACCTGTACCGAAGCCCCCGCCGGGGACTGCGGATGGGAATAGGAAAGTGCGACGGGAGACGTTCGTTGTCTCCCGTCAGGGGCGGGCTCAGGCGTTGAGCGAGTTCAGTTTGGCGATGAGAACCTGAGCGGCTTCGCTGGACGAACCCGGGTTCTGGCCAGTGATCAGCAGACCGTCGCTGACCACGTAAGAGGACCAGTCATCGCCTTTGGAGTACACGCCACCGTTGGCGATCAGCATGTCTTCAACCAGGAAGGGCACGACGTCAGTCAGGCCTACCGCCGCTTCCTCGGTATTGGTGAAACCGGCGACTTTTTTGCCAGCAACCAGTGGCGTCCCGTCAGGATTTTTCACGTGACGCAGCACGCCGGGAGCGTGGCACACCAAGGCAGCGGGCTTGCCGGCGGCCAGAAAAGCCTCAATCAACTGGATCGAATTTGGATCTTCAGCCAAGTCCCACAATGGGCCGTGGCCGCCAGGGTAGAACACGGCGTCGAAATCATCCTGGGAAACGCTGTCCAGTCGCACGGTGTTGGCGAGCTGGGCGGTTGCCGCTGCATCGTTCTCGAAGCGGCGGGTCAGGTCGGTCTGAAACGATGGCTCGTTGCTCTTCGGATCCAGCGGTGGCTGGCCGCCTTTGGGCGAGGCCAGGACTATTTCGGCGTTGGCCGCGAGAAAGGCGTAGTAGGGGGCCGCCAGTTCTTCCAGCCAGAAACCAGTCTTGCGACCAGTGTTGCCCAGAGTGTCGTGCGAGGTCAGTACCATAAGAATTTTCATGTTGAGCGTCCTGTTATCAGTTTGATGTCGAGGGATTACGACAAATCGAGCGGTTAATTAGACTGGTCGTCTACAAAATAGGCGACGATAAAACATTCGGCGACCTGGAGGAGCAGGCCTGAGACAGTTTGCGGACAAGAAAGCCCATTGACCCCGAATGAGAAGATGAGTGTAGCCAGCTCTGTGCGGTCTTCATCGCTTCGTTCCTTTTGCGGGGTGGGTGAATGTGTGGCTACAGTAACGATCTATTAGACCAGTCGTCTAGTGTTTTTTTTATTTTTTTTCCGCGTCGCTCTTCAGGGGCTTTTTACGCGATGCGAAATAGCAGGAGATTCAGGTTGGGAGGGGAGTTGAAACAACGTGAGCAGTGCAACGCCGGGGTGGGCGAGCACCCCTTCACGTCATGCATCAGGGCAGGTTGAGAATCTGCCGGGTCGTGGCCATCGCCGTCTCGAAGGGCTGAACACTTTTCGTGATTTTCACCATGACGCTGGCGCCAAGCCACAATTGGTAGAGGCTCTGCGCAACATCGTGAGGTGTACCGGTGATGGTCAGTGAACCTTCGGCCACGCCGACCTCGATCCCATTCGCAAGGCGATCAGTAATGCCGGACGTACCGCGCTTGAGCACGGCACGCATGGTTTCCGAAAGGTCGGCTACTTCCACACCCAACTTCACCGCAAGGCACTTGCCCTGGCAATCCTCAAAGGACTGGGTGTCCCGCCAGATGCGGAAGTAGTTCATCAGCCGTTGCGCCATCGTCTGGTCGGGCTGGGCAAGCGTCTGATCGATATCGTCGAGGTAGGCCTCGAAATAGTTTTCGAGCAGCGCTTCGCCAAACGCGTCTTTGGAGCCGAAGTAGTGATAGAAAGACCCCTTTGGCACACCGGCAGTGGCAAGGATCTCGTTCAAGCCCACGGCGGTATATCCTTTGGCGGCCATGATTCGTTGGCCTACATCAAGGATCCCCTGGCGGACGTCGGATGTTTCGCGGGTCTTTGGAGTATTCATGGGGGGAAGGGTAGTCGTTTCTAGTTGATCGGTCTACTAGGCTTTTAGACGCGAAATGATGAGAAGTGGTGGCCGGTGCAGTCAGTACGCTGTTTGTTGCTGGCGGTCGTGACAGGCAGCTTAGCCGCAAGCTGCCAATCACAGCACCACCGATGTTGCTTCTGCGTTCTCTGTCGCCGCCACCCGTCGGCTATTCCATCGCCTCCGCCACCCCCTGATCCTCACCGAGAAATCCGCCGCTCTGGTGGTGCCACAACCGCGCGTAGGTGCCATTTTTCGCGAGCAGTTCGGTGTGGGTGCCTTGTTCGATGATGCGTCCGTCGTCCATCACAATCAGTCGATCCATGGCCGCAATCGTCGACAAACGATGGGCGATGGCGATGACGGTCTTGCCCTGCATCATCTCATCGAGGCTTTCCTGGATGGCGACTTCGACTTCCGAATCCAGCGCGCTGGTGGCCTCGTCGAGCAGCAGGATAGGGGCGTTCTTGAGCATCACGCGGGCAATGGCGATGCGCTGGCGCTGGCCGCCCGACAGCTTGATACCGCGCTCACCGACCAAGGTGTCGTAACCGTTATGACCCTGGCGGTCGCTGAGTTGGCTGATGAAACCGTCAGCCTGTGCGTCGGCGGCGGCCCTGCGGATCTGCGCGTCGGTTGCATCCGGGCGACCGTAGGCAATGTTGTCGCGGATCGAACGGTGGAGCAGGGACGTATCCTGCGTGACCATGCCGATGGCGCTGCGCAGACTGTCTTGCGTAACGTGCGCGATGTTTTGTCCGTCGATACGAATCTCGCCGCTGTCCACGTCGTAGAAACGCAGCAGCAAGTTGATCAGCGTGGATTTACCGGCTCCGGAACGGCCCACCAGGCCGATTTTTTCGCCGGGCCGGATGTTCAGGCTCAAGCCGTCAAGCACCTGCCGTTCACCGTTGTAGTTGAAGCCGACATTGTCGAACGTCACCGCGCCGCCAGATGGCACGAGCACGTCTGCATCCGGCGCATCTTTCACCTTGGGGCCGCTGGTCAGGGTCGCCATGCCGTCCTGCACGGTGCCGATGTTTTCGAACAACGAGGTCATCTGCCACATGATCCAGTGCGACATGCCGTTGATGCGCAGCGCCATGGCGGTGATCGCCGCCACCGCCCCGGTGCCGACCTCGCCCTGATGCCACAGCCATAGGGCATAGCCGCCTGCGCCGATAATCAGTGCCACCACCAGCGTCTGATTGACGATCTCGAACTGGCTGACCAGGCGCATCTGGCGAAACCCTGTGAGCTTGAAATCTTCCATCGCCGCACGCGCAAAATGCGCTTCGCGCTTGGAGTGCGAGAACAGCTTCACCGTGGTGATGTTGGTGTAAGCGTCCGAGATGCGCCCGGTCATTGATGACCGCGCATGGGCCTGTTCCTGGCCGACCTGGCCCAGGCGTGGCACGAAGTACAGCATGGCCAGGCCGAACAAAGCGATCCAGGCAATAAACGGCAGCATCAGTTTCAGCGCGAAACCGCCGGCCAGCAGGATGATCGCAATAAAGTACACGCCGATCCCGGGCAGGATCTCGATCACGGTAAACAGCACTTCGCGCACGGCCAGTGCTGTCTGCATCACTTTGGTTGTGACCCGGCCGGAGAACTCATCAGAGAAGAACGAAAGGCTTTGCCGCAACATCAGCCGATGGAAGTCCCAGCGCAGCCGCAACGGCAAATTGATCGCCAGAACCTGGTGCTGCACCATCGTGCGCAGCGCCACCAGTCCGATGCTCGTGATCAGCACAATGCCGATTCCCCACAGCACGCGACTTTCCTGAGCCTGCTGCGTCGCGCCGCCGGTCTGCCAGGTCGAGAGCAGATCGACGACCTGTCCAAGGAAGGAAAACAGCCAGGCTTCATAGATCGACACGCTGGCACTAAGCAGCGCAAACGCGAGGATGTAGCCACGTGCGCCTCGGGTGCAAGCCCACAGAAACCGCGCCAAGCCGACCGGCGGCGGCGGGGCTTCATCAGGTGGGAAAGGGTCGAGTCTTCGTTCAAACACACGAAGCATGTGGCCTCCTAAAGCGTTAAGTTTCGGCAATTCTGCCATAACGGTTGCTTTGAGGGTTTTGCGGGGCAGGGGTTCGGTGTGTTTGGCATGCGCGTTCAAGAGGGGGAACAGACATCGGCCTGCGGCGCTTTTGAGTGCTTTATCCGGCGGCGGAGGCCCAGCCGCCCCAGAGAGGCAGGCTGACCTGCCCCTCAGCGACCTAACCTCGCAAAAACGCAAGCAGATCAGCGTTGATCGTATCGGCATTCGTGGTAGGCATGCCGTGCGGGAACCCAGGGTAGATTTTCAACGTACTGTTTTGCAGCAGTTCCGCTGCCAGAACCCCGGCGTTTTCATAAGGCACGATCTGATCGTCATCGCCGTGCATCACCAGCACGGGAATCGTGATGCCCTTCAGGTCTTCGGTAAAGTCGGTCTGGGAAAAGGCGACGATCCCATCGTAATGCGCAATCGCACAGCCCATCATGCCTTGCCGCCACCAGTTGCGGATGGTGCCTTCAGACGGTTTTGCCCCCGGGCGGTTATAGCCGTAGAAAGGCCCGGCGGGTACGTCATGGTAGAACTGCGCGCGGCTGGCTTTGAGTTGTGCCTGGAGGTCGTCGAAAACCGATTTCGGCAACCCGCCCGGATTGCTTTCAGTCTTGACCATCAGTGGCGGCACGGCACTGATGATCACCGCCTTCGACACCCGATCCTGGCCGTGGCGTGCGATGTAATGGATGACTTCGCCACCGCCGGTGGAATGCCCGACATGCGCTGCGCCTTGTACGCCAAGATGATCAACCACCGCCGCGACATCATCGGCGTAGTGATCCATGTCGTGCCCGTTCCAGACCTGACTGGATCGCCCGTGGCCACGGCGGTCGTGAGCGATGACCCGGTAGCCGTTGGCCAGAAAAAACAGCATCTGTGCGTCCCAGTCGTCCGCACTCAGCGGCCATCCGTGATGAAAGAAAATCACCTGGGCATCGCGCGGCCCCCAGTCTTTATAAAAGATCTCGACACTGTCCTGCGTTGTGACATACCCCATGTTCGCATCTCCTGTATGAAAGGGAGGCCGTGATCAGCGTCGTGTGCTGATCGCGACCTTTTTTGAACAAAGTGCAGCCCATCCGATAGGCATTTCAGATGACTGATTCCGGTCTGGTTTGCGCCGGCCCCGAATTTCGGTTTTGCGGGGTGGCAAATGAGAATAGGCGAAGTTTGGGAAAGCTGCGGATTGGCGTCGTTCCGAGCGGCTGGCCATAAAGATGCCCGCTTTTGGCGCATGGTTTGCGTTCAACCTTGTAATTGATCAAGACGCCCTCATAACGATGGCTATCGCCCACGTCTTCGAGAGGAAGAACCGACCATGACCACACAAACCGAAACCGCCATTCTTGCCGGCGGCTGCTTCTGGGGCATGCAGGATCTGCTGCGCCGCTATCCCGGAGTACTGAATACTCGGGTCGGGTACACCGGCGGCGATGTACCGAACGCCACCTATCGCAACCATGGCAATCACGCCGAGGCCATTGAGATCGTCTTCGACCCTGCGGTGATCAGTTACCGACAGATCCTTGAGTTCTTCTTCCAGATACACGATCCGAGCACGCCGAACCGCCAAGGCAACGACCTCGGCCCGAGCTATCGTTCGGCGATCTATTATTTGAGCGAAGCGCAACGCGACGTGGCCGAGGATACTGCCGCCGACGTCGATGCTTCAGGCCTGTGGCCGGGGCGGGTAGTGACTGAAATCGAACCGGCGGGGCCGTTTTGGGAAGCGGAGCCGGAGCACCAGGATTATCTGGAGCGCATACCGAATGGCTACACCTGCCACTTCATCCGGCCGAACTGGAAGTTGCCAAAGCGCGGATGAACAGTTGGACTGAAGAGACGCATGAAAAAGCGACGGATTTATTGTTCAGGAATAAGTCCGTCGCTTTTTTATTGCTCGATCTGGCTTAACGCAATCAGCTTTCTGAGGAGACAGCCGACGCTTGCCCGGATTCGTCCGCCTCTTTTAAGCGATCGGCTTTACTAATGTACTTGGGCTTTTTCGGTGCCAGTTTGGCGCTGGCCTTTTTCGCATTGGCCTTGAGGATCTGGTTCAGTTTCTTGCGGCGGTTCATGTTTTGTTCTCAGGCTTGCGAAGTGTCGGAGGGCATTGGCTGGAATAGTAAACCAGATGCCCGGGCAACGCTCTGAGCGTGTCAGCTCATCGGCACGGCGAACACTCTCAATACCATCGATCGTCACTCGCACTTCGCCGCTCTCGCTTTAGCCTCGGCGCTACCGGCGGATGGGCTTCTGTATCCGCTGTCGCCGCGATGGCGCTGGTCAGTCCTTGGCCCGGGTAAAAAACCGGCGACTGGAAACAGGGCCGCAGGCATTACCTGCGACCCGGAGTTATCACGTTTAATTTAACTCTGCGTGAGGATTTCGGGATGTTCAGGCTCACATAATCGCCACGAACCCAACGCGTGGAGCCGATCATGTCAGCCTTGCCTGCGTCCCCCAGCATCATCTCGCCACGTCCGGCGAGCAGCCACCCGCGTTGGCTGCGGTTGACCCATTGGCTTAACGCGCTGGCGGTGCTGGTGTTGGTGACCAGTGGCTGGCGAATCTATAACGCCTCACCGCTCTATGACTTCAGCTTTCCCAATGAAATCACCTTGGGCGGCTGGCTGGGCGGGGCACTGCAGTGGCATTTTGCGGCGATGTGGCTGTTGTTTTTCAACGGCCTCGTTTATCTCGCCATTAACCTTTTCAGCGGACGCTTCTCACGCCAGTTTTTCCCGGTATCCCCCAAAGGCGTGTTGCATGACCTGTGGGCTGCGGTGCGCGGGCGATTAGGCCACGCCGACCTGAGCCACTACAACCAGGTGCAGCGCGTGGCTTATCTGTTCGTGATCGTCGACATCACGATGCTGGTGATTTCCGGGTTGGTGATCTGGAAGTCTGTTCAATTCGCCACCCTGCGCGAGTTGCTTGGCGGTTACGACGCAGCACGCCATGTGCATTTCATTGCGATGGCCTTATTGATGGGGTTTGTCGCGGTGCATCTGGTAATGGTCGCCTTGGTGCCGAAAACCCTGTGGGCGATGATCGTCGGTCGCAAGGAGCGCACATGAAAAAGCGCAACGGAATCGGATTGGACGAATCATCCATCCTGACAGACGCCCGAAAAATCCTTGCTCCGCAAATGCAAATAGAAGACCGCTCGCGCCGCTCGTTCCTGCTGCGTGGCCTGACGCTCGGCGGCGTGGCCATGTTGTCCGGCTGCAACCTGAGCGACAGCGAAAGCGTGGAAACCGCATTGTCTTCGATGTCGCGTTTCAATGATCGGGTGCAAGGCTGGTTGTTCAACCCGAACGCCATGGCGCCGACCTATCCGGCGTCGATGATTACCCGGCCGTTTCCCTTCAATGCGTTCTATGCAGAAGACGAAGCGCCTGTTGTCGACGAAGCCGAGTATCGGCTGGAAGTCACCGGGCTGGTTGCGGACAAACGCACCTGGCGCCTCGAAGAGCTACGCGCCATGGCGCAAACCGAGCAAATCACCCGGCACATTTGCGTCGAAGGCTGGAGTGCGATTGGTCGATGGGGCGGGGTGCGGTTCAGTGATTTTCTCAAACGGATCGGCGCCGACACGAACGCCAAATATATCGGCTTCAAATGCGCCGACGACTATTACACCAGCATCGACATGGCCACCGCACTGCATGCGCAAACGCTGCTGACGCTGACCTATGACGGCGCCATTTTGCCGCGTAAGTACGGCTTCCCGATGAAGCTGCGCATGCCGACCAAGCTGGGCTACAAGAATCCCAAGCATATTCAGGCGATATTCGTCAGCAACACCTACAGCGGTGGCTACTGGGAAGACCAGGGCTACAACTGGTTCGGCGGCAGCTGACGAGCGCTGACTCATTCCACCACGCAGCTTGCGCTGCGTTCATTTGCAACCTGAGCATCAAGGAGTTACACCATGAAAAAGTTAGCCAATGCCGTACTGTCCATGTGCCTTGTGATGGGTGTAGCGAGCGTTTACGCCGCCGACACCATGAGCAACGACAGCATGTCGAAAGACTCGATGTCGAAGGACGCCATGAAAAAAGACACGATGAAAAAGGACGCCATGAGCAAGGACGCCATGAGCAAGGACACCATGAAGAAAGACGCGATGTCGAAAGACAGCATGAAGAAAGACGCGATGTCCAAGGATGCGATGAAGAAAGACGAAATGTCTCAGTAAGTCTTTCAGTCGCAGTCCTTACGGCCGCCTCAATGGCGGCCTGTCTGGTTATGTCCGCGACAGCGACGGTTTGTGGCATCGTGCATCTACAGTGTTCATTGCCAGCAACGGCAACCCCATCAGTGTCAGCCCGACACCGATGGCCGCACTCAAACTCAACGGTTCACCGAACTGCAACCCTGCCCAGATCATCGTCACCGGCGGCGTCAGAAACAACGCGCCGCTGATGCGCTGGATGCTGAAGCGTTGCAAACACAACCAGTAAAATCCATAGCCGCCAAACGTTGCGAAAATCACCAACCACATCACACCACCGATAAAGCCAGCACTGGTCGGTGGAAGCAATTGTCCTTCCAGACTCGCCAACGCGGCAAATACCGGAATGACTGCGCAGACTTGAATGAACAGCCCAGTCGATGCGGACATCGGCGTTCCGGGCCAGCGCTTTTGATACAACGTCGCCGCCGCCATGGACAACACGGCCACTATCGGCAGGCTGTAAACCCACACGTCGGCGGTGTTCCATTCGACGCTGGCGCCGCTGGCCACCAACATGCCGAGCAGGCACAGCGCCAACCCCAACCATTGCCAGCCGCGTGTCCGCTGACCGGGCACGCTTGCCGCTAACACGACAATGGTCAGCGGTAACAGATTGGCTAACAGCGAGGCAGTACCCGGCGCAACACCCAGTTGAATTGAGGCGGCAATCGGCCCGATATAGCCGCCAATCGCGACCAACCCCAACAATGCCTGATGCACGGCATCCCGCCCGCGCAGCTGACGCAAACCCTTCCAGGCAAACGGCAGCAGGACGATTGCCGCAACGATGAAGCGCCAGAGCGAAGCGAGATAAACGCTGCCCTGATCGGCCACATAGCGGTAACCGATAAAACCGGAACTCCAACTGACGACCATGGCCAGCAGCAAAGCGGCGCTGGAGAAAGTGGAAAGGCGTGCAAGAGAAACGTTCATCGACTGGCACCTGACAGTGGGCTTGAATCGATGGTATGAATGAAGTCGCAATGCATTCAAACGATATGATTCGCACCACTGATGCAGGATTCCTGAACCATGGCTGAAACCCTCGACATCGAGCTGCTGCGTACTTTTCATGCGATTGTGCGCTTCGGACAATTCCTCGCAGCGGCAAGCTTTCTGAACAAAAGTCCTTCGGCGGTGAGCTTGCATGTTCGCCGTCTGGAAGCCCTGGCCGGCGGACGCCTGTTTGAGCGTGACAATCAAACCGTGAGCCTCACCCCACTGGGTCGACGATTTGCGCTGCAAAGCGCTGAACTGCTGCGGCTTCATGATCAGATGCTCGCCGGTTTCGTTACGCCGATGGCCAGTGGGCGCGTCAGGCTGGGCATTTCCGAGGAATACGCTGGCGCGATCCTCGGTTGCACGCTGCCCCATCTGGCAGCGGATTTTCCTCACATCGAACTGGAAGTGGAAACCGGTGCCAGCGGCCGCTTGAACAGTCGCCTCGAACGCGGTCAGCTGGACTTGGCCCTGCTCGTGGAACCGATTGACGGGCCAGCGGCGCAGTTACGCTGTGTCAGGACATTCGGCCTGACCCAACCGGTCTGGGTCGCCGCGCATGACTATGCTCAGGATCTCGGCAAACCGGTGCCGCTGGCATTGCATGGCAAGGGCTGCCCGTATCGCAGCGTGGCGGTTGATGCGTTGAGTCAGCGAGGGCGGCGCTGGCGCGCGGTGATCATGAGCGCTGGCGTCACCGCACTGGAAACCGCGATTCTGGCGGGCCTGGCCATCGGCATTGTTGATCGTGCTCAGGTGCGTCCCGGGATGAGGATGTTGACTATTGCCGAGGGATTTCCCGAATTGCCCGTGCATGAACTGCGACTGATGCGCGCGCCGGGCGAATTGAGCGAAGCGGGGGAGGTGCTGGTGGGATTGATCGGACATGGTTTTGAGCTTTAACAAGCCGATCACAGACAAAACACGCCGCCGACAGGCGCCAGACCTGCGTGCGCGACGCCGACCAATTCGGTTGGGATTAAAAATAGTCCTCGTCGGACCTTCAAGCAAAACGGGCGCCTTTCAGCGCCCGTGTTTATTCGTCAGTTCACGCATCAATCAAAAGCTCCGTTGAGAACCTCGTAGATCAGCCCTGTTGCCAGTGCGACGAGTATCAAATCCGTGCCTGCTTGCTGCCATTCATATCCATCGTAGTGGGGCAGTCTGCCGATCAGTCGGCCATCGAGTTTCTTCGCGATACCTGGCGGCAGCGGCTTGCCGCGCGCCAGGTTTTTCTGGATGCCGGGCGGAAGTGAAGCGCCACCGCTCCAATAGTCTCTGGAATCGCCAATGATCCCAAGGACGCTGCCCCGATTGACTGTGGGGCCATGATCCCGGTTTTCGCCGCCGGCGCTTTTGCCTTTGGCACCTTGGCCGCCCTGATTACCTTGCGAGTGATTTTTGCCGTTACCTTGGCCTTTTCCATTCCCTGGGTCGGCCATCGCATTGGCCGATCCCACAACCAGAGCAAGGCAGGTAATTGCTGACATCATCAAGCGTGTTTTGGACATGATCCGTTCCTTCAGACTGGATGAATAGCTTTGGAAAGAATAGACGTTCCTGGCACGAATGAATTCGATAGGCGAATTCACTCTTTCACCGGAATCAGCAACCGCTCAGCGCCGGCTGCGTGCGCTCGCCCGCGAAGAAAAACGGCCGCAAACGCACGCCCACGCTGTTGCCAATAAACGCCGCGACCAGCCATAACCAGCCATGCAGGCTGCCCGACGCGATACCACTGAAATATGCGCCGATGTTGCAGCCGTACGCCAGACGCGATCCATAACCGAGAAGCAGGCCACCGATCACTGCCGCGACCAGCGAGCGCGCGGGGATATTCAGGTTGGGGGCGAAGCGTCCAGCCAGGCCCGCAGCAAGCAGCGCACCGAGGATGATGCCGATGTCCATCACGCTGGTGATGTCTTCCCACACCGGCGCCGCCAAGGCTTTTGCATTGGCAGGCATCTGCCAGAACGCCCAGCTGCCGACATCGACACCCAGGCCGCTAGCCGTTTTCGCGCCCCACAAGGCGAAGGCCGACGTGATGCCCCATGGCCGTCCGGCCAATGCCAGCGTGGCGTAATTGAGCAACGCCAAACCGATCGCGCCCCACACCAGCGGCCATGGCCCGCGCAGGAAGCGACGCAGGCCTTTGTGTTCACTCTTCACGCCTTCTTCAAGCTGTCCATGACGCGACTTTTCCATTCGCACACTGACCGCCGCAATGATCGCGAATACCGTCAGGCTCAGGATCAGCGCCGGCACCACACCGAAGCTTTTGACGATAGACGTCGCCGGAAACGACGGCAGCGAAAACCACCAGTCAACGTGATGAGTGGCGATCAGCGAACCGCAAATAAAGAACAACAGCGTCACCAGCATGCGCGAATTGCCGCCGCCGACGGTGAACAGCGTGCCAGATGCACAGCCGCCACCCAGCTGCATGCCGATGCCGAAAATGAACGCACCGAAAACCACTGAAATCCCGGCCGGCGCTACCAGCCCGACCACCGGTTGACCGAACAATGTGCCCGCACCGAGCGCCGGGAAGAACAGCACCACGGCCAGCGCAAGCATCACCATTTGGGCCCGCAAGCCGGCGCCGCGCCGTTCATTGATAAACACCCGCCAGGCTGAAGTGAAACCGAAGGCGGCGTGATACAGCGTCAAGCCCAGCGCTGCACCGAGGATCAGCAACAGCACTTGGCGCGATCCGACACTGTTTTGCAGAAACGCAGCGCCCGCCAACAGCAGGACAAAAGCCACCAGCGGCGCGAGGGGACTGCGCGCGGGTGTCAGGGAAAGGGAACGGCTCATGAAAAATCCAGGTTCGTTTGATGTTGATTGAATGAGGCGCGGCTAGGCCAATGCCGGGGACGACGGGTGATTTTACGTCATCGTTCACCGGGTGAAAGCGGTTATTCGCCACGCAAACTCTGTTCAAGCCGAAACGATGCGAAAACCGGCACGCTGGGGTCTTATGGTGTTGTATTTTTGCGTAAATCGCTGTGGCGTGAAGCGGATGGTTGCACCAGTTGAACTATAAATTGACTGCTAGGTCAGGATATTCAGCTGTTCGGCTTCCAACATGAGGATTTTTCAATGCGTAACTACACACTTCACTACCTGTTCAATGGCCAACCCCGCTCGCATACTTTTGAACTTGAACAGCCTGATTTGACCGTTCACGATGCCGCCATGCATCTGCTTCAGCTGCATATCGGCGATGGTGAGAACAGCCTGTTAATGCCCAATGCCGAGGCGACGCCCACGGAGATACTGGCGCAGGCCGAGGTGGTGGGCCTGTCGGCTATCAGGATTGTCGATCAGCTCGATCAATGACAGGCTCGGGAACCGTTATCCAATGTACAACGCCGCAAAAACTTAACGTTTTGCGGCGCGATCGGACCTCTTTGAATATTCAAGGGGCGTCTTGGGTGATTCGTTTGATATCCAGGCGACCACAAGGAGGGCCGCTCAATTGCTCGCCCGTCTCCAGGCTGAATACCGAAAAATGCAGAGGACAAGTAATGCTTTTCCGCTGCTCATTGATCACCCCGTGAACCAGCCAACCCGCGCGGTGCGGACAGGTATGCGGTACCAGGTATTGCTGGTTATCGACGACAACCGTGAAGGTGCCGGGGCGATGAAACTCTTCAGATAGCTCGTTCAACAGCTCGCTCCTTGTCGAAGTGCGTCAGGCGTCGGGCCTTGTCAACGGCGCCGTCAAAGGCTGCATTAGTGATCTCACGCCCCATACAGATTCCGCGCCAGGCTTTGGCCGTGTCCAGGTCGCCGGTGGCATCCATCGCCTTGAGCAATCGCTGCCCTTCGATGGCATGAAACACGTCAATGTGGACGTGCTCGGAGTAGTACGCGTGAGCCTTGATCTGCAAACGATCACAGATCGCGGTGTAACACTCGAAGAAAAACGGTACGACCGTTTCGAAGTACGTAATCACGCCGGCAAAGTAGGAAGGGTCGTCCGCCCGCATCGTCAGCCAGCAAAACATGTTGGGGAAGGAAAACCCGGCGCTTGAGTTGGCATCGATGTAAAACGCCAGATCGGTCGGCATCTCGAGTTCTTTGAGCAAGTCGATGTACAGGGTGGTGTGCGAGCGCTTGAGATTCCCGGATCCGAACTCGTCGATCATCATCCGCAACATTGGCATTTGCGCGGCCAGGCTGAGTCTTGGCATGAGGTGGTAGAACACCTGCGCTTCGGTCAGCCCGTCGAGCGCAAATTCCTGAACCAGGATTTTGAACTCGTCGCGTGTCATATTTTCGGCGACGTACATCGCGCTGGGCGGCACCTCGCTGCGATCCAGCTCAACCAGGTCAGCCAATCGTTGACGCAACTCGGCAAGATTGCCAGGCCCATCGGCGGTCAACGTCTTGGCGATGGTCGATTCGATCCAGTCCCGTTCAAACTTCGCCACCCGGTGATTCAGAGGTTGCAGCTGCTGAATGCAGGCGCGATTGGCCAAGAACAATTCCCTCTGCAAATCGCTCATCGCTGCGTCTCCTTTTCAGGGAATACCCGGTCTGTGGTGATGACACCGCGGGCCTTGAGCTCCTTTTTGACCTGCGCGTACCAATCGTCGGCGCCCAGGTCAAAGTAACCGTTAAGCGTTTCGATGAGGTTGGCCACGGACTGCTGGCGTGCGGGTATCGCCAGGCGGCAAAGCCCGGGCTCAAGATTGGCCAGCGACACGACATTACCGTCGGTTTCCAGCTCTCGCGCCAGATCCATTTCCCACCCTGCAAAGTACGCCACGCCCTCCTTGCGCAACTGCTCGATTTGCGGCTGTGTGCGGGGCAGGGAAGGGGAGTCCTTGAGGCCTTTGACGCGGGGCAACCGAGCGATTGCCAACAACGTATCGAAGGTTTTTTCGTTACCGGACAACGCCGATTCGTTGTAGACGTAGATATCCAGATCGGTCGCGTCGTGAATTGTTTGGTAGTGGTCGAATATGTCCTCCTGGCGCGTTCCCGGGATAAACGGAGAGGTGAACATCACGCCGTGGGCGCCCATTTTTTGTGCCAGCAAAGCGTGTTCGAGCACTTCAGCTGTCGTCGTTCGTTCGATGCCGGCGATCACCTTTTTGCCCTGCGCGTTAGCGAGGGTAAGTTGCAGCATGCGCCGCCAGTTGTCTGCATCCAGGCGCCAGCCTTCGCCCGATGTGAGGCAGGGAATATAGCCATCGGCGAAAGGCTGAGAGCAATGCAATAACCGGCGCACGCTCGATTCACATATACGCGACTGATCATCGAGAGGGGAGATCAGCGGAATAAAGATCTGCTTACCAGACATGGTGGAAATCCTCTTGCTCGATCAGCATTTCGCGAGACTGCTCAAACAGACGCTGCAGGTTTTCGGGAAAGGCAGGCCCGGATGTCGAACGGGGAAACGGCTGCAAAAATGGCTTCAGTGCGTCCAGTTCAAGCAACTGTTCGTCGTGAGTGAAAAACGGCTGTTTGTGTTCGATCACCTGAGCGATGAGCAAGCGCTTTTCGACACTCAAATGCTGCCAGTCGGACGCCTGGCTGGCGCGCTTCAACACTTGATCGCTGTAGCCTTGGCGTTGAATGTCCATTTCCGAATGGAGGACGTCCATGAACGGATAATAGGCATCTTGCAGGTGGCGGCTTTTCTTCCAGATGATTGCATCGCAGATACCGATCTGGTCGAAACTCATCAGCACCTGGCGCTGGTAAAAGTTGTTGAAAAAACCCAGTGACCGGGCGCGCAGATCGGGATCGCCATGATGCATGCCCATGAAAACAGTGGCATCGATGAGCGGCAGGAGGGCATCAACCATGATAGTTCTCCAGTGCCAGGGCAATGGTTTGGACTGCGAGCTGGAACTCTTCAGGTTTGCGTGCCAAGGCCAGGCGAATGTATTTCTGCCCTGCCTGTGGATTGCTCCAGTAGAAGTATTTGCCGGGCAAAACGTAAACGTCATAGCGCGTCAGATACTCTTGAAGATGATCGGCCGAGATGTCATCGCGCAGGATCTCGAACCAGGCCACACTGGTTTCGACCTTAGGCTCCAGATAGTGCAAGAAGCTTCCCTGCAAATGACGCCGGGCGAACTTGCGATTGACATCAAGCACGCTACGAACCGACTCGAAGTCGTCGTCGCGACTGTCGTTGATGTATTGCGTCACGACATTGAGGATGAACGGTGAGACGTTCAGCAGAACACTGGTCACCAGGCTGTAGACGTCTGCGTTGATGTCTTCGCTGGACATGATCGTGGCGCACTTGGTGTCTTGCAGCGGCCACGTCTTGCCGGTGTCCTCCATGATGATGTACTGCGTGCCGATGTCATCAAGAATCCCATAGGCGTCAAACCGGCTGCCGCCGGCAGTCTTGATGAACGCGGCGAAGCAGAAATCCAGAATGAGCAGCTTGCCGTGATCCTTGCAGTAACGCGCCACCTCCACGAAGGTGTCCGCGCCCACGGCGAACATGCTTGAGCCGGTCGGGTTGTTAGGGTCGACGAGGAAAATCGCATCGACATCTGCCGCTGCAGTGCGCAGGTTCGCGTAGACCTCTTTCGATGAGCTGAACAGCGCTTCGTCGAGCGGCGTCAGCGGGACTTCCATGTGTTTGAGCAAGTCATGCAAGTTATCAAAGCACGGTTCAATCAGGCCTACGCGCATATTGCGTTTGCGCAAATAGGTGGCGGTGATATGCATGGCAATCGACGCCGCGTACACCAGATAGATTTCATCGTGGCGCTGGAGTGCATGATGCTGCCCGTGAAACGTAAAAAAAGCATGAATGAATTCTTGCTCGCTCTGATATTGGCTTTGCCCTTGAGCGCGGTACCAGAGTTCCGGAAGGCGATTCACGATCAACCTTTGGGTGACACTTTGATCCTGGTGTGTATGGGCATCTGCAAGATTGAAACGGGTTTTCAAGGCAGATATTTCGTGTTGGGTGATATCTTGCTTGGTTTGCAGGCGGCTACTTACGGCACTCATTTTATTATTCCTGGTTGAGTTGATTAGTCATCAGTCCGTTCTTAAGCAATCAGGCAGTTGGGCTTGGAACGCTTGTATGGTTATTGCTTCGGATTCGCTCTGCAACTGTACTTAAGTGCAAAATTAGTTAATGTTTTATGAATGATGGTCGAGTAATGGGGCGATCGTTAAGTTTTCATCCACCTGCACTTAAGTACAGTTGTTTTTTGATGATCTACTCGTCAGTCTGTATCGCTGTGCAAACGACTGTCTTGTCGGGCGAACTTCTTTAAATTGTGGGAACTGTATTGCGCATGAACAAAGTCAGCTTTTGCAGTGTCGACTACGCCAGCGCTTCGCCAGAACTGCTGGGTAATCTTTATGGATTAAGAAAGGAAGTATTTGCCGACCGCTTGAACTGGAAAGTTCACGTCCATGGCGAACATGAAGTAGATGAATACGACAATGCTTTTTCGACCTATCTGGTCGGGTCGTTTTTGAATGTTCCGCTGGCCAGCGTGCGTCTGATCAATACGGTACATCCTTATATGGTAGAGGGGCCGTTCCGCAGTTTCTTCACCCACGCATTACCCAAGCGCGGCTCGGTAGCAGAATCGAGCCGTTTTTTCGTGGACAAGACTCGCTCCCGGGCATTGGGGCTGGGGCGACTGCCACTGACGGAAATGCTGCTCTTGGCCATGCACAGTCACGCCGCCCGTTCGGGTCTTGATTCGGTCATTACCGTGGTCAGTCATGCCATGTCGCGAATCGTCCGCAAGGCCGGATGGCACTATGATGTGCTGGATGTTGGCGAGGCTTCACCGGGAGAGAAAGTGCTCCTGCTGGATATGCCGATCACCCTCGAGAATGATCGACGACTCAAAGAGGTCATTGAGTCGAAGAACGGGCATCCGTTGCACGAAGTGCTTGAGCTTGACTGCTCGCCGGGCGTGACGAGCGTGTCTACATGAGCATCGCAGGATCCAGCAACCCCAGGCTGACCGCCTTATAAACCGCCTGCTTGGCGTTGCACACCTGTAGTTTGTCGACAATATTGGACATGTGGAATTTCACCGTGCGAACAGAGATCGCATGGATCGCCGCTATTTCGCTATACGCCTTGCCCATGATGACCCATCTGAGAACCCCCATTTCCCGGTCGGACAGTTGGGCATCGCGCAGCTCAGGAAACAGGTCGCTCGGGCTGACACTGGCGGTCAGATCGTCATGGAGCTGTATCAGAGCCATCTGAATGGCGGCCGTCTGTTGTTCGATAGCGTGTGCAAATTCCGTTCTGTGCCGGCTATTGCTGCAAAGGCTGAGCGCCGCAAACAAGCCGTTTGAATCGTGCAGGCTGAAGGTGAAACCCGTTGAGATCCGATACCGTTGCGACAAGGCGAACACCTCAGTGCCTCGTCCCGGCTCTGAATGTTCGAGTGCCTCTTGCCAGGAAAACGGCGCGACGGATTTAAGACCATGAATGATAACCGGATCTATCAGGTGATAGTTGGCGGCCTTATAAGCATCGATCCAGTGTTTGGGGTAATTTGAAAAAATCCGTGGCTGGACCTGGTGCATCTTGTGCGTAATGAAATAAGCATAGTGGCACTCGCCCAATGATTTTAAATGCGGTTCAAGCAATCCTTTAAGTCGCTGATTAAGCTCGAGTCCATCATTGGTCGATGTGCGGGCATGAAAATTGTGCGCAGCCATAGAAATTCCTTTTTGTTATAACTTTCAGTCCTTGATGTGCCATGGCGGTATTTCAGGCCCGATTGATAGTCAGCTACCTAGGGTATGTAGTAAAGAAAAAAGGTCACTACGAAATCATATAAGGTGCAGTGCCGCCAGACTGTAAATAGTATCCGGCGGATGAGGTCCTTAAGATGTCAGCAGTCAACGGTATTCGCACAGTGCAGCGGTATACAGAATGCTCATTGATTCCTGTGCTCAACCGTTGAGGCCATTTGACATTAGTTGGGTTTTACAGTTCTCGATTCAAGTAGGCCAGCCTGGACTGCCGGACGGGATTCGATGAGCTGAAGCCACCGATTCAAATGAGTGAATGCCGAGATATCCAGCGCCAGTTCTTCATGAGTTCGAAGCCATGGGAAGGCGGCGATGTCGGCAATGGAATAGTGGTTCGAGGCCAGGTAACGGCTGGTGGCCAGTCTTTCATTCACCACACCATAAATTCGCAGTGATTCTTTGCGGTAACGCGCAATGGCCTCTTCGTTATGGGTCGTGCTGCCATGCAGAAACCACCAGAGTTGGCCCAGCATCGGGCCGATGGCTCCGACCTGAAAGAACAACCACTGCTGAACCGCAAGCCGGTCGGCAGGCAACTCAGGGTTCAGGAAATCAAACTTGTCGGACAGATAACCAAGGATCGCGCCCGATTCAAATACGCAAAGACCGGCTTGATGATCGACGATGGCGGGAATCTTCCCGTTCGGGTTGATCTGCAGGTATTCAGAGGAATGCTGCCAGCCTTTTCCCAGGTCGAGCTTGACCTGTTCGTAATCGATTTTTGCCTCTTTCAGGAAAATGCTGATCTTCTGCCCGTTCGGTGTATCAGCCGTGTAGAGGGTGAGGGAATGCGCTGTGGTCATGGCTCGTCTCCACTGATTGTAGTTGCAGTTGCAATCATGTTGAGGCGTGCAGTATGGTTCAAGAATGACGAAACGCACGGAGAGCTTCGAAAAATGATTGGTTTTTCCAGTTTCAGCAAAACTCAGGAAACCGGCCTGGCGGCTCAGGCCTGTATCGACAAGATCCGAAACCTTGCCCATCGGTTCGACGAAGAATGTTCTTCTCCGCTGTACACCATGATTGATATCGCCAATGGACTGGAAAAGGATCCGCAGATGAAGAAAAACGTCTGGGTGGTTCGATCCAACAAGCGAGCCAGGGTTGAAGGGACTCACTCAAGGATCAGCGCGTGGCCCCTGCGTTTCAGTCCGCAAGCGCGGGCCAGTGAACGGCCGCTGCTGTACCTGACCAGCTCAGCGACGTCCGCCGAGCTTTGCGCGTTGTCGACCGAGTCGGACGAGCGCGGAATTTTCTGCAACGACATCGAAACAATGCCCTCCACCTGGCCCAAGGGTGCCCATCCCTGGGTACCGATGTGGCTGGTCGCCAACTCGCGCTGTTTGCCTTTTGATCCTGCCAGCGGTGCCGAGGCACGCGCCATTGCGATCGAGGCGTTGAAGCGTCTGTATATCGACGGCAATGACGGCTTTTACTACATGGCGCTGCACGACGAACCCAACGATTTCATTGGGCCAATCAATGCGCTCGATGCCGGCGCCGCACTCAAGGGGATGTACCGGATTCGCGAGATTGCAGGCCCAGCCGATCAACCGCAGGTACGCTTGCTAGGCGCGGGCCTGGCCTTGCGAACCGTGGTGTCGGCGGCCCGGATTCTGCTGGATGATTGGGGTGTGGCCAGCGAACTCTGGAGCTGCCCCAGCTACACCCGCCTGGCGCGCGATGCCGACAGGGCGGCGCGCTGGAATCGACTGAATCCCGACTCGCCTCGGCGATCCTCGCATTTGCGCGACTGCCTGACTACCGAAGACACCCCGGTGATCGCCGTGACCGGCTATGCACAGCATGTGGCCGATCAGATTGGCGGGCACCTGTCGTGCCGTTTCGTCGCGCTCGGCGCTGACTCGATCAGTTCACTGGCGGCCCGTCCGGTGTCGGGCACCATTAATGAACACTGGATCGTCACCCTGGCTCTGCGCGCCCTGGCCGAGGACGGCATCCTTTCACCGGCACTCGTGGAGCAGGCCATGCGGCGGTATCTGCTGTGATGCAGTGATCACTTAGCTGGATCGTGCACTGTTACGTGCAGAAGAGGCCGCACGCTCCAGGGCGTCGCTGAAAAAACGTTGCTGCTCGGCATCGAATTGCGACAGAAAAAGTTCGTCGACGGCGCCTTCGTAAATCTTCCACATTTTTTTGCGCAGCATTTTTCCGCTCGGGGTGATGGTTGCGTAAGCGCCGCGTGCATCGTCACCGGCGCGGGTTCGCTCGACCAGGCCTTCCGCTTCCAGACGGTCGATCAAGCGCGTGAGGTTGTAGCGTTCGATGGCCATGACGTCGGCCAGTTCGTTCATGCGTCGGCTGCCACCGGCACCGCTTTCGATTCCCCACAGCGCATCGTACCAAGCGTAGGCGGGGAGCCCGGCCGCAGCGAGTCGGCGCTCGATTTCCCTGATCAGGCAGCGGTGCGCCCTGACGAATCTGAACCAGGTATCCGGCTCGTTTGTAGACATGAGTCACCTTTTTTCGCAAATAGATTTAGTTGCAATTGTAACGCGCAGCACGATAAATTCCGGAGCATCATTGTTGCAATTGCAACGACATGCTTCCTGAAGGACCGGTATCCACCGATGCCCCTTCGCCATGGTACCGAACGAATCGGTGCCCCAGCTGCACTATCCAGGAGACGACGATGGCACAACAATCAATGTTTCTCGACGAGGATCCACAAGAAACTCGCGAATGGCTCGAGTCCATTGAATCGGTTCTCAGTGTTGAAGGTCGCCCTCGAGCACATTATCTGATCGATCAGTTGCTTGATTTCGACGTCAGCCAGCACGGCGATTTCTATGGACGCGTCACAACGCCCTACGTCAACACCATTTCCGTGGATCGGCAGCAAGCCTATCCCGGCGATCTGAGCGTCGAACGACGGCTCAATGCTTACATCCGCTGGAATGCCTTGGCGATGGTATTGCGTGCCGGTAAACACTCGAACGTGGGTGGGCACATCGCGTCTTATGCATCGGCGGCGGTGCTTTACGATGTTGGCTTCGACCATTTCTTTCGCGGACGAACCGAGCAGTTTGCCGGCGACATGATCTACATTCAGGGCCACTCTTCGCCGGGCATTTACGGGCGCGCCTACCTCGAAGGTCGACTGAGCGAGGAGCAACTGGACAACTTCCGTCGCGAAACTGACCGAGACGGCATTTCCTCCTATCCCCATCCACGACTGATGCCTGATTTCTGGCAGTTCCCGACCGTGTCCATGGGGCTCGGGCCGATCACGGCGGCTTACCAGGCACGGTTCATGCGTTATCTGGAAAACCGTGGGCTAAAAGAGCATCAGGGCCGCAAAGTCTGGGCATTCCTGGGCGATGGCGAGATGGATCAGCCCGAATCACTCGCAGCGATCTCACTGGCCGGCCGCGAAAAACTCGACAACATTATTTTCGTCGTCAACTGCAACCTGCAGCGGCTGGACGGACCGGTGCGCGGAAACAGCAAAGTCATTCAGGAATTCGAAAGCCTGTATCGCGCCGCTGGCTGGAACGTGATCAAGGTCATCTGGGGCAGCGGTTGGGATGCATTGCTGGAGAAGGACAAGAGCGGCCTGTTGCGCCAGCGCATGATGGAGTGTGTCGATGGCGAGTACCAGAACTACAAATCGCAGAACGGGGCCTACGTACGCGAACACTTTTTCGGCAAATACCCTGAACTGCTCGAACTGGTCAGTGACTTGACCGACGATCAGATCTGGAAGCTTTCGCGCGGCGGCCACGATCCGGAAAAAATCTACAACGCCTACGCCGCCGCCATGCGTCACACCGGCGGGCCAAGCGTCATTTTGGCGAAAACCGTGAAAGGTTTCGGCATGGGCGAGGCGGGTGAAGGGCAGAACATTAACCACCAGCTCAAGAAAATGGGTGAAGAGGCGGTCAGGGCGTTCCGGGATCGCTTCTCGCTGGACATCACTGACGAGCAACTCAGTGAAATGCCGTACCTCAAGCCGCCTGCCGGCAGCGCCGAGGCCGTTTATCTCCAGGCACTGCGCAACAAACTGGGCGGTCATTTGCCGGCGCGCTTCAGCGATGCCGAGTCACTGAAAATCCCACCGTTGTCGGTGCTCGACAGCCAGCTCAAGGGAACGGGTGACCGAGCGATTTCCACGACGATGGCCTTTGTGCGCATTCTTGGCACGTTGCTCAAGGATCCGAACATCGGCAAGGTCATCGTGCCGATCGTTCCCGACGAGTCTCGAACCTTCGGGATGGAGAGTCTGTTCCGCCAGATCGGCATTCATTCCCACGTGGGGCAGTTGTATACACCGCAGGATGCGGGCCAGCTCAGCTACTACAAAGAGAGCAAAGACGGCCAGATCATGCAGGAAGGTCTCAACGAGTCCGGTGCGATTTCTTCATGGATTGCTGCCAGCACCTCGTATAGCAATCACGGGGTAATGACCGTTCCTTTTTACATTTTCTATTCGATGTTCGGCTTTCAGCGTATCGGCGATCTGGCCTGGGCGGCAGGCGACGCGCGAGCGCGAGGTTTCCTGCTCGGTGCCACGTCCGGCCGCACCACGTTGATGGGCGAAGGCCTGCAGCACGATGACGGTCACAGCCATGTGTTGTCTTCGACAGTGCCTTGCTGTGTGTCCTATGACCCGACTTACGCCTACGAACTGGCCGTCATCATCCAGGATGGTATGCGCCGCATGTACGTCGAGAACGAGGACATCTACTACTACATCACCTTGCTCAACGAAAACTATGCCCACCCGGAGATGCCTGAAGGCGCAGAACAAGGCATTCTCAAAGGCATGTATCGACTTTCCAGCGCAGACAAGCCAGCCAAAGGCAAGCATGTGCAATTGATGGGCTGCGGCTCGATCCTGCTGGAAGTCATCGCTGCCGCACAGTTGCTGGAAGCCGACTTTGGCGTCAGCAGTGACGTGTGGAGTGTGACGAGTCTGACCGAGTTGCGCCGTGACGGCCAGGAGGCGGAGCGCTGGAACATGCTCCATCCGGAACAGGCACCACGGATCAGTCATGTCGAAGCCTGCATGCAGGATCAGCAAGGGCCCGTGGTTGTCGCGACCGACTACATGAAGATATTCGCCGACCAAATCCGTCCGTTCGTGCCAAAGCGTCGCTTTGTTGCGCTGGGCACAGACGGTTTCGGTCAGTCGGATACGCGCGAATCCCTGCGCAAGTTCTTCGAAGTCGACCGTCATTTCATCGCCGTAGCGGCACTGAAAGCGTTGGCCGACGAGGGCACGTTACCTCGGGCGAAAGTGGCAGACGCGATCGCGCTTTATGGCATTGATCCGGAAAAACGCGACCCGGCCAAAGTCTGACAGCAGCGTCCACCGCGCCAGTGAATGGCGCGGTGGACTTCACGCGTTGCGATGAAAATCAACGCCAAAGCATCGTACGTGCCATCGGCTCGAATCCGGTTTGCACAGTACTTCAATGAGCGTGTGGGTTGCCGGCCGGATCGGCGATCTGGATGACTTTGCCGTCTTGCCAAGCGTCCGCACCCGGCGCGATGGCTGGCGCCACGATGTCAGCACGCGCGCGTTTTTTTTCGGCGCTGTCCACCCCGAGGCGGCGATCCCTTTCAACAACTTTCTTCGGGTCGATCTGGCCGTCCGCCGTAAAACCCATCATCAGTTGCGGAACGCCAAGCGGCAGGGTTTTGTCTTGGTCGGTGTGCCAGGTGTGCCACGTCTTGCCGTAGGTATGGACGAGTTTTTCCATCAGCGCATGCTCGGCGGATTCCGGAATGCCCGGCGCAACAAGCTGTCCCGATTTCACCTCATGCACATGGCTGTGCCACAGGGCTTTTTCCGCTGGTGGCAGTTGGGTAAAGAGTTTTTCGTCAATGATGTATTCCACGCCCATCAACTTGGCGTCCTTGCGGTTGCCATCGTAGATCACACACTGGATCACTTGTTCGTTGAGGATTGCGCAGTAGTGATGCGCCTCCATTTGCGCCTTGATGTCGCCGTTATAAAAATGAAAACCATCAAGGTAAGCGTTGAGCGCTTCCACCGGCGGCCGTGACTGCAAAATCCCGGCGCCGGCCTCAAGTGCGGTGGTCGTCGGCGTTTTCGCCGCTCCGGGGGCGACGACGTTTGATGCGGAGTTGCTACCTGCGCAGGCTGTCAGCAGCGTCATCAACGCCATCATTGATGCATTGAAGGTGATGCGGCGAGTTTGGTTTTGATTCATCGTAAATTCCCTCTCGTGAGCCAATCCAGCGTCAGATTGTCTGGCCTGAGGTTAGAAAGTCCGATGGGGTGCGCGTTCAGAAAGGTTTGAGGTGCGCGATAGGGCGGTGCGTTGATGAGCCCACGACAGTCGTCTGCCTGCGGTTTAGCAGATGAGGTTCAGGCCATCCCTCTGGAGCCATCAATAATCCGCGCCGCATCCCGCGCTGGCGCCATGCCAAACACCCGCGAATAATCCCGGCTGAACTGCGTAGCACTTTCATAACCCACCTCAAACGCCGCTGCCGTGACGTTTCTACCATTGGCGATCATCAGCATCCGTGCCTGCAAAAGGCGTACGCGCTTTTGGTATTGCAGCGGGCTCAGGGTGGTGACGGCTTTGAAGTGGCGATGAAACGCCGACACGCTCATGGCCGCTTTCTGCGCCAGGCTCTCCACCCTGATGGGCTGCGCAAAGTCGCGACGAATCCACTGGATGGCCTGATTGACGCGGGCCATGGCGGTGTCCGGCGCGGCGATTTCGCGCAGCATCCAGCCGTGCGGGCCTTGCAGCACGCGGTAGAGGATTTCGCGTTCGTAGGCCGGGGCGAGCGCCGCGATTTCATCAGGTTTGCCCATCAAACGCAGCATGCGTACCCAGGCATCCATCAGTTCCGGGGTGACGGCGGCGACGGAAAAACCGGCCTCGTTTGCATAGCGCCCGTCAGGGCTCGGCAAGTCACCGAGCAGCGTGCTCAAGACGCTGGGGTCGAGTGTCAGGCTGACCGCCAGATAGGGTTCGCCGGTCGGGGCAGGGTGTACCGAACCCACCGCTGGCAGGTCGACAGACATCACGAAATACGTCGCCGGGTCGTAGCGCAACGTGCGATCACCGACAGTCATGGTTTTGCTGCCTTGCAGGATCAGGTTGATCATCGGGTCGTAGACCGCCGCCAACATGTGCTCGGGAATCTTGCCCTGAACCATGGCGACACGCGGGATACCCGTCTCTGTGCGGCGGTTTTCGGCGTGTCTGGCCAGATGGCGGAGTTCATCAAGTTGTCTATTCATGGAGCGCATGCTGACTGGCCTGCACTGCTTGATGCAAGCAAAAAGCAGAAACAGGCAGGATTCTGACAGGATCGGCTGCGTGCGCGAATAGGGCGAACGTTACTGTGGTCGCTCATTGAAACGACAGCGGAGCACGTCATGAGCGTTATCGTCATCACCGGAGGCAGCCGTGGCATCGGCGCCAGCGCCGCCGAGCACATTGCCCGGCGTGGAATGGGCGTCATCCTCACTTACAAGCGCAACGCCGAGGCGGCGGAGCACGTCGTCAAGCGCATTCAGGACGCGGGCGGCCAGGCTGTTGCGTTGCCACTGGACGTTGCCGATGTCGCTAGTTTCGCGGTGTTTCGCGACGCAGTGCTCACCACCTTGCAAGTAACCTGGGGCGTGAGCACGCTCGGCGGCCTGGTCAACAACGCCGGTCATGGTTTGTTCAATCCGCTGGAGTCAGTCAGCGAAGCGCAGTTCGACGAGTTGCTGGGCGTCCATCTCAAGGGCCCGTTTTTCCTTACTCAAACGTTGCTGCCGTTGTTGGAAACCCACGCAGGCATTGTCAACGTGACCAGTGCCACAACCCGTGTCGCCACCGCCGGCGTTGCGCCTTACGCCGCGTTCAAGGGCGGCCTCGAAGTGCTCACCCGTTACATGGCCAAGGAGTTCGGCGAGCGGCGCATCCGTGCCAACTCGGTATCACCCGGTGCGATCCGCACTGATTTGGGCGGCGGGCTGAATGACGAGTTCGAAGCGCTGCTGGCAGGGCAAACCGCCCTCGGCCGTGTCGGCGAGCCGCAAGACGTCGCGCGCGTGATCGCTATGCTGTTGTCCGAAGAGGGTGCGTGGATCAACGGCCAATCCATCGAAGTCGCGGGCGGCTACATCATCTGAACAAGCGAGGTAACGACATGCTCGATCACATCTTTGTGTCGGTGAGCGATATCCAGCGCTCGATCCGATTCTACGAACACACCCTCCAGCCGCTGGGCATCACTGCGCGGCTGGACTACGACGGCAAGGACGGCCCGCCGGGGCATCCGGATCTCAAAGGATTTGGCGCCCAAGGCCGGATGTTTTTCTGGCTGCGTGAGGGCGTAGTGGAAGGGCGGGCAGTGCACGTCGGATTTGTGGCGAGCAGCAAGGCCGAGGTTGAAGCGGCCTACGCGGCGGCTATGTCGCAGGGCGCTACGGACAACGGCGCACCGGGCGCGCGGCTGCATTACGACCCCAATTACTACGCCGCCAATGTGTTTGATCCCGACGGTTACAGCCTTGAATTCGTCTACAAGAACTGGCAGCACAGCGCATGAATAAATTGATGATCTATGGTGCAACGGGTTACACCGGGCGCATGGCAGCAGAGCGGGCCAAAGTATTGGGGCTGGACTTCGAGATAGCCGGGCGTAATGCCCAGACACTCGCGCCGCTCGCCGCACAACTCGACGTGCCTTTTCGAGTCTTTGAAGCAGGCCCCGAGGCGGCGAAATATCTGGCCGGCATCAACGTCCTGCTCAACTTCGCCGGCCCGTTCGCGCAAACCGCCAGTTCGTTGATGCACGCCTGCATCAAAGCCGGGGTCGACTACCTGGACATTACCGCCGAGATCAACGTCTATCGCCTGGCCGAGCGCTTGGGAACCGAAGCGGCTGCGGCAGGCGTGATGCTTTTGCCGGGTGTCGGCTGGGACGTGGTGCCCACCGATAGCCTCGCCGTGCATGTCGCCCAGCGCATGGAAAAACCACGTTCACTGAGCATCGCGCTTCAGGTGCCGGGTTCCATGTCACGCGGTTCCGCAATGAGTGTCAGCGAAATCATCGGTGCGGGGCTGCTTGCCCGGGTCGACGGTGAACTGGTCGAAGCACCGGATGCGCTTGCGCGGTACTTTGATTTCGGCGACGGGCCGGTGCTGTGCGCGCCATTGTCGTTCGGTGATCTGATCACGGGATGGCATTCGACGGGCATTCCCAATATCGAGATGTTCGTGCACATCGCTGGCGATGCCTTCCCGGAAGGTGATCTTTCAGCGCTGCCGGATGGCCCGACCGCCGAGGAGCGAGACGCTCATCGGGCAAGGGCCGTGGCTGAAGTCACAGGCGCCGACGGCTCGGTCTCACGGTCGATCATCGAAACCGTCAACGGCTACACCTACACGCCACTGGCGGCGATCGAAGCCGCGCGTCACGTTCTGGACGGCAAGCGCCGGCCCGGTTATGCGACACCTGCACGGGTCTTCGGAGGTGACTTCGCAATGAGCATTCCGGGAACGGTCATCCGTGATCTTAAAACCGAGGCGATTCACGGCTGAACCGCGAACATGCCCGTGTAAGAGCTGCCGCATGCCGCGATCTTTTGATCTTGATTTTTGCAAGCAAGATCAAAAGATCGCAGCCTGCGGCAGCGCCTACAGGGTTGATTTCAGGTGTTTGATGGCCTGTGTTTCAACGCTGCTTTCACTGGCGCCTGTTTCGAACACGGCGCAGCAGGCAGATCGTTCGCCATCGCAAACGCGGTAAACCGCTATGACGCTGCCAGGCCCGCTGCCAGTGTGTCCGCATAGGGTCAATCCGCCTTCAACCGAACCTCGCATCACGCCAAGGCCGTATCCCGGTGTCATCCACGGACGTCCTGGAATCGGGCCGCCCAGTGTGCGGACGGTCTGCATGGCTTGCAGCAATGCGTCGGGTAACAGTTGACCGGCGAACAGTCGATCAAGAAACAGTGCCGCTTGCGACACGGGCCCGATCAGCAAACCGTGATAGACCCACGCCGGGTCATAAGTCGTATGCACATCCGCTGGTGTTTTAGCGAAGCGCACCCCTGAAAGTCCCAAAGGCTGAAGTGCTCGTTGGCTGACGGCGTCTTCAAGCCTTAGCCTCGTGACCCGTTCAATCAGCCTGCCAACCAACAGATAACCGACATTCGAATAACGCCACGCGGTGCCTGGGCTGTAGCGAAGCCGGGACGCGTCCAGACGTTGCAGCATTTCATCTGCCGGCCAGGCTGGCTGATTGGCGGCCACGGCCGCGTGATACTCAGCCAGTTCGCCATAATCGGCGAGCCCGGCTTCGTGTCGCAGCAGTTGGCGCAATGTGTACGATTGATCAGCAATCAGCTCATCCAATTTGACCAGTCCATCACGCACCAAGGTCAGCGCCGTTACGGCCAGAACCGTTTTTGTAAAACTCCACCAAGGCACGGTCGGCTCAGTCAGATCAGTGGTTTCGGACTGACCGTTCGCTACAAGAAAACTCGGCATCAAATACCTGGCATTAAAAGGGAAGGGGGAAGTAGGCGGGGTATCGGCGACTGGAAGAACACAGGCTAGGTGCTCAAACGCGCCGCGAGAGTGACGCTTGCCATGAGTCGGGAAGGTCAGTGAGCGGTGCGTCGAGCATAGCAGCAGGGCCGAAGTGTTTCGCTTGTCTGTTCAGGGCGCCGTGCGTTCATGGAAAATTTAGTGCTTGCTTTACAAATATGGCTATCCGTATATTCGCGAATCCATATGTATTGAGCCCCCATGATCACGCCTCCCGAAGTGTTCAAAAACCTGGCCGACGAAACCCGTCTGCGCGCCACGCTATTGATTGCCGATCAAGGCGAGTTGTGTGTCTGCGAACTCATGTGCGCACTCGACGACAGCCAGCCGAAAATCAGCCGCCACCTCGCGCAACTGCGTAGCAGCGGTCTGCTGCTGGATCGTCGTCAGGGCCAGTGGGTTTATTACCGACTCAATCCACAGTTGCCTGTCTGGATCCATGAAATCCTGAAACTGACGTCCAAGGCCAACGTGCACTGGCTCAAGGACAATGCCGCGCGGCTGCAGAACATGCAGGGCCGTCCCGTTCGGGAAGCCGCCTGCTGCTGACGATCCCGGTTGCTGATAATCCAGGCCTCGCGCCTCCACCTTCGACGTCCGCCCGAAGCAAAGGAATCATCCATGCGAATTCTATTCATGTGCACGGCCAACAGCTGTCGCAGCATCCTTTCAGAGGCCATGTTCAACCACTTGGCGCCGCCGGGGTTCGCGGCGGTGAGTTCCGGCAGTTTCCCCAAAGGCCAGGTGTTGCCGCGCAGCCTGTCCACCTTGCAGCAGGCCGGCATATCGACAGACGGCTTGTACAGCAAAGGCAACGACGCCTTTGAAAGCACTCCGCCGGATATCGTGATCACTGTCTGCGACAAGGCTGCCGGCGAAAGCTGCCCGGTGTATTTCGGCCCGGCGTTGAAGACGCATTGGGGGCTGGAAGACCCATCCGATGTGGAAGGTGACGATGCAACCCTTGACGCGGCCTTCCGCGCCACGCTGGCGCACATCAGGCAACGCTGCCAGGCCTTCTTCGAACTGCCTCTTGAAACCCTCAGCCGCGACGAACTCAAAGCCGAGCTCGATCACATCGGCAAATCCTGAGGAGGATTTATGACGCCGCACCTACCCAATCTGGATCTGACCCTGTTCGAGAACATGAAACCCACGGCGCCGGACGCGCACAAACCGCGCATCCTGTTGCTTTACGGATCGACCCGCGAACGCTCATTCAGCCGCTTGCTGGTGGAAGAAGCGGCGCGCTTGCTTGAGCATTTCGGTGCTGAAACGCGGATCTTCAATCCCTCCGGTATGCCGCTGCCGGACGATGCGCCGGTCGATCATCCCAAGGTGCAGGAACTGCGCGATCTGGTGCTGTGGTCGGAAGGTCAGGTGTGGTGTTCGCCGGAACGCCACGGCGCGATGTCGGCGGTGTTCAAGGCGCAGATCGACTGGATCCCGCTGGAACTCGGCGCCGTTCGCCCCACCCAGGGCAAAACCCTGGCGGTGATGCAAGTGTGCGGCGGCTCGCAGTCGTTCAACGTGGTCAATCAGCTACGCGTGCTCGGTCGCTGGATGCGCATGTTCACCATCCCCAATCAGTCCTCTATCCCAAAGGCCTACATGGAGTTCGACGACGCTGGGCGGATGAAACCGTCGCCGTTCTATGATCGCGTCGTCGATGTGATGGAAGAGTTGGTGAAGTTCACGGCACTGCTTCGCGACCAACAGGACTTTCTGGTGGATCGTTATTCCGAGCGCAAGGAGTCGGCTGAGCAACTGATGGCGCGGGTGAATCAGCGTTCAATCTGACGAAGGAACGCTGTACTTCAACGCCTCGACAAACGCCGAAAACGCAGGCGATGCCTGCCGTCGATTCGGGTAGTACAAGTGGTAACCCTGAAACTCGGGACACCAGGGCTCCAGTACTTCGATCAAGCGTCCGTCGGCCAGATACGGTGCAACCAGTTCCTCGGGCACATAGGCAAGGCCGACACCATCAACCGCCGCATTGAGCACATGCATGATGCTGTTGAACACCAGTTGCCCCTCGACTTTGACGGTAAACGCTTGACCGCCCCTGGCAAACTCCCACGCGTAAATCGCGCCTGAAGGTCTGTGCCGGATGTTGACGCAATGGTGATCGGTCAACTCGTGGGGTGTCGAGGGCGGCGGGTTTTGTTCGAAATAAGCGGGCGATCCCACCACCGCCAAACGCCAGTCCCGTCCGATGCGAACGGCGATCATGTCCTTGCTGATCGATTCGCCCATCCGGATGCCAGCGTCGAACCGCTCTTCGACGACATTGGTGAATCCATAATCGACGTAGAACTCCAGCGTGATGTCCGGATATTCCTGCAAAAAACCGGCAAGCATCGGCCGAATGCACAGTTCGATCTGGTCGTCAGTGCAGGAAATCCGCAGGGTGCCGCTGGGCTTGTCGCGCAATTCACTCAACGCTTCAAGCTCTGCGTTGATCTGATCGAACAGCGGGGCGATTGAATGCATCAGCCGTTGTCCCGCTTCGGTCGGCGACACATTGCGCGTCGTGCGGGCCAGCAAACGAATACCCAATCGCTCTTCAAGTGCGCGCAGGGTATGACTCAGCGCGGAAGGGGTGACGCCCAGTTTCGCGGCGGCTTTGGTAAAGCTGCGATCCTGCGCCACCGCCAGAAAGACCTGGAGGTCGTTGATTTTGGGATTTGCCATTGCTGAGGTTTTCTCATGACTGCATCAAGATTGTTCCTACTAATCAAGATGCGCACGATCCGTCAAGCTTTGTGGCCTGAAGTGTTTTGACTATTCGTTGATGAGATTTTTTCAATGACCGCTCAAGTGTTCGACCTACCGGCCAACGATGCCCATGACCCACAGCGAAGCCGGGAGCAACCCGCCCACTGGAGCGCCATTTTTGCGATGACGATGTGCGTCTTTGCGCTGATCGCTTCGGAGTTTATGCCCGTCAGTCTGCTGACCCCGATAGCCTCGGACTTACAGATCAGTGAAGGGCTGGTCGGCTACGGCATCGCCATCTCCGGCGCTTTCGCCGTGTTGACCAGCCTGAATATTTCCAGACTCGCGGGCGCGATGGATCGCAAAACGTTATTGCTGCTGCTGACCTCGCTGATGTGCGTGTCAGGGCTGGTGGTTGCTATGGCGCCAAACTATACGGTGTACATGACCGGTCGCGCGTTGATCGGCGTGGTCATCGGCGGTTTCTGGTCGATGTCGGCGGCCATGGCCATGCGCCTGGTGCCGTCGCAAAGCGTGCCGAAGGCCTTGGCAATCTTCAACAGCGGCAATGCGTTGGCCACCGTGGTGGCCGCGCCGATGGGCAGTTATCTGGGCGGCGTGATCGGCTGGCGCGGTGCTTTTTTCTGTCTGGTGCCGGTCGCGATCATCGCCTTGATCTGGCAGTGGATCAGCCTGCCCGCCATGAAAGCGGAGCCGCGTAAAGCGGACACTGGCAATGTCTTCCGGTTGCTCAAAAGCCCTTTGGTGAGCTTCGGCATGTTAGGCGCCGGGGTTTTCTTCATGGGGCAGTTTGTGCTGTTTACCTATTTGCGCCCGTTCCTCGAAACCGTTACGCATGTTGACGTTTCCACGTTGTCGATGATCCTGCTGACCATCGGCGTGGCGGGTTTCATCGGCACCGTGTTGATTGGCAATTTCTTGAAGGCGGGTGTTTATCGCGTCCTGATCTGCATTCCGCTGCTGATGGCGGCCATCGCACTGTCTTTGATCGTACTTGGCGGCGGTGTTGTGGCGGTTTTCGTATTACTCGCGCTGTGGGGGTTGATCGCGACAGCCGCGCCAGTGGGTTGGTGGGCGTGGCTGGCGCGAGCGCTGCCCAAAGACGCCGAGGCTGGGGGAGGGCTGATGGTGGCCGTCATTCAGCTCTCCATTGCGCTGGGCTCGACCGTCGGCGGCATGCTGTTTGATGGCAGCGGCTACCGGGTCACCTTTCTCGCGAGCGCTGTGTTACTGGTGCTTGCGGCGATTGTTGCTTTGATCACGTTGCGAAAGTCAGGCTCGGATATTGAGTAATTCCCGCGGGAGCGAGCTTGCGCCCGAAATATTTACCGTGGCGGTTGGATGACGTGATTACCGAGTATCGGCCTCGCAAAATTGGAACTGGCCGGTCGATGAAGTGCCGAAACAGGTATCCACCCAGCGGAGAGCCGTGATGACTGACGAGAAAAAGACTGAGCCTGAAAAAGAGGTGCCTGCACATTCCACCGAGGACGAGCGCGAACGCCTGAAAGACTTCAACAAGGACGGCATCCCACCAGGCTCTTGCTGAGGCAGATCGCGGATCCGTCGGTAGCGCCGCGCTGATAATCCGCCGCGGCGTTTCGTTGCGCCGGTCTGCTGGTGATTGCGGATGTCAGGCACTGCCCTTGAGCCTGTGCCGCCGCCATCGCGGGCAAGCCCGGCTCCCACAGGATTTGAGGCAAAACGGAATTTTCGGTTTCACCCAAATCCCTGTGGGAGCGAGCCTGCTCGCGAAAGCGATCCTTCAGTCAACGCATTGCCAACCGACCTGACGCGATCGCGAGCAGGCTCGCTCCTACAGTATCTGTAGTGAGTCGGCTTTTATCGAACGCCTGCGCACGCGGCGGGTCTGCTGCTTACTACCCCTCGGAAACAATCCAATGTTCGCGCAAAACACCCTCGTCGCACTCGCTCGGGGCGGATACGCCGCTCGGGGCGTGCTTTATCTGATCATCGGTATCTTCGCGCTGCTGGCCGCTAAAGATTCGACAGGATCAAAGGACAGTCACAAAAGTCTTGAAGCGTTATTAAGCCAACCTTTCGGTTACGTTCTGGTCGGGCTCGTGGTGGCCGGTCTGCTCGCATTCGCCGCGTGGCGCGTGTTGCAGGCCATTCGCGACGTCGATCATCACGGCAAAAATCTCAAGGGATGGGTCATTCGTGCAGGTTTGCTGGCAGGCGGTCTGGTCAACGGCGGCCTGGCGCTTTTCGCATTGGGCCTGCTCATCAGCGGTGCTCGAAGCTCAGGCGATTCCGGCAGCGGGCAGACGAAGGATTTACTGGCCCATCTTCTATCCTGGGATCACTCCAACGTGTTGATCCACCTCATCGCACTCGTCCCGCTGGGCGTGGGCCTTGCTCACATCATCAAAGGCTGGAAAGCTTCATTTGAGAAGTACTTTGAAGCGGACGAAGAGGTGATGCGTTACATACGCCCGATGTCTCGATTCGGGCTGATCGCCAGAGGCGTGGTGTTTATCGAGATTGCGGTGCTGTTGGAGTTCAGTGGCTCCCGTTACAAGGCGACGGATCCTCCCGGGATGAAGGAAGCGCTTGATGCTCTTCAGAATCTGCCCGCAGGCGCTTTGATTTTGATGGTGATGGCGTTGGGGTTGATTGCCTTTTCGGCGTACAGCTTTTCTGAAGCGGCGTGGCGCAAGATAAACATGGATGTGCCGGGCGTCGCGGGGGGCAAGGTGAGCGCTGCGCAGAAAGTCTGACGCGCTCATTCAGGCCGCCTCCTTTTTACGTGCCTCAGTAGCCATGATCGCGCTTGATCAAACCGTGCAGCGGCTCGCCGGTCTGATGACGCCTGATATTGGCGAGCAGCCCCTCGAAGGCGCTCTGCGGTGCCGTCATTGCGCCGACGTGCGGCGTCAGCCAGACGTGCGGGTGCCGCCAGAATGGATGATCCGGTGATGGCGGTTCTTCATTGAGCACATCAAGAATGGCGTGGCTCAGTTGCCCGTCATCCAGCGCTTGCAGTAGATCGTCTTCGTCCAGATGACCACCCCGGCCCAGATTGATCAGGCTGGCACCCTTCGGCAGGGCGGCCAGCGTTCTCGCATTCAGTATGCCCCGGGTGTCATCGGTCAGTGGCAGCAGGCAGATCAGGATGTCGCACTGGTTCAGAAAGGGCTCGAGCTGGTCGTTGCCCGCATGGCATTGCACACCGTCGATGCTTTTCTGCGAGCGTGCCCAGCCATGCAACTGGAAGTTGAACGCACGCAAGCTCTGCAGCACCGCACTGCCCAGATTGCCCAGGCCCATGACGCCGATCCGACGTTGCGCTGCCGGGGTCAGAAGGTGGTCTTGCCAGCGCCCGGCCTGTTGTTGACGCAGATACAGCGGAACCTGTCGATGCAGGCTCAACACGGCGAAGCAGGCGTATTCGACGATGCCTTCAGCGATGCCGGGGTCGAGCATGCGTACAACCTGGATGTGCCCGGGCAGTTCGCCGAGGTCGAATTGATCGACGCCCGCCGAGGTGGCGAAGATGACTTCCAGATTCGGGAAGCGCTCATGCAACTGCCGAGGCGGTTGCCAGGCGGCGAAGTAGCGCACGTCTGCCGGGTCGCCGATGTTTGGCCACAAGCGCACGTCGATATCTGGCGCATGTTGTTCGAACAGCGCTTTCCAGGCGCAGCCACGGGCATCGTCGACTTTGAACAGCAGGGTCATGGTCTGTCTCGCAAGCGCTGGAACGGTGATCACACGATGCCAAAGTCACGCGCAACAATCTTCCATATCACCGGCCGTGAATGGAAGATTGCGCGGTATTTGCCGGCTCAGACAGCAGAGGCGATGGCCTTGCCCAAGGCTTCGGTGTTGCCTTTGCCGCCAATATCGGCGGTCAACGGTGCGTGTTCCGGCCCCATTGCCAGAACCGTTTCGATGGCGGCCAGCACTGCCGCTCCAGCCTCAGGGTGGCCGAGGTGTTCGAGCATCATCGCGCCGCACCAGATCTGGCCGATCGGGTTGGCAATGCCTTTCCCGGCAATGTCCGGCGCCGAGCCGTGCACGGGTTCAAACAGGCTCGGGAAGTTGCGCTCCGGATTGATGTTGGCGGACGGCGCGATGCCGATGGTGCCGGTGCAGGCGGGGCCAAGGTCGGAAAGGATGTCGCCGAACAGGTTGCTCGCGACCACCACGTCGAACCAGTCCGGGTGCAGGACGAAGTTCGCCGTGAGAATGTCGATGTGGTACTTGTCGACCTTCACTTCAGGGAATTTCTTGCCCATTTCGACAACGCGCTCATCCCAGTACGGCATGGTGATGGCGATGCCGTTGGATTTGGTAGCAGAGGTGAGGTGCTTCTTCGGGCGGCTCTGGGCCAAGTCGTAGGCGAACTTGAGGATGCGGTCGACGCCAACGCGGGTCATGACGGTTTCCTGCAACACGATTTCCCGCTCGGTGCCCGGGAACATCTTGCCGCCGACACTGGAATATTCGCCTTCGGTGTTTTCCCGCACAACCCAGAAATCGATATCGCCGGGCTTGCGATTCGCCAGCGGCGCCTTGACGCCCGGCATCAGGCGGCAAGGGCGCAGGTTGACGTACTGGTCGAATTCGCGACGGAACTGCAGCAACGAATCCCACAGGGAAATGTGATCAGGCACGACGTCTGGCCAGCCGACTGCGCCGAAATAGATCGCGTCGTAGCCCTTGAGAATGTCGAACCAGTCGTCAGGCATCATTTTGCCGTGTGCGAGGTAGTAATCGGCGCTGGCGAAATCAAACCAGTCCCATTGCAATTCCAGATCGTGTTTGGCCGCCACCGCGTCGAGTACGCGCACGCCTTCGGGCATGACTTCCTTGCCGATGCCGTCGCCGGGGATCACTGCAATTTTGTACTGGGCTTTGCTCATGGTTTCGACTCCTCGGATTGATGTGGACTGATTGCCAGTGTATGCAGTCGCGCTGTATTAATAATTAGCCTTGCGCGAAAGCCATTCTTAAATTTCAGGAAAGAATCCGTGGCAATCATCGATGACTTGAGTTTCTTCCAGCAGGTGGCGACACGCGGCAGTCTGACCGAAGTGGCGCGGCATCTCGGCCTGTCGTTGCCGGCGGTCAGCAAGCGCCTGAGCCAGCTCGAAGCGCGTTTGGGGGTGCAGTTGTTGCAGCGCACCACCCGACGTTTGTCGCTGACACCAGAAGGAACCTTGTATTTGGAGGGCGGGCGGCCGATCCTGCGGCAACTGGAAGAGCTGGAGAGTGCGCTCAACAGTCGGCAGCCGACTTTGCAGGGGCGCTTGCGGATCAATGGCACCCTGGGTTTTGGCCGACAACATCTGGCGCCCGTGGTCTCCAGCTTCGCCCGATTGCACCCGGAGCTGGAGCTTTCCCTGGAGTTGTCCAGCCAGCCTTTGAGCTTGCTGGATGATCAGTTCGACATGAGCGTGTGCATGGGCGAGCCGCCCGATTCGCGGCTGGTCGCTGTGCGCCTGCTGGAAAATCCGCGCATTCTCTGTGCGTCGCCACAATACCTTGAAGCTATGCCTGAGCTGACGGGGGTGGCTGATCTGGTGAAGCACAACTGCATCGTGCTGCGCCAGTTCGGTAGCGACTATGCGATCTGGCGCTTCAGCAAGGAGGGTCAGGATTATGCCCACAAGGTCAGCGGCACGCTGTCGAGCAACGATGGTGAAGTCGCTTTACGCCTGGCGCTGGACGGACATGGGCTCATCTTGCGTTCGCGCTGGAATGTTCAGGAACATCTGGAAAACGGCCGTTTGCGGGCGGTGCTCAGTGATTACCAGGCGCCGAGAGCCGATATCTTTGTGGTCTATCAGCATCGCCGGCATATTCCTCAACGCATCTCGGTATTCGCCCGTTATCTTGCGCAGGAACTGGGCAAGCGCTTGCCGTTCGCGGCGCTCAAGTGAGCGCATGGCGCGGGCAAGTTAACGGAGAGCCAAGCATGATCTGAGGTTATGCCATCCCTGACTATTCGTGCATTGCCCGTGGGTGTCATGCTCTTGTAACGTCGAGATGTCCCGCTCGGTCGAATAAAAAATCAAATCTGAGCAAAGCACGCTGTGCAGGGTGTTCAGTCGAGGTTTTAACGCTGCCGAATTAATCTACGTCCAGGATGATTTGCCATGAAAACCTTGTCTGTTGCTCAAGCGTTCGGTTCCGTCATTTCCCTGTTGAGTCTTTCGGTGGCAGGCGCCATGCCCGCGATGGCCGACGAAATCACCTTTGTCTCCCAAGGCGGCGGTTACCAGGAGGCCCAGACCAAGGCCATTCTGGATCCGGCGGCCAAGCTGCTGAACATCACCATCAAACAAGACAGCGCACCCGATGCCTGGCCAATGGTCAAGGCGCAGGGCGAGGCGAAAAAACCGGTCTGGGACGTGATCGATACACCACCCTCCAACTGCTTGCGCGGTGGCAAGGAAGGGCTAATCGAACCGTTGGATCTGAGCAAGCTGCCGAACGTGAAAAGCATGCCGGAAGCCTATCGCACCCCGTATTCGGTGGCTTACGAGTTCTACTCGTCGGTCATTGGCTACAACAAAAAAAACCTGAAGAAAGTGCCGCAGACCTGGGCCGAATTCTGGGACGTGAAGAACTTCCCCGGCGCGCGTGCCTTGCGTAACGATCCGATGAGCACCCTGGAAGCGGCGCTCCTGTCCGATGGCGTGCCCCGCGACAAGCTTTACCCGCTGGACGTCGATCGCGCTTACAAGCGTCTGGAGCAGATCAAACCAAACATCGCCGTGTGGTGGACATCGGGGGGGCAGTCGGCGCAATTGCTCGCGGATGGCGAGGTCGACATGCTGATGATTTGGAATGGCCGCGCCAGTGCCGTGCAGAAAAGCAACCCGGACGTGTCCTTCACCTATAACGACGGTCTTCTGCAAAACACTCAGTTGTGCATCCTGAAAAACGCCCCGAACTATGCAGCGGCCGTGAGGTTTGTCAACGAAGCGGTATCGCCTGAACTGCAAGCCAACCTGCCGCTTTACATCGACTACGGGCCGGGTAATCCGGCGGCGTTCGCCACAGGGAAAATCACCGCTGAGCGGGCCAAGGAACTGCCAAGCGCGCCGGACAATGCGGCTAAACAGGCGTTGATGTCGGAAGAGTGGTGGGCCTCCGCAGAGGGGATTGCCGCCAAGGATCGCTGGCTCAAGTTCGTTCAGTAAGGCTGGGTGTCGGCATGATTGATTATTTGATTCTGGGCGGTGGCTCGGCCGGGTGCGCGCTGGCCGCCCGGCTCTCCGAAGACCCCGACAAACAGGTGTGCCTGATCGAGGCCGGGCGCGACATATCCCGGCAGACGATGCCCCCCGAAATACGCAGCCGTTACCCGGGGCGGGCCTATCTGGACGCCAGCAATATCTGGCAGCGACTGACGGCATTGATGGGCAATCGCGCAAGTGCCTCACGGCGCTATGAGCAAGCGCGAATCCTTGGCGGGGGCTCGGCAATCAACGCCCTGATGACCAACCGTGGCGCGCCGGCCGACTATGACGAATGGCAGGCGCTGGGGGCAGAAGGCTGGAGTTGGCAAACGTGCCTGCCGTATTTTCGCAAGCTGGAAAACGACACCGATTTTTGTGGGCCGCAGGATAAATCCCTGCATGGCAACGACGGCCCGGTCAGGATCCGCCGTACGCCCTCTGAACGCCTTTCTCCTTTCGTCAAAGGTGTGATGAAGGTCTTGGGTGGCCAAGGTCTCGAACACAAGCCCGACCAGAATGGCCCCTGGGAGGAGGGCGTGTTCGTGGGCGCCATTGGCGTCAGCGAGCAGGGTGAACGAATCCCCACGTCGGTGTGTTACCTGACCGATGAAGTTCGCCGGCGCACGAACCTGATCCTGCGTACCCAATGTGTGGTTGATCGCGTGCTGATCGAGACTGGTCGTGCGACAGGCGCCAGGATTATCGACAGCCATGGCCTCGACGAAACCTTGAGGGCGCGTGAAGTGATCGTCTGTGCCGGTGCGATCCACAGTCCTGCGGTGTTGCTGCGCAGTGGCATCGGCCCGGCGGACGACTTGGCTGCGCTGGGCATTATGTCGGTGGCTGACCGTCCGGGGGTGGGCGGCAACCTGATGGAGCATCCTTCGATTGCCGTGTCTGCGCTGCTCAACCGCGAAGGCCGCACGGCGTTTCCCGAAGAGCATCATGAGCAGGCCATCGTGCGTTTTTCCTCGGGCCTGGCCGACACGGTGCCCTGTGACATGCACGGTGCAATTCTTTCAAGATCCGGTTGGCATTCGATCGGTTATCGATTGGGCACGATGTTTTTCTGGGTCAACAAATCCTATTCCCGAGGACGCCTGCGCCTGACGTCCAGCGATCCGCATGACGAACCGCAAGTGCGCTTTGACATGCTCAGCGATCACCGTGACCTCGAGCGCTTGAAGCAGGCCTTGCGCTTCGGTGCCCAGACGTTATCGGCGCAAGCCTTGAGTTGCGAACGCAGCGTGGTTTTCCCATCAAGCTATTCACCCCGCGTGGCCAAGGTCGCGATGCCGGGCACGATCAATGCGCTGCAACGCGGGGTCATGAGCCTGCTGCTGGATATTGCCGGGCCGTTGCGGGGCTTGCTGATTCATGGCCTGGTTACTCAGGGCGTTACCCTGAAAAAACTGCTCGCCGATGACAAGGCACTGACCGAGTTCGTGCAGCGCAATGTCGGTGGCACTTGGCATCCGTCAGGCACCTGCCGCATGGGACGCGCCGACGATCCACTGGCGGTGACGACCGGTGACGGTCGCGTGATCGGCGTCGAAGGATTGCGCGTGTGCGACGCCTCGCTGATGCCTTCGATTCCCTGCGCCAACACCAATGTCCCCACCCTGATGATCGCCGAACGCATGGCCGATCTGATCAAGGCTGAGGCGAAGGTGTCGGGTTGTGCGGCCAAGGTAGCGTCTGAACTGTAACAATCACTTGGCCGCTGAACCTGTCAAAACGGGGGCGTCAAGCTCCCCAGCCGACAATCCCCTTCACTTCCAGAAACGCCTCCAGCCCCCATTCGGCATATTCGCGGCCATTGCCCGATTGTTTGTAGCCACCAAACGGCGCGCCGGAATCCCAATTCGGGTAGTTGATGTAGACGCTGCCGGCACGCATTTTCAGGGCAACATCGCGGGCTCGCGACTGATCCGCCGATTGCACGTAAGCTGCGAGGCCAAACACGCTGTCGTTGGCCATGCTGACTGCCTGCGCTTCATCGTCGTAGGGCTGGATGACCAGCACCGGGCCGAAGATTTCTTCGCGGGCGACGGTCATGTCCTGGGTGACATTGGCGAAAATCGTCGGCTGCACGTAATAGCCCCGCGAGAGGTTGTCGGGGCGACCGGGCCCGCCGCACACCAGTTGCGCGCCTTCATCGATGCCGATGGCAATCATCCGCTGGATGCTGTCGTACTGGCGTTCACTGATCACCGGCCCCATGGTCGTCGCGTCTGCATCGGGGGCGCCGACGATGTGTTTTTGCGCGGCGCGGCGGGCAATGTCTACGGCCTGATCGTGCAACGCGGCGGGCACGAACATGCGCGTCGGCGCATTGCAGGACTGGCCGCTGTTGCCAAAGCAACTGTCGACACCGTTGGTCACGGCCGCTTGCAGGTCGACGTCGTCGAGCAAGATGTTGGCCGATTTACCGCCTAGTTCCTGGTGCACACGCTTGACCGTCGGTGCGGCCAGTCGCGCGATTTCCGTGCCGGCGCGGGTCGAACCGGTGAACGACACCATGTCTACTTGCGGATGCGCCGACAGAGCGGCGCCAACCGTTGGGCCATCGCCGTTGATCAGGTTGAAAACGCCCGCCGGCACGCCAGCGTCGTGCATGACCTCGGCAAACAACAAGGCGTTGATCGGTGCGATTTCACTTGGCTTGAGAATCATGGTGCAACCGGCAGCCAACGCCGGCGCGACCTTGCAGACGATCTGATTGATCGGCCAGTTCCAGGGCGTAATCAGCGCCACCACGCCCACGGCCTCCTGAGCAATCAGCGTGGTGCCTCGGGATTTCTGAAACTCGAAGGTGTCGAGCGTCAGCAGCAGTTGTTCCAGGTGACGCTTGCCGATCCCGGCCTGCCAGGCGTGGGACAAGGCTTTCGGCGCACCGACTTCCTGCACGATGGCCTCGGCGATTTCATCGTAGCGCGTCATGAAAACCTCAAGAATCCGTTGCAGCAGTTGTTTGCGCTGCGCGGGTGACGTGCTTGAGAACTCAGGAAAAGCGCGTCGGGCGGCCATCACGGCGTTATCGACATCGTTCAGATCGCCCATGGCGATTTCACAGAATGCCTCCTCGGTGGCGGGGTTGATCACGGGCAGGCGATCAGCGCTGTGTGGCTCTACCCAGCGGCCATCGATATAGAATTTCAGATTGTTTTTCATAAAAAGGAAGGTCTCGTGAAGGGAGAAGTGCCACGCGGAAAAATCCACGGGTCGCCTTACGCAGCCGCTCACCAGAATAGGCGGGGTTTTTTGTTCAGGGCAATTTACTAATAGTTGTGCCAGGCATAAGCTCAGGTCATGTCTAATCTCCGTCGCAAACTTCCCAGTTCCAGCTCTTTGTTCGTCTTCGAAGCGGCCGCTCGGTGTGGCAGCTTCACCCGGGCGGCGGATGAGCTGTGTGTCAGCCAACCGGCCGTGAGTCGCATGTTGTCGCGCCTTGAAGAGCACCTTGGCGTGCAGCTTTTCGAGCGTGTTCGCGGCGGGGCACGGTTAACCGAGAGCGGCAGCATTTTATATCGCCGGGTGCAGGAGGGTTTCAGCACCATCGAGTCGGCGATCAGTGAAATCGAAGCCCGGGCAACGGGGATCGAGACCGTGACATTGTCGGTGTCCACGGCGTTCACCACCCACTGGCTGATGCCGCGCATGAGCCGTTTCAGTCAGCGATTTCCCACCGTCGACATGCGTTACCAATTGATGTCCGGCAGGATCGGCGGCCCCTTGGTGGATGTCGATCTGGGCATGCGTTATCTGGAAGCCGGCAGCCTGAAAGCCACGGATACACTGGTTATTCCGGAGATTACGCTGCCGGTATGCAACGCCCAGTACCTGGCCGATGTTGTCCAGAACAAGGGCAAGAACTCGGTGCCGACGCTGATCAGCATGGACAATCAGGATCGTGCCTGGGCCGCTACTTTCGAAACGCCGGGCCGCGCTGATAACGCATTGGTGTTCTCCGATTATGCCGTGGTGGTGCAGGCGGCATTGCTGGGCCAGGGCATGGCACTGGGATGGTTGAACGTGGTGTCGAATTCCTTGTGCAAGGGTGAACTGGTGCCGGCGACGGACACCTTTCGGGTCAATTCCCGACGCTGTTGCCTGGTCGTACCGGCCAATCGTCCGGTACGTCCAATCGTCGAAAATGTGCGCGACTGGATCATTGAGGAAATGCGCGAGGACATGCTCAGGATTGACGCGCTTTACCCTCATCTGGGGTTGCTCGCCACCCTGCAATCGGTCGATTGAGCACAGGTGCGGCACGTCGAGTAAAAAAACAGTAGGTTATGCCTCAGGGGCAAGGCAAAACAGAATATTTCGCGAGAAGGCGGGCAGATAATGGGCCTGTCCAGTCAGTTTCACCCTTACGACTTTTCTTGCGGAGCGCCCTATGTCTTTCAAGCAGATCCAAGCCCTGACGTTTGACGTTGTCGGTACCCTGATCGATTTCGAAGCCGGAATCCTGGCCCATGTGCGCGAAGTCGCGGGTGAAGCGGGTAAGGCCCGCAGCGACGACGACATCCTCAAAGCTTATCGCGAGGCCCGCGCCTCCACCGATTCGGGCTGGTGGCCGGATGACCTGGAACGTTGCTACCACGTCATCGCCTCCAAGCTGGGGCTGCCGGACAACGACGAATATGCCAAAGGCCTGGCGCAGGCAGTGAAGAATTTCCCGGCGTTCCCTGATTCGGTAGAAGCACTCAAGCGCCTGCGCAAGCACTTCAAACTGGTAGCGACCACCAACTCGCAGATCTGGGCCCTGAACCACATGGCCGAAACCCTCGACCAGCCGTTCGACGTACGCGTTACCGTCGACGACGTGCGTTTCGAAAAGCCTGACCCGCAGTTCTTTGCCTACACCCGAGGTGTACTGGCAACCCAGGGCATTCTGTTCGAAAACATCCTGCACGTTGCCCAGAGCCAATACCACGACATTGGCGTGGCCATGCGTCTGGGTTATCAGACCTGCTGGATCGAGCGGCGCTTTGCCCAGAAAGGCACTGGCGGCACCCTGGAATCGGAACGCACCGAACCGCATTACCACTTCACCTCGCTGGCGCAATTGGCTGACGCGGTCGAGAAAGAACTGGGTTGATCCCCTCGGCGCCCGGGCCTTGGTCGCAGGCGCCAATCCTTATTGAGTCGAGAGGCTGGCATGACTGTTCAGAGCTTATGGGCGGCCACCGCCCAAGCGGCACCCGCGCTGCAATCCCTGGAAGGCGAGCGGCAGTGCGACGTGGTGATCATCGGTGCCGGTTACACCGGCCTCTCGGCAGCCCATCACATCGCCCGCAGTGGTCGCGAGCCGCTCATTGTTGAGGCCAATACGTTGGCCTGGGGCGCCAGCGGACGTAATGGCGGCGTGGTGTCGCCGAAGTTCCGGGTGGGCTTTCCCACACTGATGTCGCGCTATGGCCGTGATACCGCGTTGCAGATGTACCGCACCGGATATGCCGCAGTCGACAGCCTTGTGGAAATGGTCGACACCCTTGGCCTGAACGAGGCCGAGCTGCATCTGGGCGGGCATATCGCAGCGGCGCACAACGTCCACGCGCTGGGCGCATTGGCGTCCACCGCAAACTGGATCAAGCGTGAAACCGGCGGCACGTCATCACACATGATCTCGGCCGATCAGGTGCGGGAAATGACCGGCTCGTCGATCTTTTTCGGCGGCCTGCTGACCCCCAAGGCTGGCGGTATCCATCCGTTGAACTACGCGCGCGGCATGGCTCGTCACCTTGTCGATCATGGCGTGAAAATGTTCATCAACAGCCCGGCCGAGCAGGTTCGTCGCGAAGGTGACCGCGTCATCGTGCAAACGCCGCAAGGGCGAGTCAGTGCGCGGCAAGTCATCTACGCCACCAACGGTTATTCCGACCAGACCGGGGCCACCGATACGCTGCATCGGCGGTTGATTCCGTTCCGCAGCGCGATCATCGCCACCCAGCCACTGCCACCGCACATCCTCGCCACGATCATGCCGGGCGGGCAGGTATGTGGTGACACCAAGCGCATGTTGCGCTGGTTCCGGGTTATCGGCGATCGCTTGATATTTGGTGGGCGGGGCGCGTTTGGCAAAGGCGACTCACAAGGCGCGTTCGACGCTTTGCAGCGCAGCATGGGTGATGTGTTCCCGATTCTGCGTGACCAGCCCATCGCCTATCGCTGGTCGGGACTGGTGGCGATGACGCTGGATTACCTTCCTCACGCCGGGCAGCTCGATGAGCGCAGCTACTACGCCATCGGTTACAACGGTGGCGGGGTCGCGATGTCGACCTGGATGGGCCGGCAGCTGGCAGCCATGACGGCCGGCGAGAAGGTCGAGCTCGGCTTGCTGGCGGGTGAACAATTCAATCCGATTCCTCTGCATGCCTTCCGGGCGCCGGGTGTTCGTCTGGCCGCAGGCTGGCAGCAATTCCTGGACGTCATTGGCCGATAAGCGAGCGTTAAGCGTATGCCATCGATTCTGCACTTCTCACACCCCCATACTGATCGCCGGTTGCCTGGCGCAGCCTTCGCCTTGCAGGGCGATCCGCTGGCGGCGGGGCGTGTCATCAACTTCCACGATGCCGCGCAGGGCTATGCCGCCGGTAGCAGTTCCAGCACCGGCGCGAACCTGTTGATCGAAGCGTTTCCCTGGGTCGAGCTGGGCGTGATCGAAGCCGGCGAGTTGCGTTTGCAGGGTGACGGTTTCGACCTGCAACTGAGCGCAGGGGATTGCTTCATCGTGCCCCGTGGCATCCATGTGCGCTGGCAACATCGCGGGCCGTTACGCCGGTTGTTCATGGCGTTTCCGGGGCTTTCAGCCAGTACCGGCATGCCCACGGCCCCCATTCGGATCGATCTGTCTCAGCCGCTTGCACCGACCAGTCCGCCGCCTGCCAATGTGCTGTTGACCGCCACGCCGAACGCCTGGAGCGAAACCCTGTTCAGTGCCGGCAACTTGCGCATCGGACTGTGGCAATGCGAGGCGTACGCCCGCAAGCAGGTCGAGCCGGGATACAGCGAGCTGATGTTTATCCTGCAAGGCTCGGTGACTCTTCAGGCCGAACAGGGCGACAGCCATCATGTGCGCGCGGGAGAAACGGTGGTCGTGCCGAAGGGCGCCACCAATGCGTGGGTCAGCGAGGAGACCGTGCGCAAGGTGTTCTGCATTTTGTCGTAAGGTGCGGTGCGCGAAAGGCTCTGCTGGATCAACCTGACCTGCCGCCGTATGACTCGACCGTTGTAGTCGCGATCAAGATCGCCACAACGGTCGAGTCATACGGCGGCAGGTTTTGTTTCAGACCGCCCGAACGAGGCTGCGCAATGGCACGGTGCTCTTGACCACGGGGGATTTGATCACGATGTAGCTGAAGTACTTCTCGATGCCGATGTTCTTGTCGAGGATCGACTCCATCAGCTCCTGATAATGCTGAATGCTGCTGCACAGGAAGCGCACCAGGTAGTCATAACCGCCGCTGATCAAGTGGCACTCCAGCACTTCGTCGATGTTGCGGATGCTCGATTCGAATTTCACGAAGTCGGCACGCTTGTGATCCGACAGGGTCATTTCCGTGAACACCGTGACCGAATTGGCGAACTTGGCCAGATTGACGTGGGCTTCATAGCCGCTGATGTAGCCAGCGGCCTCCAGGCGTTTGACGCGTTGCAGGCAAGGGCTGGGCGACAGACCAACGGCCTCGGCGAGGCTGACGTTGGTCATGCGCCCGTCCTTCTGCAATTGCACCAGGATGTTGATGTCGATTCGGTCGAGCTTGGTTGCAGCGTCCATGGGTCAGTCCTCGCAATATCAAATCAGGGCCGTCGTCCTCAGGCGTGCAATGCCTTTTGATGGGCATGGGCCAGGTCAGCGAGGCTGGCGTATTCACAGCGCTTGCCGTCCATTGCCTGAGGCGAATGGTTCCACGGCTTTTCATGGCCGCGACGTAGTGTGCAAACCGGAAAGTCCACCCGCTCGTTCCACGGGTCATCGCTTTCCGTGCTGCGCACCGGTAACAATTGCGAACGCTCCAATCCCAGCCGATACAGCTCGCGTTCGAGGCTGTTGTGCCAGTCCTTGTCGCTAGGCTCGACAATCGCGTCGAATTCGACCGGCAGACGACGGGCCAGGGCCAGTACATCGATACCCTGGGGTGGGGCGATCAGTATCAAACGGTAGAACTTGCCCAGGTACTGGAGAGCACCGGGAGCGTCTTCATAAATCGGCCACAGGGACGAAGAGCTACTGAATGCCACACTCTCATCCCAGCCCGGAGTGATCTGCAATTGTTGCGCCACACGTTGGTAGAGCTGGCCGTGAAAAGCCGTTGCGCTGATCTGCGGCGCGCCGCTGGCAAGCTCTTGCGCCACCTGTCGGTAAGTGCTGAGCAACTGCGCATCGCTGGCACTGGATTCCCCTTGCACTGCCAGCGGTCGCAGGCCTTCGAGGATGCCCCGTTCGCGGTCAACCAATGTGCCGAGTGACAGGCCCAACGCCTTGTAATGGGTGACTCTCATGACTTGCTCCTGAGTGGGTCATGCCGGTTCCATCATGCTTCAACCCCAGACCCGACACTGCCGGAGCAGGGTCGGGCCGAGTGTTACCGTCGCTGGGTTCAGCAGGCCGCGGCCAACGCTTTTTCGAGCATCTGCAAGGCTTCTGCCACTTGCGCCGGCGTGGTCACCAGCGGCGCGAGGAAGCGCACCACGTTGCGATGAACGCCGCACTTGATCACCAGCAAACCGGCGTGTCGGGCTTCATCGATGACCTTTTGTGCCAGTGCCGCATCGGGGCTGCGGGCGGCATCGTCGGCGACCATTTCGATCGCTTGCATGAAGCCCAGACCGCGCACGTCACCGATTCTCGGGTAACGTTTCTGCAAGGCCAGCAGCCCGTCGCGCAGTTGTGCTGCGAGTGTTTCGCCTTGGGCCAGCAGATCCTGCTCTTCGAACAAATCCAGTACGGCCAGCGCTGCGGCACAAGCGACGGCGTTGCCCCCATAGGTGCCGCCCAGGCCACCCGGGGTCGGCGCATCCATGATCTCGGCGCGACCGACCACGCCAGACAGCGGCATGCCACCGGCCAGGCTTTTGGCGACGGTCACAAGATCCGGCTGGATGTCGGCATGCTGGAAACCGAACATCGTGCCGGTGCGGCCAAAACCTGCCTGGATCTCGTCGAGGATCAGCACAATGCCGTGCTGGGTGCAGCGGGCACGCAGCGCCTGCAGGAATTCCTTGGGTGCCGCGAGGAAGCCGCCGTCGCCTTGAACCGGCTCGATGATGATCGCGGCAACGCGATCCGGCGCCACGTCGGTGGCGAACAGCTCATCCAGCTCGGCCAGCGCGTCATCGCTGCTGACACCGCGATAGGCGTTGGGATAAGTGGCGTGATAGATCTCGGCGGGGAAGGGGCCGAAATTCTGTTTGTAGGGCTGGCTCATGCCCGTCAGGGTCACACCGAGCAAAGTACGGCCGTGGAAGCCCCCGCGAAAGGAAATCACGGCCGTGCGATTGGTGTAGCCACGGGCGATCTTCACCGCGTTTTCGACGGCCTCGGCGCCGGACGTGAACAGCACGCTTTTGTAGTGAGCGTCGCCGCCGATTAGCTTGTTCAGGCGCGCGGCCACTTCAATGTAGTTTTCGTAGGCCACCACCTGGAAACTGGCGTGGGAGATCTCGCCGACCTGCCGGCGCACGGCCTCGACCACCTTCGGATGGTTATGGCCGACGTTGAGCACGCCAATGCCGCCGACGAAGTCCAGGTAACGCTTGCCGTCGACATCCCACAGTTCGGCGCCCTCGGCGCGCGCCGCGACCACCGGATGGGCCGTGGCGATACCGCGTGGCACATGATGGTCGCGCAGGGCCAGCAGGCGTTGGTTTTCAGTCAGTGCAGAATTCATCTCGATCTCCGTGAACGCCGAAGGTGGCGGGTGATGTCATCAGGATAAGGATCGCCCGGAATCACAAGCGCTGAACTTGGGGCATCGGGCGCTTTGATCGACTGTTTTGCAGGGCTGTGACGAAATATTTCGCTGCGCAGGCCGCCGGGCGATGTTGCGGCCCGAAACGACATCGGCCCGTGGCAGTGCGGCGGGTCGGCGGGATCATGCAGTGCACAATGCCGACAAGCGTGCTGCTACGGGCCGAAGCGTCTGAGTCGGTTGGATCAAACCCCGGCGCGTGGAACGACGATGGTGTCTTCCGGGTGCAGGCGCATCATCATCGGCGCGCCAATGGGCGGCAGGCTGAGATTGCCTTCGTGGTGGCTGGGTTGGCGCAGGCTGACGGTTGGCCCGCCATCAAGGTCGACGAACACTTTCAGGCTTTCACCCTGGAAGACGATGTCGGCCACGCGACCACGCAGACGGTTCCATTCCGGTCCCGAACTGTCGTTGTCCAGCAGCAGTTTTTCCGATTGCAGGGCCAGGAACACATCCCCTGACGCTGGCACCGGGCGAGTGGTGCGCAAGGTCGTGGTGCCCAGGGTCAAGCCGTTGTCCGAGCTGCGTTGCAGCGGCACCAAAGTGCTTTCGCCGATGAAGCTGGCAACAAAATCGTCGGCCGGATGATCATGCAGGCGGCGCGGGGTATCGACCTGCACCAACTCGCCGCCGCGCATGATTGCGATACGGTCACTCATGGTCAGGGCTTCGCGCTGATCGTGGGTCACGTAGATCATGGTCGCGCCCAGGCGCTTGTGCAGCGCACGCAGTTCGATCTGCATGATTTCGCGCAGTTGCTTGTCGAGGGCCGACAGCGGTTCGTCCATCAGAATCAGTTTGGGTTCGAAGACGATTGCGCGGGCCAGGGCCACACGCTGGCGTTGCCCGCCAGACAGTGCCGCGATGTTGCGGTCTTCGTAACCGGACAGCTCCACAGTCGCCAGCGCGGTCTTGACGCGGTCGCGGCTTTTGCTGGCGCTTTCGCCACGGGCACGCAGCGGAAAAGCCACGTTTTCGCCGACGGTCATGTGCGGGAACAGCGCGTAGTTTTGAAACACCACGCCGATCTCGCGCTTATGGGGTGGCATCAGCGTGACGTCGCGCTCGCCGAATAAAATGCTCCCGGAACTGACCCGGATGAACCCACCCAGAATGCTCAGCAAGGTGGTCTTGCCCGAGCCGGACGGGCCAAGCAATGACATGAATTCCCCGGCTTCGACCTTGAGGTCCACGTTGTTCAAAGCCTTGAGGTTGCCGTAGTGTTTGCACACTTTGTTAACGCTGACCGATTCAAAACCTTCAGTGAAATTCATGAAGCGTCGTCCTCTGTAAAACCAGGGATTGCCCAATAGGTCTGTTTGTAATCTGAACACAGGCGCAGGGCTGATTCGTGCCGTTTTGCAGTGCCGGACCAACAGGATCTGCTGTCCGGCGCAAGTGGGGAGCGACAGGCTGCTTTTTGCGCCCGGGGTCGATCAGTCCAGCCCGCCGATGTGCCAGGCCTTTACCTCGAGAAACTCGTCCAGGCCGTACTTGGAGCCTTCGCGGCCGGTGCCCGATTGCTTCATGCCGCCGAACGGTGCCACTTCCATGGAAATGATCCCGGTGTTGAGCCCGACCATACCGAACTCCAAACGCTCACCCACGCGCCAGGCGCGGCGCATGTCCTGGGTGAAGTAATACGCGCCGAGGCCGTAGGGCGTGGCATTGGCCAGGGTCAGTGCCTCGGCCTCATCCTTGAAGCGGAATAGCGGGGCGACCGGGCCGAAGGTTTCTTCCGTGGCCAGCAACATGTCGGCACTGGCATCGCGCAGCACGGTCGGTTGCACATACAACCCCTCGCCTTGAGGTACGCCACCGATGGCGATACTCGCGCCTTTCTCCATCGCGTCGTTGATATGCCTTGCGACCTTGTCGACAGCAGCGGCGTTGATCAGTGGCCCGATGGTGACGCCGTTTTGCTGGCCGTCGCCGACTTTCAACTGGGCAACCGCGGCGCTCAGGCGTTCGGCGAATCGGTCGTAAATGCCGTCCTGCACCAGGATGCGGTTGGCGCACACGCAGGTCTGTCCGGCATTGCGGAATTTGCTCTGCATGACACCGGCAATGGCCAGGTCAAGGTCGGCATCGTCGAAGACAATGAACGGTGCATTGCCGCCCAGTTCCAGACTAAGACGCTTGATGGTCGCGGCGCATTGGCTCATCAGTAACTGGCCGACTCGGGTGGAGCCGGTGAACGACAGCTTGCGCACATCGAGGTTGGCGGTCATCTCGCCGCCGACCCCGGCAGGCAGGCCGGTCAAGACGTTAAACACGCCCGCCGGGATGCCGGCGCGCTCAGCCAGTACTGCCAGCGCCAGCGCGGACAACGGCGTCATCTCCGACGGCTTGACCAACACGGTGCAACCGGCCGCCAGCGCGGGCGCACATTTGCGGGTGATCATCGCGTTCGGGAAGTTCCACGGAGTGATGGCCGCGACAACGCCGATGGGTTGTTTGAGCACCAGAATGCGCCGGTCGGCGGCAGGTGAAGGGATCGTGTCGCCGTAGATGCGCCGGGCTTCCTCGGCGAACCATTTGACGAAACTGGCGCCGTAGGCGATTTCGCCGCGGGACTCGGTCAGTGGCTTGCCTTGTTCGGCGGTCATGATCAGCGCCAGGTCTTCCTGGTTCTCCATGATCAGGCCAAACCACACCTCCAGATAGCGCGCACGTTCGGCGGCGGGCACATCGCGCCACGTGGTGAAGCGCACTTGTGCGGCTTCAATCGCTCGGCGGGTTTCAGCGGCCTGCAACGCCGGGACACGAGCGATCACGCTGCCATCGGCGGGGTTGGTCACCTCGATCGTCGCGCCGTCATCGGCCTCGATCCAGGCGCCATTGGCATAGGCGCGTTCGACAAGCAGGGAAGGGTCACGCAGTTGGTCTTTCAACATGATCAGGGCCTTGAGGGTGCGAACGATGGCCCATTGTAAAAAGCTCCTTCCAGTGGCCGATGCCGAGATAAGCCTGCGCACGGGTGATAGATGCTGAAATGAGGCGCGTGACGGCAGGCTGTGCTGGAACCGGAAATGGCCAGATGGCCCTGGATCGACAGCTACACAACGCCACCCCGAAACGACTTTGCCCGCGTGGGCGGTGTGCCGGACAGTGATGATGTCTGGCACACCGCCCATGCGGGCAAAGGGGGTTCTGCGTAATTGATTACTGCTTATTGCGCCCGGCGATCACCACCAGGATCAGAGAGGCCAGGATCAGAATCGAGCTGATGGCGGCAATGGTCGGATCGATCTCGTCGCGCAGCGCCGTGAACATGCGCTTGGTCAGCGTCTGGTTATCGCCACCGGAGATGAACAGCGCCACCACGGTTTCATCCAGCGAAGTGATGAAGGCGAACAGCGTGGCCGACACCACACTCGGCTTGATCTGCGGCAGGGTCACGGCCATGAACGCCCGGAAGCGGTTCATGCCCAGACTGCGTGCGACCATTTCCTGCGACATGTCGAAATTACGCAAACCGGCCAGCAGCGCAATGATCACGTAGGGCAGGGCGAGCATGATGTGCGCCAGCACCAGCCCGGTCAGCGTGCTGATCAAACCGACCCGGGCATACACAAAGAACACCCCGGCCGCGATCAGAATGATCGGCACCATCATCGGCAGCAGCAGAATGATCTGCAGCGTGCGCACCACTTTCAAACTCGAGTTGTTGATGGCGTAGGCGGCCGCCATGCCGATCGGCAGACTGATCGCCATGGTGAAAAACGCCGTGATCAGGCTGACCCGTGCTGCCGACATCCACTCCACGCTGTTGAAAAACGCTTCATACCAATGGAAAGACCATTGCTTGGGCGGGAACTGCAGGAAGCGTGCTTCGGAAAACGACATGGGCACCACGATCAACACCGGGATGATCAGGTACAGCAGAATCACCGCCACCACCACGGTGAACAGCACGTGGGACAGGCGCAGGTGACGCAGGTTGGCAAGCAGGTTCATTTAGCGCGCTCCCAGAATGCGTTCGATGGGAATGAAGCGATTGATGCCCCAGAAAATCAGGAACACCACGAATAGCAGCACCAGGCCGACCGCACTGGCGGCGCCCCAGGCGTGGTAAAGCTCGACGTTACGTTGCACCAGCATCGACACCAGGATCGTGCGACCGCCACCGAGCAGTTCAGGGGTGATGAAGAAGCCCAGGCAGATGACGAAGACCAGGATCGAACCGGCCATGATCCCCGGCGCTGCCATCGGCAAGAACACCCGGCGGAAGGTGTAGAAAGGTTTTGCGCCCAGGCTTTCCGAGGCTTGCATGAGATCCTGGGGAATCTTCTTCATCACCGAATACAACGGCAGCACCATGAAGGGCAGCATTACATGCAGCGTGCCGATCACCGTGCCGGTGGTGTTGTGCATCAGCGTCAGGGGCTGGTCGATGACGCCCAGATCCATCAGCGTCTGATTGACCAGCCCACGGCGTTGCAACAGCACCAGCCAGGCATAGGATCGCACCAGCACGCTGGTCCAGAACGGCAGAATCACGCAGATCAGGATCAGGTTGGCCCAGAATCCCTGCAGCCGCGAGGCGGCGTAGGCGATGGGAAAGCCCATCACGATCGACAGGATGGTCACCAGGAAACTGATCTTGAAGGTCAGGGCAAAGGTGTCCCAGTAGATGGCTTCCTGGAAAATCCGGATGTAGTTGGCCAGGGAAAAACCTTCCTCGGTCTGAACCGACTGCAACGCCAGCCAGCACAGCGGCATGATCAACAGCACCACCACCATCACCAGGGCGGGGGTGAGCAGTAACAACATCGAGGTGTGTTCTTTGCGTTCTTCACGGGCCAAAGCGTCTTCGCTGGTCAACGGCGGCTGGCGATGGTCGCTGGAGTCAGGCATGGATTTGGCGAGATAGGCGTTTGACATATAAACCTCTCGTCACTGCTGGAGGCTGGAGGGAATGCAGCGCTGGCGGACAGTGCTGGCGGCGATCGTCCTCGCGTGCTGCAAGGTGCGGTGCTCGGATGGTGTCATGTAATAAGAACTCCCAATGGTGGGCAGGTACTTAGGGCGAGCGCGAGTTGTTTGCACAGGTCACTCTGCGCGACCCTCAGGCCTAATGTACCGGGATGCCAACGAACGAAGCGGGTGGAATTGGCCGGTGCCGAAGTGCTTTATGTCGAAATCGGGCAGGCAGACGGCATGTCCTGCGGCGAGGCTTCTGGCTCGCGGCGCAGCGACAATCGGTCGTTACTTTTTCTGCACGAAGGCCAGCCAGCGCTCTTCTGCCTTGACCCCATCCTGCGAAGCCCACCACTGGGCCGAGAGCAGGGCCTGGCGGGAGATGTTCTCGGGAGAGGATGGCAGCTTGGCTTCGCGTTCGGCCGGGATCACGCCGGTCTTGAACGCCTCGGGGTTCAGCGGGCCGTAATCGATGATCATCGGCAGCGCCGCCTGGAGCTTGGCATCGATGGCTTCGTTGACGAACTTCATCGCCGCCGCTTTGTGCGGCGAACCCTTGAGTACGCACAGCGAATTGGTTTCCAGCACGCCCTGGTTGTAGTCGAAGGCCACCGGCGCCCCCGCAGCCTGCACGGCAGTGATCCGGCCGTTCCAGGCCTGGATCATGTCCACCTCGCCATCGCTGATGAGCTGCGCCGACTGCCCGCCGGAAGTCCACCAAGTGGCGATGTCGGGCTTGATCTGTTCGAGCTTCTTGAAGGCGCGATCTACGTCCAGCGGGTAGAGCTTGTCCACTGGCACGCCGTCAGCCAGCAACGCGATTTCCAGGGTAGGGCGCGGCAAATTGCGCAAGGAGCGTTGGCCGGGATACTTTTTGGTGTCCCAGAAATCAGCCCAGGTTTTGGGTACGTTATCGCCCTTGAAGGCGTCCGTGCGGTAGGCCAATACCGTGGAATAACTGATGTAGCCCACGCTGTATTCGTCCTTGAGGCTGTCGGGTATCTGCGCGGCGTTGGGAATCAGCGACAGGTCGAGCTTCTCGAACAGGCCTTCGGCTTCGCCCCGGATGCAATCGCCGGTGGGCAGATCGACCACGTCCCAAGTGACCTTGCCGCTCTCGACCTGGGTCTTGATGATCGGGTAGGCCTTCGGGGAACTGTCCTGCTTGAGCGTCAGGCCAAGTTTTTTCGCGGCGGGCTCAAGAATCGCTTTGCTCTGTGCTTCCTGATAAGCGCCGCCCTGGGAAACGAAGGTGATGTCCTCGGCCATGGCCTGGCTGGCGCCACCCATGACCAGGGCCAGGCTCGCGAGTTTGAAAGCTGTGGTGCGCAATGTGCTCATGGAAAGACTCCGAATGGTTGGCAGAATTCTGAGGCGAGCTGTCGGTTTTGTTGTCGGTCGCTCTGCGGGACCATGCAGGTCTAATGTACCGGCTTGGCCATGAACGAAGCGGCTACAAATGAGCGGATGAAAAGCGCTTTATTGCGAAAATGGCAACGGTCACGGTATTTCGTGCGTTGGGGGGAGGGCGCCTTTCTATCGTAGCGTTCGCATAACCGCACGTTGCTGGTCGGGTATGTCATACAGACGGAATGGCGTTATATCGCGCTTACTCCAACGCCTTAAGCACGTCCCTTCGTTTTAATGCCCAATCGATGAGTTCGGCCATCGATGGCCCCAGCCCTATGCCCATATCGGTGAGTGTGTATTCCACCCTTGGGGGAACTTCAGGATAGACCTTGCGGCTAACCAGCCCGTCGGCTTCGAGCTGCTTCAGTTGCTGGATGAGCATTTTCTGGTTAACGCCTTCCACGCGCCTCTCCAGTTCAGAAAAGCGCAGAGGCCCCTTTGCTCCAAAAAGCTGGCAAATGATTACGATTTTCCATTTCCCCTCGATCACCTGCAGCGCTTCTCTTGTGGCGGCGGCCCAGACCAGTTGCTGCTTTGGATCTCCGCAATTCCATTTCCGTAGTTTGGCCATACTTACCTCTAGGTGGGTTACTCACAATATAGTGGGTTCTTGCTGATTTATACGTTGCCCATTATTTTGATGGTGCATGTTTACAGAGGCTATTGCCTAGAAAAATATTCGATGGTCAATAGAGCCCAAACGAAACTTGGGGGCGCAACGTCGGCCTGATCGAGGCCGTAGGCCTACATAAATCAAAGAAGGTAATTAACGTGAAGATTGGAATAATAGGTGCCGGGAACATTGGAGCAGCCATCGCTCGCAAACTTGCGGCGCGCGGGCATCACATCAAGCTTGCTAACTCCAAAGGGCCGGACAGTATTCAACAGTTGGCGAACGACATTGGTGTGACTGCTGTGACAAAAGAACAAGCGGTGTCTGATGTGGATGTGATCGTACTTTCCATTCCGTTTGCCAATTACCCTGAATTGAAAACACTGTTCAAGGGAGTATCTGACGAGGTTATTGTCGTAGACACTTCTAACTATTACCCCACTCGAGATGGGTCGATCGCCGAGGTAGACGGTGGGAAGCCGGAAAGCGTATGAGTCAGTGAGCGCATTGGTCGGCCAGTGGTGAAGGCGTGGAATGCTCTACTGGCTGAAACACTTGCTCATCGCGGACAAACCAGTGGAGTGTCTTCGCGTATCGCTATACCCGTTGCAGGCGACGATATTCGTGCCGAAGCAGTCGTGCGCAATCTCGTAGGCGAGACCGGTTTCGATGCCTTGGCATCGGGCGGACTTGATGATTCGTGGCGTCAGCAACCCGGAACTCCTGCTTATTGCACTGAGCTGAGTCTGGACGAATTGAAAGTGGCGCTTATCGCAGCTGACAAAGATCGTGCGCCGCTGAATCGGGATGCGCTATTTGAAGAGTTTATGTCTGCTCAAGGTGGGCTCACCCATGATCATTTAGTCGCCAGAAACCGTGCCGTTTGCTCTTGACTGACTGCCCCGAGTGCTTGCACCAATGCGCATGTCGCGTATCGGTTGGAAACCAGAATCGTCGTTCTCATGACGCTTTATTTCACCGATTCAAACCAGGCCAGATGCTGATCTGACTTCAAGAAGGTATCGGCCCACTCACGGTAATCATCGGAGCGCGTGTATTTGGATAAGAGCTCAGGAAGGGAAAGCTCATTCTTCACCGAACCGCTTTGTTCGCGCAACGTATCGTAGGTTGCTTTGATGGCTGATAGATACGGGGCATGCCCATTGACCACGACCCGCACATTGGCTGCGCTCAGCTTCTGGACATCGCTCAGAGCAGGATTTCCGTAATTGATCAGCATGATCGGCACGGCAAGGTGTGAAGTGAGCGCTTTCAAGTGCTGGAAGTCCTTCACGCCGATGAGGCAGATCGCGTCGGCGCCGGCTTGCTGGTAGGCCGTGGTACGTGCAACGGAGTCTTCCAGGCTGGTTACAGCGACATTCGTTCGGGCGATGATGCTGAGCGCATCGTCTGAACGGGCAAATCGCGCAGCGTAAATCTTCGCAGCGGCTTCCTCCATTTCGATGAGCACGTGCGATTGCTCGTCGAATCTGGCCGGCAGATGAGTATCTTCCAGCGTCAGGGCGGCGACACCTGCTTTCTGAAGCTCAGTCACTGTTCGCATCACATTGAGCGCGTTTCCAAAGCCATGGTCAGCGTCGCCAATGATTGGTATTTGGCTGGCTCGCCCTACTCTGGAAACCTGCTCGACATATTCGTCCAGCGTGAGCAGTGCGATGTCCGGCGCTCCTAGCACTTGGAGCGAGGCGACGGATCCCCCTTGGATGGCAACCTCAAAACCAAGGTCAGATGCCATACGAACCGAGATGGGATCAAATACAGAGGCGGCAAATTTACAGGTAGCACCCTGAAGTAAGTCAGCAAACGCCTTACGCAATTGATGAGGTGATCGCTCAATCATTTCTGGCTCCATCAGCTTCTTTCGCTTAACTTTTTGAGCTCGTTCTGCAGCGAACGAGACCTCGGAAGCACTGCCGGTCATTACCGCCTGTTGACGCGGAATGACCGGATCCGTTGCAGATTACTTTTGCGCCAGTAACGCCTTTCTTGCCGCCTTGTCGTGTTTCATGGCAGCAATCTCACGCTCGCAGGCCTCGACATCGAAAGAGTTGTCCCACTTCGCAATCGCGATCGTGCCGATGCCGTTACCGATGAGGTTGGTCACAGCCCGCGCTTCGTTCAGGAACCGGTCTATGCCCAGGAGCAAAACCAGCCCTACGAGAGGAATAGAGTGAATGGTCGTAAGCGTGGCAGCCAGCGTCACAAACCCCGCGCCCGCCACGCCAGCCGAGCCCTTGGAGGTCAACAGAAATACGCCCAGCAGAATCATCTGATCCACAAACGTAAGTGGCGTATTGGTCGCCTGGGCGATAAAGATCGCGGCCATGGTGAGATAGATACAAGTGCCGTCGGCATTAAAGGTGTAACCCGTTGGCAGCACCATGCCCACCACCGATTTTTTGCAGCCAAGTTTCTCGAGCTTCACCATCATTCGCGGCAATACGGCTTCTGTCGAACAAGTGCCTAGCGTGATGAGGATTTCATCCTTGAAGTAGCGAAGAAATTGCATCAACGGCATACCCGACCATCTCGCAACCGAGCCCAGCACCACCACAATGAAAATCAAGGTTGTGATGTAAAGCGCGACCAGCAACTGGCCGAGTGACAGCAACGTACCAATTCCATACTTACCGATAGTGAACGCCATGCCGGCACCGGCTCCAATCGGCGCCAAACGCATGACCATTGCAACAATCTTGAACAAGCCTTGCAGGAACAGATCAATGGTGTTGATCAGCGGCTTGCTGGTTTCACCCATTTGAACCAGGGCAACCCCCATCAAAACCGACAGCAGAATGACCTGAAGCATAACGCCATTCGAAAATGCGCCCAGGAAGGTGTGGGGAATAATATTGAGGAAAAAATCGATGGTGCCGCCTTGCTCGCTGGCAGCTTGGCTGTATTTACTAATGGCACTTCCATCAAGCGCGTTGACGTTGATGTTCATACCAACGCCAGGCTTGACGATGTTGACCACGATAAGGCCGACGACCAAGGCGATGGTGGACAGAATCTCAAAGTAGAGCAGCGCCTTCACGCCAATCCGACCGACCTCTTTGATACTGCCCATCTTCGCGATACCAACAACGACGGTACCGAAAATAATGGGTGCCAAGAGCATTTTGATCAGTTTGATGAAGCCATCGGCAAAGGGTTGGAGCTTGGCTCCGATATCAGGTACGAAGTAACCGATAGCGGCACCGATCACGATGCCGATTAGTACTTGCACATAGAGCTGGCTGTACCAGCGGGTCTTGGAAGTTTCCACGGAAGCACCTCATTTTATTGTTGTGATGGGCATGTGGCTTGGCGTCAGTCGGCAACGCCGGGTTCTGCGGCCTCTCTACAAGGCCGCAGATTGAGGATGATCAGCCTTCACCCAATTCACGCATGACTGCGTACAACGCGGACTTCGCTTCAAAGCCCACACCTGGAATGTCTGGCAGGCCGACATATCCGTTTTCAACCTTGATTCCGTCGGCGAAGCCACCGAATGGCTGGAACACGTCCGGGTAAGATTCGTTGCCGCCCAGGTGCAGCCCTGCTGCGATATTCAGGGACATCTGATGTCCGCCATGCGGAACCACGCGACGGGAGGACCAGCCCATTTCTTCCATCACCTTCAGGGTGCGCATGTATTCGACGAGCCCGTAAGAGAGCGCACAGTCGAACTGAAGGAAATCGCGATCGGGGCGCATACCGCCGTGGCGCAGCAGGTTTCGGGCATCTTGGTGGGAAAAGAGGTTTTCCCCGGTCGCCATGGGTAGTTCGTAGTGGTTGGCGAGCTCGGCCTGCAGCGCATAGTCCAGCGGATCGCCAATTTCTTCGTACCAGAACAGGTTGTACTTTTTGATGGCTTCCGCGTACGCGATACCTGTCTGAAGATCAAAACGACCGTTGGCATCGACCGCCAATCTACGGCCATCCCCAACCACTTCAAGCACGGCTTCGATGCGGCGGATATCTTCGTCCAGCGGCACGGCACCGATCTTCATCTTGACCACGTCGTAGCCACGATCCAGATAGCTCTGCATTTCTGCTTTGAGCTTGGTTTGATCTTTGCCGGGGTAGTAGTAGCCGCCCGCTGCATAGACCCAGACCTTGTCATCTGCCACGCCGTTACGGTAACGGTCGGCGAGCAGGCGATAGAGAGGCTTGCCTTCGATTTTGGCAACGGCATCCCAGACCGCCATGTCGATGGTGCCCACGGCGACCGACCGCTCGCCATGGCCTCCTGGCTTCTCGTTTGTCATCAGGGCCTTCCAGATGGCGAACGGATCAAGGTTGTTATTTTCATGGTCAACGAGCGTGTCTGGGTCAGCTTCGGTGATACGCGCTAGAAAGCGGTCACGCATCAGCGCGCCTTGACCATAGCGACCATTAGAGTTGAAACCGTAGCCGATGACAGGTTTGCCATCGCGAATCACATCCGTGATGACAGCAACGACAGAGCAGGTCATTTTGGAGAAATCGATGTACGCATTGGCAATGGGGGAGGCGATAGAAACGGTTTTTTCTCGGATGTCTACGATGCGCATGACAGGTTCCTCTTGTTGTTTGTAGGCCCACGTTATGCTTTGCGATGTCACCCGCCCAATGCTATTAATGCCGTGCCCTATGCACAGGAGGCATGGCCTTGGAACTTGTTTGGCTCGAAGATTTTTCAGCGCTGGCGGAGTACGGCAGCTTTGTCCGCGCTGCTGAAGCGCGCCACGTTACTCAGCCGGCTTTCAGCCGCAGGGTTCGTTCGTTAGAGAATTGGATGGGTGTTGCCTTGTTCGTGCGCACACCACAAGGAGCAACACTCACCGAGGCAGGGAGGCAAATATTGCCAAGTGCCCAGGAAGCTGCGAGGCATCTGTACAGGATGCGCCACGAGGCTCAGGAGGTTGCTGGCATGGCCGCGAGGTCGTTGCATTTCGCGGCGACTCATTCCCTGTCGTTTACTTTTTTCCCCAAGTGGCTTCGAAGCGCCGAAAACGGTGCGCCCATTGAGGCTGTGCAGTTGCACTCGGACAGCATGGCTGTGTGCGAGCAGATGCTGATCCATGGCCAGGTACAATTTCTGCTCTGCCACCGCCATCCTGACGTTCCGCCTTTACTGGCCACTGATCAGTTCATCGGCAAGAAGGTTGGTGAAGATGTTCTCGTTCCTCTTGCAAGCCCATCCGCTAACTTCGGCACCTCTCCTGCAGCATTGCCATACCTTGCTTACACACACGAATCTGGACTGGGGCGTATCGTCGCCCACCGATTACGTGGCAAGGAAGACTACCTCCACCTGAAGCCGCTTTTCAGCAGCCACCTTGCTGCGGTACTCATGTCCATGGCCTTGGAAAGCAAGGGAGTGGCATGGCTGCCAAGAAGCCTTACCGAACAAGAAATACTGGATGGACGCCTGGTCAGAGCGCTCGACGAAAGCTGGGATATTCCCTTGGAAATCCATCTTACCCGGCCAAAAGCAACCCTTAGTCAGTCTGCGGAAGCGTTCTGGGAAGGAGCGGGCGGTGTGATGGATTCTTCGATTTGATTGCGATGGGTTGTTTGAAGGATCTGATTGCCAAGCTACAAAGAGCCCGCTTTGCAGGCTTTTTCATATCGGGAATTGGCACAATTCCTATTCCCTCTGTGATGTTAGTGGAGTTGGCGGTGATCAAGGCGTTAGATCATGTTTGACCGAACACTAATTCGCGAAGCACTGTTTCCTATCCATCGATCTGAAAATTCAGAGGATCAGGCAAGCATTCAACTGGAATGCGCTAGTGCCAGGGTAGGGCCGACGAGCAGAATCAATCAAACCCTTACAGGAGAGCCCTTTATGCAAATCCACGCTTATGGCGCCCATGCGGGCGACAAACCGCTTGAACCCCTGCGCATCAGTCGTCGCGAGCCCGGCCCGGAAGATGTGCAGATCGATATTGCCTATTGTGGCGTCTGCCACTCCGACCTCCACCAGGTGCGCGCCGAGTGGGCAGGGACGCAATTTCCGTGTGTGCCGGGCCACGAAATCGTCGGTCGTGTCAGCGCGGTTGGCGCGAACGTCAGCGGTTTCGCAGCGGGTGATCTGGTCGGTGTGGGCTGCATTGTCGACAGCTGCAAGCACTGCGAAGAATGCGCCGAAGGCCTGGAAAACTACTGCGACGGCATGATCGGCACCTACAACTTCCCGACACCGGACGCGCCAGGCTGGACGCTCGGTGGCTATTCGCAAGCCATCGTCGTGCATCAACGCTACGCCCTGCGTATCCGCCACCCCGAGGCACAACTGGCCGCCGTTGCGCCGTTGCTGTGCGCGGGCATCACCACCTGGTCGCCGCTGCGCCACTGGAACGCCGGCCCCGGCAAAAAAGTCGGCGTGGTGGGCATCGGTGGCCTGGGCCACATGGGCATCAAACTGGCCCACGCACTGGGCGCGCACGTCGTGGCATTCACCACCTCTGCCTCCAAACGCGAGGCCGCGAAAAGCCTGGGCGCAGATGAAGTGGTGGTCTCAACCGATGCGCAACAAATGGCCCAACACTCGAAAAGCTTCGACCTCATCATCAACACCGTCGCCGCCCCACACGACCTTGACGCCTTGCTGGTACTGCTCAAGCGTGACGGTGCGATGACACTCGTCGGCGCGCCGGCCTCGCCGCACCCATCGCCCAACGTCTTCAACCTGATCATGAAACGCCGCACCCTGGCCGGCTCGATGATCGGCGGCATCCCCGAAACCCAGGAAATGCTCGATTTCTGCGCCGAACACGGCATCGTTTCAGACATCGAACTGATCCGCGCAGAGCAAATCAACGAAGCCTACGAGCGCATGCTCAAGGGCGACGTCAAATACCGTTTCGTGATCGACAACGCGACATTGGCACCCTGAAAAACAAAGCGTCTGGGCAATCGTCCGGACGCGTCTTGCCTCGGCCGTTCGCGCCAAATGGCGCGAACGGCTGGTGGCCTTTTTGCCTTGCACACTTGGGCCGTTTATCTCCGACATCGAACAACTGACCGCGATGAAAGGGCACTTCAACGCCTGTTTAGCGGTGAGCGAGCACACGAAGTAATGACCGTTCAGCCTTGCGACTGCAACTGAACGCAGCCGGACTAAACTCCAACCTCTGGTGCACGCTCGCCAGTCATGGAGGCCCTATGAAAAAGTCCATCGTCCCCTGCGTCGCGACACTCCTCTCCGTGTTCTGCCTTTACGCCACCGCCGAGACGCTCACGCCGCTCAAAGGCCAATCCCCCGAAACCGTCCAACAAGACATCAGCGCTTGCCAGGCTCAGTCCGGCAGCTCCAACAACGCAAACACCACACAATCTGGCGGACGCATTAAAGGCGCTGCCACCGGCGCCGTCGCGGGTGCGACCGTGGCCGGGGTACGCAGCAATCGGCATGATGAAATATCGGATCGAGTGGATTCGGATGTGAAACAGGAATACCGGCAGAACAAGGCGAGAAACGCGGCAGCAGCGGGCGCGGTGGTGGGA